>NZ_JAVXZY010000001.1:0-1240606 GCF_032337115.1 Roseateles aquae
GAACGGCCGGCTGTTCGACCCGCGCCTGGGCGTGTTCCTGCAGGCCGACCCGATGCTGCAGGACCCATTCAATCTGCAGAACTACAACCGCTACGGGTATTGCTACAACAACCCGATGGGGTGCACGGATCCGAGTGGGTATTTCTTCGGTATCGATGACGCGCTGTTCGTGTTCTTGGCGGTCACATCGGCCTATGTGGCCCATGAAGTTCCAGAGCTCAGGCCGTTCATCGGCTTGGCATGGTCCATCGCGCTGGGCGGCGCAGGCGGGCCGTTCACGGGCTTCACTGGGGCTGGTGTTGCAAACGCGGCGACAGCAGGCTTTATCTCAGGCGCCATTGCCAGCGGTGGCAGTTTGCAGGGAGGGTTGCAGGGGGCCTTCAGTGCAGGCATGTTCAATATGGCCGGCAATCTGATCAGCGGTGGCGATTTCCTGAGTGCGGGCGGCAAGGGTGCTGTCGAATGGAGCACACCGGCATCGGTTGCACTGCATGGCGTGGTCGGCTGCGTGACGAGCATGGCTGGCGGCGGCGAGTGCGGGGCCGGGGCCTTGAGCGCCGCGTTCAGCAAGGCTGTGAGTTCCACGAGCTATATGAAGGGCTTGTCGGCGAGGGCAGGAACTGATTTGAGTGCCAAGGTCGAGGGCACTATCATCAGCGCCGTGGTCGGTGGTACTGGCGCCGTGCTTGGAGGAGGGCGGTTTAGTAATGGGGCGGTGACCGGGGCGTTTGGGTATCTCTTTAATGAATTGCTTCACCAGCACGACGGTACCAAACAGGGGCGCCGGCTCGCACATCAGAGAGCTGGCTACGAAGAATACACTTACGCAGATGGAACAGTCTGCAACGGTGCGGGTGACGCGTCGTGTCATGTTCCTCCACAGAGTCGGTCTGGCGAGTATTCATATGGCAGGAATCAATGTGTGACTGCCGAGTGCGCGGCTGGCGTGCGGCCGGCGCCATCCGAGAACCGGACACAAGGCCAGATCGACGTCAGCCTCTGCGAGACAACGTGCGGTTGGCTCGGGCCAGGTGGTCCATTGCCAACTGGCCTTGGTAGAAAGCTGCTCGAATGGGCGGGGAAGTCAGCCGGCACTCAGGTGGGCTGCAAAGCGATTTGCGCTCCGCCGAAGAAGGAAGGATCCTGATTTTGGACCAGTTGAAGGACGGCGCGAAGCGTCCGTCAGTCGCGTTCGATGTTGTGCTGGTGGGCATTGGCATCGGCGTGGGACTGATTGCGCTGAATGCATGGCCAGGCGGTCACAACTGGCTAGACGCGAAGCTTTTTATTGCCCTCGGGGCGGTCAGCGGATATGGAGTTGCGCTTTTGCTCAAACTGTTGCGGTTGACCTTGCCCCTGAAAGCCGGATCACTTCCTGAGTGGTTGAATGCAGGCAGGGAGAACGGATGTGAAAAAGGCAACGTGGGTGCGGGACACGCTGGAGTTCAAACTCGAGGTGGTGCGACCGGTCAAGGGCGGACAGAGCGCGACGGCGGCGGCGAAGATCCTGGGGATCGCTGAGCCAGGTAGGGCAGCCAGGGGGGCAATGGGGTCACCGGGGCAATGGGGTCAGGCCTTAAATTTGAAGTCCTCGCAGCCTTCACCATGCATAGCCACTAGTATCCGCGCAAGACGCGCCGCTCGCGTCAAACCCTTTGAACCCAAGCTTGACTCGTGCGCCCATTGACCGTTCTTCCCTCACCACGGGTACTTTTGTTGGCCCTGATACCGCTCGCTCTGGCCGCAGCGCTGTTCGCCTATGTCCGCCACACGCTGGTCGCGGCACAGGCGTCAGAGGCCATAGTCAATGCCGGGCAGGCTAGTCCTGCAGCTCTGGCGAATCCAGTGCGGGAACAGGATTTCGTCGAGAAGTCCGGTCACGCCCCAACGCCCGAGGCCTTCATCACTGACCTGCGCGAACGGGTGGCTGTGGCACGCCTGGTGCTGGAAGCAGTGGCTGTACTGCCGGACGCCTGTCAAGACCTGGCGGCGTCGATCGAAGTGGCCTGCATGCATGCCAGTGTTGCTGGCAGCTATGCGGACCTGAAGCGGATGCTGGCTGACATGCTGGCACGGCATCCGCGACATTTGGTGCTGCGTGGCTTGCGGATGCAAAGGCGCGACGGGCTGAGCGGCACGATGGTGGCGGAACTGGATCTGGTGCTGATCGCGGGGCCGGGCGGCGCTGCGTGGCGCATGGATCGAAGCGCCAGTCTGGCGGGCGTCGCAGACCCAGCTGCACTTGCTGGCAACAGGCCGTGAGCGTGACGCCAAAAGCGAGTATTGCGGGCCTGCGACCGTGGATGCGCTGGCTGCTGGGTGGCAGCGTGTGCCTGACGCTGTTGTCCCTGCTGCTGCCCGCGAACGACGAGCAGTCCCCGCTTGTGGAGCCGCGGGGAGTAAGCCTGGCCTCGCCTGAAGCGGGCGCCGGCTTGAACGTGCCTCCCACTTCGGTTACGGCCGCGCTGACGCTGCCGGCGGAACTGCCACGGCAAACATTGGAAGCTGCCGAAGCGGATCTCTTCCTAGGCGTGCAGCCTCCGCCGCCCAAGCTCACGCCTGTGCAAGCCGCCGTACCAGCGCCGGCCGCGCCGCAGACACCGATGCTGAACTACCGCTTCCTGGGGCGCTTCGTGGCCCCCAATGGCGAGCCCATGGTCTATCTGAGCCGTCATGGCGACAACAAGGAATTCGCCATCACCGCCGGTACACAGTTAGACGAGGGCTTTGTCGTCGAAGCGATCAAGGCCGAGACGGTGGTGCTGCGCTACCCCCCGGCAGGAACCCGATTGAATCTGGCGATCCCTTCGGCAGAATCGCAGCCAGCACCTTGAGGCCTGGGTCTTGCGCCCACCTCTCACGAGCAAAAGAACGATATGCAGCATTTCGAGGGAAAGGCCTTCTTGCCGCTGGCAGATGGCGGGAGAGCAGGGATTGCATGGACGGGCGGGCGGCGGCCTGTCGCACAGCGCCATGTGCTGATCGCATTGCTTTGCGCAGCGGCATTGGGTGGCTGCGCTGAGCAGCGAATCCGCAACGAGTCGCAGCAGGCCTTGGCCGCTGGTGCCTACGAGCATGGCCTGCGTGGCCTGGAAGAAGGCCTGCGTCAGCATCCCGAGAGTGTGGCGCTGCGCAGCGGTCTGGTGCAGGCTCGCACCGAGGTGGCTTTGAAGCTGCTGAGCCAGGCCGAGGCCCAGTTGCAGGCCAAGCAATTGGACGAAGCTCAGCGCACGCTGGAGCGTGCCGATGCGCTGGACCCCGGCAATGCGCGGGTGCGCAGCCTGCTTGCCGGCCTGCTTGTTGAGCGGCGCCAGTCCCAGGCCTTGGACGAGGCTCAGGCCCAGCTGGCGCGTAAGCAGCCTGAGCAGGCGCTGCGCACCATTGCCAGCGCCTTGAAGGACAACAGCCGGCACGCCGGCTTGTTGGCACTGCAACACCGCATCGAGGGCGAGTCGCGTCAGCAGCAACTGCGTCAACAGCTGGGCGGCCTGGCAGAGTCGCGACCGATCTCGCTGGACTTCCGTGACGCCAGCCTGCGCACGGTGCTCGATGTGGTGACGCGCAACAGCGGCATCAACTTCATTCTCGACAAGGACATTCGCCCCGATGCCCGGGTCACCGTTTTTCTGCGCGGCGCGCGAGTTGAAGACGCCTTGGACCTGATCATTGGCACCAACCAGCTCGCCAAGAAGGTGATCGACGACAAGACGGTGCTGGTCTATCCCAACACGCCGGACAAGCAGCGCGAATACCAGGAGCAGGTGCTGCGGGTGTTCTACATCGCCAGTGCCGATGCAAAAGGCGCCGCCGCCTTTCTGAAGGCCATGCTGAAGATTCGCGACCCCTTTGTCGACGAACGAACCAATATGGTGGCGCTGCGCGAGTCGCCTGAGAACATCCAGCTGGCCGAACGCTTGATTGCGCTGTACGACGCCGGTGAACCCGAGGTGCTGCTCGATGTCGAAGTGCTGGAGGTCAGCAGCAACCGGCTGTCCGAGCTGGGCGTGGCCCTGCCCAATGCTTTCAGCCTGACCGCACTGCCACCGGCCGGGCAGGCCAATCTGACGCTGGGCAATGTGCGCGACCTGACGCGTGATCGCATCACGCTGGGCGTGGGCAGTGCGACTGTGCACCTTCGCCGTGAGGTGGGTGACTTCACGACCCTGGCCAACCCGAAGATTCGAGCGCGCAGCAAGGAGAAGGCCAAGATCATGATCGGGGACAAGATCCCGGTCGTCTCGGCCACCACGGGCCAAGCCGGCTTTGTGGCCGATACCGTCAGCTATATCGACGTTGGTCTGAAGCTCGAGGTGGAGCCAACGGTCTATGCCAATGATGAGGTGGCCATGCGCATTGCGCTCGAAGTCAGCACCTTGGGCACGGCCACCAAGACCCAGTCCGGTACCTTGGCCTATCAGATCGGCACCCGCAATGCCAGCACGCTGCTGCGCCTGCGTGACAACGAAACCCAGCTGCTGGCCGGCCTGATCAGCAAGGATGAGGGCAGCAGTGCCACACGGGTGCCGGGCTTGGGCGACTTGCCGGCTCTGGGGCGCCTCTTCTCCAACACGACCGACACGACCAAGCGCACCGAACTGGTACTGGCCATCACGCCCCATGTACTGCGCAATATCCGCCAGCCTGATGCCAGTGAGACCGAGTTGTGGGTGGGCACGGACCAGATGCCCAGGATGCGCCCGATTGGTGGGCTTGGCGGGCAGCGGGCCACTGCGCCTGAGAGTGCGACTGCCTTGGCGCCCGCCCCCATGGCGGCCCAGCCACTCGCCGCTGAAGCAGGCGCTGCAAGTGCAGTCAGTACTCTGCAGTACCGCTGGATTGCGCCCACAGAAATCCGCCAAGGCGAAGTGTTCGACGTTCAGCTTCTGCAGGATGGCAATGAGAGCCTCCGTGGTGCAATGCTGGAGCTGAGTTTTGCGCCGGACAAGTTGCAGCTCTTGGAAGCGACGGAGGGCGAGTTCTACAAGCAGGACGGTGCAGCGACCAGCGTGTCTCGCGCCGGCGGTGAGGGCAAGGATGGGCATTTACGATTCGGTGTGATGCGCAACAGCGCCACCGGCATGGCGGGCAAGGGCACGGCGCTGCGCCTGCGCTTCAAGGCTTTGGCCGCCGGTGCGGCGGAGCTGCGCCTGGATGCGGCTAGACCGCTGTTGCTGCGTGCCACCGAGCTTGCCCCGCAACTGCCCGCAGCGCTGACGCTGCAAGTGCGCTGACCGGTGGCGTGTATGCGCGCGTCAAGTCGTCGATTTCGCGGCTACACGCTGGTGGAGCTGTTGGTTGTGCTGGCCGTGATGGGCTTGTTGGCGGGGCTGGCCATGCCACTGGCGGAAATGACGGTGCAACGCGAACGTGAACGCGAGTTGCGTCGTGCCCTGTGGGAGATCCGCGATGCCATCGATGGCTACAGGCAGGCCTGCGAGCAGGGCGTGATTGTTCAAGCACGCAAGGGGCCGCCCTATCCCGCCAGCCTGAAGGAATTGACCGAGGCACATGAAGATCAACGCGCTTCGCATCAAGGTGAGCTGCGGCGCTTTTTGCGCAGGGTGCCACGAGATCCCTTCGCCGAGCCTGGTCTGCCGGCTGAGCAGACCTGGGGCCTGAGGAGCTATGCCTCGGACGCGGACAAGCCGCAAGCTGGCAACGAGGTCTACGACGTGTATTCGCGGGCCACAGGGACGGGGCTCAACGGCATTCCCTTGAGCCAATGGTGAGGTCAGCGTGAAAAGGCTTTCGAGATCGCGGTGGGGCTTCACCATCATCGAGTTGCTGGTGGTGCTCGCTGCCATCGGCTTGCTGCTTTCAGTCGCTGCGCCGCGCTACATCCAGCACCTGGACCATGCGCGCGATGTGGCCCTGCGCCATGACCTGCAGGCCCTGCGCCTGGCGATCGATCAGTTTCATGCCGATCAGGGGCGCTATCCCAAGGCTCTGGACGAACTGGTAGTGCAGCACTATTTGCGGGCCCTGCCGATCGACCCGATCACCGGGCGTGCCGACAGCTGGGTCTTGATTCAGGCACAGGCCAGAACGGATGTGGCAAGCGGCTTGCAGGCCGGTACCGGGATCCGCGATGTGCGCAGTGGTGCCCCCGGCAGGGGCAGCGACGGGACCGCCTATGCGCAGTGGTGAACGATATCGCGACGGGCATCGTGGATCATCACAGGCCGGCTTTAGCCTGGTCTTCATGCTGCTGCTGGTGGCGCTGATGGGGCTTGGCATGGCCGCCGTGGGGCCGCTGTGGGCGCAGCAGACGCAGCGCGAGCAGGAGGCTGAGTTGCTGCGTGTTGGAGGTCTGTATGCCGCCGCCATTGAAGCCTACCGTGATGGCTCGCCTGGCCTGGCCAAGGAGTACCCCGCCAGGCTGGAGGATCTGCTTGATGATCGCCGCTTCATCGGACTGACACGACATATGCGTCGGCTCTATCCAGACCCGATGATGCCCAGCCGCCCCTGGGGGACGGTGCTTGATGCCGCCGGACGAATCAGAGCTGTCTACAGCCAAGGGGCGGAGCGGCCGCTGCAGCGGCAGACGATCGAGCTTGGCATGGCGCGACTGCCAGTGGCCGATCATTACAGTGACTGGAAATTTGGCCCGGAGGAGTTGAGGCAATGAAGAAGATGATGGGCTGGCGCGATCGGTACCGTCGCGGTTTCACCTTGCTGGAGTTGCTGGTGGTGATTCTGATCATCGGGATGCTGACAGGCATCGTCGCACCGCGTTTCGTCGGCCAGTTGTCACGTTCCGAGGTCACGACGGCGCGAGCGCAGATCGATGCACTGGACAAGGCCCTGCAGGGCTTTCGGATTGATATGGGGCGCTATCCGACTGCGGGTGAGGGCCTGCAAGCGCTCACCGTTGCTCCCGCCAACGACGGACGCTGGCGCGGCCCCTACCTGAAAGGTGTCGTGCCCCTGGATCCCTGGGGCACGCCCTATCAGTACCGGCAACCGGGCAGCAATGGGCGCGACTTTGACCTCGTCAGCCTGGGCAAGGATCGTGCTCTGGGTGGCACGGGCGATGACGCCGACATCAGCGCGCCCTGAAACCTTCTGCACCAGGCTCAGCATCGCCGATGGACTTCCTGATTCGCCTCTTTGACCCGCGCAGCGCCGAGGTGCGAGAAGCGCGTGTCGATGCTGCGTCCAAGGCCGAGCTCGAAGCGCGCTTTGCCGCTGGACCAGAGGTGCTGCTCTCGGCCGAAGCGGTGAAGCAGCGCAGCACGCGCTTGCCTCGAGGGCGGCTCGATGTGGCGTGGTGGGCCAGGGAGCTGCGTACCTTGCTGATGGCGGGCATGACCGTGGTTGAGGCTGTGGAGACCTTGAACACTCAGATGATGGCTGCAATGGTGGGACAGACGCGGGCCCAATGGCATGAGCACTTGCTTGCCCGACTGCGAGAGGGGCAGTCGCTGTCGCAGGCCATGCAATCAACCGGCAGTTTTCCTGCTGTGCTGATCGCTGGCGTGCGTGCCAGCGAGCGGACCAGCAATCTGGTCGACGCGCTCAACGACTACCTGGGCTATCACGAGATGCTCGAGCGCCTGCGCAAGCAGCTGATCAGCGCGTCCATCTATCCCGCCTTGGTGGTGGGCCTGGGTACGCTGATCAGCCTGTTCTTGCTGCTTTTCGTCGTGCCTCGCTTCTCGCAGATCTACAACGGCCTGCACGGCCAGCGCAGCACCGTGACCTCGATGCTGCTGGGGCTGAGTCAGCTGCTGCAGGGCAGGCTTCGCTGGGTGCTGCTGGCGCTTGCACTGCTGTTGCTAGGCATGGCCTGGGCCTGGCGCAGCGGCCGCCTGCAAGACATGCTGCGTGCAGCGCTGCTGAGCATTGGCCCGCTGCGGCGGCAGTGGGATGAATTCCTGCTGGCCAAACTTTTCCATTCGCTGACGCTGATGTACCGTGGTGGCTATGCCTTGGACGAGGCCTTGCGTTTGTGCGCCGGGCTGGAGCTTGGCGCCGGGCTTCGCGAACGCATGCTGCAGGCCGAGATGGCGCTGATGCAGGGGCAGCGCGTTTCGGCGGCGCTCGGCGAGGCCGGCCTGACCGACCTTGTCACGCGGCGCCTGCTCGCGGTTGGTGAACGCACCGGCAATTTCGACCGCATCCTGCAGACCATTGCCGAGCGGCACGCGCAAAACTTCTCGACCTTCATAGAGCGGACCACTCGCCTTGTGGAGCCGGTGCTGCTATTGCTGGTGGCGCTGTTGGTCGGCGGGCTGGTGGTGATGATGTACATGCCCATCTTTGATGTGGCGACCAGTGTTTCCTGATGAAAGCCAGCCTGTGACGACAAGCTTGATCGAACAAGTCCAAGTGGCACGGCGCCAGCAACAAGCGGGCGCGGGTACGGTTCTGGATGCCTTGCTACGTGTCAGCGACGACCCTCAGGCCCTGCTGCTGCGCCTTCAGAACGAGGCAGGTGTGGCCGTGCTGCAGACGGCTGCCGCCTCGAGTGCCGATTTCAGCCGCCTGCCGCTGGAGCAGTGCCGCAGCTGGCAATGCGTGCCGCTGCGCGATGCGGGCGCGTCACGCTGGCGTCTGGCCATGGCCGACCCCTGGGACGAGCGGGTGCTGCGCCAGGCGACAACGGCCTTGGGGGAGGTTCCCGAGCTACTGGCCGCAACGACCGCGCAACTGCAGCAGTGGCTGGCGGTGCCCGCCGGCAATCAGGCGCCGGCTGCAAGGCGGGATGCGACCGGGCCGGTGGTCGAGTTCGTCGATGCAGCCATCGACGCCGGCTTCCGCGGCGGTGCCAGCGACATCCACTTCGAATGCGGCCGCACAGGGGTGGTCGTGAAGCTTCGACAGGACGGTGTGATGCGCCCGTTCGCACAGTTGGACGACAACCAGCGTGCCGCGGAGGTGATTTCGCGGATCAAGGTTATGGCGCAGCTCGACATCACCGAGACGCGCATGCCACAGGATGGACGCTTCCGCTTCCAGATGCCCGAGGGGCCGATCGATCTGCGCGTATCCATCATGCCCAGCGTGTTTGGCGAGGATGCCGTGCTGCGCCTGCTCGACAAGGCGCAGTTGCGCGGCCGGGCCGCTGCGGTGAGCCTGGATCTGTTGGGTTTTGATGCCGACAGCGCCATGCGGATCCGTGAGCTGGCCGAACTACCGCATGGCATGCTGCTGGTCACGGGGCCGACGGGCAGCGGCAAGACCACCACCGTCTATGCCACCCTGGCTGAGATCAACACCGGCATCGAGAAGATCATCACCATCGAGGATCCGGTCGAATACGAGCTGCCCGGTGTGCTGCAGATCCCGGTCAATGAACGTAAGGGGCTGACCTTTGCCAAAGGACTGCGCTCCATCCTGCGGCACGATCCAGACCGCATTCTGGTCGGCGAGATTCGCGACGCCGAAACGGCGGAGATCGCGGTGCAGTCGGCGCTGACCGGGCACCAGGTCTTCACCACTGTCCATGCCAACAGCATCTATGACGTGACCGGGCGTTTCCGCCACTTCGGGCTCGATATGTTCGGCTTCATGGCATCTCTCAATGGCGTGGTGGTGCAACGCCTGGTTCGCCGGCTGTGCTCGCACTGCGTGTCGGCACGAGTTCCGACAGACCGCGAGTCACGTTGGCTGTCCGGCCTTGGTTTTCATGCGCAGTCGGTGCCGGACGCGCAGGGCTGCGATCAATGCAATGGCACTGGCTATCGCGGGCGTTTGGTCATCGCCGAAGTTCATCTGATCGACGACGGCTTTCGGGACCTGGTGATTGGCATGCAGCCGGTGTCCGCATTGCGCGAGCACATCGCAAGGCAAGGGACAAGCAGTCTTTCGACGCAGGCCGCGCGCCTCGTGATTGGCGGCATCAGCAGTGCAGAGGAGATCAAGCGTGTGGTTGGCTGGCTCTGAGGTTTCAGACCTCTACATCGGAACGCGGGCGACCTTGCTTGCGCAGGGGGCAGACGTGCTCCAGGCGCGGTCACATGCGGGATTCGACGACGCGCTCGTTGGCGTTGCATCGCTGGCCGAGCAGATCAAGCCCAAGGCTGCGCTTCGCGTCTGGCTCAGTGGCGGACTTTGCCGACCTTTTCTGCTGCCAGCCATGCCGGAGCTGAAGGATGGGGCTGAACGGCGGCGCGCCGCGCTTGCCATCGCCAGGCAGGGTTGTGCGCTCGATGGTGAGCTCGAGCTCCGAATGGTGAAGCCGGCCTCTACGCTGGCTCAAATCGGCATGGCCCTTGAAAAGCGGGTATTGGATGCGATCTTGCAGCAACTTGCAGGTCTGCCGCTGCAGATGCTGGCGCCTTGGTGGATGAACGCCTTGAATTGTCTGCTCAAAATTAGGCCTGAGCTGCAGTGCATTGGGGTGCAGGACTGCGATGCATTGACGGTGCTGCGAGGCCGTGGTGGTCAGTTTGAGCAGGTCAGCACCCTGGCACCTTCATACGACATAGAGTCCGCCAAGGCTGGGTACAGACGCATGCAATTCTCGTCATCGCTCGCGCCCGATCGGGTGGCGCCACTGCTGGTGCTTCGGGCCAACCGTTCCGGCAGCGATGTCAGCGGGCTGCCGACAGGCCTGGCCCTGAGCTCGTTCGTGAGCATGGAGCGCTGATGCACTCGTTAAATATGAGCTTTGTGCCGCCATCGCCGTGGCCACAACGCCTGCTCTGCGGCCTGCTGGTGCTGGTCTTGGCACTCACGCTGCTGCTCAGCGCATTGGGCTGGCGGGACTACCGGGCCTTGCAGAAACTGCGCACGCAGCAAGCCGACCAACGCGCCACCGAGCAAGCGAGCGATGCCGAGCGACTGCGGCTGCGCGCCGCCGCTCTAGCGCCCAAGCCCTACCAAAAGCAGGCCGAACTGCTCTGGCGCTCAGCGGCTTTCCCGCTGCAAGGGGTGCTGCATGCGCTGGAGTCGAACTTGCGACCTGGCCTCCGACTCACTCAGTTTGAGCTGATCACTGCTGAGGCCCGGCTGCGTGCGGAAGTGGAATACCAGAGCCAGGCGGAGTTGCTGAGCTTCATCGATCAGCTCAATGCCGGAGAGCCAGGCCGGCCCTGGCAGCTGCTGCAGATGCGCAATAGCGCCGGCAACGCTGGCGTCGCCTCGATTCAGGCCATCTTGCCTGTGCGATTGGAGAGCCCCGGGCAACACTCGGCCATCGACGCTTCAAGCGCGGCCAAGCGGCTCGCAAAGCCGATCTGGCCTACAGATTCACCGCAAACAGCCGCTTCATGAACTGCTTCTTGAAGCTATTGGCCTGGTCCAGCCCCAGCCGCTCGAGGTAGGCCTGCGGCACCGGGCGCTCGCCGCTGAGGCTCTTCAGGATCATCAGCACCAGTTCAAGCGGATGGGCGCTGGCGTGCTTGAGCTTTTTGAGCGTGCGCACGATCACTAGCTCATCGGCCGTCAGGTCGGTGCCGAAGGGGAAGTCGGGCAGCAGGCCTTCATTGCGCCAGGGGCGCAGCCGTTCGCGCAGCGTGGCCGGCAGATTGGCGCGATAGCGCTCGGGCAGCTGGTAGTCGGCGGCCAGCTTGCCGTGGGCCTTGGCGGTGGCGAGCAGCTCGTCCTGGAAGCGCGAGTCGGCAATGGCCAGCAGGCGCTTGATGACTTCGGCATCGCATTGGCCACGCAGATCGGCAACGCCGTATTCGGTGATGACGATATCGCGCAGATGGCGCGGAATCGTCGTGTTGGCACAGTCCCAGACGATGCTGCTGCGCAGGCCCTGGTGGTTGTCGTGAGTCGCGCGCAGCATCAGGATGGAGCGGGCGTCGGGCAGCGCATGGCCCATGGCAACAAAGTTGTACTGGCCGCCCACGCCAGACACCACCCGCGCCGGGTCCAGCGCGTCGGAGGCCGCGGCGCCCAGCAGCGTCATCTGCATCGTCGTGTTCATGAAGCGCGCCTTGACGCGCTGTGCCCGCTTCAGCTGCTCGCTGGCCAGCCCATCGCCATACAGCTCGTTGATGAAGCCGATCCGCGTCATCGCGATGCGGGCGCGCTCCTCATCGCTGAGATCGCGCAGCCGTTGGTAGAAATCGCGCGGGCCGAGGAAAAAACCGCCGTGCATCACCTGACCACCGCGCCAGCGGGTGCCGAGCAGAGGCTGCAGCGCCTGCACCGCGCTGCGCTCATCCAGCCGCGCGCTGAAGACCTGACCCTCGGCATGCAGTTCCTCGCCGATCAGGCGCACCTCTGTCCGCAGCAGACCACAGTGCTGCAGAAAGCGCAGATCCTCGGCGTGCAGGGGGCTGGCAATGCGGCCGCTGGCCAGCAGGGCCTGCAGGGCACTGAGATTGGGGGCCTCGCCGAGCACGCCCAGATTGGCCAGCTGCTGCAGGCCGAGGTCGTCGAACACCTCGCGGCGCAGGAGGCCGGCGTCAATCAGGCGCATGAAGCCGTTGACGAACATTTCCGAGCAGCCGTAGAGGCCTTGATCAAAGCGCTGCAGTTCGCGCTCGGCGCTGCCGTCGGGGCACAGCGAGCTGAGGATGTGACGAAAGGCCGGGTTGTTCTGCTCGCGCACGATCAGCGCCTGGGCAATCGCATCGCCGAGCGAGCCGATGCCGATCTGCAGCGTGCCGCCATCGGGTACCAGGCTGGCTGCGTGCAGGCCGATCGCATAGTCGGCCCAGCCGACGGCGGCATTCGGCGGCGCAAACAGCGCGTGGCTGCTGCCCGGGGCGTCGATCAGCAGATCGACATGGCGCGCCGGGCACAAGGCGGTGCCGCCCATGAAGGGCAGCTGCTCGTTCAGCACGGCCACCCGCAGCAGCGGCCGGCCGGCAGCAGCCATCTTCTCGATCAGGTCCAGGGTCAGGTCGGGATTGCAGCTGAGGCTGAGCAGCGGTGGCCCCTCGGGCGCTGTGGGGTCAGGTCTTGCCGCCACGGCCTGGGCGATCAGGTTGACGCCCAGCGCCATCATGTCGCGCACCACAAAGCTGTAATTGGTGCTCACGTAAGCCTGCTGGGCCGCGCTGTTGTCCAGGTAGTCGCCGGTCTTCAGAAAGAACTCGTGAACCTCGATGTTCGGCGGCAGGGCGGCGGCGCGGGAGTCCTTCACATAGTCCAGGTCCGGGTAGTCGGCGAACACGCGCTCGACCAGCGGCTCCAGGAAATGCTGCTCCAGCTCGCTCTTGCCGACCGGCTTTTCCAGTGACAGCGCGGTAAAGATCTTCAGCCGGCGGCTGCCCTCGGCCTTGATGCGGCGGTAGAGCGCATTGACGAAGGGATTGGGTTTGCCCAGCCCCAGCGGGATGGCCATGACGATCTCGTCGCCCAGGCGGGCCAGTACCTCGTCGATGGCGGCGTCCATTCGATCGAATCGCTGCATGCGCTTGTCTCCGTTGTTCTGGCCTCCAGTGTCGGGCCGCCAAGACCTAGTCGCCTTGATATGTGACAAGTTGAGGGCGTGGCCATGTTATGGAATGTCCGCGCTGTGACATTTTGTTTCGTGTCGCCGGCCCCTGCTTTAGGGGGCTCGGCGGCCCGCAGCCTCCGCCTGTGCTGCAATACGGGTCTTGTACAAGATTCGGTATTGGGATGCAGTCAGATCAGTTCGATGAGCCACGCTGGCTGCCGGTGCTGGATCGCTGGGTGCAGAAGCTGGGCATGACGCGTGCCTTGCTACTGCTGTGCGGCACGGTCTGGTTGCTGGCGGTAGGCATGTCGCAGCTGGCGATCACGCTGATGGGCCAGGGCAATCGGACGATTGCCACGGTGAGCTCCAGCGTCTGCGCGCTGAGCATCACCTCGGTGTTCGGCTATGTCTTCTTGCGCCTGGTCGTTCACTTGGAACAGGCGCGCAAGAGCATGCTGCGCCATGCCACGCAGGACGCGCTGACCGGCACCTTCAACCGCCGCTACTTTCTCGAGCAGGTCGGCCGTGAATGGGCGCGGGCGCGTCGTTACGACACCGCCTGCGCGCTGCTGCTGATCGATGTGGATCATTTCAAGCGCGTCAACGACAGCTTTGGCCACCTCTGTGGCGATACCGTGCTGCGCCAGATCGCCGATGTCAGCGGCGAGACCCTGCGCCAGGCCGATGTGCTGGCCCGCTTTGGCGGCGAGGAGTTCATCGTCTTTCTGCCGCACACCGACCCGCTGGGCGCGCTGGACGTGGCCGAGCGCATCCGCGAGCGGGTCGAGGCGCTGAACCTCAGCTGGAATGGCAAATCGGTGCCGCTGTCCATCAGCGTGGGTGTGGCGGCGCTGGGCATCGAGCACCAGACCTTGGATCAGCTGATCCACGACGCCGACGAAGCGCTGTACGCCGCCAAGGCCTCGGGCCGCAACTGTGTGCGCGCCGGTGCCGGGCTGCTGCCGGGCCGCTCCAGCGTGTTCAGCGGCTGAGCATGCAGCTGCTGGATGCCGCGGCCACCGCTGCACGGCTGCCCTATGAACGCCTGATTCCCGCCGTGGCCGAGGCCATGCTGGCGCTGCGCGATGGTCGGCTGCACAGCTGCACGCGCAGTGTGCTGCCGCTGCCCGAGGGCGGCAGTTATCTGGCCATGCCTTGCACCGATGAGCGCTATGCGATCTGCAAGCTGGTCAGCGTCAATCCGGCCAATCGAGCCCGGGGTCTGCCCACCATCCATGGCCGCGTGCTGGCCAGTGACGCCGCTACCGGCGTGCCGCTGGCCTTGCTCGATGGCGCGACGGTGACGGCGCGGCGCACCGCCGCGGTCAGCCTGCTGGGCATCGAAACCCTGCTGGGCCGCCCCCCGCAAGACCTGACCCTGGTCGGCACCGGCCAGCAGGCGGCCAGCCATCTGGAGGCGTTGCTGAGCCGCTGGCCGGGCCTGCGCATTCGCGTGGTCGGGCGCACGCTGGCAGCGGCTGAAGCATTTGTTCGCCAGCAGCCCCGGGCTGGCCTGCAGGCGGCTTCATTGCCTGATGCGCTGCAGCGCTGCGACTGCGTGCTGGCAGCCACCACGGCGCTGACGCCGGTGCTGCCTGAAGGCATCGCCGACGCCACGCTGATCGTCGGCATTGGCAGCTTCACACCGCAGATGGCCGAACTGCCCAGCGGGGAGTTGCGCCGCCGCCAGGTCTTTGTCGACGATGCCGATGGCGCCCGCCACGAGGCCGGTGATCTGCTGCAGGCCGGTGTCGATTGGCAGTCAGTGCGTGGCTTGGCCGATCTGCTGGACGCTCGCCTCGCGCTGCCTTCGGGCCCCAAGGCCTACAAGACCGTGGGCCACGCGGCCTGGGATCTGGCGGCCGTGCATTGCGCGCTCGGTTGAAGCCTGCGCCCGGATTCAGTCCTCAGGCGATCTGCATCGCGCCGGCGTAGCCGGTCATCTCCAGATAGCCATGGCCCAGTAGACGGCCACTGGCATCGCTGAGCCGGGCGGCGCCTTCCCAATACAGCAAACCGGTGGAGCCGCGTGCGTCGATCTCCTGGGCCTCGAACCAGGCCTCGAGCTGCCAGCTGCCGGCCGGCGTCTGCAACTGCCAGTGCACGGGATAGCGGGCACGGCTGCTGGGGCTTTGCCAATGGCGCTGCGGCTGCATCGCGATGCTGGCCCGATCAAAGCGCTGGACCGCACCATCAGGGCGGCGCAGGCAGCCATCGGCCCAGACGCGACTGCCATCGGCGCGGCGCAGCTGGAACAGCGTCAGCGCGCTGCCATCGAACAGATTGATGCCCAGCCAGTCCCAGCCCACTGCGCGCTCAGCGCTGGCGCTGTCGGCGTTGCCAAGCAGCGAATCGCTCCATTCGTGGTCCAGCCAGGAGCGGCCACGCAGGCGCAGGTGGCGTTGGTCCAGCTGCAGCTCGGCCTCGGTGAGCAACTGCGGCATCGAGTAATAGCGGCTGGCCTGCTCGGGCGACGGGCCTTTCTGCGACCAGCCGTCCAGGCCTTGCAGCAGCGGCGCGGCCGGTGTTTGCAGCTGCAAGGCCAGCCGCCCCTGGGGCAGGCTGAACTGGGCCTGCAGCTGGCTGCCTGTCGAGCTGCCCGCTAGATCGCTGCGCCTCAGCTGCCAGTCACCCAGGCGCAGCACGCCATCGGCCTCGCTGCTGCGCGCATGGGCAAAGCCCTGGCGGTGCAGGCGCTGCTGATGCAGCTGGCGGCGGCCGCGCAGATCGCTGAGGGCCACATGGCCGAGCAACAGCTGGCGCGGCGCAAAGGCGCTGTCCAGCGTCTCGGCCCAGGCCTGGCGAATGCGGAAGAAGGTCAGCTGGTAGCCGTAGAGCGGCGCGCTATCCGCCGCAGACCCTTCGCCCAGCAAGCCGGTCAGGTACCACCATTCGATGGCTGTTTCGGGATGGCTGCCGTGGTCGCGCGGAAAGCGCAGGGCGGCACGGCTCAAGGCCGGCGCGGCGGGCGCCAGGCCGGTGCCGGCCGCGGCCAGCAAGGCCTGTAGGCAGAGGCGGCGGGATGGCAATGCGGCCATCACCAATCCTCCTTGACGGCACGCACCGCGTCGGCGCTGGCGGCAGCGCCGGCGGCGAACCAGGCGGTCAGGCCGCTGGCGGCCAGCACACTGGCCAGCAGGGCAGCGAGTGGCCGGGCGGGCAGGCTCATGTCCATGCTCCAGTGAAAACTCTGCGGGTTCAGCACAAAGATCAGCACGGCGCTGATCGCCAAGCCCAGGAGCAGGCCCAGCAGGCTGCCGGCGGCGCTGAACAGCAGCGCCTCGGCAACAACCATGCGGCGCAGCTGCGCGCCGGTCAGGCCCAGATGGCGCAAAAGGCCAAACTCGCGTCGACGGGCCAGCACCTGGGCCGACAGGCTGGCGGCGATGCCGAACAGGCCGACGCCCAGGCTGACCGCCTGCAGCCAGTAGGTCAGCGCAAAGCTGCGGTCAAAGATCGTCAGCGAAAAGCGGCGCAATTCGCCGGCGGCGGCCAGCTCGATGGTGTCGGCACCGTCGCTGCTTGAATCGCCGCTGGTCTCACGCGCCAGCGCCTGCAGTGCCTTGCGCGTGGTGGCCAGTTGCTCGGCCTCGGTCTGGCCCGGCGGCAGCGGCGGCAGCCACAGCGCCAGTTCGCTGATCATGGCGTCACCGCTCCAGCGCTGGTAGTCGCTCAGCGCCATCAGCAGGGCCGGGAACTGCCGCGCATAGTCACGCCACACGCCGCGCACAAAGCCCGTGAGCGGCACGCCACTGGCGCCAAGCGGTGGCAGGCTCAGCCGCTGGCCGGGCTGCAGGCGCAGCGCATCACGCATCGCCTCGGAGACATAGAAGGGCCGCAGGCCCGGCTCGGGTGCTGGCGCCAGCTCGCCCACCAGGGGCAGGCCTTGTTCGGCGTCCAGCGGGCGGGCCAGCAGCTGCACCGTCTCGCCTTGCAGCTGCAGCTGGCGCGTGCGCTGCGGGCTCAGCGTGGCGGCCAGGCCGCTGCTTTGCACCGCCGGCAGCAAGGCAGGCGGCAGCGGCATGCCATCCAGTGTCTGGCTGTGCAGGCTGCTGCGCAGATAGAGATCGGCCGGCAGCATCTGCGCCAGCCACTGCTCCAGCGATGCACGGAAGCTGCTGACCATCACCAGCATCGCCACCGAGAGGCTCAGCGCTACCAGCACGCCGGCCAGCATCCGCGCCGCTTCGCCGGCCTGATCGTGGGCGCGCTCGCGCACCAGCAGCATCAGGGCGCTATGGCTCTGGGCCGGCAGCAGGCGGCGCAGCGCGGCGATCAACGCCGGCACCAGCATGAGGCCGCCCAGCAGCAGGCACAGCATGGCCAGGTAAGGGCCGAGCGGAACGTCGTTCAGGCCGGGCAGGGCTGTCCATCCGGGCGGCAGCAGCGCGAAGAGGCCAGCCAGCGCCAGCAGCAAGGGCGCCAGCCAGCCGGGCAGGCGCTGGGCGCTGTCGCTGCCCAGGCCCTTCAACACCTGGGCCGGCGCCAGCCGGCGCAGCGCCCAGAGCGGCTGCGCAGCAGCAAGCAGGCTGGTGGCCAGGCCGAGCGCGCCGAAGCCGGCGGCCACCACTGGGTCGAGCGCCAGCTTGGGCGCGGCGCCCAGCAGGCCGGCAGCGCCAAAGCCGCTGGCCATGGCGCTGAGCGCGCCTTTTGCCAACAGCAGGGCCAGGCCCAGACCCATCAGGCTGCCGAGCAGCCCCAGCAGCGCGGCCTCGGCCAGCAGCAGGGCGCTGCGCTGCCGGGCATTCATGCCCAGCACGCCCAGCAGGGCCAGCTGCGGCAGCCGCTGTGCGACCGACAGCGAATACACGGCAAAGACCAGAAAGCCACCCACCAGCAGCGCCATCAGCGAGAGCACGCCGAGGTTGACGCGGTAGGCGCGCGTCAAGGCATTGACACCGAGCTTGTCCTCTTCGCCGGGGCTGCTGGCCTTGACGGTGGCGGGCAGCAGCCCGCTGGCCAGCGCTTCGCGGCGCCAGGCCTCGGGGCTGATACCGGGCTGCAGTCGCAGGCTGATCTGGTCCAGCGCGCCCTGGCGCGCGAGCGCGACCTGCAACGCCGCAATGTCCATCAGCGCCAGCGGCGGACCGGCCATGCCGATGCGGCCGGCAACGCGCAGCCTGAGCGATTGTGCGCTGCCGTCGGGGCGCGGCAGGCGCAGCTGGATCGAACCTGATGCTGCCTTTGAGGCTCCGCCGCCCGGGGCCAGCAGTCGCAGTGCCGCCTCGTTCAGATAGATCGCGTCAGCCGCCAGTAGTTCCGCCATCGTTTCCGCCAGCAGGGTGTTGTTGCTGGGCTTGGCCTCCTGCGCTGCATGGGCCAGTGGCTGCGGCAGCAAGGCTGGCTGCATCTGCGCCAGCTGCAACAGATCGAGGCCCAGCACCCGCATCGATGGGGCTTGCTTCAGTTCGCCAGCATCTTCGCCAGCATCTTCGTCGGCCGCTTTGGCTTGCAGCAGCTGCGCCTGGGCACTCAGCTGCGGCATCAAGGCCTGCAGGTCCTCCCGCTCGCTCAAGGCCTGAAACAGGGTTTCGCTGAGCGCACCTTGACCGGCCTGCAGTTCCAGGTCGGCCCGACCGCTGAGTGCGCGGCTGGCCGATTCAAATTCGGCCAGCGCCGAGGCATTGATCAGCTGCACCGCATAGGCCAGGGCAACGCCAAGTGCGATGGCCAGCAGGGCCAGCAGCTGCCGGCCGGCCTGATGGCGCAATGCCGGCCAGGACAGCTGGCGCAGCCAGCGCCACGACGGCAGGCTGCTCGAGCGCATGGCCGGACCGGGCCGCATCTCAGCCGAGGCGGATGCAGCGGTCCGCATGAGCGGCTGCCCGTTCCGAATGCGTGACCAGCAGGCAGGCCACACCCTGCTCGCGCACCTGGGCCAAGAGCAGCTGCAGCACCTGCTCGGCATGGCGGGCGTCGAGATTGCCGGTGGGCTCATCGGCCAGCAGCAGGGCCGGGCGGTGCACCAGCGCGCGGGCAATCGCCACCCGCTGCAGCTGACCGCCGCTCAGCTGGCGCGGCATGCGCTCGCCCAATGCGGCCAGGCCGACCGCGGCCAGCATGGCCTCGACCCGCGCCGGATCGCGGCGGCGCTGCAGCAGCAGCGGCAGGCCGACGTTGTCGCGCACCGTCAGATGGGGCAGCACATGAAAGGCCTGAAAAACGAAACCAAGCTTGTCGCGGCGCAAGGCCGCCAGGCCGGCTTCGTCGAGCAGGGCCAGGTCTTGCCCCTGCAGCAGCACCTGGCCGGCATCGATGTGGTCCAGGCCTGCCAGGCAGTTCAAGAGCGTCGATTTACCGCTGCCCGATTCGCCGATCAGGGCGACCAGCTCGCCCGCCTGCAGGGTCAGGGACAGCTCAGCAAACACCGGCGTGTCGCCATAGCGCTTGGCAATCGCGCGGGCCTCCAGCAGCGGCAGCTCCCTCACGGCATTTTGCTCATGGTGTGGCCGCCAGCAGTTTTTGCAGCAGGGCCAGCAAATGCAGCTCCGGCGCGGGGCCATCGCAGGCAATCACCTGGCGCTGGGGCATCGAGCGCAACCAGGTGATCTGGCGCTTGGCCAGCTGCCGGGTTGCCGCAGCGCCTTGCTCGGCCAGCTGGCTGAAGTCGTTCGCATCGAGCGCCTCCCAGGTCTGGCGGTAGCCGACGCAGCGCATCGAAGGCAGCCCCAGATGCAGATCGCCACGGGCGCGCAGGGCCCGTACCTCGTCGATCAGCCCGGCGGCCAGCATCTGCTCGAAGCGCTGGTTCAGGCGCTGATGCAGCCAGCCGCGGTCCTGCGGCTCCAGCGAGATCAGCGGCCAGTCGACACCGCTGGAGCGCTGCTGCTCGGCAAACAGCTGTGACATCGGTTTGCCGCTGAGCTGGCAGACCTCCAGCGCACGCTGGATGCGCTGTGAATCGTTCGGCGCCAGGCGCGCGGCGGTGACGGGGTCAAGCACGGCCAGCTCGGCATGCAGGGCCGGCCAGCCCAGCTCGGCGGCGCGCGCATCGATGCTGGCGCGCAGCGCCTCATCGGCCTGGGGTAGGTTCGAGAGGCCGTCGAACAAGGCCTTGAAGTACAGCATCGTGCCACCGACCAGCAGCGGCAGCCGGCCGCGCGCCAGGACCTCGGCGGCCAGCGTCTGGGCGCTGCGCGCGAACTCGGCCGCCGAGTAGGACTCGAGCGGATCGATGATGTCGATCAGGTGGTGCGGTACCTGGGCCAGCTCGGCGGCGCTGGGTTTGGCAGTACCGATGTCCATGCCGCGGTAGACCAGCGCCGAGTCGACGCTGATGATCTCCACCGGCAGGTACTCGGCCACGCGCAGGGCGCAGGCGGTCTTGCCGGTGCCGGTGGGCCCGGCCAGGCAGATCGGGCGGAAACGGGGTGGGGCGGCGGTGGGCTCAGTCATTGCCTCGGGACATTGGCGACGGCGGGCGGGGGACAGCGCTCAGAAACGTTCCCACGGCGACAGATAGCGCCACTGCCCGACCGGCAGCTTGCCCAGCACGACCTGGCCGATGCGCACCCGCTTGAGCGCCAGCACCTTCAGCCCGACCAGCTCGCACATGCGGCGGATCTGGCGCTTGCGGCCTTCGCGCAGCACAAAGCGCAGCTGGTCTTCATTGGCCCAGCTGACCTTGGCCGGCTTCAACTGCACGCCGTCGAGTTCCAGGCCATGGTTGAGCCGTTCCAGGGCTTCGGCCGGAAACTGATGCATGGGCGCCGGCTTGGCCTCGCCTTCGGCCGGCGCAGCGGCGAGGTATTCGACCCGCACCAGGTATTCCTTCTCGACGATGGAGTCGTCGCCGATCAGCTGCTTGGCGACGCGGCCGTCCTGCGTCAGCACCAGGAGGCCGGTGGAGTCGATGTCCAGCCGGCCGGCCGGGGCCAGGCCGCGGCCATGGCCATGGTGGTACTTCAGGCCGGACGGATCCTCGCTCCAATGCGTATCGCTCTTGACCAGCACCGAGGCCGGCTCATAGCCATCCTCGGCCTGGCCGGAGACATAGCCAATCGGCTTGTGCAAGAGGATGGTGATTTGCTTGGCCTGTTCCTTGTGCGCGGCCGGGTCGATCTCGATATGGACCTCGGGCCCGACACGCAGGCCCAGTTCGGCCAGCTTGCCATTGACCTTGACCCAGCCGGCGGCGATCCACTCATCGGCCTCGCGGCGCGAGGCCATGCCCAGCTCGCTCATCCGCTTGGACAGACGCTCACCCTCGGCGTTGGGCTCGATGGCGCGGGATTCGCGGCGCGGCCGCGGGGCCTGCGCCTGCTCGCCGGGGCCGGCCGGACGGTCGTAGCGGCGGCGTTCGCTCGGGCCGTGGCCAGCCTGTTCGCCGCGGCCGTCGCGGTAGCCGCCTGGGCCGCTGCGGGGATCGCGGCGCTGATCAGCTTGCGGCGCGTGTTGCTGATCACGGCTGTTGCGCTGATCACGCTGATCACCGCCCCAGGCCTCGCGCGGCCCGCTGCCGCGGCGCTGATCCTGGCGCTGGTCGCGGCCAGGGCCAGTCGGGCGCTCGCGCCGATCGCGTTGATCGCGCGGCTCATAGCCTTGGCGCGGGTCGCTGCTGTTGCCGCGGTTGCCCCGGTCGCCACGCGCTGGTGCTTCACCACGGCGCGGGGCGTGCTCCGGGCCGCGCTCATCGCGACGGAAGCCAGCGCCTTGCGGACGGTCGGCGCGGGGGCGGTCGCCCGTGGCGCGGTCACCATAGGGGCGGCCGTCGCGGCGCTGTTCCTCGTTACGGCCACGTGGGCCGCTGCGCTCATCGTCGCGCCGCGGCGGGCGGCTGCCGCCTTGCTCGTCGCGCTGGCGGGCCTCGAACGCGGCCTGGCGTTCGCGGCGCTCGGCCTGGGCCTGCTCCAGCGTCTGGCGCGGGCGCGAGACGCCCTTGCCGCGCAGCGGCGCCCGGCGCTCGCCGGGTTTGCTGTCCTTGCTGGCGGGGCTGGTGTTCTTTTTCTTCAGTGTGATGGTGGCCATGCTAGGACGGGTAAAGCTGCGGGTTTCTCCCGGTATTGGACCATGCCGGGGCCCGCCAGGGGGAAAAACGATGGAGGCGAGCCGGGTCAGCGGCCGCGCAGGAACAAGGCGTCGAGTTCGCGCAGCGTCAGCTGGCGCCAGGTGGGGCGGCCGTGATTGCACTGGTCGGCGCGTTCGGTGCGCTCCATATCGCGCAGCAAGGCATTCATCTCGTCCAGCGTCAGCTGGCGGTTGGCGCGCACCGCGCCGTGGCAGGCCATGGTGGCCAGGATCTCGTGCTGGGCCCGCTCGATCGCATGGCTGGCATCGAACTGGCCCAACTCGGCCAGCACGCTGCGCGCCAGCTCGATCACATCACCACCGGCCAGCGCCGCCGGGCGGGCGCGCACGGCCAGCATCTTGGCCGACAGCGGCGCCACATCGAGGCCCAGCTTCAACAGGGTCTCGGCCTGGGCCTCGGCGGTGGCAATCTCGGCAGCGGTGGCGGCAAAGGTCACCGGGATCAGCAGCGGCTGTGATTCGATCTGCGCCGCGCCCAGGCTGGCCTTGAGCCGCTCGTAGACCACCCGTTCATGGGCCGCGTGCATATCGACGATCACCAGGCCCTGTGCGTTCTCGGCCAGCACGTAGACGCCTTGGATCTGCGCAATCGCGCGGCCCAGCGGCCAGTCGCCGGCGGGCAGCGCAGCATCAGCCTTGCTCGTTTCGGCGGCGGGTGCCAGCGACCCGGATGCAGCGACGGGGTCAGGTCTTGCCGGCGGCAGGCGGCCGTCGCCATAGAGGGTGGCGGCTTCCTGCAGGCCCAGCGAGGCCTGGGTGTTGCTGCGCCAGCTCGGTGTGCCGGCATACAGCGGTGCGTTGCGTTCGCCGGCCGCCGGTGTGGGCGCGGCGAACCAGGCCGGCGGCTGGCCCGGCGCCGGGCGCTGGCCGGGCAGGGCGGCGGTGAAGGCGGCGACCTCGGCGGGGCTGTTCAAGGCAGCGACTGCGGCTTCGGCCGCGGTCTCCGTGCCGTCCGCAGCCAGCTGGGAGCGCGACAGCGCCAGCGCGTCTTGCACCGCGTAGCGCACCTTCTGGTGGATCTCGCGGCCGTCGCGGAAGCGCACCTCGATCTTGGTTGGGTGCACATTGACGTCGACGCGGTCCGGCGCGATGTCGATGAACAGCACATAGCTGGGCTGGCGGTTGCCGTGCAGCACATCCTCGTAGGCGGCACGGATGCCGTGGGCGATCAGCTTGTCGCGCACATAGCGGCCGTTGACGTAGACGTACTGCATGTCCGAACGGCTGCGCGCCGCCTCGGGCAGGCCGGCGCGGCCGTAGATGCGCAGCAGCGGGCCGGCTTCGGCAAACACCGGCCGGCTCTGGGCCATGAACTCCTCGCCCAGCACATCGGCCAGGCGCTGCTCGCTGCTGGCGGCCCGCCATTGCTCGACCAGCTTGCCCTCGTGCCAGACGGTGAAGCCGACGTCCGGCCGCGCCAGCGCGTGGCGGCGCACGGCTTCCAGGCAATGCGCCAGCTCGGTGGCATCGGTCTTCAGGAATTTGCGCCGGGCCGGGGTGCTGAAGAACAGCTCGCGCACCTCGACGCTGGTGCCGCGCGAGCGCGCTGCCACCTTCAGCTCCCCGCTGCGGGCCTCCAGCCGATGCGCATGGGGCGCGCCCTCGCAGCGGGTGGCGATGGCCATCTCGGCGACCGAGGCGATGGCGGCCAGCGCCTCGCCGCGAAAGCCCATGGTCGAAACCGATTCCAGCTCGTCCAGCGAGCGGATCTTGCTCGTTGCATGGCGCTTCAGCGCCAGCGGCAGTTCCTCGACCGGGATGCCCAGGCCATCGTCCTCGACGACGATGGCGCGCACGCCACCGGCCATCAGCTTGAGCTGGATTTGCGTGGCGCCGGCGTCCAGCGCGTTGTCAACCAGCTCGCGCACGACCGAGGCCGGCCGCTCAACGACTTCGCCGGCGGCGATCTGGCTGATCAGTTCATCGGGGAGTTCGCGGATGCTGCGGCGGGCGGCGGGGCTGGTGGCAGAGGCTGCGGCGAGAGAAGGCAAATCCATGGGCGCATTGTAAGAAGGCGCTGCGCAGCTCTCGGCGCGACGCTGTCTCGCTCAGGGCCGTGTGCTCTCAACGTTCGCGCTGTCCACCCCGTTCAGGAAGGGCCGTAGCGCGGCATTGAAGGCCGCGGGCGCCTCCAACGAGGGCAGGTGGGCGACACCGGGCATGATGCATCGGCGGGCGCCGGGGATGCGGCGCACCATCGCCTCGCAGCGTTGCTGCAGATGTGGCAGGTCCAGATCGCCCCACATCACCAGGCAAGGGGCTTGCACCCGCTCGAGGTGGTCCCAGGCGGCCAGCGCCGGCTCGATGACGGTGCCGCTTGCCGGCTGGCGCAGCATCAAGCCGTCCATGTCAAGGAACAGTTCGCGTGCGGCGCCGCTGACCCGCCCGGTCTCGGCCAGCGGGCCGTCGAGCCAGAGCGCGGCCAAGGCTTGGTTGATCGCATCGACATCACCGCCCGCCTGGGCCCGCTCGATCGCGGCCTGCAGCGCCGCTGTTCGCCCGGCCAGAGCCGGCGCCGGCGCACCGCCGACGGAAGGCGCGATCAAGACCAGCCCAGCGACGCAAGCCGGGCGTTCCAACGCCGCATCCAGGGCGATGCGTCCGCCCTGCGAGCAGCCGACGAAGATGGCGCGCTCGATGCCGGCCGCCGCCAGCACCGCGTACAGATCGTCAACCCAGCGATGCGGGGTGGGGGCGGCAGTTTGCGCCCGGCCGAAGCCGCGACGGTCATAGGCCAGCACCGTGCGCTCGGCAGCAAAGGCGCTCAGCTGCTCCAGCCACATCCGGTGATCGCAGACGCCGGCATGGATGAAGACCAGCGGCGCCAGTGTCGACTCGGCGTGGCGCAACAGCAGATAGGGAAGGCGGGCGGCTTGGGCCTCGGCCCATTGCAGGGGTGAAACAGTCATCGGGGATCCAGCGGCTGGCGAGCCGGGCTGTGTGGTTTGTGCAAGCGTCGCATTCTGCTCGCCACGCGGCCCACCTAACCAAGGGCATGGGCCCAGCTGATTCGGCACCATAATCCGCCGCCATGGAAACCCTTGCCCTCTTGCTGGACTTCATCGTCCATGTCGACCGCTATCTGCAGCAGTTCGTCGCCAACTACGGCACCGGCGTCTATGCGCTGCTGTTTGCCATCATCTTTGTCGAGACCGGCCTGGTCGTGATGCCATTTCTGCCCGGCGATTCGCTGCTCTTCATCGTGGGTGCGATGTGCGGCACCGGCCTGCTCAGCCTGCCGATGGCGCTGACGCTGCTGAGCATCGCCGCGATCGCCGGCAATCAGACCAATTACACGATAGGCCGCTACTTCGGGCCCAAGGTCTTCCAGTGGGAGAACTCGCGCTTCTTCAACAAGAAGGCCTTTGATCAGGCCCATGCGTTCTATGAGCGCTATGGCGGCATCACCATTGTGCTGGCGCGCTTCATGCCGTTTGCGCGCACCTTCGCACCCTTTGTGGCCGGCGTGGCGCAGATGACGCGGCGCAAGTTCACGCTCTACGACGTCAGCGGCGGCCTGCTGTGGGTGTTTGGCGTCACGCTGATGGGCTATTGCTTTGGTAATGTGCCCTGGGTTCAACATAACCTTGAAAAAATCATCTGGGGCATGATTCTTCTGCCCGGGGTGCTGGCGCTGTACGGCGCCTGGAAAGGCCGGCGCAAGACGCCCGCTCAAGCCTGAAATCCTTGGAGACACCATGAAGTACGCCGTGCGGACGCTGTCCGCAGCCCTTGCCATTGCCCTCGGCGGCACGCTGCTGAGCCCGGCTCTGGCCGCCGACTCGACGCTGCTGCTGCGCCAACCGGCCGTCTCGGCCCATCACCTGGTCTTCGTCTATGGCGGCGATCTGTGGATTGCCGATCGCCAGGGCCAGAACGCCCGCCAGCTGACGAGCCATGCCGCCAGCGAGTTTGCGCCGGCCATCTCACCCGATGAACGCTGGATCGCCTTCTCGGCCAATTACGACGGCAATACCGATGTCTATGTGATGCCGATCGAAGGCGGTCAGCCGCGCCGGCTGACCTGGCATCCGGGCGCCGATGTCGTCAACGGCTGGAGCCCTGATGGCAAGCGGGTGCTGTTTGCGTCGCC
This sequence comes from Roseateles aquae, assembly GCF_032337115.1. Taxonomy (NCBI): domain Bacteria; kingdom Pseudomonadati; phylum Pseudomonadota; class Betaproteobacteria; order Burkholderiales; family Sphaerotilaceae; genus Roseateles; species Roseateles aquae. Next base: position 26,469 of record NZ_JAVXZY010000001.1, read on the forward strand.
GCGCGAGGTGGCGAACAACCGCAGCAATCAGCTGTTCGAGGTGGCCTTGGAGGGCGGCTTTGAGCGCAAGGTGATGGAGGCGGTGGCTTTCGAGGGTGCCTGGTCGGCCGATGGCAAGCGCCTGGCCTACCGCCCCTACCGTCAGGCCTACACCGGCGCGAGCGGCTGGCGCCAGCACCGCGGTGGCACGACACCGCCGGTCTGGATCATCGATCCCAAGGCGCAGACGCTGGAGAAGATCCCGCACGAGAACGCGACCGACATGAACCCCCTGTGGGTCGGCGATCAAGTCGTCTTCATCTCCGACCGCAACGATGGCGCGGCCAATCTCTTTGCCTACGACAGCCGCACAAAGCAGCTGCGCCAGCTGACGCATGAAAAGCTCTGGGATGTGAAGAGTGCCTCGGCCACAGGCACTCAGATCGTCTACGAGGTGGGCGGCCGGCTCAAGCAGCTGGACCTGGCCCAGCCCGCGGCCGAGCCGGTGCTGCTCGACATCCGCATTCAGGCGGCGTCCATCCAGGCGCGTGAACAATGGAAGGATGCCAGCCGCACCATCACCTCAGCGGTGCTGTCCAGCAGCGGCAAGCGGGTGCTGGTGAGTGCCCGCGGCGAGGTCTTCAGCGTGCCGGTCAAGGACGGCTCGGTGCGCAATCTGACCGGCACCGCCGGCGCCCGCGAGAAGGATGGGCTGTGGAGCCCCGATGGCCAGCGGGTGGCCTATATCGCCGATGCCGGCATGAAGCATGAGCTGGTGCTGAGCGATCAAGCCGGCGCTGCCGGCAAGGCCAAGACCGAGCGCCATCCGCTCGGCGAGGGCTATTTCACGCTGATGGACTGGTCGCCCGATGGCCGCACACTGGCGCTGCACGACAACCATCTGAACCTGTTCGTCTACCGGCTCGACGGTGGCAAGCTGCAGAAGGTCGATCACAGCCCGCGCCGCGGCGGCAGTTTCGAGACCAGCTTCTCGCCGGACAGCCGCTGGCTGGCCTACACCGTCACCACCGCCAACCACTTCAGCCAGATCCGTCTGCACGATCTGCAGACCGGTCAGCAGCACGCGCTCAGCGATGGCCTGAGCCACGCCAGCAACCCGGTCTTCGCGCCCGGCGGCGACTACCTCTACTTCAGCGCGTCGACCAACTCCGGCCCGACCCATGTCGGCCTCGATATGTCGACCGAGGAGCGGCCGCTGCGCTTCGGTCTCTACGCCGCCGTGCTGAGCAGCGAGGGCCGCTCGCCACTGCTGCCCAAGAGTGGTGATGAAGACCCGGTCAAGAAGGCGGAAGCCAAGCCTGCCGAGAAGACTGCTGACAAAGCCTCTGAGAAGGCTTTTGAAAAAGCGCCTGAAAAGGCGGCCGACAAGTCAGCAGAAAAACCGACCGACAAGGTCAAGCCGGTGCGCATCGATTTCGCCGGCCTGCAGCAGCGCTTTGTCGGCCTGCCGGTGGCCGAGCGTTTCTACGATGGCCTGCAGGTGGCCGCCGATGGCGCGCTGTTCTACCTGGAGCGCCGTCAGCGCGGCATCAGCGTCGAGCCGCCGGAGGCCGAGGCCGGCGAGGGCGCCGAGCTCTGGCGCTTTGACTTCAGCGAACGCAAGGCCAAGTCGCTCCGCGCCGGCGTGAGCGGCTTCAGCCTCAGCGGCGATGGCAAGAAGCTGCTGCTGCAACTGCCCAAGGGCCGGCTCGAAGTGGGCGAGGCCAATGACAAGCTCGACGCCAAGGCGGTCGATCTGGGCGGGCTGAAGGTGCGCATTGATCCGCGCCAGGAATGGCGGCAGATCTTTGACGAGACCTGGTGGATGGAGAAGGAGTACTTCTACGACGCCGGGCTGCATGGCATCGACTGGCAGGCCGTCTACAAGCGCTATCAGGCCCTGCTGCCTCATGTGCAGCGGCGCGAGGATCTGAACGATGTGCTGGTGGAGATGATCGGCGAGCTGCAGGTCGGCCACAACCGCGTGGGCGGCGGCGACGTGCAGCAGGAGGCGCCGGTGACCGTCGGCCTGCTCGGTGCTGACTTCGAGCTCGACCAGGGCCTGCTGCGCATCAAGAAGATCTACCGCGGCGACCGCTGGAACCCCTTCCTCAAGGCACCGCTGGCCGCACCTGGACTGGGCGTGAAGGAGGGCGACTACCTGCTCAGCGTCAACGGCCAGGGCATTGATGGGCGCGGCAATCTGTTCGCGCTGCTCGAGGGCAGCGTTGGCAAGCAACTCACCCTGGGCGTGGCCAGCGATGCCAAGGGCGGCGGGCTGCGCCAGGTGGTCGTCGAGCCGGTGGCCCGCGATGCCGGGCTGCGCCAATGGGACTGGATCGAGCAGAAGCGCGAGCATGTGAACGCCAAGACCGGCGGCAAGGTCGCCTATGTCTATCTGCCCGATACCGGCCAGACCGGCTACCACTACTTCAACCGCCTGTTCTTTGCCCAGAGCGACAAGCCGGCGCTGATCGTCGACGACCGCCGCAACGGCGGTGGCCACGCGGCCAACTACATCATCGAGCTGCTCAACCGTCCCTACCTGTCTGGCTGGTCGGATCGTGACGGCCTGGTCTTCAACACACCGGGCTCGGCCATCCATGGCCCCAAGGTGATGCTGATCGACCAGGATGCCGGTTCCGGCGGCGACTTCCTGCCCTGGGCCTTCAAGCGAACCGGCCTGGGCCCCTTGATCGGCACCCGCACCTGGGGCGGCCTGATCGGCATCGCCAGCAACCCGCCGCTGATCGATGGCGGCGCACTGCTGGTGCCCGATTTCCGCTTCTTCACGCCTGACGGTGAGTGGCGCATCGAGAACGAGGGCACGGCGCCGGATATCGAGGTGGAACTCGATCCGCTGCTGGTCAACAAGGGCGTTGATAGCCAGCTGGAAGCGGCGATTGCCAATGTGATGCAGCAGCTGGCCACGCACAAGTCCAAGGTGCTGACAAGCCCGCCGCCGCGGCCGACGCAGCTGGGCAAGTAAGTCGCTGATCGCGTGTGATGAAGCAGGCAAGACCTGGCCCCGCGCCAGGTCTTTTTCATTGGCTCTTTTGGCGTTATGTCTGGATGCTCTGGAAACAGCCAAAGGCAAGCACAGAGGCACTGAGGCACAGAGAAAAGCGCAGCAAACCGTTGTTCCCTCTGTGAATTCCTCTGCGACTCTGTGGCTCTGTGGTTTGTTTGGCTGATCAACAGCTAACGCGCCAAGAGCCTTTTCATCTCCACCTCAAGTTCAGCTCATCGAGCGGTGCCTTGCCAGCGGCGGGTTCTTGGCGAAGTAGCGCGCGATGCCGGTGGCAATCGCGTCGACCAGCTTGCGCTGGTAGTCCGGGTCGCGCAGCTTGGCCTCTTCGTCCGGGTTGGAGATGAAGGCGGTCTCGACCAGGATGGACGGCACATCGGGCGCCTTCAGCACCGCAAAACCGGCCTGCTCGACGCGGCGCTTGTGCAGATTGCCGACCTGGCCGATCTGGCCCAACACCTCGCTGCCGAGCTTGAGGCTGTCCTTGATCTGCGCCGTGGTGCTCATGTCCAGCATCGCGCGCAGAACCGCTTTGTCCTTGACGCTGACATTGACGCCGCCGATCAGATCGGCCGCATTCTCGCGGTCGGCCATCCAGCGCGCCGCCTGACTGCTGGCCGCGCCGTCGCTGAGCGCAAACACCGAGGCACCGCGAGCCTGCGGCGTGAAGAAGGCGTCGGCATGGATAGACACAAAGAGATCGGCCTGCACCCGGCGCGCCTTGTTCACCCGTTCGTGCAGCGGCACGAAAAAGTCGGCGTCGCGGGTCATCATCACGCGGATATTGGCATTGCTCTGCAAGGCCTCGCGCAGCTTCAGGCCGATGGCCAGCACCACATCCTTCTCGCGCAACCCCGAGGGGCCACTGGCGCCGGGGTCCTCGCCGCCATGGCCGGGATCGATGGCGATGACGATCAGCCGGTCGAGCTTTTGCTGAACGGTGATGGGCGGCACGCCGCTGCCCGGCTTGGGGCTTGGGGCGGGCGTAGATGCCGGCAGGGCGGGCGCGCTGGCCGCCGCCGTCGTGCTGGTCGGCGAACTGGCCGCCGTACTGGATGTTGCCGCGCCAGGCTTTGGCGCTTCAGGTTTTGGCGATTCGGGCTTGCCCGGCTTCTCCAGTCGTCCGATCAGCTCGCCGAGCGCATCCTGCACCGATTGGGCGGCGCCGCTGGCAGTGGCCTCCTTCTCGCGTATCAGCGCCAGCAGCGGATCGGGTTCCTGGGCCGGATGTAGATCAAACACCAGGCGATGGCGGTAGGCGGCCACCGGTGCAATGGTGAAGATCTGTGGCGCCACCGCCTGCTTCAGATCGAGCACGATGCGCACCACCCGCGGCTGGTTCTGGCCGACGCGCACACCGGCGATATAGGGATCGTCGGGCTTGACCTTGCCCAGCAGCTCGCGCAGGCCCAGGCTCAGCTCCAGATCATCGACATCGATGACCAGCCGGTCCGGATTGGCGATCAGGCTGTGGCGGGCAACCAGCGGGCGGTCGGATTCCAGCGTGACGCGCGTGTAGTCGGCCGCCGGCCAGACGCGCACCGCAACGATGCTGGCCGGCGCGCTGGCAGTCACTGCCGGAGCGGCCAGCAGCTGGGGCGCGCGCAACAGCAAGGCCAGTCCGCCCATTTGCTGCAAGGCCTGGCGGCGCGCTTGCTTGATCAAGCTGCATGCTCCTGCAATTCGGCGGGCAGGGCGGCGGCCAGCGCTTGCAGCAAGACCTGACCCCGCGCGGTGGCGGTCTCGACGCGCAGGCGCCGGCTGTCGTCGTCCTGCACCGCGATGTGCAGGGCCAGGTCGGGCTTGGGCAGCATGCCCACGGCCTTCTCGGGCCATTCGCTGAGCTTCAGTCCGGGGCGGGCAAAGACATCGCGAAAGCCGGCGTCTTCCCACTCGCGTGGATCGTCAAAGCGGTAGAAATCGAAATGACTGACCTCGCCGAGTTCGCCATCGAGCGCGTAGCTCTCCAGCACCGCATAGCTGGGGCTCTTGATGCGGCCGCTGACACCCAGCGCACGCAGCAGATGGCGCACCAGGCTGGTCTTGCCGGCACCCAGGCTGCCATGCAGTTCCACGCTGGCGTCCAGGCCGATGCCGGGGCGCGCTTGCTGGCACAGCACCAGGGCCAGGTCTTGCGCAAAGCGTTCGCAGGCGGCCTCATCGGGCCAGCGGAAATGGCGGGTTTCTAGAATGGCCAACAAATGCTTGACGCTCCACGACACGATATGAATCCCGGCGCCCTGATGCAGCAACTGCGCCAGTGGGCCGGCGAGCTTGGATTCTCACAGATTGGCGTGGCCGGCATCGACCTCGCCACTGCCGAAGCCGGCCTCCTGGCCTGGCTGGCCGCTGGCTTTCACGGCGAGATGCACTATATGGCCAGCCATGGCCTGAAACGGGCAAGGCCGGCCGAGTTGGTGCCAGGCACCGTCAGCGTGTTGACGGCCCGGCTGGACTATCTGCCCGCCGACGTGGTGGACGTTCCAACGGGCTGGCAGGCGATCGAATGGCAGGGCTTGGCCGACCCGCAGCGGGCCCAGGTTTCGCTCTATGCGCGGGGGCGCGATTATCACAAGGTGATGCGCCAGCGCCTGCAGAAACTGGCCGACAAACTGGCCGCGGTGGTGGGGCCGCTGGGCCATCGGGTGTTCACCGATTCGGCGCCGGTGCTGGAGGTCGAGCTGGCCAGCCGCTCAGGCCTGGGCTGGCGCGGCAAGCACACGCTGACGCTGCAGCGCGATGCCGGCTCGATGTTTTTTCTGGGCGAGATCTATCTGGATCTGGCGCTGCCGCCCACGCCGGCCAGCAGTGCCCACTGCGGCAGTTGCACCGCCTGCATCAGCGCCTGCCCGACCCAGGCCATCGTTGCGCCCTACCGCGTCGACGCGCGGCGCTGCATTTCCTACCTGACGATCGAGCACGACGGCGCCATTCCCGAAGCGCTGCGCGCGCTGATTGGCAACCGCATCTATGGCTGCGACGACTGCCAGCTGGCCTGCCCCTGGAACAAGTTCGCGCAGCGCAGCCCGCTGGCCGACTTTGACACCCGCTCGGCCTTCAAGGCGCCGACACTGCTGCAACTGTGGTCCTGGGACGAAGCCACGTTTCTGCGCCAGACCGAGGGTTCGGCGATACGCCGCATCGGGCATGCGCGCTGGCGACGCAATCTGGCGGTGGCCATGGGCAATGCGCTGGCTGCTGATTTGGGCGCCGAGGAGGCTGCAGCGCTGCGCGCCGCCTTGGCGAGCGCCTTGCCCGGGGCGTCGACGCTGCTGGCCGAGCATATCGGCTGGGCCTTGCAGCAGTCGCCTGCGCCCTGGTCTGTGTAGGTAGAAGCCGCAGCACCACATTCGGCACAGCGGCCGTGCCATCCGTTAGCATGCCTGCGATGCCCTGTCGAGATGAGGTTTTCATGATCCACACACGTCGTTGCGCCGTGGCCGCCCTGGGCGGCCTGATGTCACTGCTGGCCGCCCCCGGATGGGCTGCGGATGCCTATCCGAGCAAGACCGTCAAGCTGGTCGTGCCGTTTGCGCCGGGGGGTACCACCGATATCGTCGCCCGTGTGGTGGCCGAGCGGATCACGCCCATGCTGGGCCAGACCCTGGTGGTTGAGAACAAGGCTGGCGGCGGCGGGTCGGTCGGCGCCAATGAAACGGCCAAGGCCACGCCGGACGGCTACGCGCTGGGTGTGGCCACCGTGTCGACCACAGCGGCCAATCCGGCCATCAATCCACGCATCCCCTACAACCCGATGAGCGATTTCACGCCCATCATCAATATGGCGGCAACGCCGAATGTGATCGCCGTGCACCCGAGCTTCCCGGCGCGCGATTACAAAGGGTTTGTTGCCGAACTGAAGAAGAACCCCGGCAAGTACAGCTTCGCCACCAGTGGTACCGGCGGCATCGGCCATCTGCAGATGGAGCTGTACAAATCGCTGGCCGGCGTGTTTGTGCTGCACATTCCCTACCGGGGTGGCGGCCCGGCACTGAACGACACCGTGGCCGGTCAGGTGCCGATGATTTTCGACAATCTGCCTTCGGCGCTGCCCTTCATCAAGGACGGGCGTCTGATCCCCATCGTCGTGGCCGCGCCGCAGCGCCTGGCGGTGCTGCCCAGTGTGCCGACCTTCAAGGAAGTCGGCCTGGAGCCGGTCAACCGCATGGCCTACTACGGCATCTACGGGCCCAAGGGCCTGCCCAAGGAGGTGGTGGACAAGGTCAACACGGCGGTCAAGAAGACGCTGGAGCTGCCCGAGGTGAAGAAGCGCATCGAAGACACAGGCTCCATCGTCGTGGCCAACACGCCTGAGCAGTTTGGCGCGCAGATCAAGGCCGAGTACGAGGTCTACAAACGCGTCGTCGAGCAGCAAAAGCTCAAGCTCGATTGAGTGCCGAAGACGGCAAGCGGGCCGCACGGGCGCGCAGCCAGCAGGGCATCGACCAGTTCATCGATGCCCTGTGGCTGGAGGATGGCCTGGCCCGCAACACGCTGGAGGCCTACCGCCGCGACCTGAGCCTGCTGGCCGACTGGCTGGCCGCCAGCCATCAGCTGGAACTGGATGGCTGCGCCGAGATCCATCTGCTGGACTATGCGGCGGCCCGCCACGCTGGCAGCAAGGCCACCAGCGCGAACCGGCGGCTGTCGGTCGTCAAGCGCTACTGCCGCTGGGCGCTGCGCGAGCGCCGCATCACACAAGACCCGACCCTGCGGCTGCAGAACGCGCGCCAGCCCTTGCGCGTGCCCAAAACGCTGTCGGAAGCACAGATCGAAGCCTTGCTGACGGCACCCGACGCCGGCAACCCGCTGGGCCTGCGAGACCGCGCGATGCTCGAGCTGATGTATGGCAGCGGTCTGCGCGTCAGCGAGCTGGTCGGGCTGAAGTCGGTGCATCTGAGCCTGAAGGAGGCGGCCTTGCGGGTCACCGGCAAGGGCAGCAAGGAGCGCTTGCTGCCCTTTGGCGAACAAGCCCATGAATGGCTGATGCGCTATCTGCAAGAAGCCCGCGCCGAGCTGCTGCAGGGCAGGGCCAGCGAAGCGCTGTTCGTCACCCAGCGCGGCGAGGCGATGAGCCGGCAGATGTTCTGGAAGCTGGTCAAGAAGTACGCCGTGCAGGCCGGCATCCTGGCGCCGATCTCACCACACACGCTGCGCCACGCTTTCGCCACGCATCTGCTCAACCATGGTGCCGATCTGCGCGCGGTGCAGCTGCTGCTGGGTCATGCCGATCTGTCGACGACGCAGATCTACACCCATGTGGCGCGTGAACGGCTGAAGACGCTGCATGCGCAGCACCATCCGCGCGGTTGAAAAGAGCAGCGTTGTGAACTGCTGCCGCGGGATCCGAGGGTGAACCTAGGATAATCCCTAGGATGGACCATAGCTTTCTCTCTGCCTTCATCCTGCTGCTGCTGGTGCTCGACCCGCTGGGCAGCTTGCCGATCTTCATCGGCATCATGCGTGAGGTGCCCAAGCAGCGCCGCGGCATTGTTGCCACCCGAGAGGTCGGCCTGGCTTTTCTGGTGCTGTTCGCCTTCATGTTTCTGGGCGGTCGCTTCCTGGAGATCATGCACCTCTCCGAGCGCTCGCTGGAGGTGGCCGGCGGTGTGATTCTGCTGATCATCGCGATCCGGATGATCTTCGGCAGCGCCGGCGAGTCGGCCTACGGGCTGGAGCCGGGCAAGGAACCCTTCATCTTCCCGCTGGCGGTGCCGCTGTTGGCCGGCCCCTCGGCCATGGCCACCGTGCTGCTGCTGGCCTCGCGCCAGCCGGAAAAGATCGTTCACTGGGTCGGCGCCCTGACCGCGGCCATGCTGGTGTCGGGTGCGACGCTGTTGCTGGCCGACCGCATCCGCAAGCTGCTGGGCGACTCGGTGGTGTCGGCAATCGAGAAGCTGATGGGCCTGGTGCTGACCGCCGTCGCCGTCGAGATGGTGCTGGCCGGTCTGAAGCGCTATTTTGTGGGCGGGCTCTGATGCAGAGCTCCTAGCCGCGCGTACAGGGGCAACCCAAGACATCAACACCGTAGGATTTGACGTTGCAATGGCTGGAAGCTTGTGCGGGGGGACAGCCCCTCGCGTCAAGCGCTTGTGTCAACGGGAATGACCTCACAGTCTGCTTGGCGTGCCCAACGATCACTGCGAAGACTGTGATGAGCCGGCGGCCTGTCCATCACGTTCCCAGGTGGCGCTGCAATGCCTAGAGCAGCGTCGGAGCGCTGGCTTGTCGGATGCTGTGCGCCGTAGCAGCGGAGTGTTTTTCGCTTTCTTCAGCCGGCTGAGTGGCGCATGCGGAGGTCGTCCGCCGCTTCATTGCCTGGACGGCGAGCAGCAAGAAGCAAGGAAAAAGGGGCTCCGAGGAGCCCCTTTTTATGCTTGGAAGCCGCGCAGAATTTACTTGAACTGGTAGCGCAGGCCAACGTTGAAGAACGTGCCCATGGCGCCAGCAACGTCCATGGGGTTGTAGTTGATGCCACCGTAAGTGATGGTATCCAGCGGCGCAACCCGGTTGAACAGATTCTGGATCGAACCATACACCTGCAATTCGCGAGTCAGGTTCCAACGGCCAGACAGATCCACCGAGTAGAAACTGGGCAATTTGCAGCCATTTGCTTCCGTGCCATCAGCCAGCGATTGCTGGCAATCGTCACCCTTGAAGTTTTTGTTCTCGATGCTGCTGCGCCAGTTCATGGTCGCCGTCAGACTTGCCGGGCCGCTTTCCCAGGTCAGAGAGACGTTTGCCTTGTTTTTGGGTGTACCAATGCAGTTCGAAACGTCGCAGTTGCCATGTGTGCCGGCATAGTCGAGTGTCGTGCCAGCGTCCGTCAACTCCCACTTGGCAGTATGGGTCAGGTGAGCGTCAGCCTTGAAGCGACCGACGTTCTGAACTGTCCAGCGATAGCTGAAGTCAAAGTCCACGCCCGCAACCTTGGACTCGCCCTTGTTCACAAAGGGCGCGTAAATCAGGATCGCGCTACCCGAATTCGGAATGCCAGGCAGATTGTTGTCAGAGCGAATCACATCCGGGCGTGCGAAGGCTTCCTGACCCGAGATTGTCTGAATCTGGTCGGATTTCGTGATTTGCCAGATGTCTGCGCCAAAGTTAAGGCCCTTCGTTGGCTCCACGATGAAGCCAAAGTTGAAGTTCTTTGACTTCTCGGGCTTCAGATCCGGATTGCCACGTGCAAAGCCACCGACGCCGCTGCCGTTGCAGTCAGCGGCTGTGCCGCCTGGCAGCGGCGTTTTGCCGTCCGGGCAGCGAATCGGATCATGGATGCCGCCAGTGCCGAAGGTGGCCTGGGCGTCGGGGCTCGACTCAGCAGGGTTCGGCGCACGGAAGCCGTGCGCATAGGAGGCGCGCAGAGCCAATTGGGGAATCGGCACAAACTTGGCCGCAATCTTCGGTGTGGTGGAATTGAACGAGTCGTACTTGTCATAGCGCACTGCACCGGACAGCTCGAACGACTTGGTAATGGGCGCCAGCACTTCGCCGTACGCCGCCATCACCTTTTCATTGCCGAAGAACCCGTTGTAGCTAGCCTGAACCGAGCCATCTTGGGTGCCGCTCAGCGACGGCGCGGACAGCATCAGCTTGCGATACTCAGCGCCGAGCGCCAGGGCCGCCGGACCACCGGGCAATTGGGCGATTTCGCGGGACGCCTTGATGTCGAGGATGTCAAGTTTGGTTTTGCTCGCGCTGGTGCCGTGGGTCAAGATCGAGTCACGCTGAGCCTGGGTATTGAGACCCGCGTTCGCACCCATGCGATAGCCGAAAGTCGCGCTCTTGGGGTTGCTAAACGCATCAAGCAGCCCTTGAAGGCGGAGCAGCATGTAGTCCTGGTCCAGCTTGGACTCGGAATGGGCAAAGCCAGCGTCGATGTCCCACTCAGCCGCAGTTCCCTTGACGCCGGCCATGATGCGGGTGATGTCAACGTCATTGGTACGCCGTTGGGCGCCAAATTCGCCAAACACATAGCGGAAGCGCGCAGACTTGCCAAATGGGTTGTCGGGATGCTCGGCAGCCAAGGTCATTTCTGGCACATTGATGCCCGTGCCATAGCCGCGCACACCGAACGGTCCGACGATGGTACCTGGCGTGCCCAATGGGCTCACGTCAAAGCCGGTCTTGTTCTTGCCGTAGCTGAACTCGGCGAATGCTTCCCAATTCTGATTCAGGGCCACTGAGCCGCGACCAAAAATCGAGAGGGCTTCTAGCTTAGGCTGGAAGCTGCGGAACTGGCCGATGTCGTACGAGCAACCTTCATCGCCGGTGATGTGTGGTGACACAACCCCAGGCAGTGCAGTCGTGCAAGGAGAGACCAGCTGGTAAGCACCTGAGGTCGTGCCATTGCGGACATAGCCAGCAACGCTGCCAGAAACCGTAGTGCCTCTTCTCGAACCGGGCGTCCACTGGCTGGCCAGTGGGTCGTAACCCCATGGACGTGTGTCGCCCTTGCCAATCCATTCGCGATCACGATCGCGGTAGTGGATTTCGTCGCTCTTGGAAACTTCGATATTCAGCAAGCCGTTCCACTTGTCCGTGGAAAGATTGCCGGCGCCCATCGTCAGAGCTGCTTTGGCTCGCTTGCCGTCACCGTACTTGGATGCACCGGTTTCAACTTTACCGATGATGCCGTCAAAGTTCTTGCGCAGGATGATATTGACGACACCTGCCAGTGCGTCAGAGCCGTAAATGGCAGAGGCGCCATCCTTCAGCACTTCAATCCGCTCGACGGCCTCGAGGGGAACCGACGACAAGTCGGCAAACATCTTTTGGAAGTCATCGGCGCGAGGATAGGGTGCGAGGCGACGCCCGTTCAGCAGGACCAAGGTGGCATTGGCGCCCAGGCCGCGCAGGGAGATGGCGGTGGCACCGGCGGCAAAGCCGTTACCAAAACCTGTTGGCAAGGAACCCTGACCATCAAGGCTCAAAGACTGAAGGTATTCAGTCAGCGTTGCCTTACCAGAGTTGGTGATGTCTTCACGCGAGATAGAGAGGATGGGCTCAGCTGTCTCGGCGGCGATGCGCTTGATGTTCGAACCGGTCACAACAATTCGCTCGAGCTGAGCGGTTGCAGCGTCCTGTTGCGCCATCGCTGCCTGCGATGCACCTGCAGCAAGTAGCGCGATTTCGATGGCGCGCACAGCGGCTTTCTTTCTGGCTTTCAAGGTCATGGTAATCCCTTAGAAAAGGAGGTGTCTGAAATCAGCAGGAAACAGCGGGATATCGCCTTCCCGAATTCCAGCCAGTATCAAAAATGAGGGATGCCGTAAGTAACGCGCCCCCCACGAAGCTCGCATTTCGCCCGAAGCAGCACTGGCGCGTCCATCAGGAGTGGACCCTAAGATGCTTCCCTAAATTCGTTCGCAGATCCAAATTAAACATAATTAAATCAAAGGCTTAATTGCTGTTGTTCGAGTCGGAGGGCAAGGCCGCCCGTTCACCGGCTAGTTTGGATTTGCCAAAAATTGTTGTCATGGGGCAACTGCTCGCTGGCGTTTCGGCTCTGCATGTGTTGGTGAGCACGCGTGCATGCGCCGTCTGGCGCGCTACAGATTGCGGTGCCGAAGATCTGCACGGCTTGGCTGCAACGATCAGCGGTGGGTGGCGTGATCGGGGGGCGGCCGCTGAAGCTGCAACCTTCGTTGATACATCAATCAGATTGCCTGGCGGCAGCGCTGAGACCAGTCCAGCGAACATCGCTTTCACGGCTTGCACGATGCGAAATGCGAATTTCATATCGTGAACTCGCGCCATTCTGCAGCGCCGCAAAATTTCTCATGATGGTGACTGCAATTTCGCAATGCGGCATCGAATGTCTAAGTGATTGATTTTAAATAACTAAAATTTAAGTCTTATATAAGACATAAGTCTCCACAAGCGGGTCGCAGAGGACTAATCTTGAGTCCATCAAGTCGCCAGTTTTCGCAACCTTCTCACCTCACATCACTTCACCATCAGGAGCAGACCATGAGCACCTTGACCCGCGAACAACAGATTGCCGCCCTCGAAAAAGACTGGGCCGAGAACCCTCGCTGGAAGGGCATCAAGCGCGGCTACACCGCCGCCGACGTCGTCCGTCTGCGTGGTTCGCTGGCCATCGAGCACACGCTGGCCAAGCGCGGTGCCGAGAAGCTGTGGAACCTGGTCAACACCGAGCCCTTCGTCAACTCGCTGGGCGCGCTGACCGGCAACCAGGCCATGCAGCAGGTCAAGGCCGGCCTGAAGGCCATCTATCTGTCCGGCTGGCAGGTCGCTGGCGACGCCAACAGCAATGGCGAGATGTACCCCGACCAGTCGCTGTACTCGGTGGATTCGGTGCCCAAGGTCGTCAAGCGCATCAACGCCACCTTCAAGCGCGCCGATGAAATCCAATGGAGCGAAGGCAAGAACGATATCGACTATTTCGCCCCCATCGTGGCAGATGCCGAAGCTGGCTTCGGCGGTGTGCTGAATGCCTTCGAGCTGATGAAGTCGATGATCGACGCAGGCGCCGCCGGCGTGCACTTCGAAGATCAGCTGGCCGCTGCCAAGAAGTGCGGCCACATGGGTGGCAAGGTGCTGGTGCCGACCCGCGAGGCCGTGGCCAAGCTGGTGGCCGCCCGCCTGGCTGCTGACGTGATGGGCGTGCCCACCGTGCTGCTGGCCCGTACCGATGCCGAGGCCGGCGATCTGGTCACCACCGATGTCGACGACAACGACAAGCCCTTCTGCACCGGCGAGCGCACCGTCGAAGGCTTCTTCCGCACCCGCAACGGTCTGGATCAGGCCATCAGCCGCGGTCTGGCCTACGCCCCCTACGCCGACATGATCTGGTGCGAAACCGGCAAGCCCGACCTTGCCTTCGCCAAGGCCTTTGCCGATGCCATCCATGCCAAGTTCCCGGGCAAGCTGCTCGCCTACAACTGCTCGCCGTCCTTCAACTGGAAGAAGAACCTGGACGACGCCACCATCGCCAAGTTCCAGCGCGAGCTCGGCGCCATGGGCTACAAGTTCCAGTTCATCACGCTGGCCGGTTTCCACAGCCTGAACTACTCGATGTTCAACCTGGCCTACGGCTACGCTCGCAACAATATGAGCGCCTTCGTGGAACTGCAGGAAGCCGAGTTCGCCGCCGCCGAGCGTGGCTTCACGGCGGTCAAGCACCAGCGTGAAGTCGGTACCGGCTACTTCGACGCGGTCACGACGACGATTGAAGCCGAGGCCTCAACGGCCGCACTGAAGGGCTCGACCGAAGACGAGCAATTCTTCGACAAAAAGCACGGTTAAGCGCCTGCGGCGCTCAACCGTTCCGGTGAACGTTGAGCTCCCCCAGCCCCCTCCAGGAGGGGGCACCAGCATGTCACACCAGGCCGGGCCGCGTGCCCGGCTTTTCTTTGGGCGCTAAGCGCCAAGCGCTACGGCACTGACTAGAGCGACGCCACGAGTAGCGCGCGATAGTCCTCGCGGCTGGCCAGCCGTGGATTCGTCTTGTGGCAGTGGTCCTTCATCGCGCCATCGATGATGCGTTCGAACAGGGTGTCATCGACGCCTATCGTGGCCAGGCCGCTGGGCAGGCCCAGGCGCTGGCTCATTGCCTGCACCGCTTCGGCGATCACTTCAGCATCGCCGGTGGCCAGGCCCATGGCCTGGGCCATCCGCGCCAGCTTGCTGTCCTGCTGCAGGCTGTCGTGGGCGGCGTTGAAGCGGATCACCGCCGGCAGGAAGACGGCATTGAGCGTGCCGTGGTGCAGCCGCGGGTTCAGGCCGCCCAGGCTGTGGCTCAGCGAGTGCACGCAGCCCAGGCCTTTTTGAAATGCCATCGCGCCCTGCATGCTGGCGCTCATCATCTGCAGCCGGGCCTCGGCGTCGCGGCCGTCTCGGGTGGCCCGTTCGATGTGGGCCCAGCCGCGCCGCAGGCCTTCCAACGCGATGCCGTCGGCCGGCGGATTGAAGGCCGCCGACATGAAGGTCTCCATGCAGTGCGCGATCGCGTCCATGCCAGTGGCGGCCGTGAGCAGCGGCGGCAGACCCAGCGTCAGCGCCGGGTCGCACAGCGCCAGCCTGGGCAGCAGCAGCCAGTTGTGAAAGCCCAGCTTGCGGCCGTCGTCAACGATGACGATGGCGCCGCGTGCGACCTCACTGCCGGTGCCGGCCGTGGTCGGCACGGCAATCAGCGGCAAGACCTTGGCGCTGATCAGCTCGCTGCCGCCTTCGATCGTGGCATAGCGCTTCAGTGGCCCCTCGTGGGTGGCGGCGATGGCCACGCCCTTGGCCAGATCCATGGCCGAGCCGCCGCCAACGGCGATCAGTCCATCGCAGCCCTCGGCCTGGCACAGCGCCACGGCTTCGCGCACAGCCGCCTCGGTGGGGTTGGACGGAGTGCGATCAAAAACTGGCAACGCGTGCCTGCCGAAGCTTTGCAATGCCTGGTCCAGCACACCTGCTGCACGCACGCCAGGGTCGCTGACGATCAAGGGGCGGTGCATGCCCAGGCGAGCGCTTTCCTCGGCAAGTCGGCCGCTGGCACCCAGGGCAAGGTGGATCTGAGTCAGGTACTGGATCAACGACATCTTGATTCCCGTCAATAAGAGGTGCTGTGCCTGGCCGAAGCGACGAAACAGCTGCTCCAGAGCGGGTAAAGCCACTAAAGTCACCATGGCTTTGACCGAAGCCGTGCATGAGCCCGCGTGGGCCCATTCCATCGACCCGCTACGGCCGCTCAAGGCCCACAGGAGTTCGGCATGAAACTTAATCTCGCGCAGCGCATCGTACTGTCCAACGCGCTGCTGCTGGCTGTGTTCCTGCTGATACTTGGCACCGTGTTGCTGATGGTGCAGCGCATGGCCGCTGTCAATGCCGACATCAACGACAACAACTTGCCGCAGCTGACCGCACTGGCGGCGCTGAACGACTCGGTCAACGGCCGCGGCATCGCCCTGCGCAACCTGGGTCTGCTGCCAGCTGACAAGCTGGAGGCCGAGTACGCAACCATCGCCAGGCTGCGCGAGCAGGGTGACGAAGCGGTCAAGCGCATCAAGGCCAAGTTCGCTCCCGGCGTCGCCAGTGCCGAGGAAATCGCTGAGACGGCGCAGATCATCGACAAAAATTTGCAATCGCGCCTGCTCGTCGACGAGCTGCTTGGCCACGCCAAGGCTGGCCGCAAGGACGAATTCGCGAACCTGCTGTTTGGCCGCTATGACGGCCTCGAGGATGAGATCCTGGCGCGCCTGGACAAGCTCAGTTCGGCGATGGAAGAGGGAGCGCATCGGGACGGTGTCGTGGCCGCGCAGGCTGATGATCGGGCTTTCGCGGCGGCGGGTATCGGCTTTTTGGTGTCGATCGCGGCGGCTGCCGGTCTGGGTTGGACCTTGCGTCGGTACGTGCTGCATCGGCTGGGCGCCGATCCGACCGATCTGGCCGAGATCGCGCAGCGCATCGCCGCTGGCGATCTGCGTGCGCTGAGCCACCAAGGCATCAGCTTTCAGGGCAGCGTGGTCCATGCGATGGCGACGATGCAGCAGGCCTTGGCCGCGCTGGTTGGCGCCGTCGGACAGAACGTCCATTCGGTGGCGCTGGCCAGCGATGAGATCGCCCACGCCAGCCATGATCTGAGCACACGCACTGAACAGCAGGCGGCCAATCTGGAGCAGGTTGCGGCCACCGCGCAGGAACTCAACAGCAGTGTGCACCGCACCTCGGAATCGGCACAGCAGGCGCATCGCCTGTCGACCGAGACCAGTCGGGCCGCCGATGCTGGCGGCGAGGCGGTGGGGCAGGTCGTCAGCACCATGGAGCAGATTCAGGCGGCCTCGCGCAAGATTGGCGAGATCAGCTCGGTGATCGATGGCATTGCCTTTCAGACCAATATCCTGGCGCTCAATGCAGCCGTTGAAGCGGCGCGGGCTGGCGAGCAGGGGCGGGGCTTCGCGGTTGTGGCCAGCGAGGTGCGCAGTCTGGCCCAGCGCAGCGCCGAGGCATCCAAGCAGATCGGCGCTTTGATCACGCGCTCGACGGAGACGGTTGACGACGGATCAAAGCTGGTCGAACAGGCTCGACAAACCATGGACCATCTGCGCGGTTCGGTGCAGCAGGTACAAGCCATGATCAGCGATATCTCACGTGCGACACAGGACCAGGCGCAGAGCCTGACCGAAGTCGCACAAGCCATTCGCCAGCTTGACGAGATGACGCAACAGAATGCCGCCATGGTCGAACAGACCAGCGCCTCGTCAGACAATTTGCGCAGCATGAGTGGCGAGCTGAAGAGTCATACCGAACGCTTTCGTATCTGATGCGCCGCCTGCCTATCGCGGCGATGCTGATGCTGGCAAGTACCAGCCATGGCGGCCGGCCGTTGACGAGTGATGATGCTGCCAGTGCCGAGCGTGGCAGCTGCCAGCTCGAGGTCTGGTTGGAGCAACAGCCGGAGTTCCAGCAGGCCGTGCTGGCGCCGGCCTGCGGGCTCGCCGATGGCCTCGAATTTGGCCTGACTTGGGCCCGCGGGCGCGAGCGGACCGCGGCCGAGCCGCTGTCTGTGGACATGGCCAGCTGGGCCATCAAATGGCTCCCTGTGCGCAGCCCCTGGACCACGGCGGCTGGCACGCTGGTTCTGGGTCTCAAATTCAGCGGCGACTACCAGCGCCTCGGCACAAGTGGCTGGCAGTTGCAAGGCTATGGCGTGCTGGGGCTTGCCACTCTCGAGCTGAATCAGGATTGGACACTGCACCTGAACGCCGGCCCCTGGCGCGACAAGGCCAGCCGCGGCCAGGCCAGCCTGCTCAACCTCGCCCTGGTGTGGCGGCCGATGCCGTCCAGCCTGGTGTTTGTCGAATGGCTCGGCAGTGACCGGCCAGGGCTGCTGGGCGCACATGTACGCAGTGCCGGCATGCGTTGGTGGCTGCACAGCGACAAGCTGGGGCTGGACCTGAGCGCCAGCCGCCAGGCCGGTGTCAGTGGCACAAGCTGGACGATGGGCCTGGGCTGGTACGGCATCGGCTTCTGAGGCCACCGCAGCACTGCACCAGCGGCGCGGGCGCAGTGCTGCGAAAATGCCCGCTGCAATTGCTGGAGCCCTTGTTGAGTAGCACCTTGTTGACACCGCGGATGGCCGGTGTGTTGTCGCGCATCCACCGCGCCAACCGCCCGACCTATCACAGCCTGACGCCCAAGCAGGCGCGGATCGCCTATCTGATGGGGGCCGAGATCCTGGACCTGCCGCGCGCGCCGCTGGCACGGGTTGAAAACCTCACCGTGCCCGGGGCCGAAGGGCCGCTGGCTGCGCGGCTCTATGCGCCGAAGACGGCGGCCGAAGCCCGGCTGCCGGTGCTCCTTTATTTCCATGGCGGCGGCTTCACCATCGGCAGCCTGGAGACGCACGACAGCCTGTGTCGCCAGCTCGCCTTGCGCAGCGGTGTGGCGGTGCTGGCGCTGGACTACCGGCTGGCGCCCGAGCACAAGTTCCCGGCCGCGGTCGACGATTGCTGGGCGGTGCTGCGCTGGTTGCCCAAGGCGGCCGAGACGCTGGGGCTGGACGGCAGCCGCATCGCCGTCGGCGGCGACAGCGCCGGCGGCACGCTGGCAGCCGTCTGCGCGCTGCATGCACGCGACATCCGCGAGCAGCTGGGGCAAGACCTGGCCCTGCAGCTGCTGATCACCCCGGGCACCACGGCCCATGCCGACACCGCCTCGCACAAGTTGTTCGCCAACGGCTTCCTGCTCGATGCCGGTGCGATCCAGTGGTTCTTCGATCACTACATCCCGCATCCGCACCGCAAGGACTGGCGCTTCGCGCCGCTGGAGGCCGCCGATCATGGCGATCTGGCGCCGGCCTGCGTGATACTGGCCGAGTGCGATCCCTTGGTTGACGAGGGCGTGGCCTATGCCGATCTGCTGCGCGCCAATGGCAATGCGGTGCAGCTGGAGCTGTATCGCGGCGTCACCCATGATTTCATCAAGATGGGCCGTTCCATCCCCGAAGCCCTGCTGGCGCTGGACGCCTGCGCCGCTGCGCTGAAGGAGGCGCTCAAGCCATGACCACCGCCACCGCTGAGTCCACCGTCCCGCGCCGGGTCGAATACCGTTTTTTTGAGAGGCTGCGCGTGCGCTGGGCCGAGATTGATGCCCAGCACATCGTCTTCAACGGCCACTACCTGAGCTACTTCGACGCGGCCGTCGGTGGCTATTGGCGCGCGCTGGCCTTGCCCTATGCCGACACGATGAAGTCGCTCGGCGGCGACCTCTTTGTGCGCAAGGCGACGCTGGAATACCTGGGCTCTGCACGCTACGACGATCAGCTGGACATCGGCGTGCGCTGTGAACGCGTGGGCAACAGCTCGCTGCTGGTGCGCTGCGCGGTGTTTCGCGGCGAGACGCTCTTGGTCCATGGCGAGCTGGTCTATGTGTTTGCCGACGCTGCTGGCTCGCAGACCGTGCCTGAGGCGCTGCGTCGTGCTCTGCTGGGATTTGAGGCCGGCGAGGCCATGGTCGAGGTGCGCTTGGGCGCCTGGGCCGAGTTGGGCCAGGATGCCGGCCACATCCGTCAGACCGTGTTCGTCGAGGAACAGAACATCCCGGCCGAGATGGAGTGGGATGCCGGCGACAGCGCCTGCCTGCATGCGGTGGCCTACAACCGCATGGGCCGGGCGCTGGCCACCGGCCGTCTGCTTGAGCATGTGCCAGGCGTGGCAAAGATCGGCCGCATGGCCGTGCTGTCCAGCATGCGCGGCTCAGGCGTTGGTCGCGAGGTGCTTGAAGCCCTGATGCGTGCCGGCCGGCAGCAGGGCTATCGCGAGGTGCTGCTGCATGCGCAGATCAGCGCCGTCGGCTTCTATCTGCGTGCCGGCTTTGTGCAGCGCGGCCCGCAGTTCGAAGAGGCCGGCATCGTCCATGTGGAGATGGTCAGGGCGCTGTGACATCGAGCGGCGTGAAGCGCTCAATGTGACGAGCGCCCTCGGCCAGCCAGGGGCGCAGCGCCAGCGCAGCCTGGCGTTCGGCGGCCTCCAGCAGGGTCGGTGCCGCGCCGCTGTAGATTTCCATCCAGGTCGCTTGGTCGGCTGGTTCTGCCGCTTCTGCCGCTTCGGCGCGGCGCAACAGCCGGCGCTGCACGCCAGCTGCCAAGGGCAGGGCAGCCAGCGCGGCGCCGGCCGCGGCCTCGTCGGCCGGGCTCAGCTGGTAGTAGACGTAAAGCTCAGTGCCGAGCGCCTTCATTGCGGCTCGGCCACCGCATAGGGCAGCGGCTGCTGATGCAGCTGCGGGCCGCTGGCAGCGCCCAGATGCAGGCTGCCGGCTTCGAGCGCGGCCAGCTTGACCTCGGCCAGCAGCAGACTCTTGCCGCCTCGCTGCGCGCTGCTGGCCACCAGGCCGGCCGGCTGCTCGGCATCGCTGCTGTGGAACAGCTCCTGGCCAGGCAAGGCCTGACCCTCGACCTCGAACAAAAAGGTGCGCCGCTTGACGGTGCCACGGTACTGGCTGCGTGCCACCACCTCCTGGCCGGGGTAGCAGCCCTTCTGGAAATTGACCCCACCGAGCAGCTCCAGATTGATCATCTGCGGCACGAACTGCTCGACGGTGGCGCTGTCCACGAAGGCCAGGCCCGCGCTCTGTTCCAGCCACTGCCAGTCGTCCAGGGGCAGGGCCGGCAGGGCCGGCGCAGCCGCATCGGCGGCCTGGGCCAGCAGGTAGCGGGGCAGGCCATCGGCGCCGTCGTGCAGGCGAATCACCTGGGCGTCGCCCAGCCGGGCCAGGCCATAGACGCTGGCCGGCGCTGCCTCGCCCAGCCAGGCTTGGGCGGCAGTGCCCGCCAGACCCCAGAGCGCAATCTCGCTGCTGGCGTCGCTGAGCTTGCACTTGGCGCGCAGCACAAACATCGACAGGCGCTTGACCGTGGGCGCCAGCAGCGCTGCGGGCAGGGCCAGCAGGATGTCGTCGGGGCCGCTGCGCTGCCAGCCGATCAAGGTGGCCAGCAGCCGGCCCTTGGCCGAGCAATAGCCAGCCAGGCGGGCCTGATCGGGCTTGAGCAGGGCGAAGTCCTGGGTCAGTTGGCTGTGCAGGAATTTGGCGGCGTCTTCACCCTGTGCGCGGGCGATGCCCCAGTGAGCGAGGCGGACGGCGCCGCCGGAGGGCAGGGAGTCAGTGTTCGTGGTCATGGCCGCGATTATCATCAGCGCCCGCGTTTCCCGCCCCGGCCCGGGGTTTCTTGAGGTTGATGATGAAGACTCTGGCCAAGCTGATGGTGCTGCTGGTGCTGGCCGCTGGGGCGCTCGCCGGCGCGGCGTGGTGGTGGCTGCAAGCGCCGCTGCGCCTGGCCTCGGCCACCGTCGAGCTGTCGATCGAGCCCGGCGCCTCGCCGCGCGATGTGGCCCAGGCCTGGGTCACCGCCGGCGTGCAAGAAGACGCAAGGCTGCTCTACCAGTGGTTTCGCTGGTCGGGCCAGGCCAAGCAGATCCGCGCCGGCAGCTACGAAATCCACCAGGGCGTGACGCCGCGTGAGCTGCTGGCCAAGATGGTGCGTGGCGACGAGGTGCTGGAACAGGTGCGCCTGATCGATGGCTGGACCTTCCGCCAGTTCCGCGCCGCCCTGGCCGCGGCGCCGGCGCTGAAGGCCAGAACGGCCACGATGAGCGAGGCCGAGATCATGGCGGCCCTGGGCGCGCCGGGTCTGGCGGCGGAAGGGCGCTTCTTCCCCGACACCTATGCCTACAGCCGCGGCGTCAGCGATCTGACGGTGATGAAGCGGGCCTTCAAGGCGATGCAGCACCGGCTGGAGCAGGCCTGGGCCCAGCGCGCCGAGGGTTTGCCGCTGAAGAGCGCCGACGAGGCACTGACGCTGGCCTCCATCGTCGAGAAGGAGACCGGCACCGGCGCCGATCGGCCGCGTGTGGCCGCGGTATTCGTCAACCGTCTGCGCATCGGCATGCCGCTGCAGACCGACCCGACGGTGATCTACGGCCTGGGCGCGGGATTTGACGGCAATCTGCGCAAGCGCGATCTGCTCGCCGACACCCCCTTCAACACCTACACCCGGATGGGCCTGCCACCCACGCCGATCGCCATGCCTGGCCAGGCCTCGCTGCAGGCGGCGCTGCATCCGGCGCCGGTCAAGGCGCTGTACTTTGTGGCCCGCGGCGACGGCAGCAGCGAGTTCTCCGACGATCTGGCCGCGCATAATCGCGCCGTCAACAAATACCAGCGTGGGCGCTGAAGCCCGGGAAGCACAAGCAGTGAGCGGCAGATTCATCACCTTTGAAGGCATAGACGGCGCTGGCAAGTCGACCCATATCGAGGCCGTCAGCGCCCGGCTGCGTGCCGCTGGCGCCGATGTGCTGAACACCCGCGAGCCTGGCGGCACCGCCTTGGCCGAGCAGCTGCGCGAGCTGGTGCTGCACCAGGGCATGGATGCCTTGACCGAGGCCCTGCTGGTGTTTGCCGGCCGGCGCGACCATATCGAGCAGGTGATACGGCCGGCACTGGCCGCGGGCCGCACCGTCGTCAGCGACCGTTTCACCGATGCCAGCTTTGCCTACCAGGGCGGCGGCCGCGGCCTGGATGGCCATGTGCTGGCGGCGCTGGAGGGCTGGGTGGGCCACGGCCTGCAGCCCGACCTGACGATCTGGTTCGACCTGCCTGCCGAGATGGCCGCCGCCCGCCGCGCCGCCGCCCGCGAGGCCGACCGCTTCGAGCAGCAGGACCTGCATTTCTTTGCCCGCGTGCGTGCCGGCTACGCCGCGCGCGCCGAGGCCGCGCCCGAACGCTTTGCGCGCATCGACGCCAGCCTGCCGGTGGACGCCGTGGCGGCGCAGATCGTCGCCGTGCTGGAGGCCCGCGGATGGTGAGCGAGGTCGAGCTCCAGGCCTTTGGTATTGCCGAGGGCGGCAAGCTGCCCTTGCCCTGGCTGGCCGCCCCGCTGGCGCAGGCGCTGGCCCATGCGCGCTCGCATGCGCTGCTGGTGCAGGGGCCGGCCGGCGTGGGCCAGTTCGAGCTGGCGCTGGCATTGGCCCAGTCCTGGCTGTGCGAGGCGCGCCTGCCCGGCGGCATGGCCTGCGGCCGCTGCGCCAGCTGCCATCTCTTTCATGCCCGTTCGCATCCCGACTTTCAGTTCCTGGTGCCCGATGCGCTGCGTGATGCGCTGGGCCTGGCGCCGGATGAGGCCGAGGGCAGCGCCGAGCCCAAGGCCAGCAAGGCCAAGCCCAGCCGCGAGATCAAGGTCGATGCGGTGCGCAAGATGCTGTCCTTTGCCCAGGTCACCGCGGCACGCGGCGAGGCCAAGGTGGTGCTGGTCTACCCGGCCGAGGCGCTCAATACCGTGGCCGCCAATGCCTTGCTGAAGACGCTGGAAGAGCCGGCCGGCAAGCTGCGCTTCGTGCTCGCCAGCAGTGCGCCCGAGGCCTTGCTGCCGACGATTCGCAGCCGCTGCCAGCCGGTGCCCCTGGCATTGCCGGCGCAAGACCTGGCCCTGGCCTGGTTGCGCGAGCGCGGCCTGGCCGCCCCCGAGGTGCTGCTGGCCGCCGCCGGTGGCCGGCCGCAGGAGGCCTTGCAATGGTCGGAAGAGGGCATCGCGGCGCAGAGCTGGACCGAGCTGCCGCGCCGCATCGCCCGCGGCGAGGCCACGGCCCTGAGCGACTGGCCGGTGCCGCGCGCCATTGCCGCCATGCAGCGCCTGGCCCATGATCTGCTGCGCATGAGCCATGGCGCGGGGCCGAGCTATTTCCCGCTCGAGGCCTTGCCGGCGGTGCCGCGTGCGGCACCGGGTTTGCATGACTGGATCGCCGCGTTGAAGCATGCCGCCCGCCATGCCGAGCACCCGCTCAATGCCGGGCTGCTGATGGAGTCGCTGGTGGCGCAAGGGCAGCGGGCCATGCACAAGGCGCGGCGCTGACACTCTCCTTGCTGCGGGCGATACAGGCCGATACCGTTTTGAGCCCGACCCTGGGCCTTTCCCGCAACGCTGGCGGCGCCTGCATTCGCTACACTTGCGTCCCATGAGCGACATCCCTGCCAAACCCCAAGCTGCCGCCCTGGCAGCCGCGAGCCAGCCCAGCGGCGGCGCGCGGCCCAGCATGATGCAGCTGGTGTTCCGCGAGAAGGGGGCGCTGTACGCGGCCTATATCCCGCTGTTTACCGATGGCGGCCTGTTTGTGCCGACGCCGCGCGAGTACCACCTGGGCGAGGACATCTACCTGATCCTGACTCTGCCCGATGATCAGCAGCGTTATCCCATCGCCGGCAAGGTGGCCTGGATCACGCCGGCCAATGCCTCAGGCGGCCGCACCCAGGGTGTGGGCGTGCGCTTCCCGGCCGACGAGAAATCGCGGCTGATCCGGCTGCGCATCGAGGAAATCCTCGGTACCTCGATCTCCTCGTCCAAGCCCACTCAGACCATCTGAGCGCGGCGCGGCGCGGCCGTGCCCCTTTTCGTTTTTGCGCTGTTCCCATGTTCATCGATTCCCACTGCCATCTGAGCTTTCCGGAGCTGCGTGCCCAACTGCCGCAGATCCTCACCGAGATGGCCGCCGCCCAGGTCGAGCAGGCCATCTGCATCTGCACGACGATGGAGGAGTTCGATCAGGTTCACGCCCTGGCACTGGCCCATCCGCAGCTGTTTGCCACCGTCGGCGTGCACCCGGATAACGAGGATGTGCATGAGCCCAGCGTCGAGGAACTGGTCGCCAAAGCGGCCTTGCCGCGCGTCCTTGCCATCGGCGAGACCGGTCTTGACTACTACCGTTTGAACGGCCGCAGCCTGGCCGAGATGGAATGGCAGCGCGAGCGCTTTCGCACCCATATCCGTGCCGCCAAGCTGGCCAGCAAGCCGATGGTGATCCACACCCGCAGCAGCGCGGCCGACACCCTGGCCATCCTGAAGGAAGAGGGCGGGGAGGCCGCCGGTGGCGTGTTCCATTGCTTCACCGAAAGCCTGGACATCGCGCTGCAGGCGGTCGAGCTGGGTTTCTACATCTCCTTCTCCGGCATCGTCACCTTCAAGAATGCCGGCGATCTGCGCGAGATCGCCGCGGCCCTGCCGCTGGACCGTCTGCTGATCGAGACCGACAGCCCCTATCTCGCCCCGGTGCCCTATCGCGGCAAGACCAACAGCCCGGCCTATGTGCCGCATGTGGCGCGCCAACTGGCCGAGGTGCGTGGCATCAGCGTCGAGGCGATGGCCGAGGCCGCCACGGCCAATACCCGCCGCTTGTTCCAGCTGGCGTCCTGAACCGATGCGCCGCCGTCTGCTCCTTGCTTTTTTGCTCGGCCTGACGGCGCTTGCCCAGGCCGCCGAGGACAGCCCGGCGCAACAGCTGCTGAAGGAGGCCGAGCTTGACCGCGGCAGCGAGGTGATGACGCTGATGGTGCGCGGCGTCGACCCCAATGTGCGCGATGCCAAGCGGCAGACGCCCCTGCATCTGGCCCTGGTCAATGAGTCCGAGATGGCGCTGAAGGCCTTGATGGCCCACCCGCTGCTGGATGTGAACGCGATCAATGCGGCCGCCGAGACGCCGCTGATGCTGGCTGCACTGAAAGGGCGGCTGGACTGGGCCAAGCTGCTGGTGCAGCGCGGCGCCCTGGTCAATGAGGCGGGCTGGAATGCCTTGCACTACGCCGCCAGCGGCCCCGATAACGGCGTGACGGCCTGGCTGCTGCAGCAGGGCGCCGAGATCGATGCCCTGTCGCCAAATGGCACGACGGCGCTGATGATGGCCGCTGGCTATGGCAGCCCGACCGTGGCGGAGGCCTTGCTGGCGGCAGGCGCCGATGCCGCTCTGCGCAATCAGCAAGGCCTGGACGCGGCCGATTTCGCCGGCCGGGCACAGCGCAGCGAGCTGCAGAAAAAACTGCGCGCCGCGCGGCGCTGAGGATGACAAGCGCTGCCCGCCTTACAGCAGCGACGTAGGAATCCGGCTGACACGGCATTTGGCCGCGGGCCGACTGTTGCGCCCCGGCCGGCCTGCCTACAGTTGAGCTCATCAAACGGGCACGAGTGCCCACCTGGAGCTCACCATGCAGACCACCACCCTGATCGCCAATCCTTTCGCCATGATGCTGGACCCGGAGCGCATCGCCCGCGAGGTGGAGCACTCCGAGCGCCTGAACCGCCTGCAGCGCCGCATCTGCCGGCCGCTGGACAAGCCGCTGATCCCCAAGGGTGTGGCCGAACTGGACGCCTACGACCGCATGATCGAAGACACCGTCGTCGAGCCCGAGGAGCTGGCCGACGAGGAGCTTGCCGCATCGCCCGCCACATTTGACTGCTGAGCGTGTGTTGAGCCCCCGCTCCGCTGGGGCGGGCGGCTGTTGCGCCATCCGGGCTTTTGCTGTTGCGCCGCGCCGCTGGGCGCCGACAATGCGCCGGGCGCTGGCTGCATGCTGTGGTACAGACGCCGACGCTGTTGTCTGATGCTGCTGCCTCCGCCGCCTTGATGCGCCTGCCCCTTGTTTCCCGTCTGATCGTTCCCGCGCTTGCCGCCTGGCCCGCCAGCCTGTTGATGGCCTTGCTGGCCTTGCCGGCCTGGGCGGCCGACTCGCCGACGCTGCAGCGCATCCGCGACACCGGCGTCATCGTCATCGGCTACCGCTCGACCTCGCTGCCGTTCTCCTATCTCGACGCCAAGCTCAAGCCCATCGGCTACTCGATGGATTTGTGCGAGCGCATTGTCGAGGCCGTGGCCAAGCGCATGGAGCTGCCCGATCTGGAGGTCAAGCTGATCCCGGTCAGCTCGGCGACGCGCCTGCCGATGATGGCCAACGGCACGCTGGATCTGGAATGCGGCGTCACCACCAACACCGTCGAGCGGCGCAAGGCCCAGGCCTTTTCGCTGACGACCTTTGTGGCCGAGAGCAAGCTGCTGTCCAAGAAGGGCTCAGGCGTGCAGACCGTTGATGATTTGCGCGGCAAGCCGGTGTCATCGACGATAGGCACGACCAGCATCCAGTTCCTCAACAAGCTGAATCAGCAGCGCGGGCTGGACATCCGCATCCTCGTGGGGCAGGACGACCAAGAGGCCTTCCGCGCGGTGCAGACGGATCGGGCCGTGGCCTTTGCGATGGACGATGTGCTCTTGCGCAGCCTGGTGGCCCAGGTCAGCAATCCGCAGGACTACCAGATCGCGGACACGCCGCTGTCGGTCGAGCCTTATGGCATCGGCCTGAACCGCGACGACCCGGAATTCAAGCAATGGGTGGACGAGGTCTTGCGCGGCCTGTTCAAGAGCGGCGAGATAGCGACGATCTACCGCAAATGGTTCCAGTCGCCGATCCCGCCGCGCGGCCTCAATCTGCAGCTGCCGATGAGCGAGGCCTTCAAGCAGCTGATGCGCGCACCGACCGATTCACCGGACCCGGCGCACTACCGCTGAACTGAGCGGCCGGCTGGCCGGTCTTCACTGCCGCTCACTGTCCTTCACTGCCCGGAGCGGAAACGCTCCAGATCGATGCCGTGGCGGTGCAGCTTGTCGTACAGCGTCTTCTTCGGCGTGCCCAGCAGCTCCATGGCCGCCGGCACGCGGCCCTGGCAACGGCGCAGCGCCTGCTCGATCAAGGTCTTCTCGACCAGGTCCATCTGCTGGGCCAGACTCAAGCTGGCCGCGGCCGGATCGAGCGCCTCGCCATCGGGAATGGAGAGCACAAAGCGGTCGGCCGCATTGCGCACCTCGCGCACATTGCCCGGCCAGTCGTGGGCCATCAGCTCGCGCATCTTCTGCGGGCTCAGCTCGGGCGCGGGGCGCTCGTAGCGCGCGCAGGCCTGGGCCACGAAGTGCTCGAACAGCAGCGGGATGTCCTCGCGGCGCTCGCGCAGCGGCGGCAGCATCAGCGTCGCGACATTGAGCCGGTAGTAGAGATCGCCGCGGAATTTCTGTTGATCGGACAGCTCTTTCAGATCGGCCTTGGTCGCGGCGATGAAGCGCACATTGATGGGCAGCTCCTCGTTCGAGCCCAGCCGCTCCAGCCGGCGTTCCTGCAGGATGCGCAAGAGCTTGATCTGCAGCGCGACGGGCATGGTCTCGATCTCGTCCAGCAGCAGCGTGCCGCCGTTGGCATGCTCGAGCTTGCCGATGCGGCGCTTGGCCGCCGAGGTGAAGGCGCCGGGCTCGTGGCCGAACAGCTCGCTCTCGAACAGGGCCTCGGGCAGGCCGCCGCAGTTGATGGCAACGAAGTTGCGGTCACGGCGCGGGCTCTGGTCATGCAGGCAGCGGGCCACCAGCTCCTTGCCGGTGCCGGTCTCGCCCAGAATCATCACATCGGCCGAGGTGCCGGCCAGATTCAGCACCTGGCGGCGCACCTGCTGCATCGCCGGCGAATTGCCCAGCAGGGCGGCCTCCAGGCCGCAGGCCCGCTGCAGCTGGGCGCGCAGGTCTTCGACGGCAGCGCCCAGCAGCCGGCGTTCCAGCGCACGGCGGACGGTGTCGACGAAGCGGTCCGGATCGAAAGGCTTTTCGAGGAAATCGTAGGCGCCGCTGCGCATCGCGCGCACTGCCATCGCCACATCGCCATGGGCGGTGATCAGCACCACCGGGATGCTGGCATCGGTGCCCAGTGTGCGTTCCATCAGCGCCAGGCCGTCCATGCCGGGCAGGCGCACGTCGGTGACGAGCACGATCTGCGCGCCCGGCGCGATATGCGGCAGCGCCGCCTCGGCCGAGGCGCAGGCGACAACGCTGAATCCGGCCAGCTCCAGCGTCTGGCTCAGGCTCAGTCGTACGGGCGGATCGTCCTCAACGAAGATGACCTTGAATCCATCAAACATGCGGGTCCTTTGCTGCGGGCTCCAGATCGAACTCGAAGCACATGCCGCCATCGAGCGAGCGATGGGCGCGCAGCGTGCCGCCGAATTCATGGACGATTTTCGATGAGATCACCAGGCCCAGACCCAGGCCCTGGCCGGCCGGCTTGGTGGTGAAGAAGGGCTCGAACAGCCGGGCCTGCTGGCGCTCATCCATGCCCGGCCCGCTGTCGATCACGCGCACTTGCACGCGGCCATCGCGGCGCTCGGCGGCCACGGTGATGCGGCGCTGCAGCTGGTCCTGCATGGCGTCCATCGCATTGGTGAACAGATTCACCAGCACCTGCTCCAGCCGGTTGGCATCGGCATTGACCAGCAGCTCGCCGCCACGCTCATCGATTTCCTCGATCAGCTCGACCTGCTCGGCGCGCAGCCGGTGCTCCAGCAGCACACGCACGTTCTGCAGCGATTCGCGCAGCGGTGCCGCCTGCACCTGGCCCGCCGCCTCGGCCTTGCGGGCGAAGTTCTTCAGCGCGCGGGTGATGACGCTCATGCGCTCGGTCACATCGTCGATCGCCTTCAGGTTGTCGGCCACCGACTGCAGCCGCTGTTTCTCCAGCAGCAGCAAGGTGTTGCGCGACAGCGCACGCAGCGCCGTCAGCGGCTGGTTGATCTCGTGCGAGATGCCGGCGGACATCTGGCCCAGCACCGCCAGCTTGCCGGCCTGCACGAGTTCATCCTCGGCCTGCAGGCGCTGGGCGATCTGGTGCTTCAGTTCCTGATTGGTGCTGCGCAGCTCGGCGGTGCGCTCGTCGACCAGATGCTCCAGCTGCGCATGGGCTTTTTGCAGGGCGGCCTGGGCCTGAAACACCTGGCGCAGCGCCCGCCGGCGCGAGGCCAGGTAGAGCGCCAAAAGGCCGATGCTGGCACCCACCGCCGCGCCGCCCCAAGCGGCATAGCGGGCGCCGCGCCAGACCTCGGAGGGGTCGGACAAGGTCACCAGGCGCACGCCCAGCTGGGCCACCGGCCGCTCCTGCGCCAGCAACTGAGTGGCCTGGCCGGGCAGGGCAGGGACCGGCACCAGCGCCGCATCGGACTGCTGCAGTGAATCGTGCGGAATGTTCATCGGCTGCAGCGAGGCGCCAGGGTAGCGGCCGAGCCGGCGCAGCGCTTCGGCCTGGGCCTGATCGCTGCTACCAAGAATGCGGTACTTCCACTCCGGCACCGAGGACATGATGACCACATCATTGGCGTCGATGACCAGCAGCTTCTCGCTTTGCGAGCGCAGGCCGAGGTCGACCCAGGTGGCCTCCAGCGGCGCCAGGCTCAGCTGCACGACGATGGCGCCCAGCACCTGGCTGGCGCGGCGCACCGGCTGGATCAGGAAGAAGCGGGTGCTGCCGTCGACGGCGTCGGCAGCAAAGAAGTGCTCTGCGCCGCTGTCCAGCGCGCGCTGCACCTGGGCGGCCTCGGGCGCGCTGCGCGGCGTGCTGAGATGGCTGCTGGCCAGCATCTGGCCACGGGCATCGGTGATGAAGGTCAGCATCGCGCCCGCGCGCACATTGATGCGCGAGAGCTTGCGCGCCACCTCGGCGCGCAGGGTCAGGTCTTGCGGGGCACCGAGCATGGCCTGCACCTGCTCGTCGATGGCGATCAGGCTGGGCAGGTAGTTGTGGCGGGCCAGCTCGCTTTCCAGCGTGGCGGCATAGAGCTCCAGCCTTTCGCTGGCCAGCGCGGCCAGCTGGGCCAGACCCGAGGCCTCGCTGAGCCGCTGGCCCAGCACGCCACCCAGCAGGGCCAGGGCCAGCGTCAGATAGGCGTAGAGGCTGGGCCGGGTCAGCCGCCAGGCCAGCCGGCGCTTGAGCGAGCCACCATAGGCCTGCGAGACCTGTTCGCTATGTGTGGAGGGGAACCATTGCATGAAGGGGCGTAGTTTGCCCAAGTCGCGGCGCCCTGTCCCCGCTCGGGTTCCGGCTTTTTTCGCGCCAGCGAGCGTGCTGCCGTGAGGGTAGGGCGGGATTTCGCACTGGGGCCAAAAAGGCAGGGCGGATTTCCGCACTACTCGCACGGCAGCAGCGGGCTGCGCGGCCTTCGCACCGGGGTCGAAGCGGCTTGTGCTGCCGCAAACGCTGGCCCGAGCCCCAGATTTCTAAGTGATTACCCGTGAATTTTTCATGTTGGCATGCCTGTTGCGAATAAGGGCTCAGTACGACGGCTGATCCGTCCAACAAGGAAGTAGAGGCAATGGAGACTTTTCTGCAACAGATCATCAATGGTCTGGTGCTCGGGAGCATGTATGCGCTCGTGGCACTGGGGTACACGATGGTCTACGGCATCATCAACCTGATCAACTTCGCCCACGGCGATGTGCTGATGGTCGGCGCGCTGGTCAGCTTCAGCGTCGTCACCGCGCTGGCCGATAGCGGCCTGCCGGGCTGGGCACTGATGCTGGTCGGTCTGCTGTGCGCCATCGTCGTGTGTGCGCTGCTGAACTACACGATTGAGAAGATCGCCTACCGGCCCTTGCGCAGCGCGCCGCGACTGGCACCGCTGATCACGGCCATGGGCATGTCGCTGCTGCTGCAAACCCTGGCGATGATCATCTGGAAGCCCAATCCCAAGCCCTTCCCGCAGCTGCTGCCGGCCCAGGCGATCGACCTGGGCGGCCCGGTGATCACGATCACGCAGATCCTGATCCTGGTCAGCACCGGCGTCATCCTGGCCGGTCTTTTGTGGCTGGTGAACAAGACCAAGCTGGGCCGCGCGATGCGCGCCACGGCCGAGAACCCCAAGGTGGCCGGCCTGATGGGCGTGAAGCCCGATATGGTGATCTCGGCCACCTTTGTGATCGGCGCGGCGCTGGCCGCCGTGGCCGGCATGATGTGGGCGGCCAACTACGGCACGGTGCAGCATTCGATGGGCTTCATGCCCGGCCTGAAGGCCTTCACCGCGGCGGTGCTGGGTGGCATCGGCAACCTCGCTGGTGCGATGGTGGGCGGCGTGCTGCTGGGGCTGATCGAGTCCATCGGGGCCGGCTATCTGGGCGACCTGACCGGCGGCATCCTCGGCAGCCACTATGCCGACATCTTCGCCTTCGTCGCACTGATCCTGGTGCTGACGCTGCGCCCCTCGGGCCTGCTGGGCGAACGCGTTGCGGATCGGGCCTGACACCATGACCACGAATGCACAAGTGACTGTCGGCAAGCAGCCAGCCTGGGTTGCCGACGACAAGAAGTTGACACACGACATGCAAACCAAAACTCAAACCTCAAAGCTGATCGGCTATGCACTGGCCGCTGTCGGCCTGCTGATCGTCCCTCTGATTGCCCAGCAATTCGGCAACGGGCCGGTGCGCATCATCGACCTGGCGCTGCTCTATGTGATGCTGGCGCTGGGCTTGAACATCGTGGTCGGCTACGCGGGTCTTTTGGACCTCGGCTATGTGGCCTTCTACGCGGTCGGCGCCTATATGTTTGCGCTCCTGGCCAGCCCGCACCTGAGCGAGAACTTCGAAGGCTTTGCCGCCGCCTTCCCCGGCGGGCTGCACTCGCCGCTGTGGCTGATCATCCCGCTGGGGGCAGGTCTTGCCGCCTTCGCCGGGGTGATGCTGGGCGCACCGACGCTCAAGCTGCGCGGCGACTACCTGGCCATCGTGACCCTGGGCTTCGGCGAAATCATCCGGGTGTTCCTGAACAATATGGAATACCCGCTGAACATCACCAACGGCCCGCGCGGCATCGGCCAGATCGACGCCATCCACGTCTTCGGGCTGGACCTGGGCAAGCCGCTGGAGATCTTCGGCTTCACGCTGCCCTCGGTCAGCCAGTACTACTACCTGTTCCTGGCCCTGGTGGTGATCTCGGTGCTGATCTGCTCGCGCCTGGAAGACTCGCGCATCGGCCGCGCCTGGATGGCCATCCGTGAAGACGAAATCGCCGCCAAGGCCATGGGCATCAACACCCGCAACCTGAAGCTGCTGGCCTTCGGCATGGGCGCCACCTTCGGCGGCGTGGCCGGCTCGATGTTCGGCGCCTTCCAGGGCTTTGTGAGCCCCGAATCCTTCAGCCTGCAGGAAAGCGTGATGATCGTCGCCATGGTCGTGCTCGGCGGTATCGGCCACATCCCCGGCGTGATCCTCGGCGCGCTCTTGCTCTCGGCCCTGCCCGAAGTGCTGCGCTATGTGGCCGGCCCGCTGCAAGAAGCCACCGGCGGCCGGCTTGACGCCGCCATCCTGCGCCAGCTGCTGGTGGCGCTGGCGATGATCAGCATCATGCTCCTGCGCCCACGCGGCCTGTGGCCCAGCCCCGAGCACGGCAAAGCCGCGCCCCAGCCCTTGGCCAACAACAAATAAGACGCCGGAGAGCCCCCCACCATGAGCGACATCGTTCTCAAAGTAGCCGGCGTGTCCAAGCGCTTCGGCGGTCTGCAAGCCCTCTCCGACGTGGGCATCCAGATCAACAAAGGCCAGGTCTACGGCCTGATCGGCCCCAACGGCGCCGGCAAGACCACCTTCTTCAACGTCATCACCGGGCTGTACACGCCCGACGCCGGCAGCTTCGAGCTCGGCGGCGCGCCCTATGCGCCCACCGCCGTGCACCAGGTGGCCAAGACCGGCATTGCCCGCACCTTCCAGAACATCCGGCTCTTCGCCGAGATGACCGCGCTGGAAAACGTGATGGTCGGCCGCCATGTGCGCACCGGCTCCGGCCTCTTGGGCGCCATCTTCCGCAGCCCCGGCTTCAAGGCCGAGGAAGCGGCGATTGCGAAGCGCGCCCAGGAACTGCTGGACTACGTGTGCATCGGCAAATACGCGGAATACAAGGCCCGCACGCTCAGCTACGGCGACCAGCGCCGGCTGGAGATTGCCCGCGCACTGGCCACCGACCCCAAGCTGATCGCGCTGGACGAACCGGCCGCCGGCATGAACGCGACCGAAAAGGTCGTGCTGCGCGAGCTGATCGACCGCATCCGCAAGGACGGCCGCACGATTCTCTTGATCGAACACGACGTCAAGCTGGTGATGGGCCTGTGCGACCGCGTGACCGTGCTGGACTACGGCAAGCAGATTGCCGAAGGCACGCCGGCCGAGGTGCAACGCAATGAACAGGTGATCGAGGCCTACCTCGGTGCCGGTGGCCATTGAGCCCCGCAGAACGGAGTCTGAGATGACAAGCGAAGTATTGTTGAAAGTCAGCGGCTTGAAGGTCGCGTACGGCGGCATCCAGGCCGTCAAGGGCGTGAACTTCGAAGTGCGCCAGGGCGAGCTGGTCAGCCTGATCGGTGCCAATGGCGCCGGCAAGACCACCACGCTCAAGGCCGTGACCGGGCTGCAGGCCGTCGCCGATGGCGACATCCAGTACCTGGGCAAATCGATCAAGGGCCAGGGCGCCTGGGATCTGGTCAAGCAAGGCCTGGTGATGGTGCCCGAAGGGCGGGGCACCTTCACCCGGATGACCATCACCGAGAACCTGCAGATGGGCGCCTACATCCGTAACGACAAGGCGCAGATCGAAGCCGATATCGATCGCGTGTTCGGCATCTTCCCGCGCTTGAAGGAACGCCGCCTGCAGCTGGCCGGCACGATGAGCGGTGGCGAGCAGCAGATGCTGGCCATGGGCCGCGCGCTGATGGCCCAGCCCAAGGTGCTGCTGCTGGACGAACCCTCGATGGGCCTGTCGCCCATCATGGTCGACAAGATCTTCGAGGTCGTCAACGAGATCCACGGCCAGGGCGTGACCATCCTCCTGGTCGAGCAAAACGCCAGCCGCGCGCTGGCCGCCGCCAACCGCGGCTATGTGATGGAGAGCGGCATCGTCACGATGACGGGCGAGGGCAAGACGCTCTTGAATGACCCGAAGGTCCGCGCTGCCTACCTTGGCGAGTGAGCGGCAAGCCATCGCGCCATAGATTTCCTCGGGCAGACGAAGATTCCACGGTGCCGCTGGCTGCTCTGGCCCGCGCATCCCGCCGCTGCAACAGCGGCAGGCGGCACCGACCTACAACATGGCAATAAACAAACGGAGATAGGCACATGAAGTTTCAACTGAAGCTGGTCGCCAGCGCCGTGCTGCTGGCCTCGGCCGGCGGCTCGATGGCGCAGGACCTGGTCGTCAAGATCGGCCATGTCGGCCCGACCAGTGGCCAGATTGCCCACCTGGGCAAGGACAATGAGCTGGGCGCCCGCTACGCCATCGACGAACTGAACGCCAAGGGCGTGATGATCGGCGGCAAGAAGGCCAAGTTCGAGCTGGTTGCTGAAGACGATGCTGGCGATCCCAAGCAAGGCACGGCAGCCGCCACCAAGCTGGCCGATGCCAAGGTCAATGGCGTGATCGGCCACCTGAACTCGGGCACCTCCATCCCCGCGTCCAAGGTCTATAGCGACGCTGGCATTCCGCAGATCAGCCCCTCGGCCACCAACCCCAAGTTCACCCGCAACGGCTACAAGACCACCTTCCGCGTCGTCGCCGATGACGTGCACCTGGGCGGCACGCTTGGCAAGTACGCGGTGACGCAGCTGCACGGCAAGTCCATCGCCGTCATCGACGATCGCACCGCCTATGGCCAGGGTGTGGCCGACGAATTCGAGAAGGGCGTCAAGGCCGCCGGCGGCAAGGTTGTCGGCCGCGAGTTCACCAATGACAAGGCGACCGACTTCAACGCCATCCTGACCGCCGTCAAGGCCAAGAAGCCCGACGTCGTGTTCTTCGGCGGCATGGACGCCGTGGCCGGCCCGATGTTGCGCCAGATGAAGCAGTTGGGCATCGACGCCAAGTTCATGGGCGGCGACGGCATCTGCTCGGGCGAACTGCCCAAGCTGTCGGCCGGCACCATGGGCGATGGTCAGGTGGTCTGCGCCGAAGCCGGCGGTATCGACGGCGAATTCAAGGGCGGCATGGAGACCTTCAAGACCAAGTTCAAGGAAAAGTACAAGCTGGAGGTGCAGATCTATGCACCTTATGTGTACGACGCCGTCAACGTGATGGTCGCTGCCATGGTCAAGGCTGGCTCCGCCGAGCCGGCCAAGTACCTGCCGGTGCTGGCCAAGACCGAAGCCTACAAGGGCGTCACCGGCGTCATCAGCTTTGACGGCAAGGGAGACATCAAGAACGGCGCGCTGACGCTGTACACCTACAAGGGCGGCGCTCGCGAGCAGATCGCGGTCGTTCGCTGACCCCACGAGGCTGGTTTCGCCAGCGTCTTGAATCGCAAAATGTCGGGCCCGTCCGGGCCTGGGTGGCGCAAGCTGCTCAGGCTTGGGCGGGCATCGTTGTTTGTGGCGCCCCAGCGTCTTACTTCAAACGCTGACCCAGGCTGTCAGACACCTGAACGCTGATCGGAATGCCCTGACCGACGCTTTGCGTGACCGTGCAGTATTTCTCGAAGGTCTCCAGCACCCGCTCAAGATGCTGCAGCTGCGCGGCCGGCACCCCCAGCTGCAGCTGCGCCTGCATGGCCAGCACGCGAACATAGCCGGCTTCGTTGCGGCCGACTTCGGCGCTGACGCGACAGCTCAGCGGCTCCGGCGCCTGCTTGTATTTGCGCAAGGCGAACAGCAGCGAGTCACTCAGGCAGTTGGCCACTGCGGCGGCCAGCAGCTGCACCGGCGAGGGGCCGAGGCCCGTACCCAGCGGTACTGGCTCATCGCAGCTGAGCGCGGGGATGCCAGCGCCAAATTCGGCGCTGAAGTGGTAGTTTTCCCGCTGCTTCAGCTCGATGCTGATCGTTTCGTTGCTCATTGGTGGATGCTCCCTTCAATTGCCGCGGCGTATGCCGAGCTTGGCCAGCAGTGTCTCCATCAGGCACCAGCGCGTAAAGCCGCTTTGCAAGAGATTGACACCGACGAAGGCGGTGAAGGCCAGCCACCAGCTCGACACGAACAGCGGGCTGCCAGGGATGCCCAGGGCCAGCGACAGCAGGATGAAGCTGCCGGCGACGACACGAACGATTTGCCAGGTACTCATCACGGACTCCTTTGTTGCGTTGAGTGATTGCTGTGCGCGCCTCAGTCTGCCGACAGCAGATGCAGCCGATCGCGATAGGCCATGTAGTAAAGCGTGGGAATGACGACCAGGGTCAGCAGCGTTGATACGGCGATGCCGAAGATCAGCGAGATCGCCAGGCCATTGAAGATCGGGTCGTCAATGATGAAGAAGGCGCCCATCATCGCGGCCAGGCCGGTCAGCATGATGGGCTGGGCCCGGGTGACGGCGGCGCTGACGATGGCGCGCTCGAAGGCCATGCCTTCACGCAGCTGCAGATTGATGAAGTCAACCAGCAGGATGGAGTTGCGCACGATGATGCCGGCCAGCGCGATCATGCCAATCATGCTGGTGGCCGTGTACTGCGCCCCCAGCAAGGCATGGCCAGGCATCACGCCGATGATGGTCAGCGGGATGGGCGCCATGATGATCAGCGGCGTCAGGTAGGAGCCGAACTGCGCCACCACCAGCAGGTAGATCAGCACCAGGCCGACGGCATAGGCCGCGCCCATATCGCGGAAGGTCTCGTAGGTGATTTGCCACTCGCCGTCCCACTTGAGCGTGTAGCCGCGGTAGGCGTCCCGGGGCTGGCTGATGAAGGTTTCGCCCAGCGCGGCGCCGTCCGGAGCGCGCAGTTTGGCGATGTCGCCGCGCATGGCAAACATGCCGTAGAGCGGGCTGTCGATGGCGCCGGCCATATCGGCCACCACCATGCTCAGTGGCAGCAAGTCCTTGTGATAAGCCGGTTGCTCGCGCAGCGTGTCGCTGATGTGGAGCAATTCGCGGATGGGCACCAGCTTGCCACTGGCCGCACGCACTGAGAGCGACAGCAGGGCATCGAGGTCGCCCTGGGCTTCGGCCGGCAGCTGCAGCAGCGTGGCCGCCGGGTATTTGCTCTGATCATGCAGCCAGCTGACCGCTTCACCGGCTTGTGCGGCACGCAACGTGCTGACGATGGCCGCCTGCGACACGCCGAGCAGCGCCGCCTTGCGGCGATCGACCAGCAGCAGCTTGCGCGGTGCGGCGCCAATGCTGCTGTCGTCGACATCGACCACGCCCGGCTGCGTCTCGAACACGGCCCGCACCGCCTTGGCAAGTTGCCGGCGTCCTTCGGCCTCGGGACCATAGATCTCGGCCACGATGGGCGCCAGCACCGGTGGACCTGGCGGTACTTCGACGATCTTGACCTTGGCGCCATGGCGCTGGCCAATCGCCTGCAGGGCCGGCCGCAGCCGCATCGCGATGGCATGGCTCTTCGCGTGGCGCTGCTGCTTGTCGACCAGATTGACCTGCAGATCGCCTTGCTCGCTGCCGGCGCGCAGATAGTACTGCCGCACCAGGCCGTTGAAGTTGATCGGCGCGGCCGTGCCGGCATAGGCTTGATAGTTGCTGACCTCGGGCACCCGGGCCAGATAGGCACCCAGCTCGTGCAGCACCGCCGCGGTTTGCTCCAGCGCTGTGCCGGCGGGCATGTCGACAATGACCTGGAACTCCGACTTGTTGTCAAAGGGCAGCATCTTCAGCAGCACCAGGCCGGCCGCTGGCAGCAGCAGCGAGATCGCGATCAGCCCGGCGATGGCCAGGCCCAGCAGGCCGCGGTTGCGGCTGCCTCGCCCTGCATCAAGCAGGGGTTTGAACACGCGCTCGAACAGCGGCGCGAGCTTGGTGGATAGGCCGTGCGCTTCGGCTGCGTCACCTACCGTGCTGGCCGGCAGGGCCTTCATCCACAGCCGCGCCAGCCAAGGCGTGACGACGAAGGCGATGGCCAGCGACAAGAGCATGCCCATGCTGGCATTGATGGGGATGGGGCTCATATAGGGCCCCATCAGGCCGGAGACGAAGGCCATCGGCAGCAGCGCGGCGATGACGGTCAATGTGGCCAGGATGGTCGGACCGCCGACTTCGTCTACCGCGCCGGGGATCAGCTCGCGCAGGCTGCGGCCCGGGAAGAGCTGCTGGTGACGGTGGATGTTCTCGACGACGACGATGGCGTCGTCGACCAGGATGCCGATCGAGAAGATCAGTGCGAACAGCGAGACGCGGTTCAGCGTGAAGCCCCAGGCCCAGGAGGCGAAGAGCGTGACCGTCAGCGTCAGCATCACGGCGGTGCCGACGATGGCCGCTTCGCGCCGGCCCAGTGCGATGAAGACCAGGGCGACCACCGAGGCCGTTGCGAACAAAAGCTTCTGGATCAGCTTGCTGGCCTTGTCATTGGCGCTGGCGCCGTAGTTGCGAGTCACGGCCACCGACACCTCGGCGGGGATTACCGTGTTGCGCAGGTCGTCGACGCGCTGCATCACCGCGTCGGCCACATCGATGGCGTTCTCGCCGGCCTTCTTGGTGATGGCGATGGTGACGGCGGGGTATTCGGCTGCGGACTTGTCGCCGTGCCAGACGTAGCGGCTGGGCGTCAGTGGCCCGTCCTCGACGGTGGCGACTTCGCGCAGGTAGACGGGCTTGCCCGCCTGCACGCCGACGATCAGCTCGGCCACATCAGCGGCGTCGCCAAGAAAGGCGCCGGCCTCCAGGGCAATCGCCTGGTTGTTGCGCAGCAGATCGCCCAGCGGCAGACCTTGATTGGCCGACTGCAGCGCCTGGCGCAGATCGGCGATGGTCAGCCCGCTGCTGTTGAGCCGGGCCGGGTCGATCTGCACGCGGATGGCTCGGCCCGGGCCGCCCATGCTGGTGAGCTCGCGGGTGCCGGGCACGCGCTTGAGCTCGATCTCCATCGCATGCGCCACCTGTTCCAGCGCAAACGCCCCGGTCTCTGGCTGCTTGGAGAACAGCGTCAAGGTGACGATGGGCACGTCGTCAATGCCCTTGGGCTTGATGATGGGCGGCATCACGCCGAGGCCGCTGGGCAGCCAGTCGGCGTTGTCGGCCACGGTGTCGTGCAGGCGTACCAGCGCCTCGGTGCGTGGCACGCCGACCTTGAACTGCACCGTCAACACCGCCAGACCCGGCCGAGACACCGACATCACATGCTCGATGCCGGCCATCTGCGCCAGCACCTGCTCGGCCGGTGTGGCCACCATCTGCTCGACGTCACGAACGCTGGCACCCGGAAAGGGAATCAGCACATTGGCCATGGTCACATTGATCTGTGGCTCTTCTTCACGCGGGGTGACCAGCACCGCGAAGATGCCCAGCAGCAAGGCGAGCAGGGCCAGCAGCGGCGTGATCTGGGCCGATTGAAAGAAGGCGGCAATGCGGCCCGAGGGGCCCAGCGGCGCGGGAATGTGTTCGCTGTTCATGGCTGGCTTCCTGAACGCAGCAGCGCGGCCGCCTGTGGGTCCAGGGCGATGCGCTCGCCCGCACTCAGGCCGCTCAGCACCTCGATTTGATCGCCTTGCCGGGCGCCCAGGCGCAGCTGCCGCAGCAGTGGTTTGCCTTCGGCGTTGATCACGTAGACGGCGCTCAGTTCGGCACGCTTTTGCACTGCCGTGACGGGGATGCTCAGCGTCGCCACCGTGGCAGCGCCGGCCGGCAGCAGCACTCGGGCGAACTGCCCCGGGGCGAGCCCTGGCAGGGCAGGAAGGTCCAGACGCAACTCCAAGGTGTGCGACTGCGCATCAATGGTCGGCAGCAGCTGAATCCGGCTCGCCGGCACGGCCTTGGGCTGGCCGGCAATCTCGATGCTGATCGGCGTCTTGTCGCTGAGCCCCTTGGCCAGGCTTTGCGGCAGACGCGCCGTGACACGCAGGGCGCTGGGGTCGTAGAGGCTGAGCAATGCGCGGCCAGGCATGGCCATATCGCCCAGGGCCACGGGCAGCTCGGCGATGACGGCGTCATAGGGGCTGCGGACGGTATTGAAGCCGCTCTGGGTGCGTGCCAGCGCCAACTGCGCGAGCTGCGCATTCACCTGAGCCTGGGTGGCCTTGAATTGCGCCTCGGCCTGGTCCAGCGCAGCCTGGCTGATGAAGTGCTGCTTGAACAGCAATTGCTGGCGCTCGTACTCGCGGCTGGCCAGATGCAGGGAGGCGCGTGCCGCCTCGGCCTGGGCCGCGCTGGCGTTGGCGCTTTGCTCCGCCGCACGGGCGTCGATGCGCATCAGCAGCTGGCCGGCGCGAACACGGTCGCCGGCCTTGACCGGCAACTCGACGATGGCACCGGCCACCTGCGCCGACACCACCGTGTGGCGAAGCGCTTCGACCGCGCCTTCCAGCATCGTTGCCTGCGCGGGCCCAGCCTGGCCCACGAGCTGGCTGCGCAGCTGCGCGGTCTTGGCGTCTGCGGCCGCCGCCGATCCGGTGAGCAGTGCCCAACTCAGGCCGAGTGCCAGCAGCGTGAATGGACGCTGCTGCCTGCGGGGTGCAAGGCGGGTCGGGGGCGGTGCTGGAGATGCGCTGGTTTGAGCCATGATGTGGGGCAGCGTGTGGCTGGACATCGTTGATTCGATATCTTATTATTTAACCAACTACGCAAATAGTCAAATAGTTGAATTGCGATATGTCACGCCCATATGTCACGCAAAAGGCAGCCATGAAGACCAAGAAAAGCACAGCCAGCGAGGTGGCGGCCATGGAGCATTTGCCCGAGCCGGCACTGCAGCAGGTGGCTGAGTACTTCCAGGCCCTGGCCGAGCCGACGCGGTTGCAGATCCTCAATCTGCTGCGCGCGCAGGAACGCAAGGTTGGCGAAATCGCCGAGCTTTGTGGCTACACGGCTGCCAATGTCTCGCGCCACCTGAGCATGCTGCAGCAGCGCGGTTTCGTGGTTCGTGAGAGCCGCGGCACCAGTGCCTACTACCGCATCGCCGACCCGGCGGTCTACGAGCTCTGCGATCTGGTCTGCGGCCATATCGCGCGGCAGTCCGCCAGCCTGATGCGTGAACGGGCGGTGTTTTTGCCGGGCGCCTCGGACTGAATTCAGCCGCTGGCGAATCCGCTGTGCCGCTGGGCGCGGTACTAATGCCTTGGTGCGATGGCGCACAGACCTGGCGCTCACCTTAGCCCAGGCTCGGCCTGAGCGTTGTGACCGACAGGTGCACAGCGCAAGGCCCGGGCACCACAACTCCTCCAGCACGCGCCATGATGGCGCTGCCCCCGGGCCTTCCTGCTTTGCGTCCGATGACGCCCATGACAGCAAAGGAATCGCCCATGAACACCAACAAGCCCGGCAAGCCCGGCAACAACTTCGGCAGCAGCCCTCCGAACAAGGCAGGCGGCCATGCGCCCGCACACATCGGCAAGGAGCCTCCGCCCAAGGACGCACCAGCCAAGCTGAATCCCCAGGCTGAAGTCAAGACTGACAAGAACGCGCCGCAGGGCAGCGGCCACAACAAGGGCTGAACTTCGCGCCGCTGGCGCCGTTCAAGGCCAGATCGTCCAGATCAGGTCGTATCCCCGCCTCAGTCTTCGGGCCGCCTGCTTGGCAAAGCCGGCGGCCCGTTTCCTGAAGCCTGTACCGGTTCGCGTTACGAGGCGACTCTTGGCAAACGCTTCGGCAGCATGGGCCAACAAGGAGTTCTATGAACACGAGCAACGATTCAAGCCGCGGGGCCATAGCGGGCCTGCTGCTGAGCCTGGCACTGTTGAGTGCTTGTTCCAATATGTCGCGGCGCGACCGTGATGTGGCGGTGGGAGCCGGTGTCGGCGCGCTTGGCGGTGCGGTGCTGACCGGTGGTAGCACCGTCGGCACCGTAGGCGGTGCTGCGGTCGGCGCGGTGATCGCCAA
This sequence comes from Roseateles aquae, assembly GCF_032337115.1. Classification (NCBI taxonomy): domain Bacteria; kingdom Pseudomonadati; phylum Pseudomonadota; class Betaproteobacteria; order Burkholderiales; family Sphaerotilaceae; genus Roseateles; species Roseateles aquae. The sequence goes on from NZ_JAVXZY010000001.1 coordinate 68,830, forward strand.
CGAAGCCGACAAGGACAAGCGCAAGCGCCGGGAGAAGGACGAGTGAGCCCGCTCTCTCGCCTTGGCCGCTGGAAGGCGTTCGCTGGGTTCGTGCCGCTCGCGCTGGTGGGGCTGTTGCCCCTGGCCGTGCTGGCACTCGATCAGGCGGCCGCGCCAGCGGGCTCCAGTGTTGCAGACCTCGCCATGCGTCAACGCCAGGTGCGTGATGAGCAGACGAGCCGCTGCTTGCAAGGGCAGAGCGGTCAGGCTCGCAGCAGTTGTCTGCGCGAGGTCGAGGCCGCCTACGCCGAAGCCCGACAGGGGCGCCTTGGCAATGGCCCCATCCTGGAGAGTCCGGCCGCACTGGCCGCCAATGCCGAGGCTCGCTGTGCCCGTCAGTTGCCGGACGACCGCGCCGACTGCCTGAGCCTGAGCCGAGGCGCGGGCCAGCGCAGTGGCAGCGTCGCCAGCGGTTTTGTCATCAAGGAGATGCGCCGCACGCTGCCGCCTGTACAGGCTGCCAGTGCCGGCCTGCCCAGCAAAGGCCGGGACGGCGATCGCTGAGGCATGGCACCTGGCCCAGTGCCTCGCGCGACTCGCGCGCCTGCGGCCAGACTGTGCCCGGCCCGAGCAGCAAGTTTCGGGCTGCCTCGCTCGCCTCTGGCCTGCCAACAACGCCAGGCTTGATCTTCGTTTTCTGCAGAAGCTTATTCGCCCCGGTAACTACCAGCTTTGGTAGGTGGCCAATTTGCCGCACCCACGCACAATCAATTGCATTGTGAGGAGGAAAAGCAGCCGCTAGTGAGGCGTGCAAACGCGGCGTCCATCGCCGCGCGGCCGCCAAGGCCGCCATGCCAACGGTGAAGGAGACCGCCAGGCCATGACAAGCCACTGCAGGGTTTGTTGGCGCTAGATCGGTGATGCATAAAAACGAAGACGCTGCTGGCGCGCATTGGCGCCTCGGCGCTGGCGGGCCGTGCATTGGTGCGCCCGGGCTTGCTGTGTGTATTCGGCTGATGCCCTGCCGCAAAAGGTAGTGCGAACAGAACGCGATCCGCTGTTGGGTCGCGCGGAAATCCCTCGCCCTGGCGCTGCACTCGTGTCGAGTCGCCTGCCAGTCGCTGATTCGAAATCTAACGGAGTGTTCAATGAATGCTGAAGTCTGCGATGTTGCCGACCCTCTGAGCTATGAAGCCAATCTGGGTGCACTTCTGGGCCGCCACCCGGAACTGCAGATTGGCCGTGATGAGTACAACATCAACGTCACCGCCAACTTCGGCGAGCGACTGGAAGCTGCCGAACTGTTCGAGCGCTACAAGGCACACCCCGGCGCTGGCAAGCCGGCACACCTGTACTACCACTTCCCGCTGTGCGATTACATCTGCCACTTCTGCAATTACGTCAAGCAGCTGGCCTCGCCGACCTCGCGTGCCGAGCAACTGAACCGCTGGACCGATGCCTTGATCAAGGAGTCGTCGCTCTATGCCCGCGACGTGCCCTGGACGACCAAAGCCTTGATTCAGTCCTTCTATATCGGTGGCGGCACCGCGGCGATTCTGACCCCCGAGCACCTGAAGCGGATTCTTGATCATGTGCACGAGACCTTCTCGGTGACGCCCGACTGCGAGCTCAACGTCGAGGGCAATCCCGACAACTTCCACGAGTATGAGAAGGTGGCGGCGCTGACCAAGATCGGCTTCAACAGATTCAGTGTCGGCGTTCAATCCTTCACGCCCGAGGTCAACAGCTTCACGAATCGTGGCCACTCGCCGGAGATGTCGGTTCAGGCCATCATGAATCTGAAGGAAGTCGGCAAGCCCTTCAATGTGGACATGATGTTTGGCCTGCCGTACCAGACGCCGGACACCGTGTCGGATGACATCCGCACATTGGTGGAAATGCGCGTGCCGACCATCACCATCTATCGCCTGCGCAACGCTGACCGACAGTCGATGGGCATCGGCAATCGCGCGGCCTGGAACGTGCCCAAGATCCGCAATCGCATCATTGAGCAGGACCTCTTCCCCAGTCTCGAAACCACCTACGAGATGCGTGAGCGTGCGGTCGGCCATTTGCTCAAGGCCGGCTATGAGCCCAGCCCCTGTGGCTGGTGGAGCCTGCCGGGCACCTACCCCGAAGGGAATATCCCTCGCGTCTCGCGCAACAAGTGGCAGCGCTTTGACACCATGCTGGCCTTCGGACCTGGCGCCTATGGCTGGCTTGCGGGCGCGAATCAGAGTGCCTTGCAGACGCACAACAGCTCAGACATCAACGGCTATCTGCACCATATGGAGAGCTCGGATCAGCCGCCGCTGGCCTATGGCCGGCTGCTGACTGGCAACCAGGCCGCGGCCACTGCACTTGGCTTCGCCTACAAGTCGCGCCAGCCAATCGAGGTCGAGCGCTTCAAAAATGAGTACGGCGTTGATATCAGCCAGGACGAGCCCTACCGCAGCATCTTTGAAGAGCTGCAGAGCAAGGGCCTGATCAGAGCCACGCAGGGTGGCCGTGCCTATGTGCCTACGCTCAATGGCGAGGCGCTGCACGAGGAAATCATCTCGGTCTATCTGCACGACCGCATCGGTTCTTTCACGACGGCGGTGTGCAACAAGGTCGGGTGAGCGCCCAGGCCCAGGAGATGCCCCACCAACACCCTCCCGAGAGGCAGAGATGGCTACGGTCCCGAGCAGAATCCAACCTCACTCCAGCATCGCTGTGGCGCTGCGCATGCCCTTGGCGGGTCTTTGGATTGCCCTGCGCTTTGCTGTGGCGCCGCTACTCTGGCTGCGCTATCGCAGCGGCAGCCGGATGGACTGGGCCTACGCCGTCGACACCTTCTTCAAGCGCCAGTTCTTTCCGCTGACCGAGGCCAGCGATGAGCTCGTTCGCGATGACGTCAATGCGGCGCCACATGCGGTCTGCCGCCAGGTGGATGGGCCTGCTCCCGCTGGTGTCGGCGTGGGTTGGCCCGAGGTGGCGGGCAGGGCGCCCGATCTCAAGCGGTTCGCCGCGGGCCGTCCGCTTCTACTGATCCTGTTCCGTGGCACCTGGTGCCCGTACTCGCGCTTGCATCTGACCGATCTGGCCACCGTCGCTGCCGAGCTTGAGTCGCTGGGCGTGGCCGTGCTGGCGGTGAGCGCCCGCGAGCAGTCGCGCTGGTGGCATGCCCACGGCGTGAAACTGCCGTTTGCGGTTGATCCTGACGGCGATCTGTTTCGCAGCATGCGGGTGCGCATCGAGCCCGGCTTCGCCCAGCGCGCCTGGGGCTTGCTATTGCCTCATGAGAGCGTCTTTCTCTTCAATGAGCGTGGCGAGCTGCTGGTCGCTGATGTACGCCGCCTGAACAGCACCAAGACCCGCCAGACCTTTCTGTCGTCGGCGCAGTGGCTGCAGTTCGCGCGCGGCCTCGCTAAGTCCAAGGCGGCAATGCTGCAATGCCGTGCGGCCCCGGCCGCTGAAGCATGCTCATGAGCAGCCTTGCCGTCTATGCCATTGCACTGGGCACGGCAACGCTGCTCGCCTGGCGTCTGCTACGGCAGCGGGCCTGGCAGCGCAGCGGAGTTCAGAACGCGACGCTGATGGTCGGCGGCACGCTTCGACGCTTCGACTACTTTGTGCCGCAGCGACTTGCTCCGGGCGCAGCGATGCTGCTTGTGTTTCATGGCGGATCGGGCAGCCCTGCCCAAATTCGTCGTTTCACCGACCGCGGCTTTGAGGCCATCGCCCAGCAGGACGGCGCCATCGTTGTCTATCCGGCAGGCGTGGGCGGCAACTGGAACAGCTGCCAGAAGGGGCGCAAAAACGTCGCGACGCAGCGCAATGTGGACGAACTGGGTTTTGTCCAGGCCATGGTGGACTGGTTTGCCGCCCAGCATCAGATTGACACGAAGCGCGTCTATGCCTTTGGCTATAGCAATGGTGGCCATCTATGCTTCCGGCTGGCGCAGGCACTGCCGGAGCGGCTTGCCGGCGTTGTCGCAGTAGCTGCCAATCGGCCGGCGGCGTCGGATTCCAAATGCCCGATGCTGCCCGTGAGCGTGCCGGTGTTGATCATCAATGGCACGGCTGACCCGATCAATCCCTTTGGCGGCGGCGAGTTGTCCCCGTATGGATTGCGCCGGCTCGGCCCGGTGCTTTCAGCACTCGAGACCGCGGCCTCATTCGCACCGGCCGGCTCATTGTTGCGCCGTTCCGGCAGGGCGCAAGCCAGGGCGGACTGGGTCGAACGCTATGCCTGGCAACTTGGCGGGCGAGACCAGGTCGTTCTTCTGCTGGTGCATGGTGGCGGGCACACGATTCCGCAGCCGCTGTGCAAGCAGCCCTGGGTGTTTGGCCGCACCAGCACCGCCATCGATGCCATGGCGGAGAGCTGGAAATTCTTCAAGGGTCTGCCGGCGCGGCGCGTTGCAGGTCACGTGAATGCAAGGCCTGCCAGTAACGGTGGGCGTGACGAAGCCGCAATGCCCACACGCCCAGCGGCGGTCGCCGCTGTTCAAGCCGGCGCACAGCCATGACGGAGTCAGTGATGTTGTCCAACACCGAGATCAAGCGCTACAGCCGGCATCTCATCATGCCGGAGATCGGGCGGGCCGGGCAGGAGAAGCTCAAGGCCGCCAGCGTGCTGTGCGTGGGTACCGGCGGGCTGGGTTCACCACTGGCACTGTACCTGGCTGCCGCCGGTGTCGGTCGCATCGGCCTGGTCGACGCGGATGTCGTTGACGTCAGCAATCTGCAGCGCCAGATCCTGCATCGAAGCGCCGATGTGGGCCGCGCCAAGGTGGAGTCGGCGAAAGAGAAGCTGCTGGCACTGAATCCCGAGATCGAGGTGCAAACACACGCCGAAATGCTCAATGCCGACAACGCGATGGCACTGTTGAGCGCCTACGACATCGTCGCCGATGGCAGCGACAACTTTGCGACCCGCTACCTGACCAATGACGCCTGCGTGCTGCTGGGCAAGCCCAATGTTCATGCCAGCGTCTTTCGCTTTGAAGGCCAGGCCTCGGTCTTCGATGCACGACACGGCCCCTGCTATCGCTGCCTCTATGCCACGCCGCCAAATCCAGGCGAGGTGCCGAATTGCGCGGAAGGCGGCGTGCTGGGCGTGTTGCCCGGTCTGCTGGGCGTGATCCAGGCCACCGAGGTGCTCAAGCTGATCACGGGGTTGGGCCGGCCGCTGATTGGGCGCATGATGACCGTCGATGCCTTGCAGATGCAGACACGCGAATTGCAGCTGGCCCGCGATCCCGACTGCCCGGTCTGCGGCAGCCGCGCCAGCATCAAGGACCTGAGCCAGCATCGCCAGCAGTCGCTTGCCTGTGAGCCGGCACCGGTGCCGGAAATTGCAGCGATGGAGCTCAAGCAGCTGCTGGACAGCGCCGCCCGCCCGCTGATGCTGCTGGACGTTCGTGATCCAGCCGAGTGGGACATCTGCCGCATCGATGGCGCCAAGCACATCCCGCTGAATCTGCTGCCTGATCGCCTCGATGAGGTCGACCCCAGCGCAGACATCATCGTCTATTGCCTGCTTGGCGGGCGCAGCCGCAAGGCCGCCGCGCAGCTGCAGCAAGCGGGCTTCAAGAACGTCAAGAGCCTGAGCGGCGGCATACGCGCCTGGGCCGATGCCGTCGATCTCGCCATTCCCATCTATTGAGCCGCGCGGCGCATGACATCCTGACCCGCAGCGAGGACAACTCTTGAGCACACGCATGGAATCCAGCGCGAATCAAGCCCTGCATGGCGCGGCGCCCCTGGCAGCGCCCGATGGCCGCAGCAGCTTTCGCGCCAGCTATCTGGCCCTGATGGTCGTCATCGCGCTGGGCACCCTGGATCAAAGCATTGTCGCCACTGCCTTGCCGCGCATCATGGCCGAGTTCGGCGGCATCGCGACGAGCTCCTGGGTGGTCACGGCCTACGTGCTGGCGTCGACCGCGGCCATGCCGCTGTACGGCAAGCTGGGCGACCAGTACGGACGCAAGGCAATGATCTGCGTGGCCGTGATCACCTTCATCATCGGCTCGCTGCTGTGCGGCATGTCTACCGGCCTGATTGAGTTGGTGATGGCTCGGGTGCTGCAGGGCCTGGGCGCCGGTGGCTTCATGCCTTTGGCACAGGCCATCATCGCCGACCTGATCCCGGCCAAGCAGCGCGGTCGCAAGCAAGGCGCCATCGCTGCGGTCTATGCGCTGACCAGTGTGGCCGGCCCTATCGTCGGCGGCGGCATTACCGAAGCGCTGTCTTGGCACTGGATCTTCTATGTCAATCTGCCCGTCGGTGGGGCAGCACTGTTCGTTTTGCTGACCCGCTTGCACAGCGTGCGGCCGATTGGCCAGCAGAAGATCGACTACCTGGGCGCGATGATGCTGACGGCAACAGTCAGCGCCATCCTGCTGCTGCTGTCCATGGGCGGCAGCAGCCTGCCCTGGGACTCGGCCGAGTGCCTGGCCCTGGCTGGCACTGGACTCGTGCTGCTGGGCCTGCTGGGAGCTCATCTGCGGCGTACCGCGATGCCTATCCTGCCACTGAGCCTGTTCGACAACCGGCTTTTCAATATCGCCAGCGTCGTCATGGGCCTGACCTTCATGGGCCTGTTCGGCGCCACCATCTTCCTGCCCATGTACTCGCAAGTCGTGGTCGGAGACGATCCGACTCGCTCCGGACTCTTGATGGTGCCCTTGATGCTCGGCGCGGTGATCGGCTCACTGCTCAGCGGCCGCATCCTGACGCGCAGCGAGCGCTACAAGCCAACGCAGAAGCTTGGCCTGGCCATGGCTTGCGTCGCCTTTGCCTTGCTGGCCTGGGCGGTGATGCAAGCGCAGCGCGAGGCCGTGATCACGCCCATTGTGCTGACCCTGGGCATCGGTCTGGGTCTGGTCATGCCCAACATGACGGTCGCCGTGCAGAACGCCTTGCCCTTTGAGCTTCGCGGTGTGGGGACAGCGATGCTGACCTTCTTCCGTTCACTCGGTGGCCTGATCGGCGTGGCCGCCTCCGGTGCCTTTGTGGCCAGCCAGGTCGATACCCTGCAGGCGCAGGGCACGCTGGTCGCGCAAGCCTATCGCAGCGCCATTGCCGGCACCTTTGCCGTTGGCGCCGCCGTGCTGGCCCTGGCCTTTCTGGTCCTGCTCTTGCTGCCGGAGTTGCCCCTGCAGGACCCGGGGCATGAGCAGGCCGGCGACGTCAAACGGCCGGCTGGGGAGGGTGCATGAGCTTGAGCCAAGCGCGCACGCGCGGCGCGGCGCGGGACGACAGCCAGCAGTTGAATACCAAGCCATCACCGGCATGGCCGGCGCCCTTTGCGGCGCGGCGATGCCCTCACCAACGGGCGCGCGCCCACACCAGCAAGGAAACAGCCCCATGACCGCCGCCAGCGCGAGATTCGATGCCATTGCCGACAACTACGCCAAGAGCGAAGTGCATGAGACCAGCCCCTCGCTGAGCATGTTGCGCAAGCTGGGCGAAGGCCGTGACGACCTGGACGTCTGTGACGTCGCCTGTGGCGCCGGGCATTCCGCTTTCGCGTTGCTGGGCCACGCCAAAGCCATGTACGGCGTCGATCCTTCGCCGAATATGTTGAAGAACTTCGTCGCACTGGGGCAAGCGCGCAATGCGCCGGTACATCCGGTCGAGGCCTTCGCGGAAGCCATCCCGCTGCCCGACCAAAGCATGGACCTGGTGGTGTGCCGGCTGGCCGCCCATCATTTCACCGATATCGGTCGCGCACTGGCCGAATTCCGCCGCATCGTACGCAAAGGCGGTAGCGTGGTGATCATCGATCTGCACGGCGATGACGATGCCGACTGCGATGGCTTGAATCATCAGCTCGAGGTCCTGCACGATCCGACCCATATTCGCAGCTACACCGTCTCCCGCTGGCGCGAGCTGTTGGAAGCGGCCGGGCTGCAGATCGTCGAGCTGCAGCGCGATCTGACCGAACGGCCGGGCGGGGTGCCGCTGCAGCGCTGGTGCGAGATTGCCAGTTCCGGTGATGCGGCGCATGCCGCGATGGTGGCTTTGCTAGTCAATACACCGGCCCCGATGCTGGAATCGATCGGCATCGGCCGGCGTGATGGCGGCTACACCGTGCCGGTACGCACCTGCTTCATTCACGCGCAAGCCAGCTGAGCAGGGCGGCTCTGCGATGCCGACGATACATATCCTGCATCCCTATGACGGCGAGCAGGTGGCGACCATCTTGCAAACCGTTTGCGCCAATGTCAGCGCGGTGGCCGGACTGCCGATCGACAAGGTCTGGGCCTTCTGGCACCCGGTTAACCTGGCCATGGCGCGGCGCCCGGATTGGCATGCGGGCCAGCAGTGCGGCCCCATGGTGCGCATGTTCTGCCGCCGCAGCCATCCGCAGGACAAGGTGCACCTCATCATGGAGCGCTTGCGAGAAACCCTGGCCACAGCGCTGGAGTGCGGCGTCTCATCGGTTTTTATTCAAGTGATACGCGTCAACGACGAAGAGGTTTTCAATGTCAGCTAAACAGATTTCCATGAGCCCCATCGGCTATGTCTCGTCGCCACGGGTGGACCTGACGGACGACAACTGGGGCAGCGTCGAGGCCACCATCACCATCGATGCGCCCGAGCTTTCGGCGGAATCCCTGAAGGGACTGGAAACCTTCAGCCATATCGAGGTGATCTATCACCTGCATCGTGTGCCGCCGGAAGAGATCGAGCGCGGCGCGCGCCATCCGCGTGGCCGCAGTGACTGGCCGCTGGTCGGCATCCTGGCCCAGCGCGCCAAGGCGCGGCCCAACCTGATCGGCCTCACGCGTTGCCGCGTACTTCAGGTGGAAGGCCGCACCCTGCGTGTGCGCGGTCTTGATGCCATCAATGGCACGCCGGTGCTCGACATCAAGCCCTATCTGGCCGAGTTTGGCCCGATTGGTGAGGTGGTGCAGCCGGCCTGGAGCCATGAGGTGATGAAGGACTACTTCAAGTAAGCAGGCCGGGCGCTGCTTGCGAGGCGGCCGCCTCGTCAGCGTCCCGCCAGCGCCTTGCCTGGCCTCGTCAACAGCCCAAGCCTTCGCCTCTCTCATACAGCAGCGCTCATGCGTCCTCAGCCCGACAGAGTCATCGCCACCCGCCCGGTGCGGCCCGCTTTTGAGCGGGCCGAGAAGCGCCTGTGGTTCCGCGACGATCGTTTTGGCACGGCCTTCTTCAATGCCTATCTGCTGCTGCTGTGTGACGAGTTTGAGTTCGTTGCCATCGTGCGCCGCTATCTGGCTGACGTCAGCGATCCGGCCTTGAAGGCGCAATTGAAGGGCTGGCTGGGGCAGGAGGCGGCGCACGGGGTCCAGCATCGCAAGGCCTGCGTTCATCTGGACCGCGTCGGGTTGCGCTACCGCGGCTATCACAAGGTGCTCAGCTTTGTGGTGTTTCGCGTGCTGTTTGCGTTGATGAGCCGGCGACTGCGCATCGCCGTCATCGCGGCGCTGGAACACCTGAACACGATGCTGGGGGAAATGTGTTTGCGCAAGGTCGATTACTTCGGTGATTCCGATGCCGAGTTGAGCCTGTTGCTGAGGTGGCATTTCGCCGAGGAGATCGAGCATCGTGCGGTGATCCACGATGTCGCCGAAGCGCTTAGGGTGGGCTATGTCATGCGGGTGCTGGCAGGCGGTCTGGCCTATCTGCTTTACACCGGCATCCTGATGGCCACCACCGTTTGGCTGCTGCTGCAGAACTTCGATTGGTGTCGGCCGTCCACCTACTGGCGCCTGCTGCGCTTCGCCTTTGTTGATGAGCGCTTTGTGCAGTACTCGCTGGCCTATGCCCGCGACTACCTGGCACCCAGCTTCCACCCACTGGGGCGTGATTGCGACCGCTATGCGGCGCCGGTCTTTGCGCAGATTGCCTCGCCCCGGCATTGATGAGTGCGTGATGGACAGATCTGCGGCACGGTCCAGCCGCAATGAATTGATTGAATCTAGGAGTCGTAGCATGAATATCGTCCTGTCAGGTGTCTTGCAAAAGCATGCCCAGTACCAGCGTGAACACAGCCTGCCGGCGGAAACGGTCCGTGAGGCGATCGAAACACTGGTCGAGCGTTTCCCGGCGATTGGCTCGGTGCTGCTGGATTCGGGCGGCCAACTGCGCAAGGTGCACCGACTCTTCCTGAATGGTCAGCAGCTGAGCTCTGAGCAGGTGACGAGCCCCGTCACCGATGCGGACCGCCTGGAGATCCTCACCGCCATTGCCGGAGGCTGAAGCCCATGCTGTCCCCGTCCGAGGAAACCATGCTGGCGCCGCCGCTGGCGCTGCGTCGCGCTCGCGCCGTCAATGAGCCGGTGCTCCCCGAGTCGGACAGTCGCGAGGCGACTGCGCATTGGGTTGATGCGCAGGCGGGCAGCCTGCTCAGGCGGGTGTCCGAAGAGGCCGCACAACTGGACGCCAGCGGACAGCCGCTGCGCCGGGAGGTGCTGCTGGAGGCCGCCCGCTGTGGTCTGCTGGGCGCCTCCTTGCCGCGCAGCGTCGGTGGGCTGGGCATGTCGCTGCCATGTTGGGGGCGTGTGCTCGAACGTGTCGGCTACCTCTGTGACGATGCTTCGTTCACCCTCAATATCAGCCTGTTCCAGGCCGTCGCCAATATGTTGCTGGCCAGCGGCAATGAGCAGTTGATCGATCGCTATGTCAGGCCAGTCTGTACGGGTGAGCGTCTGCCGGCCTTTGCCTACACCGAAGATGGCGACGCCTTCACGCTGAAGTCCAGTTTCAGAGCTCATGGCGGCGACTATCTGGCCAGCGGCAGCAAGGTCATGGTGACCGCGGGCGCGATGGCCGACAGCTACATGACCTATCTGCGCAACGACGCGACCGGCGATATGGCCGTTGTGATGATTGATCGTGACTCGCGCGGTCTGCGGGTTGAGCCGATTGCGACCATGGGCCTGCGGGCCAGCGGCTTGGCCGCGCTGCACTTCGATGCGGTGCGCGTCCCGCGCGAGCAAGTGATCACGCTGGAGAATGGTCTGGAGCATGTGCAGGCCTTCCTGAACCCACGCCGGGCCATGCTGTGCTGCGCGCCAGTTGGCCGGATGCAGCGCATTGTTGACGAATGCGCCCGCATGCTGGCCGAAACCGAGCGCTATGGCGCCCCGCTGACCAGCATGCAATTGGTGCAGGCGAGGCTTGGCCGCATGCAAATGAAAACACTGAGTTCCCGTGCTTTGGTGGATGCAGCGTTGGGCGGGCTCGATGCACAGCCGGGCAGTGATCTGTTCGGGGAGGCCATCTCAACGGCCAAGCATCAGATCACCGAGCACGCAATCGCGGTTGCACTGGAATCGATCAGGCTCACCGGGGCACGCGGCTATGCCTGCAACCAGCACCTGGAGCGATACCTGCGCGATTTCTGCGGCATGTTGTCCGGCGCCGGCGCGCAGGATGTGTTGGAGGTCAACCTCGGCGCCATTGCGGCCGCCAGGGTTTTGTAGCTGACAGACGATGCCAAGAGATATCCATATCCAGGTCCTCAACGACACCAGCCTCTTCGATGCGCGCCAGCTGCTGCCGCGCAGCGTGCTTGGCTTTGCCATGAAGGGGTGGACACACTGGGCCAACGAGAATCTGCGGCCTTTCCCGACCTTGATTCGCGAGTACAACTTCGGCGTCGTCGTGGTGCGGCAAAGCGTCCGCTACGAGCATCACTTTGACTTCTTCAGTGCCAACGGATTCAAGGTGCGCGGTCAGGTCAGCCTGCATCAGAAGCGCCATTTGTTGTTTGGTGAGTTGGAGTTCTTCAATGGCGGGCAGCGATTCGCCAGTCTGAATTGCGCCATGCGACCTCTGGCCATCGAACGCGATGGCGACTTTGGTGCCTTGCCGGGCCGTGTCGAGGGTGCCGTGCTGGAAATGTTTCAGCCCGACGAGATTCGCAGCACACCGGCTGAGCGGCCCTTGCGCGCTTGGATGAGCCGCCTGGCGCAGCAGTTGCCCATGGCCACGGCCGTGCGCCCCCAGTTGCTCAGCCGACATGATTGCGAAGCGGCCGATCAGTGGTCCTATATCGAGGTTGGCGCGAACGCGGCCACGGCGCGCGAAGCGATGATTCTGGATGCGGCGCCGGCGCATCGCGATGCGCTGCAGCTCGGCCTCAGCCAGCCTGTCAAGGCCATCGAGATCGAGATCGACCGCCCCATGTTCCTGTTCGACAGCGCCGAGATCCACAGCGCGGCCTATCGAAACGAACAGGGACTGACCTTTGTCCACGTCTACAAGTCACGGATCGGTGGCGAACACCAGCATGCCACCGTGCTGGAGCACTTCGCCGCTTGAGTGTCACGGGCGGCGACCGAGTTGGCGCCGCGCCCCACGCCATGCCGACCAGGCCACTGTCTGTCACAAGCTGCCGGCCAGCTGAACCTCCTGCAAGGAGATCAGGCGCTGTTGGTCCAGCAAGCGCTCGGCCATCGCAATGATTTCCGCGTACTGCTGGTCCGTCACTTCGATGCCGGCTTCGGGCCAGCGTGACGCGATATAGCTGATGAGCACGGCATCGCTGATGCAGGCCTGTTGCCCCACCCGCGAGCGGGTGAAGAGCCAACCCAGCACGGCAACAGCGCCGCTGTGCAAGGCGATATAGCGCTCGGCGAGTTGCATCAGCTTGACCGAGTCATGGGCCAGCCTTTGCACTTGTGTGGCCTGTTCGCAGTCCATCAGCCAGGCCTGCCAACGCGCGCGCAGCGCATTGACGGCTGCCGCGCAGGGGCCGCTGACGCTGCCCAAGCGCAAGAAGGCGCTGGCGATGCTGTCCATGCCGCCGTTGGACAGCTTCAGCTCGGCCGCCTCAGGCCAGCCGCGGCAGGCCTGCTCGGGCATGAAGAGTGCGGCCAGTGGCGTCGGTGCGCCTGCTGGCTGCTGCTCAGCCGGCAGGCTGCGGCTGACTTGCGCCAGCTGCTCACCCAGTTGCCGAAGCTGCGCCGCGATCAGCGACAGATTCACCTGGGTGCTGCCATCGAAGAGGCTGACGACCTGGCCGTCTCTTTGCATTTTCTGGAACAGGCTCCATGGCAGCTCGCTGCGCAGGTAGTGCCGGGCGCCGAGCACCACACCGAGCTCGCGGCCCAGGGCCTCGGCCTCGGTTGGCACATGAAACTTGGCAATGGCGGAGAGCAGGCTGAGCTCCTGCGGCAGGGCGGCAATGGCCCGGCTGGCCAGCTGGGCCATCAAATCGGCAACCAGCAGACGGGCGGTGCAATGCGCCAGCCGTGCCCGCACCATCGGAATGGCCAGCACCGGTTTGCCGTAGAGCTGGCGTTGACGGGCAAAGCGAAGGGCCAGCCTGAACTGGGTATCGACGGCGCCGAGGGCAAAGCCGCTGCACAGAATGCGCGAGATCTGCAAGGTCTTGAGCACTGTGTAGATGGCCGGCTCCGTGCCGCGCAACAGCGCGTCAGCATCGGCGCGATAGCCCGATAGCGCGAAGCCGCTGATGTCAGCCCCGCGAATGCCCAGCGTCCGGATCTTGGGCAGAGCACGCCAGCCGGACTGTGGCTGGCCGCGCTTGCGCAGATGCCACAGCACGATCTCGGCGGCACGTCCCGGGCGCTGCAGCCGACCCAGGACCGTGGCGCTGCCGCCTTGGCCGGCGTTGTTGATCAACCATTTCTCGCCGTCGATCAGAAAACCGTCGGCGGTGGCGACGCCAGAGACCTCGTTGCTGAGAATGTCGCTGCCATGGGCCTTCTCGGTCAGGGCCAGGCAGCCCAGGGCGCCGGCACGCAGGTCTTCGATCAGGCGCTGTTTCTGCGCCGTCGTGCCTGCCAGCCACAGGGGCAGGCTGCCCAGCATGGTCTGGCCAAAGGCAATCGCGCTGCTCAGGTCGCGGCGCGACAACAGCCGCCCCAGCATCAACAGCTGCTCCGGCTCCTGCAGCTGCCCGCCATCACGGGCCGGGATCAGCATCTCAAAGGCGCCGAGTGCCTGCAAGGCGTCGATCGACGATTGCGGGAAACGTTCATGCTCGTCCAGCTCAAGCACGGTGTGCAGATTGAGCGCGGACTGCGGCAGGTTCGGGTCTCCGAGTTGGCGTTCCCAGTGCTCGGCGAGGGCCTTGCGATCCATCTCTGGTTCTTTCTTTGAAAAAGTGGTGGGGCCGACCCGATCAAGGCGGACCGGCTGCTGCGGAGTCAGCCCTGAGGCGTTGCGGGGCAGGGGGTCGCGACGACGAGGGCCCAGGCCGCCTCGGCTTCCAGGCCATAGCGCAGCTGCCACGGTGCGAGCGACGGTACCGGCGCCCTGATCTCATCGCTCAGCCAGCGCCAGGCCGGCAGCTGTTGATCGTGGCGCCAGCCCTGCAGCTGCAAGGCACGGGCAAAGCTGGCAAATGCGCCCTGGCCGGCGGCCTTGAACAGCGCCTCCTTGATGCACCAGGCCAGTGTTCGCGCCGCCTGCAGATCGCAGCCGAGATCGGTGGCCAGCGCCTGGCTCTCATCGTCGCGAATCAGCAGCTGCAGGCTGTCAGCGCGCATGGCGTCGTAAGTCTCGGTGTCGACGCCGACGGCCTGCGCGGCCACCGCGGCCAGCGCTTCACGCCGGCTGTGGCTGATCGACAGGTGTGTATGCGCGAAGCTGGGGCGGCGATCCTGCGCTTGCCTCACCTCGGCCTGATCGGGCCTGGGCAGGGCAGCCGATGAGCGCTGCAGCGCAGTCTTGGCGGCCAGGCGCCCGGCCAGCCATTCGATGCGCCGCTTGCGCAGCGGGAACCGCGCCAGACATTGACGCTCAGCGTCGCTGAGCTGCTCGAGCAGCGCGACCAGTGGCTGCCCTTGCGTCGGCAGGGCCGCCGCGACATCGGCCAGACCGACGCCGACACAGCTGACGCCCGGCGGCGCCGGCAGTGCCCGCCAGGCCGGCAGCCCCTGGCTCAGCTCAAGCATGCCGCTGAAATCCCGGTGGCAATGCAGCGCCGCTGAAGCTCTCGGTCACGCTGGCCAGCTCGCTGAATCGGGCGACCAAACGGGCAAAGACCGGCGTCTGCATATCGCGCTGAAAGGCGGCCAGGGACTCGACTTGAATGATCTCGAAGAAGTCGCAGCCCGACTCAGGCGCGGCGCGCACGACGTCGAAGCGCAGCACGCTGGGCAGATCGGGGCAGCTGGCGTAGTCGACCTGCTGCACCCACTGGATGAACGCCTCGGCATGTTCGGGGGCGTGAAGGCGGATCTTGTCGATGATGATGTCCATTTCATGCGTCCTGTGCGGTTTCGATCAACACGGCGCCGGTTTCGCCGTCGATCAGAAGCTGGTCGCCGGTGCGAATGCGGGCGGTGGCGTGCTTGGTATTGACGACCGAGGGAATGCCGAACTCGCGCGCCACGATGGAGCTGTGCGACAGCATCGAACCGATATCGGTGACGATGCCGCCGGCCAGGGCAAATAGCGGTGTCCAGGACGCATCGGTGAAGTGCGTCACGATGATCTCGCCCTTCTGCAGCTCGCCGGCCTGGCTGGCCAGATCGTGAATGACGCGGGCACGGGCGCGCACCCGCCCGGCCGAGGTACCCAGGCCTTGAACCAGCGGCGCGCCTGTGTGGCTGATGAGCGCTGCCTTGGACGGCTTGGCGTGGCCGATGAAGGTCAATGGAGGCTCCTCGTCGACCTGCCAGGACTGCGCCATGCGCCGACTGGCCTCGACCTTGGCGCGGCTGAAGATCTGTTCGCCGCTGCCATAGCCATTGAGCCAGTTCAGCAGATCGTCGAACTGCAGATAGGCCAGTTCGGACTCGTCGCGCAACACGCCTTGCGCCACCAGGCGCCGTGCCGCCTCGCAAAGCACGCGGCGCACCAGCCAGATCGAGGTGATCATCGCCATCCGCGATTCCTCACGCAGCCGGCTGCAGGCGCTGTACATCGAGATCACGCGGCGCATCAGCAGCCGCTTGGGCCAAGACAGCCGGGCCAGCAATGCCTCGCTGTCCGGTTGAGGCTGGGCATGGCCAGGGCCAGCCAGGCGATTCTCGACCTCATAGCCCCGCTCCAGAAAGGTCTTGAGCATCTGGAAGACATAGGTCGGATCGTCAACCCAGCGCGGGTGGCTCAGCTCCATCTCCTGGTGCCCGCGCACGCCGTTCTCGCGCATGAAGCCGGCCAGATGGGTGCTGCAAAAGACCTGGCCTTGCGGATCGGCGGCCAGCGCCGCTGCCGCTTCGCTGGCGGGCAGGCGGCGCACCAGCGCTTCGGCCTGTGGATAGCGCTGCAGGGCCTGGGCCAAGGCCCAGAGGTCGCGAGCCGACTGCACGGTGCGCAGATTGGACATGTCCCCCTTGAGCCGGTTCTGCAGGTGCAGACCGTCGGCCTTCATCCAGGCCTTGCACAGCTCCTCCAGCAGGCCGTAGAGCGCAAAGGCGTTGATGTAGAAGGGCAGATAGCCCACATGCATGGCCTTGAAGTAGTCCAGCGCATGCGTCATTTCCTGGCGCAGCCGGTTCAGATCCAGCTCGTGCAGCGGCGTCTTCAGCGCATGGTCGTACTCGGCATGGCGCGAGGCGACCATGCGGCGAGCCCGCGACTTGGCCACGGCAAACTCCTTGATCGTCGCCCAGGCCCAGAAGGCACTGGTGCGCAGCTTGGAGTAGCGCGGGTGTCGGTGCGTGCTGCCATAGGGGTTGACGTAGCCCGCAATGTCGACCTCTTCGCTGGAGAAGCGTTGCAGGAAAGGTGCCTGATCGAAGCCCGGGGGCGACTGCGCCAGCAGATAGGCGGTGTAGGCCACATTGAGATAGACATGGCCCTTCAGGTAGCCCATGTAGTGATCAGGATCGCCGAGGTCCAGCAGACCGATGCCGGTGCCGCAGTCGCGATGGACCTTGTACTGATAGTGCTTGGCAAACGAGATGCCCAGCGGCGTCATGCGGCCGGTGAAGATCTCGCCGATATCCATGCGCGACCACAAGGTGCCTTCGTCCAGCGCTTGTTCGGTAGGGGCCTGAAACGGTGTGCTGGGCGGGGCTGCCGGCTTGATGATCGTGGTGATGGGCCGGCTTTGCAGCAGATGCAGCTGGCCGCCGGCGATCGCCCATTCCACGTCTTGGGCGCCGCCGAACTCGGTCGATACCTGCTGCAACAAGCGGGCGATGGCGAGCAGCTGCGCGTCAGACAGGGCCGCAGCCTCGCGCCGTGGCGCGTCGACCGGGCGCTCGACAACGGACTGCTGCGCCTCGTCCCAGACCATCGCGCTGGGCTTGAATTGCACATGGCGGCGGCGGATCTGTAGGCTGGCCGCATCAAGCACAAAGCTGTCCGAGGCCACCCGCCCGGCGACCAGGCCTTCGCCCAGGCCCAGGCAGGCCTCGATCAGGTACTCATCCGCAGCGCCCGTCAGTGGGTTGATGGCGAAAGCAACGCCGGCGACATCGGCGGCGATCATGGACTGCACGACCACGGCCATCTGCGGCGTGCCATGCGCGCCACGGGCCGCCCGATAGGCCAGTGCCGAGGCTTGCAGCAGCGAGGCCCAGCAGTCGCGCACGGCAGCCAGCAGCGCGCTGGTGCCGCGCACATGCAGCACGGTGAGATGCTGGCCGGCAAAGGAATGCTCGGCCGAGTCCTCATCGATAGCCGAGGAGCGCACCGCGACTTCGGCAACGCCCAGCTGCTGCCAGGCCTGCTCGATCTGCTGCTGCAGCTCGCGCGGGAATAGACCGCCGCGAATCCGATCGGCCAAGGCTTGCGCACCTTCGGGATCAGACTGGCCCCAGAACTCGCTCAGCGCGATGTCATTGGCCCGCAGGTAATAGGCGAGCGCCTCGGCGGTGATGCAATAGCCTGCCGGGACCGGCAGGCCGCGTGCCGTCATGCGCGCCAGCCCGAGGCCCTTGCCGCCAATCTGTTGCGCGCGGAGCTGCTGGCAGCGCGAAAACACCTGCACCCAGACGGAACTTGAGGGAGGGGGGATGTCGCGCGCGCCGCCGGCCTCGCCGCTGGGCGTCAGGTCGACGAAGGAGGAGATGACGCTCATGGGGGCCTCACATTGAGTCATTGGGTTTGTTGATTCAGCTGGCCAGAAAGCCGTAGTAGCTCTCGCCGGGCAGCAGTTGCTTGAGCTGTACATCGGTGAAGCCGCTGTCCAGCAGCTGCTGTTGGAGCTGGCGTTTGTCCGGCAGTCCCCCGGGCACATCGGACAGCGACCACCACAGATGCAGGGCCGCCACTGCCGGGCTGCCCCCTTGGCAGCTACTCGTGAGCAGCAGACGGCCCGAGGGGGCGAGCAGGCTGCGCACCTTGCGCAGCAAGGCATCGCGGCGGTCGGCGGCAAAGTAGTAGATGTTGTTGTGCAGCGTGATCAGCTCGTAGCGCTGGCTGTCGTCGAGCGAGAACACATCGGCATGCTCGACCAGCACATCGTTGACGCCCCAGCCACTGAGGTTGCGCCGCGCCGCGTCGACGACGGAGGCCTGGTAGTCGATAGCGCTCACCTCAAGCTGCGGAGCGATCTGCTTCATATAGCGCAGGTAGTGCCCGGCGCCGCAGCCCACCTCGAGCACCGAGCGTGGTCGGCGCCCGGCGAAGGCCCAGTCCACCGCCTCTTCGACGAAGGGCTCGAGAATCCGCGACGAGCGCGCGATCAGCTCGCCGTCCTGGTCGTCCAGCGTGTAGCTGTCGTTATCGCGCAGCTTGCGCGGTGCCTGCAGGATGGCGTCGTAGTGATAGCGGGTCACCTCCTCGAACAGCGAAGCGCTGATGCCGTTGCGGGGCTGTGCCAGCAGGCGTGAGAGCTTGCCCTTGAGCCGGTAACGGCCATCGCTCAAGGCCAGCTCTCCGGCCTTGACACCGCATTCCAGCCAGGCCTCCAGCGCATGCAGCTTGTCGCTGCCCAGCTTCATGCCCTGGGCAATCTCCGGCGCTGCACGTGGGCCGGAGGACAGCAGGTTCAGCACCCCGCTGGACCCGGCGGCCGTGGCAAAGGCACAGCGATAGAGCGACTGTGTCTGCCCCGACAGGCGCAGAAAGGACAGGATGTTCTTCTCGAAGATCAGCTTGCGGAGCGTGGACAGGTTCATGGCGGGCTTTCAGGCATAGAAGTCAGAAAAAGCTCTGCAGGCCGACTTGCAGCGCCGCTCCGGCGCTTCGGTACTCGCTGGTCGGGCGGCCAGCGATGGGCAGGGCCAGGCTGGCGCGCAGCTTCAGATTGGGCAGCGGCGTGTAGGCCAGCGCTGCGGTGGCGCTGGCGCTGTGGTCGCTGAGATTGGCCAGCACAATGGCATCCAGCGCCAACAGCGGATGCAGCTGGGTGTTCAGCGAAAAGCCCAGGTAGTGCCGCCCCATGCCCATGAAGGGCAGGTCGGTTGCGGCGGCGGAGCGGGCATGGTCAACGTAGTGCGCCGGATCGCTCTGACCATCGGATTGCCGGAAGTACTCCAGCGTGGCCGTGGTGTCACTCGCCAGATGGCGGCTGGCACCGAGGATGGCACGCAGGCCTTCACGCTGACGGTCCTGCAGCACTGGAGCCGGCGACGCTGCGCGGTGCCAGAGCAGTTCGCCATACAGATCGCTGCCGACGACATCGTTGACCTGCAGCGCAGCGCCGGCGATGCGTTGCCCATGGCGGCCGCCAAGCATCAAGGCAGCCTTGCCCCAGGGGCGGTCAAGCTCCAGCCGCTGCTGCCACTTCCATTGCAGCTCGCCTTCGACGCGGCGGACGCTGACAATGCCGTTCAAGGTGCTGCCTTCGGCCACATAGGCAGCCAGTTGCAAGGCGTCGACGCCTGGCTTGTACAGGCGCTCCAGGTCGCTGGGGTGGAAGGGCGCCAGGGTGTCCGCGGGCGACCAGATCTTGCCGATCGAGGTCGCTATCGGCTGGCGGCCCAGGGTGATGCGCCCTGCCGCGCCGCTGCGCTGCCAGTAGAGCCAGTCCCAGCCCAGGTTGTAGCGGCGCGTCGCTCGATCGCGGCTGTACACCAGGGGCAGTGCGCGGTCGATCTGTGCCAGCGCCGATGGCACGAGGGCCAGTGCCGAGGCCTCCGAGGCATCCAGCCATTCGGCCTGTGCTTGCGCAACGAGGCGGCTGCTGCTGGAAAGTGGCTGGGCGACATTCAGGCGCAAGACGCCATGGCGCAGCTCGCTGCTGCCCAGGCCTTCGGGGCGCAGCATGAGCAGGCGGGCTTCAGCGACGCCGCCCCACTCGAATGCATCGCTGCCGGTCTGGAGCGTGTCATCCTCCAGGACGCTCTGTGCGCATGGGCTCGCTGCCGACGTGGGCAGCGGCGCGCCGCCGGCCACGCCGTGCAGCGTCAGCAGCAGCGCCAGCAGCCTTTCATGCCGCATGGGCGGCCTCGGGTGCTGCGCTGTCATTGACGATGATGCCGTCGCGCAGTGTCAGTACGCGGCGTGCCCGCTGGATCACATGCGGATCGTGCGAGCTGAAGACGAAGGTGATGCCGTGCTTGTGGTTGAGCTCGCTCATCAGATCCATCAGGCTGTCTGCCGTCTTGGAATCGAGATTGGCGGTGGGCTCGTCGGCAATCACCAGGCGCGGCTTGCTGGCAATGGCGCGGGCGACGGCGACCCGTTGCTGCTGCCCGCCGCTGAGCTGATCGGGAAAGCGATCCATCAATTCGCCCAGGCCCAGCGCCTGCAGCAGCTCGGCGCTGATCCGCCGACGCTCGTTGGCGGGCACCCCTTGAAACTCCATCACCATCTCGGTGTTCTCCACCGCGGTCAGGACGGGCATCAGGTTGTAGGCCTGAAAGACAAAACCGATGTGATCGCGTCGCAATGCCGCCAGATCGGCGGGCTTGGCGCCGGCCAGGTCATGGCCCTCGAAGCTGACACGACCGCTGGTCGGAACGTCCAGCAGGCCGAGGATGTTGAGCAGCGTGGTCTTGCCGGAACCGGACGGACCGGAGATCACCGTGAAGTCGCCGCTGCGCACCTGCAGGTCGACACCGCGCAAGGCCTGCACGCTCTGCTGCTTTTGCATGAACACCTTGGTGAGCTGCTGCGCTTCGATGACGATGGGCGGTACGCTGGCCTTATGCATGACGACTCGATTGAATGTGCGTGAGCCGGCTCGCCTTGAGCGCGGGCAGGGTGGTGACAAGCAGGGTGAGCGCAAACACAAAACCGGCGGTGAGGGCCAGCTTGTCCAGGTTCAACACTGAGAAGAATCGCTCCGGCAGCAACACGCCGCCAGCTTCCAGGCTGGTGCCGAAGATCTCGCGGAAGTTCAAGCCGACGCTGGCGAAATGCAGATGGGCGAGGAAGCCGATCAGCAGGCCCAAAGCGACGCTGGCGCCGGCCAGGCAGATCGACTCGATGAAGACCGTTCGCACGATCAATCCCGGCCTGCAGCCCAGCGCCAGCATCACGCCGAACTCGCGGGTGCGATTCATCACCGAGAGCACGACGGTGTTGAGAATGCCCGCGGCAACGACGACGATGACGATGGCCTGCAGCATCACCATGCCGGCGGCATCCAGCGAGACCGCCGACTGCAGCTCGGGCGCCGCTTCGTTCCAGCGCTGCATCTGCAAGGGCTGCGCCTTGCTCTCCTGATGCAGCGCCTGCGCCAATGCCTGCGCCGCCGCCTCAAGCTGCGTGTCATCGCTCAGGTAGAGGGCGATATGGCTGGCCGCGTCCTTGACCTGGGCCAGCTTCTGCGCCTCGAGCAGACCGATTTCGGCCCAGAAGCTGTCGAGTTCCACCATGCCGGTGCGGAACAGCCCGACGACCTGGAAGGCGCTGCGCGAGAACTCCTGACCCTGCGCAGGCTTGACGGTCAAGGTGACCCGATCGCCCAGCATCACACCGAGCGCCTGTGCCAGCCGCTCGCCGATGACGATGCCGGGCAGGTCCTGCGGTGCATGCGCTTGCGCTTCGAAGTGGGCCAGCGTCTGGCCCTGACGCACAGCACGTTGATCGGCAATGCCTGAGAGCTGGGCCTCCAGCTCGGCCTCGCCGCCAGACGCAGTAATTGCGACCGTGTTCCCGCCGGCCTGTATCAAGGCATTCAGGCGCAGCCGCAGCGCCAGCTGGCTCGCCTGCGGGACGGCCCGGGCCAGCGCCTGGCGTCGGCCAGCAGCGCTGCCAATCAGATGGTTCAGCGACGGGCTTTCGACATAGCCCTGGCCATTGACGATCAGGTGGCCCAGCCCCATGCGCACGCCCACCTCGATCATGGCCCGGTGGCCACCGTCGGACAGGCCTTGGAACACCGTCATCAGGACCAAGGTGCAAACAATCACCAGCGCCGTCAGCAGGCTGCGGCGTCGATTGCGCAGCAGATTGCGCAGAGCGAGTCGGGTTGACAGCATCATTCGAACCTCAGGCCGACGGCCGCCGGCACACGCGCTGCCGCATGGGCCGGGAACCAGGCAGCCAACAGGGCCACCAGCAGCAGACTCGCGCTGGGCAACAGGGCCGACTGCCAGCTCAGCTCGGCACGCAGCACCGGTGCCACGCTGACGCCGGACATCGAGAAGCTGCCGAAGCCCGACAAATCGATGCCGTGCTGTTGCAGATAGGCATTGCAAGCCGTGCCGAGCAGCAATCCGGCTGCGCAAGCGGCGCCGGCAAGCACGAGGGTCTCAAGCAGGATCAGGCGGACGATGGCCGCCGGCTGGCGTCCCAATGCCTTGAGCAGGCTGATCTCCTTTTGCCGCTGCATCACGCTGACCAGCATGGTGTTGAGCACGCCGACGCCGGCAATCAGGAAAACAATAAAGACCAGCGAGCCCATCAAAGCCTGGTTGGAGGCGATCAGCGCGGTGATGTCGGGCCGCAGCTTTGACCAGGACAGCACCTCGCGCGGCAGGGTGTCGCTGCCGGCGCGGGCCAGCGCCTCGGCGACGCGATCGGCCGCGTGGGCGTCGTGCAGCCGGATGGCGATTTCATGGGCACGTCCATTGAGCATCAGCATCTGCTGCAAGTCCTGGCTGTGCAGCAGCACGCGGCTGCGGTCGACCGCTTCCAAGCCGGTGCTGAGCAGGCCGACGACGCGCAGGTCAAGGCTGCTTTGCACACCCAGCGTGCTTTCATACAGCAGCTGCACGGAGTCGCCGACCTTGACGCCCAGATTGGCGGCCAGTCGTTCGCCCAGCACCGCAGGGGGCGGCTGCAGCGGGCGAGGCGCTAGCTGTTCGGCCATCCGCGCTGCCGCTGCATCGCCGGCCGCTTCCTGCGCCGGGTGTGGTGCCTTGCCTTCAAAGCGGGCAAAGGCCTGTTCGATGGCGCTTTCGGTCAGTTCGCGGTCCTCGGCCTGCTGCGACTCGGTCAGCGCGTGAGCCGCCGGCCAGGGTGTTGCAGCCACCGGCAAGAACTCGCCTGCGCTGATCTTGCTGGCCACCCGCGTGACCCGGCGTTCCTGGCTGGGCTCTATGCCCATCAGCTGCACACCGGCCGCGCTGCTCGCGCTGCTGAGGTAGCCCCAGGCATACAGGCGCGCGCTGGCGGCTTCGATCTCGGACCGTTGGCGCAGCGCAGTCAGATCGATGGCTGCCGCGGGCACGGTGTCGCCAAGCCGGCGCGAACTGAGGTAGGCCGGATGATGGACCTGCACATGGCCGACCTCAAGATCGGTGGTGCTTTCGATCAGGTCACGGCTGAGCCCGTCCATCAGGCCCAGCGTGGCCATGCACATGGCCATAGCCAAGGCCATGCCGGCGCCGGCCACGACGCTGCGTCGTCGATTGCGTGCCAGGCTGCGCCAGGCCATCTTGAAGTTGGTCGTCATCAGCGGAACGCACGTTCGGAGAAATCGTCTGCAGCAAAGCTGACATCGAACTTCAGTTTTCGGTATTCGATTCGGGTGAATTCGCCGGGTGCGTCGCTGGGGCTCATGGTCAGGCGGGTCGGCAACTTGCGCTGTTCGATCAGCTTCAAGCCGGCGTACTCCAGCGTGCGCGCCGGCTTGGCGTCATCCTGCCGACGGAAGTACTCGACGCTGAGCGGCAGCGCACGCTGGTCGGCACCGATATTGAGGCGGTAGAGCACCTTGGCCCAGGCGACTGGTGCCTGCGGCAAGGGCGTCAGCTCAATCAGCTGCTGCGTGACCGGATCGCCTGACTCATCCTTGCTGCTGCTGGTGTTGAGCAGCCTGTACTGGTAATGGCGAGCCAGATCGGTCTCGCGCATCAGATCGTCGTTCGTGAAATGGCTGCCCATCCAGTTTTCGCCCAGCATCGTGCTGCCCATCACCGTGATGCGGCTGGTGCGGGGGTCAAAGAAGCTGATGCGCTCGGCCACTTTCAGGGTGGCATTGCCGCGCCAGAGCGCCGGGCCCAGCATGCGCATCAACACCTTGCTGCTGCTGGCCCTATCGTCGGTGTAGACCATCAGCTCGTAGTCGCGTTCGTAGCTGGCTTTCTTGATCTTCATCGACACCACGGCCGCGGAGGTCTTGCCACGCAGCACGTTCTCGGCGTCGTGAATCCAGCGGCCCAGCTGCTCGTGATCGGGGGCAGCCAGGCACAGGGTGGGACTGGCCAGCAGGGCCAGGGTGCAGAGCACTGCTCGCCGGGATAGTGGGTGCGTTTTCATTGATGGGCCTGAGCGGAGAATTCGAAGGAGCAATAGCTGTCCGGGGCCCGGCGGTAGCGCGGGGGCGGCGATGCCGGGGCCGCCGGTGAACCGACGCGCGCGATGAACAGCACCGCCGTATCGCAGCCGAGCAGCTGCCGCAGCTGCTGTTCGATGCGCGGGTGTTGCAGCGCCACGCTGAGCGGATGCAGTGATTGGCCATCGCGGGTGACGCGGAGCCACAGCTCGGTGATGCGCTCGCCCGCCAGCAGCTGCTGGCGGCGCTCATCGCCGATGCCAGGCTCGGCGCAGAGGTAGGCGATCGCGGCGCTCTGGCGCACCAGCGACTCAAAGTCGCGACCGACCCGGCGATGCAGGCCCAGCGGGCCGGCCAGCCGCATGACGGTCGGATGCAGCGCGAACTGGTAGAGCCGACGCTGCCAGTCGGGCAGGGCGCCGAACAAGCGATCGATGTGGATGCCGCTGCGGGGCCGTGGACCCGTGGCGGCGGAGAAATCGAGGTGGCGATAGGTCTCGCGCCAGGCTGCGCCATGGCGAAAGTCCTCGGCCGCGTGGATGCGGTAGAAGCCGGCAAGACGCTCCAGCAGTTCGCCGCCCTGAACAAAGTGCCAGTGCAGCGTGGCCGCATCGGCGCTGCAGGCCAGGTGATAGGGCAGGCAAGCTTGATCGGCCGGCAGCGGCGCTGATCTGGCGGCCGGCAGGAAGGGGCCGCGCACCGTGTGCCTGCGGGCGATCCACTGCCACAACGGATGCTGTGATGTCGTCGGCTGGGCAGGCACTTCCAGCAGCAGGGCCAGCAGCGGCTCCTGCTCCTGCCGGCACTGCCAGCCCTTGGGCAGCCACTGCAGGCGAACGCCAAAGCCGGTCAGGCGCAACAGGTTCAGCAGCAGGCTGGCGAAGCCACCGACGCTGATGCGCATTTCACGCTCCAGAGCCGGCAGCGCGGCCAGGGCTCGGCGGCGATCAATGCCCAGCAGCAGTGCCAGCGTCCACTCGCCCGACGGCGGCAGGTCCGGTGCAATGGCTTCGTATTGCTCGCGATCCAGGCAGCGCACCGACCAGGGCTGGCAGTTGTGCGAGGAAGGCGCCAGCGCCGCCGTGGCGATGATGCTTCTGAGCAGCTGCTGAAGGCCTTGCTGGTCCATGTCGGTGCTCAAAAGCCGTCGGTGGTCTTGTCGCGACCCAGTGCGAAGCCGTGCAGACGGGCAAGTGCTTCGATCTCGCGCACCTGCTCGGCCCGTATCGGGCCCTTGCTGAAGTCGATGCGCACGCCGGCCAGGCCCAGCAGCAGCGTCTCGCCGGCACAGGCATAGACCTGACCGGGGTCCAGCAGCATGCCGGGCAGCGAGAAATCAGGCGCCATCGGCAGATCGACGACGCCGCCACGTATCAGAGTCAAGTGCTGGGCCTGGCGGACCGAGGCCTTGTCGACATCCCCGGGCATGGCCAGATCGCAGATCAGCACCGGCTTGTCGGCAGCAAAGCAGCGGGCGTCCAGGATGGGCGCGGGGCTGTTGGACGCGCAGATGACGATATCGGCGTCGCGGCAGTCCTGCGTTGACTCGAGCAAACACAGCAGCTGCTCGTCGAGCAGACGCTCGCAGAGCTGTTGGGGTGACAGCCCCCTGCCGATGGTTCGAGCGCGCTGGATCAGCGCGCCAGCCTCCCTATCCGCGCTGCCTTGCGCGGCGCGGCGCAGCAGCTCGCCGGCCACGTCCTCTGCCACCACGCGCAGCCGCGAACGCGAGCCCGGGCGGCCAACCAGGCTCAGCGCTGCGCATTCGCTGGCCAGCAAGGTGGCGTGGACATGCCCGATATTGCCCGCCGCGCCGACGATGGCGATGCGCGCGTCAGCAAGCGCAATGCCACGGCGCTGGGCTGCCGCGCGCATGCTGGCGATGCTGCTGGCAACGGTCAGCGCATTGCCGGTGGTGACGGCCGGATGCTCTTCATCAAACTCGGTGCAGTTGGCGGTGACGATGGAGGTATAGCCGCCAAAGCCAACCAGGCTGCAGCCGTCGAGCCGCGCCTGCCGGTAGGCGCTGCGCACCTGACGCCGCACGATCTCGCTTTTGTTGAAGCGCATATCGGTGTCTATGGCCTGGCTGTCCATCAGCACGCCATAGAGCAGCAGCTCGACTTCACGACCCAGCGCCGAGCGCACCCGTCGCCGCGCGACGATGCGCGGCGTCAGCACCGGCTGCACCTGTTGACGCATTTCGTCGAGTTGCTCGTCGTCAAAGCCGGCCAGCGCGGGGTCCCATTGGCGGATGCTGTTGGCGTCGATCAGATGGGCGATGAAGCCGATCCGTTCGACTGCCTTGCCGTCATCGTGCTCAAAGGCTTCGGGCTTGGCCGCGTGCCGGGGTGCATCAGGGCCTGGCGTCGGCCGTGGCCCACCGGCGAGGTAGGCCACCAGGCCGGCCACATCGGCATGCTGCAAGCGCTCACACAGCTGATTCAGTGCCTGCAGGGCCAGCTGCATCTCGTCGGCTTGCAGATAGGCGGAAGGCTGAATGCGCAGAACGCCGCGCCGCCCCATCGATGGCAGGATGCGCACGCGATGCTCGTGGAGCAGATAGCCCGCGCAGACGATGCCAAGCAGCTTCTCCTCGCTGAGACTGGACAGCACCGCCGATGGATGCTGCGAGAAGTCGGCGAGCTCGATGCCGAGCATGCAGCCGCGGCCACGCACCGCCTTCAGCACCTTGGGCCAGCGGCGCTGCAAGACCTGCAGGCCTTCGAGAAAGGCGTGGCCGATGGCTTCGCAGCGTGCGGCAATGCCATCGCGTTGGATGATCTCCAGCGTTCGTCTGGCCACTGCTGATGACAGATCGTCCTCGGCAAAGGTCGAGGTGTGCAGCAGGCCGAACTCCGGGTGGTAGTCGGCGCTGCGAACCGCCAGTGCCGACACCTTGGTGAGCCCGCCGCCCAGCGATTTGGAAAAGCACAGATAGTCGTTGGGCAGACCGCGTGCCTGGCTCTCGACGGGCCGGCCCGTGCGCCCGAGGCCGCACTGGATCTCATCGGCAATGATGGCCACCTCGGGGTGGCGCTGGCGCAGCTCGTGCAGCAGTGCGGCGCGCTGCTCGTCGAGCTCGACCACGCCACCTTCGCCCTGTACGGGCTCATAGATCAAGGCCGTCAGTCCGCTGTGCCGACGTTCAGTCAGGCGCAGCGGCTCGAACTCGAACTCGTAGTAGCTGACCATGCGCTTGCTGACGGCATCGAGAAAGCGGCTCGGATCGGTGATGAAGACGGCGTTCGGGTTGTTGCGAATGAAGGGCAGGCGAGCGTCGCGATTCCAGGTAACCGCCAGCGCGCCGAGCGTCTTGCCGTGAAAGGCGTATTCGAAGCTGGCGATGAAGGGTTCGGTGTCCAGCGCCTGCTGGTTGTGCGCGGCCAGCGCGCTGAGCAGCTCATCGAGGTTGCTGAGCGGTTCGCGGCCGAGCTGGCGCTCGCAATCGCGCAGAAAATCCTCGTCTATCGTTGCGCTGCCACGCTCGACGCGGGTTTGCAGCGCCCGCACATTGGCGGCCAGCGCATCGCCGAGTCGCGTCAGGCGTTTGCAATAGGCCAGGCCGGCATGCTTGATCGCGGCCTCGACCGCCTCGGTGCCGGTGCTCAGCAGATTGATGCTGTAGTCCTGCCCGGTATGTTGCAGCAAGTAGCTGGCCAAGGCTTGCTTCAGCTCGCCGGCCTGGCGGCGCAGCGAGCCTTGCGCCAGAAAGGGCTTCTGCGCTTGCAGGCAGCCTTGCAAGACGGCCTGCAACTCCGGATGGTTATGGCCCAGCAGACAGGCACCGAAACCGCCGACCAGATCCAGCACGGCTTGCAGCTCGCCGTGGCCATCGTCCATGTCCAGCCAGTTGCCGCGCGCACGGCTGTATTCGACCAGCAAGCCAGCGTGGGCCAGCAGCTGTTCGCGCGAGAGCGTCGCCTGACCGACCAGATGTTCCATATCAGGCGACTCCTGGCACGGCCTGTGCACGCGTGGCGCGGCGGCACTCGGCACGCAGCTGGCGCACCAGATGGTTCTTCAGTACCTCGGTGGTGCCAGAGAACAGCGATGAAGGAAGGGCGTTGCGCAGCTGGCGTTCGATGTCGCCGCTGAGCACACCCGATGCACCATGGATCTGCAAGGCATCAAGCCCGTTGCGTATGCTGGCCTCGGAAACCAGCAGCTTGGCGATCGCACTGGCGCTGGGATCGGCCGGCGGGTGATCGAGGCTCCAGGCCGCGCGGGCGGTGGCCAGTCGTGCGGCCTCCAGCCGCAGCTTCATATCTGCCAGGCGATGGGACACGGCCTGCTGCTCGATCAAGGCCTGGCCGAACTGGACTCGGCCCTCGGCGCGCTGGCAACTCAAGCGCAACTGTCTTTGCATTACGCCCAGGTACATCGCGAACAGGCAGGTGCGCTCCAGCTCCATGCTGGCCTGAAAGATGGGGCCGCCACTGCCTTGGGCACCGATGCGCTGCGCTTCGCTGACATGGACGCCTTCGAAGTGAATATCGCCCATGGCCGTGGTGCGCAGGCCGATCTTTTCGTGCGGCTGTTTGGAAATCTTCAGTCCGGGGGCATTGCGCGGCAGGATGAAGGTGGAGAAGTCGAGGAAGCTGCCCTTGTCGGCCGTTCTTGCATGAACCAGCACGAAATCGCAGACCGGGGCATTGGTGATGTAGCGCTTGACGCCATCAATGCGATACCCATCGCCCTCGCGTACCGCCATGGTGCGCATGGCGTTAACGTCGGAGCCGGCCTCTTCCTCGGTGATGGCATGGGCGCCAATCCAGCCTTGCTCGGCAATGCGTGGCAACCACAGCGCCTGCTGCTCGGCACTGCCATGGGCCACCAGCGGGTGGACGCAGGCGCACAGATGTGCGGCCAAGGCGAACACCAGGCCGGTGTCCTCGCAGTGTTCGCCCAAGGCCTCCAGGGCCTGGGCCAGCGCTGCAGCACCTGCAGCCTGGCCGCCAAATGAGTCGGCGGCCGGCAGCACATGCAGCCGGGCACGGCAGAGCACGCCCCAGAGGTCGCGCGAGAACAGCGCCAGGCGATCACGTTCGCCGAGTTGCGTGTCGTGCAGTGCCGGTGCCAGTCGGCGGATGTCCGCGACGAGCCTGGCGTGAAGGGGATGTGGGGAGAAATCCATGGTCAGAGACAGCAGTCGTCGATCAGCAGGTGGACATTGATGCCGCCGGTGCCGAAGGCGTTGACGGCGGCGCGCCGAGGCAGATCGGCATGGCGCGGCCACTCGCAGGGCTGCTGCAAGGGGTCGAAGCCGCGCTGTTCAAAGCCCAGCTCGGCCTTGAGCGGGTGCGCGAAATGGTTGGCCGGCAAGCGCTCGTGCTGCAGCGCCAGCAGGGTCTTGACCACGCTGGCCATGCCTGCCGCCGCAAAGCAATGACCAAAGCTGCTCTTCAATGCCCCAAGGCGCAGCGGCTGAAGACGCGCCGAGGCACCGTAGACCGCAGCCAGCGATTCGATCTCGACTTCATCGCCGATCAAGGTGCCAGTGCCATGCGTTTCGACATAGCTGATGGCCGCAGGCGGGTGATCGACTTGCGCAAAAGCGCGCTGCATCGAGCTGACCTGGCCTGCGGTATTGGGCGCGATGATGGACTTGCTCTCGGTGCAGGAAGCAATCGCGCGCAGTGCAGCCAGCATCGGCTGCGCTTCTTGCTCGGCGCTGCTTTGCAGGGTCAGCAGCACAGCGCCGGCCCCATCACCGGGGGTGAAGCCGGTGGCCTGATCGGTAAACGTGGCGATCACACCGGGGGCCAACATGCGCTGCGCGGCGCAGAGGCAGAGGTCATGCACGTTGACAGGCAGCTCAACGCCGATGACCAGGGCCGCAGCAGCACGGCCGCTGCGCAGGCTCAGCATGGCCAGCTCGATGGCGGCCAATGAGCCCGCGCACGCCGCCTCGATGGCCAGGCCTCGCGCATGGTCCAAGCCGAGGGTCTTGGCGATGCGAGCGGCCATGCCGCTGGCGGGCAGTCTGGCGAGCGCGTCGTCGGCCAGCTGGAGGGGAGCGCCATCGTCGCCACGGCCATAGGCCAGGGCCGCCCGGCGCATTGCCTGCATGCCGGCTTCCTGCTGTGCCTCGCCGAGCTTCCATTCCTGCCCCAAGGACTGCAACACCGCCTCTATACGGGGCTGCAACTCCAGCGCGGCCAGCCGGCGCTCGACATCCAGCGTCAGATTGGTGGCCACCAGCACCAGCAACTCCTGGTTGCTGGCCCAAGGCGGTGCGGTCTTGACCGCATCAAACGCTTCCTGGGCGACGGCCAGGGCCAAGGGCAGGGCAGCCGGATCTGCGCTTCGCCCCTGGCGCTGCGCTGCCTCGGTGAAGGACGCGGATTGAATGTAGTAGGACAGCGGTGCCGTTTCCTCGCTGGACGCGAACAGCGCCGGGCGAAAGCGTTCGGCGTCCAGCGCTCGGAACTGCGCCTGAGCACTTTGCAGCTGCTGCCAGTACTGCTGCAGACCGCGCGCCGGGCCGAACCAGGCACCGGCGCCGATCACGGCCACCGGCGCTTGCTGAACCGCAGCCACGGCCGCGCCGGCATTGGCGGGCAGAAGTCGCATTGCATAGGCCTGGCCCGCGAGTCCGGCGCCTATCACCCGCACGCGGTGTGTTGGTCGCTGTTGCTGAGCCAGGACCGCGTGGGCCAAGGTGCTGAGCGCCTCAATGGCGTGGCCATAGCCGCAGATGCCCAGCTGAGAACTGACGCCATCATTGGCGCGCACCAGCGGCCGAATCTGCGCGACGTCGAGCTGGCCGCCCAAGGCCCAATACGCTGTCTCTTCGTGGCTATCGGCAGCCGCTCCCCATCCGCTGACCAGTTGTTGCCAGCTTTGCAGGCTGCTCAGCCGCACATCGGCCAGTCGCGCCAACACGCGCTGCGGCTGCACATCGCCGCCCTGCAGGACAAGTGCACAGCAACCTTCACTAAGCTGCGCGAGCCGATCGGCGTCCAGGTGCCGGGCCAGAGTCTGGCGCAGCAGTGCCGATTCAAGCCGCTGCGCGCCAACCACCAGCACGGCACGCGCTCGGGCTTGCGATAACGCATCCAGCGCCGTGAGCAGCGCTTCAACACCGCCCACGTCCTGCGCCTCCAGCGCAATCGCGCGACCGCGCAGCTTGAAGCAGGCAGCGATGCGCGCCGCCACCGTGCTGGCCATCTCGCCCACCTTGTCGTGTGAGCTGGCCGCGAAGGCGTGGTCGAGCTTGAGCTTGGCATGGGCGACAAAGCGCTGCTGATCCTGCTCCGGCAGGCCCTCGGCATAGGCCGCGGCCAGCTCGACGCCGAGCATCCGCGCCTCGTTCTCGTGGCATCGATTCAGGCCAAATGCCGTGACAAAGACCACATCGGTGTGTTCGGCGTCGATGCCGCCCTGCGCCAGGCCCGCCTGCATCAGGGCGGCCCGCGCCGCATCCAGCACATCGAGCTGCACACGGTTGATCGAGGCTCGGTAGATCGGCGGAATGCCAAAGTCAGCGTAGCTGGCGCGCGGCGGCGGCAGGCGATTGCGCTCGTCTGCCGCGAGTGCCGGGCTCGGCGCCGCGGGATCGAACAGCCGGCTGCGCAGCTGCTCGGTGGACTCTATGCCCGGATAGCGGCAGGCCAGCCCCGTGATGGCCCAGCCCCGCGGCAGTGCTGTGGAGTCTGTGTGGTTCACGCCGTCACCGGTTCCTGGCCTTCGCGCAGCGCGCGATAGTCGATCTTGCCATTGGCATTCTTGGGCAGCGCTGTCCGCTGGATCAACACATGGGGCACCATGTACTTGGGCAGATGAGCGGCACAAAATGCCTTCAGCTCCAGCGCGCCGAGGCGCTGCTCGGGATCCCGGCTCACATAGTGGGCCACCAGCTTGGGTGGGTTCACGCTTTCGGCAATCACCGCAACTTCCTGAAGCTGCGGATGGCGCGCCAGGATGGACTCGATTTCGCCGAGTTCGACGCGGTAGCCGCTCAGCTTCAGCATGCGATCGATCCGGCCGCGGTAAAGCAGCCTGCCGCCCTGCCACTCGCCGTAATCGCCGGTGGCGTGCATGCCGCGCTGGTGATTCAACGCATTGCGCGGATCCTGACGCTGCCAATAGCCTGGAGTGACGCAACGGCCCGCCACCCAGACCTCGCCAACCGCGCCCTCATCGGCGCGGTAATGGCCGTGCTCATCGACCAGCCAAACCGTGGCACCGTCGATCGGCTGGCCGATGGGCAGCGGCTCGTCACAGGCCAGATCCTCAGCACTGACACGGTGGAAGAGGCAAACGTTGGTTTCTGTTGGCCCATAGAAGTTGTAGAGCTGGCAAGCCGGTGAAACGGCCTTGGCCATCAGCTTGAGCTGCGGCTTGGGCATGACCTCGCCGGCAAACACCAGATGGCGCAGCGCCTGTGCGTCCAGCGCTGGCCAGGCCGCCGAACGGTTCAGCAGTGCGAACATCGAGGGCACGCTGTAAATGGTGGTGATGGCCTGCTCGCGCAGCAGTTCGCCAACCCGGCTGACATGGGCCGATTCGCGCTCATGGCTCACGTACAGCGAGGCGCCGGCCAGCAGACTGCCGAACAGGTCGAAGGTGCTGAGGTCGAAATTGAAACTGGCCAGATTCAGAAGGCGGTCGCTCGGCGTCAGCCGCAGCTCGGCCACTGCCCACTGCACGAAGTTGCTCAGGTTCAGATGGCTGAGCTGTACGCCTTTGGGGCTTCCGGTGGAGCCCGAGGTGTAGAGCAGGGCGGCCAAATCGCCAGGCTGACAGGCTGAGGTGTCGGGCAGCGCCAGGGACTCGCCGGTCGCCGGCTGAACGCTCGGATGGGCGAGGTGGTGGGCAAGATGATGCACCTCAACGCCGGCGGGCACGGCAGCGCTCTCGGGCAGCGGCAGCTCGCTATGCACCAGCAACAGCACGACGCTATCCGGCAGCCCCAGCTCGATCAGGCTGCAGGCATGCGAGTGGTCGCAGATCAGCACCGTCGGCGCCGCGTCCGCAAGAATCATCGCGACGCGCTGCGCCGGTTGCGCGCCGTCGATGGGCACGTAGCTGCAGTTGGCGTAGAGGGCCGCCAGGATGGACAGCGCATAGGCATTGCCCTTGTCCAGGCAGAGCGCGACACGCTGGCCCGAAAAGCGCTGCAAGTGTGTGGTCGAGATATGTGCGACCCAGGCTGCCGCGCTGGCATAGCTGATGCCGCCATCGGCCAACAGGAATGGGGCATCAGGGCGGGAGCTAGCCTGTTCGGCGAGTTGGGCATGGACAGGCAGCCAGCGCTGTTCAAGCGTGTCCATGCGCACCTCCGGCCGTGTTCAGGGGCAAGCCATTCTCTTCGGCGGCTTCACGCAGGATGCGTACGGCTTCGTCCAGATCTTCACGGGTGTGACTGGACATCACGCTGATGCGCAGCCGGGCATCGCCGACGGCAACGCCGGGGAAGACGACGGTCTGGCAGAACATGCCGCGCCGGCGCACCGAACGGCCCAGCTCCATCGCGCGCTGCTCATTGCCGATGACGACCGGGATGATGGCGCTGTCGGAATGCTCGGTGTTGAAGCCCAGCGCGTCGAGGCGGCTCTTCAGATAGCGGATGTTGTCCCACAGGGCCGCCAGCCTTTGCGGCTCGGTCTGCATCAGCGAGATCGACTCGATCAGGCCGGCGGCAACCGGTGCCGGAATCGTCGCGGCAAAGACATAGGAGTTGGCGTAGAAGCGCAGGTAGTCGATCACCCGCTTGTCGCCGGCAATGAACCCCCCCTGGCCGCCGAGTGCCTTGCTCATGGTGCCGACCTCGAGGTCGGCCTCGCCCTTCATGCCGAAGTGTTCGGTCGTGCCCGAGCCGCTGGCGCCCAGCACGCCGGTGGAGTGAGCATCGTCGACCAGCACGCGGGCACCGTAGTGCTTGGCCAGGCGCACCAGTTCGGGCAGCTTGACGATGTCGCCATGCATGCTGAACACGCCGTCGACGACGATCATCCGCCCGCCGCGCCTGTCCTGGCTGCGTTGCAGCACCTCTTCCAGCGAGGCCATGTCGTTGTGCGCAAAGATGCGCTTCTGGGCCCCCGACAGCTTGCAGCCATCCTGGATGCTCATGTGGTTGTACATATCGGTGATGGCGAGGTCATTGGGCCCCAGCAGCGCCGAGATCGCGCCCAGATTGGCCGAATAGCCGGACGGGAAGACGATGCAGTCCTCGCGGCCCTTGAGCTGGGCCAACCGGTACTCGAGCTCCTTGTGCAGATCGGTCGTGCCGCCGATCAGCCGGCTGCCGGTGTTGGTGGCGCCATGTGATCGCGTGGTGCGGATGATGGCCTCAAGCACCCGCGGTTCGTTGGCCAGGCCCAGGTAGTTGTTTGAGGCAAAGAGCAGGAACTCGCGATCACGGCCTTCGTATTCGTCGTGGATGACGGCGCGGTTGCTGCACAGGCCCTTGGAGGCCATGCCGTACCAGAACAGACCCTGCTGCTGGCGGCTGTGCAGGAAGGCCGCAAACCGTTCGGTCTTGGCGAAGGGGTCGGGACTGGAATCGCCGACGAAATCACGCATGGTCAAGGCGGCGTCAGTCTCGTTCGCTTTCGCTGCGCCGCCTTCCTGCTGCGGCCTGTGCCGCTCCGGCTCCTGGGGCAGGTCTACCGGGCGGATCTGCGGCAGCTCCAGGCTGGCGAACTTGCGGATCAAGGAGTCCAGCGTGTCGAACTCGTCAGGGCGCAGCTGCTTGCTCGGCGCGAAGATCTTGTTGAGGTCGGCGACGATGGCGGCCAACATGATGGAGTCGATGCCCAGGTCTTCCTGCAGCAGCGCCGTCGGCAGCAGCTCGCTGTCGTCGTATTGGGAGTGCGTTCTCACCACGGTGCGGATCACCTGGGTCTTGTCGGCGACGGGCTGAAGTACGGCTTGGTTCATGGTGTAGACCTCGAGCAATTCATCTGCGGTACACAAGCTCAGGACAAAAGGCTTGATGTGGCCGACTGGGCGACGTTGGTGTGGCTGGGCTCCGTCGCGGTGGGATGGCGAGCCACGAAGTGGATGGCTTGGCTCGCTGGCTCGGCACGCTGTGACAGTGCGGCCTGGGTCAGCGATTCACGCAGCCGCAGGTAGTGCGCGTTGACCTTGTCCAGCGGCAGCAGCTTGTTCGCCTTCAGGTGGGAGATGCGCGGCGTTTGGCCACGCAGTGCTTCCATGTCCTTGGCCTGCTGGATGTAGCGCTCCATCCGGCACATCAGCCAGGGGCGCACACGACGCCAGCCCGGGATGGGCAGCGGCTTGATAAAGGGGAAGAGCAGGTCGCGTTTGGGTTCCTTGTAGCAAACGCAGACCCAGGTGTTGTCGTCATCGATCGGCGTGGCGATCAGATAGACGTCGAAGACATCATTGCGGATCTGCACCATATTGGGCATCAGCACGTCCACGCCGATGCGCCAGCCGCGCGTCCACGGCGTCTTGGCCGTCAACGTTTCCTCGGCCGTGCGCTCGTCGTCGGCGCGCAGGATGAATTCGCTGCGAATCAGCGTGCCTTGCAGA
Source organism: Roseateles aquae (assembly GCF_032337115.1). Taxonomy (NCBI): domain Bacteria; kingdom Pseudomonadati; phylum Pseudomonadota; class Betaproteobacteria; order Burkholderiales; family Sphaerotilaceae; genus Roseateles; species Roseateles aquae. The sequence goes on from NZ_JAVXZY010000001.1 coordinate 104,816, forward strand.
TGGCACTCGAAGTTGTCGACACGGCCACCCTTGGGGTCCCAGATATTCAGCGCCGAGCCCTTGTGCACAAAGGGCACGTGGTAGACCTCGCAGACGCTCTCTACATAGCGGGTGTAGTGCACCGGCGCATCCCAGCCATAGCGGGAAGTGAAGCCCTGGTAGCTGCTGAACTCCTCGAACATCGGCACTTCACCGACTGGCGTGGCCTGTTCGTCGCCGGTCCAGAACCAGATCAGGCCGTGCTCCTCGCGCAGCGCATAGGAGCGCACGCACATCGCCTTCGGTGGTGTACCGTTCTTGCCCAGCACCGGCATGTGTACGCACTGGCCGCTGGCGTCGTACTGAAAGCCGTGATACGGACAGGCGATCAGATCGCCGTGTTGCTGGCCATGGCTCAGCGGCACGCCCTTGTGTGGACAGCGATCGTCCAGGCAGACCACCTTGCCTCGGGTGTCACGATAAAGCACGAGCTTCTTGGAGAAGCGCGTCACGCCCACCGGTTTCTTCTTGACGTCTTCGCTGCGAAGAATCGCGTACCACTGGTTCGGAATCATGATGTCGCCTCAGTGCTAAGGAGCCGGCTGATCAGTTGGTCGAGCCGACTGATGCTGGCGAAGTTTTCAGGATGAATCTCGTTGGCAGGGATGTGAACGGCCCATTCGGCGCGGACAAAGTCGACCACGTCAAACAGCGAGGCCGAGTCGAGAATGTTCAGGTCCAGCAAGGGGGTCTCGGCCGTCAGCTCGGCCTCGTCACGCTCGAGAAAGCTCAGGCTGATGAACTGGGCAAGCCGATCGGCAATTGAATTAGCGCTCAGCATGAGCGACTCTCCTGTGTCGTGGGCAGCATGGCCTGGGCCAGCTTGAAGATCTCGGTCGCCAGCAGCATGGGCGTGTTGTGCGTGTAGAGCGCTTCGGGAGCGACGCCGATGCCGTGTTGATGGTCCAGCTCCGAGACGATCTCCAGAGAGGCCACCGAGTCCAGCGCCAGATCAGCAAAGCTGTCGTCGGGATGGATGCGGCCGGGCTCGAGCCGGGTGATGGTCGCGATGCGCTGGGTGATCCACTGCAGCACGTCCTCGACGCTGGCCGCGCTGAACGGTGTCAGCGCCGCGGGCTCCGGCGCTGTTGGCGCCTGCTGCCAGACGTGATAGTTCGGCAGCTTGTTGGACAGATAGTCATTGCGCAATGCCAGGCGTTGCAACTTGCCCGAGGTCGTTGTCTTGATCGTCTTGCGGGGAACAAACAGGATCACGTCGGCATGAATGCCGAACTTCTCGACCAGACGTTTGTTGATGCGCTGGGCAATCTGATCGTGCTCGATGGGCACGCGCGGGACCTCCAGCGCGATCACCACCTGCTCATGTGCCAGCCCGGGCACGGCGAAGGCGCCAGCGCGGCAGTTGACAAACTCCGGGCAGGCCAGCGCGCATTCCTGCTCGATGTCCTGCGGATAGTGGTTGGCGCCGCGAACAATCAGCACCTCCTTGATCCGGCCTGTGACATAGAGCTGCCCCTGCTCGATAAAGCCCAGATCGCCGGTGCGCAGATAGCGCTGCGCGCGACCGGCCAGCGGCTGGTCAAAGGTCTGCAGGGTCTTCTCGACATGGTTCCAGTAGCCCTGTGTCACGCTGGGGCCGCTGACCCACAGTTCGCCGATTTCACGTTGGGCACGCTCAATGCCCAGCTGCGGATCAACGATGCGCAAATCCAGGGATGGGTGAACGGCGCCACAGCTGACCAGCGCACGACTGCCTGGTGCCTCTGCCCGGCTCAGGCTGACATGCCCGTGTGCCAGCGCATGCGCGTCGACATACAGCGAGCGCATGTCCTCCAGATAATGCTTGCCGGACACCATCAAGGTCGTCTCTGCCATGCCATAGCAGGGGTAGATGGCCGATGGGCGGAAGCCCGCTGCGGCGAATTTCCTGGAGAAGGCCACCATGGTCTCGTGGCTGATCGGCTCGGCGCCGCAGAAGGCGATATCCCAGCTGCTCAGATCCAGCCGCGCCAGGTCGCGCTCACGCACGCTGTCCACGCACATCTGAAAGGCGAAGTTGGGACCACCGCTGCTGGTGCCGCGAAACTCCTCGATTGCTTTCAGCCAGCGCAGCGGGTGGCGCACGAACAGGCTGGTTGGCATCAGCAGCGCGGGGTAGGCGGCATGAACCGCCTGTAGCACGCCGCCGATCAGGCCCATGTCGTGATAGGGCGGCAGCCAGATCACCGAGCGGCGGTCCGGCCGCTGGTGACCGAAAGCCTGCTTGATCAGCTCGGAGTTCTCCACCATATTGCGGTTGGAGACCATCACGCCACGCGGCACCCCGGTCGAGCCCGAGGTGTACTGCAGCATCGCGATGGCCTCGGGGCGGGCGGAGAACTCATGCAAGGGCTTCACCGGTGCCTGTGCAAGCTCTTCGATATCGATCCAGCTGACCCGCGCCAGCTCAGGATCCTTGCGCAGCTCGGCCACCTCGTTCAACAGGCAGTCACGGTCGGCCAGCACGATGCACTCGGCCAGGTCCATCAGCACGAGCTTGAGGCGGTCGGCTTGGGCCTGATTCTTGGGCGGGAAGCTCGGCACTGCGATGGCCTCGGCAGCGATGCAGGCAAAGAAAGCGGCCACAAAGTCTTTGCCCTGCGGCAAGAGCAGCACGATCTTGCTGGGTTCCTCGGCGCTGCTGTTGTGCATCGCGCGGATCGCCCCGGCATAGCGCCCGATCCATTGCGCCAATGCCCGATTGCTGAGCGACTCCTGCTCACCACCGACGGACATGAAGCGGTAGACCATACCGTCTGGATCAGCGGCTGCATTGAGTCGCAAGGTCTCGAGAAAGCTGCCTGCCAAGTCATGGCCTGACGTGCCGGCGGCGGGGCCGGCTGCAGGGGCGCCCAGCGGCTTGGCGCCGCTGAACTCAGGCCGATCAAGCAGTGCCGACCTGCTCACGACCAGGCACTCCACAGCTGTGCTGCCAATCGGCCATTGCCGCATGTGTTGCCTGTCCACCTTCGATCACCTTTACCCAGCATGACTAGCCCCTTTTGCGATGCGGCTCAGTGTCTCGGAAGGCCTGTTCGGCGTAACCTACCAAAGCTGGTAGGCGGCCATTCTTGGTTATGTCATGGGCATCTGCGCACTTCGAATGACAATCAAGATCAGCGTCAATTGAATGCCGAAGCAAGCCGCTCTTTTGTGCCTCAGCGCCGCCGCCTCCAAAGGGCGGGCGACGGCAGTGGCTGCGGCACAAAGTCAGGCTCGCCATCGAGCTGCTGCAACGAAGCCTGCCACTGCGCCTGGCGGCGCTGTCGTTCCATGGTCAGCGTGCGTCGCAGCGTCAGCATCCGCTGGCTCACCTCATGCGCCAGCGGACGGCGCCCGCGGCAGGCAGGCGGTTTCATTGCGGCTGCTCCTCTACCTCGGTGTTCGGGTTCCACGCCGCCGTCGGCGCAAGGCCGGCCGGATAGATCAGCAGATGCAGGGAATCGTCGCCCAAGGCCTGCAGGTCCAGCTCGGCACCGATGGCCAGGGCGACGGCGCCGGCAGCGCGGGCAGCATCGATCTCCTGGGTCGCCCAGCTGGCGCAGAGCTGAATGTGGTGGCAGTGGCCGCCATGGCGCAGCTGCAAGCGCAAGCCCGGCCAGTGGCTGGGCAGGCAGGGTCGCAAGCTCAGGCGCTGCGCCTGCAGGCTGAGGCCGCAGATCGACTCCAGCGCGGCGCGGTAGGCCCAGGCGGCCGAGCCGGTGTACCAACTCCAACCGCCCCGGCCGGCATAGGGCGCGGCGCCGTAGACATCGCCGGCCATCACATAGGGCTCCAGCAGGTAGAGCGCACCCTGTTGTTGATGTGCCGCGCGGTGAGCGGGGCTGAGCCGGGTGAAGCTCAGGTAGGCCGCGTCGCCCTGGCCCAGCGCGGCCTGGGCCATCAGCGCCCAGACCGCCGCATGCGAGTACTGGCCGCCGTTTTCGCGCACGCCCGGCGGATAGGCCTGCACATAGCCGGCGCTGGGCTGGGCGTGCTGCAGCGGCGGGCTGAGCAGGCGCAGCAGGCCGAGATCGAGCGCGGCGCCGCCTGGCGCCGGATCGATCAGCCAGCGCGCCGCCGCCGCCATCGCCTGCTGCTGGCGCTGCCGCGGCGCCACCGCACTCAGCACGCTCCAGGCCTGCGCGATCAGGTCAATCCGGCATTCGGCATTCGCTTCGCTGCCCAAGGGCGTGCCATCGTCGAAGAAGGCGCGGCGGTACCACTGGCCATCCCAGGCCTCGGTGGCCAGCGCCGCGCGCCAGCCCAAGGCGGCATGGCTCCAGCGCTGCACCCGTGCCTGGTCGCCGCGTGCCTGGGCCAGCGGGCCGAACTCGTCGACCAGCTGGCAGAGCAACCAGGCCAACCAGACCGATTCGCCGCGACCCTGATGCCCGACCCGGTTCATGCCATCGTTCCAATCGCCGCTGCCCATCAAGGGCAGGCCATGTGCGCCGACGCCCAGGCTGCGGTCCAGCGCCAGCGCGCAGTGCTCATAGAGGCTGGCGCTGTGGGCGCTGATCTCGGCCGGGCCATAGAGGTCTTCGGCACCGCCAGGGATGTCCGGCCCGCTCAGGAAGGGGCGCTCTTCATCCAGCACCGCCGTGTCGCCACTGCTGCGCAGATAGTGCAGCGTCGCATAGGGCAGCCAGAGCAGATCGTCGCTGCAATGGCTGCGCACACCGATGCCTGCGGGGGCATGCCACCAGTGCTGCACGTCGCCGGCCTCGAACTGGCGCGAGGCCGAAAGCAGCAGCTGCTGGCGCAGCAGCTCGGGCGCCGCCCGGCTGAGCGCCATCGCGTCCTGCAGCTGATCGCGAAAGCCGAAGGCGCCGCCGGCCTGGTAGAAGCCGGCGCGCGCCCACAGCCGGCAGGCCAGGGTCTGATAAAGCAGCCAGCGGTTGACCAGCGCATCAAACAAGGGATCGGGGCTGTGCACGCTGAGCTGCCCCAGCAGCGTGTCCCAATAGGCCAGCGTGGACGCTTCCAGCCGGGCCGGCGCGTCGCGTTCATCGCCCAGGCGCAGCAAGGCCTGCAATGCCAGGGCCCGAGCCGCGGCCGGGCTCTTGCCGTGGCCGAGCAGCAGCACGACATCGATGCGGGCGCCGGCTGCCAGCTGCAGCTTGACTGCCGCGCAGGCGCAGGGGTCGAGGCCGATGCCGGCTTGCGCTCCAAGCTGGGCCGGAAAGACCCGCTGGCCGGTCTCGTCAAACAGCTCGCGGCGGTCGCAGGTCCAGCCATCCAGCAGGGTTTCGCTCTGTCCGCAGACATGCAGGGTCAGGAACACGCTGCTGCCGCCAAAGCCGGCGTGCCCATCGGCCTGGCTGGCCAGCAGCACCTCGCCACGCCAGTCGGGGCGTTGCGGGCGCTGCAGCGCCTCCATCGCGCTGCGCACGCCCATCCGGTCGCTCCGCTGCGCGCCGAGCACCCATTCGGCCAGGCCGATCAGGCGCAGATGCTGGGTCCGCGCGCCCTGGTTGTGCAGGCTCAGGCGCAGCTGCTTGAGCGGCAGCTCGGGGTCGACCGTCCAGCTGGCCTGCAGGGCCAGCGCGCCGCGCTGATGGCTGATGCGGCTGCGCCCGGGCTGGTGCTCAACGTCAAAGCCGGTGTCGCTGTCGCCGGGCTGGCTGGCACCCAGCGGCCAGATCGCGCCGCTGCGCAGCTCCTGCACGAAGAGCCCTTCGCCAGCCGGATCGCAGACCGGGTCGTTGGACCAGGCGCTCAGCTGCTGCAAGCGGCTGTTGCCGGCCCAGCTGTAGCCATGGCCGCTCTCCGACAACTGGCAGCCGAACTCGGCATTGGCCAGCACATTGACCCAGGGCCGTTCGGGCCGCAGGGCGCCACGTACGCTGAAGCTGAAGGCTGCGTCGTCGGCCTGCGCGGCAAAGGCGCCGCGAAACTGGGGCGTTGACCTTGTGCCTGGTTGGGCGGCTGGCGTGCTCGCACTGGGGTCAGGTCTTGCCAGTGGCAGGCGGGTCTGCTGGCGGCGCTGGCGCCAAGCGCTTTGGTGCCACTCACTCAACTCGGCCAGCAGCGCCGACAGCGGCCGTCCATCGGCCAGCAGGCGCACGCGCGCCATCGCCATCAGGCTGACGCGCTCCTGCACCGAGAGTTCGTCCACATAGAGCAAATGCATGCGCGCCGTTGCGCTGCCGGCGCCGGCAGCAGCGGTCTGGCTTTCACGCAGCTGCTGCAACTCGGCCTGCAAGGGCATCAGGTAAGAGCGCGGTTCGCCATTGAGCACGACCAGGTCCATCGCCACACCGGCCCAGGCCCACAGACGCAGCGCCTGCGCCAGCGTGCGCATCAGGCGCAGGCCCTGCATGGCCTGCACGCTGACGACGATCAGCGGCAGATCGCCGGAGATGCCGAAGCGCCACAGATCACGCCGATCGCACAGCCGTTCATCGAGCCGCCGGGGCAGGGCGAACAGGGGCTGGGCTGGCGGCCGCGCATAGAGCATCAGCAGGAGGCTGCTGAGGCATTGCATCGCCGCGGCGTCTTCGCCGGCCAGTCGCTGCTCACGCCGGCGTATGCCGGCAAAGGTGGCCGACATCAGCGAGGAGCGCGCCAGCACCGGAGCCTGCGCATAGCGGTCAACCAAAGTGTTGAGCGCCTCGCGGCTGAAGGCGGCTGCGGTGCCCAGGGTCAAGAGCGTCATCGTGTGCGGGCGCAGCTGCAGTTGCAGGCTCAGGGCGGCTACCGGGTCCAGCCCATTGGGCCAGCCGCCCGGCGGCACCGACTCGCCGGGGCGAAAGTCGGCCCGGGGCGTGCTGGCATCGTGCTGGCGTCCGGCCCAGCGCTGGCGCTCAGTCTGCACGCGCAGGCCGCGCAGCTGGTCGTCGTGCACGGCCAGGAAATGCACCGCATGCAGGCTGCTCTCGTCGGCCAGGCGGGGGCGGCGGGCCAGGTAGAGCGCGCGTTCCTCAGGCACCCAATCGGTCTCGATGAAGAAGTTGGAGAAGGCCGGGTGGGCCTCATCGGCACGGGCCGCGCACAGCACCGGCTCGAACATCGACAGCAGCTCCAGCTGCAAGGTGCTATCGCCATCGTTCCACAGCTCGACCTGACGCAGCTCGATATCGTCTTCGGGGCTGACCCAGACCGTGCAGCGGCTGCGCATATCGGGCCACTGCGCCGTCAGGCAGACGCGGTCGAGCTCGAAGCTGGCCTGGTAGCGGGCGGCCGGGTCCGGGGCCGGATGCTGGCTCAGCGACACCGGTGCCGCCTGCTCGCCCCGGCGCAAGAACAGGAAGCTGCCATAGCTGTCGCGCAGCGCGTCGTCGCGCCAGCGGCTGATGTCCTGGCCGGCAAAACGGCTCCAGCCGGCGCCATTGCCACGCAGGCTGACGCTGTAGCGGCCGTTGGAAAGCAGCTGCGTGCCCGGCAGGCCTTGTTCCCCTGGCGTGAAGGGCAGGCCGCTGAGCCCGGTGCTGCTGCGCCTGTCGCTGTGCCGCGGTGCCAGCGGCGGCGCCTGCAGGCGCGCCACCTCGCGTGGCAGGCGCTCCTGCAACAGCGAGACATGGGCGTCGAGCCGGGCGTCGGCCATGGTCCAGCGCCGTGGTGCGCCGTCCAGCAGCAGATCGGCCAGCGCCACCAGGCTCATGCCCTGGTGGTGGGCCATATAGGTCTGTACCAGGCTGACGCTGCTGCCACCCTGCAGCCGTTCGGGGCAGAAGTCCAAGGCCTCGATAAAGCCCAGCTCGCCCCGCGCCTGCAGCGCCTCCAGCCGCTGCAGATTGGCCAGCGCCTGCTCGGGCACCAGCGGCAGCGCCAGCAGCGTGGCATAGGGCGCGATGACGAGTTCATCGGCCGGCGTGCGACGCAGCGCCAGGCGCGGCACACCTTGCGGTGCGTACTGGTAGGCCAGGCTGTGATCGACTGCGGCATAGGCCGATTCGCTGATGCCCCAGGGGCCGCCCTGGGCATAGGCGATCTGCTCCTGGATGGCCACGCGTGCCGCGGCAGCCAGCACGCTGCCGGCCGGCTCAGCCAGGGTCAGCGGTGGCATCAGGTATTCGAACATCGAGCCCGACCAGGAGCGCAGGCCGGCATCGCCGCGGCTGCCGCCGGCACCAAAGAAAGGCCGGCCCAGTGCGCCCCAGTGCGTCACCGGCACATCGCCCTTGGCAATGGCCCAAAAGCTGGCCAAGCGCGCTTCCGAGGCCAGCAGGTCGTAGCAACTCTTGTCCAGCTGCTGCTCGGCCAGGCGGTAGCCGATGTGGAACAGGCGCCGCCGGCTGTCGTAGAGAAAGCCGAACTCGGCGGCCTCGGCCAGCTCACGTGCGTTGCCGGCCAGCTGCTGCAATCGATGCCGCAGCGCGGCGCCCTGCAGCGGCAGCAGCTCTTCGCAGGCGCCGGCCAGCGCGAGCAGATGGGCGCAGAGGTTGCCGCTGTCCACCGTCGACACATAGGCCGGCGCCAGCACCGCCAGCGTGCGGGTGTCGTACCAGTTGAGAAAGTGGCCGCGATGCCGCGGCAGCAGGGCCAGCGTGGCCATGCAGCGCTCGGCGCGTGCGGCCATCTCTTCGGCATCGAGCCAGCCAAAGCGCTGGGCGCTGGCCAGGCTGAGCAGGTAGAGGCCGATATTGGTCGGCGAGGTGCGCTCCGCCACCATCAGCGCGGGCAGCAGCTGCACATTGTCGGGCGGCAGATCGTGGCTGGCGGCGTTGACATGGCGTTCGAACAGCTGCCAGGTGTCATGGGCCAGCTGCTGCAGGTAGTCACGCTGCGCTGCGCTCAGGCTGCTGGCCGGGCGCGGCAGCGGCCGGCTGGCCCAGAAGATCCAGGCGGGGGTGCCGGCCCAGAGCAGCGTCAATGCCAGCGTCCACAGCGGTGCCTGGCCGAAAGCGATCAGCAGCGTCGCCAGCAGCAGGGTGGCCAGGCTGACGCGCCGATGCGCGCGCCACAGCACGGGCCAGGCGCTGCTGGCGGCGGCCTGTGCGGCCTCGGCCGTCGTCCATTGCAGCAGCTGGCGCCGGCTGATGAACTGGCGCCACAGCGCCCGGCTGATGGCATCCAGCTGCAACGCGCTCTGCTGCAGCAGCAAGGCCAGCTGCCACAGGCTGGCGAGCAACACCCGGGCCAGATCCAGCGCCGCCTCGCGGTAGAAATGGGCCAGGGCAATGCCCTGTCGGCTGGGCGTCAGCGCGGCCAGGCCACCGAGCAGCGGCCCGCTGGCCCAGGCTGCCAGCACGACGGCCAGCGCCAAGGATGGCGGCAGCCACCCGGGCCCCAGCGCCAGCAGCAGCAGGCCCAGGCTGAACGGCGCCACCAGCGAGCGGCGCAGATTGTCCAGCAGCTTCCAGCGGTTCAGCGCGGCGAGCCGGTAGTGGCCGGCGCGCCAGAGCAGCGGCAGCAGCTGCCAGTCGCCGCGGGTCCAGCGATGCAGGCGCGAGGCGGCCACATCGGCGTGCAGCGGTGCGTCCTCGATCAAGCTGATGTCGCTGACCCCGCCGCAGCGGCAGATGGCGCCTTCCAGCAGGTCGTGGCTGAGCACCTGGCCTGTTGGCAGACGAGCGGCCAGCAAGGCCTGCAGCGTGGGCACATGCAGCAGCCCCTTGCCGCTGAAGCTGCCTTCGTCAAAGAGATCGTGATAGACCTCCGAACTCGCCGCGCTGTAGGGATCGACGCCGCAATGCCCGGCAAACAGCCAGTGAAACGGCGTCGCATCGCGCAGCAGCGGCAGCCGGGTGCTCAGCCGCGGCTGCAGGATGCCGTAGCCGCTCAGCACCTGCGTGCCAGCGGCATTGAGGCGAGGCCGGTTCAGCGGATGAGCGGCGACGGCAATCAGCTCGCGCAGGGCGCCAGGCGGCAGGCCGGTGTCGCTGTCCAGCGTCAGCAGATAGGGCGTGCCCGCCAGGGGCTGGGAGGCCGGGCCCAGATCGATGAAGCCACTGTGTGCTTGGCCGGACAGCCAGGCCACCAGTTGCTCCAGCTTGCCACGCTTGCGCTCCCAGCCCATCCAGCACTGCTCGGTGTCTGACCAGCGGCGGCGGCGGTGCAGCAGCAGGAAGCGGCGCTCGCCGTCGGCGCGGGGATGGGCGGCTTCCAAGGCCTCGATGGCTTGCAGGGCCGTCTGCAGAATCGACTCATCATTGCTGCAGTGTTCGGTCGCGGCATCGCTGAAATCGGACAGCAGGGCAAACTGCGCCTGCTGCTCGCGATTGGCCAGATAGTGGCGTTGCAGCTGCCGGACCAAGGCAGGTACCGCGGCGGCACTGCCAATCAGCACCGGCAGCACCAGCAACACCCGATCGGCAGCCGCGATGCCGTTCTTCAGCGCCAGCCGCGGCAGTCGATGCGGGCGCAGGGTTTCGCTGATCAGGCGGTTGGCCACGGCGATCACCGCCTCGGCCAGCGGCCACAGCAGGCACAGGCCCAGCAACAGTTCGGCGCCGACGCCCAGCGGCAGCGCGCCTCGGCGCTCGCTCAGGCTGGCCAGCAAGCCGGCACCCAGCAACAGACTGACCACGGCCAGCGTGCCCAAATAGAGCGGCAGCAAGAGGCGGCGTAACTGGGGCTCGCTGCGCCAGCGCAGCTGCCACCACGCTGGCCGCAGGCCCAGCGCCTGCAGCAGGGCCGGGCGACCCGCGCCGTTGAGCCAGTAGGCCGGCGAGGCCTGCACGGCGCCTTGTTCATCAGCAGGCGCTGCGGCCGCCATCAGGCCGAGCAGCTGGCGCGCAATGTGCAACTCGCTCAGCGCCTCGGGGCGATGGCGCGACAGCGCCTCGATCTCATGCAGGCTGGCATCCTGGGTGTCGTCGTGCTCAGCACAAAAGGCACTCGATTCGCGCATCAGCAGCATCAGTGCGCTGCTCTGGGCGATCAGGCTGCGCCAGTCGATGTCGCCGAGATGGCGCAGGGCGGTGATGGCGTTGCTGACGCTCAGGTTGTCGGCCGCCTCTTCGGCCTGCTGGGCCAGCCGGGCCGCGCCGGGATCGGGCAGCAGCAGCGCCAATTGGCGAGCCAGTTCGGCCAGCGGATGCGCCGGTTCGGCCCCGGGCTGCGAACCATTCTGCGCCGGCAGCGCGCTGACCATGCCGACCGCCAAGCCCGGCTCTGGCTGCAGCCTTTGCAAGAGCTGCAGCGCGAACACCGGCTGCACACCGCGCTCGGCCATCAAGGGCAAGCTGGCCAAGCTCTGCGCTGCGCCCTCGCTGGCCCACTGATCGGCGCAGAGATTGGCCAGTTCGCGGGCCGCCTTGGCCGCCGCGACGCGTTCGGCCAGGCGGCGCAGATTCTCGATCAGCACCACCCGCAGGCTGGTGGGCAGGGCCCAGAGCTCGCCCAGGGTCAGCTCGCGGGACTGCTGGTAGGCGCTGAGGAACTCGGCCAGCAGGCAGGCGTCGATGGCGCTGTCGGTGTGCGCCACCAGCGCCCAGGCCATGCCATAGACGCGCGGCAGACCGGCCAGGTGCTCATCCAGCAGCACCGGCAGATGGCGGAAATAGCGCCGCGGCAGGCCCTCGTGGATCTGCGCCAGCTGCAGCTGGACGATGTGAAAGTTGTCGAGCAGCCATTCACCGGCCGGGCTGACATGGTGGCCGCTGCGCTCCTGCAAACCGATGTAGTGATGGGCCTCGGTGAGCACGCGGATGTTGTCGTGCAGGCGCGGGAAAAAGGCGGCCGAGCGGGCTGCGGTCAGTGTGGCGGCTTGCGCCAGGCCCAGGCTGTGGCCATGCTGGCGAAAGCGCGCAGCGCCAAAGATCTCGGCGCGAATCGGTGCCGCCAACACGCCGCGGGCAGCATGCAGCATGGCAGCGGCTTCGCTGCTCAGCCCGGCTGCACGCAGCAATGGGGCAGGGCGAGCGAAGCGCCAGCTCCGTGGTGGCGCAGGGGGGCTGCCCATGCGCGTCCTTAGATCAGGCCGTACAGCACAAGCAAGGGCAGCGCGAGCAGCAGCAGGCCGCTTGCCGGGCGTCGCATCAGCCAATCCCTGGACGCTTCGCCGATGCAGCGCAGGCGATGCAGGCGGCCGCGGGCGCCGTGGCACTGCAGCAGATGCAGTCCCAGCTGTTCGGCCAGTGGTGTGGGGTCAGCACGATCGAGACCTGAGCTTGATGCAGCCATATTCGCTCCAGCGTTGGATGGGAAGGACGCGGCAGCCCCGGCGCAGCAACGCCAGCACGGAGCTGGCGTTGCTGCGCTTGCTAACCGTGTGAATGGCCAGCGGCGTCTGCCGACAATCAGGCCTTCAGCCGCGCGGCGGCGCCGGCCAGAGCAGGCGTGCCGCAGCCAGCAGCAACGCGCCACCAGCAGCAGCCATGGCCACCGATTTCAGCGGCTCCTGGCGGATATAGCCCTGCGTCTGCTCGCCCAGGCGGCGCGCGCTGGCCAGGCCCTGATCGCAGCGTTGAACGGCGCGGCTGGCCAGCCCGTCAACACGGGCAATCGCTTGGTCAGCGCCTTTGGCCAGGCTCATGGCCACCGTCTTCGCGGCGCTATCGACGGCAGCCGTGGCCTGCTCGGCCAAGGCCGATGGCGTGGCAGACGGCGTAGCAGTCGGCGCCGTGCTGGCCGAAGCCGACTGCGTGTTCAGATTGCTCATGATGGATTCCTTGAATGGGTGAGTTCAGCGACGCAGCAGGCCAAACACAAAGCTTGCCAGCGCCAGCACGATGAAGATGAAGAAGAGGACCTTGGCAATCTCGACGGCACCGGCGGCGATACCGCCGAAGCCGAACAGCGCTGCGATCAGCGCGATGACGAAGAAGACGACGGCGTAATGCAGCATGGTGGCTCCTTGTCCCGGTGGCGACGGGCACGCCGCCGCCCGGGCTTCACGGTTGGTGGTTGTCGGTCTTGGCCGTGATCAGGCAGTTGGCCTTGGCGTCGCCAGCGAGCGAATCGCACTTCTGCTTGGCCAGCGCATAGGCGGCTTCGCGCTTGTCGGCGCTCGCATCGGCGCGGGCCTCGTTGGTCTTGCTCTTGGCGGTGGCCAGGGCGGCGTCGGTCTTCTCACGTGCATCGGCATTGGCGTCGGCAGTCTTGACTGCCAGCTTGGCGTCGGCCTTGGCCTTCACATGCTCGCTGCTGGCCTGCTTGCGGCAGACGTCCTTGGCATTGCCGGCCATATCGTCACAGCGCTCCTTGGCGATGGCGAAGGCCGCGTCGGCACGGCTCAGGCGCAGCTCATAGCTGTGCTTCTCCGAGGGCTCGTAGTTCTGCTCCAGCTCGGCGCCGCTGATGTTCTGTGCGCCCTTGGCTTCCTCGATGCAGATGTCGCGGGCGTTGCCCGACTGGCTGTTGCAGGCCTGCTTGTCGGCCTTGTACTTGCTGGCAATGTTGTCCTTGGCGGCCTTGTAGTCGGCCTTGTTCATGGACGCAGCAACCGCATTGCCGATCCAAAGTGAAGAGGCCAGTGTGCTGATCAGGATCGCAGCGCTGAGCGCGTGCAGTGTGGGCTTGTTCATGGCAGTGATTCCTTGATGTGATTGAGCAAGAGGGCTGAAGCGATTCACTTCAGCTTCATGTCATTGGCGACCGAGCTGACGCCCTTGATGTCGCGGGCCAGGGCCACCGCGCGGTTGATGTCGGCCTGCGAGCTGACGAAGCCGCTGAGCTGCACCCGGCCCTTGAAGGTCTCGACATTGATCTCGGCGGATTTCAGCGTCGGCTCATTGAGCACGGCGGCCTTGACCTTGGTGGTGATCACCGTGTCGTCGATGTACTCGCCGCCGCCTTCGCTGTGGCGCGTGGAAGCGCAGCCGGTGAAGGCCAGGGTGCTGATGAGCAGCACGGCGAGGGCGCTGCGGCGTAGGCAATGCGTGTTCATGATGGTGTCCTTGTGCGAGTTCGAGAGGCTTGGCGCCGGAGATGCCGTCGCGGGTTGGCAGAGGGCTTGTCACAGCGTTGACCCAGCATCGGGCATGGCGGCGCGGCGGTCGGTGCGCTGACGTACAAAAGAGTCGTTATGTGCGGCCAGCGCTGACCCGCTGGGTTCAGTTCATCGACACGTCTTCGTCCTGTGCGGTGAACAGGATCTCGACACGACGGTTCTGCTGCCGGCCGGCGACGGTATCGTTGCTGGCGATCGGCTGCTCTTCGCCGTAGGCGCGCACCGTCAGCCGACTGGCGTCTACGCCCAGATCGGTGAGCGCCCGCACGACGGCCTGGGCGCGACGCTCGGACAGCAGCTGGTTGGCGCCTATCGTGCCGACGCTGTCGGTATAGCCTTCCACGGTCGCACGGCGGGTCGGGTAGCGCTGGAAGAACTCGGCCAGCTTGCTCATATTGCGCCGGCCTTCAGGGCTGAGCGCGAAGCGGCCGGTATCAAACAAGGTGTCGGACAGCGTGATCACCATGCCGCGCTCGGTCTTCTTGGCGTGGAGGGCATCCAGCTGTGTCTCCAGCTCATGCATCCGTGCCTCGCGCTGGGCCAGTGCAGCATCGCTGCGATCGGCCTTGGCATCGGCGCGTGCCAGCGCACCGCTCTGCGCTGCATTGGCCTGCTGCGACTGCGCCAGCTGCGCGCGCGCCGTGTCGGCTTCCTGGGTGCGCATAGACAGGCGCATGCGTTCGCGCTCGGCCGCAGCCGTCTTGACCTGTTGCTCCGCGTTACGGCTGGCGGCGCTTTCCTCGGCCAGGGCCACGCGCTGATTGGCGAGGTAGGCCAGATGATCGGTCTCGGCCAGCGTGCCGCCCGTGGCCAGCGATTGATCGGCGCTGCGCAAGGCCTGCGCCGCCGCTTGCAACTCATCAACCGCCATGCCATTGACTTGCGGGTTGGACTGCGCCGCGCCGAAGCGGGCATGGGCCCGCTCCAAGGCCAGATTGCGTTCCGGCATGCTGCTGCAGGCGGCAATGCCGCCAATGCTGGCAAGCAGGGTGATTAGGGCTATCGTCATCGCATCGGCCCGGGCGCTGCGCGGTGCCGGCGACTGAAGGGTAGAGGGATCGAGCTTCATGGTGTTTGTTCCTTGTTGGTTTGGAGGCGTGCGGGCAAAGGCTCGCTTCACACGCGGTTCAACCCGGTGTCTTGCGCTGGATTTCTTCCGACAGTGCGCGGGCGGCGTCCTGGGTTTCCTGGGCCGCGCGGCGGTTGCGTACCGCTTGCGCGCGGCGCTCGGCCAGCAAGGCGTCGAGTTGCGCCTGCTCGGCATAGCGTCGGGCGCTGTCGTAGTCCTGCGCGGTGACCGCAGTGCGGGCCGCGGCCAGCTTGTTCAGGGCAATCTGCAGCTCGACGCCGGCACTCTCGCTGGTGCTGCGTGTATTGGCGCTTTGCACCGCGGCTTCAGCAACTGCCAGCTGGCTGCTGGGCAGGGGCGCGCTGGCACAGCCTGCCAGCAGGGCGGCTGCGATCAGCAGGCCTGCGGCCGAAAGCGCCGTGCCGCGGGAGGCGAAGTGAATGCGAGGGCTGCCGGCGGGCGCCAGCAGGTGCTGCGTTGCGAGAATCGGCTTCATCGTGGATCTCCTGGTGGCATGGGCGGCGAAGTCGCCCTTCAGTGCAGGAGCCCAGTCTGTTCAGCGCCGCCTACCTTGTCTGTGTGGCAGCGCACGCCAGCGACAGTGTTTCTTTAGAGACGCTCTGTTACAACATTAGCGATATGGACGGCGCAAAGATCAAGCCCGCAGCTTGCCCAACACCTGCTGCGACAGCGGCAGCAAACGGTCGTACTCGCGCTTCACGACCTCGTAGCACTCGCAGGCTCGCCGCTCGAGTCCAGCACGATCGAGCACGGTGATGTGGCCGCGGTGGTAGCGGATCAGGCCGGCTTGCTGTAGATGGCCGGCCGCTTCGGTGACGCCTTCGCGGCGCACACCCAACATATTGGCGATCAACTCCTGGGTCATCTGCAGTTC
This sequence comes from Roseateles aquae, assembly GCF_032337115.1. Lineage (NCBI taxonomy): Bacteria > Pseudomonadati > Pseudomonadota > Betaproteobacteria > Burkholderiales > Sphaerotilaceae > Roseateles > Roseateles aquae. The sequence goes on from NZ_JAVXZY010000001.1 coordinate 120,638, forward strand.
GCAGCTGTGCAGGCGGTCCAGGCTGAGCAGCAGCCAGCGGCACAGCTGCTGGTCCAGTGAATGATGGCGGTTGCACACGGCCGTCTGCGCCAGCTGGGTGATCAAGGCTTGAGTGAAACGCAGCAGCAGCGCCTGGGTAGGACCGGCGCGATTGAATTCGCTGATCAGCGCTGCGGCCGGCAGGCGAAAGCCGTGGCCGCCGCTTTGCACCACGGCGCGGCTGGGCGTCGTCTGGCCCCCCATGAAGAGTGAAATGCCAACCACGCCTTCAAAGCCGGTGACGGCGATCTCGGCCGAACCACCGTCTTCGGTCACATACAACATGGACACGATGGCGCTGACCGGGAAGTAGGCGTGGCTCATGCGGCCACCCGATTCCTGCAGCACCTGGCCCAGTGCAAGGTCAACGGGTTCCAGATGGGGCAGCCACTGCTTCAAAGCTTGCGCTGGCAGCGCGCCCAGCAGCTGATTGCCGCATGGATCGCAGGCCTGATTCATGGGGCCTCCCTCATCCCGTACAAGCGAGCGCACCTTGGAAGAAGGTGTAAGCACTGCTTTGTCAGGTTGCAATCAGTATAGGTAGCCAAGTCATCAATGCCTTCATCACCCCAAATCCGGCCGACCTTTGCACAGTGTTAGCTAGCGCACAGACTGCGCGGCTCATCGCAAGCAGCCTCAGCGCACCGGCCCACAGGCCGCGGGCCGGAGGGTCTGCGCGGGGCAGCGGTGCTCACAGCAAGGACAGCCATCATGAAAGTCAGCAATGTCGATCTCAGCCTGCATGCCAACCGGCCACTGCAGACCCCGTCGGCCCTGGGCAGGCAGGCCTGCCAGGATCTCAGCGCCTCGATGAATGCGCTGCTCGCCGACGTGTTCGCCATCTACATGAAGACCAAGAATTTCCACTGGCATATGAGCGGCCCGCACTTTCGCGACTACCACCTGATGCTGGATGAGCAGGCCACGCAGTTGCTGGCGATGACGGATGTGCTGGCCGAGCGAGTGCGCAAGCTCGGCGGCACGACGCTGCGCTCAATCGGTCACATCGCCCGCACCCAGCGCGTGCTGGACAACGATGCCGCTTATGTCGAGCCCGCCGACATGCTGGCTGAGCTCGGTGAAGACAATGGCCTGTTGGTGGCGCGCCTGCGCGAGACCCACGATCTGTGCGCCGAGCATCGCGACATCGCCAGCGCCAGCCTGATGGAGGTCTGGATCGATGAGAGCGAACGCCGCGCCTGGTTCCTCTACGAGTCCGGGCGCCGGGCTGACAGCGGCGGGCACTGAGCATGGAAGCCGCGTCGCATGGCCCCATGCTGCCCCCGCCGATTTCCTTGCGGGAGCCTTTCTATCACCATGAATCCGGCACCGTGCGCTTCTGGGTATTGATTGAGGAAGCGGTGATCGGCGCCAGTGTCGGCCGCCTGGCCCTGCACTACCGCTACTGCCCGGAGGCGCGCGACGATGACCCGCTGGCCACCTACCTCAGCCACGCCAGTGAGGTTGACGAGGCGGTGCGCTTGCGCTGGGCCGAGGGCGCCCTGGAGCCGGTGATGCTGCGCGAGTTCGATCTGCGCCGGGTGAGGCGCTCGCCGTAGGCAAGAAGGTGTCGCAGAGCGGCCGCGCCTGAGCTGAACCGGTCAAGGCGGCCGCTCTGCGGCCTTACTGCCGCGGTTCGCCGCGTGCATTGACGCTGATCGTCGCGCCTGGTGCCATGCTGAGCTGGGCGCGATGCAACTGACCGGCGTGGCGGTAGCTGATGTCCCAGTACTGTGGTGGGCCGTCAACAGCGGTTTCGCAGCGTTGGATCTGCCGGCCATCGCCGGCCTCCTCACGATCACCACCGGCACGGGAGCCGATCACCGCCCCGGCCACGGCGCCACCGGCGGTGGCCAGGTCACGCCCGGTGCCGCCGCCGATCTGATGGCCCAGAATGCCGCCGATCAAGGCACCAACGATGGCGCCGCCACTGCTGTTGCTGCGGCCGCGGCTGGGCTGTTCATGTTCCAGCCAGCAGCGCTGCTGCGGCGTGCCATAGACCGCGCGAGCTGACAGGACTTCTGCCTGGTAGAGCCGCTCCTGCGGGCGCCGGCGGTATTCATAGCTGGGCATGATGGCACCGACCGGGGCCTCGTTGTCAAAGCGGCGGTCTTCGTCAACCGGACGCGCCGATGAGATGCGATTGTTCAGATTCATGCCTTGCAGCGAGGCATAGCTGCCTGGCCGCAGCACCCGGCAGCGCCCGGCATAGTCATTGCCTTCGCACACCTCCCAGGCGCCCTGGCCGACCACCGCCGATGAGGCGCGATCGTTGAAGCCGCTGCGTTGCAGGCGGCTCAAGGGCCTGTCGAGCTGCAGCAGCTGACCTCGAAAGTCAGTGCCTTCGTACAGGCTCAGCTGTGCCCAGGCCGATGAGAGACCCAAGCTTGGAAGGAGCAGGGCGATGGCGCACAGGCGCAGGGCCTTGCGGCCGGATCTTGCATTCATAGGGGGCTCCAGTGGTTTAAGTTGTGGCTTAAGTTGTGGCGTCGGTCCGCAGCATGGGCGGCGGCAAGGCAGGCTGTCTGTGCGCTGGCGGACCGTTCAGCGCTCGGCCGTAGCCATGCCCATGCCAAGCGCATAGCTGCGCAGATCGGCGCGATAGCAGCTGCAGGCCGCGGCACGCAGGGCAGGTCGATCGCAGAGCTGCATATCGCCACGGTGGTAGCGGATCCAGCCCTGCGCCTGCAGGGCAGTGGCCGCCTGCGTGATGCCTACCCGCCGCACCCCCAGCATGGCGGCAAGGAATTCCTGCGTCAGCGCGAAGCGCGACTGGCCGGCGCGATCGGCACTCATCAACAGCCAGCGGGCCAGCCGTGGCGTGATCTCGTGAAAGCGCAGGCAAGCCGCCGCACGGGCTCGTTGGGCCAGCAGCACGGCGGCGTAGCGCAGCAGCAGCGCATGAAGTTCTGGCTGCTGCGGCAAGACCCGCAGAAAGGCCTGGGCCTCGATGGCAAACGCCATCCCCTGGCCCTGCACGATGCCTTGCAAGGCCTGCGGTGGGAGCGCTGGCGCACCACGCGCTGCGCCCAGCGCGAGCTGAATGCCGAGCATGCCCTCGCGGCCGGCCATGCCGACTTCGACACCGTGGCCGCCCTCGGTATGACCCTGCAGCTGAGCCAGCAGCGACGCAAAGCCGCTGAGCGGAAACAGCGCCTGCGCGGTGGGCTCCCCCACCTCGAACAGGTGGTGCCCGAGTTGCAGGCTGATCACCTCGCCGAGGGGCTGCAGCTGCGCCAGTCGGGCAGCGGGCAGGGCGGCCAGCAGGTGATTGCCGTCGGGTTTCTTTCGAGTACTCATGCAACGCAGTCTGGGCGCCGCCAGGGCAAGCGACCGTCCCCTAGCGCACAGACGCAGGCCCCAGGGAGCTCTACAAGGGCGATGTGGAACTCGAGCTGTGGCAATCGCCGACTTCGACCACATCACCGAATTCAGCACAAGGACTGCACACCATGAGCAACACCCCTGCCAGCCCCCGTTCGCCGCCGCGATCTGCTACTGCCAGCAGCGCGACCAAGCGTTCCAGCATCTTGCCTCCGGCCTACACGCTGCTGATGCTGGCCCTGTCGCTGGCGCTGCCCGGCGCCGTGCGAGCGCAGGATGCCAGCTACGGCTATGGCGGTCTGGCCATTGGCCAGGCCCGTGGGCATTTCGATATCGAACGCATCAGCGCGCGCCAGCTGCTGGCCAGTCCGCAGCCGCTCACTGTGACTGGCAGCAGCAGCGATCTGCGTGATACCGCCTACCGGCTCTTCCTCGGCTATCAGTTCGACCGCCACATCGGGCTCGAAGCTGGCTTCTTCAATCTGGGCCGCTACAGCTTCCAGAGCCGCACCGAGCCCGACGGCGTGCTGAACGGCCTGATCAAGGTGCAGGGCGCGAGCCTGGATCTGGTCGGCACGCTGCCCATCAGTGACGACTTCGCGATGCTGGCTCGCGTGGGCGCGCAATACCCGAAGACGCGCATCAGCTACAGCGGCGGCGGCGCGGTAAGCGCTGTCTCGGCCAGCCCCAGTCAGCGCCAGCTGAACTACAAGTTCGGCCTGGGGCTGCAGTACCGGCTGAGCGCGAATCTGCTGCTGCGCGCCGAGGCCGAGCAGTACCGGGTCGCCGATGCGATGGAGGGCCATGGGCGCATCAGCCTGGTGTCGCTGAGCCTGGTGATGCCTTTTGGCGAAGGCGCTCGTGGTGCACGTGCCGCTGCGCCCAGCACCAGCAACTACGCTTACCGGCCGCCGGTGGTCGAGCCCACGCCGGCCCCGCCGCCCGTGGTGAGCGCGCCTCCGCCGATGCCGATGCCGATGCCGATGATGCCCATGAACAAGCCCGACCCGGCAGCGCAGCGCGAGCCGCCTCGCCGGGTCAGCTTCAGCGCCGAATCGCTGTTTGGCTTTGACCAGAGCTCGGTGAGCCCCAAGGGCCGCGAGGCCTTGGACCAGTTTGCCCGCGACATGGCCGGCACCCGCTTTGAACTGGTCGTCGTCGAGGGCCATACCGACCGACTCGGTTCGGCCGCCTACAACCAGACGCTGTCACTGCAGCGTGCCGACGCGGTCAAGGCCTATCTGGTTGCCTCTGGCGGCCTGGATGCCAGCAAGATCAGCACGGCAGGGCGCGGCGAGGGCTCGCCGGTGACGCGTGCGGGTGATTGCCTGGCCAGCTTGCCCACGGCCGCGCTGCGGGCCTGTCTGCAGCCGGATCGACGCGTCGATGTTGAGGTCAGCGGCACCCGCTGAATTCCAGTGACGCCACAGCCTTGCACAGGAAACACAGCTCATGACCAGCATGGAACTCAGCCGCAAGGCCTATATCGCCGACTTCGTCGTCTACACGCTGTTGGTGGCTGGCCTCGGCCTGTGGCTGGCAGCGTCGGCACCTTGGCTGCCCAGCCTGGGCTTGCTGCTGTTGGGGGCCTTGAGTTGGAGCCTGCTGGAGTACCTGCTGCACCGCTGGGTGCTGCATGAGCTGCCGCCGTTCTGCAACTGGCATGCCGATCACCATCGCCGGCCCGGCGCGCTGATCGCCGCGCCGACCTGGCTCAGCGCCGGCCTGCTGGGCATTGCCACCTTGCCTGCCTGGTGGTGGCTGCAGGCCTGGCAGGCCGGGGCGCTGAGCCTGGGGCTGTCGGCGGCCTATCTGGGCTATGGCGTGGCCCACCATCTGGCTCACCATCCCTGGCGCGGGCCCAGTCTGCCTGGCGTCAACCTGGCCGGCTTTCGGCGCCGGCATGCGCTGCATCACCGCGGCAGCGCTGGGCTGTCACCCGAGCCCTGCAACTACGGTGTCAGCACTGGCGCCTGGGACTGGTTTTTTCAGAGCGCGCCGCGGCGCCGCTGAACACCGCGCCATCCCCAAGGCCTGCCGGCGATTCAGCTGGCCTGGCGATCCGGCAGCAGCCGGTCGTATTCCTTCTTCACAACGCCGTAGCACTCGCAGCTGCGGCGTTCGATGCCGGGGCGGTCCAATACACTGATGTGGCCGCGGGCATAGCTGATCAGGCCGGACCTCTGCAGCTTGAGCGCCGCCTCGGTGACGCCCTCGCGGCGCACGCCCAGCATATTGGCGATCAATTCCTGGGTCATCACCAGCTCACGGCCTTCGAGTCGATCCAGGCTGAGCAAGAGCCAGCGGCACAGCTGCTGATCCAGCGAGTGATGGCGGTTGCAGACGGCGGTTTGCGACATCTGCGTGATCAGGGCCTGCGTGTAGCGCAGCAGCAGATGCATCACCGGGCCGGCGCGGGCAAACTCCTGCTTCAGCAAGGAGGCGCGCAGCCGGTAGCCCTGGCCGGCACTTTGCACCACCGCGCGGCTGGGTGTCGATTCGCCGCCCATGAACAGCGAGATGCCGACCAGGCCTTCTCGGCCGACCACGGCGATTTCGGCCGAAGCGCCGTCCAGCATCACGTAAAGCAGCGAGACGATGGCGGTGGTCGGGAAATAGACATGGGTCAGGGGCATGCCGGACTCATACAGCACCCGGCCCAGCGGCAGCTCCACCCATTCCATCTCGTCGTGCCAGCGCGCCCATTCCTCGACCGGCAGCGCCGCCAACAAATGATTGGCCAATGCGGCATCGCGGTGTTCGTTCATGCAGTCCTCCCGCGCCGGCTCCCGTGAGAGCGGACGTCCATGTGTATCGGCGTCTCGGATCACCGGCCCGGCTGGCGGCTGATGGAGGCTGCGCGCTGCGCAGCCCCAGAGGCGGACTCTAGCGCTTGGCCGGTGCGCTGTTGGTTCGCTAGCGTACAGACGGATCTGCGGCTGCGCCCACCTGGAGCTGCCCACCAAAGCGCCGGGGTCAAGCGGGACAGGGGGGGCAGTGGGGCGGGCAGTGGGGTTTGGCGTGTGCGGCGTGGCGCTCACGGTGCGGTAGTCAGCCGGCGGCTGGGTCCAGGGGAGAGGACCGTCAGCTCAAGAAGCGCGGGCTCAGTCCCAATAGCCCTGACGCTTGTAGCTCTGGTGCAGGCGAGTCTCGTAATCGCGATGCAGCTGATCCAGGCCTTGATAGACCGGGCTGGCCTTGACCTGGTTGCGCGTCAGATTGACGTGCAGGCGGCGCGTGGCCCATTCGATCTTGTCGACCCAGTGCAGGCCGATCAGCACCTTGCGGCCGCCGGGCCACCAGCTGTTGGTGTCGAGGATCAGATAGCGGATGGCCCAGTTGTAGTCGTCGAAGATGAAGTCCTCGACCTGACCGATGGATTCATGGGCCGCCTCGATGTGATAGCCGATCACCTGCGTGCTGCTGCGCAGATGCACGTCGGCCGGCTTGAAGTCGCGTTCCAGCATCGCGCGGTTGGCGGCCAGTTCGGCCTCTGACAGCGGCATCATCGGCCCATAAGGCGTCAGCCCCAGGCCCCAGAGCCCGCCGCCAGCCCAGTATTCGGGGTACTGGTAGAAACCGAGCAGCTCGCGTTCATGGCGCCGCGACACCGGCTGATGCGTGTCCACATCGGGGCTGTCGCGCAGCTGCTGCTTTGTCAGGTTCACGCGGATGCTGCGCGTCTCGCCCAGCGGCTGCCGCACGGCATAGGGCGAAATCAGCACCTTGCGCTCGGCCAGCCAGCTGCCGGTGTTGATGACCAGATAGCGGATCGCCCAGCTGTGGTCGTCGAAGAAGACTTCGCTGACCTGACCGATCTCGCCATCGCTGGCGTGAACGCTTGAGCCGCTGAGATGGCTGACGCTGTTGAGCATGATGAACTCCTGGAGTTTCAGAGAGCGGTGGGACGCATTGAACTTGGACGCGAGAGCGTCTGCCTAGACCTTGAAGTAGTCGAAGGAATGCCTGAAGGCCTCGCGCAGCTTGTCCATCTGGTTGCTCATCTGGTCCCAGCTTTCTTCGCCGGCTCTTTGCAAGGCGCTGAACTGGGTGGCGGCCTGGTGCGACTGCGCGCGCAGCTTCTTCAGCTCGGCCTGATAGCCCTGTCGGGCTTCCTCGCGAACGGCTTCGGCCTTGGCCTCCAGGCTGTCGATTTGGCTGTTCAGTTCATCCAGCTGGCGCTTGACGGTCTCGGTGTAGTGCTGGCGGGTTTGGTGCATGGCAGATCACTCCGTGTGGGTCGAGGTGGCGGCAACGGAACGATCCGCGGGATCGGGCCGTTGTGGCACTTGTAGAACCGGCGCCGCGGGCAGTCTGTTCGCCAGCGCACTGGCAGTCCAATGCCTCCATTAATTCGACAATGTGTACATACTCAATTTGATTCTCTCCTGAAAATACTTCAGCGCGGAAGCAAAAAAATAGTTAGTAACTCGGTAAGCATGGTCTTGATGGCGCGAATTTGCATCGAGATATTCGATTTTTCTTAGCCGCGAATACCCGCCGAATTACTGCCAGGTTGGCAGTTCCCGCTGCCTTCGGCATGCTCTCTGGGGCTCTGCCCCAGCCCCCGCTTGGCTGCGGGCTTGGGCAGCCACTCGGCACCGCCGAGGCTGGCCAAGCGCTTGGCCTCATCTGCCGCACCCTTGACGCCGAAGCGTTCGGCCTGGCGAAAAACCGCAAGCCGGAACAGATCCGCAACGTCCTCAGCGAACATGAACGGATCGAACCAGGCCGCAGGGTCTGCTGGGTCGTAGTCGGCATCGTCCGGCTCTTGCCAGGTCTTGCGCCTGGCTGCCAGGAATGCGGCCGCAGCAAGAGCCTTCACGACCTCGAGGTCGAGCCAATCCGCAGCCGCCTGGCGTGCTTGATCGGCCAGACTGGCATTCGGGTCTACGCGGCACAGCGATCGCGTCTCTGAGGCCGTTTCCGGGCCTCCGCGAAGCCTGTGCACCCGCGCCGTGATCCCGTCAGCGCCCAGCTCAATAGCGGGCAGGGTGCCTGGCAGGGCGGTGCCAGTCTTGCGCTCTGCTGGAAGGATGGCCAGGCCGTGCCGCTCCATGAAGATGCGCAGCGTCGAATAGGCCAAATCCAGCATGCCGATTCGAGCGCCGACCAGCTGCGTCAACCGATACAGGCTGATGCCGGGATGAATCTGAATGAGGCCCTCAATGGTCGCAATGTGCTCCTGCCGCAAACGACCTTGCTTGTTGCGGGAGTGATCACCGGCCATGGTTGCCTCCTTGGCTCGCATTGCTCGCAACCATCGGGCTTGCGACCAAAACCAGCCGTTTGGCCTTGATGCGTGCTGAGCGATCTGCCACGTGCTGTGGCACCTCTCGGATCACGCCGTGCAGGGCCAGAAAGTTGTGCAGCGACTTGTAGGTCACGTGGACCAGGCCAAGGCGTTGTGCGGCCAGGGGTGCCAGCTTGCGCAGGGACTTGCCGGGGTTCTCTGCAACCACTTGGCGCACGCCTGCCAGGTGCTCCGGCAGCAGGGCGACTCGGACAGAGCGCTTGCTCATCGAACGCCTCCCGTGCCTGAAATCGACGCTACGCGCCAAGGCATGTCGGTGCCGTCGGGCAGCGTCATTGCGCCCGGGTCGAGCAGTTCATCATGTGAAAAACGAGGGGGCGAATTCTCACCGGTGAGAATTGCGGGACGTGTTACAAGACCGTCCCGACCCTGACTCAGGGTTTGCCCGTGGGTGCGCTGCGCGCCTCCCACGGGCACCCCCTGAGTCGACAGACCTCGGCGCTCACGTGCCATGACGCCCCAAACCGCCAGCTCCAGAACGCCGGCGCGGCCTTCTGCGGTGATGGCCTGTTCTTCGGCGCGTGCCAACTCCTGGCGGGCTTCAGCGAGCTTCTGCCTCAGCTCGACGCGCTCACGGCTGAGGACGGTGAACATTGCCGAGCGCCGGACCGTGAGGTTGAGCCAGGCGAAATCCTTGCCGTCAAAGCCGTGGCCCTCAGGGCTCCACAGCGTGCCGCGGTTGAAGCACCAGCCTTGCCAGGTCGCGCCTGGCAGTTCCTGATGGCTCATCAGCCGCAGCAGCTTGATGACTGAGAACGGAATACGTTGATCGCCAGCTTCCCAGTGATAAATGGTTCGCTCGGAGACCTGAAGAAATGTCGCAAGCTGGGCTCTGGAATAGCCCAGGTAGCGATAGAGGGAACGCAGCTTGCGGCCTTGTTCCATGCGGGATTCCTGGCGGTGATCAGCTCGCCCTGGCTTCCTCAGTTTGTTCGACAATGTGTAATCCGTTCGGATGCGCACCAAACGAGTTAGCCTTAGCATTCATCGGGGTTACCAGCGATCCAGCCCCGACAAAACCCACTGACAAAACGACAGTCAAGAGCCGTCCAAGTCCTGCGGTTTTGACCTGGCGAAAGTAGTCCAGCTGGGCCGGATTAGCCTCCTGTTCTGCCAGCCATTCCACCAGCGGTTTAGGGTCAATTTCCAGCACCATCGACAGCGCCAGGATCTGCGCCAGCGTTGGCCGGCGCTTGCCGTGTTTCCATTCGCTGATGCGGCTGTGTGGAATGCCCAAGGCTTCCAGGGCATGCCGCTGTTCTTTTGTCAATCCCGCCAAAAGTAGGGTAAGCATCTGAGTCTCCGCTGTACCAAATTGGTACCAGAATGCGCCCCGTACCAAGATGGGACGCGGCGGAATGATAAGCGCACAAAACATGGGAGAAGGGCCAACAGCTGGCCCACTGACGCACAGGGCCTACACCGGCCACTTCGTCAGCCGCGCCCTGGAGTCTGGGAAGACTCCGACAGTGCACGTTCAGATTCGGCGCAAGGGTGTCACGCTCTGCGGCACCGTGGCCGAGATGGTCGAGCAGTTCGACCAGTCCGCGCGCGGCGAGTGGTTCAAGGTCGATTGCGACCTGGGCCGCGTCTGGGTCGAGTCCCGCAACGTCCGGCTGTGCTCGGGCGATGGCCGATGCACGTGCGAATCTGTTTGCACATTGCCATCTGCAAACACGGAGGCGCGGGCATGACGCTGCGCCTGGCGACTTCGGAGCACCGACTAGCCCCCCATTTGCTGGCGAAGGGTGGCCCCGGGGGAGGCGCGCAGCGCACCCCCGGGGAAACCCTGGGCCGGGCAGGTGACGTGCATGTCACACGTCACCAACGTATCACCGGTGATACAGGCAGCGAGCAAATCGCGTCTGGATGCAGTCGGCTTGAGCCGTTCTTTGTGGACTATTTGGGGCTGTATCAGAGCCATGCTGAAGACCTGCCGGTCATCCATGACGGGGAGGTGTTCGGCGTTGATGCCAACGGCGAGTTGATCTGGAAGACCAATCGGAAGCGCCGCATCAAGGGCTCGTTTGAGACGTCTGTTTCAGTTCGGTGTGATGGCCACACGGTCAGCTTTGACGGCAACGTCAGCCGCTTTGGACGGTCGAACAACGTGTTCGGCTTCGACCTGGCCGAGTGCTTGCGCCGCGTGAATGAGATCCTGGCCAAGCTCGGCTTGCCGCCGTTCACCTGGGGGCGGAAGTTCTATCGGCCCAAGAAGAGCACTAGCAATGGCGTGCTTGAGAACACGGGCGAGGTTGAAGAGTGCTGGACCGGTGCGCGTATCACACGCATTGATTTGACGGCGAACTATGGCGCTGGGTCGATGGCTGACGCTCGGGCCTACATGGAATGGCTCGCAGCGCAGCAGCACAGCGCGCGCGTCAAGGTCGATACCTACGCTGATGGCGAAACGGTCGATTGGGGCCGCGGCAGCCGTCGCGTGTATGCAAAGTGTTATTTGAAGTCTGTCGAACTGGCGAAGCATGGGGCACCCGCTCACCTGGTCGACTATTGCGCAGAGGCCGGAATGGTGCGGTTCGAAGTAACCGTAAAGGCGACGCAATTGATATCGATGGGGTGCCAATACCTGGGGAGTTTGGATATGCACCAGCTCGAATTGTTGTTTGAAGACCGGCGGGCGGTCATGGGGCGTGCTGAGCACTCGACCGATGACCTTGAGCAGTTGCCGAATCACTTTAGGCGTACTGCTCGGGACTACTTGGCCGGCGATGACCTGGCGGCTCGTATGTCGCGGATGACCTTCTATAGGCATCGGCAAGCGCTTTTGCCCTACGGGCTTGATATCGCTGTCAAGCGCAACGTGATCAATTTCAAACCGAAGGTGAGGGTGATTGAACTGCGCCCGCTCTCGGCTCCCTCCTGGTATCAGTTCGATGAAAGAAAGTCAGCATGAAAGTCAAAGTCACAGGGTTCAAGTACTTCACCGGCACGGTGGACGGCAAGTCGATCAACAGCGGCAAGCTCTACACCGAGTGCGCGCTTGATGTGTCGCGTAACGACTCTGAAAAGCAGTGGGCCAAGGGCATCTTTACTGAAGAGTGGAAGGTGCCGGTTGAAGCTGTGAAGCGCTTGATGCATCTGCCCGTGCCGTTCCTGGCCGAGCTGGAGGTTCAGCGCGTCGGTAACGGCAAGGAAGCGCGCGAGCTGGTCACCGATGTGGTGCCGCTTGAGGCTGTGCCGGCTCGGCCGGCTCCTGCAAAGGCTTGACATGCTGCACCTCTGGCTTGCTCTTCTCTGTGTGCCGCTCGCTGGCCTGGCCGTGGTTCGCCAGCTGCGCGCCCTGCTCAACCACGATCACGCCGGCTTGATGGCTAGCGACTCGCTGCGGCCGCTGGATTGGACTAGGGCAGGGGTAGCACGCCGCGCAACAGCTGCGCACCGCCTGGCTCGATCTGCTGGCTTGGCGGGGGTCTGCTGATGCTGCCGGTCTGTGTCAAAACGCTGCCTAGCGGCGATCAGGTCATTGCACCGGATGAGACCGGCAGCTGCGGCATCTACCTGATGAGTCAGCCGGATCTCGATGTTTGGAATCAGGGCCTGTATGGCGGTCCGTCCACGGCATGGCAAACACAGGATCAGGTGAGGGCGGTCGTTCGCGAGGAAATGCCGGTCAATCCGCTGTCGTTGACCACCGAGCAGGGCCTGGCGTTATCGGCTGCCATCGCTGGTGTCTGGGTAACCGCTTGGGTGGTTCGGATGCTGATCCGGGTGCTTCGCGCTGACGGGGCGACTGAATGAGTTTCGGGCTGCTAGACGCCGATATAGCGCCCGTGTCATTGGATCGGCAGGAGAAACATCATGAACAAGAAGTTTTTGAAGCGAGCCGCGGTTGTCGCTATTGGCCTGGCCACTGCTGCAGCTGCTCACGCAGACGCAATCGACCTGACTGGGCCTCTGGCTGATATCAAGTCCGCTGCCGCGGCTGTTGCCACGATTGGCGGCGCTGTGTTCACGGTTCACATCGGCATCAAGGTCTGGAAGTGGATCACGCGGTCTGCGTAAGCCTGGCGGCCCTTCGGGGCCTTTTTTTTCGTCTGGGGGTGAGCCGTGGGAATCTGGGTAGTGATTGCGTTTTTGGGGGCGCTATGGCTGTTGCTGGAAGACTGATTCTTTTTGTCCTGTTTTTGCTGTGCTCGCGCGACGGTTTGGCGTTCGGTAATGTCGGGTCTAAGACCGTTCGTCTTTACAGTGGCACGTGCTACGGTGTTCAGATGACGGATTTGCCGCGCTCTGTCTGGTTGTCGCAGTGCGCTGCTAAGAATACGTATACCGGTAACGGCTCTCAGTCGTCGTGTAATGACGGTAGGCCGAGGGTGCGAAAGCAGACTGTTACGGCGTCTGGTGGCTCTGACTGGGTGGCGCCTGGTGGGCAGTCCGGAACTTGGTCGTTTGCTTCGCATCAGTCCGTTGTTGAGACTGATCCTTGTACTGGGATTGTGACGACGGCAGAAAACGATTATCCGGCTGTCACGCCTGGTCCGAGTACTAACAATATTTGGAAGTTGGGCTATGCGTGCCCAGACTCGGCCAGTGGTACTGGTTCTGGTGCGAGCCTGAAATGCTTTTGTGTAGCTGGATATAAGCCGGGGCCTGGCGGTGACTGTGTGCCTGTGAGTTGTGGTTCGCCTGGTTCCTCTAGCGTGGTTACTCAGCCAGATATTGAGGTTGTTAGCGTCGGTATGCAGTGTCTGGGCGGCTGTGAGGTGCGGCCTAACACTGTGAAGACTAGCCCTGATGGGCGGCTGTGGGCCACGTGGCCGTTTACATACTCTGGCAATTTTTGTCAGGGCAAGTCAGATCCGGCAAATCCCGGTGGCACTGGCGAGACAAAGATCAGTGACGCGCCGGTGCCGTGTGGCGCGAATATGTGTCCTGGCACTGTCAACGGTCAGTCGATGTGCGTGGCGTGCAAAGGCACGACTGCGCCTGGTCCAAGCGAGTCGGCCAGCTCGCCGAGCTCGGGGGCGTCGAGTCCTGGTTCTGGTAGCACTAAGGACAGTTCGACCAGTTGTGACGGCCTGAATTGCACGACGACGACGACGACGAAGGATGGCCAGGGCAACACGACCGGCACGACGACGAAGACTCAGGACCAGCGGAGCTTTTGCCAGGAAAACCCGGCATCGCCGCTGTGTAAGCAGAGCAGTATCGGCGGCAGCTGTGCGGCTGTGACGTGTGACGGTGACGCCATTCAGTGCGCGATCGCAGCTGAGCAGCAGAAGCGTAACTGCCAGTGGTACGACGAGTACAACAAGCCGGCGAAGGAAAAGGGCGATCAGCTGCAAGCTTTGAACGGCCAGGCCATGCCGGATGGCCACCCAGGCAAGCAGCCACCGGAAATGGACGCCTCACGCCTGGTGCGCGATGTGGATCTGTTGGCAGGCAGCTGCCCGGCTGATATTCCGCTGAATTTGTCCGGCCAGACCGTGGTGATTCCGCTGGGCTCAATGTGCGGGCCATTGCAAATGATGGGTCAGCTCGGTGTCGGCCTGGCGTATTTTCTGGCCGCGTTCATCATGTTTGGTAAGCGAGGTTAAGCCATGGGCATTTTTATATCTGCATTGATTGGCGGCTTGTGGTCGGTGCTCGGTTCATTTGTCGGCCAGGTTCTGATTTCACTCGGTATCTCGTATCTTGTGTTTACTGGCGTCGATGTGTCGATTGATTTTGCTCGCGATACTCTGATTAACTCGATACTGCAAACCAATCCTCAAATTGTGGCCATTTGCAGCACGCTCAAGGTTGGACGCATCGTCAGTATCTTGTCTTCCGCAGTTGTTGGCCGTGCCACCTTGCAAGGCTTGTCGAGTGGCAAGCTGCGCGTTATGACAGGTAAGTGATATGGCGCTCACCCTCATTACTGGCCTGCCAGGCCACGGCAAAACGCTTTACTGCCTGTGGCGCTGGCGCGCTGAAGCCGAGAAAGAAGGGCGCCAGGTCTACCATAACGGCATACCTGGCCTGAATATCCCCGGCTGGCAAACCTGGGAGGTCGAGAAGTGGCAGCAGCTTCCACCAGGCGCGGTGTTCATCGTCGACGAGGCGCAGTTTGCCTTTCCGGTGACCGGTCGTGGTCAAACGCCAGAATGGGTGCAGAAGCTTGCGGTGCACCGGCATAGCGGCGTTGACCTGGTCGTGCTGACCCAAGACCCGATGCTGCTTGATGTATTCGTTCGCAAGCTCATCGATAGGCATTTCCACGTTGTGCGGAAATTCGGCACGACATTCGCGACCATTCATGAGTTTGTGAACGGCGTCAGGGATAACGTAGCCAAGAACAAGAAGGATTCAATCCGCCACGAGTGGAAATATCCGCCAGAGGTCTACACCTGGTACAAAAGCGCCGAACTGCACACCGTCAAGCGCAGTATTCCAATGCGTGTTTGGATCTTGTGCGCGCTGCCATTGCTGACGGCTGGCCTGGCCTATTACGGGTGGTCAATCCTCAAGTCAACGTCTGCCAGCTCGACGGCATCAGAGCATACGCCGGCAGCAGTGCATGCACCTGGTGCGCCTGGCCGGTCTGGCGTTGACTCATGGTCTGGCCGCGGCGGCCGCGATCGCCAGACGCCGGCTGAATATGCCGAGTCCTACACGCCGCGCATCCCTGGCCTGGCGCACACTGCGCCGGTCTATGACGAGGTCACCAGGCCGGCGCAGGCTCCGTATCCGGCAGCCTGCGTGCTCATGCGTGGCGTGTGCCGCTGCTACACCCAGCAGGCCACGCGCCTCGATGTGCCGCACCAGCTGTGCGTTGACATAGCCCAGGGCGGTTATTTCGTCGCTTGGGAGCGCCCAGCTGTCCAGGCGGTGCCAGTCTCCAGCCAGGCCAGGCCGATAGAGCAGCAAGGGCCTGGCCTGATCGGCATCAACGCTGGCGGCTCACCAGCTGCGCCGCCACCTCAGCAGGTAGCCGCTGCAGATCTGCCGGCACAGGTGCCGCCAGTGCGCCGGCCCATTCATCAAGACCCGACCCGGCCATAAGCGCTAGGCTCGTTAGCTGGTGGGCCGTAGGCCCGGAGGTCCGGCGTTCGCAGCTGTGCCTGTCTAAGCTTGGCAACCTCGCGCCAGAGCGCCGCCTGCTGAGTGAGCGCCAGTTGCGTCCTGTTGTGCATTTCGGCGTCCCAAACGCTGTGGCCGTGGCGCGACAGCCACCACA
Source organism: Roseateles aquae (assembly GCF_032337115.1). Classification (NCBI taxonomy): domain Bacteria; kingdom Pseudomonadati; phylum Pseudomonadota; class Betaproteobacteria; order Burkholderiales; family Sphaerotilaceae; genus Roseateles; species Roseateles aquae. The sequence continues at coordinate 136,495 of NZ_JAVXZY010000001.1, forward strand.
GCGAAAGCCGAGCAACACGCGGGGCTTCTGAGGCGAACCAGCGCCAAACAGTGCGCTCAGACACACCCAGCGCCCGAGCAATTCGCGGCGTGTCGTGAGCAGATAGACCTAGGTCGGAAAGCAGCTCCCTGAAGCTGCCGGGATCGCTCGGAAGGCGATTTAGCATGCGGCTGTTATCGGCTTGGCCAGGGCGAAAAAAAGGGCCGCTAGGCGGCCCGACAGGATCAGTTGCACGGTCCTACGACGCCGGCGCAAAGCTTCGACAATGTGTATTATGTAAACACTTAAAGATGCGAGCCGGAGGCCAATCCTTCCAAGCGATTCATCCTTCGGCCCACCTTTCATTTGCCAACTGATCATCGATGGCGAGCTCGAGCATGAGTCCCTCGGCCGCAGGCAGGCTGCCCTCGCCAGGAGCGCTACGCAGGTATTGGCACTCCAACACCCACCGATGCACAACACGCTGTTTATTCGGTAATCCAGTGAAACACGGGCATTCCCTCGCTGCGTGACCGCCACGTTTGGATCATTTCGGCCAATTTGCGCGCAAAGCGTACAAGGCGCAACCGAACGGCTGCATGAATATTGGGCCACGGTCGTGCATTGGCCGCTGGCCATGCAGGCTGACTTCTCAATTCAAACGGCGCTGAAACTCCATGAAACTAAAGCTCTTGCCTTTGCCCGTGACACTGGCTGCCGCCATGCTGCTGCTCAGCCCGTTCGCGAAAGCCGATGACTTGATGCTGCGGCTGCGCTTGCAGCAAGGCCCGGCATCGAGCAGTTACGACTTCATCCATGCCGAGGCTGGCAGTTTCAATGGGCCTGCCGCAGTGACGGACAGCCGCGACGGTGATCTGTGGCTGATCGGCCGCGACGCTGCCGGCAAGGAATTGTTCCGCCGGCCGCTGCGCCACCCGGGCCGGCATATGGCCGAGGTGTTCAATCCGCAAACCGGCGACATCGCCGTGGCGCGCCCCATTCAGCGCGATGGCGTAGTCGAATTGCTGCTGCCAAATCCACCAGCCCTCGCCACGCTTGATCTGCTTGATAGTGCGCCAGGCGGCCGCGGCGCCTTGGCGGCTGCAACGCCGCTCAAACGAATGAGCCGGGCTGATATCAGCGCCCTGTTGGACAGCAGCCAGCAGCCGCGCGCCGGCCGTCAAGCGCTGGCCACCGCCGTGCCAACGGGCAGTGCTTCACTATGGAACAGTGGCGCAGCCAATGCACGGATGGACCTGGTGTTGATCGGCGATGGCTACACCAGCGCCGAGCAAAGCAAATGGCAGACCGATGCGCAGAAAATCGCCAACGGCTTGCTGGCTGATCCGCTGTTCGCGAGCTACAAGAACTCGTTCAACATCACCCGGGTCGATATCGCCAGCCCGCAGTCGGGCGTCAGTGAAGGCGGCGTTACCCGCAATACCGCGCTGGGCACGGTGATCGGCTGTTATGGCATCGACCGGCTGGTCTGTGCCGACGAAACCAAGGTGTATGCCGCGGTCGGCAGCGTGACGGCAGCCGACGCACGGGACGTGATCATCGTCGTGGCCAACAGCACCACCTATGGGGGTGCCGGCGGCAATATCGGCACGATGACCATGCATCCGCAGTCGATCGAGATCGCACTGCACGAGATCGGCCACACCGCCTTCAAGCTGGCCGATGAGTACGACTACGGCACCTGCGCCACCAGCAGCGAGCCGAGTGAGGCCAATGTCACCAGGAGCGCCACACGCAGCGGCGCCAAATGGGCGTCCAGAATCGCCGCCAGCACCGCGGTGCCTACACAGCCCGGCAGTTATGCCAATGGCACCGTCGGCCTCTTCGTCGGTGCCAAGTACTGCACCAGCGGCGTCTACCGCCCGACCGAGAACTCGCGGATGCGCAATCTGGGCCAGCCCTGGCACCAGGTCAACGAGGCGCGGGCAGCTCAAGTCTTTGCCAGCTACACCGGCAGTTCAGGCGGCGGCACCGGCACAAGCACCACGGTGAATGGCACCTTGTCCAGCGTTGGCGCCAGCGCCAGCTACCCCAGTGGCTCGCCGGGCTACTACCAAAGCAGCGCCGGCGGCAGCTTCAGTCTCAAGCTGAGCGGCCCGGCCACAGCCAACTTCGACCTCTACCTGTACAAGTGGAATGGCAGTGCTTGGGCCGTGGTGGCGCAGGCCAAGGCGGCCAACTCGACGGAGAACATCAGCTACAGCGGTGCTGCGGGCTATTACTACGCCCAGGTCAAGTCGGTCAGCGGCACCGGGGCGTTCACGCTCAGCTACAGCTTCCCAAAGTAAGTGCAAGGGCGATGCAGGACGGTGGCCACGCGGACAGGGAAACCGAGATGGGGAATTGCCCCCGGTCGGCGTGCCACCCCGCCCTGTCTGTGCGCCAATGTGGTTTCTCATGAAGTGGAGGAGGAGTCCATCGTGTCCATGCTTCAGCTGAACGCCGGTGCCCCCTGGCGCCCTGCCCGGACGGACACGCTTACCCTGCCCACGCCGCTGGCCGGCCCCTTCGATGCCGCACCCGCAGCCGAGCAGGCGCTCTTGTTCGGCGCTGCGCAAACAGCCATGCTGTTCGACGGCATTGCCGGCTTTCTTTTCGTCGTCAAGGACCGCAGCGGCCGCTATGTGTCCTTCAATGCCTCCTTGCTTCAGCGGCTTGGTTTGCATGGCGATGAGCAGCGGCTGCGTGGCCGCACGGCGGTCGAACTTTGGCCGGGCGATCTTTCCAACCGCTATCGCCTGCAGGACGAGTGGGTGATCGAGCGCCAGGTGCCGCTGCTCTATCAACTCGACCCCATCCTGTTGCCCGGCGGCAAGCCGGGCTGGTGCGTCACGCACAAATACCCGCTGTGTTCGGAGCAAGGGCGGCTGCTGGGCATTTTGTGCCTGTCGCGCGATGTGCCCGGCCTGGCTCGCGAGCGCGAGGATGAGGCGCTGATGCAAGCGGTTGACCGCATGAGCAAGTGCAGCGCCGAGCGTCTGCTGATTTCCGAGCTGGCCGATCTGGCCGGCCTCAGCCAAGCCCGTTTTGCCAGCCGTGTACGGCGCATCTACGGCGTCAGCCCGATGGAATTCATCCAGCGCAACCGGGTGCGTGCCGCCTGCGCAATGCTTTTGCACGGCGACGAGCCGTTGCTGCAGGTGGCGCTGGCCTGCGGCTTCTATGACCAGGCGCAGTTCAGTCGCCAGTTCCGCCGCATCGTCGGCATGGTGCCCTCGGCCTACCGGCAGCTGGGTGCCGGGGCCGCCGTCAGCCCCTGGCGCTGGGACGGCGGCCTGCCCTGAGCACGTCATCGCCCTGCGCCATGCCATTGGTCATGGCCTGGCGTGCGGCAGGCGGTTTTGCTGCTGGATAGCTACAGGCAAGCCCGATGGGCCGCGGCCGCGCGCCTCGTTATGCTCGCGCCCCATGCGTATCACTCCCCCCCTCCGCCACCCGGGCAAGCGCCCTGCTCCACTGCAGCCTCTGCTGCTGCTCCTGATCGCGTCCGGCCTGTGCACCAGCACCGCGCTGCATGCCGAGGACAAGCCCGCCACCAAGCCAGACACCAAGCCAGACACCAAGACGGCGTGGAACGTCAACCAACCGCCCGGCCCCTCGCGCCAGGTGCAGATCGACACCCGCCGCGGCAGCTGGATGAGCGTGGACATCAGCCCCGATGGCAAGCAATTGATCTTTGATCTGCTCGGCGACCTCTATCTGCTGCCCATCGAAGGCGGCGAAGCCAAGGCGCTGACGCACAGCATCGCCTGGGAACATCAGGCCCGCTTCAGTCCCGACGGCAAGAAGATTGCCTATGTGTCCGATGCCGGCGGCGGCGACAACATCTGGGTGATGAACGCCGATGGCAGCGAGCCGCGCGCGCTGACCAGCGAAGACTACCGGCTGCTCAACAACCCGGTCTGGCATCCCAGCGGCAACTACATCGCCGCGCGCAAACATTTCACCGGCACCCGCTCACTGGGCTCGGGCGAGATCTGGCTCTACCACCTGGATGGCGGCAAGGGCGTGCAGCTGAACGAAAAGCCCAACTGGCAGAAAGACCTGGGCGAGCCGGCGCTGTCGCCCGACGGCAAGTACCTGTACTACTCGCACGACAGCACACCCGGCCGCAGCTTCGAGTACAACAAGGACGCCAACGGCGAGATCTTCCGCATCTACCGCCAAGACCTGAGCGACGGCAGCGTTGAGCCCTTTGTCGCCGGCGCTGGCGGCGCCATCCGTCCGACGCCCTCGCCCGATGGCAAATACCTGGCCTTTGTACGCCGCATCCGTGGACCCAAGGGCCAGCAATCGACACTGTTCCTGAAAGACCTGAACAGCGGCCGCGAATTCCCGGCATGGGGCGGGCTGGAGCGCGATCTGCAGGAGAGCTGGTCGGTGCACGGCGTCTACCCGGCCTTTGCCTGGACACCCGATGCCAAGCAGATCGTCGTCTGGGCGCAGGGCCAGCTCTGGCGTGTCGATCCCTTCAAGCAAACGGCGACCGCGATTCCCTTCCATGTGAAGGACAGCCGCGAGGTTCGCGAGGCGCTGCGCTTCACGCAAGACGTGGCCCCGGCGCAGTTCGATGTGCACCAGCTGCGCTGGGTCAATGTGGCGCCGGATGGCAAGCGTGTCGTCTACTCGGCCCTTGGCCAGCTGTGGATCAAGGACCTGCCCTCGGGCGAGCCGCGCCGCCTGACCCGCCAGAACGAGCATTTCGAGTTCTACCCGAGCTTCTCGCGCGACGGCCGCGAAGTCGTCTACGTCAGCTGGCATGACGACAAGCTCGGCGCCGTGCGCAAGCTCGATATCGCCAGCGGACGCGAGACGGTGCTGACGACGCAGCCCGGCAAATACCTGTCGCCACGGCTGTCGCCGGACGGCAAGCAGGTCGCCTATGTGAAGGCCCGCGGCGGTTACCTGACCTCACCCTGGCAAGGCCTGGAAACCGGCGTCTTTCTGGCGGCCAGCGATGGCCGCGGCCAGGCGCAGCGCATCGCCAAGGAAGGCGACAGCCCGCAATGGGGCGCCAGCAACGAGCAGCTATTCCTGACCCGCCACAGCTACGCCAGCGAGGTGGATTCGCAGCACAAGCTGGTTCGCATCGATCTGAAGGACCGCAGCGAAACGGAAGTCGCCAAGAGCGAGTTCGCCAGCGAGTTCGCCATCTCGCCGGATGGCAAGTGGCTGGGCTTCGTCGAGCGCTTCCACGCCTATGTGGCGCCGCTGCCGCAAACCGGCAAGGCGCTGTCGCTGTCGCCCAAGATGGAGGCGCTGCCGCTGCGCCAGCTTGATGTGAACGCCGGCGAATACCTGCATTGGGCCGGCAACAGCCAGACCCTGCACTACGCGCTGGGCGACCAGCTGTTCAGCGTGGCGCTGGACCAGGCTTTCGCACCCGCCGCCAAGCCAGAAGACAAGTTCAAGCCCAGCGAACAGGGCCTGAAGATCGGTTTCAAGCAGGCGGCCGACAAGCCGCGCGGTCGCATCGCCATCAGCGGCGCGCGCATCGCCACGATGAAGGCCGACAGCGTCGATCAGGTGATCGAGGACGGCGTCATCGTCGTGGACGGTGATCGCATTGCCGCCATCGGCCCGCGTGGCCAGGTCAGCGTGCCGGCCGACGCGACGGTGATCGACGCCAAGGGCAAGACGGTGATCCCGGGTCTGATCGACGCGCACTGGCACGGCGGCATGGGCGAAAGCCAGCTGATCCCGCAGCAGAGCTGGGTCAACTACGCCTCGCTGGCCTTTGGCCTGACGACGATCCACGACCCGTCCAACCGCACCAGCGACATCTACACGCAGAGCGAGATGCAGCGCGCGGGCCTGACGGTGGCACCACGGATCTACTCGACCGGCACCATCCTCTACGGCGCCAAGGCCGATGTGTCCGCATTGATCAATAGCTACGACGATGCGCTGACGCATCTGAAGCGGCTCAAGGCCGGCGGTGCCAGCTCGGTGAAGAGCTACAACCAGCCGCGCCGCGATCAGCGCCAGCAGGTGCTGGAGGCGGGGCGCCAGACCGGCATGATGGTGGTGCCCGAGGGAGGCTCGCTGTTCCAGATGAATATGAGCATGATCGTCGACGGCCACACCGGCATCGAGCATGCGATTCCGCTGGCCCATCTGTACGACGATGTCACCCAGCTGTGGAGCCAGACCCAGGTCGGTTACACACCGACGCTCAACGTCGCCTATGGCGGCCTCGATGGCGAGCACTACTGGTACGCGACGAGCGATGTCTGGCAACACCCCATCCTGTCGCAGTTCGTGCCGCGCTCGGTGCTGCAGCCACGTTCGGTGCGCCGTCAGACCGCACCGCTGGAAGACTTCAATGTCATCGAGGTGGCCAAGACGGCCACCCAGCTGCAGCGTGCCGGCGTCAACGCCAATATCGGCGCCCACGGCCAGCGTGAGGGCTTGGGCGCGCATTGGGAGATGTGGATGTTCGGCCTCGGCGGCATGACACCGCTGGAGGCCATCCGCACGGCAACGCTGAATCCGGCCCGCTACCTTGGGCTCGACAAGGACCTGGGTTCTCTGGAAGTCGGCAAGCTGGCCGATCTAGTGATCATCGACGGCGATGTGTTGAAGGACATCCGCCAGAGCGACAAGATCAGCCAGGTGATGCAGGGCGGGCGGCTCTACGCCGTGCCGGCGATGAACGAGGTCTGGCCGCGCAAGAAGCCACGCAAGCCCTTCTTCTTCGAGGGCGCCGGCAATCAGAACGCCCCCATCGACTTTGACCAGATGGGTGCCGGCCACGGTCACGGCGACTGAGACGTATCACCGCTCAATGAAAAAGGCCTCCTGCAGCCGCTGCAGGAGGCCTTTTGTCTGATGCTGTCGGGAACTCAGCCCAGGCGCACCGGCACGAAGATCTTCTGATTGCCGCGCTGCACCAGCAAGGCCACCGACTTTTCGGCGCCAGCCACTACCGAGCGCACCTGCTCGACACTGCTGACCGGCGTGCCGTTGATGGCCAGCAGCACATCGCCGGGGCGCACACCGGCCTTGGCGGCGGCACCGCCGGCCTCTTCAACAATCAGCCCCTCGCGGACACCGGCCTCACGCCGCTCGTCCTGCTGCAGCGGGCGCAGCGCCAGGCCCAGCTTGCCTTGCGGTGCGGCGGCCTCGTCGCTGCTGGCCACTTGTGCAGCCTTCTCGCTGGCGTCACCGAGCTTGGCATTCAGCACCTCCAGCTTGCCATTGCGCCAGACCTCCAGCCGGGCCGATTCGCCCGGGACGGACTGGCCGAGCAGCGCTGGCAGATCACGGCTGGCGACGATGGGCTGATCACGGAACTTCAGGATGACGTCGCCAGAGCGCAGGCCGGCCTTGGCGCCGGGGCTGCCATCCTCGATGCTGGCCACCAGCGCGCCGGCCGGTCGATCGAGCTTGAAGGAATCGGCCATGGCCTGGTCAACGTCCTGGATCACGATGCCCAAGCGCGCATGCTGTGCCTTGCCGCCCTTCTCGATCTGCTGGCGCACGCGGTTGGCCACTTCAATCGGAATCGCGAAAGACAGGCCCTGGTAGCCGCCGCTCTGGCTGTAGATCTGCGAGTTGATGCCGACGACCTCGCCGCGCGCATTGAACAGCGGCCCGCCGGAATTGCCAGGGTTGATGGCCACATCGGTCTGCAGGAAAGGCACAAAGGTTTCCTGACCCAGCGAACGGCCCTTGGCGCTGACGACGCCGGCACTGACGCTGTTCTCAAACCCAAACGGCGAGCCAATGGCCAGCACCCATTCGCCAACGCGCAGATCGCGGGTATTGCCCAGCGCCACCGTCGGCAGTCCCTTGGCCTCGATCTTCAGCACGGCGACATCGGTCTTGGGATCGGAGCCCAGCACCTTGGCCTTGAACTCACGGCGGTCGTTCAGCTTGACGGTGACCTCCTGTGCCTCATGGACCACATGGGCATTGGTCAGGATCACACCGTCTTCGCTGACGATGAAACCCGAGCCCTGGCCGCGCAGCTGCGGGCCGCCTTCGCCGTCGCCATTGGGGCCGCCGGGCATGCCCGGCACGCCAAAGCGGCGGAAGAACTCGAAGAAGGGGTCATTCGGGTCCAGCTGTGGCGCCTGGCGGTTGCCGCGCCGCACGATGGTCGACTTGGCCGTGCCGGAGACGCTGATGTTCACCACCGCAGCGCCTCGGGTGGCCGCGATCTGGGCGAAGTCGGGCAGCACGGTTGGCGCGACCGCAGCAGTGTTGCTCGAGCTGGCCACCGGCGTGCTGGTGGTCGATGCGCTGGCCAGCAGCTGGCTGCTCTCGGCGCTGGCCGTCTCGTTGGAAACGGCACTGCTGCTGTTCGAGGTCTTGATCGCGCTGGCCGTGTGCATGGCACCCGCGCCCCCGGCGGCGCCAAGCACGCCCGCGGCGGCCAAGGCCCAGACCAGACGCCGGGCCGGAATCATTGTTTCGCTATTGAACTTTGCCATGAGGCCTCCTGTTGGAATTCGCCGCAGGCCCCTTGCCTGCGATGGTCGAACTCTCGCGCAGCAGACTTAGACATCACTTAAGCAGCGGCTGAAACGACCTTCATCGGCAGGCGCAGCTCCACCCTCAGCCCGCCGAGCAAGCTGGAGCGATCAAGCCGCAGCCGTGCACCATGTCGCTCGGCGATCGCACGCACGATGGACAGCCCCAAACCGCTGCCGGCCGCGCCGTGTGCACCGGCCTCAGCACTGCGATAAAAGCGATCAAATACCCGTTCGCGCTCAGCCTCGGCGATGCCTGGGCCGCTGTCCTCAACCACCAGTAGCGCCTCGTCGCCGAGCGCCTGCAGGCTCAGGTCGACCCGGCCGCCCTCTGGGCTGTACTTGATCGCGTTGTCCAGCAGATTGCGCAACAGGATGCGCAATGCCTCTGCATGGCCACTCGCCTGCAGCGCATCGCAGCGCCCCAGGCCGACGTCGATATGACGCAGGGCGGCCGCATCGCTGGCCTCGACAACCGCATCGCGGCAAAGCGAGGCCAGATCGACCGTCTGCATGAGCTGCAGCGCCGCGGCGCCGCCACCATCCTCACGCGCCAGCACCAGCAACTGCTCGACCAGGCGGCTGGCCCGCTCAATGCCCTGCCCCAGGCGCTCTACCGCCTGAGCCTGTGTCGCTGAGTCTGTTGCACGCTGCAAGGATTGAAGCTGCAACTGCAATGCGGCCAGCGGCGAGCGCAGCTCATGCGCGGCATCGGCAACGAAATGCTGCTGAGTCTCGAAGGCTTGGCGCACACGGGCCAGCAAGGCATTGAACTCGTCAATCACCGGCTGCACCTCGGCCGGCAGATTCGCGCCCGCCACCGGCGAGAGATCGGCAGCAGCACGGCCGGCCAACTGCTCGCGCACCCGCGCCACCGGCTCCAAGGCATGGCTGACGCCCCACCAGACCACCAGAGCCAAAAGCGGCAGCATCAGCGCAATCGGCGCGATGGTGCGCCAGGCCAGCTGCCCCGCCATGCGCTGGCGCACGGCAATGTCCTGTGCCACCTGGACGACCTGGTAACGGGTCTGGAAGGAAAAGACGCGAAAGCGCCGGCCATTGGAGCGCTGCTCGGAAAAGCCCAGCACCGCGCGCTGCGGCAGCCAGGCCTCGCCCGGCGAGCGAAACAGCGGCGAGCCGTCGAGCGCCCAGACCTGGACCTGAAAATCAAAGCTCTGTTCTTCGCCCAGCGGCAGCGAGACGGTGCCGCTGCCCACGGTGCCGCGCAGCGACAGCGCCATCTGCTGCATCTGATAGTCGAAGATCTCGTCGGTTTCGCGCAGCGCGGTGTTGTAGGCGCTCAAACCCTGCAGCAGCGCCGCCGCGCTGACGGCGAGCAGCAAGAACATCAGCAGCCGATAGCGCAGCGAACGCGGCACCAGCAGGGCCGCCGCACGCTGCCAGGCGCTGGCGGCTGGCGTGGGGTCAGGTCTTGCCTCACTCATTCCTTGGGCACCCGGTAGCCAACGCCACGCACGTTTTGAATCAGCCCGGCGCCCAGCTTCTTGCGCAGGCCGTGGATATAGACCTCGACTGCATTGCTGGAGATCTCGTCCTTCCAGCTGTAGAGCTTTTCTTCCAGCTGCTGGCGCGACAGCACCATGCCGGGCCGGGCCAGCAGCGGCTCCAGCACCGCCCATTCGCGGGCCGAGAGGCTGACCGGCTGCCCGTCCAGCAGCACCTCGCGTGTGGCAGGATTGATGCTGACGCCCTTGTGTTCGTAGACCGGCTCGGCGCGCCCACTGGCACGGCGCAGCAGTGCGCGGATGCGGGCCAGCAGTTCATGCAGCTCGAAGGGCTTGAGCACATAGTCGTCAGCTCCGGCGTCCAGCCCGGCGATGCGTTGCTCCAGCGCATCGCGTGCCGTGGCGATCAGCACCGGCATCGTCTGTTTGCGCGCCCGCAGCGCCCGCAGCACGCTCATGCCGTCGCGGCGTGGCAGGCCGAGGTCCAAGAGCACCAGGTCATAGCTCTGGCTCAGCAAGGCGGTGTCGGCCAACTCGCCATCGCGCACCCAGTCGACCGCATACCCCTCTGCACGCAGCAACTCGAGCAGTTGCTCGCCAATCATCGCGTCGTCTTCCACCAGCAGCAGTCGCATGCGCAGCGTCGCCTTTCAGTGAGCAAAGGGGCAATTGTCCACGGCGTCGCCAGGCCCGCGCTTAGCCGAAACTTAAAAGCTGCTTCAGCCGCGGGCAAACCATGGCTACAATCCGCCCCGTCAGGAGAGAGCTCTCTAGCGAGAGCCGCCGAAGGCGCAGAGGCACAGGAAGATCCCACGCTTCGAACGCTCAGGCAAAAGGACTGACAAGACGCCCCCACCAGGGCGTTCCTCACTGGAGAGAGGCGGGCCTCGTAGCCCGTCCACCGAAGGGGCAAGCTGCTGGCAATACGCCAGCGGTCAATCTCTCAGGTACCAAGGACAGCGAGGGCAGCTTCCCCCACCCCGGGTTCAGATTTGGGGTGGGCTTCAAGAATGCCCTCGGAGATTGCCTTGTCCGCCGAACTCAAGACCACCCCCCTGCACGCATTGCACATCGAACTGGGCGCCAAGATGGTGCCTTTCGGCGGCTACGACATGCCGGTGCAGTACAAGGACGGCATCCTCGCCGAACACAAGCACACCCGCACGGCCGCCGGCCTGTTCGACGTTTCTCACATGGGCCAGCTGCGCCTGGTCGGCGCCGACGCCGGCGCTGCGCTCGAATCCATCGTGCCGGTCGATGTGATCGACCTGCCCGTCTTCAAGCAACGCTACGCCCTGTTCACCAATGAACAAGGCGGCATCCTCGACGACCTGATGCTGTGCCGCCGGCCGGACGACATCTTTGTTGTCGTCAACGCCGCCTGCAAGGAACAGGACACCGCCCATCTGCAGGCCAAGATCGGCAGCCGCTGCGAAGTGATCAGCCTGCCCGAGCGCGCCCTGCTGGCACTGCAAGGCCCTGAGGCCGTGACCGCCCTGTCGCGCCTGAACCCGGATGTGGCCAAGCTGACCTTCATGACCGGCGGCTACTTCAATCTGGACGGCATCGAGACCTTCCTGACCCGCTCCGGCTATACCGGCGAAGACGGTTTCGAGATCTCGGTACATAACGACCAGGCCGTCGAGCTGGCGCGCAAGCTGCTGGCCCAGCCGGAGGTCAAGCCCATCGGCCTCGGCGCCCGCGACACGCTGCGCCTGGAAGCCGGCCTCTGCCTCTACGGCCACGACATCAACACCGAGACCACGCCGGTCGAGGGCGCGCTGACCTGGGCGATCCAGAAGGTGCGTCGCGCTGGTGGCGCCCGTGCGGGTGGCTACCCCGGCGCTGCGGTGATCGATGCACAGCTGGCCAATGGCGCGGCGAAGAAGCGCGTCGGCCTGATCTCGACCGAGCGCATGCCGGTTCGTGAAGGCGCCAAGGTGATCGATGCTGACGGCAATGAAATCGGCGTCGTCACCAGCGGTTCGCTGGGCCCGACGGTCGGCCAGCCGGTCGCCCTGGCCTATCTGGCTGCCAGCCATGTCGCCGTCGGCACCGCGGTCTTCGCCCTGGTGCGCGACAAGCGTGTGGCGATGACCGTGGCCCCGACCCCGTTTGCGCCGCACCGCTATTTCCGCGGCTGATCTCCAGCCGGGCCTGCTCGCAGGCCCTCTCGTTTTCCCTGATCTTTTCTCCCGACCTCCCTGCTGATTCACGGAGCACACCATGAGCATCAAGTACACGCCCGACCACGAGTGGGTCCAAATCAACGCCGATGGCAGCGCCACCGTGGGCATCACCGTCCATGCCCAGGACGCCCTGGGCGATGTGGTCTATGTGGACCTGCCCGAAGTCGGCAAGAGCTACGCCGAGAAGGAAGTGGCCGGTGTTGTCGAGTCGGTCAAGGCCGCGGCTGACGTCTACATGCCTGTCGATGGCGAGATCACCGAAGTCAACGAAGCGCTGCGCGATGACCCCTCGCTGGCCAACAGCGACCCGCTGGCCGCCGGCTGGTTCTTCAAGGTCAAGCTGAGCAATCCCGCCCAACTTGACGCGCTGATGGACAGCACCGCTTACGACGAGCTGGTGAAGAACAGCTGATCGGCTGTTGATGAAGACAACGGGCACTTGGTGCCCGTTCTTGCATCGGAACGGCCGGGAACACCGGCCGCCGCTGCAAGCGCGATGAATGAACGATTGATGCTCTGACGAGCCGGTATCGGGCCACAAGCCCGCCATGCCAGAAGGATTGCCCCATGTTGATGTCTGCCCTGAAGCCGCTCGGCGAACTCGAAAACGCCGCTGAATTTCACGCCCGCCACATCGGCCCCGATGCCGCCGACGAAGCCGCGATGCTGTCGGTCATCGGCGCGGCCTCGCGCCGTGCGCTGATCGAGTCCATCGTGCCGGCCAGCATCAAGCGCTCGCAGGGCATGCAGCTGCCGCCGGTGGCGTCTGAAGCTCAGGCGCTGGCCGAGCTGAAAGCCGTGGCCGCGCAGAACAAGGTGCTGAAGAGCTATATCGGCCAGGGCTATTACGACACCCTGACCCCTGGCGTCATCCTGCGCAACATCCTCGAGAACCCCGCCTGGTACACCGCCTACACGCCCTACCAGGCCGAGATCTCGCAAGGCCGGATGGAGGCCCTGGTCAACTTCCAGACCATGGTCACCGACCTGACCGGCATGGCCATCGCCAATGCCTCGATGCTCGATGAAGCCACCGCCGCCGCCGAAGCGATGACGCTGGCCGCTCGCGTCGGCAAGAGCAAGAGCACGGTGTTCTACGTTGCTGACGACGTGCTGCCGCAGACGATGGAAGTGGTGCGCACCCGCGCCATCCCGCTGGGCTTCACCGTGCAGACCGGCCCGGCCGCCGAGGCTGGCGCTGCCGACTGCTTCGCTGCCCTGCTGCAATATCCGGCCGTTACCGGCGAGGTGCGTGGCCTGCAAGGTGTGGCCGATGCACTGCACGCCAAGGGCGCGCTGCTGATCGTCGCGGCCGACCTGCTGGCGCTGACGCTGATCAAGGCGCCGGGCGAGCAAGGTGCCGACATCGCCGTGGGCACCACCCAGCGCTTTGGCATGCCCATGGGCAATGGCGGCCCGCACGCCGCCTACATGGCCTGCAAGGACGAGTTCAAGCGCAATCTGCCCGGCCGCCTGGTCGGCGTCAGCGTTGACGTGCATGGCAACCCGGCCTACCGCCTGGCGCTGCAGACCCGCGAGCAGCACATCCGCCGCGAGAAGGCCACGTCGAACATTTGTACCGCTCAGGTGCTGCCGGCGGTTGTGGCCAGCATGTACGCCGTCTATCACGGCCCGCAAGGCCTGAAGCGCATTGCCCAGCGCGTGGCCAGCTACGCCGCCGTCCTGGCCCAGGGCCTGAAGGGCCTGGGCTATGAGCTGCTGAATGCTTCGGCCTTTGACACCCTGCATGTGCAGACCGGTGCCAAGACCGAGGCGCTGGCTGCCGCGGCGGTCGCTGCCGGCATGAACCTGCGCCGTGCCTCGGCACAGAGCCTGTCGATCTCGCTCGACGAAACCACCACTCGCGCCGATCTGCAAGCGCTGCTGGCCGTGTTCGCCGAGGGCAAGCCGGTGACCGGCTTCGAGTCGTTCGAGAAAGGCATCGCCAGCCTGATCCCGGCCGAGCTGGTGCGCAGCAGCGCCTACCTGAGCCATCCGGTGTTCAACCGCTACCACTCGGAAACCGAGATGCTGCGCTATCTGCGCGGCCTGGCCGACAAGGATCTGGCGCTGGACCGCAGCATGATTCCGCTGGGCTCCTGCACGATGAAGCTGAACGCCACCAGCGAGATGATCCCCATCACCTTGCCCGAGTTCGCTGGCGTCCACCCCTTCGCGCCGCACGATCAGCTCAAGGGTTATGCACTGCTGAACGAGCAGCTGACCAGCTGGCTGTGCCAGGCCACCGGCTATGCCGGCATCAGCCTGCAGCCCAATGCCGGCTCGCAGGGCGAGTACGCCGGTCTGCTGGCCATCAAGGCCTGGCATGAGTCGCGCGGCGAAGCCCATCGCAATATCTGCCTGATTCCTGAATCGGCCCACGGCACCAACCCGGCCTCGGCCCAGATGGTGGGCATGCAGGTCGTCGTCACCAAGTGCGACAAGGAAGGCAATATCGATCTGGTCGACCTCAAGGCCAAGTGCGAGCAGCACGCCGCCAAGCTGGCCGCGATCATGATCACCTACCCCTCCACCTACGGTGTGTTCGACACCCATGTGAAGGAAATCTGTGCGCTGGTGAAGGCCCATGGCGGCCGCGTCTATGTCGACGGCGCGAACATGAACGCGCTGGTCGGCGTGGCCGCGCCGGGCGAGTTCGGTGGCGATGTGTCGCACCTGAATCTGCACAAGACCTTCTGCATCCCGCACGGTGGTGGCGGCCCGGGCGTCGGCCCGGTCTGCGTGGTCGCCGATCTGGTGCCCTTCCTGCCGACCCACCGCTCGGCCGGCTATGAAAGCCCCACCGCCATCGGTGCCGTCTCCGCTGCGCCCCTGGGCAATGCGGCCGTGCTGCCGATCTCGTGGATGTATGTCCGCATGATGGGCGCCGACGGTCTGCAGGCAGCCACCGAAACCGCCATCCTGGCCGCCAACTATGTGGCCGCCCGCCTGGCCGATGCCTATGACATCCACTTCAGCGGCAATATCGCTGGCGTCAAGGGTGGCGGCGTGGCCCACGAGTGCATCCTGGACATCCGCCCGCTGAAGGACGCCACCGGCGTCGGCGCCGAAGACGTGGCCAAGCGCCTGATCGACTACGGCTTCCATGCACCGACGCTGTCCTTCCCGGTGGCCGGCACGCTGATGGTCGAGCCGACCGAGTCGGAATCGAAGTTCGAGCTGGACCGTTTCTGCGATGCCATGCTCGCCATCCGTGCCGAGATCGACGAAGTGGCCAAGGGCACCTGGACCCGCGAGGACAACCCGCTGGTTAACGCGCCGCACACGGCCGAAAGCCTGCTCAAGGCCGACTGGGCCCATGGCTACAGCCGCGAAGTCGCTGCCTACCCGGTGGCCACGCTGCGCAAGCAGAAGTACTGGGTGCCGGTGGGCCGCGTCGACAACGTCTACGGTGACCGCAATCTGTTCTGCTCCTGCCTGCCGGTGGGTGAGTACGAACAGGCCTGATCAGGGAGTGGCCCCTCGCCGAGGGGCCTTTTCTGGCCACAGCTCGCCGTCACGGTGATTGAGCGAGCAGGCCGGCATGAGGAGGGGAATGCAATGGACGATAGTGACCAGAGTCTGACCGCCCTAGCCGTGCTGAGCCCTGCCGGCAAGCTGATTGCCCAGGGCCGCCACCGGATCGAGCTGCGCTCCTGGCAGCCGCCGGTGCTGCCGCTGCGTAATCTGCTGATCGTCGAGAGCCAGCGCCAGGTCGCCGCCGAAGGTCAATGGGACCCTGAAGCCTGTGGGGTGGCGCTGGTTGATGTACTGTCGGTCAGTCCCTGGTCGGGCGCGCCGGGCATGTATGCCTGGGAGCTCTCGAACATCCGCCCCATCTGCCCCAAGCTCTGTCCGCTGCCGGCGCGCAGCGGTCTGTACAGCGTCAATCTTTGCGCCACCCGCGAAGCGCTGGAAACCTGATCGAAAGACACCATGGCCGTTTCCGTTTTCGACCTGTTCAAGATTGGCATCGGCCCCTCCAGCTCGCACACGGTGGGCCCGATGCGCGCGGCACGCCTGTTCGTGCTGCGCCTGCGCCACGAAGGCCTGCTGGACAAGACCAGCCGCGTGCTCTCGCAGCTCTATGGCTCGCTGGGCGCGACCGGCAAGGGCCACGGCAGCGACACCGCCGTGCTGCTCGGCCTGGCCGGCCATGAGCCGGATACCGTCGATGTCGAACGTGTTGCCGAGTACCTGAGCGCCATTCGCGGGGCCAAGCGCATTGCCTTGATGGGCGAGCATGAGATCGCTTATGACGAAGCCAAGGACCTGACGCTGTTCCGCCGTCAGAGCCTGCCGCTGCACGCCAACGGCATGCGCTTCACCGCTTTTGACGCCCAGGGTGAGGTGCTGCAGGAGCGCACCTACTACTCGGTGGGCGGCGGCTTTGTCGTCACCGAGGAAGTGCTGGCCGATGGGCAGAAGCAAAAGGTCATCGCCCCCGACGCCACCGTGCTGCCCTACCCTTTCAAGACCGGCGACGAG
The DNA here is from genome assembly GCF_032337115.1 of Roseateles aquae. Taxonomy (NCBI): domain Bacteria; kingdom Pseudomonadati; phylum Pseudomonadota; class Betaproteobacteria; order Burkholderiales; family Sphaerotilaceae; genus Roseateles; species Roseateles aquae. Next base: position 153,115 of record NZ_JAVXZY010000001.1, read on the forward strand.
TTGTTGGCCCTGACCCAGCAGCATGGCATCAGCATCGCCGAGGTGATGCGACGCAATGAGCGCCACTGGCGCAGCGACGAGGAAACCCGCGCCGGCCTGCTGCGGATCTGGCGCGTGATGCAGGACTGCGTGCAGCGTGGCTGCAAGACCGAGGGCATCCTGCCCGGCGGCTTCAAGGTCAAGCGCCGCGCGCCGGACCTCTACCGTGCACTGACCAGCAATCCCGAGGCGGCCCTGCGTGATCCGCTGCAGGTGATGGACTGGGTCAACCTCTACGCGCTGGCGGTCAACGAAGAGAACGCGGCTGGCGGCCGTGTTGTCACCGCGCCGACCAACGGCGCGGCCGGCATCGTGCCGGCCGTGCTGCACTACTACAGCCGCTTCGTTCACAACGCCAGCGACGATGGGGTGATCGATTTCCTGCTCACCGCCGCAGCGATCGGCATTCTCTACAAGGAGAATGCCTCCATCTCCGGCGCTGAGGTGGGTTGCCAAGGCGAGGTCGGCGTGGCCTGTTCGATGGCGGCGGCGGCGCTTTGCCAAGTGATGGGCGGTACGCCGGAACAGGTGGAGAACGCCGCCGAGATCGGCATGGAGCACCATCTGGGCCTGACCTGTGATCCGGTCGGCGGCCTGGTGCAGATTCCTTGCATCGAGCGCAATGCGATCGCGTCGGTGAAGGCCATCAATGCGGCGCGCATGGCCCTGCGCGGCGACGGCACTCACTATGTGAGCCTGGACAAGGTCATCAAGACCATGCGCGACACCGGCGCCGACATGATGACCAAGTACAAGGAAACCGCGCGCGGCGGCCTGGCGGTCAATATCGTCGAATGCTGATGATCTGACGGGCCATGAGCTAGCCCCCTCGCGCGTCGCTCAGCGCAGCGGCGGCGCGTCGTGGGGCAGCCAGTGCTTGTAGATGCTGGCGAAGCGCCCATCACGCTTCATCTCGCGCAGCTTCTCGGCCCAAGCCTGCACGACGGCATCAGGCGTGTCCAGCGAAAAGGCGATATAGCCTTCGGCGCTCGCAAAGCTGTAGACAATTTCCAGCGCATCCTCGCGGATACCTGCCTGTGCCAAGGTTTGTGGCATCGAGATCCGCTCGGTCGCGAACAGCGGCGCCCGCCCCGCCAGCAGCATCCGTATGCCTTGTACGGGATCGCTGACCGGCACGAGGTTGTTGAAGCCTTGGCTGCTCAACTGTTCCGCCGTATACCAATCGCGAACGACCAGCACCGCGTTGGCGCGCCTGGCGTCGTCCAAGGAACGCAGACGCAGGCCATCATGGCGCGGCGCATAGAGTGAACTGTAGAAGGTCACGATGGGACCCACCCACTTGAACAACTTCTCGCGGCCCGGCGTCCGCGCCATTGCGAACAGAGCGCTCGCGCCCGGCCCTTGCACCTCGCGGTAGGCACGCGACCAGGGCAGGAATTCAATGCTCTGCTGCTGACCCAGGCGGCGCTGAATCTCCGTGACCAGATCGATCGACAGGCCGCGTGGTGTGCCCTCCTGACTGAAGTTGATCGGTGCGAACTCTTCGCTGAGCAGGCGCAGTTCACCCGGCGGCAAGGCCAGGCCTGGCCGACAGGCCAGCATCAGAGCGATCGAAAGACAAAAAAGGCGCCACATGGTCGGGCGCCATGATAGAGATCAAGGCCCGAACCCACTGTGCACAAATGCGCAGAATTGCCGGACATGCAACGAAGGACCACATCGACTCCAGCGCTGCCTCATTCACCACCTACAGCGGTGTCGCGATGAAAGGCAGTACGGCGATCGACAGAGCGGCCGCCGCCCGTTGAAAGCGCGGGCGATCAATCCTTGCGCAAGCTCTGGCGGCGCCGCTGTAAAAGCAGCAGCGCAGCGAAGCCGCTGAACATCATCGCCAGGCTTGATGGTTCGGGCACCGGCGGCGTGCCGCCACCACCGCCACCGGTGGCGCAGTTTTGCGTTGTGCAGATCGTGCCTGCGCCACCGCTGAACTGTGCTGTGCCGGCATAGTCGGTGCCCGAGGCGACGTAGAGGCGAGATCCGGCTGGCAAGGCCAGCTGGGTCAATGTCACCGTGTTCTGCACATCGGCAATGCCATTGCCATTGACCCAGGTCGTCAACGTGGAATCCACATAGAACGGCGTGTTGTAGGCAAAGCTCAGCTGAGCCGACAGATCCTCGTTCAACACCAGGGTGCCGCTGCCACTGCTACCGATCCAGCTGTTGCTGGCGATGTCGTAGATGCTCTTGTACCAGCTGTCGCTGTTGGCGTCGTAATAGGCACTGAGGCCCAGCACGGTGTGACCCTGGAAGTCGCGCTGCGCCCAGTAGATCTGCGCGGAGCCGGTGATGCTGCCGTTGGCGCCCAGGCTGCCATCAATGTGATAGGTCGGCGTCAACACGCCGGTGCCGGATGCGCCGCCGATGTAGTAGAGCTCTTCCCAGCGTGACTGGGCGGTGGCATTGGCGTTGTTGGTGATCCGGGTATCGACGTCGACCGTCGGTCCGATGCAAGCGCCACTGCCGTCAGTCATGCAGAAGGGCTGGCTGGTGGTGACGTCAACGGGATTGAAGCCGCTCAGCTCGACCTTGGCATGGTTGTGCCTGAAGTCGGTGCTGGTGTAGATGTTGTAGTTCACGTCGGTCATGCCCAGGCCGACGGTATCACTCCAGGTGCCTGCGGCCGTGCTGGTAAAGGGCAGGCTGCTGGTGTCGTAGACGGTGTTGTAGGAATAGACATAGCCGAACTGATCGCGGCGGCTGTAGCTGCCCAGCGGCGGGAAGTTCAGGCTGGTATCGGCGTTGTACTCGCCCCAGAGATAGTTGCTGACCCGGTAGGTCTGCGCTTGCGCCGAGGCGGCGAACAGGCCAACTGTCAACAGGGCTGCCGGCATGACCAGCAGACGCAAAGACTTCTTCATGGGTTCTCCCATTGTGTTTCCGCAGCGCCAACACACCCCTCATCGCAGCCGTCAGCGGGCTGCTCGCTGCGGCTGGAAGCAGACTAAGCGAAACGGATTTGTCCAGCTTCATGCAGGCTAGGGATATGTCCCTGTTGGCGGGGACGCCGGTGCGTTTGGCTTGCGTTGGATCAGCAAAAAGGGGCGCCTCGCGGCGCCCCTTTTAGGCATAAAGCAACAGCGCTCGCGCCGTGTCAGTCGTCACCGGCGGCCAGCGCGGCTGTCGCCGGCATGGCGGGCTCCTCAGGCTCTGTGCGGGTCTGGCGACGATCCCGGACGAGATAGGAGTACAGCACTGGCACAACCACCAGCGTCAACAGCGTCGAGGTCAGCACGCCGCCGATGATGGCGCGTCCCATGGGCGCCTGCACCTCGCCGCCCTGGTTCAGGGCAATGGCCATCGGCAGCATGCCAAAGACCATGGCCGCCGTGGTCATGATGATCGGGCGCATACGCACCAGGCCGGCTTCCAGCAGCGCCTCGGGGACGCTGGCACCGCCCTTGCGGGCATGGTTGGCAAAATCGATCAACAGGATGGCGTTCTTGGTCACCAAGCCCATCAGCATCACCAGGCCAATCATCGAGAACACGTTCAGCGTCGTGCCGGTCAACAGCAGTGCCAGCATCACGCCGATCAGCGCGAGCGGCAGCGAGGCCATGATGGCGATCGGCTGGATGAAGCTGCCGAACTGGCTGGCCAGCACGATGTAGATGAAGATCACCGCCAGGCCCATCGCGCTGAGCAGGCCCGAGAAGGCCTCCTTCTGCTGCTTGCCGGCGCCGTCGACATTGAAGTTCACGCCGGGCGGCAGCTCCATCGACTTGATCATCTTCTGCACATCGGCATTCACGTCGCCTGAGGGGCGGCCTTCGGTGCCGGCAAAGACGGCTTCACGACGCTGCAGGTTCTGGCGGCGTATCACCTCGGGGTTGAAGACCGATTCGATCGTGGCGACCTGATCCAGGGCGATCGGCGAGCCGTCCTTGGCGAAAGCCACCGGCAGCTTGAGCATCTGCTCGACGCGCTGACGCTGCTCGACCGGCAAGCGCAGCAGCACCTCGACCTGATTGCCGTCGGGCGTGGTCCAGTAGGTGGCGACCTCACCGTTGACATAGGCCCGCAAGGAGGCGGCGACCTGCGCGCCGGTCAGGCCCAGTTCACGAACGGCCGAATCCTTCAGCTTGACCGCAAAGGCCGGGATGCCGGGCTTGACGGTGGTGTCCACATCGACGGCGCCGGGCACCTTCTTGATCTTGGCGACCAGATCCTGGGCGACGCGGGTCAGCACCTCGGGATCGTTGCCGAGGATGGTGATCCAGATGTCACGGTTGCCGCCCACGCTGGCATCAACGCCAGGCACCTTGGCGATATCGGCCCGGATGGCGTCCTCAACTTCCTTTTGGCTGCGTTTGCGATCCTTGCGATCGACCAGCGCGATATTCAGCGCGGCCTGGTTGCGCCCAGTGGACATGCCATCGCCGGTGCTGCCCACCACGGTAGAAACCGTCTTGATCTCCGGATAGTGGCTAAGGATCTCCTCGACCTGGGCCACCTTGGCATTGCTGCGCTCCAGGCTGGAGGCCACCGGCAGGCGCAGATTGACCTGGGTGAAGCTGTCGTCGGTCCTGGGCGCGAACTCGGTACCCACGAAACCTGCCAGCACCAGGGCCAGCACAAAGCTGCCACCACCGGCCATCATCACCAGGCCTCGCGGGGTGATGGTGGCCAGGCGCAGGCGGCGCTTCTGGCTGCGGTCACGCTGACCATCTGCTGCGAACGGGCGGCCATAGACCGGGATAGGCGGCACAAAAAGGCGATAGCGCCGGCTGGAGAAGGCCCAGCGGATCAGCCGCTCATAGACGCGGTGCAAGAACTCCAAGCCCGCATCGGTGCCACGGATCAGGTGGCCGATCACCGGCATGCGCTTCAGGTAGTGGCTCGGCGGGTCCTTCCAGACCGAGCTGAGCATCGGGTCCAGTGTGAAGCTGACAAACAGGCTGACCAGCACCGCCACAGCGACAGTGATGCCAAAGGGATAGAAGAACTTGCCGATGATGCCGCGCATAAAGGCCAGCGGCACGAACACGGCACAGATGGCGAAGGTGGTGGCCATGACCGCCAGGCCGATCTCGTTGGTGCCGTCAAAGGCCGCGGCGCGGTGGCTCTTGCCCATGCCGACATGGCGAACGATGTTCTCGCGCACGACGATGGCGTCATCGATCAGCAAGCCAATGCACAGGCTCAGCGCCATCATCGTCATGAAGTTCAGCGTGAAGCCGAAGGCATGGACGGCGATGAAGCTGGAGATCACCGCGATCGGCAGCGTCAGCCCGGTGATGATGGTCGAGCGCCAGCTGTGCAGGAACAGGAAGACGATGGCCACGGTCAGCAAAGCGCCTTCGATCAGCGTGTGCTTGAGGCCGTTCAGCGAGTCCTTGACGTTGTCGCTGGACGCGTAGATCAGGTTGAGCTCGACATCCTTGGGCAGGTTCTTGCGCAGCTCTTCCATCGCCTCCTTGACGCCCTCGCCGGTGCTGACGATGTTGGCATCCTGCTGCTTGAAGATATTGAAACTGACGGCCTGTGCGCCATTGATGCGGGCCAGGCTGTCGGGCTCACGCTCGCGCTCGACCAGGCTGCCCAGATCACCCAGCGTCAGCACCAGATTGCCACGGCGGGCCACAACCACGGCGGCAAACTTCTTGGGATCACGCACCCGCCCTTCAACGCGCAGGATGGCGTCGGCGTAACGGTCCGAGATCAGGCCGACCGGCTGATCGATATTGGCCTCGCGCAGCGCCGCCGAGATTTCCGCCGGCGTCACGTTGTAGGCACGCAGTCGCAGCGGATCGAGATCGATGCGCACCTCGCGCGTGACCATGCCGCTGACGTCGACCCGCGCCACGCCGTCAACGCGGCCCAGTCGCTTGGCCACCGTCAGCTCGGCCAGCATCGACAGCTCGCGCGCCGGCCGCGTCTTGCTCATCAGCGCGGCCAGCACGACGGGCTGGTTGTCCTCGACCTGTGCGCGAGCGATATTGGGCGTCTTGGCGTCCTTGGGGAACACCGCCTGCACGGCGGACACGCGGTCGCGCACTTCCTGCATGGCGCGGCCCATATCGGTGTTCAGGCCGAACTCGACCTGCGATTGCACGCGCCCTTCAAAGCTGCGCGACACCACCTTCTCGACGCCAGCAATCGTGTTCAGCGCCTCTTCCAGCGGCTTGGCGATTTCACGCTCGACCGCCTCCGGCGATGCGCCGGGATAGCGCACATCGACGGAGGCGACCGGGATGCTGATATCGGGCATGTTCTCCACGCCCAGCTTGGCGTAGGAGAACATGCCCAGCACGCACAGGGCGACCATGACCATGGTCGCGAAGACCGGGTTCTGGATGGAAACGCGGGTCATCCACATGAGCGGCTCCTCAGTTCTGTGCCGCAGGCACGGTCGGTGTGGCCTCGGCCAGCTTGAGCTTGCTCGGCACGATGGCCGCGCGCATGCCTTCCTTCAGATTGTCAAAGCGTGCGCCCAACACCTGGGCCGTTGGCGTCAGGCCTTGCAGCACCTCGACGCGCCCTTCGCGGGCATCCTTGCGCCCGGTGGTGACGATGCGGCGCAGCAGGCTGCCGTTCTCGATCATCCAGACCTGCTCCTGGCCGCCATTGCTGGTCACCGCACTCTCGGGCACGGTCAGGCGCTGGGCGTTGTCCGGCAGCTCGACCCGCGCCATCGCGTACTGGCCGGCGCGGAAGGCCTCGTTGGGATTGGCCAGTTCCAGCGTCAGGCCGATGGAACGGGTGCCCGGCTCGGCTGCAGGAGCGATACGGCTGATGCGTGCCTCCACCGGTTTGTCCGTGCCCTCGACCCGCACCTGCACCGGCATGCCGGGCTTGAGGCGGCTCACCTCGTGGGTGCCCACCAGGCCGGCCAGTTCCAGCTTGCTCAGATCGACGATGCTCAGTAGCTGCTGCTCGGGTGAGAGCTTTTCGCCCGGCAGCGCATGGCGCTTGGACACGACGCCGCTGATCGGAGCGACCAGATTGGCCTGCTTCAACGAGACCTGGGCGGTGTCCATCTGGGCCCGAGCCGCCAGCAGCTGGCCACGTGCCGATTCCATTGCGGCGCGCGAGGCGTCCAGTGCCGTTGAGGCGATGAAATTCTTGCTGGCCAGATCCTCGTTCGCCTTGAAGGCGCGTTCGGCCTGGTCGAGCTGGGCCTTGGCCGCTGCCACGCTGGCCTGGCGCTCGGCCACGCGGTAGCGCAGCTCTTCCAGATCGACCTGGCCGAGCGACTGGCCGGCCCGCACCCGCGAGCCCTCGCCAACGGACAGAGCCAGCAGCGTGCCGGCGGCCTTGCTGCGCACGACCACGGTGCCCGGCGCCACCAGCGGGCCGGAGAACTCGATCATGTCCGGCATGCTGGCCAGGGTCGGCTTGATGACCTCGCTGGGCAGGAATTCCAGTGGGACGGCCTTCTTGTCCTCAGCCTTGGCTGCCGATTTGGCGTCAGCAGCGCTGGCCGCACTCGCGCCGGCCTGCGCCTTGTCGGCCTTGGGTGCCTCGCTCTTGCCCGCAAAAACCGTCACCGCTGCGCCACCTGCCAGCACCGTTGCCACCACACCGCCGATCAGCCATTGCTTGCGCATGGTCATCTCCCATCAGAGCAAAAAACACAAGATGGGGGCAGTTTAGGAATCGGCCCCGGCGGCGCCAGGGCCAGTGCGACGAAACGCAGATTGCGCATCACCGGCTGCGCGGGGCGACGACAGGGTCAGCCGGCCGGATCGAGTTTCATGCTGCGCCAGCAGCACAGGGCACCGAGCAGGGCAACGACGCTGGCGGCCCAGAACGTGGCGGCGTAGCCCCAATGGCTGGCCAGGCTGGCGCCGGCCACACCGCCGAGCACGCCGGAACAGCCATAGCCCAACACCGAATACAGCGCCTGCCCTCGGCCACGCAGCCGGCCCGGGAAATAGCGCGTGACCAGCGCTATGCAGACCGTGTGCTGGGCAGCAAAGGTGATCGCGTGCAGGCACTGCGCCAGGATCAACAGGGCCAACCAGCCGCCGAAGGCCGCGGTGACGGCAAACCGCAGCGCCGCCAGCACAGCCGCCAGCAGCAACCAGGCGTGCGGTCGGGCTCGTTCCAGCAGCCGCCCCTGAAAGGCAAACCAGGCGATCTCGACGATGACGCCCACGCCCCAGAGCACGCCAACCATGGGCTTGCTATAGCCCAGCCCGTCCAGATAGAGGCTGAAGAAGACGTAGAGCGCCGAATGGGCCAGCACGGTCAGGAACACACCGGCAAAGAACCACTGCACCTCGCGGCGGCGCAGCACCGCCAGGATCGGTGGCGCCGGCTCATGGGCATGGTGGGCCTGCACCGGCTGCACCGGCAGGCGCAGCGCCGACCACAGCAGCAGCGCCAGCAAGGCCAGGATGGTCCAGGCAAAGCTGCCCATGCCGGCATGCTGGAACCACCAGCCGCCCAGCAGCACCGTGCTCAAGAAGCCGATCGAGCCCCAGACCCGTACCCGGCCATAGCGCCGCGCGTCCATGCCGCCGCTCTGCGTGATCAGCTGCGCGGCGACCACGGTTTCGGTCAGCGGCACAACGGCGGCATTGAAGAAGAACATCAGAAAGGCCGAGACGGCCAGCGTGGCGAAGCTGGGCGGCAGCAGGAAGCCGCAGGCCGAGATCAGGCAGGCCAGCGAGGCCCAGCGGATCAGCTGCACCCGTTGGCCGCTGCGGTCGGCCAGTGCGCCCCAGAGGTAAGGCGCGAACAGCCGGGTCCAGCTTTGCAGCGACACCAGCACGCCGATGGCAAACACCGGCAGGCCCAGCTCCTTGTACCAGAGCGGCGCGTAAGGATTGAAGGCGCCGATGCTGGTGAAGTAGGCGCAGGACATCAGCGCGCAAGCGCGCAGCGTTCGTTCGCTGTCGGCGGACGTGGCCGTATCGGCCATCAGGGCCGTTGCGCCGCGATGGCCGGCAGCTGGTGCTGCACATCACCGCACTGGGCGCGATGGCGCAGTGCATGGTCCATCAGCACCAGGGCCAGCATGGCCTCGGCGATGGGCGTGGCCCGGATGCCGACGCAGGGGTCGTGGCGACCGAAGGTCTCGACGGTGGACGGGCTGCCGGCGCGATCGATCGAGGCCTTGGGGCTGCGGATTGAGCTGGTGGGCTTGATCGCAATCGACACGCGCAAATCCTGGCCGGTCGAGATGCCGCCGAGCACGCCGCCGGCGTTGTTGCTGGCAAAGCCGGTGGGCGTCAGCTCATCGCCATGCTCGGTGCCACGCTGTGCCACCGAGGCAAAACCTGACCCTATCTCGACCCCCTTGACCGCGTTGATGCCCATCATCGCGTAGGCGATGTCAGCATCGAGCTTGTCAAACAGCGGCTCGCCGAGGCCGACCGGCACGCCGGTGGCTTCGACGAGGATGCGCGCGCCGCAGGAATCGCCGGCCTTGCGCAGCGCGTCCATATAGTCTTCTAGCGCCGCGATCTGGCTCGTATTGGCGGCAAAGAAGGGATTGGCGCCCACATGCTGCCAGCCTTCGAAGGCGATCTCCATCTCGCCCAGCTGGGTCATGCAGCCACGGAACTCGGTGCCGTACTGCTGCTTCAGCCATTTGCGCGCCACGGCGCCGGCGCCGACCATGGGCGCGGTCAGCCGCGCCGAGGAGCGCCCGCCGCCACGCGGATCACGCAGGCCGTACTTGCGCCAGTAGCTGTAGTCGGCATGGCCGGGGCGAAAGGTGTCGAGGATGTTGCCGTAGTCCTTGCTACGCTGGTCGGTGTTCTTGATCAGCAGGCAGATCGGTGTGCCGGTGGTCTGGCCCTCGTAGACGCCAGACAGGATCTCGACCGCATCGGGCTCGTTGCGCTGGGTGACATGGCGCGAGGTGCCCGGGCGGCGGCGATCCAGCTCGGGCTGGATATCGGCCTCGCTGAGCGCCAGACCCGGCGGGCAGCCATCGATCACGCAGCCAATCGCTGGGCCGTGGCTCTCGCCGAAATTCGTGACCCGGAACAACTCGCCAAAGGTGCTGCCTGACATGAGGAATCCAAAACACTTGCCACCGGACGACCCGGACCGCACTGATTCTATCGGTGGCCTGCTGGCGCAGAGGGCCAGGCAACGCCTGCCAAGCCTGCCCTGCCCAAAAACGAAAGCGGCCCGCGGGCCGCTTCATTGCAAAGCTAGCGCCGGCTCAGAGCTTGGGCTCGCTGGCGGCGGCGCCCTCTTCCTCAACCGGCCAATCGCGGATATAGGCCTTCAACATGCGGTTCTCGAAGTCCTGACTATCGACCACGGCCTTGGCCACGTCGTAGAAGGAGATCACGCCCATCAGCGTCTTGCCGTTGAGCACCGGCATGTAGCGGGCGTGGCGGCCCAGCATCATGCGGCGGACTTCGTCGATTTCGGTTTCCGGGGTGCAGGTCAGCGGGTGATCGTCCATCACGCTGCGCACCAGCGAGGTCCCGACGGTGCCGCCATTGCGCACCACGGCGGCAATCACCTCGCGGAAGGTCAGCATGCCGACCAGATCGCCGAACTCCATGACGACCAGCGAACCGATATCGCGTTCGGCCATGGCGGTGATCGCCTCGGCCAGCAATTGATCGGGTGAAACGGTGTAAAGGGTGTTGCCCTTGACGCGCAGGATGTCAGCGACTTTCATGTGGCGGCTCCTCGAAGAGCTGGCTGTGAAACCTGTGCCCAACATAGCACACAATCTGCCCATCAAACACATCGGAGACACCATGTCTGGCTATGCCGATCCCGGCTTTGACACCTTGGCGCTACACGCAGGGGCAGGACCTGACCCCACAACCGGCGCCCGTGCCGTGCCACTGCACCTGAGCACTTCTTTCGTCTTCGAGAATTCGGAGCACGCGGCCTCGCTGTTCAATATGGAACGCGCTGGTCATGTCTATTCGCGCATCTCCAACCCGACCACTGCGGTGTTCGAGGAGCGTGTGGCGGCGCTGGAGGGCGGCGTTGGCGCCATCGCCACGGCCAGCGGCCAGGCGGCGCTGCATCTCGCCATTGCCACGCTGGCAGGCGCCGGCTCGCACATCGTGGCCTCCAGTGCGCTCTATGGCGGTTCGCACAATCTGCTGCACTACACGCTGGCCCGCTTTGGGATCAGCACGACCTTCGTTCGCCCTGGCGATCTGGATGCCTGGCGCGCGGCGATCCGCCCGCAAACCAAACTGCTCTTTGGCGAGACGCTGGGCAATCCCGGCCTCGACGTGCTGGACATCGAAAGCGTCAGCAGCATCGCCCACGACGCCGGCCTGCCGCTGCTGGTCGACTCGACGCTGACCACGCCCTATCTGCTGCGCCCCTTCGAGCATGGCGCTGATCTGGTCTATCACTCGGCCACCAAGTTCCTGTCCGGCCACGGCACCGTGGTCGGCGGCGTGCTGGTCGATAGTGGCGCCTTTGACTGGCAGGCCGCGCACGACAAGAGCGGCCGCTTCCCCGAGTTGTGCGAGCCCTATGCGGGCTTTCATGGCATGGTGTTCAGCGAGGAAAGTACCGTCGGCGCCTTCCTGCTGCGCGCACGTCGCGAGGGCCTGCGCGACTTCGGCGCCTGCATGAGCCCGCACACCGCCTGGCTGATTCTGCAAGGCATAGAGACGCTGTCGCTGCGGATGGAGCGCCATGTCGGCAATGCGATGAAGGTGGCTGAGTTCCTGGCCGGCCATGCGATGGTCGAGCGGGTCGGTTACCCGGGCCTGGCCAGCCATCCCGACCACGCCCTGGCACAACGCCTGCTGCCGCGCGGCTGCGGCTCGGTGTTCAGCTTTGACCTGAAGGGCAGCCGCGAGCAGGGGCGGCGCTTCATCGAGGCACTGAAGATCTTCTCGCACCTGGCCAATGTGGGTGACTGCCGCTCGCTGGTGATCCACCCGGCCTCGACGACGCACTTCCGCATGGACGACGCCGCGCTGGCCCAGGCCGGCATCACGCCGGGGACGATACGCCTGTCCATCGGCCTGGAGGATGCCGATGACCTGATTGCCGATTTGAAGACAGCTTTGAAGATCGCCGCCAAGTAAGCCACGGAACCCCGAACAAGCATGAAACTCATCGTCGATGGCCGCGAGGCCTATGCCTATACCGGTGGCAAACCCCTGGATCCCAGCCTGCCCTGTGTCGTGTTCATCCACGGCGCGCTGCACGATCACAGCGTCTGGACGCTGCTGGCACGCTGGTTTGCCCATCATGGCCACTGCGTGCTGGCGCTCGATCTGCCCGGCCACGGCCGCAGTGCCGGGCCGGCCTTGGCCGATGTTCCTGCGCTGGGCGCCTGGGTGTTGAAGCTGCTGGATGCGGCGGGCATCGAACAGGCCGCCTATGTGGGCCACAGCATGGGCTCGCTGATCGCACTGGAGGCCGCTGCGCAGGCGCCTGAGCGCGCGCGGCGGCTGGTGATGGTGGGCACGGCCTACCCGATGAAGGTGTCCGAGGCACTGCTGAACACCTCACGCGAGGCGCCGCTGCAGGCCATGGACATGGTCAACACCTTCTCGCACAGCAGCACGGCGGCCAAGCCCTCTTACCCCGGCCCGGGCGCCTGGCTGCATGGCGGCAACCGGCAGCTGATGCGGCGCATGCAAGCCGGCTATGCCGACGGCAATCTGTTCGAGCACGATTTCAAGGTCTGCGACAGCTATGCCGGCGGTATCGAAGCCGCGGCGCGAGTCGCCTGCCCGGTGGGCTTTGTGCTTGGCGAACGCGATGCGATGACCAGTCCCAAGCAAAGCCAGCAGCTGGCCGAGTTGCTGAAGGCCCGGGTGCACAAGATTGCGGCTGGGCATTCACTGATGACGGAGGCGCCGGATCAGGTGTTGAATGCGCTGAGGACGCTGCTGGCTTGATCCTCAGCAGCGACTTTGCCCCGCAGCCCCCAGGAGTCGCCATGTCCGCACCTGCCAGCGATGTACAGAAGCTCGGCAGCTTTGCCGAGTTCTATGCCTTCTACCTCGGCGAGCACAGCAACCGCACCTGCCGGCGCCTGCACTTTCTCGGCTCGACGCTGGCGCTGCTCTGCCTGGCGCTGATGATCAGCGGCCAAGGTCTGTACTGGCTGGGCATCGGCCTTTTATGCGGCTACGGCTGCGCCTGGATTGGCCACTTCGTGTTCGAGAAGAACAAGCCCGCCTCGTTCAAACGGCCGCTGTACAGCTTTGCCGGCGACTGGGTGATGTACAAGGACATCTGGACCGGCAAGATCCCGTTCTGAGCCGGTCTCAAAGACCCAGCAGCGGGCGCAGTTCCTTCAGCATATCGGCCACCATGGCGCGCAGGTCATAGGCCGGCTTCCAGCCCCAGTCGCGTGCGGCAGCGCTGTCATCGATCGATTGCGGCCAGCTGGCGGCGATCTGCTGGCGGAAGTCGGGCGCGTACTCGATCTCGAAATTCGGCAGGTGTTCGCGGATGGCCGCGGCAATCTCCGCCGGCGTGAAGCTGCAGCCCGACAGGTTGTAGGAACCACGCTCCTGAATCGCCTCGGCAGGGGCCTCCATCAGCTCGATGGTGGCGCGCAAGGCGTCCGGCATGTACATCATCGGCAGGGCCTGGCCGGCCTCAAGAAAGCAGCTGTAGCGGCCGGCCTTCAGCGCGCCATGGAAGATGTCGACCGCGTAGTCGGTCGTGCCGCCGCCGGGCGGGGTCTTGTAGCTGATCAGGCCCGGGTAGCGCAGGCTGCGCACATCAACACCGTGCTTGGCGTGGTACCAGCGGCACCAGCCCTCGCCCGCCAGCTTGGAGATGCCGTAGACGGTGCTGGGGTCCATCACCGTGTCCTGCGGCGTGTGCTGCTGCGGCGTCTTGGGGCCGAAGGCGGCGATCGAGCTGGGCCAGAACACGCGGGCCAGCTTGTGCGTGCGGGCCAGCTCCAGCACATTGAGCAGACCCTTCATGTTCAGGTCCCAGGCCCACATCGGGTGCTTCTCGCCGGTGGCCGACAGCGCCGCGGCCAGCAGATAGATCTGCGTGATGCCATGGCGCTCGACGACGTTGGTGAGCGCCGCCGCGTCGGTGCAGTCCAGCATTTCGTGCACCAATGCCGGCACGCGGCCGGTGGGCGCGATATCGCTGGTGACGACGTTGGCATTGCCGTGGCGCAGCGCCAGCTCTTGGGCCAGCTCGGTACCGATCTGGCCATTGGCGCCGACGATGAGAATCTTGGTGGTCTGGGTCATGGGTGGCCCCTGCGTGCTGCGGGTCTGCTTGTCAATGAGGTGGCTGTTGGCGCTGCTGATGCCGATGTTTCAAGCGGGGATCAAACCCAGCTCGCGGCCGGCCTGGGTGAAAGCCGCGACGGCCTTTTCCAGGTGGTGGCGTTCATGCACGGCCGAGACCTGCACGCGGATGCGGGCCTGGCCCTTGGGCACAACCGGGAAGAAGAAGCCGACGGCATAGACGCCCAGCTCCAGCAGGCGCGCGCTGAGTTGCTGCGCCTTCACGGCGTCATAGACCATGATGGGCACGATGGGATGGGTGCCGGGCTTGATCTCGAAACCGGCGGCCTGGATGGCTTCGCGGAAGTAGGCGGTGTTGGCTTCCAGCTTATCGCGCAGTGCGGTCGAGCCCTCCAGGATGTCCAGCACCGCGATCGAAGCGCCAACGATGGACGGCGCCACGGTGTTGGAGAACAGATAGGGGCGCGAGCGCTGGCGCAGCAGCTCGATCACTTCCTTGCGGCCGGTGGTGAAACCGCCCGAGGCGCCGCCCAGGGCCTTGCCCAGCGTGCCGGTGATGATGTCGATCTTGCCGAAGACATTGCGGTACTCGTGCGTGCCGCGGCCGGTCTTGCCCATGAAGCCGCTGGCGTGGCATTCGTCGATGCCCAGCAGCGCGCCATAGCGGTCGGTGATCTCGCGGATCTTGTCCAGCTGGGCAATCGTGCCGTCCATCGAGAACACGCCGTCGGTGAACACCAGTGTGAAGCGCGCGCCGGCGGCCTTGGCCTCTTGCAGCTTGGCCTCCAGATCGGCCAGATCGTTGTGCTTGTAGCGCAAGCGCTTGGCCTTGCACAGGCGGATGCCGTCGATGATGGAAGCGTGGTTCAGCTCGTCGCTGATGATGGCATCCTGCTCGCCGAGCAGCGGCTCGAACAGGCCGCCATTGGCGTCGAAGGCGGCGGCGTAGAGGATGGTGTCTTCGGTGCCCATGAAGCGGGCGATGCGCGCTTCCAGGGTCTTGTGCAGGTCTTGGGTGCCGCAGATGAAACGCACCGACGACAGGCCGTAACCATGGGTGCGCAAGGCCTCGTGGGCGGCGGCAATGACGTCGGGATGCGAAGACAGGC
Source organism: Roseateles aquae (assembly GCF_032337115.1). Classification (NCBI taxonomy): domain Bacteria; kingdom Pseudomonadati; phylum Pseudomonadota; class Betaproteobacteria; order Burkholderiales; family Sphaerotilaceae; genus Roseateles; species Roseateles aquae. Next base: position 168,410 of record NZ_JAVXZY010000001.1, read on the forward strand.
CGAGGTAGTTGTTGGCGCAGAGATTGATCACGTCACGGCCATCGGCGGTGTGCACCTCGGCCCCTTGCGGCGTGGTGATGATGCGTTCGTTCTTGTAGAGGCCCGCCTCGCGGATGCCCTGCAGCTCGGTGCGCAGATGGGCGTAGAAATCTTCCGTGGTGGTCATGGCGCGTCTCCTGGTGCACAATTCATTAAACTGAACGCAGTTCGTTATATCGAACTGTTGTACAGTATCTCGGATTTGCATTTCAAGGTCAAGCCGCCCCCATGTCCTCGCCCGCTCCCGACACCCTCGAACCGCCGCGCGTTGGCGCCACCCTGCAGACGCTGCGCCAGGCGCAGGGCCTGTCCCTGGACGAGCTGTCGCGCCGCGCGGGCGTCTCCAAATCGATGTTGTCGCAGATCGAGCGCAATCAGGCCAATCCAACGGTGGCCGTGGTCTGGCGCCTGGCCAATGCCCTGCGGGTCGAGTTGTCTGAACTGCTGGGCGGCGAGCGCGCGGCGGCGCCGGCCATTGAGGTCGTGCCCGCACACAGCATCCCGGCGATGAGCAGCCCGGACGGCCTGTGCAAGCTGCGCATCCTCGGCCCCATCGACCTGGCCGGTCAGTTCGAGTGGTATGAGCTGACGGTGCAGCCCGGCGGCGCGCTGGAGTCAGCCGCCCATGAGCCAGGGTCACGCGAGCATCTGAGCGTGCTCAGCGGCGCCCTGGATGTCCATGCCGGCCAGGCCACACACAAGCTCAAGGCCGGCGAGACCGCCCGCTATGCGGTCGACGGGCCGCACGCGATTCGCAACAGCAGCAAGCAGATCGCGACCGCCTTGCTCGTCGTGCTGCACCCCTGATCAATCGGCGCGTTTGAACACGGCCGGATCGGCATCCAGCAGATCGGCCAGGCGCAATTCCTTCCAGCAGCTACAACGCCACAGCGCCTGCAGGCTTTCACTGCGGCTGGCCAGCATCTGCTCCAGCAGGGGCTCGGCCGGCGTCTCCCGGGGCGAGCACATCAGCACCAGACGCTGGGTGCCGGCCTCTTCGAGCCGGCCGACCCAGTCCATCGCGATCAAGCCGTCGAGCACCGGCTCCAGCTGCAGTGGATCAACACGCAGCCGCTCGGCCAGCGCCAGCATCGCCACACCGCCCTCGCCCACCTCGCGGCTGCGCCACAACTCGCGCAGGCTCTCGATCGCCAGTTCCAGTTGCAAACCCGGCACCTCATCGCGGCGCAGCGTGCGTCGCGTCAGGCTCGGTGCGTTGGCGGCCAGGATGGCGCCCAAAAGCACGATGGCCCAGCCGACATAGATCCAGATCAGGAAGATGGGCACGGTGGCAAAGGCACCGTAGAGCGTCGAATAGGTCGGCACCTTCTTTACATACCAGGCCAGCCCGGCCTTGGCGATGCTGAAGGCAATCGCCACAAACGCGCCACCGAGCAACGCATGCCGCCAGCGCACATGGGTGTTAGGCACGTAATGAAAGAGGCCAGCAATGGCTGCACCCAGCACCAGCATGTCCATGCTGTTCAGCAGCACCGACAGGCCCTGCGGCAGCTTGGTCACCAGGCCCTCGCCGGCCGAGATCAGATAGCTGGTCAGCGTCAGGCTGGCGCCAAGCAGCAAGGGGCCGAGCGTCAGTGCCGCCCAATACACCAACACCCGCTGCGCGATCGGGCGCGAGCGCCGCACCCGCCAGATCGCATTCAGCGTCCGGTCTATCGTCAACATCAGGGCCAGCGCGGAGACGCCGAGAAACACCAGGCCGACCGAGCCAAGCCGGCTGGCCTTGGCGGCAAACTGGCTGAGCGACAGCAGCACCGGCTTGGCAATGGTGTCGGGCACCAGGCTCTTGAGGAAATACTTCTGCAGTGCATCCTGAAAGGACGCAAACATCGGGAATGCGGTGAACAGCGCCAGCATCACCGTCAGCAGCGGCACCAGCGAGATCAGCGTGGTGAAGGTCAGGCTGCCGGCGGTCAGGCCCAAGCGGTCCTGCTTGAAGCGCTCGCGAAAGGTGCGCAGCGTCTGCAGCCAGGGCCAGCTGATGAAGTCGCTGAGGAACTGGGACAGCAGTGCAATCGGGTTGTGCGAGGCAGGCCTTGCCTCTGCAGCGCTTGGGGTTGGTGCGGGCGCGGAAGGGCCGGACTCAGGAAGCATGCTCATGCTGGCTATGATGCCAAACATGTCAAGCCCTCCCGCCTCTCACCCGAACGAAGCAGCGCTGCTGCGCAGCCAACCCAGCCCGGCCGAAGCCTTCTCACGCAATCTGGCCCTGCTGAGCATCGTGGCCTTGTTGCTGCTTTGCCTGGCTTGGGAGCTGTGGCTCGCACCCACCGGCCGCGGCACCTTGGCCATCAAGGCCTTGCCCTTGCTGCTGCCGCTGCTCGGACTGTGGCGCTACCGGCTCTACACCTTTCGCTGGCTGAGCCTGCTGGTCTGGGTCTATTTCGCCGAAGGCGCGGTGCGCGCGACCAGCGAGCATGGCTTGTCGGCCTGGATGGCCGTTGGCGAGCTGCTGCTCAGTGTGGCGATCTTTGTGGCCTGTGCACTGCAGGTGAGGCTGCGACTGGCGGCGGCCAAGCAGGCCTCAGCCTGAGTGTCACGGATGAATCAGCTGCCGCTGCTGAACGCCTTGCGCGCCCGGCTGGGCGAGGCACATGTGCTTGTTGGCGGCGATCTTTCGGCCTATGAACGCGACTGGCGCAAACGCTATCACGGCCGCGCGCTGGCCGTTGTTCGGCCCGGCAGCACGGCCGAGGTGGCCGAAGTCGTTCGTCTCGCGGCAGCGCATGGGGTCAGCATCGTGCCGCAGGGCGGCAATACCGGTCTGGTTGGTGGCGGCGTGCCGGATGAAAGCGGCGATCAGCTCTTGCTCAGTCTGTTGCGGCTGAACCGGGTGCGCGCGCTGGATGCGGCGAACCTGACGTTGACCGTCGAAGCTGGCTGCCTCCTGCAAACCGTGCAAGACCATGCCGCGGCAGCCGGCCTGCTGTTCCCGCTCAGCCTGGCCTCGGAAGGCAGTTGCACCATCGGTGGCAATCTGGCCAGCAACGCCGGTGGCACCCAGGTGCTGCGCTATGGCAATGCACGTGAGCTCTGCCTGGGGCTGGAGGTCGTGACCGCCGGCGGCGACGTGCTGCAAGGCTTGTCGGGCCTGCGCAAGGACAACAGCGGTTATGACTTGCGCGACCTGTTCATCGGCAGCGAAGGCACTCTGGGCATCATCACTGCGGCAACGCTGAAGCTCTACCCGGCGCCTCGCGCGCAACTCACCGCGCTGGCCAGCTGCGACAGCCTCGCGCAGGGCGTCGCCCTGCTCGGCCTGGCACAGCGGGTGGCGCAGGCCGGTCTCAGCGCTTTCGAGCTGATGAACCAGCAGTCACTGGCGCTGGTAGCACAGCACTTTGCGCAGCTGCGTCAGCCGCTGCCGGCGGCGCCCTGGACCGTGCTGCTCGAGCTGTCGGACCACGAGGGCGAGGATCATGCACGCGGCCTGCTCGAGGCGCTGCTGCAGCAGGCCTTGGGTGACGGCGTGATCAGCGATGCCGTCGTCGCCGAGAGCCTGGCGCAATCGCAAAGCCTGTGGCATTTACGCGAAGCCATCCCGCTGGCGCAAAGCGAGGAAGGCTTGAACATCAAGCACGATATCTCGCTGCCGGTGTCTGCAGCGGCTGGCTTCGTGGCCCAGATGAGCGAGCGCCTGGCCGCCGGCTGGCCGGGCATGCGCCTGGTCTGCTTCGGCCATCTCGGCGACGGCAATCTTCACTTCAATGTGCAGGCTCCGATGGGTGTCGATGCCGCCGCCTTTTTGCGCGAGCAGGAAGCCGCCGTCAACCGCGTGGTCTATGACGCGGTCTGTGCCCTGGGGGGCAGCATCTCGGCCGAGCATGGCATCGGCCAACTCAAACGCGAGGAATTGGCCGCCCGCAAGGACACGACGGCGCTGACCTTGATGCGGGCCATAAAAAAGGCCCTGGATCCCCAGGGCCTGTTCAATCCGAATCGCCTGCTCTAAGAGCGTTAGTCAGCCCCTGCCGGCTGCACCGGAGGGCGGCCGCGCAGCAGTTGCATCGGCTTGACGATCAGCAGGCGGAACACCAGGCGCACCAGCAGCAACGCCAGGATGGCCTCGACAAAGGTCAGCACGAAGGCGACGAAGGCATTCCAGCGCGCCTGCCGACGACCAAATTTGGCGAACATCCGGTCCTTGGCGATCTCGATGCTGTCGTAGAAGCTGGGGACGACCAGCAGCGTCAGCAGCGTAGAGGTGATGGTGCCACCGATGATGGCCACGGCCATGGGGCGGTAGAACTCGCCGCCATCGCCAACACCAATCGCCACTGGCAGCATGCCGGCGATCAGTGCAAACGTCGTCATCAGGATGGGGCGCAGACGCTTGCGGCCGGCGTGCATCAGCGCCTCCTCGCGATCCATGCCCTCGGCCTCTTCCTGGCGCGCTGCGTCCAGCAGCAGGATGGCGTTCTTGGCCACCAGGCCCATCAACATGATGATGCCGATGAAGCTCATCAGATTCAGCGTGCCATTGGTGAGCAACAGCGCCACGACCACGCCGATCAGCGACAGCGGCAGCGACAGCATCACGCCCATCGGTGCCGTGAAGGAGCCCATCTGCATGACCAGGATCAGGTACATCAGGCCAATGCCGCTGATCAGTGCGATGAACATGGCACCAAAGACCTCGTTCTGCGTTTCGGAATCGCCACCCAACTCCAGGCCATAGCCGGGCGGGAAGTCGATCGCCTTGGCGATCTTCAGCGCGTCGGCGGTCACCTCACCCGGGGAGCGGTCGTGGGCGTTGGCCGACACGGTGATTGTGCGTTTGCCATTGGCATGCTCGATCTGCGCCGGGCCACGGCCCATGCGGATGGTGGCGATCTGTTCCAGCGGCACCATGCGTCCGGTGCCCAGCACCGGCACCGGCAGGCGTTCGATATGGCTCAGGTCGACCCGGTCCTCGGGATGCAGGCGAACGGCCACGTCGCGGGTCTCGCCGGTCGGGTCAACCCAGTCGCCGACCTCGACGCCAGCAAAGGCAACGCGCAATGCCTGGGCAGCGTCGCCGACCGAGATGCCCAGCGAGTTGGCCAGGCCACGATTGAGCTCGATCTGCAACTCGTTCTGCGGCGCCTGCTCGGACAGGCCTACGTCCACAGCGCCCTTGACCTCACGCAGTTTGGCGATGAAATCATTGCTGATGTCCAGCAGCTTGCGCGCATCGGTGCCGTTGAACTGGATCTGCACCGGCTTCTGGCCGCCATTGTTCAGATTGGCCTGCACCGTGTATTCGGCGCCCACCAGGCGGTTGACCTTGCTGCGCAGATCGGCAGCGATGTCGTCGGCGCTGCGCTTGCGCGTCTTGGCCTTGCCGATGTCCACGTAAATCGTGCCGCCACCGACGTTGACGCGGCTGTTCGTAGCGACCGTCTCAGGGATGCTGCGTGCCAGCACGGCGGCCGACTCCAGCTTGGCTTTGGAGTACTCCAGATTGGTACTGGCCGGTGTGCGGACATTGACCATTAGCAGGCCCGCATCGGACGAAGGAATGAAGGTGGTGCCAAGAAACTTCGCGGCCAACACAATGGCGCCAACCAGACTGCCGACAGCAAAGGCAGCCATCCAGCGCCGGTGATGCAGCGCCCAGGCAATGACACGGCCATAGCGATCCGACTGGTGATCGAACCAGCTGTTGAAGCGCTCCAGCTGACGGCCGACAAAGCCGCGCGGCTGCTCATGCACATTCGGCGGATCACCCCAGTAGGCCGACAGCATCGGATCCAGCGTGAAGGAGATCAACAGACTGACCAGCACCGAGGCCACCACGGTCAGACCGAAGGGACGGAACCATTCGCCGGACACGCCAGGCATGAAGGCCACTGGAATGAACACGGCCACGATGGAGAAGGTGGTCGCGGCCACGGCCAGGCCAATTTCGGCCGTGCCGTTGAGCGCCGCGGTGCGGCGGTCAGAGCCACGCTCCATATGTCTGACGATGTTCTCGCGCACGACGATGGCGTCGTCGATCAGCACACCAATCGCCAGCGACAGGCCCAAGAGGCTCATGAAGTTCAGCGTGAAGCCGCACAGCCAGACGGCGATGAAGGCGGCGATCACCGAGGTCGGCAGCGACAGCGCGGTGATCAGTGTCGAGCGCCAGGAATTCAGGAAGACATAGACGACGGCAATCGTCAGGCCGGCACCAAAGACCAGCGCGTGGATGACGTTGTTCAGGTTCTCCTGCGACTCCTCGCCGGAATCCCGGGTGACGACCAGCGTCGTACCCTTGGGCAAGCCTGCACGCAGCTGCTCGGCCACCTTCTGCACTTCCTTGGCCACGGTCACCGTCGAGGCGTCGCGTGAGCGGGTGATGGCAATGCCTACATTGGGATGGCCGTTGCGAACGCTGAAGCTGCTCAACTCAGCGAAGCCATCTTGGATGTCGGCCAGCTGGCCCAGGCGGATCGACTCATTGCCGTTGTGCTTGACCACAACCTGGCGGAAGTCGGCCGGTGCCTCGATGCGGCCCTGCAGACGGATGCTCTGATCCTCCATCTGTCCACGGACCTTGCCCACCGGCACCGAGATGTTCTGCGCCCGCAGCGCCGCCACCACGTCGGTGACCGAGACGTTGTACTCGCGCAGTTTCTCCGCACGCAGCAGCACGCTCAGCTCACGGCGCAGCGCCCCGCTGACGTTGACCGTGGCCACCCCACTGATGGCGCGGAACTTGTCGGCCATTTGGTCTTCGGCCATGCGGCTGATCTCGGCATGGCTGAGCGAGTCGGACGACAGCGCCAGCTGCATCACCGGTTCGGCCGACACATCAAAGCGCTGCAGCACTGGCTCGCGCATCTCGACCGGCAGCTTGTAGCGCACCGTGGCGATGGCATTGCGCACATCGTCGGCCGCCTCGATCAGGTTCTTGCTGAAGTTGAAGATCAGCGTGAACTCGGCAGCACCTTCGCGCGAAGTCGAATTGACCTTGCGCACGCCGGCCAGGCCTTGCAGCGATTTCTCAATCCGGTTGACGACTTCGCGCTCGACGGTATCCGGCGACGCACCCGGGTAGGCAATGCTCAGGAAGAGCATCGGTTCCTGGACATCCGGGATCGAGTTGACGCGCAGCTTCTTCAGCGCCATCAGCCCCAGGCACATCACCGAGATGATGATGACGATGGTCGCGATCGGCTTCTTGATACTGAAATTGGACAGGAACATGGCTCAGTTCCCCGTGGCCGTGGCCGTGGCTGACGCAGCAGGCTTGGCAGCCGCGGCCTTGGCGAGTTCCACCGCCTGACCATCCTTCAGCGCGCTATTGGGCTTGCGAAGGATTTGCTCACCCTGGGCCAGACCGCCGAGCACCGCAAAATCACCAGTGCGCGAATCGCGTTCGCCCAACTGCAGCTCGGCCTTGTTCAGCTTGCCGCCCTTGATGCGCCAGACATAGGCCTTATCGCCGGCGCGCACCAGCGCGGCATCTTCAATCATCAAAGCTTGCTGGCTGTGGGTCTCAATATTGCCCTCGGCGTAGAGCCCGGCCGCCTTGGGCTGACTGCCACCGGCGAAAGCGACCAGCACCTCGACCTGGCGCGTGGTGGCGTTGGCGGCGACATCGATGCGCTTGATCGTGCCATTGAACGGCGTTTGGCCATAACCGTTGACGCGGAAGTGCACACCCTGCCCCAGCTTCAGCTCGGCCAACTTGTCGGCCGAGACCAAGCCTTCGAAGCGCATGCTGTTGGGATCGATCACCTTGACCAGTTCCTTGCCGACCTGCGCGGTATCGCCGGCCGAGACCTTGCGTTCACTGACCACGCCATCAAACGGTGCGCGCACCTCGGTACGTTGCAACTGCTGGCGCGCCGCGGCGACACGGGCCTTGGCCGCCACCAAATCACTCTGTGCGTTATTGCGGCGGATCTCGGCATCTTCCATGGCCTGGATCGAGCTCATACCCTGGGCCTGGAGTGTCTTCAGACGCTGAAACTGGCGCTCAGCCTGTTCGAAGCTTTGGGCGGCAGCGCGAGCGGACTCGTCGGCCGATGTGAGGCTGTCGCGAATGGCGGTGTCGTCGAGCCGGACCAGCAGGTCACCACGGCGCACAGTATCGCCGTTTTCGCGCAGCACCTGCAGCACCACGGCCGAGACTTCGGCGCGCAGATCCGCGCGGCGCTCGGGCTGGATCGAGCCACTGATCACCGGACCGCTGGCAAAGTTGCTCAGGCCCAGCGTGCTCAGGTCCTCAGCGGCCAGCAGCAGGGCCGGAGCGGTGTCGGCCTTGGTCTTGGCTTCGCTTTCGATGGACTTGCCGCAGCCGCTGAGGGCGGCCGTGATGGCGACAAGAATCAGGGATGTACGCAGGGACGACATGCAGGCTCCGCTTTTTGGATAGCTGGCCCGCAGCAGGGTTTGCGGGCCTTAGTTCTCATCGGCACAGACGCCGAAGCGGACAAAGCTTAACGCCGAATGGAGGCGTTGACAGAGATCATGGCAGCCGCTGCGACGAACTGCCGAATGCGCTTACTGAAGCGTTCCTTTTGCGGCGTCAGGCAAAAGCAGCGGCAGCACGGCGATGCCCTCATCGAGCAGCTCGCGAGTCTCCTCGGCACTGGACTGGCCGCGTATCGCACGGGCCTCTGTTTCACCATAGTGAATCCGCCGCGCTTCTTCTGCGAAGCGTTCACCGACGTCCTCGGTCTTGCTGAGCACTTCGCGCATCGCCGTCAACAGCCGCCCGTGCAACGCAGCGTCTGTTTCTGGCGCCGCGGCCGCCTGTGTTGCGGTCTTGCCGACGTCAAGTGCGCGCTGCGGCTTGCTCGCCAGGTCTGCGGCGCCGCGCAGGTGCGACACATTCAGTCGTGGAGCCGAAGGCAGGCGCCGGATCTCGGCCGAGCCACAGATCGGGCAGCTGAGCAATTGGCGCTGCTGCTGGCCTTCAAAGTCCTGCGCTGAGCCGAACCAGCCCTCGAACGGGTGTTCGTATTCGCAGCAGAGATTGAGAACCAGCATGGCTTGCTTCTTGTCGGAGTCGAGGAACGCCAGGGGCAGCGCTCAGGCGCCGTCATGCCAGTCTAAGGACCAGCCGCCAGCCAGCCAGCGCTGCAGCCAGAGCAAGCCGATCAGCGTTTTGGCATCGGTCAAACTACCCTGCCGAGCGAGATCATCCAGTTCAACAGGCGTGTGCCGCACCAGATCGAGAAACTCACCCTCGTCGAGCGAGCGCTCTCCGGCCATCAGGCCGCGGGCGAAGAAGATCTCGATACCCTCGTCAGAGTATGCGATGGCGTTGTGCAAAACGCCGGCGTGGGCCCACTCCCGAGCGCTGAAGCCGGTTTCTTCACGCAGCTCGCGCTGCGCGCAGCGCAGCGGTGACTCGCCGGCGTCGAGCTTACCGGCCGGAAACTCCAGCATCACGCGGCCCATCGGATAGCGGTACTGGCGTTCCAGCAGCAAGCTGCCATCGTCGAGCAGTGGCACGATCATCACCGCGCCGGGATGGACGATGTACTCGCGTGCGGAAGTCTTGCCGTCGGGCAAGGCAATGCGATCACGCCGTACGTGCAGGAAATGACCCTGGTAGACGGTCTCGCTGCTGAGCTGTCGCTCGCGCAGGTGCTCGTCAGCGCTCGCCTCAATCTTGTCCACGCGAACGCCTCAAATAGCACCAGACAAAACCCGGCGAGCCCAGGGTGATGAAGAGGCAGAGGCCCGCCGCGTAGAACTCCCAGCCCTGTTCGTAGCGCTGGCCAATACGACTCTCCAGCAAGACGCCCAGGCCCAGCACCAGGGCCGCGCACAAGGCCAGCTCAAGCAGGCGCCAGCCTGCGTGCTTGTGGGGCACGCGGGGGCCGAAGAGGCACAGCCGCGAGCTGAGATAGGGCAGATTGGCTGCCAAGGCAGCAAAGCCAATCACCAGCCAGACGGCTGTGGTCTGATCCACGCGAAAGTACCCTCTTCCCTGCTCTGGCGCTGTTCGACTCAGGTCGCCAAGGTCTTGACGATGGCGGTGGCGCAAAGTGCCATCAGGCTGTCAGGCATCAAGCCGAACACCAGCACGGCTGCGCCGTTGATGGACATGACGATGCGCACATCATTGGGCGCGCTCAGCGCCGAGCGATCGGCAGGCTCATCAAACCACATCACCTTGACGACGCGCAGGTAGTAGAAGGCGCCGATCAGCGACAGCAGCACCGCGGCAATCGCCAGCAGCAGGTAGAGCTGGGTGTTGGTGGACACCAGGGCCTGCAGCACGGCCAGCTTGCCGTAGAAGCCTGCCGTCGGCGGGATACCCGCCAGCGAGAACATGAAAATGCTCATCACCAGCGCATACCAGGGGCTGCGGCGTGCCAGACCAGCGAGATCGCTGATCTGCTCAGACTCATGCCCTTGGCGCGACAGCAGCAGAATCATGCCGAAGCTGCCCAGCGTGGTCAGCACATAGGTGACCAGATAGAACATCGCCGAACTGTAGGCATTGGCCGAGGACAAGTTGTTGTCGTTGACGACGCCGGAAGCCAGGCCCAGCAGCATGAAGCCCATCTGCGCGATGGTCGAATAGGCCAACATGCGCTTCAGATTGGTCTGCGCAATCGCGACCAGATTGCCGACCAGCAGGGACATCACCGCCAGCACGATCAGCATCTGTTGCCAATCGACGGCCAGTCCCGACATGCCATCCACCAGCAAGCGCAGTGTGATGCCGAAGGCAGCCAGCTTGGGCGCGCCACCGATCAGCAAGGTGGCGGCCGTTGGCGCGCCTTGGTAGACGTCTGGCACCCACATATGGAACGGTGCAGCGCCGAGCTTGAAGCCCAGGCCGGCGACGATGAATACGACGCCAAAGATCAACACGGCCTTGTTCGGAATGCCCTGGCTGATGACATCAAAGACGCGCGGGATCTCCAGCGAGCCGGTGGCGCCGTACATCATCGACATGCCGTAGAGCAGGAAGCCGCTGGCCAGCGCGCCCAGCACAAAATACTTCATCGCCGCTTCGGTCGACACCGCATGGTCACGGCGCAGCGCGACCAGGGCATACAGCGACAGGCTCATCAGTTCCAGGCCGAGGTAGATGACCAGGAAGTTGTTGGCCGACACCATGATGCTGATACCCAGCATTGCGAACAGGCTCAGCGTGAACAGCTCGCCCTTGAGCATGTCGCGCGACTCGGCATAAGGGCGCGCATAAACCAATGTGACGATAGTGGCGATCGCCGCAAAGGCCGCCAGCAGATGGCCCATGGGATCGGAGATCACCATGTTCTGCATCGCGAACTGGGTCTCAGCGCCATTGAAGTAGCAGAAGTGCACACCAGCCACAACGGCCAGCGTCAGCTGAGTGAGCCAGTAGGTGGGCGTGCGGCGCGGGTCGGCGACAAAGAGGTCGACCAACGCCACCAGGCAGGCCATGCCCAGCAGGATGATTTCGGGATAAACCGCGAGCCAATTCATATTGTTCATATCCTTGTCGGCCCTCAGAGCTTCGAGACAGCCACGTGCTTGAGCAGCTCGGTGACCGAGACATGCATGACGTCAGTGAAGGGCTTGGGATATACGCCCATCCACAGCACGGCAGCGGCCAGCAGTGCCAGCATCAGGAATTCGCGGCCGTTGATGTCGCTGAGTTCCTTGACGTGGTCATTGCCGATGGCGCCGAAGTAGACGCGCTTGTACATCCACAGCGTGTAGGCAGCGCCAAACACCAGCGCCGTGGCGGCAATGGCACCGAGCCAGAAGCTGTACTGGACCGTGCCCAGGATCACCATCCATTCGCCGACGAAACCACCAGTGGCCGGCAGGCCGCAATTGGCCATGGCAAAGAACAGGGCGAAGGCCGCGAACTTGGGCATGGTGTTGACAACACCACCGTAGTCGGCGATTTCACGCGAATGGACGCGGTCGTACAGCACGCCGATGGAGAGGAACATCGCGCCGGAGACGAAACCGTGCGAGATCATCTGCACGATGGCACCGGACACGCCCAACTCGTTGTAGATGAAGAAGCCCAGCGTCACAAAACCCATGTGGGCGATCGACGAATAGGCGACCAGCTTCTTCATGTCCTTCTGCACCAGCGCCACCAGGCCGATGTAGACGACGGCGATCAGCGACAGCGCGATGATGAACCAGGCGTATTTGTGCGCGGCGTCGGGAGCGATAGGCATCGAGAAGCGCAGGAAGCCATAGGCACCCAGCTTCAGCATGATGGCAGCCAGCACCACCGAGCCGCCGGTGGGCGCCTCGACGTGGGCGTCGGGCAGCCAGGTGTGCACAGGCCACATCGGCACCTTGACGGAGAAGGCGGCGAAGAAGGCAAAGAACAGCAACGTCTGCGCGTCCAGCGGCAGCGGCAGGCGGTGCCAGGCCTGAATGTCGAAGCTGCCCCCGGACTTGTAGTACAGGTAGAGCAGCGCGATCAGCATCAGCAGCGAACCGGCCAGCGTGTAGAGGAAGAACTTGAAGGCGGCATAGACGCGGCGCGGCCCGCCCCAGACACCGATGATGATGTACATCGGGATCAGCGTCGCCTCGAAGAAGACGTAGAACAGCATGCCGTCGGCCGCCGCAAACACGCCCACCATCAGGCCGGAGAGGATCAGGAAGGCGCCCAGGTACTGGTTGACGCGGCTCTGGATCACCTCCCACGCCGCCAGCACCACGACGACGGTGATGAAGGCGGTCAACGGTACAAACCACATCGAGATGCCGTCAACGCCCAGCTTGTAATGGACGTTGAAGCGCTCGATCCAGTGGTAGTTCTCGACGAACTGCAAGGCCGCCGTCGAGGTGTCGAACTGGGTGATCAGCGGCAGCGTGACCAGGAAGCTGGCGATCGAGGCCAGCAGCGCCAGCCAACGCACCGTTTTGGCCTGGTCGTCACGACCGAGCGCCAACAGCACCCCACCGCTGACGACTGGCAACCAGATGGCAAGACTCAACAAATTCATTCTTGTTCTCCGCCCTTGATCAGAAGCCCGCCAGGGCCTTGAATTGGGGCCCGATGTATGGCCACAGTTGCCAGGTCATCAAACCGATGACACCCAGAATCATCACCAGCGCGTACCAGTAGAGGTGGCCGGTCTGCACACGGCGTGCAATGCCAGCCAGGCCGCCCACGGCGCCGGCGGAGCCATTGATGATGGCGCCATCGATGATGCCGACATCGCCGACCTTCCACAGACCCGTACCCAAACCACGGGCCGCGGCGGCGAGGATGTTCTCGTTGATCCAGTCCATGAAGTACTTGTTCTCCAGGACCACGACCAGCGGACGCAACACCCGGGCAAACATGGCCGGAATCTGCGGAGCAACCAGGTAGAACACATAGGCCGTCACCACACCACCCAGCGCCAGCCAGAACGGCAGGCTGCTCAGGCCGTGAATCGCCATCGACAGCGGATCATGGAATTCTTCGGCCAGTTCACCCATCGCATGATGGAGCTCGTGCTTGATGAAGATGGCGTCCTTGAAGAAGTCGCCGAACAGCATGGTCTTGATCGTCAGATAGCCGATCACCACCGAGGGAATGGCCAGCAAGATCAGCGGCGCGGTCACCACCCACTTCGACTCATGCGGGGCGTGATGCTCGCCATGGTCGTCGTGATGGTCATGCTCGCCCGGGAAGGGCTTGTGATGGAAATTCTCCTTGCCATGGAAGACCAGGAAGTACATCCGGAAGCTGTAGAAGGCCGTCACAAACACGCCGATGATCACCGCAGCGTAGGCGAAGTTTGCCGCCGGCAAATGGCTGGCGTGCACCGCCTCGATGATCGAGTCCTTCGAATAGAAGCCCGAGAACAGCGGCGTACCGATCAGCGCCAGCGAACCCAGCAGCGAGGTGAACCAGGTGATCTTCATATGCTTCCACAGACCACCCATATTGCGGATGTCCTGGTCGTGGTGCATGCCGATGATCACCGAGCCGGCGCCGAGGAACAGCAGGGCCTTGAAGAAGGCGTGCGTCATCAGGTGGAAGACGGCCACCGAGTAGGCCGAAGCACCCAGGGCAACGGTCATATAGCCCAGCTGCGACAGCGTCGAGTAGGCGACGACACGTTTGATGTCGTTCTGGATGATGCCCAGGAAGCCCATGAACAGCGCGGTGATGGCGCCGATCACCAGGATGAAATTCAGCGCGGTGTCCGACAACTCGAACAGCGGGCTCATCCGCGTGACCATGAAGATGCCTGCCGTCACCATGGTGGCGGCGTGAATCAGTGCGGAGATGGGCGTCGGGCCTTCCATCGAATCCGGCAGCCAGACATGCAGCGGGAACTGCGCCGACTTGCCCATCGCGCCGATGAACAGGCAGATGCAGGCCACGCTGAGCATCATCCAATCCGAGCCCCACAGCGGTGCCGGGAACTTGATCTGCGCCAGCTCATTGGCCTTGGCAAAGGTCTCGGTGTAGTTCAGCGAACCACCATAGGCGACCAGCAGGCCGATGCCGAGGATGAAGCCGAAGTCACCCACGCGGTTGACCAGGAAGGCCTTCATATTGGCGAAGATCGCCGTCGGCTTGGTGTACCAGAAGCCGATCAGCAGGTAGGACACCAGACCCACCGCTTCCCAGCCGAAGAAGAGCTGCAGCATGTTGTTGCTCATCACGAGCATCAACATCGAGAAGGTGAACAGCGAGATGTAGGAGAAGAAGCGCTGGTAGCCAGGATCTTCCTCCATATAGCCAATGGTGTAGATGTGCACCATCAGCGACACAAAGGTCACCACGCACATCATCATCGCCGTCAGCCCGTCGACCATGAAGCCGACTTCCATCTTCAAGCCGCCCAGATTCATCCATTCATAGATGGTCTGGTTGAAGCGTGCACCGTCGACGGCCACGCTTTGCAGCGTCATCGCCGAAATGATGAACGCGATCAGCACGCCAAGAATGGTGACGGTGTGAGCACCGGCACGGCCCACCTGCTTGCCGAAGAAACCCGCCACCACGGCACCGACCAGCGGCGCCAGTGGCACGGCCAACAGCATGTTCTGAGAGAGTTGTGCAGACATCTTTTTCGCCCTTGTTGGCTCTTGTGCGCCGTTCAGCCCTTCAAGGCGTCGAGTTCTTCCACATTGATGCTGGCCCGGTTGCGGAACAGCACCACCAGGATGGCCAGGCCGATTGCCGATTCGGCGGCCGCCACCGTCAGGATGAAGAACACAAAGACCTGACCGGCCATATCACCCAGATAGTGGGAGAAGGCGACGAAGTTCAGGTTGACCGCCAGCAGCATCAACTCGATCGCCATAAGTAGCACGATCAGGTTCTTGCGATTCAGGAAGATGCCGATCACCGACAGCGCGAACAGGATCGCGCCCAGCGTCAGGAAATGGCCCAGGGTGAGACTCGTGGTGATGGCGCCCATCATGCGCCTCCTTGTGCTTGCTCGGCTGCCGGAGCAGCGCTCGCTTCAACGGTGGCGGCGACCTTGACGATGCGCAGACGATCAGCCTTCTTGACCTTCACCTGCTCGGAAGGATCTTGATAGCGCGAATCCTTACGGCGGCGCAATGTCAGGGCAATCGCGGCAATGATGGCCACCAGCAGCAGCACGGCGGCAATCTGCAGCGGGTACAGATACTGGGTGTAGATAGCGATGCCCAGCATCTTGGTATTGCCGAGCTTCTGTGCCACTGCATCCAGCTCGGGCGCTTCGCTGAGGCGGAAGCCGCCCATCAGGATGGCTGCCATCTCCAGCGCGATGAAGGCACCGACCAGGCCAGCCAGCGGCATATGCTTCCAGAAGCCCTGCCGTACGCTGTCCGAGTTGATGTCGAGCATCATCACGACGAACAGGAACAGCACCATCACCGCGCCGATATAGACCAGCACCAGCGTGATCGCCAGGAACTCGGCCTTCAGCAGCATCCACAGGCAGGAGGCGTTGAAGAAGGCCAGGATCAGGAACAGTGCCGAATGCACGGTGCTGCGCGCCGTGATCACACGGAACGAAGCACCCAGCAGCACGGCCGAGAAGACGTAGAACAGAGCGGTGGTGATATCCATGATGCTCCAGCAAATGCGTTGACCCGAGGTTTGCCTGCTTGTCTTTGTGCCGTCTGCCCTGTCGGCCCAAGCAGGGCCACACGGCTATACGTCTAAGGCTGGCGGTCTTCAGCGTCCCCGGGGACCGATCAGGGCTTGCTCGCCCAGATCGAAAGGTCAACGGTACTTTGCGTCGGCCTCCTTTGTGGCTGCGATTTCTTTTTCATAACGATCGCCAACGGCCAGCAACATGTCCTTGGTGAAGTACAGGTCGCCACGCTTCTCACCGTGGTATTCGAAGATACTGGTTTCGACGATGGAGTCGACCGGGCAGCTCTCTTCGCAGAAGCCGCAGAAGATGCACTTGGTCAGGTCGATGTCGTAGCGCGTGGTGCGGCGGCTACCGTCTTCGCGCACATCGGACTCGATCGTGATCGCCATCGCCGGGCAGACTGCTTCGCACAGCTTGCAGGCGATGCAGCGTTCTTCACCGTTTTCATAGCGGCGCAAGGCATGCAGACCACGGAAACGCGGCGACAGCGGCGTCTTCTCTTCCGGGAACTGCACCGTGATATTGCGCGACAGGAAATGGCGGCCGGTCAGGGCCATGCCCTTGAACAGCTCGGTGAGCATGAAGCTCTTGATGAAATCTTTGACCATCACAGGCTCCGCCGAGCCGCCTCGAGGAGGCTGGCGCCCCTCTGGGGGGCAGTGAATGAAATGAACGTGGGGGCCATCTTCAACTTACTTCCAGATGTTCAGCGGCGACTGGATCCACAGGCCAACCACCACCAGCCAGACCAGGGTCACGGGAATGAAGATCTTCCAGCCCAGACGCATGATCTGGTCATAGCGGAAGCGCGGGAAGGTGGCGCGCACCCAGAGGAACATGGTGACGACGAAGAAGGTCTTGCCGAACAACCACGCCCAATTCCAGAAGGCCATCGTGTCCTTGATGAAGCCAGGCGTGTCCATGCCAAGCAGCGCCCAGCTGATAGGTGCCGTCCAGCCGCCCAGGAACATCACGACCGCCAAGGCCGAGACCAGGATCATGTTGGCGTACTCGGCCAGGAAGAACATCGCGAAGGACATGCCCGAGTACTCGATCATGTGGCCGGCGACAATCTCCGATTCGCCTTCGACAACGTCAAACGGATGGCGGTTGGTCTCAGCCAGGCCGGAGATGAAGTAGACGATGAAGATCGGCAGCAGCGGCAGCCAGTTCCAGGACAGGAAGTTGACGCCCATATCGGCAAACACGCCGCGCTGCTGCGAGGTGACGACCTCGGTCATGTTCAGGCTGCCGGTGACCATCAGCACAACAACCAGCGCAAAGCCCATCGCGATCTCGTAGGACACCATCTGAGCCGAGGCGCGCATGGCGCCCAGGAAGGCGTACTTGGAGTTCGAGCCCCAGCCGGCAATGATCACGCCATAGACCTCCAGCGAGGTGATGGCCATGATGAAGAGCAGACCGGCATTGACGTTCGCCACCGCCGCTTCCGGGCCGAAGGGCACAACGGCCCAGGCGGCCAAGGCCGGCATGATGGTCATGATGGGGCCGAGGAAGAACAGACCCTTGTTGGCCGCGCTGGGGACGATGATCTCCTTGAAGATCAGCTTCACCGCATCGGCAATCGGGGTCAGCAGGCCGTAGGGGCCGACGCGGTTCGGGCCCGGGCGGATCTGCGACCAGCCAATCGCCTTGCGCTCCCACAGCGTCAGATAGGCGACGCAGATCATCAGCGGCGCGACGACGGCGATGATCTTCAACAGGCTCCAGACGACGGGCCAGATCAGCGGGGAGATGCCGCCGAAGAGCGCAGCGCCGGAGTGGTAGAGGCTCTCAATCATGGGGTCACACCTTGGCAATCGTCAGGCTGCCGAACGCAGCACCCAGCGCTGCCGTTTCGGGCAGGCCGGCCGGCACGCGGACGACGTTGGCGGGCAGCTTGGCATCGAGCTTGGCCGGCAGTTGCACCGTGCCCGCACCATCCTGGCTGATGCTGACTTGCGCGCCATCGCTCAAACCGAGTCGCGTCCAGAGTGCCTGCGGCAACTGAGCCACGGCGGCCTTGCGGGCGTCTGCGGTCAGTTGCAGCGACGTGGCGTGGCGCACCAGGGCGTCGGCGGCATAGATGGGCAACTCGGCCAGACGCTCGATGTCCTGGGCTTGGCCCAATTGAACGGCTGCAGCGCTGGCATTGCTGAGGCGTGCGCCGAGGTCGGCATCGACACCCAGGGCCTCGTTGCGAACTTGCTCCGAGCTCTCATAGCCAAAGCCTTGCAGACCCAGCAGATTGCCCAGCACGCGCAGAATCTTCCAGCCCGGGCGGGTCTCCCCCAGCGGCTTGACGACACCGACAAAGCTCTGCAGGCGGCCTTCGGCGTTGACGAAACTGCCCGAGGTTTCCGTGAACGGCGCCGTCGGCAGCAGCACGTCGGCGAAGTCCAGGCCGGTCTTGAAGGGGCTCATCACCACGACCATCTCGGCCGCATTGACCGCCTTGACCGCAGCGGCCGGATTGGCCGCATCCAACTTCGGATCGACGTTAAGCAGCAGCAGTGCCTTGGCCGGCTTGCTCGACAGCAGTTCGCCGGCGTTTGCACCGCCCTGCCCTGGCAACGCCCTGACCAACTGGGCGCCGACCGTGTTGGCAGCGGCACTCAGGTAGCCGACGCTGGCGCCGACCTGCGTCGCAATCCAGTTCGCCATGCTCAGCAGGCTGGCCGCTTGCGGATGCTCGGCGGCGGCATTGCCCAGCAGCAGCGCCTTGCGCTGGCCCGAGAGCAGTGCGGCAGCGACGGCCTTGGCAGCCTCGGTGGCGGTGCCGGCAGCCGGTGCGGCCACGCCATTGGCCTCGGCGATGGCGGCGGCCACATTGGCGAGTTCCTGCACCCAGGCGCTCGGTGCGGCGGTGATGCGTGCAGCGAGCGGCAGCAGCCAGTCGTCTTCGGAAGCATGAAGTGCCAGCACCTTGGCGCCGTGACGGGCGGCCTGGCGCAGACGCTGGGCAAACAGCGGGTGATCCTTGCGCAGGAAGGAGCCGATGACGAAGGCGCGGTCCAGCGTCGTCAGCGAGGCGATCGAGGTGCCCAGCCACTGGGCCTTGCCGGCCTCGGCGACGTTATCGAAGGCGCTGTGGCGCACACGGTAGTCGATGCTCTGGCTGCCCAGGCCGCGCACCAGCGCGCCGAGCAGATGCAGTTCCTCAACGGTGCTGTGTGCCGAGCCCAGCGCGGCGATGCTCGACGCACCGTGCTGATCCTTGATCGACTTCAGGCCGTTGGCCACGTACTCCAGCGCCACGGTCCAGTCGACGGCCTTCCACTGGCCGCCCTGCTTGATCATCGGCTGGGTCAGGCGAGCGTCGCTGTTCAGCGCCTCGTAGGAGAAGCGGTCGCGGTCGGCGATCCAGCACTCGTTGACGTCTTCGTTCTCCAGCGGCACGACACGCATCACCTGATTGCCCTTGACCTGAACAATCAGGTTGGCACCGGTGGAGTCATGCGGGCTGACGCTCTTGCGACGCGACAGCTCCCAGGTCCGCGCGCTGTAGCGGAAGGGCTTGCTGGTCAGCGCGCCGACCGGGCAGATGTCGATCATGTTGCCGGACAGCTCGGAGTCCACCGTGCGGCCGACAAAGGTCTGGATCTCGCTGTGCTCGCCACGGTGGGCCATGCCCAGTTCCATCTGGCCGGCGATTTCCTGGCCGAAGCGGACGCAGCGCGTGCAATGGATGCAGCGGCTCATCTCTTCCATCGAGACCAGCGGGCCGACGTTCTTGTGGAAGACGACGCGCTTCTCTTCGGCGTAGCGCGACTTCGTGCCGCCATAGCCAACGGCCAAGTCTTGCAGCTGGCACTCGCCGCCCTGATCGCAGATCGGGCAATCCAGCGGGTGGTTAATCAGCAGAAACTCCATCACGCCCTGCTGGGCCTTGATGGCTTTCTCGCTCTTGGTGCGCACAATCATGCCTTGCGTCACCGGCGTGGCGCAGGCAGGCATGGGCTTGGGCGCCTTCTCCACATCCACCAGGCACATGCGGCAGTTGGCGGCGATGGAGAGCTTCTTGTGATAGCAGAAGTGCGGGATATAGGTACCGGCCTTCTCGGCAGCATGCATGACCATGCTGCCTTCGAGGACCTCTACCTTCTTGCCGTCGAGTTCGATTTCAACCATAGCTTGTCCTGGTTCTTTCCTGGCTGCTCGATCAGGCCGCCACCAGGGCCGTCTTGTGTTCGATCAGATGCACGAACTCGTGCTTGTAATGCTTGATCATGGCCCGCACCGGCATCGCCGCCGCATCGCCGAGCGCGCAGATGGTGCGGCCCTGGATGTTGTCGGCAACCGAGTTCAGCAGGTCGATGTCTTCCGGGCGGCCCTGGCCGTTGGCAATGCGCTCAACCACGCGATGCATCCAGCCCGTGCCTTCGCGGCAGGGCGTGCACTGACCGCAGGATTCGTGGGCATAGAAGTAGGACAGACGCAGCAGGCTCTTGACCATGCAACGGCTGTCGTCCATCACGATGACGGCACCCGAGCCCAGCATCGAACCGGCCTTGGCGATGGAGTCATAGTCCATCGTGCAGTCCATCATGATGTTGGCCGGCAGCACCGGCGACGAGGAGCCGCCAGGGATCACGGCCTTCAGCGTGCGGCCCTTGCGCACACCGCCAGCGAGCTCCAGCAGCTTGGCAAACGGCGTGCCCAGCGGAATTTCGTAATTGCCGGGGCGCTCGACGTCACCCGAGACCGAGAAGATCTTGGTGCCACCGTTATTGGGCTTGCCGATTTCCAGGTACGGCTGGCCGCCGTTGCGGATGATCCAGGGCACCGCGGCAAAGGTCTCGGTGTTGTTGATCGTGGTCGGCTTGCCGTAGAGGCCAAAGCTGGCCGGGAACGGCGGCTTGAAGCGCGGTTGGCCCTTCTTGCCTTCCAGCGATTCCAGCAGCGCGGTTTCCTCGCCGCAGATATAGGCGCCAAAGCCATGGTGGGCGTGCAGCTGGAAGCTGAAGCCCGAACCGAGGATGTTGTCACCGAGCAGACCGGCGGCACGGGCTTCCTCGAGGGCCGCCTCGAAGCGCTCATAGACCTCGAAGATCTCGCCGTGGATGTAGTTGTAGCCCACCTTGATGCCCATCGCGTAGGCAGCAATCGCCATGCCTTCGATGACGATATGGGGGTTGAACATCAGAATGTCGCGGTCCTTGCAGGTGCCCGGTTCGCCCTCGTCGGAGTTGCAGACCAGGTACTTGGCGCCGGGGAACTGACGCGGCATGAAGCTCCACTTCAGCCCTGTCGGGAAGCCGGCACCGCCACGGCCGCGCAGGCCTGAGGTCTTGACTTCAGCGATCACTTGATCGGAGCTGAGGCCTTCGCCGCCATCCTTGCCCAGGATCTTGCGCAGCGCTGCATAGCCGCCGCGGGCTTCGTAGTCCTTCAGGCTCCAGTTGCTGCCGTTCAGGCCGGCATAGATCTGGGCGCCGATATGGCGGTCGTGGAAACAGGTCTCGACGCCGGTCGATTGAAACTTGGAGAGATCCAGCATGCTTCTCGTCCCTCAGTTCTTGGCGTTGGCTTTGAGCACGTCGACGAGTTCGTCGAGGCGTTCATGGCTCATGAAGCTGCACATCTGGCGATCGTTCACCAGCATCACCGGCGCGTCGGCGCAGGCGCCCAGGCATTCGCTCTTCTGCACGGTGAACAGGCCATCGGCCGTCGTGCCGCCCTCTTCCACGCCCAACTTGTGGCACAGATGATCCAGCGCCTGCTGGCCGTGGCGCAACTGGCAAGGCAGATTGGTGCAGACGTTCAGCTTGAACTTGCCCAGCTGCCGCTGGTTGTACATGTTGTAGAAGGTCGTGACCTCGTACACCGCAATTGCCGGCATGCCCAGGTAGGCGGCGATGACGTCTTCGCTTTCGCGCGACACATAGCCCTGCTCCTGCTGCACGATGGACAGGCAGGCCATCACGGCCGACTGTTTCTGCTCGGCCGGGTACTTGGCGACCTCACGGTCGAAGCGCGCGCGCGTGGCGTCGCTCAACACATATTCTTTGCTGCTGCTCATCGCTCGCCCATCAACGGTCAATTTCGCCGAACACAATGTCCATCGTGCCGATCACCGCCACCGCGTCGGCAATCATGTGGCCGCGCGACATCTCATCCAATGCAGCCAGATGCGCAAAGCCAGGCGCACGGATCTTCAGGCGGTAAGGCTTGTTGGCGCCATCACTGACGATGTAGATGCCGAACTCGCCCTTCGGATGCTCAACGGCCGCATAGGCCTCGCCTTCGGGTACGCGGAAGCCTTCGGTGAAGAGCTTGAAGTGGTGGATCAGCTCTTCCATGTTCGACTTCATGTCAACACGCGAAGGTGGCGCCACCTTGTGGTTATCGGTGATGACCGGGCCGGGGTTCTTGCGCAGCCAGTCCACGCACTGTTTGATGATGCGGTTGGACTGGCGCATTTCCTCGACGCGCACCACATAACGGTCATAGGTATCGCCGTTGGTGCCGACGGGAATGTCGAAATCCATCTTGGCGTAGACATCGTAGGGCTGGCTCTTGCGCAGATCCCAAGGAATGCCCGAACCGCGCAGCATGGCGCCGGTGAAGCCCATGTTCAGCGCGCGTTCCGGCGACACCACGCCAATGCCCACGGTGCGCTGCTTCCAGATCCGGTTGTCGGTCAGCAGGGTTTCGTAGTCGTCGACGTTCTTGGGGAAGCGGTTGCAGAAGTCTTCGATGAAGTCCAGCAGCGAGCCCGAACGGTTCTCGTTCAGCTTGGCGATGGTCTTGGCATTCTTGATTTTGCTGACCTTGTACTGCGGCATCACGTCCGGCAGGTCGCGGTAGACGCCACCGGGACGGAAGTAGGCCGCGTGCATGCGCGCGCCCGACACCGCCTCGTACATATCGAACAAGTCCTCACGCTCGCGGAAGCAGTAGATGAGGATGTTCATCGCGCCGCAGTCCAGGCCATGGCAGCCCAGCCACAGCAGGTGGTTCAGCAGACGCGTGATCTCGGCAAACATCACCCGGATGTATTGCGCGCGCTCGGGCACCTCGACGCCGAGCATCTTCTCGATGGCCAGGCAGTAGGCGTGCTCATTGGCCATCATCGACACATAGTCGAGACGGTCCATATAGGGCAGCGACTGAATGTAGGTCTTGCTCTCGGCCAGCTTCTCAGTGGCGCGGTGCAACAGGCCGATGTGGGGGTCGGCACGCTGAATCACTTCACCGTCCAGTTCCAGCACCAGGCGCAGCACGCCGTGGGCGGCCGGATGCTGCGGACCGAAGTTCAGGGTGTAGTTCTTGATGTCTGCCATGGATCAGGACTCCCGCCGGGCCATCGCAATCGAGGCCTGCGCCCCTTGGCGGGGCAGCGAACGAATATGAGCGTGGGAACGGATCATCAGAGTCCGCCGTAGTTGTCTTCGCGAATGACGCGCGGCGTGATCTCACGCGGCTCAATCGTCACCGGCTGGTAGATCACGCGCTTTTGCTCGGCGTCGTAGCGCATCTCGACGTGGCCCGAGGTCGGGAAGTCCTTGCGCATCGGGTGGCCGATGAAGCCGTAGTCCGTCAGGATGCGACGCAGATCTTCGTGACCTTCAAAGATGATGCCGAACAGATCGAAGGCTTCGCGCTCGAACCAGTTGGCCGAGTTCCAGATCGGGGTCAGCGCGGCGACGCATGGGAAGTCGTCATCGGCAGCAAAGACCTTCAGGCGCAGGCGCCAGTTCTTGTTGACCGACAGCAGGTGCGAGGACACCGCGTAACGAGGGCCTTCGTAGCCGCCATCCTTGTAGCTGCTGTAGTCCAGGCCGCAGAGGTCGATCAGCTGTTCGAAGCGCAGCTCGGAGTGATCGCGCAAGGTCTTGGCCACGGCCAGATAGTCGGCCGGCGAAACGCGGATGGTGATTTCGTCGAACTGGCGCTTCAGTTCCAGAATCTGCGCGCCCAGCACCTTTTCCAGGGTGGCCTGCAGGGTGTCGAGTTTGATGCTCATGTCTGCCCTGCCCCTTCAGCGTGCGATCGTGTTTTCGCGGCGGATCTTGGCTTGCAGCTGCAAGATGCCGTAGAGCAGCGCTTCCGCGGTCGGTGGGCAGCCGGGCACGTAGACGTCGACCGGCACAATGCGATCGCAGCCCCGCACGACCGAGTAGCTGTAGTGGTAGTAGCCGCCGCCGTTGGCGCAGGAACCCATGGAGAGCACCCAGCGCGGCTCGGCCATCTGGTCGTAGACCTTGCGCAGTGCCGGTGCCATCTTGTTGCACAGCGTGCCGGCAACGATCATCAGATCGGACTGGCGTGGACTGGGGCGGAACAGCATGCCGAAGCGGTCAATGTCATAACGGGCCGCGCCCGCATGCATCATCTCGACCGCGCAGCAGGCCAGACCAAAGGTCATCGGCCACAGCGAACCGGTCTTGGACCAGTTGATCAGCTTGTCCACCGAGGTGGTGACGAAGCCTTCCTTCAATACGCCTTCAATACCCATTGCAAGCTCTCATTCATCGCAACCACCGGGGCCGAGCGCCGGGCCGCCCCAAGCCGACCCGCGTGCCAGCCAGTCGGCTGGCGTCCCCTCGGGGGACCGCCCAACGTACCCGTTGGGCGAGGGGCTTCATCATTCCCAATCCAGGGCGCCCTTTTTCCATTCATAGGCAAAGCCCACGACCAGAATGCCCAGGAAAATCATCATGGCCCAGAAACCTGCCGAACCAATCTCGCGCAACGACACCGCCCACGGGAACAGGAAGGCAATTTCCAGGTCAAACAAGATGAAGAGAATGGCCACGAGGTAATAGCGCACATCAAACTTCATGCGCGCGTCTTCAAAGGCCTCGAAGCCGCATTCGTAGGGGGAGTTTTTGGCCTGATCCGGCCGATTGGGTCCGAGCAGATAGCCCAGCAACTGTGGCGCTATACCTACCACTGCGCCGACCAAGATGAAGAGGATGACGGGGAGGTACTGTTCCAGACTCACAGCAGGTGCTCTCGGTTGCGCTGCCAATCCAGCCTCCAGGCAGATCGACAGCTTTTTCGACAAAAGCAACGGGCGCGCCGCCAGCGGTTGATAAAAACCACCTACGGACTGCGCCCGCCTTGTCCCTTCTGCAAACCACTGAGAGCAGCTTGCGACAGGGCGCTCCGACCAACTTCACAACGCATCGTCAGGCTCCGACCCTCTGATGTTAACCCACGAAGTTGACCGATATGTTTGGTGCCGACGGCGAGACTCGAACTCGCACAGCTTTCGCCACTACCCCCTCAAGATAGCGTGTCTACCAATTTCACCACGTCGGCTGTATTTCACTGTCTGATGGCTTGAGGATTGCTTCCCAGACAGCCTTGAATTCTATATCGCTTTTTCAGGCCCTCAGACCAAAAAACGACATTTTTGTCATCGACTCACGCTGGATGGCGCCATCGCAAAAACGCAATGGCGCGAGTGATCAGCGCGAGGCGGCCGGTGCTGCAGCGTCAGGAATTGCGGCGGCGCCAGAAGCAGCCACGGCAGGTGCCGAAGCGGCCACCGGTGCAGCACGCTCCAGCACGTTGTCAGACGTCGCGCCGACACTGCGATGGCTGCCCAGGTAGGCCAGCGCCAGCGTGCAGGTGAAGAACAGCGTGGCGCAGATCGCCGTGCTGCGCGACAGGAAGTTGGCGCTGCCGGTAGCGCCGAATAGGCTGCCCGACGCGCCGCTACCGAAAGACGCACCCATATCGGCGCCCTTGCCATGCTGGACCAGCACCAGGCCGATCATCGTCAGTGCGCTCAGCAGCTGCACCACCAGAACCAGATTCATGAACACTTGCATTTCGCTTCTCCAGGATCACAGGACAGAGCGTCACCTTCAGCGGCGCTCCATTGATTTGTTATGAATACTCAGGTGGCCGCCCGGCAGATGGCAGCAAAGTCAGCCGCCTTCAATGCCGCGCCACCAATCAGGCCACCGTCGATATCCGGCTGCCCAAACAGCGTCTGCGCGTTATCGGGCTTGACGCTGCCGCCGTACAGAATGCGCATCGCATCTGCCTTCTGTGTCGCCGCCTGCAGCTGCTTGCGCAGCACCGCGTGCACGGCTTGCGCCTGTTCAGGCGTGGCCGTCAGGCCGGTGCCGATGGCCCAGACCGGCTCATAGGCCAGCACGATCTCGCCGATGCAATGCGTCAGCGTATGGATCACCGCGGCCAGCTGACGCTTGACCACGGCTTCGGTCTGACCGGCCTCGCGTTCAGCCAGCGTCTCGCCAACACAGACGATAGGCGTCACGCCGTGGGCCAGCGCCGCCTTGGCCTTGTCAGCCACCAACTGATCGCTCTCCTGGTGGTAGGCGCGACGCTCGGAGTGACCAACGATCACATAGCGGCAGCCGATATCAGCCAGCATCGCCGACGACACCTCACCGGTGTAGGCGCCCTGCTCATGGGCCGAGCAGTCCTGTGCACCAAACGTGATTGCCTGCCCCGTCAGGGCCAGCGAGGTTTCGGTGATGTAGGGAAAGGGCACGCACACCGCCACATCGGCATTGAACGGCCCGGCTTCCTTCACACCATTGAGCAGACTGGCATTGGCAGCACGACTGCCATGCATTTTCCAATTGCCCACCACCAATTTCTTGCGCATCACTCGCTCCAAAATATCAGCGCCGCGGCCTCACCAGACCAGCACGATCTTGCCGACGTGCTCGCCCGATTCCATCAACGCATGCGCAGCTGCCGCCTCGTGAGCAGGCAGCTGCTTGTAGATCACCGGCGCAATCTGGCGATTCACCAGCAAGGGCCAGACCCGCTCACGCAGGTTTTTGGCAATACCGGCCTTGAAGGCCAGCGAACGCGGGCGCAGCGTCGAGCCACTGATCGCCAGCCTTCGACGCAAGACCTGACCCGCATCGAATTCCGCCTTGACGCCGCCCTGCACGGCAATGATGACCGCCCGGCCATCATCGGCCAGGCACTGCACATTGCGCGCCACATAGTCGCCAGCGACCATGTCCAGGATGACATCAACGCCGCGCTTGCCCGTAGCAGCCAGCACTTCGGTGACGAAGTCCTGCTCGCGGTAGTTGATCGCCACATCGGCACCCAGGCGCAGGCAGGCCGCCGCCTTGTCGGCGCTGCCCACCGTCACCAACACGCGAGCAGCAAAGGCCTTGGCCAACTGGATGGCCGTCACCCCGATGCCGCTGCTGCCGCCGTGAATCAGGATGCTCTCGCCGGCCGCCAGATGGGCCCGCTCGAACACATTGCTCCAGACGGTGAAGAAGGTCTCGGGCAGGCTGGCCGCCTCGGCCATGGTCCAGCCCTGCGGCACCGGCAGACATTGCGCCACCGGCGCCACGCACAACTCGGCATAGCCACCGCCGGCCACGAGGGCACAGACGGCATCGCCGAGCTTCAGTCCGGCGCCCGCCAGGGCCTCGGCGTCGCCTGCAACGATGCGCCCCGCCACCTCGAGTCCCGGCAGATCGCTGGCACCTGGTGGTGGCGGATAGGCGCCTTTGCGCTGCAGCACATCCGGCCGGTTGATGCCATAGGCCTCAACAGCGATCAGACACTCCCCGACGCCGGCTTGCGGGTCGGGGCGTGTCGTCAGCTGCAGCGCCTCGGGGCCGCCCGGCTGGCTGATGGCGATGGCCTTCATGGCAATGCCTACGCTTCGCCTTGCTTACTCAGCCGCGCCTTCCGCGGCAGCTGGAGCCGCCACGGGGGCCGCAGCGGGAGCTGCATCGCGGTCGATCAGCGCCTTCATCGACAGCTTGATGCGACCCTTTTCGTCGGTCTCCAGCACCTTGACCTTGACCACTTGGCCTTCCTTCAGGAAGTCGGTGACCTTTTCGACGCGCTGGTGCGCGATCTGGCTGATGTGCAGCAGACCGTCCTTGCCCGGCAGCAGATTGACCAGGGCGCCGAAGTCCAGAATCTTGGTGATCGGGCCTTCGTAGACCTTGCCGATCTCGACTTCAGCGGTGATCTCTTCGATGCGCTTCTTGGCGTGTGCGGCCTTGTCGGCATCGGTCGAGGCGATGGTGATGGTGCCGTCTTCGCCGATATCGATGGTGGTGCCGGTTTCTTCGGTCAGCGCACGGATGGTGGCACCGCCCTTGCCGATCACGTCACGGATCTTCTCGGGGTTGATCTTCATCGTGTACAGACGCGGCGCGAATTCGGACACCTCGGCAGAGGCGCCGGCCACGGCTTCGACCATCTTGGACAGGATGTGCAGACGGGCTTCCTTGGCCTGAGCCAGCGCGACCTGCATGATCTCCTTGGTGATGCCCTGGATCTTGATGTCCATCTGCAGAGCGGTCACGCCGGTGGTCGTGCCGGCCACCTTGAAGTCCATATCGCCGAGGTGATCTTCGTCACCCAGGATGTCGGTCAGCACGGCGAAGCGGTTGCCGTCCTTGATCAGGCCCATGGCGATACCGGCCACATGCGCCTTCAGCGGCACACCGGCGTCCAGCATCGACAGGCAGCCGCCGCAGACCGAAGCCATCGACGAGGAGCCGTTGGACTCGGTGATTTCCGACACGACGCGGATCGAGTACGGGAAGTCTTCCTTGCTCGGCAGCACGGCCACCAGGGCGCGCTTGGCCAGACGGCCGTGGCCGATTTCGCGGCGCTTCGGGCTGCCCACGCGACCGGTTTCGCCGGTGGCGAACGGGGGCATGTTGTAGTGCAGCATGAAGCTTTCGCTGTACTCGCCGGCCAGCGCATCGATGGTCTGCGCATCGCGGTCGGTGCCGAGGGTGGCAGCCACCAGGGCCTGCGTTTCACCACGGGTGAACAGCGAGGAGCCGTGGGCGCGCGGCAGCACGCCGGCACGGATTTCGATCGGGCGCACGGTGCGGGTGTCGCGACCGTCGATACGCGGCTCGCCGGCCAGGATCTGGCTGCGCACGATGCGCGCTTCGATCTCGAACAGCAGGCCGTCGACTTCGACGCCGTCGAACTCCACGCCTTCTGCGGTCAACGCCGCCTTCACATCGCCATAGGCCTTGCGGCAGGCTTCGGTGCGGGCTTGCTTGGAGCGGATCTGATAGGCGGCGCGCAGTGCTTCTTCAGCAAGGGCGGTGACCTTGGCGATGAAGGGCTCGTTCTTGGCCGGAGCAACCCAGTCCCAGGCCGGCTTGCCGGCGTCACGGACCAGTTCGTGGATCGCGTTGATCGCGACCTTGCCTTGCTCGTGACCGAAGACCACGCCGCCCAGCATGATGTCTTCGCTCAGCTGGTCAGCCTCGGATTCGACCATCAGCACGGCCGCTTCGGTACCGGCAACCACCAGGTCCAGCTTGGAATCGGCCAGCTGGGTCTTGCCCGGGTTCAGCACGTATTCGCCGTTGATGTAGCCGACGCGCGCGGCACCAATCGGGCCGGCGAAGGGAATGCCAGAGATGGCGAGTGCAGCGCTCGAAGCGATCAGCGCAGCGATGTCGGCCTGCACTTCAGGGTTCAGCGACAGCACGTGCACAACGACCTGGACTTCATTGAAGAAGCCTTCCGGGAACAGCGGGCGGATCGGGCGGTCGATCAGGCGGCTGGTCAGGGTCTCGAGTTCGCTCGGACGGCCTTCACGCTTGAAGAAGCTGCCGGGGATCTTGCCGGCGGCGTAGGTCTTCTCGATGTAATCGACGGTCAGGGGGAAGAAATCCTGGCCGGCCTTGGGCGCGCTCTTGGCCACAACGGTGGCGAGCACGACGGTGTCATCGATGTTGACGACGACGGCGCCGGTCGATTGACGGGCGATTTCGCCAGTTTCCAGCGTGACCGTGTGTTGACCCCATTGAAAGGTCTTGGTGACTTTGTTGAACATGCTCATGTTCTTTTCCTCTCTCTAGTCAAACCGCTTGCGGTGCAGTTCATGACCGGGCGTGAGGCTGGGTTTGGCGAGATGCCATTCCAGCGTGCTTCGCTGCAGTCCTTGCTGCAAAGCACGCTGGAATGACACATCCACACCACGTCAGCTCAACGCCGAAACATACGACGACAAAACTCTACATAGACAAAGAGCCTGCACTGGCTTTTGAGTTCCAGTCAGGCTCTTGCCTCACGGCGCCAGCGACGGCCGGACATGGCACCCACCCCGAACGGAGCAGGCGCAGCCCGGCCATGCGGCAACGCCGTGTTTTCTCATGCGCTGATTACTTGCGCAGACCCAGCTTCTGGATCAGGGCGGTGTAACGCGAAGCGTCCTTGGACTTCAGATAGGCCAGCAGGCTCTTGCGCTGATTGACCATCTTCAGCAGACCGCGACGGCCGTGGTGGTCCTTGGCGTGCAGCTTGAAGTGGGGGGTCAGCTCATTGATACGAGCGGTCAGCAGTGCAACTTGCACTTCCGGCGAACCGGTGTCGTTGGCGCTGCGCGCGTTGGACTTGACGATTTCTGCTTTATTGAGATCGGCGACTGCCATGATGCGTTCCTGAATATCGGATTCCGCCGGGCAGCGCATCATGATCTCGATGCGGGCGCTCGAACGGTTTCCAGAGGTTTTAATGACTTGCGGTCACAGGTGAAACCGACCCGTGCCGTGCTGAGTTTCATTTCGCTCAACGCACCCGCCCTTGTTGCCTCTTTCAAGACGCCAAAGGCCGGCCCGTCGCGCAAAACCTGCGGATTATAGAGCAAATCACGCCGCGCGCTCAGGTGCGACCATGACAGCCCCATCCAGCCAGCCCGACTCCAGCATGAGGCAAGCCCGCCAGACTCCAGCCCCCATTCATCCCTCGGCAGTGCCAATCGAAGGCGATGTCGACGCAGACCAAGCTGAGGCAAATAGCGTCATTTGCCCGGCATTCAAGGGCCAAACGCGGGCAAACAAGCGACAAAGACAATCTTTCTGCGATTCAGCAAAACCCATCAATCGGGCCTCTTGAAAGCAGCCTGGGCTGATCCAAATTGGCAGTCAAGGGACGCTGCTCCCGACACCTTGAAACGCAGCACCAACCGCTTGGAGGCCTTATGTTTTTCGTTCCCGTCGCTCGCCACGCCAATGAATTCTCCCGCAGCCTGGAGCGCCTGTTCGACGATGGACTGGCCGGGCTGAACGCCGAGCCGCGCGAAGCCGCCATCGCCCTGCGCAGCCCGGCGCTGGATGTCAGCGAAACCGACCAGCTCTACACCGTGCGCCTGGAAATGCCTGGCGTGCCCAAGGACGCGGTCAAGATCACCATCGATGGCCGGCGCGTCAACGTCGAGGCCGAGCAGCGCCGTGACGAGGAGAAGAAGGACGGCGAGCGTGTGCTCTACCGCGAACGCAGCGTCTCGCGCTTCTCGCGCAGCTTTGCCCTGCCCGAGGAAATCAACCAGTCCGACTCCAGCGCCAAGATGGACCACGGCGTGCTGACCCTGACCCTGGCCAAGCGCCTGGCCAAGGGCGCGACACAGCTGGCCGTCAACTGAAAGCAAGCCGGCTGATCAACGCCAGGCGGATCTGAGAGCGCTTCAAGCGCTGGCCAGATCCCAGCGCGGCCGCACCTCGAAGCTGCCGCCGCGCTGCAACTGGCCGAGGCCGCGCTGCAAGCGCATCGCGGCCGCCATGGCGATCATGGCGCCGTTGTCGGTGCACAGGCTCAACTCCGGGTAGTGCACGCGGATGCCACGCTTGGCGCAAGCGGCGTTGAGTTGCTCGCGCAAGCTTCGGTTCGCGCCCACGCCGCCGGCCACGACCAGGCGCTTCAGCCCGGTCTGCTTCAAGGCCAACAGCGACTTCTTGACCAGCACCTCGACGATGGCCGCCTGCGTGGCCGCGGCAAGATCGGCGCGCTGTTGATCGCTCGGTGATTCGCCGAGCCGCTTCACCTGGGTCAGCACGGCCGTCTTCAGCCCGGCAAAACTGAAGTCCGGCTTGCCGCTGTGCAGCAGCGGACGAGGCAGCTCGAAGGCCGCAGCATTGCCCTGCAGGGCCAGCTGCGCCAGATGAGGCCCACCGGGATAAGGGAGGCCGAGCAGCTTGGCGCTCTTGTCAAAGGCCTCACCGGCCGCATCGTCGATGGTCTCGCCCAGGATTTCGTAGCTGCCCACCTCATCCACGCGCATCAGCTGCGTGTGCCCGCCCGAGACGAGCAGCGCGACGAAGGGAAACTCCGGCGCATCGGCAGAGAGAAAGGGCGACAAGAGATGCCCTTCCAGGTGATGCACCGCCAGCGTGGGCTTGCCCAGCGCCGCAGCCAAAGCCACCGCCACTCCGGCACCCACCAGCAGCGCGCCGGCAAGACCTGGCCCCTGCGTATAGGCGATCACGTCGACATCGGCCAGGCTCAGCGAGGCATCGCGCAGCACCTCGCGCGTCAGCGGCAGCACGCGGCGGATATGGTCGCGCGAGGCCAACTCGGGCACCACGCCACCATAGGCCTGATGCATGGCGATCTGGCTGTGCAGCGCCTGCGCCAGCAGGCGCGGTGTGCCCGCAGCCGGCACCTCGATCAGCGCAACACCGGTCTCGTCGCAGGAGGACTCGAAACCCAGGACCTTCACTTTTCGCGCGCGTGATTGATCGAGTACTTGGGAATCTCGACCGTCAAATTCTGATTGGCGACGATGGCCTGGCAGGACAGGCGGGAGTTCGGCTCCAAGCCCCAGGCGCGGTCCAGCATGTCTTCCTCGCCCTCCTCCATCTCGGACAAGGAAGCAAAGCCCTCGCGCACGATCACATGGCAGGTGGTGCAGGCACAGACCTGATCACAGGCGTGTTCGATGGCAATGTCGTTGTCCAGCAGCGCCTCGCAAATCGAGGTGCCTGAGGGCACATTGACCTCGGCACCGGCCGGGCAGTATTCGGAATGGGGCAGGATCTTGATGATGGGCATGATTACATCTGCTCGATATTGCGGCCGGCCAGCGCCTGGTGGATGCCTCGGTTCATACGTGCCGCGGCAAATGCCTCGGTGCCCTTGGCCAGCGCTTCGACGCCGGCGGTGATGACCGCAGCGTCGGCGCCTCCGGCCACCTCGGCCAGGCGCTGCAGCATGGCCTCGATCTCTGCACGCTCCTCGCTGCTGAGCAGATCGCCATCAGCCTGCAGTGCCGACAGCGTTGCCAGGCGCATCCGCTCCGCTTCGACCAGTGCTTCGCGCAGCGTGCGCGCCTGCATATCGATCTCGGCGCTGGCGAAGCCGTCCTTCAGCATGGCGGCGATCTGATCTTCACTGAGCCCGTAGCTGGGCTTGACCTGCACGGCGGCCTCGACACCGGAGCCCAACTCACGCGCCGAGACGCTCAGCAGACCATCGGCATCAACCTGGAAGCTGACGCGGATGCGCGCTGCGCCCGCCACCATCGGCGGGATGCCACGCAGCTCAAAGCGCGCCAGCGAACGGCATTCGCTGACCAGCTCGCGTTCGCCTTGCAGCACGTGAATGGCCATGGCGGTCTGGCCATCCTTGAAGGTGGTGAAGTCCTGCGCCTTGGCGATCGGGATGGTGGCATTGCGCTCGATCACGCGCTCCACCAGTCCGCCCATGGTCTCAAGACCCAGCGACAGCGGGATCACATCCAGCAGCAGGATTTCGCCATCGGCCGCATTGCCAGCCAGCTGATTGGCCTGGATGGCCGCGCCCAGCGCGACCACCTCGTCGGGGTTCAGATTGGTCAACACCTCGCGGCCGAACAGCGCGCTGACGGCGCTGCGCACGCAGGGCATGCGGGTCGAGCCACCGACCATCACCGTGCCCCGCACCTCGTCGGCCTTGACCTTGGCATCGCGCAGCACGCGGCGCACCGAGGCCAGCGTCTTGTCGACCAGCGGCTTGGCCAGCGCCTCGAAATGCTCACGGCTGACGATGACGCTCAGCTCACCCGCATCCAGCCGCGCATGAAGGGTAGCCGCATCGGCGGCGGAGAGCGCCTCCTTGGCCTGCCGCGCTGCCACCAGCACCGCGCGTTTGTCGTGGGCGCTGCTGAGCGCTAAGCCGGCCTGAGCCAAGGCCCAGTCGGCCAGCGCGCGGTCGAAATCGTCACCGCCCAGCGCGGCGTCGCCGCCGGTGGCCACGACCTCGAACACACCGCGTGTCAAGCGCAAGAGCGAGATATCAAAAGTGCCGCCGCCCAGGTCGTAGACGGCGTAAAGCCCTTCGCTGGCGTTGTCCAGCCCATAGGCAATGGCCGCAGCGGTCGGCTCATTGATCAGCCGCAGCACGTTCAGGCCGGCGAGCTGGGCAGCATCCTTGGTGGCCTGGCGTTGGGCGTCGTCGAAATAGGCTGGCACCGTGATGACGGCGCCAAACAGATCGTCGGCAAAGCTGTCCTCCGCCCGGTAGCGCAGCGTGGCCAGGATCTCGGCCGAAATCTCGACCGGTGACTTGACGCCCTCGCGCGTGGCCAAGCTGAGCATGCCGGGCGTGTCTTCAAAGCGGTAGGGCAGCTTCTCGCGATTGGCCACATCGGCCAGCGAGCGGCCCATGAAACGCTTGACCGAGACGATGGTGTTTTCAGGATCTTCGGCCTGCGCGGCAAAGGCCTCGGCCCCGATCTGTCGCCGGCCATCGCCCAGATAGCGCACGGCCGAGGGCAGGATCACCTGCCCCTGCTCATCGGGCAGGCATTCGGCCACGCCATGGCGCACCGAGGCCACCAGCGAATGCGTGGTGCCCAGGTCGATGCCCACGGCAATGCGCCGTTCATGGGGATTCGGCGAAGCGCCGGGTTCGGAAATCTGCAGCAATGCCATGTTCTTATTGTCCCAGTGCTTCAAGCCGGCGATCGAGATCGGCGCGAAAGCGCGTCACAAACATCAGCGCCCTGACCTGCTCGGCCGCGGCCAACGCATCACCTTGTTCATCCAGCAATCTGGCCGCTTCGGCGAGCAGGCTCAGTTCACGCGCCGCCACCTGATCGTCGATGGCCTGCACCTCGTCGGCACCTTCGGCCTCATCCAGCGCCTCGCGCCAGGCCATCTGCTCCATCAGAAAGCTGGCCGGCATTCGCGTGTTCTCGTTGGCATGCAGGGGCGCACCGCGCAGTTCGCAGAGGTAGGCCGCGCGCCGGAGCGGGTCGCGCAGACGCTGGTGCGCCTCATTCACACGCAAGGCCCATTGCATCGCCAGGCGCTGCGCCGCGGCGCCCTCGGCGGCGAACTTGTCGGGATGGACTTTGGCCGCCAAGGCTTTCCAGCGCGACTCGATCTCGGCGCGGTCCTGGGCCTGGCGCTGCGGCAGGCCAAAGAGGCTGAAGTCATCATCGGCGAGGTTCATCGGCGCTGTCGTTCTTGGCTGTTTGAAAAACAAAACGCGGCCCGCCCGGACCGCGCTGTTGCTGAGCGGGGCGAGGGCCGCCGCCGCCCGCTCAGACCCGGAAGGACTCACCGCAGCCGCAGCGATCCTTCTCGCGCGGATTGCGGAACTTGAAGCCTTCGTTCAGCCCTTCGCGGACGAAGTCCAGCTCGGTGCCATCCAGATAAGGCAGGCTCTTGGGATCGATCAGGATCTTCACGCCATGGCCTTCAAAGACCACATCCTCGGGCGCCACCTCATCGGCATATTCCAGCTTGTAGGCCAGGCCCGAGCAGCCGGTGGTCTTGACGCCCAGGCGAACGCCGACACCACGGCCACGCTTGCTGATATAGCGCGTCACATGGCGCGCGGCGGCTTCGGTCAAGGTGACTGACATCCTGTGCTTTCCTTTGGCTCGCCGGTCTTACTGCGTGTGCTTGGCGCGGTAGTCGTCCACCGCGGCCTTGATGGCGTCTTCGGCCAGGATCGAGCAGTGGATCTTCACCGGCGGCAGTGCCAGCTCTTCGGCGATCTGGGTGTTCTTGATGTCCAGCGCCTGATCCAGGGTCTTGCCCTTGACCCATTCAGTGACCAGCGAGCTCGACGCGATGGCCGAACCACAGCCATAGGTCTTGAACTTGGCGTCTTCGATCAGCCCGGTGGCCGGATTGACCTTGATCTGCAGCTTCATCACATCGCCGCAGGCCGGCGCACCGACCATGCCGGTGCCCACCGTGTCATCGCCCTTTTCGAAGGCGCCGACATTGCGGGGGTTTTCGTAGTGATCAACGACTTTTTCGCTGTATGCCATGATTGTTCTCCTGCTGTCTTTCGCCGACCCGAGGCGGACTGGCCGCCCAGGCCCTGCCGCCGCACTCGCACGAGCGCAGCGGGCTCTTGTGCTTCAGTGGGCCGCCCACTGGATGGTGCTGAGGTCGATGCCGTCCTTATACATATCCCACAGCGGCGACAACTCGCGCAGCTTGGCCACGCGATCCTTCAAGGTGTTGACGGCGTAGTCGATCTCTTCTTCGGTGGTGAAGCGACCGATGGTCATGCGCAGGGAGGAATGGGCCAACTCGTCGCTGCGCCCCAGCGCGCGCAGCACATAGCTGGGCTCCAGGCTGGCCGAGGTGCAGGCCGAACCCGAGGACACGGCCAGGCCCTTGACGCCCATGATCAGCGACTCGCCTTCGACGTAATTGAAGGACATGTTCAGGTTGTGCGGCACCCGCTGCTCCAGGTCGCCATTGACGAAAACCTGCTCAATGCCCGAGAGGCCGTCAAGCAGGCGTTGGTGCAATTTGCGAATTCGCGCACCCTCCTCTGCCATTTCTTCCTTGGCAATCTGATAGGCGACACCCATGCCAACAATCTGATGCGTGGCCAGCGTGCCCGAGCGCATCCCACGCTCTTGCCCGCCACCATGCATCTGCGCCTCGATGCGGATGCGCGGCTTACGGCGCACAAAGAGCGCACCGATACCCTTGGGGCCATAGCTCTTGTGCGAGGCCAGGCTCATCAGATCGACCGGCAAACTGCTCAGATCGATGGCAACCTTGCCAGTCGCCTGCGCCGCATCGACATGGAAGATGATGCCGCGTTCGCGGCAGATCGCGCCGATCGCCGGGATGTCCTGAATGACACCAATCTCGTTGTTGACGAACAGCACCGAAACCAGAATCGTGTCGGGCCGCAGCGCGGCCTTGAAGGCATTGAGATCGAGCAGACCGTTGGCCTGGACATCAAGATAGCTCACCTCGAAGCCCTGGCGCTCCAGTTCGCGACAGGTATCCAGCACCGCCTTGTGCTCGGTCTTCAGCGTGATGATGTGCTTGCCGCGAGTCTGGTAGAAATGCGCCGCGCCCTTCAAGGCGAGATTGATGGACTCGGTCGCTCCCGAGGTCCAGACGATTTCACGCGGGTCTGCGCCCACCAGGCCAGCGACCTGCTCACGGGCCTTTTCCACCGCCGCTTCGGCCTCCCAGCCCCAGGCATGGCTGCGCGAGGTTGGATTGCCGAAATGCTCACGCAACCAGGGCACCATCGCGTCGACAACGCGCTGGTCCACCGGCGTCGTGGCGCCGTAGTCCATATAGATCGGGAAGTGCGGGGTCATGTCCATGCTTGACGAAACGGCTGTCTGCTGAGGGTTATTTGTTGAAGGCGTTGCCAAGGGCAAACACCGAATTCGGCGCGGTGATGCGGATCGGCTTGACGACCGGCTGCGAGGAAATCGCCCGCTTGATCGGAGCTTCTTCGATGGTGACGCCCTTGGCCAGTTGGTCGTCCACCAGCTTGCGCAGCGACACGGAGTCGAGATATTCGATCATCTTGTTGTTCAGGCTGGTCCAAAGCTCATGCGTGATGCAGCGGCCGGTTTCCTCGCCCATGCAGTTTTCCTTGCCGCCGCAGCCGGTGGCGTCGATGGGCTCATCGACGGCCACAATGATGTCGGCCACGGTGATCTGGTCAGATTTGCGGCCCAGCGAATAACCGCCACCAGGCCCGCGGGTGCTCTCGACCAGTTCATGCCGGCGCAGCTTGCCGAACAGCTGCTCCAGATAGGACAGCGAAATCTGCTGGCGCTGGCTGATCGCGGCCAGCGCCACCGGGCCGCTGTTTTCGCGCAGGGCCAAATCGATCATCGCCGTGACCGCAAAACGACCTTTGGTGGTGAGACGCATGCAACTCTCCTTCGGCCAACAGGCCATGAGCCAGCTCGGAGCAGGGTCTGCTGCACCGGCCAGAGCCCCCATTCAGGGCTTGGGCGCGGCGCAACGGGTTAACCCTTGCTTATGTCCGAGCATTTTACTCAATTATCGGCAGCCGTGCTGCGGCGCGTCATGATGACGAGCTTTTGCCCCGCTTGGCGACAGGGCGATGGCGCGACATGCGCCCCTCAAGCTAGCAGCGCGGCAAGCGATCTTTCAAGTGCTGCGCCAGTGGTTCGCAGGCCGCCTCGACCAGATCCAAGACCTGCTCAAAGCCCTCTGGTCCACCGTAATAGGGATCAGGCACATCGCGCAAGCCGGTTTGGCGCGCATGTTCAAGCAGCAGCCCGAGCTTGTGCTGCAGCGCCGGCGGACAACGCTGGCGCATCGCACGCAGATGGCACTCATCCATGGCCAGCAACAGATCGAAACGCTCGAAATCCTGCGTCGTCAGCGGCCGGGCACGTTGCGCCGCGAGTTCGTAGCCACGTGACCTTGCATGCAGCTGGCTGCGCGGGTCCGGTGCTTCGCCTGCATGCCAGCCCTCGATGCCGGCGGAGTCAACCTGCACACGGTCTTGCAAGCCCAAGGCTTTCAGCTGTTGGCGCAGCACCGCCTCGGCGGTCGGTGAGCGGCAGATATTGCCGGTGCAGACCATCAACACCGACAGTTCTGCGCGGCTCATTTGCTCACCGCCGGTGCGATATTGTCGTGGGTCGCAGCCCCAAAGACCTGCTCGCGCAGCTGTGCCAGCTGATCGCGCACCCGCGCTGCCTTCTCGAATTCCAGATTGCGCGCGTGTTCCAGCATCTGCTTTTCGAGCAAGGTGATGCGCTTGCTGAGGTCTTTCTCTGAGAGCTCCTCAAGCTCAGTGCTGTGCAGCAGCTTTTGATCGTCGCGCCCCGGCTTGTCTGAATAGACACCGTCGATCAGATCGCGGATGCGTTTGTTGACGCCGCGCGGCGTGATGCCGTTGGCTTCGTTGAAGGCGATCTGCTTGGCGCGGCGGCGCTCGGTCTCGCCAATGGCCTTTTTCATCGAGTCGGTCATCCGATCGGCATAGAGGATGGCCTTGCCGTTCAGATTGCGCGCCGCCCGCCCTATGGTCTGGATCAGGCTGCGCTCAGAGCGCAGAAAGCCTTCCTTGTCAGCGTCCAGGATGGCAACCAGCGAAACCTCGGGAATGTCCAGGCCTTCACGCAGCAGATTGATGCCGACCAGCACATCAAAATGCCCCAGCCGCAGATCGCGCAGGATCTCGACCCGCTCGACCGTATCCACATCCGAGTGCATATAGCGGACCTTCACGCCGTTATCGCTCAGGTAGTCGGTCAACTGCTCGGCCATGCGTTTGGTCAGCGTGGTGATCAGCACCCGCTCGCCAATGTCGACCCGGTCGCGGATCTCCTGCAGCACATCGTCCACCTGATGCGTGGCCGGCCTCACTTCAACGATAGGGTCGACCAAGCCGGTCGGCCGCACCACCTGCTCGACCACCTGTCCGGCATTCTGCTGCTCGTAGTTCGATGGCGTGGCCGACACAAAGATGGCCTGGCGCATCTTGCGCTCGAACTCCTCGAACTTGAGCGGGCGGTTGTCCAGCGCCGACGGCAGGCGAAAGCCATATTCCACCAGCGTGGTCTTGCGCGCCCGGTCGCCGTTGTACATGCCGCCGAACTGACCCAGCGTGACATGGCTTTCGTCAATGAACATCAGCGCATCGGCCGGCAGGTAGTCCACCAGCGTCGGCGGCGGCTCACCCGGCTGAGCGCCGGAGAGGTGGCGGGTGTAGTTCTCGATGCCCTTGCAGTGGCCGACCTCGGTCATCATCTCCAAGTCGAAGCGGGTGCGCTGCTCGACACGCTGCGCCTCAACCAGCTTGCCATCGGCAACGAACTGGCCGACCCGCTCGCGCAGCTCGGCCTTGATCGTTTCCACCGCGGCCAGCACGCGGTCGCGCGGTGTCACATAGTGGCTGGAGGGGTAGACGGTGAAACGGGCGATCTTCTGGCGCACCTGGCCGGTCAGCGGGTCGAAGAGCTGCAGGGTCTCGATCTCGTCGTCGAACAGCTCGATGCGCAAGGCCAGCTCGGAATGCTCGGCCGGGAAAACATCGATGGTGTCGCCGCGAACGCGGAAATGGCCGCGCACAAACTCCAGCTCATTGCGCTGGTACTGCATCCGTATCAGCTGGGCAATCACATCGCGCTGATCCATCTTGTCGCCACAGCGCAGCGTCATCACCATCTGGTGATAGTCGCTCGGATTGCCGATACCGTAGATCGCCGACACCGAGGCGACGATCACCACATCGCGCCGCTCCAGCAGGCTCTTGGTGCAGGACAGGCGCAGCTGTTCGATCTGCTCGTTGATTGCGCTGTCCTTCTCGATGAAGAGGTCGCGCTGCGGCACATAGGCCTCGGGCTGGTAGTAGTCGTAATAACTGACGAAATACTCAACCGCATTCTTGGGAAAGAAGTCGCGAAACTCGCTGTAGAGCTGCGCCGCCAGCGTCTTGTTGTGGGCGAAGACGATGGCCGGACGCCCCATGCGGGCAATCACATTGGCCATCGTGAAAGTCTTGCCCGAGCCGGTCACGCCCAACAGGGTCTGGAAGCTCAGGCCATCCTGCAGGCCCTCGACCAGCTGGGCAATCGCTGTCGGCTGATCTCCGGCGGGCGGAAAGGGCTGAAACAGCTGGAACGGAGAGCCTTCGAAAGAGACGAATTCACCCTTCGGTTCATTCGTTTCTCCCTCTGAAATAGGCAAGTCAACAGAAGCGTCGGACATCGGGGTTTCCCTGAGAAATCGACCGCCCTCGCCCTAGAATTCCAAGGTTTGCGCGGCTGCGAACCCGACAGCGTAGCGCAGACCGCCGTCTTTGGCGCCGCTCCCCTCGGCGCCGCTCATGCCACCGTCCTGTCAGGAATCGTCCATGTCTTTGTTTGCCGCCGTCGAAATGGCCCCGCGTGACCCCATCCTGGGCCTGAACGAACAATTCAACGCCGACACCAATCCGGCCAAGGTCAATCTGGGCGTTGGCGTTTATTACGACGACAAAGGCAAACTGCCCCTGCTGCGCTGCGTGGCCGAGGCCGAGGCGTTGATGCAGGCTGCGGCCAAGCCGCGCGGCTATCTGCCCATCGACGGCATCGCCGCCTATGACAAAGCGGTGCAAGGCTTGGTCTTCGGCGCCGACAGCGCCGTGCTGGCTGAAGGCCGTGTGGCCACGGTGCAGGCCCTGGGCGGCACCGGCGGCCTGAAGATCGGCGCCGACTTCCTGAAGCGCCTGAACCCGAATGCGCAGGTGCTGATCAGCGATC
Source organism: Roseateles aquae (assembly GCF_032337115.1). Taxonomy (NCBI): domain Bacteria; kingdom Pseudomonadati; phylum Pseudomonadota; class Betaproteobacteria; order Burkholderiales; family Sphaerotilaceae; genus Roseateles; species Roseateles aquae. The sequence goes on from NZ_JAVXZY010000001.1 coordinate 209,678, forward strand.
CAAGCTGGGAAAACCACCGCGCGCTGTTCACCAACGCTGGCTTTGCCGTCGCCACCTATCCGTACTATGACGCGGCCCAGCGAGGCATCAACTTCGAGGCCATGCTGGCCGCCTTGCAAGCGGCTGCCGCCGGCACCATCGTTGTGCTGCATGCCTGCTGCCACAACCCGACCGGCTATGACCTGAGCCCGGCGCAATGGAGCCAGGTCGTCGACACCGTCAAGGCGCGTGGCCTGGTCGCCTTCCTGGACATGGCCTACCAAGGCTTTGGCGAAGGCATTGCCGAAGATGGCGCGGTAATCCAGCAATGCCTGGCCGCCGGCCTGGACTTCTTTGTCTCGACCAGCTTCTCCAAGAGCTTCTCGCTGTACGGCGAGCGCGTCGGCGCGCTCAGCGTGGTGTGCGGCTCCAGCGCCGAAGCCGGCAAGGTGCTGAGCCAGCTGAAGATCGTCATCCGCACCAACTACTCCAACCCGCCCACCCATGGCGCCCAGGTGGTGGCCCATGTGCTGTCCACACCGGCGCTGCGTGCGATGTGGGAAGAGGAACTGGCCGGCATGCGTGTGCGCATCCGCGAGATGCGCCAGGCCCTGGTCGCTGAGCTGAAGGCCGCCGGCGTCAGCCAGGACCTCAGCTTTGTCACCCGCCAGAAGGGCATGTTCAGCTACTCCGGCCTGAGCGCCGCGCAGATGCAGCGCCTGCGCAGCGAGTTCGGTGTCTACGGTGTCGACTCCGGCCGCATCTGCGTGGCGGCGCTGAACAGTCGCAATCTGAAGTCCGTGGCTGCCGCCATGGCGGCGGTGATCAAGGGCTGAGCCGTCTGTGAGCGAGGGCTGCTGGCTATCCGCTCAGCCCCGGCAGGAGACGCTTCTGGGCGCTGCTCGCGCAAAACGGCAGCTCTGGCCACCCAAACGGTAGTTTTTCGGGGTTTCTCTCGGGATCGCACCAAGCTGGCTGTCAGAAATGGCTGCCTAGAATGCTGCGACGCACAAAATCAGGCAAGATAGCTCCGGCTTCTGGCCTGATTGCCGTTTCCTCGCCAACCCGGCGACACCGTTCAGAGGGGTCCCCCATGCTGTACCAGCTATACGAAACCCAGCGCGCGCTGATGAGTCCGTTCTCGGAGTTCGCCAGCGCATCGGCCAAGCTTTACAGCCATCCGCTTTCGCCGTTCACTCACACACCCTTGGCACAGCGGATCTCGGCTGGCCTTGATCTGATGCATCGGCTTGCCAAGGAGTACGAAAAGCCCGAGTTCGGCATTCGCGGCGTTGATGTGGACGGCGTTGAAGTCGCGGTGCAGGAACTGGTGCCGGTCAACAAGCCCTTCTGCCGGCTGCTGCGTTTCAAGCGCTACACCGATGATGTGCGGGTACTGGAGAAGATGAAGACACAGCCGACGGTGTTGGTGGTGGCGCCGCTGTCGGGCCATCACAGCACCCTGCTGCGCGATACCGTGCGCCAGTTGCTGAAGGAGCACAAGGTCTACATCACCGACTGGACCGACGCCCGCATGGTGCCGTTGGAAGTCGGCCCCTTCCATCTGGACGACTACATCGCCTATGTGCAGGAGTTCATCCGCCACATCGGCCCCGAGGTCCATGTGATCTCGGTCTGCCAGCCCACGGTGCCGGTGCTGGCCGCCATCTCGCTGATGGCGTCCAAGGGCGAGATCACGCCGCGCTCGATGACGATGATGGGCGGCCCCATCGACGCTCGCAAGAGCCCGACCGCCGTCAACAACCTGGCCATGAACAAGAGCCACAGCTGGTTCGAGAACAACGTCATCTATCGGGTGCCGACCAATTTCCCGGGCGCCGGCCGCGCCGTCTACCCGGGCTTCCTGCAGCACACCGGCTTTGTGGCGATGAACCCCGACCGCCACCTGAGCTCGCACTACGACTACTTCCTCGATCTCGTCCGCGGTGACGACGACAGCGCCGAGTCGCATCGCCAGTTCTACGACGAGTACAACGCCGTGCTGGACATGCCAGCCGAGTACTACCTGGACACGATCAAGACGGTGTTCCAGGACTTTGCGCTGGTCAACGGCACCTGGGATGTCGAGGGCCAGCTGGTACGCCCTCAGGACATCCAGGGCACCGCGCTACTGACCGTCGAAGGCGAGCTGGACGACATCTCCGGCGCCGGCCAGACCCGCGCCGCCCACGAGCTGTGCAGCGGTATTCCGAGCGCGCATCAGTACCACTACGACGCGATTGGGGCTGGTCACTACGGCATCTTCTCCGGCCGCCGCTGGCGCGAGAAGGTCTATCCGGTGGTCAAGGACTTCATCCTGAAGTACGACGCCGCGGCTGAACGGCCGGCCCACAGCAGCGAGGGAGCGGCGCGCAAGACGCGCGCCAAGAAAACCAGTTGAGCACAGCCGTCGTCGAACTGGACGCGGCCGCGCAGGCGCTGGCCCAGCGCATTGACGCCGCCTTGCCGCAAACGCAGTGCACCCGCTGCGGCTACCCGGACTGCCGCAGCTATGCCGAGGCCATTGCGCGCGGCGAGGCGGGCATCAACCAATGCCCGCCCGGCGGCGCTGAAGGCGTGGCGCGGCTGGCTGCGCTCACGGGCCGCCCTGCCCTGCCGCTATCGGCCGCGCATGGGCAGGAAGGGCCGCGTGCGCTGGCTGTCATCGATGAGGACTGGTGCATTGGCTGCACGCTGTGCATCAAGGCCTGCCCGGTCGATGCCATCGTCGGGGCGCCCAAGCAGATGCATCTGATGCTGGACGAGTTCTGCACCGGCTGCGAGCTGTGCGTCCCGGTCTGCCCGGTCGATTGCATCTCGCTGCAGGTCGCGGAGCCGCATCGCAGTGGCTGGGCCACGTGGTCAGCGGCACAGGCCGACACCGCCCGGCAGCGCTATGAGTTTCATCGCTTCCATGTGGAGCGTGAGGCCGAGGAAAACGAGCAGCGACTGCAGGCCAAGGCGCGCGAAAAGCTTGCCCACCTGGCCGAGCTGACCAAGCCCGCCGATGCCAGCGAATTGGATCGCAAGCGCTCGGTCATTGAGGCCGCACTGGCCAGGGCACGGGCCAAACGCGGCGAGTCCTGAGCAGGCCCCGGCGCTGGCGCGAGGATTCAGCGCCAGTCCTGGCAAAGCCCCAGCTGAACGCCGAGTTCGGCCAGCAGCTCGCCGGATTCCGTGCTGCGCCAAAACTCGTACTCGCGGACGCGCGCGGCCCGTATCGCATCGGCACGGGTTTCGGTGTCGCCCGGCAGCCCGGGGTGCGTCATCAGCAGGCCGCCATCAGGCAAGCTCTTCAGCCAGCCGCGCACCAGCGCCGAATAATCGGTCGCTGGGGAAAAGTCGTAGACACCGGCAAAGTCGCGGTTGCCCGCCAGCCCAAGGCGAGCCGCGCCACTCGCCAGTGCCGCAGCCCCCAAAGCACCGATCACCGCGGCCTTGGTACCGCGCCATTGACGGCTCGTCGTGATGCGCAGCGCACAGCGGCGGCCGTAGCGGGCCTGCAGCGCCGTCAGCACCGCCTCGCGGATCACCGGCAACTGATGCAGGTGCTGATGGCCGTCGACATAGTCCGGCGCCCGCCCCAGCCCGGCTTCGAAGGCGTCGAGCTGACTGCCCACCCACTGCGCGGCTTCAGCTAACGAGATGCGACGCAAATAGGCAGCAGCAATCCAGCCCTGCAGCGAACGACCCGGCGCATAGGGCGCGAACTCGCTCAGATCCAGATGCAGGCCAAAGTCCGCTGCCCCCTCGCGATCACGCAAGGCCGGCGCACAAGCGGCCCAGGCCGGCGACAAGACCATGCAGCTGGTGGCGCTGAGCCGGCCCATATCGATGCCGTCAAGGATTGCCTGGCTGATGGCACGGTCAAAGCCGTAGTCGTCGGCGCAAATCTGGATGCGCTTGGCCACTGCAGGAGCGCTCATGCCTCGCGTCCCTTGAAGGCCCAATGCCGGCTCAGCAACCAGGTCATGGCCGCCACTGCCACAAGCACCAGGAGCAGCGCCAGACGGTACTCAAGGCCCAGGCGCAGCAGCAGCGCGTACATCAGCTCGTTGCTGACGAAGCCCAGGCCAGCCACCAGTGCAAAGCGCGGCAAGGCTTGGCTCGCCTTGGCTTCTTGGGCAGCAAAACTGAAACGATGGTGGCCGGTAAAGCTGACGCAAAAGGCGAGCGCGAAACCGGCCACGTTGGCAGCCAAAGCCGGCCAGCCGAAGCGTTCGACCAGCCACCAGACGACGGCGAAATGCACAGCCGCGGCCGAGGCACCGACGGCGCCGAACCAGAGCAGCGACCTCACAGCGAGGCTTCCTCGCCGGTCGCAGCTGATGATTTCCGGCGCAATGGTGGGGTCAGGTCTTGCGTCACGTACAGCGGCCGGCGCTTGACCTCATCGAACACCCGCCCCAGGTACTCGGCAATGATGCCGAGGCAAAGCAGTTGCACGCCCGCCAGAAAGGTGATCGAGGCGGCCAGCGTCGCAAAACCCGAGGGGCTGTTGCCGAGGAACAGCTTCTCGAACACGATCCACAAACCGAAGAACACCGACAACAGGGAGACCACAATCCCAACCGCCGACACCAGGCGCAGCGGCACCTTGGAGAAGGCGGTGATGCCGGTGATGGCCAGCGAGAGCAGGCGCGCGAAGCGGAAATGCGTTTCGCCGTGGGCGCGCGCCTCGGGCACAAAGGCAATCGGCCGGGCGCTGAATCCCACCCACGCAAACAAGCCCTTCATGTAGCGGGCGCGCTCGGGCAATTGGCGCAGCGCCAGCACCACGCTGCGGTCGAGCAGGCGGAAGTCGCCCGCATCGGCCGGCATCTCGAAGCGCGAGCCCTTTTGCATCAGCCAATAAAAGATGCGGGTATAGCTGCGCCGTGCCCAGCCCTGCGAGGCCCGTCGACCGGTCTGCACGCCGTAGACCACGTGATGGCCTTCGCGCCACAGGGCCAGCATTTCCAGCACGGTGTCGATCGGGTGCTGGCCGTCCGAATCCATGCTGATCACGACATCGCCTTCGGCCGTGTCCAAGCCGGCGGTCAGCGCCGATTCCTTGCCGAAATTGCGCGACAGCCGCAACAGCCGCAGCGGCAAGCCCTGGTTGATCAGGCCATGCATCAACAGCACCGTGTCATCACGGCTGCCGTCATCAACCACCAGCAACTCCAGCTGATCCGCTTCCGGGCTCAGTCGCTTGACCAACTCGGGCAACAGCCAGGCCAGATTGGCCGCCTCGTTATAGGCCGGCAACACCACGGACAGAAGCTGGGGGCGGCCGCGCGGCTGAAGTCCAAGGTGGGCGGGTGCGGGTGCAGACATCGGTTGGGCACTCATGGCAGCGTCGGAGTGGCAGCTTGGGCAGCGTTGGCCTGGACAAGGCAGGCGTCCTTGTTGCAAGCCAGTGTCGCAGCTGGCGCAGGCCGTGACACAACGGAAAAGCCCGGCTTCCCGGCAGTTCCCGGCATGCCGGCGTAGAGGCGGCCTGCACTGTAGAAGTAGGCCGAATAAGGTGGCTTGCTCATGTAGCTCAGTGCGCAGTCCTGGGCCGGGCAGGCGCTGCGATAAGCCTCGTACAGCACCTTGTCCGACGAGCGCTCCGCGACGGCCGGCAGCTTCCAGACAAAGGCCCAGGCCATCAGCGCCAGCAAGGCCGCCGCACTGCCCCAGCCGCGGCGCCACGCCAGCGCGCGTTCCGACATCAGACCCAGGCAGAGCAGCACCAGACCGGGCAAGGCCGTCAGCGCATAGGTCCAGATGATGTTGCGCGCCACACTGAACAAGAGCAGCGGGGCCAGCGCGATGCACAAGGCATAACACGCAAGATCAGCTCCCAGGGTGCCTCGCCATTGCGCAGCTGCAGCACCAGCGCCACGACGCCAGCGCAGCCAACCCAGGCGCAAGGCCGCGGCCAGCAGCCAGGGCAAGGCGGCCAGCAAGGCATAGAGCCAGATCATGCCCAGCGGCTCGGCATGGGCGAAACCGTAACGATCACCCTTCCAGCCCGGCTGCAGGAATCGCATCACATGCTCGCCGAGCACGAAGTACTCGATAAAACCCGGCGTGCGCAGCTCGGCCAGTACATACCAGGGCAAGGCGACCAGCATCCAGGCCAGCCACACAAGCGGGTCACGAATCACCTGCAGGGCCACCGGCCAATGGCGGCGCCAAGTGGCGTGCATCAACACCGGCAGCAAGGCCAGCACGGCGGCGGCAGGCCCCTTGGTCAGCAGCGCCAGGCCCATCGCCAGGCCCAGCACCCAGCCGGCACGCCGGCGCGCCTGGCCCTGATCCTGCAGCACCCGCCACCAGGCCGCCTGCACCAGCAGCACGGTCGCGCCCAGCGTCGCATCCGTCATCACCGCGCCGGCGCAGAGGAAGAACAGCGGGCACAGCATCAGCGCCGTCTGCATCGCGGCGCGATGCACTGCACTCACGGCCGTGCCCAGCATCCAGCGCAGACCTGCAAGCGTCATCAAGGCCCACAGCCAGGCGGCCAGACGGCCCGACCATTCGCTGACGCCGAACAGCGCCATCAACGCGGCCTGCGACCAGGTCGACAGCGGCGGCTTGGCCCAGAACACTTCCTCGGGCGTCACATGCGGGCTGACCCAATTGCCCAGCTGCAGCATCAGCCGGGCGATCTCGGCGTAGCGGGCCTCGGTGTGATCGGTCAGCGGCATCAGCGGCAGCGTCAGCAAGCGCAGCAGCAAGGCCAGCGCCAACAGCCACAGCCAAGGCGCCGCACCGGCGGCTTCCGATGCGGCCTGGCGCGAAGTGGAAGAGGTAAAGCGATCGTCAGTCATGAAGGTCAGCAAGGCTGCCACAGCGATTCGCGGGCCAGCGCGAGCATTGTCCTTCAGCAGCGGGCTCTGGCGGACAATGTGCCGATGAATCGTCAAGACACACGGAACTTTTTCGAGACGCTGCGCGCGGCCAACCCGGCCCCGCAGACCGAACTGGCCTATGCCAGCGTGTTCGAGTTGCTGGCCGCGGTGCTCTTGTCGGCCCAGGCCACCGACGTCGGCGTCAACAAGGCCACCCGCCGCCTGTTCGCCTTTGCCAACACGCCGGCCAAAATGCTGGCACTGGGCGAGGAGGCGCTGGCCGAGCAGATTCGCACGATTGGCCTGTACAAGACCAAGGCCAAAAACCTGCTCGCCACCTGCCGCATCCTGATCGAACAGCACGAGGGCCAGGTGCCGCGCAGCCGCGAGGCGCTGGAGGCGCTACCCGGTGTCGGCCGCAAGACTGCCAATGTGGTGCTCAACGTCGCCTTTGGCGAACCAACGATGGCGGTGGACACCCACATCTTCCGCCTTGGCAATCGCACCGGCCTGGCGCCGGGCAAGAACGTGCTTGAGGTGGAGCAAGGCCTGCTCAAGCGCATCCCGGACGAATTCATGGTCGATGCGCATCACTGGCTGATCCTGCACGGCCGCTATGTCTGCCAGGCACGCAAGCCGCTGTGTGAGCGCTGCACGGTGCGCCCCTATTGCGACACCGGCCGGCGCGCGGGAGCGGGCTGAAGCCGCACCTACAATGCATCCGGCCTATTGATTCGCCTTTTGATTCAGCACAGGACGCCATGTCAAGCATCTCCGACCTTGTCGACCGCGTAGAGCGATTGCTGCTACGCCATGAGGAACTGACGCGCACCAACGCCTTGCTGGAGCAACAGTTGCAAACCTTGAGCCACGAGCGCGACAGTCTGCGCTCGCGTTTGAACGCGGCCCGCGCGCGCGTCGACGCCCTTTTGGACCGCCTGCCGGTCGAGACCGAAACCGAGAAGAACGCCCCATGAAGCAGATGGAAGTGACGATCATGGGCCAGAGCTATCTGCTGGGCTGCCCCGAAGGCGGGGAAGCGGCGCTGGCCAAGGCCGTTGACAAGGTCGATCGCGAAATGTGCGCCATCCGCGATGCTGGCCGTGTCCGTGCCCGTGAGCGCATCGCTGTGCTGGCCGCGCTGAACCTGGCCTACCAGTTGGTTGAACCGGTGGCGCCGAACAAACCGGCGCCAAGCCGCAGCGAGGCCGAGCCCGGCGGCGAAGCGGTGCCCGATCTGGCTGCCTTGGTGCGCAGGCTGGATGAAGCCCTGGCGCAAGATGGTCAATTGCTCTGATCTGCCACGGCTGCAGGCTTAGAATTGCCGGGTCCGCTGCATTCGCGTGGGTCCTATATTTCCTTGAACCGATGCTCTATGAGCAAGGGCTTGGAACATTGCCCGGCTGGTGTGATCGTCTCGCGTCAGATGAACCCGAAGTCTTGCTGACCTCGCCCACCTGAATCCCCTGGGTTCAGGAATGCGGCTCACGGTTTGCGGCGGACACCCTCTTCTAGCAAACGCCTGCGCGTTTTGCTTTCACCCCGCCTCCCTCAACAGCCAATCCCTCGCGCATGAGCCAGTTCTGGTTGATGAAGTCCGAGCCTTCGGAATGCTCGATTGATGACTTGGCGGCGGCTCCCGCACAGTCGGTGCCCTGGATTGGCGTGCGCAATTACCAGGCACGCAACTTCATGCGCGACCAGATGCAGCCGGGTGATGGCGTGCTGTTCTACCACTCGTCCTGCCCCGAGCCGGGCATTGCCGGGCTGGCCGAAGTCTCGCGGCTGGCCTATGTCGACGCCAGCCAATTCGATCCACAAAGCCCCTACTTCGACGCCAAGAGCAAGCCCGAACAGCCTCGCTGGCTGCATGTCGACGTGAAGCTGCGCCGCAAGACCCGGCTGCTCGCCTTGAACGAGATGCGGCAAAGGCCTGAGCTGGCCAGCATGCGGGTGCTGCAGCCGGGCAACCGGCTCTCGATCACCCCGGTCAGTCCTGAGGAATGGCAGGCCGTGCTCGCCCTGCTGGGTTGAAGCTAGCTTCGGGTGGCTCTGCCGCTCAGATCTCGGTGGCGAACGGAATGGGCGCCAAGACGACCTGATTGCCGCCACGGCGTTGCGCCTCCTGGACGGCTGTTTGCGAGGCATGCAGCAGTTCTTCCTGCTTCGATGCCGTGTGGGGGAAGCTGGCCACGCCCATCGACAGGGACAGCCCCAGATCGTGCCCATTCAGCACGATGATCTGGGCAATGCACTGTCGGCGTAGTTGCTCCATACGCGCATGGGCCGTCGCCAGGCCAACGCCGGATAGCAAGACCGCGAAGTGGTGCGGTCCGACCCGGCAGGCAGCATCCATCGCCCGGGTGTTGGCACGCAACATGCGCCCCATGCCCTCGAGCATCCGCTGTTGCGCCTCCTCGCCCAGCTCGGCATTGGCCGGCGGCAGCGGATCCAGTGCAATCAGCACCAGCGCGAACTCGCGGTGCTCACGGGTCGACAGATCGATCTCGCGCAACAATTGGTCATCGAACTGCGCGCGCAGATAGAGGCCGGAGACATCATCGCGCCCACTGCCCTGCTGCAATTCGCGGCGCAGCTGCTCCATCGTTTTCTGCTGCTGTTCGATCTGCTGCAGCGCCCGTTGCAGGTGCGTTTCGCGATGGCGTTCATCGGTGCGTTCGGTCCACAAGGCCATCACGTGCTCACCGCCCAGCGCCATCCGTGCGACAGAAAACTCACGACGACGCCCGCCCAACTCCATCCGATGCTCACTGAGTACGGCATGCCCTTGAGCCATCACGGCCTGCTCGACACGACGCATGGCCTGCACCTCGTCGATGCGCATCAGATCGGCATCGGTGCTGCCGGCGATGGTGGATTCGACTCGCTCAAAGAGCATGTCCATACCCTTGCTGGCATAGACATAGCGACCATTCGCCAACGATTTCACGGTGACGAAGGCTCCCAGCAATTCCGCCATGGCCAAGACGTTGGCGGCGGTCTGCGCTTGATCGACATCAAGGCTGTTCAGCCATTGCGCGAACTCGGGCCGCTCGGGGGCGGCGGCAGAGGCGACGGGATTGTCCATGTAGTTCTGATTCTCGACCTGAGGGCTACAACCTGGTTCGCGCAGGTCGCGGACTCAAATAGGGCTGATGCACCGAATGTAGATGGCTTGCACCAAGGCGGGCAAGACTTCGGCCAGCAGGTATGCCACAGTCCCCCTAGCTTGAAGCAAGCGCGAGCTGCAGCGATGGTAGCGAATCCGGTAACGGTTTGCGTCAGTGGCGCTGCATTTGATGCGACTGACCCCTGCGCCGCTGTCTGCACCGTCGCTTTTCGGCAATAGTTCACAAGGCCGTCCCTCTTGGGCCACAGGCAGGCTGCCCCGGCCATCAACGACAATTGCTGCCCTTGCCCGAGTCAGTTCGGGCCATTGAGACACAGGAAGTTGGATGCTGAAGTTTGACGTGGTGGTGGTGGGCGCAGGCGCTGCGGGCCTTTCTTGTGCGGCCGAGGCCGGCCAGGCTGGCTTGCATGTGCTGCTGCTTGATCATGCCGAGCGGCTGGCCGAGAAGATTCGCATCTCCGGCGGCGGCCGCTGCAACTTCACCAATCGCGACGCCGGGCCGGGCAACTATTTGTCAGACAACCCCGCCTTCTGTCGTTCGGCGCTGGCCCGCTACCCCGCACGCGATTTCATCGCACTCTTGCAAAAGCATGGCATCGGCTTTCATGAGAAGCACAAGGGCCAGCTGTTCTGCGACGAAGGCAGCGAACGGATCATCCAGATGCTGGTCGATGAGTGCGCGGCTGGTCAGGTAGAACGTTGGCAACCCTGCCGTGTCGAGCAGCTGGATGTGATCGACGGCGGCTTCAGCCTGCAAACCAGTCGCGGCCTCGTTGAAGCCAGGCGCCTGGTCGTTGCCACCGGCGGCCTGTCGATCCCGAAGATCGGCGCCACCGATTGGGGGCTGGCCCTGGCGCGGCGCTTCGGCCATGCGATTGTCGAACCTCGACCCGCCCTGGTTCCGCTGACCTTTGACCCGGCGACATGGGCGCCCTTTGCAGAATTGTCGGGCTTATCCCTCCCCGTGAAGGTCTCGGTCGGCAGCGGCAAGGCGCGCACCAGCTTTCTGGAGGATTTGCTCTTCACCCATCGCGGCCTGAGCGGGCCGGCCATCCTGCAGATTTCGAGCTTCTGGACACCGGGCCAGGCACTGGAAATTGACTTGGCGCCGGAGCAGGATCTCGCTGCGCTGCTGCTGGCCGCCAAGGCGCAATCCAAACGCAAGCTCGGCAATGAGTTGGCCGCCCTGCTGCCGCAGCGCCTCGCCGTGACCTGGCTGGCGCGCAGCGGCCTGGATGCCGAAAAGCCCATGCCGGATTTCAAGGACAAAGACCTGCAAGCCCTGGCCCGCCAGCTGCACCAATGGCAGCTGATGCCCAATGGCTCGGAGGGTTGGCGCAAGGCCGAGGTGATGCGCGGCGGTGTCGACACCCGCGAACTGAGTTCCCAGACCCTGCAGAGCAAGCGCCAGGCGGGCCTGCATTTCATTGGCGAAGTCGTCGACGTGACCGGCTGGCTCGGCGGCTACAACTTCCAATGGGCCTGGGCCAGTGCCGCGGCCTGCGCCCGCGGCATTGCGGCCGAACTGCAGGCTACGGCGAGCGAAAAGCAGGTCTGAGGGATAAAATCAGCGCAAATCTAGTCAAGCTGTCATTTTCACGCTATACTCGCAATCTTTGCTGGCAAACCCTGCGCGTCGATTCGGAAGCGGACTCCGGATACTCCCGCTTCAGAGCTGTCGAAAGATGCATGAAAGTGCATGACGGCTCGGGCGAACACCGAGCGCATATTGAAGGAACCACTGTTTCATGACCACCATTCGCGTCAAAGAAAACGAGCCGTTCGACGTGGCCCTGCGCCGCTTCAAGCGCACCATTGAAAAGCTGGGCCTGCTCACCGAGCTGCGCGCCCGCGAGTTCTACGAGAAGCCCACGGCTGAGCGTAAGCGCAAGAAGGCTGCCGCCGTCAAGCGCCACTACAAGCGCGTGCGCAGCATGCAGCTGCCGAAGAAGCTGTTCTGATCGTTTTCGGACACTGATCGCTTCGAGAGGGTTCATCCCCCTCTCCGAACGAGCCCGCGCAGGACGCTGCCGCGGGCTTTTTCCATTTCTGCCGGGCACTTTGGCAAGTGTTTTGCTGCCACACTGCAGGCCGCCCGCACCAAGGAGTTGATGCCATGACATTGAAAGCCCAGATCACCGAAGACATGAAGGCCGCGATGCGCGCCAAGGAAGCCGACAAGCTGTCGACCATCCGCATGCTGCTGGCCGCCGTCAAGCAAAAGGAAGTTGATGAGCGCATCGAGGTTGACGACGCCATGCTCATCGCCATCGTCGACAAGCTGATCAAGCAGCGCAAGGACTCGATCAGCCAGTTCACAGCCGCGGGTCGCCAGGATTTGGCCGACAAGGAATCAGTCGAACTGAAGGTGCTGGAAGCCTATCTGCCGGCTCGTCTGAGCGAAGCCGAGATCCAGGCTGCCGTGGCTGCCATCGTCGCGCAACTGGGCGCCAGCGGCCCCGGCGACATGGGCAAGGTGATGGGTGCCGTCAAGGCCGAACTCGCGGGCAAGGCCGATATGGGTCTGGTGTCGGCCGCAGTCAAGCAGGCGCTGAAGCCCTGACGCTTCGGCAGCGCTACATCGATTGAACACCGGAGACACACGATGAGTCTGAGCGTCCAGGCCTTGACTGATGCACTCAGCGTCGCCCCGCAGCTGCAGCCCGAGCATCTTGCAGCAGTGGCCGCAGCGGGCTATCGCAGCGTGATCAACAACCGCCCCGACTTCGAGGGCGGCCCCGATCAACCGACCAGCGCCACGATGGCCGCCGCAGCCGCTGCAGCAGGCCTTGAGTACCGCCATCTGCCGGTCAGCGGCGGCTATCAGTCGCCGGAAGAGATCGAGGCCTTTGCCCAGCTGCTGGCGGAGTTGCCGGCACCGGTGCTGGCCTTCTGCCGCTCGGGCGCCCGCTCGACCAAGCTCTTCGTCGCGGCACAGCAGCTCTGACGAGCGAAAGGCGCCTGTATGAACAGGCGATTTGCCTAGGATTTGCCCTAGGTTCACGCCATCGCCACATCACGGGCTGCCCTGGCACTCGTACATTGCGCATCAGGCAAGCTTGGCCGGCACCGCGGCCACTTGCATCTGCCTCAGTGTCCAGGAGCCGCCCTTGAGCTTTCTACTGCAATTCTCCCGGTTGATAGACCGGCTCAACACCTTTGTCGGCCGCTGGGTCATCTGGTTGGTGTTGGCGTCGACGCTGATCAGCGCCGTCAACGCACTGGTCCGCAAGGCCTTCAACTACAGCTCCAATGCCTTTCTCGAGGTGCAGTGGTATTTGTTCGCCGCGTCCTTCATGCTGGCGGCGGGCTACACGCTGCTGAACAACGAGCATGTACGCATCGACGTCGTCGTCGGCCGCTTCTCCAAGCGAGTCCAGGCCTGGATCGATGTGTTCGGCTTTACCGTTTTCCTGATGCCACTGTGCGCCACCGTGCTCTACCTCGGCGTGCCCTTTTTTCTGCAGGGCTGGCGCTCCAATGAAGTCTCTTCCAATGCCGGCGGCCTGATTCTCTGGCCGGTCTACGCGCTGATGCCGGCAGGTTTCTTCCTCTTGCTGCTGCAGGGCATCAGCGAGCTGATCAAACGCCTGGCCTTTCTGGCTGGACTGATTGACGACCCGACCAAAAAGGCAGAGACCAAGTCCGCCGAAGAAGAGCTGGCCGAGGCCATCCGCCTGGCTGCCGAGCAGAAGAAAGCCTGAGGCGCAATCGAATGGAAATCATCGCCAACAACCTCGCCCCGATCATGTTCGCGGGCCTGATCATCTTCCTGCTGATGGGCTTTCCGGTTGCCTTCAGCCTGGGCGCCTGCGGTCTTTTCTTCGGCTTCGTCGGCATTGAGATGGGCGTGCTGCCGGCGTCGCTGTTGCAAGCACTGCCCTTGCGCATCTTCGGCATCATGAAGAACGACACGCTGCTGGCGATACCGTTCTTCACCTTAATGGGCTTGATACTGGAGCGCTCCGGCATGGCCGAGGATTTGCTGGATACCATCGGCCAGCTCTTCGGCCCGGTACGTGGCGGTCTTGCATTTGCAGTGATCTTCGTAGGCGCGCTGCTGGCTGCCACCACCGGCGTCGTTGCCGCCTCGGTGATCTCGATGGGTCTGATCTCGCTGCCCATCATGCTGCGCTACGGCTACGACCGGCGCATTGCCTCGGGCGTCATCGCTGCGTCAGGCACCTTGGCGCAGATCATCCCGCCCTCGCTGGTGCTGATCATCCTGGCCGACCAACTCGGACGCAGTGTCGGCGATATGTACAAGGGCGCCTTTGTGCCTGGCTTCATCCTGACCGGTCTTTATGCCTTGTTCGTCATCGGTGTGGCCATCTTCCGGCCGCATTGGGTACCGGCCCTGCCGCTGGAAGCACGCTCGATCAAGGAAGACAACGGCAAGAGCGGTCTCGCCTCGCTGGGTCTGCTGGCACTGGCCTCGACCGCAGCCGCGATCTACTTTGGCCAGCACTATGCCCAGGTGTTGAGCTATTTCAAGGGCGAGACGGTCGCCCAGGTGGCGACTGACGAAACCATCGTCGTCGCGATGTCGGTCGGCGTTGGCCTGGCTTTTGTCGCCTCGCTGCTGAACAAACTGTTAGGGCTGGGCTTGCTGTCGCGGATGGCCGAACGTGTCACCTTCGTGCTGATTCCGCCGCTGGCGCTGATTTTCCTGGTGCTTGGCACCATCTTTTTGGGCATCGCGACGCCAACCGAGGGCGGCGCCATGGGCGCACTCGGCGCATTGCTGATGGCACTGGCGCGCGGTCGCATCAGCTACAAGCTGATGGTGCAGGCACTGACGACGACGACCAAGCTGGCCTGCTTCGTCGTCTTCATCCTGATCGGTTCCACGGTGTTCAGCCTGTCCTTCCAGGGTGTCGACGGCCCGAAATGGGTCGAGCATCTGCTGACCGCCCTGCCTGGCGGTCAACTCGGCTTCCTGGTCTTCGTCAACGTGCTGGTCTTTGTGCTGGCCTTCTTCCTCGACTTCTTCGAGCTTTCGTTCATCGTCGTGCCGCTGCTTGGGCCGGTGGCGGAGAAGCTGGGTATCGACCTGATCTGGTTTGGCGTGCTGCTGGGCGTCAATATGCAGACCTCCTTCATGCATCCACCCTTCGGCTTTGCGCTGTTCTACTTGCGCAGCGTGGCGCCCGATCGCGACTACACCGACAAGCTGACCGGCAAGCGAATCGAGCAGGTACGCACCAGTCAGATTTACTGGGGTGCCGTGCCCTTTGTGATCATTCAGATCATCATGGTCGGCCTGATCATTGCATTCCCGAACCTGGTCTCTGGCGGGCAGGACAAGGCCGCGGTGCAGGACACCAGCAATGTTCAGTTGGAAGCGCAGCCGCAGGACGAAGGCAGCGGCAAGGAGATGGACGCCAACAAGCTGTTCGGCCCGGCCGATGCGCCGCCTGCCACATCGGCCAGCCAGCCAGCCAGCGCGCCGCTTGATCCGCTGGAGGCAGCCGCCAACGCCGGCAAGTAAGTGGCAGAGGGGGGTCTCGAGTCACGTTGAAAAAGGGCTGCAGCAAAGCAGCCCCTTTTTTCATCGTCGGTCGCCCGAGGGTTGAAACGTTAAGACAGGAAAAAGCCCGGCAGGCCATGTGCAGCCAACCGGGCTTGAAGCGAGGGGATCAGGTCGAGCTGATCAGAGCTTTTGCGCTTGCATGAAATCGTCAAAACCCGCCTCAGCGAAACGGAACCACAGGTTCTGCTCGCGGCGGAACTTGGCGAAGTCCTCGTAGACCTTCTTCCAGTTCTGGTTCTTCGCCGACAGCTCGCTGTACAACGCCTGTGATTCCTTGAATGCCGCATCCATCACGTCCTTGGGCATGCGGAACAGCTTGGTGCCGCTTGCCACCAACTGGCGCAGCGCATCGGGGTTCTTGGCATCGTACTTGGCCTGCATATCGATATGCGCTGCCGCTGTGGCCGCCTCGACGATCGCCTTGTACTCGCTGCTCAGCGCCTCATAGGCCTTGGTGTTGATGAAGAAGTCGAGCTGCGGGCCACCCTCCCACCAGGCCGGATAGGCGTAGAACGGTGCCACCTTGTTGAAGCCCAGCTTCTGATCGTCATATGGGCCGACCCACTCCGCCGCGTCGATGGTGCCCTTTTCCAGCGCCTGGTAGATCTCGCCACCAGGAATGTTTTGCGGCACCCCGCCAATGCGCTCCAGCACGCGACCAGCGAAACCGCCGATGCGCATCTTCTGACCCTTGATGTCGGCCAGGCTCTTCACTTCCTTGCGATACCAGCCGCCCATTTGCGCGCCGGTATTGCCGCCGAGGAAGTTGATGATGTTGTAGTTGCGATAGAACTCACGCATCAGCTTCAGGCCATTGCCTTCAACCATCCACGCCGTGTTTTGGCGACTGTTCAGGCCGAAGGGAATGGCGCAGCCGAGTGCAAAGGTCTCGTCCTTGCCGAAGAAGTAGTAAGGAGCCGTGTGGGCAATCTCAACCGTGCCTTCCTTGACGGCGTCGACGACGCCGAACGGTGGCATCAACTCGCCACCGGCATGCACCGAGATCTGGAACTTGCCGCCGGTCATCTCGCCAACCTTCTTGGCGAAGACATCAGCGGCACCGAAGATGGTGTCCAGCGACTTCGGGAAACTCGAGGCCAGGCGCCAGCGGATATTCGCCTGCGCGTGGACAACGGCCGGCGCAACGCCAGCGGCCAGAACGCCAGCCAGACCGGCCTGGCGAACGAAGGAACGACGTTCCATGTGGAGACTCCTTGGATGGTATTGCACAGAGAGGCAAAACGATTCTAGAAGTGCACCAAGCACGCGCTCCGAGTGAAAACCCGGCAGCCCATGCACCGACGAACCAGCATTCGCCCCATGCCAGGGTGCCGGCGTCGCCAAACTGTCTGCCAGCTTACAAAACCTGCCACCCGTGCTCGACACTGTGCACGGGCTAACGACTCAACTGCCCGCCAGCTTCATTCTGCCGATCAGCACCGATCCGACCGTTTTGCTGCCAAAGGTATAGCGGTCGGTGCCGATGCCGATGATGTCCTGAAACATCTGCGGCAGGGTGCCGGCAATGGTGACCTCATGGACCGGGTAAGCGATCTCGCCGTTCTCCACCCAGTAGCCACTGGCGCCACGCGAATAGTCGCCGGTCACGTAGTTGACGCCCTGCCCCATCAGCTCGGTCACGAAGAGGCCGGTGCCCAGGCGCTTGAGCATGGTGTTGAGATCGTCACCAGGTGCCGTCAGCCGGCTGCTCATATGCAGATTGTGCGAGCCGCCGGCATGGCCGGTGGTGCGCAGGCCAAGCTTGCGCGCCGAATAAGTCGACAGGAAATAGCCTTGCAGCACACCAGCCTCGACAACGCTGCGCGGTCGGGTCACAACACCCTCGTCATCAAACGGTGTGCTGCCCTTGCCCTTGAGCTCATGCGGGTCTTCGCGTACGTCGATGTGCGAAGCCAGCA
Source organism: Roseateles aquae (assembly GCF_032337115.1). Classification (NCBI taxonomy): domain Bacteria; kingdom Pseudomonadati; phylum Pseudomonadota; class Betaproteobacteria; order Burkholderiales; family Sphaerotilaceae; genus Roseateles; species Roseateles aquae. The sequence goes on from NZ_JAVXZY010000001.1 coordinate 227,063, forward strand.
CCGGCTTGCCCAGGCTGTCGACCAGGAAGCTGGCCTTGCGGTACAGCGCACCACCGCTGGTGGCCTGCACCAGCGCGCCGAGCAGTCCGGCGGCCACCGTGCTTTCAAACAGCACCGGCACCTCGGCCGTCTTGACCTTGCGCGCCTTCAGGCGCGACAGCGCGCGCTCGGCGGCATAGCGGCCAATGCTCTCCGGCGAGGCCAGCTCGCCGGCATCGCGCATCGAGCTGTACCAGGCGTCGCGCTGCATGCCGGCGCCACGGCCGGCGATGGGTGCGACCGACACCGAATGACGCGAGCTGGCATAGCCGCCGATGAAGCCGCGTGTGTTGCCGGCGACGAAATGCGATTGCTGCGCCGACACGGCAGCACCCTCTGAATTGCTGATGCGCTTGTCTACCGCAAAAGCCGCCGCTTCGCAGCGCAGCGCCAGTTGGGCAGCGCCAGCGGCATCGAGATCCCAAGGGTGGAACAGGTCCAGCTCGGGCCGGCTGGCGGCGTCGAGGGACAGGTCTTGCTCATCGGGCAGGCCGGCCACCGGATCTTCGGCGGTGAAGCGTGCGATGTCGAAGGCAGCACGCACGGTGTCTTTCAGCGCTTGGGACGAGAAGTCCGAGGTACTTGCATTGCCGCGGCGCTGGCCGAGATAGACGGAGATGCCCAAGGACTTGTCGCGGTTGCGCTCGACGTTTTCCAGCTCGCCGCGGCGCACCGAGACCGACAGGCCGCAGCCCTCGGACACCTCGGCGCCGGCATCGCTGGCGCCCAGGCGCTTGGCCTCGGTCAGCACCTCGTCGACGAGCTGGCGGAAATGTTCCTGGCTGTAGGCGAAACCATGCACGGCGTTGTCGGACTGGCGGGGGCTTTGCGTCATGTCGGTGGGCTGCTCTAGCTGTTCAGCAAATTCGTCTGCCGGGCGAACCCGGGTCGGGCGACTATCATACGGGGCTGTGCATGTGCACAGCGCCCGCGTCGCGACATCAGGCCGATAAACGCTAGAACACCATGCCCTACCCCCAAGAAGAACCGTTTGGCGACGACGAATTCGACCGCCCCAGCAAGAGCCAGAAGAAGCGCGAGATGCACGATCTGCAATCGCTGGGCGAAGACCTGCTGACCCTGCCGGCCAGCCGCCTGAAGCCGCTGGATCTGCCCGAGATCCTGGCCGATGCGATTGCCGATGCGAAGAAGATCAGCAATTTCGAAGGCCGTCGCCGCCAGATGCAGTACATCGGCAAGCTGATGCGCAAGGTCGATCCCGAGCCGCTGCGCCAGGCAGTGGCCGATTTCAAGCTCGGCCGCGCCCAGGACAGCCTGACCCTGCATCAGAGCGAACGCTGGCGCGAGCGCTTGCTGGCCGAAGACGAGGCGCTGCAGGCCTTCATCGCCGAGCACCCCGGCGTCGATGTACAGCAGCTGCGCAGCCTCGTGCGCGCCGCGCGCAAGGATGCGGCAGCGGCGCCCGAGCAACGCAGCGGCCGGGCGTTTCGCGAGCTGTTCCAGTTCATCAAGGCCGAGGCCAAGCGCATCGAGGGCGAAGACGCCAGTGCTGTCACGAAAGACGCCGATGACGAGGGCGACGATGAGTGAGCCGGCCTTCGAGGCGGTGCGCATCGGCATCGTCTCGATCAGCGACCGCGCCTCTAGCGGCGTCTATGAGGACAAGGGCCTGCCGGCGCTGCAAGCCTGGCTGAGCGGAGCGCTGCACAACCCGATCCACTTTGAGTCGCGACTGATTCCCGATGAACGAGCCCTGATCGCCGCCACGCTGCGCGAACTGATCGACACGGCGGGCTGTCATCTCGTGCTGACCACCGGTGGCACCGGGCCGGCGCTGCGCGATGTCACCCCGGAAGCCACGCTCGACGTCGCTGATCGCGAGATGCCCGGTTTTGGCGAGCAGATGCGGCAGATCTCGCTGCGCTTTGTGCCCACCGCCATCCTGTCGCGGCAGGTCGCGGTGATCCGGGGTCAGGCCTTGATCATCAACCTGCCCGGCCAACCCAAGGCGATCGCCGAAACGCTGGAAGGCCTGAAGTCCGCGGACGGGGAGCTCCTGGTGCCCGGCATCTTTGCCGCCGTGCCTTACTGCATCGACCTGATCGGCGGCCCCTATCTGGAAACGCGTGACGAGGTGCTCAAGGCCTTCCGGCCAAAATCGGCCCAGCGGCCCTCGGCTGCCAAGCCAACAAGCGCCTGAGCACTCGGCTATTTGACCAGCCGGCTCAGCCTGGCGGCGTCGAAAGGCTCACCCTGCTGCGCGTCGTCGGGCACGCAGTCGCGGCGTTCGCCCTCGCTGAGCTTGGCCACCGCCTGCCACAGCAAGGCAATCTGGTGCTCGTGCAGGCTGGCGTTGTCGATCAAACCCTTCATCGCCAGCGCCACCGGGTCGTCGCCCTGGGTCACGCCGTAGGCCGAGAAGCCCATTCGCGCGGCAACTTGCTCGCGCTCGGCATCGGCCTGTGCCTCGATGACGCGCGCCGGGTTGCCGACTGCCGTGGCACCGGCCGGCACCGGCTTGGTCACCACCGCGCCTGAACCAATACGCGCGCCGGCGCCGACGGTAAAGCCGCCCAGCACACAGGCATTGGCGCCGACGATCACGCCAGCCTCCAGCGTCGGATGGCGCTTGGCGCCCTTGACCAGCGAGGTACCGCCCAGCGTCACACCCTGGTAGATCGTGCAGCCCTCGCCAATCTCGGCCATCTCGCCGATGACGATGCCCATGCCGTGGTCGATGAAAACCCGGCGGGCAATCGTTGCACCTGGGTGTATCTCGATGCCGGTGAGAAATCGAGCCCAGTGCGAGATGAAGCGACCCAGCCAGCGCAGGCCATGCCTCCAGCACCAGTGGGCCCAGCGATGCATCATCAAGGCATGCAGGCCCGGGTAACAGGTCAGCACCTCCCAGGCCGAGCGGGCGGCGGGGTCGCGCTCAAGAATCAGGGCAATGTCTTCGCGAAGGCGCAGGAACATGGGGCAAGCGATGGCCCAGCATGGGGCCAAGAGGCATAGGGGTCAGGCAGTTTAGCGGCGGCTTTCAATCTTCGCTGGCGGCGTGCTTGACCATGCTGCGCGCGATGCCACGCAGGATGTGCACCTCCTCCACGGTCAGCTGGGCGCGATTGAATAGCTGATTCAGGCGCGGCATCAGTTTCTTCGGCGCGGCCGGGTCCAGGTGGCCGATGGTCTCCAGCGAGGCCTGCAAATGCGTCAGCAGGCCTTGTACCGCTTGCGCGTCGGCCAGCCGTGGATCGGTCGTGCGCGCGGCGACCTCAAAGCCGCCCAGGGCCTGGCGCCAGTCATAGGCCAGCAGTTGCACGGCCTGGGCGAGGTTGAGCGATCCGTAATCGGGATGGGTGGGAATCGACAGCACCGCATGGCAGCGGTAGACGTCCTCGTTGGCCATGCCGTAGCGCTCAGAGCCGAACACCAGGGCCAGCTTGTGAGCTTGCCCCGCCAGCTCGGCGAAGAGCGCCCTGGGCTCGCGGGTGGGCGGGCCGAAATCGCGTGGCGTCATGGCGGTAGCGCAGGCAAAGGTCACGCCGTCCAGCGCTTCTTCCAGTGTTTCAACGATGCGGGCGCGGGCCAGGATGTCGGCGGCGCCGCTGGCCATGGCCACCGTTTCTTCCTGGCACAGCACATCGGCAAAGCGGGGCTTGACCAAGACCAAATCCGAGAAGCCCATCACCTTCATCGCCCTGGCAGTGGCGCCGACATTGCCCGGGTGGCTGGTCTGAATCAGAACAAAACGTGTGGAATCCACATTGGCGACCATGGGCGACTCGGTTAAAATGCTCGATTATCCGCGCTAGGCCCACGCTCACCCTGTGAGACACGGGCAGTGCCACCGCTCTTTACATCCGCCAGTCCACCTCTAACGTTTGCAGGTTCAACGCATGACGCAAGCTTCGCTCCATCCCATGCTCAACGTCGCCATCAAGGCGGCGCGCGCGGCAGGTTCCATCATCAACCGCGCCTCGCTGGACCTCGACATCCTGAAGATCAACACCAAGTCGCCCAATGACTTCGTGACCGAGGTGGACCAGGCCGCTGAGCAGGTGATCATCGAGACGCTGCTGCAGGCCTACCCCGACCACGCCATCCTGGCCGAAGAGTCGGGCCGCACGCACGGTGCCAAGCATTCCGAATTCCAATGGATCATCGACCCGCTCGATGGCACCACCAATTTCATCCACGGACTGCCGGTCTACTGCGTGTCGATCGCGCTGGCGCATCGCGGCATCGTGCAGCAGGCGGTCGTCTACGACCCGACCCGCAATGACCTGTTCTATGCCACCCGTGGCCGCGGCGCGTTCCTGAACGACCGCCGCCTGCGCGTGTCCAAGCGCACCCGGATGGGCGATGCATTGATCGGCACCGGCTTCCCCTTCCGCCGTGGCGACAATTTCAAGCGCTATATGAAGATCTTTGAAGAGGTCTCGCAGCAGTGCGCCGGCCTGCGTCGTCCCGGTGCCGCCGCGCTGGACCTCTGCTACGTGGCTGCAGGCTATTACGATGCCTTCTTCGAGACCGGTCTGAACCCCTGGGACATCGCTGCCGGCTCGCTGATCATCACCGAGGCTGGCGGATTGGTGGGCAACTTCACCGGTGAATCCGACTTCATGCACCAGCGTGAAATCGTCGCTGGCAGTCCGCGCATCTATGGCCAGCTGGTGCAGATTCTGGCTCCCTACACCCGCGTCATCAAGGCCGACGACGAAGCAGCCGCCGAAGCCCAGCCGGCCAAACCCAGCGCTGCCGATGTGCTGGCAGGCGCCGCTGAAGCCGCGCCCAAGAAACGTGCCGCGGTGCGTATCAAGAAGACAGCTGGCGACCAGCAGGTCTGAGCGCGGCACCATCGTCCGCCTCTTCGCGTACCAGACAGTCCCCTTTCGGGGGCTTTTTTTTTGCGCCTGCATGACGCACCATTTAAGCGTTAACAGATGCGCGGCCAGCGCAATTCGATGTAAGCGCTTGTATCTTCCCGGCCCGTTCCGTGCAAACGAGGCGCGTTGCTTTTGCGCGCTGCCCACCCTGTCAGGTCTTACAGGTTTTGTGCGCAGACCCGCCAATCCCCCATGCCGCCAGTCATGAGTCAAGGGATTGCCCCGAGTTCGGCCACACCCCTGGGCCATTAGCCTGCGGCCACCCTGTGACGAAAACCCGCCTACCCCGGCGCAAGAAGCAGGCTGTTATGCAGGTGCCACGGCACAGGTGTTCGGCTTGTCGATTGCATGCTCCATAGGGATGCAAGGTTGCACGCTCACAAGGTCATCAACCTCAACCTGTAAAGGAGTTTCGTATGACTGAAATCACCAGCGCCCTGCTGCAAGTCGAACAATGGCTGCAAGACGAATCCGCCGCCAACCCGGCCGGCCCGCTGTTCTCCGGTGGCGTCTACAGCGAAGCTGAAATCGCTGGCGATGTCTCGCGCGAAACCCGCGCCGGCTGCTCGAGCTGCTCCGGCTCGCGCACCATTCAGTGCTGCTAAGCCACTGAGAAGCCGCGGCGCCGCCCTTGCGGCGTGCACCGCGGCTTTTTGACTCGTCTGACGACGAGTGCCGTCAGACGGCCATCAGCGCCAAGCGCTGATTGATGCCCGCCATACGCTCCGCTGCGAGCCTGCCAGATACCGAGTCCTCCCCATGCAGCAAGCCCCCGACTTCGTGCCCTGTCTCGAGCGCTGGATCACGCCGGCCATCAGCCTCCTCGGCCAACGCTTGCAGGCCCAGAACGGCCTCGACGATCACGAGCGGCCGATCATCCTCGACGCGGCACGCCTGCACCTCGAACAGCAGTTGCACAGCAAGGTCGCGCGAACATTGGTGCTGGACATCAATGCGCTGCGCGTGCAGGGGCGCCTGCAGGCCGACGGCGCCGAGGCTCGCTGGGACGAATACCTGCAGATCGCCGCCAGCCCGGCCCACTGGCAGACGCTGGGCGCCCAGTACCCAACGCTGCTGGAACGGCTGCAATGGATCGTCGATCACAAGCTCGCCTTCATTGAACGTGTCGCGGCGCACTTTGCCACCGACCGTGAGCGGCTGGCCGATTTGCTGGGGCAAGCCAGCGGCGCACTGCTGGCAGTCGAATGGGCCAAGGGCGACAGCCACAACGGCGGCGCTGGCGTGGCCCTGATCCGCTGTACAGGTGGCACCGTGGTCTACAAGCCAAGGCCGCTGAATACCGATATCGCGCTGGCTGGGTTCCTTGATGTCGCGCTCGCCGAGGTGCCGGTACACCGCCGCGTACGCGTGCCTGCCGTGCTCGATCGTGGCAGCTACGGCTGGAGCGCCTTTGTCGAACACCGCCATGCCAATGGTGAGCAGGAGTTGAAGGACTTCTATCGCAATATGGGCCACTGGCTGGCCATCATGCGGCTGCTCGGCGGCACCGATTTCCACGGCGAGAACGTCATCGCCCAGGGCTGCCTGCCCATCATCGTCGACTGCGAAACACTGTTCTGCCCGCGCACCGAGCTGAAGCCTTCCGGCTTTGGCGAGGCCATCGATCGCGCCGACGAAGCGCTCTTTGCCTCACTGATGAAGACCGGCTTGCTGCCCGGTCGCGGCGCCTCGCTGGGCTGGCGCGGCGTTGACAACTCCGGCATGGGCAATATCCGCCAGCAACAGCCGCGTATCAGTGTGCCGACCTTGGTCGACGCCGGCCGCGACACCGTCAAGCTCGGTCAGGCCATGGTCGAGGTCGAGATCGCCAAAAACCATCCCTGCGAAGAACCGATGCTGGAGCGCTACTGGGGCCAGGTGCTGGAGGGCTACGACGAGATCACCGCACGGCTCCGAGCCATGCATCAAAGCGGCGGGCTCGCGCCACTGCTGGATGCGTTCAAGCCTTGCCATGTGCGCCTGGTGCCGCGCGCCACCGAGGTCTATGCTGAGCTGGTACGCATGCTCTGGCACCCGATTTCACTGGCCGACGAGGGCCAGGCGCGCGTCCGTGCCCGCGCTCTGCTGGGCCGCGCCGCCGCGGTCATTTCGACCGCGCCGTCCGACCCCAAGGTGATCGAGGCCGAAATCGACGACATGCTGCGCGGCGACATCCCCTATTTCCACAGCACCGCCGGGCACGGCCAGATGCAGGGCCCTGGTGGCACGCACTGGCTGCCCGTCTGCGATCTGGTCCAGCACTGCCTGGACGACTGGCTGAACTCAGACCAGGTGCTGGACCGTGACATCATCAAGGGCTCGCTGCTCAGTGCCTATCTGAACGATGGCTGGATGCCCAGCGAGATCTCCTTCCGAGTCGCCTCGCCGTCGAGCGACGATCTTGATGCCCGGCGGCGCCGCTGGGCCCGAGAGATCGTCGAGCGCTTCATCAGCACGGCGATTCGCGGCCGCGATGGCAGCGTGACCTGGATCGCGCCAACGCTCGGCGCCACCGGCTGGGGCATACAGGCGATCGACCAGAACCTCTACGGCGGCAATGCCGGCGTGGCCTTGTTCCTGGCTGCCTATCAGACGGAAGCCGCTGCGGGCCGCGCCGATGCGGTGCCCGGCGTCACGCCCCTGCTCGATGCCGTCTTGCAGACGATGAAGCAAGGCCTGTACCGCCAGGTCGAGCTGCAACGCGCCGCCGGCAAGGTGCGGCCACACCAGCCCGGCGCCTACCTCGGCATTGGCTCGCAGATTTGGGGCTGGCTGAAGCTGGAGGCGCTGGGCGTGGCCAAGCCCTATGCGCTGGAATGCGCGGCTCTGGTGGCCGAGTACATGCAGGGCTCGATCGAGGCCGACCAAACCTACGACATCCTGGCCGGCGCGGCCGGTGCCATTCCCGCGCTGCTCGCCTTGGCGCAGCGCAGCGGCCAGGCCGCCCATCTGGACCTGGCCCGTGCCGCCGGCGATCACCTGCTGGCCGCCGCACGGCGCAGCGAGGGCCGCGCCTGCTGGCCCACAGCGCCGGCGCCCGAGGGCATGGGCGGCTTTGGCCACGGCGCAGCCGGTATTGGCTGGGCACTGCTGAAACTGCACCAGGGCTGCGGCGAAGCACGATTCTTCGACGGCGCCCGCGAAGCGCTGGCCTTTGAGGAATCGCTGTTCGATCCGGCCGACGCCAACTGGCGCGACCTGCGCCATCTGGATGGCGTCAATTGCTCGACCGCCTGGTGCCACGGCGCCGTCGGCAACGGCCTGGCCTATCTGGATCTGGTGCCGCTGCTGGGCGAAGAACTGGTGCGCCAACGGGTACGCCAGGCCGCTGGCGTCAGTCACCGGCTGGGCCTGGGCTGGAACCATTGCGCCTGCCACGGCGACGCCAGCGTGCTGGAGCTGCTGCAGGAAGCGGCCGATCGCGGGCTGGCGCCCAGAGGCGTCAGCCGCGACAGTGCGCTGGCCGAGCTGCTGTCCAGCCTGGATGCACATGGCAGCCGCTGCGGCATCACCAACGAGGTATTCTCGCCCTCGCTGATGACCGGCCCGGGCGGCATTGCCTACCAGCTGCTGCGCGCCCACCCGGATGCCGAGCTGCCCTCCTTTGTTCGCCCCTAGTCACCCGGCGCATTCATTCAACCGGCCCGCTCAACGCGCCGTTCAACCCGTCTACCAACCGGCATCAAGCTGACCATGACTGCGCGCCCGGCCAACGCTGCTGACGCCAAGCCCGATGCCGGCGGCGACCCCTTCATCGCCACCGAGAACCCCTATTGGGAGCTGGGCCCCGACAGCGGCGGCCTCGACAGCTATCGCGCCTTTTTCCGCCGCGTCGGCCGCGCGCTGCCGGCCGTGTTGGCCCTGCTGCGGCGTGCCAGCGGGAGCCGCCTGCTGGCTTTGTTGGGCTGCCAACTGGCGGCCGGCTCGCTCTGGGCCTACAGCCTGGTGCTGGGAGCCCGGCTGATAGAAAGCCTGCTGCGCACACCTCAGGCACTGTCAGCACCGCTGCTGCCTCTCGATGGACAGGTGCCCCAGCCACTCGCACTGACGCTGCTGAGTCTGATCGCAGCCTATCTGGCCAAGCTCGGCATCGACGCGCTGGCCGAGCATTTGCGCGCCCGACTCAGCCCGACGCTGATCGCGCTGGCCGAGCAGGATTTTGTCGATGCGTGCCTGCGGGCACCGTTGCAGCGCTTCGACGATCCTGACTTCGTCGACCGGATGCACCGGGCCCGCGACCGCGGCCTGCACTATGTCGAGAGTGTTGTCGATCAGGCGGTGGCACTGTCGGCGGCATTGATGGGCTTGCTGTCCGGCGTCGCGGCACTGGCAATGCTGCATCTGGCGCTGCTGCCCGTGTTGCTGCTGTGCCTGCTGCCCCAGGCCTGGAGTTCGGCCCGGGCGCTGCTGTGCGTACAAAGCCATTGGGATCACAGCATGGCGCTGTCGCGGCAATCCTGGATGCTGCAGGAACTGGCCAGCCAGGCCGAGCCGGCAGCTGAATTGCGTTCGCTGCAGATGGAGGGCTTGCTCAGCCAGCGGCATCGCCAGGTCGGTGAGGCGTTGCGCACCAGCCTGAGCCGACTGAAAAGCGCTGTCGCCCGCACCCGCGCCTGGGGCGCCGTGCTCAGCGGCATCGCCCAAGGCCTGGCCTATCTCTGGCTGCTGCTGCTGGTGCAGCGCGGCGTGCTCGGCCCAGGTCTGGCTGGTGCCGCTGCCCTGGGCCTGCGCGCCAGCCTCGACGCCGTCGGCCGGCTCGTCCAGGCGCTCGATCAGATGGCCGAGAAAGCGCTTTACCTCGATGATTTCTTTGCCTTTGTTCAGCAGAGCCAGGCCGAGGCCAAGGCCCGCGGTCCAGCGCTGCCGCCGGCCCAAGCGCCGCAATGCATCAGCCTGCATGGGCTTGGCTTTGCCTATGCCGGTGCCCCAGAGCGGCCCGTGTTGCAAGACATCGAACTCAGCATTCGACGTGGCACGACGGTGGCACTGGTCGGTGAGAACGGCTCCGGCAAATCGACACTGGCCAAGCTGCTGGCCGGGCTCTATGTACCGAGCCAGGGCAGCATCTGCTGGGATGGCGTCGATTGCCAACTGCTCGACCTGCAGAGCCGGCTGGCGCAGACCATGATTGTTCAGCAGCATCCGCTGCGCTGGCCCTACAGCGCCGAGCAGAATGTGCGGCTCGGTCGCATCGACGCCGAAGCGCTGGATCCGGCAGAGGCTGACCAGCGGCTGCAGGCCGCCGCGGTTCGCGCCCAGGCCGACGCCGTCATCGCGCAGTTGCCGCAGCGCTGGCAGACGCTGCTGAACCGGCTGTTCAAGGGCGGCTTGGAGCTCTCGGCTGGCCAGTGGCAGCGTCTGGCGGTCGCGCGTGGCCTCTATCGCGATGCGCCGCTGATGATCTGGGACGAGCCCACGGCCCCATTGGATGCACGCGCCGAAGCCGCCGTCTACGAAAGCCTGGCCAGCCTGCGCCGCCAGCGCACCGTGGTGCTGATCAGCCACCGCCTGGCCAGTGTGCGTGGCGCCGACATGATCTTCTTCCTGCGTCAGGGCCGCATCACCGAGCGCGGCACCCATCAACAGCTGATGGCGCTGAATGGTGATTACGCCCAGCTCTACCAGTTGCAGCTGCGCCTGACGGAAGCCGCCGACGATGCCGGGCAGACGCCGGCACCTGCAGAGCCGGAGCAGCGCGCCGCTGCCTGAACCCGCTGGGCAATGCCCTTAAACTCGCCCCGTTCTCTCGAATCAACGACAAAGCCCTCTTGCCGAGGGCTTTGTCCTTCCCGCCCTCTCCGTCCTTCAATGAACGCTAGCCCTGCAGTGCCGGATTTCTCGGCCCATACCCCCGTGATGGCGCAATACCTGCGCATCAAGCACCAGCATCCGGACGATTTGGTGTTTTTCCGCATGGGCGACTTCTACGAGGTGTTCTTCGACGACGCCCGCAAGGCCAATGCGCTGCTGGACATCACGCTGACCACCCGCGGCCAAAGCGCCGGTGAGCCGGTGGTGATGGCCGGTGTGCCGGTGCATGCGCTGGAGTCTTACCTGGCCAAGCTGATCAAGCTGGGCGAGGCGGTGGCGATTGCCGAACAGGTGGGCGATGTGGCCACGGCCAAGGGCCCGGTCGAACGCAAGGTGGTGCGGGTCGTCACGCCCGGCACCGTCACCGATACCGAGTTGCTGGCCGACAAGCAGGACTCCATCCTGCTGGCCGTCGTCCATCAGGGCAAGACGCTGGGCCTGGCCTGGCTGTCGCTGACGCAGGGCCAGCTGGGCCTGGCCGAGTGCAGCGAGCGCGAGCTGCCGTCCTGGCTGGCACGGCTGTCGCCGGCCGAGGTGCTGGTCGACCGCGAACGCCAGCCCGCCGGTGTGCTGGCCGCCCGGCTGCCCATCACCAACCGCCCCGGCTGGCAGTTCGACAGCGCACTCGGTGCGCGCAAGCTTTGCGAACAGCTGGGTGTCGCCAGCCTGCAAGGCCTGAACGCGCAGGAGCTGAAGAGCGCCCATGCCGCCGCCGCCGCCCTGCTCAGCTATGCCGAGCACACCCAGGGTCGGGCGCTGGCTCATGTGAAGACCCTGCAGGTGCAGCGCAGCAGCGATCTGCTTGATCTGCCGCCGGCCACCCAGCGCAATCTGGAGCTGACGGTCACGCTGCGTGGCGAGACCGCTCCGACGCTGCTGTCGGTACTGGACAGCTGCCGCACCGGCATGGGCAGCCGGGCGCTGCGCCACTGGCTGCTGCACCCGCGCCGCGACCGCGCCGAAGCAACGGCCCGCCACGAGGCCATTGCCGCCCTGCTCGCTCACGGCGGCGAGGCCTTGCGCGATGGCCTGCGCCATGTGTCCGACGTCGAGCGCATCGCTGCCCGGGTCGCGCTGCGCCAGGTGCGCCCGCGCGAGCTGGCCGGCCTGCGCGCCACGCTGCAGATCCTGCCCCAGCTGCAGGCCACGCTGCCACGCGGGGCCTGCGTGCTGCTCGATCAGCTGGCCGCCGGGCTGCTGGCCTCGCCGCATCTGGAGGAACTGCTCAGCCGCGCCATTGCCGAAGAGCCGGCGGTGCTGTTGCGTGATGGCGGCGTGATTGCCAGCGGCTTCGATGCCGAGCTGGACGAACTGCGCGCGATCAGCCAGAACTGCGACACCTTCCTGCTTGATCTGGAGACCCGCGAGCGCGCGCGAACCGGCATTGCCAATCTGCGCGTGCAGTTCAACAAGGTGCATGGCTTCTACATCGAAGTCACCCAGGGCCAGGTCGACAAGGTGCCAATGGACTACCAGCGCCGCCAGACGCTGAAGAATGCCGAGCGCTACATCACGCCGGAGCTGAAGGCCTTTGAGGACAAGGCGCTGTCGGCCCAGGAGCGCTCGCTGGCGCGCGAGAAGCTGCTCTACGAGGCCGTCGTCGATCAGTTGATCGAGGACCTGCAAGCGCTGACGCAGCTCGGCCGCTCGCTGGCCAGCCTGGACGCGCTGGCCGCACTGGCCGAGCGCGCCGGCACGCTGAACTGGTGCCGCCCCGAGTTCGTGCCCCAACCCTGCATCGACATCACGGCGGGCCGGCATCCGGTGGTCGAGATGCGCTTGCGCGAGACCGGCGCCGGCGAGTTCATGGCCAATGATTGCCGGCTCGATGCGCGGACGCGGATGCAGGTCATCACCGGCCCGAATATGGGCGGCAAGAGCACCTTCATGCGCCAGGTGGCGCTGATCAGCCTGCTGGCGGCCATCGGCTCCTATGTGCCGGCCGGCGCCTGCCGGCTCGGGCCCATGGACGCCATCCACACCCGCATCGGCGCGGCCGACGATCTGGCCAATGCGCAGTCCACCTTCATGCTGGAGATGACCGAGGCCGCGGCCATCCTGCACGGCGCGACCGAGCAGTCGCTGGTGCTGATGGACGAGATCGGCCGCGGCACCTCGACCTTCGACGGCCTGGCGTTGGCCGGCGCCATCGCCAGCCATCTGCACGACAAGTGCCGCGCCTTCACGCTGTTTGCCACCCACTACTTCGAGCTGACCGAGTTCCCGAGCAAGCACAGCCAGGCCGTCAATATGCATGTGGCAGCGGCCGAGAGCGGCGACGACATCGTCTTCCTGCACGAGATCCAAGCCGGCCCGGCCAGCCGCAGCTATGGCGTGCAGGTGGCACGGCTGGCAGGCATGCCGGCCTCGCTGGTGCGCCAGGCCCGCGCCACGCTGGAAGCGCTGGAAGCCAAGGCCAGCGCCAGCGAGGCGCAGATCGACCTGTTCGCCGCGCCGCCCGAGCCCCAGCTTGTCGCCGAGGCGACCAGCCCGGCGCTGGATGCGCTGCATGATCTGGACCCGGATGCGCTGAGCCCACGCGAGGCGCTGGATGCGCTCTACAAGCTCAAGGCCATGGCCAAGATCAGCCGCCCTGCATGAACACCGCCCCGTCGCAGGCGAACGCCGCCCCATTCCCAACGCCGACGCCGACGCCAACCATCGTCTTCTCGCACGCCAACGGCTTTCCGGCCGGCTGCTACCGGCTGCATTTCGAGGCCTGGCGGCGTGCCGGCTGGCAGGTCCATGCGCTGCCGCGCATCGGCCATGACCCGCGTTATCCGGTCAGCAGCAACTGGCCCCATCTGCGCGACGAACTGATCGCCTTCATCACCGAACAGGTGCAGCCACAGATGGCGGTGCCGGGTCCGGTGATGCTGGTCGGCCATTCGCTGGGTGGCATGTTGAGCCTCTTGGTCGCCTGCCGCCGGCCCGAGCTGGTCAGCGGCCTGGTGCTGCTGGACTCGCCGGTGGTCAGCGGCTGGCGTGCTCACAGCGTGCAGGTGATGAAGAGCGCACGGCTGATCCATCGTTTCTCGCCCGGCAAGGTCTCCAGCCAGCGGCGCCACCAATGGCCCAACCGGGCGGCAGTGCTGGAACATTTCGCCAGCAAGCACAAGTTCGCTCGCTGGGACCCGCGTGTGCTGGCCGACTACGTGGACTGTGGCTTCGATGAGCGCGACGGCGCCGTCCAGCTCGGCTTCAAGCGCGAGGTCGAGACCCGCATCTACAACACCCTGCCCCACCATCTGGAGCGCCTGCTGAAGCGCCACCCGCCGCAATGCCCGCTGGCCTTTGTCGGCGGCACTCAGTCCGACGAGCTGCGCCAGGCCGGTGCGGCCGCCTCCAAGGCACTGGCCCGGCACAACTTCCACTGGATGGAAGGCAGCCACCTCTACCCCTTCGAGCGCCCCGACGACACCGCGGCCCTGGTGCTGCAACTGCTGCAAACGCTGCAGGCCGAAGCCGCACTGTCAGCGAGATAAAGCCAGCGAGCTGAAGCAGCCTCCACGGCATCGCTATAATCGCGCTTTACCATCACAGCGTTCTTGCACCGGACGCTGCAAGACATGACCAAGTTCGTCTTCGTCACAGGCGGTGTGGTGTCCTCACTCGGCAAGGGCATCGCATCGGCCTCACTGGCTGCCATCCTCGAATCGCGCGGCCTCAAAGTCACCCTCATCAAGCTGGATCCGTACATCAACGTCGATCCAGGCACGATGTCCCCCTTCCAGCACGGCGAGGTTTTCGTCACCGACGACGGTGCCGAGACCGATCTGGACCTGGGTCACTACGAGCGCTTCATCACCACGCGGATGAAGAAGAGCAACAACTTCACCACTGGCCAGATCTACAAGTCGGTGCTGGAGAAGGAGCGCCGTGGCGACTATCTGGGCAAGACCGTGCAGGTGATTCCGCACATCACCAACGAGATTCAGGATTTCGTCCGCCGCGGTGCCGGTGTCGGCACGCCGGAAGAAGTTGATGTGGCCATCGTTGAAATCGGCGGCACCGTTGGCGACATCGAATCGCTGCCCTTCCTGGAAGCGGCTCGCCAGATGAGCCTGCGCGCCGGCCCGACCAACACCGCCTTCGTGCACCTGACCTATGTGCCCTGGATCGCGGCTGCCGGCGAGCTGAAGACCAAGCCGACCCAGCACACGGTGCAGAAGCTGCGCGAGATCGGCGTTCAGCCGGACGCGCTGCTGTGCCGCGCCGACCGCCGCATTCCCGACGACGAGCGCGAGAAGATCTCGCTGTTCACCAATGTGCCCGAGTACGGTGTCATCTCGATGTGGGATGTGAACACCATCTACAAGGTGCCGCGCATGCTGCACGAGCAGGGTCTGGACCAGCTGATCTGCACCAAGCTGCAGCTCAACACCAAGTCCACCGATCTGAAGCGCTGGGACAGCCTGGTCTACGAGGTCGAGAACCCCAAGACCGAAGTCACCATCGCCATGTGCGGCAAGTACACCGATCTGTCAGACTCGTACAAGTCGCTCAACGAGGCGCTGCGCCACGCCGGCATCCACAACCATGCCCGCGTCAATATCGAGTACATCGATTCCGAGCTGCTGGAGCGCGAGAACATCTCGCAGCTGGCCAAGTTTGACGCCATCCTGGTGCCAGGCGGCTTCGGCAAGCGCGGTGTCGAAGGCAAGATCCTTGCCGCCCAATACGCCCGTGAGCACAAGCTGCCCTACCTGGGCATCTGCCTGGGCATGCAGGTCGCCACGATCGAGTACGCCCGCCACATGGCTGGCCTCGATGGTGCCAACTCGACCGAGTTTGATGCCGACGCACCGCACAAGGTGATCGCGCTGATCGACGAATGGCAGGACGCCGACGGCTCGATCCAGAAGCGCGACGAGAAGAGCGATCTGGGCGGCACCATGCGCCTGGGTGCGCAGAGCTCGGACGTCAAGCCCGGCACGTTGGCCCACGACATCTATGGACCGGTCGTCACCGAACGCCATCGCCACCGCTACGAAGCCAACGAGCACTACCTCGACCGCCTGCAGCAGGCCGGCCTGGTGATCTCGGCGATCACCCAGCGCGAAAAGCTGACCGAAATGGTCGAGCTGCCGCGCGAGGTGCACCCCTGGTATGTCGGCGTGCAGTTCCACCCCGAGTTCAAGTCGACACCCTGGGATGGTCATCCGCTGTTCACCGCCTTCATCAAGGCGGCACTGAACCATAAGCAAGCCGCCTGAACCCCGCTCTCGCGCCACTGAAGGAACCCAGTCCATGAAGCTCTGCGGCTTTGATGTCGGTCTCGACAAGCCTTTCTTTCTGATCGCGGGCACCTGCTCGATCGAAAGCCAGGAGCTCTCGATCGAGGTCGCGGGTCAGCTCAAGGAAGCTTGCCTTGCCCTCGGCATTCCGCTGATCTACAAGGGCTCGTTCGACAAGGCCAACCGCTCGTCTGGCGGCAGCAAGCGGGGCGTTGGCATTGACGCCGGGCTGAAGATCCTGGACGAAGTGCGTCGTCAGCTGCAGCTGCCCATCCTGACCGACGTCCATGACGAAGCCCAGGTTGAACCGGTGGCCAGCGTTGTTGATGTGCTGCAGACGCCGGCCTTCCTGTGCCGCCAGACCGATTTCATCCGTGCAGTGGCCAAGTCGGGCAAGCCGGTGAACATCAAGAAAGGCCAGTTCCTGGCGCCCTGGGACATGAAGAACGTCATCGACAAGGCCCGGGAAGCCGCGCGCGAGGCCGGCCTGTCCGAGGACCGCTTCCTGGCCTGCGAACGCGGCGTGAGCTTTGGCTACAACAACCTCGTTGCCGATATGTGCAGCCTGGCCGAGATGCGCAAGAGCGGCGCGCCGGTGGTGTTTGACGTCACCCACTCGGTGCAGAAGCCTGGTGGTCAAGGCGCCACCAGCGGCGGCGCCCGTGAGATGGTGCCGGTGCTGGCGCGTGCCGGCGTTGGCGTGGGTGTGGCGGGCCTCTTCATGGAAACCCACCCTCGCCCTGCCGAAGCCTGGTCCGATGGCCCGAACGCCGTTCCCCTAAACCGCATGCGGTCGCTGCTTGAGCAACTCGTGGCGCTGGACCGCGTGGTCAAGAGCCAGCCGCTGCTTGAGAACGACTTCTCCGCCTGAGCCAGAAAATACCGGCGCGGTCCTTCACAGGTCGCGCCGCTTCTTCATCAAGGATGCACATGCCCGCCGCCTACGTGATCGCCGACGTCACCGTCACCAATCCCGAGCAGATGGCCAAGTACCGCGAATGGAGCACCAAGGCGATGCAGGAGCATGGCGCCGAGATCCTGGTGCGCGGCGGGGCGATCGAAGTGCTGGAAGGCGACTGGCAGCCCACGCGCCTGGTGCTGCTGCGCTTTGCCGACCACGCGACGGCCCGTGCCTTCTACGATTCAGAGACCTACCAGCATGCCCGCAGCCTGCGTGAAAACGCCGGCGTGATGCGCATGCTGATTGTTGATGGGGTGTGAACACAGCCCCGTCGACGATTGTTCAGCGCGCGTAACTCTTTGCTGGCAACATGCGCGCCGAACGTAACAAAGTTACCAACTTCCTATCGGAGACTCCTCAATGAGCGCCATTGTTGACATCGTCGGACGCGAAATCCTGGACAGCCGCGGCAACCCCACCGTGGAATGTGATGTGCTGCTGGAATCGGGTGTGATGGGCCGCGCCGCTGTGCCCAGCGGCGCCTCGACCGGCTCGCGCGAAGCCATCGAACTGCGTGACGGCGACAAGAGCCGTTACCTGGGCAAGGGTGTGCTCAAGGCCGTTGAGCACATCAACACCGAGATTTCCGAGGCCGTGCTCGGCCTGGACGCCTCCGAGCAGGCCTTCCTGGACAAGACCCTGATCGACCTGGACGGCACCGAGAACAAGAGCCGCCTGGGCGCCAATGCGATGCTGGCCGTCTCGATGGCCGTGGCCCGCGCCGCTGCCGAAGAATCTGGCCTGCCGCTGTATCGCTACTTCGGTGGCATGGGCGGCCTGCAGCTGCCGGTGCCGATGATGAACGTCATCAACGGCGGCGCCCACGCCAACAACAGCCTTGACCTGCAAGAGCTGATGATCATCCCCGTGGGCGCACCGAGCTTCCGCGAAGCCCTGCGCTGGGGCGCCGAGGTCTTCCATGCGCTGAAGAAGATCCTGCACGACAAGGGCATCTCCACCGCCGTTGGTGACGAAGGCGGCTTCGCCCCCAGCGTCGAGAGCCACGAGGCTGCGATCCAGCTGATCCTGCAAGCGATCGACAAGGCTGGCTACACCGCCGGTGAACAGATCGCCCTGGGTCTGGACTGCGCTGCCAGCGAGTTCTACAAGGACGGCAAGTACGTGCTCGAAGGCGAAGGCGGCATCCAGCTGACGGCCCAGGAATGGACCTCGATGCTGGCCAGCTGGGTCGACAAGTACCCCATCATCTCGATCGAAGACGGCATGGCCGAAGGCGATTGGGACGGCTGGAAGCATCTGACCGAAGCGCTGGGCCAGAAGGTGCAGCTGGTGGGCGACGATCTGTTCGTCACCAACACCAAGATCCTGAAGGAAGGCATCGACAAGGGCATTGCCAACTCGATCCTGATCAAGATCAACCAGATCGGCACCTTGACCGAGACCTTCGCCGCCATCGAAATGGCCAAGCGCGCCGGCTACACCGCCGTGATCTCGCACCGCTCCGGCGAAACCGAAGACTCGACCATTTCTGATATCGCCGTCGGCCTGAACGCCGGCCAGATCAAGACCGGTTCGCTGTCGCGCTCGGACCGCATGGCCAAGTACAACCAGCTGCTGCGCATCGAAGAAGACCTGGGCGATGTCGCCTACTACCCCGGCCGTTCGGCGTTCTACAACCTGAAGTAAGGCCAGTGCGCCAGCCCGCTTGCGGGTTGGCCCCAGTGCCCGATGGCGAGGACGCCTTTCGACAGCATCCGCAAAGCCGCTAAACTGCGCGCGTGAAAGTCCTCGCCATCATCCTCAGCGCCTTCTTGATTGCCATTCAGGCACAGCTCTGGTTCGGCAAGGGCGGCCTGGCCCGTGGCGTTCAGCTGCGCGCCCAATTGCAGACTCAGCAGCAGGCCAATGCCGAAGCCAGCGCGCGCAATGCGCAGCTGCAGGCCGAGTTGCGCGATCTGCGTGAGGGCCTGGAGATGGTCGAAGAAAAGGCGCGGATGGAGCTCGGCATGATCAAGCCGGACGAGATCTACGTTCAGCTGCGCCACTGACCCCGCATGCGTTTCTTCCCGCCCGCTTGACGCCAGCGGCGCCTCTGCCTCCCAAGACCTCTCCCCACCATGGACGCGCTGCTGAGCTGGCTGCAACCGCTATTCCTGCCGGCCTTCGAGCTGCTTGGCAGCCCCATCACCTGGCTGGAAGTACTGGCCTTTGTGCTGGCCGTCTGGATGGTGATCTGCAATATGCGCGTGCAGGTCCTGGCCTGGCCGCTGGCGCTGATCAGCTCCCTGCTCTACTTCCTGCTGTTCTGGAGCGGCAAGCTTTATGGCGAAGCCTCGCTTCAACTCCTGTTTGCCGCGCTGGCGCTGTGGGGCTGGTGGCAGTGGTTGCGTGGGCGCACTGCCGAGGGTCAGGTCTTGCGCGTGCGCAGCCTGAGTCAACGTGGCCGCTGGCTGGCGGCCGCCGCCACGCTGGCTCTCTGGCCTGTGCTGGGCCTGTTTCTGCAGAAGGTCACGGATTCCACTCTGCCCTTCTGGGATGCCTTCCCCACCATCGCCAGCCTGCTGGGCCAATGGCTGCTGGGCCGCAAGTACCAGGAGAACTGGCCGGTCTGGATCATCGTCAACGTCGCCAGCGTGGCGCTGTTTGCGATCAAGGGCTACTGGCTGACGGTCTTGCTTTACGCCGTCTTTGTGCCGATGTCCATGGCCGGCTGGAGAGCCTGGCTGCAGCAGATGCGGGGCGGATTTGGCGCTGCCGCGGGCAACACCGCTTGAGCCTCGGCGTCGTGTGTCGATGAGCGCACTGCGCATCGCCCTGCTGGGCGCCGAGAGTACCGGCAAGAGCCACATGGCCCTGAGCCTGCAGCAGCATTTGCAAACCCAGACCGGGCTGCGGGTGGCTCGCGTCGATGAATGGCTGCGTGAATGGTGCGATCGTGAGCAACGCACACCGCGGCCGGACGAACAGGCCGCCATCGCGGCCGAGCAAGCCCGTCGCATCGATGCCGCCAGCCAGCAGGCGGATCTCGTGATCTGCGACACCACGCCCTTGATGACTGCCATCTACAGCGAGCTGTTGTTCAACGATATGTCGTTAAACGCCGCCGCCCTGGCGTTTCAGCAGCGCTGTAGCTTGACGTTGTTGATGGCGCTGGATTTGCCTTGGGTGGACGATGGGCTGCAGCGCGACGGCCCGCAGGTCCAGCAGCCGGTCGACGCCCTGCTTCGCCGCCATCTGCGCCAGGGCGGTCTGCAATGGAGTGTGGTCGCCGGCCAGGGAGAGGCACGCGTGAACGCGGCGCTGGACGCCATCACCCCATTGGTCCAGCCGCTGCAGCCGCCACGTGCGGGCCTGTTCTCGCGCTTGATGGAGCGGCAAAGCAGCCTCGGCGAGGCGCGGCTGATTTGCGAGTTCTGCGACGTGCCGGAATGCGAGCATGCCCTACGTCGATCCGGGGCAGCCTGAACAGCGCTTCTGCAGCCGAAATGTGCCGTCGCAGGCATCAGCGTGCAGCACAGACAAACTGAACTGCATCCTCTCGAGGGCTCTACAGGCCCAAGCCGTGCCCATCGCTGATCCTTCCTATTGACGCCAGCATCCACAGTCCTCAGACTTCGGCAAACAGCACGCAAACGTTTGGCAGTTCGCTGCGTGGGCTGCGACACGGGCACCCATTGACACACCGATTGCCGATCTCCACATAACCCAGCCATGACACCCACGCCCCAGCCTGAGCCTCAAGCCCGCCGATGCATCCGCACTGCATTCAGGCGTGCGCTGGCTGCCACACTCGCCCTGCCCTTGCTGGCCTGCAGCAGCCTGCCCGCCAGCGATGCCACAGGCGCCCGGCCAGCAGCGCCGCCGGTCTCGCTCAAGCTGCTGGCCATCAATGACTTCCACGGCAATCTGAAGCCGCCGTCCGGCGGCATCCAGATCCGCGATCCTCTGCACCCGGACAAGAACTTGACGGTGGACGCCGGCGGCGCCGAGTACCTGGCCACGGCCGCCCGCGAATTGCGCGCCGCCCATCCCAACCACGTGTTCGTGGCCGCCGGCGATCTGGTCGGCGGCAGCCCCTTGCTGTCCGCCATGTTCAATGACGAACCCAGCGTTGAATCGTTGAGCCTGATGGGCCTCGAACTGAGCGCCGTCGGCAATCACGAATTCGACCAAGGCCTGGCCGAGTTGCTGCGCAAGCAGCACGGCGGCTGTCATCCGAGCAAGGGATGCAGTGGCGCTCAGCCCTTCAAGGGCGCGGCCTACCAGTACCTGGCTGCCAGCACCTGGGACGAAAGCACCGGCAAGACCATTTTTCCGGCCTACAAGATTCGCCATTTTGAAGGCGTGCCGGTCGCCTTCATCGGCCTGGCCTTGAAGGGCACGCCGGACATCGTCATTCCGAGCGCCGTTCGCGGCCTGCGCTTTGATGACGAGGCCGAGACCGTCAACCGCCTGGTGCCGGAGTTGCGTGCCCAGGGCGTGAACACCATCGTGCTGCTGATCCATGAGGGCGGGTTTCCCGAGGGCGACTACAACGAGTGCCCCGGCATCTCCGGCCCCATCGTCGACATCGTCAAGCGGCTGGATCGCGCCGTGGGTGTCGTCGTCAGTGGCCATACGCATCGCGCCTACAACTGTGTGATCGACCAGCGCCTCGTCACCAGCGGCGACAAATATGGCACCGTAATCACCGACATCGATCTGCAACTGGACCGCCAGAGCGGCAAGCTGCTCTCGGCCCGTGCCAACAACACCCTGGTGCGCAATGACCGCTATGCGAAAGACGCGGCCCAGGCCGCGCTGATCGCCGGCTACGAGCAGCTGTCGCAAGTGCAGACCGGGCGCATTGTCGGCCATATCAGCGAGAGCTTCAGCCGCGATGAATGGGCCGGGCCCAGCGGTGCCACCACCATGGGTCAGTTGGTTGCCGATGCCCAGCTGGCGGCCACTGCCGACGACGCCCAGATCGCCATCACCAATATCGGCGGCATCCGCGCCGGCCTGCCCAAACAGGGCGACGGCGCGATCACCTTTGGTGAGGTGTTCACCGCACAGCCCTTCAGCAACCAGCTGGTGACGATCACGCTGAGCGGCAGCCAATTGCTGGCGGTACTGGAGCAGCAGTGGAGCGGCCAACCCAAGTTCAGGCCGCTGCAGTTCTCGCAAGGCTTCAGCTATGCCTGGGATGCCGCGCGCCCCGTGGGTCAGCGTGTCGTTGCCGAATCGGTGCGCATCCGGGGTCAGGTCTTGCGTCCGGAGGCGCGCTATCGGGTCACCATCAACAACTTCCTGTTCAACGGTGGCGATGGCTTCAAGGCCTTCAGCGCGGGCACCGAGCCGCGCATGGGCATGATGGACAGCGAGGCGTTGGTGCAGCTGCTGCAGTCACAACCGCTGACACGGCCCAGCGCGCTGGACCGCGTCGTGCGCCGCAACTGATTCAGATCGAGGCCAGGTACTCCAGCAGCTGCGCGCCGCCAGCGCTGCCCAGCGGTACCAGCAGGGCGCGCAGCAAAGGCTGCTCGAAGAAGCCGGCAAAGGCACCGGCGCGCATGTCTCGCACCTGCTCGATCAGCTTTTCGAACGGCTGTATCAAGTCCTTCCAATCGGCGCCGGCACCGCGCAGCCAGCGCAGATCGGCCTGCATGCTGGCCAGCGCCCGACTGCGCGCCTGCTCGACCACATGCTTGAGCAGCGCACTCATCAGCATCAACCAGAGTAAGAAAGCGCTGGCAGCCACGGCCACTGCAAGATTGATCGACCAGTTGTCAAACACCCGGCTGCGCGCCACCAGCAGAATGGCGAGCACCACGAAGGGCCCGATCACCAGCGGCGCCACTGTGGCCGTGCGGCGGGCGATCAGTTGCATGTCCAGCCAGTCATCCAAGAGGCTGTGATCGCCGGTGCGCCCCTTCTCCAGCCGCTGCTGCGGCAAGGCGGCAATGCCTTGCTGCCATTGCGGCGCCTGCGCCGCTCCGAGGCTCAGCGCAAAGCGCTTGATGCAAGTGGGCGGATAGACGCTGCGCCCCTTGTTCAGGTGCTGAACAAAGCGGCAGGCCAGCAGCGTGGCATCGGCAGCCGCCATGATCAGCATGGGTAACAGCAGCAACACCAGATACAGGCAGGCGCCAACCAGTTCGCGGTGCGTCGCCCCGCGGACGGGAATCGCCAGCGCGCTGCCTTGCGAGAAGAAATGGATCGCCGTCGCCCCCAAGACCAGACTGAGCAAAAAGCCGGCCAGGATGCGCAGCCCACGTGGCAAGGGAGCGCCGCGCAAGGCATATTCGGTCCAGAGACTTTGAAAGTCGCAGCTCAGTCCATCCGGCCGTGGCCAGCGCAGCACGCTGAGCCGGCGCAGGCCACCAGCCCATGAACGGGTCTGCTGGGCCGTGCATTGCGGCCGGACCTGCAGCCAGTCGCTGTCCTCGGCGAGCGAGTTCAGGCTGACATCCCAGATCAAGTCCCAACTCAGCACCAAGACCACCAGCGCAGCCAGCTGCAGCAGCAGCGACGGCCAGGCACTGACGCCTTCGAACCAGAGCAACGGTTCACAGTCGGTGCAGACCTTGCCGCCCAAGGGCAGCTGCACGAGCAGCAGTCCGCAAGCCAGCAATGCCAGTACGCCCACCCTCAGATGCATTCGCCTGAACCATTTCAGCGCCAGCGCCGAGCGCAGGATGGCAAAGCTCAACAGCGACAAGCCCAGTGCCATCACGCCCATCGCCAGTGGCGTCGCGGGACTTGCTGAAACGAAGCCGCGGAGGCTGCTGGCCACCAGACCCAGCACCCCGATATGCATGGCGCAGATGGCCGCAACACTGGCGCGCAGGCTGCCCTGCCCTTCCTTGCTCAGCGCCAGCCGCAGAGCGCGCAAGGCCGGTGTCGACGGCCAGACGAACAAGGCCGTCAAGAGCAGTCCGAACAAAAGCCCAGCCACGCGCCCCTGCCAACGCTCGGACCAGCTGTCCTCGGCAGTCTTGGACGCAGCGTCCAGGCCGACCGCGCGGCTGCGCCCCAGCTCATACAAGCGCGGCTGTTTCAGCATTGGCGCCACGGCACGGGCCTCGGCGTCGCGGCAGTTATCGTCGGCGCAGGCGGCGCTGCGAGCGGCCAGATACGAGGCCGTCTGGTACGAGTCGCGCAGCGGCGGCGTGCCCTGGCGCAGATCGGGCGTCCCGGCATCGCCGCCCAGCGGCAGCTCAAGCGGCAGGCTGCTGGCCACGATCAGATTGCGGGTGAAGGGCAAAGCGCGCGGATGCAGCAGACGGGCATCCATGTCGGTGGTGAAGAAGACCTTGTCACTGAAGCTGTCGTGCAGTGCCTGCAACACCAGCAGCTTGTCGTGCACATCAAAGCCGATCACGCCGATGGCACTGATGCGCCCATTGAAGCCCGAGCTTCGATCCATCTCGCTGCGCTGCAACTGCCCCGCCATCCGGCGCAGATAGTCGAGCTGATCACGCGCCTCCGGCCATTCGATGCGGCTGGCGTCATTGGCGTTGGGCGGTGCGGGCTTGTCGCCAGTGCCTCCGCCACTGTCCTTGCCGGTCACGCCATCGAGGCCGCGAAAGTAGTACATGACCTGAAGCTGCCAAAACTTTTCCTCGCCCGGCATGGCGGCGGTCAATTGGCTGCGTAACTCGGCAACCAGGGCCTGGGCATAGCGCGAGTCGCGCTCGGCCACCAGCACGATGCGCTGCCGATGTGTGGGCGACAGCCTCTGCTGCAACTCATTGACCAGGCGCTTGATCAGCAGATCGTCGGTCGCGATGGTGCGGGTGAAGCTGATCTTGGGCCGCTGGCGCTGGCCCTCCCGCATTGGCAGCAGCGGTTCCAGCACCTGGCCGAACTGCTCGGACAAAAAGTCGTCCACATCGGCCTTGGCCCCCAGTTCGCTCAGAAAGCGCGCTGGGGCTGTGGAAGCGGCGCTGAAGAAACGGGTGCGCGCCAGTTCGGCATAGCCCAGGCGCAAATCGTTGTGCCCCGCCGGCAAGTTCAGCCGGGTGGCCAGACATTGGCCACGCTCGCTCTTGTGCGGGTAGTCCTTGACGGTCAGGCTGGCTCGATCCAGATCGGCCAGCGCGGTGCGCAGCGCATCCGTCGACGAGGGGCCGATGACGGCGAAGTCCGCCAGTCGCTGCCGCTGGCAGGCTGGCTCGCCAGGCTGATCCTCGGACCGAACGCCAAGCAGGCGGACCGCCAGCAGGGCCAGGGCATTGAGCTTGGGCTGCGGCAGGGCACTCTCATCAATCCATAGCAGCAGAACACGTCGGTAGCGCTGATTGCCAGCCTTGGGCGCCCATTCGGCCGATAGCTCAAATTGCTCAAAAGGCAGCTGGAACAGTGCGGGCGCCCGCCCCTGATCGGCGTTGCCTGGCTTGCTGCGAATGGCCGTGCTGGCGATGGCCGCCGCTTCCGCGCCAGACAGCAGTTCGGCGCGCGGCACGCTGAGTAGCCCCAGGCGCTCGGCCTCGGTGGGCACATAGCCGACCGACTGCAGACCCGCCAAGATGGCATAGCGCGTGCGGCGCCGGCTCTCCTCAGCGCCGACAAAGGGATTGCCTGGTACCAATGCAGCCAGCACCAAAGTTTCGGGGCGGACCTCCGAGCCCCCACGCTTTTCAGGCGCGGCCAGGCTGGCGGGTGTGGCGGCTACCGCCGACGCGGCGCCTCTATCCCGCGGCGCCAGCAAGCGCAGCTGCTCATTCACCGTCTCCTGCCTGCAATCGAGCTGGTCCTGCGGCGCCTTGCTGCGCTTCTCGCAGCGCTCATTGCGCTCGCTCTCGTAGCGCCGGAGCGCCGCGAACGGGTCTTCCCACAGCCGTGCATCAATGGGGAACTGGCTCCCGATGGCGGCCTGGGCGCGCTCCTTCTCGGGCGGGCGAAGCGGCTCGAACACATGCGGCACCAGCTGAGTGCTCATCACAAAGGCGGCCAGCACCGCCAGGCTGGTCCAGGGCAGACCGGACTTCGCATCGCTCATTCAGGCTCCACGCCGCGTGGCTGCGGCACTGGAGGCTGACAGTCTCAGCTCTGCGCGCTCAGGTCAAGCGCAGATGTCCTTCGCCTTAGGGATGCCGCCACAACGCAGACTGCAACACAGCCATCGCGGCCCGCATGAGCGACAGGCTCAGTGCATCGCCCCGGCAGCCGGAGGCAGCTCGCCGCCGCCTTGCTGGCCGGCGAATAGACCGCCGACGTCCACTGCATCAAAGTGGTAGTGCAGGCCGCAGAAGTCGCAGGAGATCTCGACAATGCCGCGTTCGGCCAGCACGCCGTCGATCTCCTCGCGGCCGAGGCCCTTCAGCATATTGCCGACCCGCTCGCGTGAGCAGCTGCAGGCAAAGCGCGGGCTCAGCGGCTCGAAGCGGCGCACCGTTTCTTCCCAGAACAGCCGACGCAGAATGGTCTCGGCGTCCAGGCCGAGCAGCTCTTCGCTGGTCAGCGTGGCGGCCAGCATGCTGATGCGGTTGAAGGCGTCAGACAGGCCGATATCGTCCTCGTTGCGCGCCCCCAGATTGCCCTCGCCCTCGATGGGCAGGCGCTGGATCAGCAGGCCGGCAGCGATCTCATCGTTCGCGGCCAGCACCAGCTTGGTGTCCAGCTGCTCCGACTGCAGCATGTAGTGCTCCAGCACCTCGGAGAGCTTTTGCAAGGGTTCGCGCTGATCGCCGTGTAAGGGCACCACGCCCTGGTAAGGCTGCTGGCCGGGGAATTTGTCCTTGGGGTCCAGCGTGATGGCGCAGCGGCCCTGGCCCCCGACGTTGAGCATGGCCTCCAGCTGCGCACCGGCCGGCACCTCGCCAACCACCTTGGCGGTGCTGCGGAAGCTCAGGTCCGGCTGCACTTCGGCCACTGCCAGCTTGACCGGGCCGTCGCCCAGCACCTGCAGGATCAGCGAGCCATTGAACTTGATATTCGACTGCATCAGCACACCAGCGGCGGCCATCTCGCCCATCAACGCGCGCACCTCGGCCGGCGTCTGGGCCGAGGAATCGCGGCGGCGCAGCACTTCCTTCCAGCTGTCGGTCAGGCGCACCAGCATGCCGCGAACCGGCAGGCCTTCGAACAGAAACTTGTGCAGCTCACTCATCACTTCAACTTCTTCAGTTCGGCCGCATAACGCTGACCGTTGCGCACATAGTGCGCGGCACTGGCCGACAGGCCAGCAATCTGTTCGGGCGACAGCGGCCGCACGACCTTGGCCGGCACGCCCATGATCAGGCTGCCATCCGGGAATTCCTTGCCTTCGGTCACCAGCGAGCCGGCGCCGACCAGGCAGTTGCGTCCGATCCGCGCGCCATTGAGCACCACCGCGCCAATGCCGATCAGCGAGTTGTCGCCCACCGTGCAGCCATGCAGCATCACCTTGTGGCCCACGGTGACGTTTTCGCCCAGCTGCAGCGGATAGCCGGTGTCGGCATGCAGCACCGAGCCGTCCTGGATGTTGCTGCCGCGGCCAATCGTCAGGCTGTCGCTGTCACCGCGCAGCACGGCCTGGAACCAGATGCTGACGTCCTCCGCCAGACTGACACGGCCGATCACCTCGGCACTGTCGGCCACCCAGGCGCTGTCGGCCACGTCGGGGCAGTGTTCGCCCAGTTGGTAGATTGCCATCGCTGTACTCCCGGGCTCGCTGCCGCAAAGCCCACCATTTTAGAGAGAAGCGGCGCCGGCCGCTCGGGAACGCATGAGCACTGCAATCACTGTGCGGCGCTCAAGGCGCCGCCAGCCGTTCCAGTTCTTCCTCGCTGAATCCAGCGGCGCGGCGCGCCGCCAGATTGAAGGGCGCTCGCGGCCGCGGCGCCTCGTAACGCTGCACCAGCGCCTCATAGCTCAGCACCGGGTCCAGCCCGCGCTGGCTGCAGACCCAGCGATACCAACGATTGCCGGCCGCCACATGGCCAATCTCGTCTCGCAGGATCACATCCAGGATCTCGCCGGCCCGCAGATCGCCGGCGCCAACCAGCTTGCGCTTGACCGCCGGCGAGGCGTCCAAGCCACGCGCCTCCAGCGTGCGCGGCACCAGGGCAATCCGGGCCAGGATGTCGTCCTGCGTGCGCATCGCCATCTCCCACAGGGCGTTGTGGGCCTGGAAGTCGCCGTAGTCAAAGCCCAGCATCAGCAGATGCTCGCGCAGCAGCGTGAAGTGCTGGGCTTCCTCCTTGGCGATGGCAATCCAGTCGCGATAGAAGGCCTCGGGCAGATCCGGGAAACGCCAGACGATGTCCAGCGCCAGGTCGATCGCATTGAGCTCGATATGGGCGATCGAGTGAATCAGCGCGGCGCGGCCCTCGACGGTACGCAGCGAACGCTGGGCCAGCTGCACATGAGCCACCAATTCGGGGCGTGCCGGCCGCCCCGGAATGCCGGCGACCGCAGGCAGGACTTCCGCGGCGCCGACGGGCAGGCTGGCATCGAGAGCCAGGGTGAGCTGCGCCTTTTGCACCGCATCGGTGGCCAGCAGGGGCGCCAGAGCGGCGGTTCTGAGAGAGAGCATCTGCGCATTTTACGAAGCCCCGCCGGGCGACTTTCCCGCCCCGCCACCTATGATGCCGGGTTTTGCCCGCCAGCATTCCCGGCCGGCACCGCCTTGCGAAAGCCCTCTCGTGACCCGTGTCCAAGCCAATTTGCTGCTGCTCGTCATCGCTCTGATCTGGGGTTCGGCCTTCGTCGCTCAGGCCCAGGGCATGGGCGTGATCGGGCCGATGATGTTCACCGGCATTCGCTTCCTGGTCGGCGCGCTAGTTGTTGCCCCGCTGGCCTGGCGCGAGTGGCAGCAATTGAACGCCCAGCAGCGTGCGCCAGGCCGGCGCGAGGCCGGCAAGATCACCGCCTTGGGCGTTCTGATGCTGATGGGCGCGGCCATGCAGCAGATTGGCATCGTCCACACCTCGGTCACCAATGCCGGCTTTCTGACCGCGCTTTACGTGCCGCTGGTGCCGGTGCTGGGCATCTTCTTTCACCGCCACTGGCCGCATTGGTCGGTCTGGCCGGGCGGGCTGGCCTGCCTGGTGGGTGCCTTCCTGCTGTCCGGCGCCAGCTCGCTGCAGATCGGCGTGGGCGATGCCTGGGTGATTGCCAGCGCCCTGCCCTGGGCGGTTCATGTGCTGATGGTCGGCCGCGTGGCCGACAAGATGGCGGCCCCCTTCTGTGTCGCCAGCGGCCAGTTCTTCGTCACCGGCCTGATGGCGCTGCTGTGGGCGCTGGCCTTCGAGCCGGCCACGCTGCAAGCCGTGCAGGCCGC
Organism: Roseateles aquae; assembly: GCF_032337115.1. Taxonomy (NCBI): domain Bacteria; kingdom Pseudomonadati; phylum Pseudomonadota; class Betaproteobacteria; order Burkholderiales; family Sphaerotilaceae; genus Roseateles; species Roseateles aquae. The sequence goes on from NZ_JAVXZY010000001.1 coordinate 256,169, forward strand.
CGCCTGGCCGATCCTCTATACCGGTGTGATGTCGGTGGGCGTGGCCTTCACCGCGCAGGTGGTCGCGCAGCGCTATGCCCATGCAGCCGATGCCGCCATCATCCTGTCGTCGGAAACCGTCTTCGCCGCGCTGTTTGGCTACTGGATGATGGGCGAGCGGCTGAGCCCTTCGGGCCTGGCCGGCTGCTCGCTGATCTTCATCAGCATGACCTTGATTCAACTGATTCCGGTGCTCAAGCGGCGGTATTCGTGATGGTTATGCAAGAAAGTACGGGTTTACCCCACAACTTGTCATAGGGTTTTCACCAATCCCTGCGACACTTACGCCTGTGACGCCCTGGAGGGCATCACAAGGCCTGAGGCAGCAGACAGATCCTGCTGCCGACCGCCAAAACCGATCGGCATGAGGACGTGCCGCCCGGCTTGGTGAGGGTGCAGCCGCCAACGGCCACCCGCAAGGTCTTCTCAACCACAGTCCATCAGACCATGAGAAGCTCCATGTTTGCATTCAAGAATTTCATTGCCCCCGTCGCCACCCTGGCCCCGCTGCGCAGCAGCTTCGTTGCCACCACGCTGGTCGCCGGTACCGACATCCAGACCACGCCCGCCGAAGACGTCTTTGCCACCTCGCGCCTGGAAGAAGTCGGCCTGATGGCCGTCAACGGCCTGTTCGGCCTGACCCTGCTGATCGCGCTGATCGGCGGCTGAGCCCCGAGCCCCAGCTCACAACTCGAAGGCGGTCGTTTTCTTGATCGTGCGCAGCACCAGCATCGAGTTGGAGCGCGCCACTTCGGGCAGGTGCATCAACACCGCGGTGTGCATGCGCTCCAAGTCCTCCGAATCACGGTAGGCAAAACGGATCAGGTAGTCGTTGGTTCCCGCCACGTAGAAGCAGTCCAGGATGTCCGGACTGTCCTGAACCGCCTGCTCGAAAGCCGCCAGCGCCGCTGGCGACACGCGCTCCAGATTGATGATGGTGTAGCTGCTGCCCTGTTTGCCGACGGCCTTCGGGTTGACCAGCGCCACATACTGCGCAATCACCCCGCTCTCCTCCAGCTGCTTCACCCGCCTCAGGCAGGCCGAGGGCGACAGATGGACACGCTGCGCCAGCTCCACATTGGAGAGCCGGCCGTCACGCTGCAGCTCGTTCAGAATCGCGCGATCAATCGCATCCAGTTTCACTTCTGCCGCCATCGTTCGAATTTCCTGCGAAAACCAGCCAGAAGTATCGCAGCAAGTTGCAAACCCGCCCGTGACGCAGCGACGAAAGCGCAAGCACATTGCGCCGATTGCTGCATAGACTGTGGGACCGGCGGGCAGCGCAAGACCTGACCCCGCCTTGACCGACAGCGAGGAGCACAGGCGATGAGCGAAGACACAAAGACCGCGGGCCCGGCCATGGATGCCTATTGGATGCCGTTCACCGCGAACCGGCAGTTCAAGAAATCGCCCCGGCTGCTGACCCGCGCCGACGGCATGTATTTCGTCGACGACAAGGGCCGCCAGGTGCTCGACGGCATCGCCGGCCTGTGGTGCGTCAACGCCGGCCACAACCGGCCGCGCATCGTCTCGGCGATCCAGCAGCAGGCGGCCGAACTCGATTTCGCCCCGCCCTTCCAGATGGGCCATCCCAAGGCCTTTGAGCTGGCCGAGCGTCTGGCCGCGCTGACCCCAGCCGGCCTGAACAAGGTGTTTTTCACCAACTCCGGCTCCGAATCGGTGGACACGGCGCTGAAGATGGCCATCGCCTACCACCGTGTCCGCGGCGAGGGCGCGCGCACCCGTTTGATCGGCCGCGAGCGCGGCTATCACGGCGTGAATTTCGGTGGCATCTCGGTCGGTGGCATGGTCGCCAACCGCAAGATGTTCGGCACCATGCTGGGCGGCGTCGACCACATCCGCCACACCCACGATCCGGTGCGCAACAGCTACTCGGTCGGCCAGCCGGCCCATGGCGCCGAGTTTGCCGACGATCTGGAGCGCCTGGTCGCGCTGCACGATGCGTCGACGATTGCCGCCGTCATCGTCGAGCCGGTGGCTGGCTCAACCGGTGTGCTGATCCCGCCGCAAGGCTATCTGCAGCGCCTGCGCGAGATCTGCGACAAGCACGGCATCCTGCTGATCTTCGACGAGGTCATCACCGGTTTCGGCCGCACCGGCCATCCCTTTGCGGCCCAGACCTTTGGCGTCACGCCTGATCTGATGACCGTCGCCAAGGGCCTGACCAATGGCTGCGTGCCCATGGGCGCGGTGTTCGCCAAGCAGCAGATCCACGACACCTTCATGAACGGGCCCGAGCACCTGATCGAGTTCTTCCATGGCTACACCTACTCGGCCCATCCGCTGGCCTGCGCCGCTGCGCTGGGCACACTGGACACTTATGCCGAGGAAGGCCTGCTGACGCGCGCCGGCGAGATGCAGGCCTACTTCGCCGAATGCCTGCACAGCCTGAAGGGTGAGCCGCATGTGATCGATGTGCGCAATATCGGCCTGGTCGGCGGCGTCGAGCTCTCGCCGCTGCCGGGCGAGCCGGCCAAGCGGGCCTTCTCGATTTTCCTGGACTGCTGGGAGCAAGGCCTGTTGATCCGCACCACCGGCGACACCATTGCGCTGAGCCCGCCACTGATCATCGAACGCAGCCATATCGATCGCATCATCGACACGCTGCGCGCCGCGCTGCGCCGGGCCGCCTGACGATGGGGGCAGCATCAGCTCCCCCGGTGGTGCTGCTGCCGGCCGACCATAGGCGGCTTGGCGAGCAGCGGGTGCAGTTGGTCGTCACCCAGTATGTCGAGGCCGTGCGACTGGCCGGCTGTCTGCCCCTGGTCGTGCCGGCAGCACGGCCCGAGGAGCTGGAGGTGTTGCTTGAGATGGCCGACGGCGTGCTGCTGACTGGCTCGCCGTCCAATGTTCACCCCAGCCATTTCGGCGAGCCCGTCCATGACGAGAGCCTGCCGCTGGACCCGGCGCGCGACGCCTGGACCCTGCCGCTGATTCGCCTGGCGCTGCAGCGCGGCGTGCCGCTCTTGGGCATCTGCCGCGGTTTTCAGGAAGTCAATGTGGCGCTGGGTGGTTCGCTGCACCAGGCGGTGCAGGAGCAGCCGGGCCTGCAGGACCACCGCGCCAGGCCGGCGCCGGCGACCCTGGCCGAGCAGTACAGCCCGGCACACGAGATCGCCATTGCGCCTGATGGCCTGCTGGGGCAACTCCTGCCAGCTCCGCGCTTGTTGGTCAATTCGCTGCATGGTCAGGGCATCAAACGCCTGGCCGATGGTCTGCAGATCGAGGCACGGGCCGACGATGGCCTGATCGAGGCCTTCAGCGTGCCGGGCAGTGCCGGCTTTGCGCTCTGCCTGCAATGGCATCCGGAATGGCAGGCGGCTGACAACCCGGCCTCGATGCAGCTGCTCAGCGCTTTTGGCGCGGCCTGTCGCCAGCGACAGCGTGAACGTGAGCGTGAGCATCAGCGCCACGCCGCGACCCTGACCGATCGGCAAGCGCTGTGAGGGCCGGCCTGCCCTGGCTGGCCTATGGCTGCCTGGCGCTGTCGACCAGCCTGGTCGGCAGCTATGTGGGTCTGAGCAAGCTGCTGCTGCTCAGCTTCCCTGTCTTTTTGCTGGCCTGGCTGCGCTTCGGCCTGGCGGCGGTGCTGATGCTGGGCTGGCTGCGCCGTCGCGCGGATGAGCCGCCATTGGACGGGCGCACGCGTGGCCTGCTGTTTCTTGAATCGCTGCTCGGCAATTTTCTGTTTTCGATCTGCCTGCTCTACGGCCTGCGGCAGAGCAGCGCCGTCGTCGCCGCCATCGTGATGGCCGGCATCCCGGCCGCCGTGGCCTTGCTGAGTCGCATCTTTCTGGACGAGCAACTGCGGCCGCGCAGCCTCGCCGGTATTGCCCTGAGCGTGGCCGGCATTGCCTGGATCGGCCTCGCACGCGTCGACGCCGGCGCTGGCGCCGCACTGGCGCAGCCGCCAAGCAGCGGACTGGGCGTGCTGCTCTTGCTGGCTGCGGTGTTTTGCGAAGCCTGCTACGTCGTCATCGGCAAGCGCCTGACGCAAGACCTGCCCCCACGCCGCATCAGCGCGCTGATCAATCTCTGGGGCCTGCTGCTGGTCACGCCACTGGGCCTGAGGCAGGCGCTGGACTTTGATTTCGCTGCTGTCAGCACGAGCGCCTGGCTCTTGCTGCTCTTTTACGCGGCCGCTGCCAGCATGATCACCGTCTGGCTGTGGATGGCCGGGCTGCGCCGGGTGCCGGCCGCCCAGGCCGGTGTGTTCATGGTCTTTCTGCCGATGGCGACCACGGCCGTGGGCGTGCTGGTGCTGGGCGAGTCCTTGAGCGCGGGACTGCTACCCGCCATGCTGCTGGCCCTGGCCGGCGTGCTGCTGGCCACCTGGCCCGAAGCCCAACCGCAGCCGCGTTTGCCCTGACGTAGTTTTCCTACGCTTGCACTAATATCCGGCCTCAAGGCCTTGTGCAGCCGCGCACAACAGGCAGCAGACCTGAGAAGTATCTGATGTTGTCCCTTCCCCAGCAGCGCGCTGCGCACATTGACACCCTGACCGGCACCCTGACCGATGCCGCCAATGAGTTTCAGCACTGGCATGACTGGGTCTGCCAGTTCGCCCGGCTGATGCAAGTCAGCGATGCCGAGCCCCCGCTGCCTCAGGCCAAGAGCCAGGCCCCGGGCGGCCACTGCATGATTTTTTCTCCGCACCCCGACGACGAATGCATCGTCGGCGCCCTGCCGCTGCGCCTGCGTCAGGAGGGGCAATGGCGGGTCAGCAATATCGCCGTCACCTTGGGCAGCCGGCTTGATCGCCGTGCCGGCCGCTGGAGCGAATTGCAGCAGGCCTGCGAACTGCTGGGCTTTGACACCCGCAAACTGGGTGACGATGGCCTGGAGCAGGTCAAGCCCGAGACACAAGACCTGGCGCCCACGCTGTGGCGCTCGCATGTCGAGCGGGTTGCGCAGTTGATCGCCGACGAGCGCCCGGAGCTGATCCTGCTGCCCCATGCCGGCGATGGCATCGCCACCCATATGGGCGTGCACCACCTGGTCACCCAGGCGCTGGCACGCAGCAGCCATCGCTGCGTGCTCGGCCAGACGGAGTACTGGGCCACCCAATCCAGCCCGAACTGCATGATAGAAACCAGCTGCGCCGATACCGCCCGGCTGGTGCAGGCCCTGGCCCAACACCGCGGCGAGGTCGAGCGCAACCCCTACCACCTGCGCCTGCCGGCCTGGATGGCCGACAACGTGCGCCGCGGCGGCGAAATGATCGGCGGGGCCGGCTCAGCACCGCCCGATTTCGGCTTTGCCACGCTGTACCAGCTCAGCCTCTGGGGCGGCGGCGCCTGGCGCCAGGATCTCAGCCCCAGGCTCTGCCCGGCCAAGGAACGCTTGAACGGCAACTGGTTGCGCGCCACGGCGGTGGCACGCTGAGCCGATACAGCCGAGCCGCCTCCGCGGCTTCGCTCGATGCAGCGGCAAGACCTGGCCTGGGCAAGTGAATGCTGCATCGGCTAGAGTCCCGCCATGAAGATCGATTTTGTTTCCGACGTGTCCTGCCCCTGGTGCGTCATTGGCCTGAAGTCGCTGGAAAAGGCGATTGATCGCCTCGGCCCCGAGTTCAGCTACACGCTGCAATTCCAGCCCTTCGAGCTGAACCCGCGCATGGCCGACGAAGGTCAGGATCTCGAGGAGCATCTGCAGCAGAAATACGGCAGCACGCCTGCGCAGGGCGCCGCGGTGCGCGAGGCGATTCGAAAGCGCGGTGCCGAGCTCGGCTTCACCTTCGACCTGCAGGCGCGCAGCCGCATCTACAACACCTTCGACTGCCACCGCCTGCTGCACTGGGCGGGAACCCAAAGCGCCAGCGCTCAGCACGACCTGAAGCTGGCCCTGTTCAGCGCCTATTTCAGCGAAGGCAAGAAGCCAAGCGACCATGGCCTGATGCTGGAGAAAGTGGTGGCACTGGGCCTCGATGTGGCCGAGGCGCAAGCGGTGCTGAGCAGCGATCGCTACGCCGCCGAGGTGCGCGAGCAGGAAGACTTCTATCACGCCCAGGGCATTCACTCGGTGCCCTCCATCATCATCAACGACATGCACCTGATCCAGGGCGGTCAGGAGCCCGAGGTCTTCGAGCAGTTGCTGCGCCAGGTGGCCAGCGCCAGCGACCTGCCGTCCCAGGTTCCCCGCGAGGGTTGAGAGACAATAGCGCCAAGCGTTTTCAGAGCAACACAGACGCCCGCCACCGCGGGCGTCTTCTTTTTCCACAGAGCAGGATTGGCCGTGTTCAAGAACCTGATGGTGTATCGCTGCGGCGCCGGCTGGCAGCCGACGGCAGCGCAGATTGAAGAAGCCCTGGACCAGGGCCGTTTTGTCGAATGTGGCGCCACGCAGGCGATCTCGGTCGGTTGGGTCGAGCCGCGCGGCATCAAGCATGGGCCGCTGGTCGAGGACATCGGCGGCCATTGGCTGCTCAAGCTGGCGGTCGAGCAGCGGGTGCTGCCGGGCTCGGTGGTCAAGCGTCGGGTCGACGAACTGGCCGCGCGCATCGAGCAGGAAACCGGGCGCAAGCCGGGCAAGAAGGCCAGCAAGGAGCTGAAGGAGCAGGTCACCCAGGAACTGCTGCCGCAGGCTTTCACCAAGCAGAGCAGCATCCGCATCTGGATCAATCCCCAGCAAGGCCTGCTGATGATCGACGCCAGCTCGCCGGCCCGCGCCGACGAGGTCGTCACCCTGCTGATCAAGGCCTGCGAGGGCCTGTCCTTGCAGCTGGTGCAGACGGCAGAATCGCCGGCGGTCTGCATGGCCGCCTGGCTGATGGACGGCGTCGCACCCGAGGGCTTCAGCATCGATCGCGAATGCGAGTTGAAGAGCGAGGACGAGATGAAGTCGGTCGTCCGCTATGCCCGCCATGCGCTGGACATCGAGGAGGTGCGCCAGCACCTGCAATGCGGCAAGGCGCCAACCAAGCTGGCGCTGACCTGGCGTGATCGCGTGTCCTTCATGCTGACCGACACGCTGCAGATCAAGAAGATCAGCTTCCTCGATCTGGTCTTCGAGGGCCGCGACAAGGCCAGCAAGGACGAGGCCTTTGACGCCGACGCGGCCATCGCCACCATCGAGCTGGGCAAGCTGATTCCCGAGCTGATCGACGGCCTCGGCGGCGAGCACGATTTCGCCGCTGGCGGCGCCCTGCCGAGCGAGCTGCCCAGCAGCCTCGCACTCAGCCCCGCTGCCGACAGCACGGCTGAGGCAGCCCTCGAAAAGGCGCCTTGGGACTGAGCCGGCTAACGCTTCAGATCCTCTGGCGCCGCGGCCGGTGCAGCCACCAGCCCAGCAGTGCAAACACACCGAGGCCGGCGTGCAGCCCGCCCAGGCCAGCGTGCCAGGTCTCGGGCACGAGGTAGTACAGCGCATAGGCGCTGAGCACCGCAGCGCCCAACAGCGCCGACAGCAGCAGGCCCGTCGCGCGCTGGCGCGCTCGGCGATGGCGCCGGGCCAGCCGCCAGCCGGCCGGCACATGCTGACCGGCCAGCGCCCCCAGCACCAGCAGGGCCAGCATCGAGGCCAGGCCGTGCAGGCGCATCAGCCAGCCTTCGGCTGGCAGCGGCAGCTCGTCGTCAGCGCGACCGTAGTGCAGCAGCAGCCAGGCCAGGCCACTGAGCGTCAGCACGGCCAGGCAAAAATAGGCAGCACGCTTTTGCCAGCGCGGCAGGCGGAGCAAGGGATTCACGTCGTTTCTCCATGCAGCCAGGCCTGTGCCTGCAGCCGCGACAAGAGCGGATGGCTGGCATCACCGCTGGCCGCCACGATCTTGCACAGCGCATCGGCCCACAGGCAGCGCGGCGCCGCCACGCTGACATGCCGGGCCGGTGATCGCTGGCCAGCAGCGGCCTGAAACAAGCGGCTGCGGCTGTGTGGCAGGTAGCAGCTGGTGGCAAAGCTGCCGTTGCAAAGCTCGGCAAATGGTCGCACGGCGCCCTGCTCTTCATCGCGCAGCTGCAGCGCCACGGGCCGCGGGCCGGACACCCGCAGATCACCGCCGGCATTCACAGCCACCCAAGCCGCTCCACAGCGACGCAGCGCCGCCACCGCCCGATCAACGGCGTAGCCCTTGGCCAGGCCACCCAGGTCCAGCGCCACCTCGCTGGCCAGCTTGTGCAGACGCCCGCCTTGCAAACGCCAGCCCTGTGGCGCGCTGCCCTGGCTGATGTCGAACAGCCCCTCGCTCTGCGCTTGCAGCCAGGCGGCCGCGGCGAACACCCGCTGGCTGAGCGGCTGCAAGGCCAGCGATTCGCCAGTGGCGAGGGCGTGAAAGCGACTCAGCTCGCTGTCCGGCTCGAAGCGTGACAAGGCACCTTGCACCTGGCCAATGGCCGCAAAGGCTGCCTCAAAGCAGGCCGGCGAGACCTCGGCCGGCAAGCTGATCTCGACCAGGGTGCCGAGCAGCGGGCGGGCCCGCCTTTGCACATCCGCGCCCTGATCGTGCAGCTCGCTCATGCCGCTTCACTCATGCCAGCACAGCGCTGCGCCGGGCCAGCTCAATCACCTGCACGATGCGCTTCACGCCCTCGGTGACATGGCCGCAGCTGAGCGTCGCGCCGGAGATGTTGGCGATGTCATCGCCGAGCTTGATCGGTGCGGCGGCTGTCTTGCCGACGAACTGCTTGCGCCAGGCCGGCAGCCGGATTTCGCTGCCGTGGCTCTCGCGGTAGGCCAGGATTTCGACGCCCTTGAGCACCCCATCGGCGCCCACGCCGACCGCATAGCTGATCAGCTCGAACTTGCCGATCACCTCGTCGGCCACCAGCACGCCGAGCAGTTCCTTGCCGCGCCAGGCCAGTCGCAGCGTCCAGCGTGCGCTGCGCGGCTTGACGCCACTGGCGGCGAGCTTTTGCAGCTGCTCGGCATCCAGCTGCCAGTAGCGCTGCTCGAAGCGATCGGCCTCGGCAAACAGCAGCTTGCCGGCCTGCTCCACCGTCAGGTAATTGACGGCAAAGGCCGAGGCCGGCGCCAACGCCGCGCCGACCAGGGCCGGTGCCGCGAGCAGCACGCTCATCCGCGCCATCAGAAGCTCCAGCCCAGGCCGAGGTTGAAGCGGTCCAGATCACTGTTCTCGCGGAAGCGCTGCCAATCCGCCTTGAAGACCACGCCCGGCGTCAGCTGGAAGTTGGCGCCCAGGGTGATGACGCGCTCGGCAGGCGCCACCGCCGGGGTCAGGCCTTGCCCCAGATCGGCATAGCGGCTGGCCGTGTTGAACTGCTCCCAGCGCACAAACGGCGTCAGCGCATAGCTGCCCTGCTCCCACAGCTTGTAGCCGGCCTGCGCATACCAGCCTTCGAAGCGCGAGGGGATCAGCGTGACACCACCGACAAGCGGCAGGTTCAGCTGCGCCGTCTTGCTGATGCTGCCGCGTGTGTAGACACCGGACAGATCCCAGGCGCCGGGCGTCCAGCGGGCGTGCACGTCCCACAGCGTGATGCGCGAATCAACAGCCGTTTGCTTGTGCGTCGCCTGGCCGCTGAACAACGAGGCGCCCAGCAGCAGGCCCGGCACGCCACGCCAGTTGGCAGCGCCGAACAGCGCCAGATCGCGCGAGCGGGCCTGGGCCATTTCCTGGTGGATGGCACCCAGCGGCGACTCGCGGCCTTCGCTGCTACCGGCGTCCCATTTGTTCAGATCGAAGCTCGTCGAGATGCCGCCCTGCAGCGTCAGGCCGTTGTCCAGCGTGGCCACCAGCTGCAGCCCGCCTTCGCGCCAGGTGCTGGGGATGATGGCCGTCTCAACAAAATTGCGCTCGACGCCCAGATAGGCCGAGGGTTCGTGGTTCTCGTTCAAGAGGCCCATGGGCATCAGGAACAAGCCGCCATGCAGCGCCAGGCTGGGGCTCAGCTGGTGCTCGATATAGGCCTGTTCGATGGCGACTTCGCCGGCATCGTCGGCAGAAGCGACTGCATGCTCGACCTCGATCTCGGCCACCACCTTGGTCTTCTCGTCAAAGCGGTGCTGATAGCCCAGCACCAGGCGGCGCAGATCGGCGCTGGCGTCCTTGCTCGACTTGCTCGGGCGGTTGTAGTTCAGCTCGGCATAACCACTCAAGACAGTGGCCGGCTGGGCGGGCGGCAGCTCGGCGCTGCTCAGGGTCGCCGGCGGCGGCTGGACCGCTGCGGTGGCCACTTTGGCCTGCGCCGCTTGTGCAGCCTGGGCCTGCTGCAGCTGCCCCAGCTCGGCGCGCACCTTGTTCAGCTCGGTGGCCAGCTGGTCGAGCCGACGCATCAGCTCCTGTTCGGTGGCGCTTTGCGCCTGACTGCTCGCGGCTCCCAGGCTGAGCGCCAGGGCCAGGCTCAGGCGGGTCAGGGACAAGCGCGGAGAGGAGGTGTTCTTTGCAGACATAATCGATGGAATGATTTGAAGCTTGAAGAGGCTGATGAGCGGCGTCGTGCCGGCCGTGCCAATGAAGAGGAAGGCTGCGATGCGGGCGCCTCAGCGGCGATAGCCATCGCTGAGCGTGGCCAGGAAGGCCAGCACATCGTCGATCTCGGCCTCGCTGAGCGCCGGCGCCTGGCCGGGCACGCGGTTGTAGGGGCCTTCCGTGACGTTGACATTGGCCTTGAAGGCCTCGGGCAGATCGTCGAACTTGTTGACGCTGCCATCGGCATTGCGGCTGTACCAGCGCTCGGGATCAGTGTCGCGGCTGACGTAGAAGCTCAGCACCTCGCGCAGTGAGTCGAAGCGGCCGTTGTGGAAGAACACCTGGCGCAGCGCCACGTTGCGCAGCGAGGGCACCTTGAACTTGCCGCACAGATCGCTGCGCGCGGCCAAATCGCCGCCATCACGCGCGCACAGGCCCAGATCGAAGAAGCCGGCATCGGCGTTCTGCTGCAGCTTGGGGTTGCGCGGCACGCCCAGCGCGTCGTAGGTGAAATCGGTGAACAGCGGGAAGCTGCCATCAGTCCCCTTGGCCGAGGGGTGGCAGGCGGCGCAGTTGCCCTTGTCCTTGGCATTGAACAGCGCCAAGCCGCGCAGTTCCTGCGCGTTCAGGGCGGTTTCGCCGCGCAGGAAGGCATCGTATTTGCTGCTGTAGGCGCGGAACTCGCCGTCTTGCAGCTGATAGGCCTGCAAGAGCAGACCCAGGCGCTGCACGGCCTGCTCGGGCTGGTTCAGGATGTCGGCCCCGAACATGGCCTTGAACTCGGCCGCGTAAGGCGCCTTGGCCAGACGCGCCACCAGGTCTGCGGCGCTGGCATTGGCCATTTCCTTGGGATTGAAGAAGGGTTTGGTGGCCTGGTCCTGCAAGGAAGCGGCGCGTCCGTCCCAGAAGAAGCCGCCGGTGGGCGTGCCTTCCTTGTTGAAATGAAAGGGGGTATTGCTGGCCAGATAGCGGATGCCTGGGCTGGAACGCCCGCCCTGCTGATCCAGCCCGGCACCGCCCAACTGGGCCGACAGGCTGTTGGCGCCGGCATGGCCGGTGGCCGGCGCATGGCAGCTGATGCAGGCCTGCGCGCCGGAGGCCGACAGACTGACGTCCTTGAACACCTTCTCGCCCAGCGCTGCCTGCGCGCTCAGATCCGGCGTGGGCACTGCATTGCTGGCACCGCCGCCGCCGCAAGCGCTCAGGGCGAGCAGCAAGGCCATGGAAGCGGCAATAGAAGTGGCTGTAGAAAAGGCAAAGCTAGCGCTGCGGGCGCCACCTGCCGCCCGTGCGGGAACCAGACTGGGGAACATGGAAGAACTCGTTATCGAATATGCCAATGATAACGATTCGCATCTACATATTCCATCCGACAAGCGCCTGTAGTTGATGCAGCGCAATATTTTTTGGCGCAAGCGCGCTTCCGCCCGCGCAAGGCCCCCCGGCGACGTCGCCGCGCAAGCGGCTTCAGTGGCCCGCGCGATTCAAAACAGCGCGCCCTGCTCCCCCGCCAATTGCCCGCAGGCGCGGGCCTCAATGGCCAGCAGCCGGCGCTTGGTTTCGACCCCGCCATGGGCCGAGAACCCAACCGCCGCGCCGCCACTGCCCATCACCCGATGGCAAGGCACGATGGGCGCAAACGGGTTGGCCCCTTCGGCCTGACCGACCGCTCGCGCCGCGCCAGGCACGCCCAGCGCCACGGCCAGTTCACCGTAGCTGCGCGTCTGGCCGACGGGGATCTGCCGCGTCAGCGCATGAACGCGGCGATTGAACGGCGGCACCCGGCGTTCATCGAGGGGGATTTCCAGCAGATCACGCAACTCGCCGCTCAGCAGCGCCTGGATGCCCGCCACTGCTGCGCCCATCGCGGCGGGCAAGTCGGCCGTCTCGCAGGCTCCCGGGAATCGCGCCAGCATCCGCTGCCGGGTCGCCTCTGGCGAATCCTCTGGCAGCTGCGACCCGACCACACCAAGGGGCGTCCAGGCGATGGCGCAGCAGCCAAGCGCGGTGTCAAAGCAGTGAAAGTGCAGCGTCTCGATACTCATCGCGGTTTCAGTGTCGTTCAGGCAAGCCGGCAGATTCAGGCGCGCAAAAGCGAAGCCGCTGCTTTTCACTTCGCAGACTGTGCTCGAGATAGTAGGCGAGCATCTGCCGCGCCCGCGGCTGCTCTTCGGCAGCCACCAACGGCCCCAGGGCGGACAACCAGGCCTCGCCACACTGCGCAGCCGTCGACTCACTCGCAGCACAGCGCAGCAAACCAGCATAGGCTGCCCGGTAGCGATCGAAGTCCACCCGCGCCAGCACCGGGCCATGGCCGGGGATGACACGCTCGAACCGCTCTTCAGCCAGTGCGTCCAGCGCCCTCAGCCACCCCTCCGGGCAGGCGGTATCAAGGAACGGAACCGGCAGCGTCAGCAGATCCCCGCTGATCAAGGTGTTCGTCTCGAGATCAAGCACCCAGACATCGCCGCCACTGACCGCCGTGCCCAGCACGCCAACGCGCAAGCGCCGCCCGGCCAGTGTCAGCGGCTGCGGACCGCCCTCGATGAGGTGGTCCGGCCGCAAGGCCTGAGCCTGCTGCAGCAAAGCCAGATCAATGTCCGCGCTGGCGCGGCTGACCGGGTCGAGATCGCCGCTCGCCAGCAGGCCTTCGAGCTGCCGCTGGTAGTCAGCCAGCCAGCCCTGCAGCGCTTTGCCAAGCGCTGCACTGGCATAGGCTTGCAGCCCAGGGCGCGCGCGGCGCAACAAGGCATTGCCGCCCAAGTGGTCCAGATGCCAGTGGCTGTTGATGATGAAGAGCGGCTGCTCGCCATGCTCATCGCCTGTGCTGATGAAGTCCAGCAGCGCCTGCGTGTGCACGGCATGCCGGCCGCTATCAACGATCACCCAGCCACTGGCGCCACGCAGCAGCACGCTATTGCCGTCAGGCTGAGCCCCCGGCGCATGGTGGCCGGGCAGCCAGAACAGGCCCGGTGCCAGTGCCATCGTTTGCGCACCTAGGCCTGATGGCAGCATGGCGAACAGCAGCACGAACAGAGCAGCAATGATGCGCATGGCCCTGCTCCTCATTGGAATCAATGGCCTAGGGAAGGTCTGCATAAGTCGGCGTGGGCCGTGGTTGAGAGCAAAGGGGCGGCCCTACAGCAATGATTTACGGCGCGCTGCGAAGGTCGGGCTGGTGGCCCGACAGCCGAGCAGCGCAACGCCCGTGGGGGCCCCTTTTCTCTCAACCCGCAGGGCAAGCACCAGCCACGCCCTGCCGGTGTTGCGAGCCTTGCGCAGGCCACCAGCCTGAGCTGCGGCTCGCGCCTAGGCAGGCCCCGGCTGGTGCTTGCCACGGCCCACGCCGACTTATGCAGGCCTTCCCAAGCATGCCGGGCGCCCGCAAACGCAGCCAGTGCCGGCCGCCATGCCTGAGCTATGCCATACCGCCCTTCAAGGCCTCAGGCGGCGCGCGCTTGCTCCAGATGGGCTTGCACGCCCAGCCGCGCGGCCGTGGCCTGGGCCTGCACCTCGCGCGGCGGCAGCGTCTTCAGCTTGTGGTCGGACCACACCTGGCGCCAGCGTCGGGCGCCGGCCGCGCCATTCCACAGCCCCAGCGCATGGCGCATCGCCTGCGGCCAGCCACGGCCCTGAGCCTGCACGCGTTCCAGATAGTCCATCCAGGCAGCCTCGACCGCCTCACGACTCTCAGCCGGGCCGTTCTGCCCATAGAAGCGCTGATCCCAGCCGGCCATCTGCCAAGGCTCGTGATAGGCCTGACGGCCGACCATCACGCCATCGACATGCTGCAGCTGCTCGGCGATCTCATCGTCGCTCTTGATGCCGCCGTTCAGCACGATGGTCAGCGCCGGGAACTCACGCTTGAGCTGGTGCACCAGCTCATAGCGCAGCGGCGGCACCTCGCGGTTTTCCTTGGGCGACAGGCCCTGCAGCCAAGCATTGCGGGCATGAACGATGAAGACCTCGCATCCCGCCTCGGCGATCTGGCCGACGAAATCGCGGACGAAGTCATAGCTCTCGATGCGGTCGATGCCAATGCGGTGCTTGACCGTCACCGGAATGCCGCAGGCATCACGCATCGCCTTGACGCCATCGGCCACCAGGCCCGGCTCGGCCATCAGGCAGGCGCCGAAGGCACCGCGCTGCACCCGTTCGCTCGGGCAGCCGCAGTTCAGATTGACCTCGTCATAACCCCAGCGCTCGGCCAGCTTGGCACAGGCTGCCAGGTCGGCAGGCTCGGAGCCGCCCAGCTGCAGCGCCACCGGGTGCTCCTCAGCATTGAAGTCCAGATGCCGCGGCTGATCGCCATGCAGCAGCGCACCGGTGGTGACCATCTCGGTGTAGAGGCGCGTCTGGCGCGTCAGCAGGCGGTGGAAGTAGCGGCAATGCCGATCGGTCCAGTCCAACATGGGCGCGACCGAGAGGCGCCAGGGGTTCAGCGTTTCTTGCACCCGCCGATTATCTCTGAGCCCCAAAAGCGAACACCAGGCAAGGCATCACGGCGGTGGCATTCCGTCTCCAACTGATCAAACACCAATCGAAAGCAGCGAGCGCCATAAACGAACAGCAGGCGCGCGCCGAACTGCTTGCCCAGCAACTGAGCCCACGCCGGCCGCTCGCGAAGAACTAAAGATGAAGCTCATCCCTGCCCGCTGAAACGAGTTTCGCCAACCGACCATCCAGTCGATCGAAGACGGCTCCAAGCTGCGGATTCACTGCAATCAAGTGGCCCCACTGAATACCAACGTTCGTATGCCGTGGCCAATAGCCGTTTGTCGAGTGGAGCGTGACCCCAGGGGTTCCCGCGCTGGGTTCCTGTGTGCGGTGGCTGGCCTGCTCACCGCCGCGCCGTCGCTGGCCCGCGCTCGGGAAGCTGCCCTGAAGACCGTCGCACTGGCCAGTATCCCGAAGCTGAGGAGGCCGCCCGCGAGGCGCTGCGCATGAGCTTGGAGTTCAAGTGATGAGCGACGACCAGACCACTACCACCGCCCCGCGCACCGGCCCATGGTGGGTGCAGTCCTCGGTGTGGCACACAGGCAAGGACTCGGCCTTTGTGTTGACCACGCCCAACAGCCCCAAGGATCGCGGCGCACTGATGGCCCGCGTGTACGTCGCCCACCCGGACGGTGAATGCGATGCAGCCCGCGCCGTCTTCGCCACGCAGGCCGCCCAGGTCGCCGGTGCCCAGGTGTTGATCTAGGCACTGCGCTCGGCTGTCGGTAGCGGCTCGCTGCCCCCGGAGGTGGCCCAGGCGGTGCGGTATGCGCTGGCTGCGGCGGGCGGTTAGGTCAGTCGCCGATCAAGTCCGGGCGATGCTTGTAGACCCACTCGGCGAACAACAGCCGATTGCCAATGAACTCGTGACGCAACTTCACTGAGTTGCCGATGGCCCGCGTAATCATGTAGATCGCTTGCGTCTCAAGCGGCACCGAGAACTCCGCTTGATCGGACACCTTGCGGTCCTTCATCTTGTGCTTTAGCAGGTTCCGGGTGAAGTTGAAAACTTCGTCCTTGAGTTGCTTTTCGGACGCTCCTTGCGGCTCTGCGGCGCGAATCTGTGCAACGTGGTCATCGAGTGCCGTTGGATGCCCGGCTGTCTTTAGCATCTCACCCAGGATTCCGTCTGCTGCGCCAGCCAAAGTCAGGGCGCAGAGGTAGTCGCGCTCGTTGATGAAAAGCGCGATGGCCCGGTCAAGCTGATGCATGGCCGCTTCCTCTTGTCGGAAGACGATCTTGCTGTCGCCGATGCTTGTCATAGCGTGCAGTAAGCGATGCCGATCTGTGGCCCCGTGTCCTTGCGGCAGACCATAGCGCCCGGCGTGGACTTGCTATCGCAGAGCATGTCTGCCCAGTCCTTGTGACTTTGGCAACTGCCCATGTCTTTGAAGCGAGCGCCGACAAAGCAGTTCGTCACGCCTTGACCGCAGATGACGTAGCGAACAGGGGTGTCGCCCTTCGCGCCCTTGATCCCGCCGTCCGAACTGCCGCCGCAGCCCGACAGCGTGAGCGCCAAGCCCATGCAAATTAGTAGCCTCATGAATCGCCTCCCTGGCGCGAGTACTCGATCCGCTTCTGTAAGGGGCTGGGCCTCACATCGTGCTTGGCGAGCCTAGAAGATCGGCTGCGTTGCTGGTCCACATGTGCCGAAGTGAATCAAACCACCTTTGCCCACGCGGATGGTGGTTTGCAACTCTCCGGTGAATCTATTGATGGTCAGCGACTCTGCATACCGACTATTGCCGATCTCGTAACTCACATCAGCCGACAGCTCCGCTTCCGTCATGGTGCCCGTAAACTGGGCGCCGAGCCCCTGCTTTTGCACCGCGATTTTTGAGTCCCCAAGCCGCAGGACGGTAAACAACGCCTCACCACTCGTCGCACTCCGCTTCCCTTGGTCATCGATGGTGTGGGAATACTTGCAGACCAAACGGATGGGTTTCGTTTCTCCCGCTGCTGCACTGACGGCTGGTAGGCCAAAGTAGAGCGGAACGAACGAAAGCAAAGCTGGGAGTAGACGTCGCATGCAATTGCCCGGTAGCAGGGGGAGTGTTGTCAATGTTAGCGAGCAGAAAGATGCAGACGCTTGACCTAGCAACACGAGGCAAGGTCACCGGCACGCCAGGCACGCGCCTGGGCGCTGTTCGCCCGATTGGTCGGGGGTAGGTACGGGGCCCCGCTGGCGAACGCCGGTAGACCCGCCCTACCCCGATTTGCCGGTCACGCCCTGGCAGTCCAGAACTGCGTTGGACCGACTACGGGCAGGGCACACGGGCCATGTGTAGGGCATCGCAAGCGCACGGCCAACTACACACCAGTTACACACAGCTCCCCGCTAGGCCCCGTATTTCCTAGCTTTGCCGTCCAGTCGAGCATGGGCGCGACCGAGAGGCGCCAGGGGTTCGGGGTCGTTGTCGTTTCTTGCACCGACGGATTATCCCAAAGGAAGATCTGCCACCGCGCGGCAGCCCGTCACGGCGCCGGCGATTCCGTCTCCAGCAGCTTCAGCGCGTAGACCTTCTTGACCAGCTGCGTGACGTTGTTGACCTCCATCTTGCGCATCAGGTTCTCGCGGTGCTTGTCCACCGTCTTGGGCGAAAGGCTGAGGTTCACGGCGATCTCGCTATTGGACAGGCCGTCGTAGATCAGCTTCATCACCTGCAGCTCGCGTGGCGTCAAGGCCAGCGAGGCCTGCTCGATGCGCTGCTGCACCGCCTCGGTGACCACCTTGCCGCCCGCCAGCACCATGCGCAGGCTGGCCAGCAATTCCTCGCCGCTGCCCTGCTTGAGCAGCACCGCATCGGCGCCCAGATCAACCAGCTGGCGCAAGAGCAGCGGCGACTGCGCGCCGGTCAGCATGACGATCTTCAGCTCTGGATAGCGCTGGCGGAAATAGCCCAGCAGCGCGGCGGTATCGCCGCCAGGCATGTGGTAGTCCAGCAGCAAGAGCTCGGGCTGCAGGCTTTGCACCAGGCTTTTCAGCTCGGTCAGGCCATCAGTCTCGGCAACAATCTGCAGCTCGGGCAGGCTGGCCTGCAAGAGCAGCTTCAGCCCCTCGCGAAAGATCAGGTGATCATCGGCGAGAAGAACCTTGATCGGGGCCGTGCTTGTGGGTGTGTGGACTGCCATGGTGAAACTGCTGGGCCGGCTGCTGCCGGCGCTGCTGGCATTTTATGGGCTGGGCCCGATGGCCATGGCGCAGGCGCCGCTGGCTACCAACACCCCGGCGTGCGAGATCAGCGCCGAGCTCGAACGGCTGAGCCTGCGCGGCTGCAGCGAAGACAGCGTCGCCCCCCCGCTGCTCAAGCCCTTCACCGCCAACGCGACGCCGCATCGGTTGCTGATCCGGCTGCAGGTGCGCGGCAGCGCCGGGGCGGACACCGTCAACGGCCTGCTCAGCCTCGGGGTGCCCGACGCCTTCGAGCTGCGCGGTTGGTTGATTGACGCCGCCGGCCACCGCCAGGCGCTGCCCGAGCTGGACGAGCAATCGCACTACCGCGACCGACCGGTCGCCAGCCCGCGCCTCTACCTGCCGCTGGCTTTGCCCCCAGGCGCGCAAGCGATCGAGCTGCACTACCGCATCCAGGGTCAGGGCCGACTGCAACCGCAATGGCTGAGCCGCGCCGCGATGGAAGCCGATGGCACGGCCGACGATGTGATCAATGGCGCCATCACCGGCATCATGTTGACGCTGTTCGGCGTGGTGATGGTCTATCGCTATGTTGGCGGTTCCAGCGCCTACATCGCCTATGCCGCGCTGCTGCTCAGCGAGCTGCTGATCCTGGTGCAGGCCGAGGGCTATGGCTTTGCCTTTTTCTGGCCCGACGCGCCGCGCTGGAACGCGGCCGCCCCGCCCGCATTCACCACGCTGGTGATGGCGTTTCATGCGCTGTTCGCGGTCACCTTTCTGCAGCTTCGCCAGCGCTATCCGCGCCTCTACCGCGCCCATCAACTGGGCCTCGTGCTGCTGGCCCTGAACCTGCTGCAATGGGGCCATGAAAGCATGGCCGGCGCGCTGGTGCTGTGGACGCTGGCCTATTCGGCGCTGGCACTCAGCACCGGCTGGCGCGCCGCACTGGACCGCGTGCCCGGCGCCCCGCTCTATCTGCTTGGTGCCAGCGCGCTGATCGTCTTTGGCTTCCTGCTCTTCCTGCTGGGCGTGATCGGCCTCAACCCCTTCCCGGCGATCAATTTCTTCCACTACCCAAAGTTCGCCCTGCTGCTGGAGGCCGGCTTCTTCTCCGCAGCGCTGATCAACCGGGTGCGCCAGCATCAGGAGCAGCTGGCCGAGGCCCGCGTGCGCCGGCTGGCCGAGACCGAAGAGTTGCTGCGTGCAGAGGCCGAACGCCGCGCCGCGCTGGAGCAGGCGCAGCAGCAAAGCCTGCAGCTGGCCAGCGCCAGCCACGACATCTCGCAGCCGCTGGCCTCGCTGCGTTTTGCCATCACGGCGCTGAAGGCCAGCAGCGCCCCCGGGGGCGCGGCCCAGCCGATTGCGCTGCACCTGGATCGCACGCTGAGCTATGCCGAGACGCTGCTGAAAGACATCATCAGCGAAACCCGCGATACGCTGCCGGCGCAGCCGGAACGCGTGCCCCTCGGCGCGCTGTTCGAGCAGCTGGCGGCCGAGCACCGCGCGCAGGCCGAGGCCCGCGGCCTGCGGCTGCGCGTGGCGCGCTGCGGCGCCAGCGTCGACGGCTCGGCGCTGATCCTGGCCCGCATCCTCAACAACCTGCTCAGCAATGCGCTGCGCTACACGCCCAGCCATGGCGGGCGGGGTCAGGTCTTGCTGGGTGCAAGGCGGCGCGCTGGCGGCATCGAGCTGCAGGTGCTGGACACCGGCCCGGGCCTGCTGCCCACGCAGCTGCAAACGCTGATGCAGCCCTTCCGCCAGGGCGAGCAGGCGGCCAGCCAGGGCTTTGGCCTGGGGCTGTTCATCGTCAAGTCGCTGTGCGAGCAAGGCGGCTTTCGCTTCAGCGTGCGCTCAGAGCTGAATCGCGGCAGCTGCTTCGCGGTCTTCATTCCAAGCAACTCTCCAGTTGTGAACTAGTTCGCGAACCGCCCCCGCGCCTGCGGGGGCCGCCACGCCAACTACGGTGCTTACCGTATCGGCCGAATCGGCGCCGATTCCTAGCATGCGAAGCAGTTCAACCCATGGGCCGGTTCGCCGGCTCCAGCGAAGGAATCTGCCCCATGCTCGCAACCCTCTGGCGTGCTCTCCTGGCCGTCTGCGATGTTCGCCGCGCGCTGCGCCTCTTGACCGACAAGCCGCGTCTGGACGTCGTCTTCGTCACCAATATCCGCGACGAGGCCGAGCGCCGCCGCTTCTTCAGCGCCTCGGCCAACCGCATGCAACATGCCAGCGGCCCACGCATGCATCTGGGCGGCGTGGCGGCGCAGGTGCGCGGCATCAACTTCACCGCCGAGGAGATGGTCAGCCGGGAGGGCCGCAAGAAGGCCAAGCTGGTCTTCATCGAGGCGGTCAAGTGGGCCGAGGCGCAAGGCGCTCGAGTCGTCTTGCTGGCGGCTTCGACCAAACGGCTGTTCGGCCGCGATGGTGCCGAGCTGAAGGCGCTGTTTCCCAAGCTGGTCTTCACCATCGGTGACAACGGCACGGCGCAGCTGCTCTGCGCGGACATCGACCGCGCCATCGAACAAAGCGGCCTGAAGCGCCTGCGCCCGCGCATCCTGGTGATCGGCCCCTACGGCATCCTCGGCTCGGCGGTCTCGCGCCATCTGATGAAGGCCGGCCATGAGGTCGTCGGCTTCGGCAGCACGCCCAAGCTGCTGAACGACTTTGCCGCCGAGACTGGCATGAAGGTCTGCCACGAGCTGCGTGAGGCCGGCCATTTCGACATGGTCGTCGCCTGCACCCACAGCGCCGAGGCCAAGCTGACGCTGGAGCAAGTGCAATGGCTGCGCCGCGCACAGCGCAAGCTGCTCGTCGTCGACGTTGCCGAGCCGGCCAATCTGGACGCGCCGACCTACGCCCGCTGCCGCAGCGCCGTGCTGCGCCAGGACGCCGGCAACGGCCATTCGCCGCTGCTGCGCTATGTGGCCGGGCCGCTGAGCTGGAGCAAGCTGCAGCTCTCGCGCGGCACGGTGTTCGGCTGCTTTGCCGAAGCGATGGCGCTGTATCACGCGATCTATCGCGAACACAGCCCAGTGGCACTGACGCGCGACTGGTTCGTCGTTGACGAGCGCAACACCGCGCTGGTGCGCGAGGCCTTTGCCTCGCTGCAGATCGGCCTGCCGGCACCGCATTGCTTCGGTCGCCCGGTACACAGCTTTGACCTGAAACAGCAGCGGCCCGAGTTGCCGAAGCAACCGGCCTTGCTGGGCCAAGGCAGCAGCAGCTCGAACAGCAGTTTCTGACCGCGCCCCGCCCTGCGCAGACATCCCCCGAGAAGTCCCATGAATCGATCACTCAGCCACAACGCCGCACGCGCGATCTGCGTGCTGGCCCTGCTCATCACCGCCTGGTTTGCGCTCCTGAACCTGCGCGTGCCCAGCGCCGGCATCGTCCAGGACGCCCTGCTGGATCACAGCAATCGCTACGACCAGTGGCAACGCGATGCCGCCAGCATCAAGAGCATCAACAAAGGCGACACCCTGTCCTTTGTGCTCGCCTTCCCCGGCGGCATCGATGGCGCCGGCATGGCGCAGATCGTGCGCATGAGCGAGGAGGTTCGCGCCCTGTTTCCCGAAGCCACGGTCTGGAGCCTGTCCAGCAATGCGGTCGACTACCGCGTGCAGGACGGCCAGCTGCAGAGCAGCCCCTACCTCGGCAAGAGCCTGTTCAGCGGCGACGGCCAGCTGCGCAGCGACTTCACCTTGGCGCGCTGGAAGCAGGCCGTCAAGGACGACGCCAGCATCTACGGCACGCTGATCGGCCGCGAGTTCGACTACGCGCAGATCTTCGTCTTCCTGCCCGAGGACTACAGCGAGCAAGGAATCGTCGACCGCGTCGCTCAATACCTGGAGCAGCGCCCGATTTCGCAGCTGGAATGGCTGCTCTACAAGGGCGATATCAAACCGGCCAAGGCCTATGCCAATGTCAGCCTGGGCGGCTGGTCTGTGGCGCGCGGCCTGATGCATTACGCGCTGATCTCCGACGTGATGTTTTATTCGACCACCGGCCTTTTGATCGCCACGCTGGCCGCGGTGTTCTCGCTGGGCTCCTGGCGGCAGGCGTTGCAGGTCACCGGCGTGATCTTCGTCTCCTTTGTGCTGGTGCGCGGCAGCATCCCGCTGCTGGCCGATCTGGGCCTGAGCTTCTACGGTCAGCCGGTCTATGAGCGGGTGTACTTCCTGCTCGTGCTGTCGGCGCTGATCGTCTCCGGCATCTCCTTCAATGTTCGCGCCTTCGAGGCCTTCAACGATGTCTGGGCCGAACATCCCGAGCTCGATCGCGCCACGCTGTGGCGGCTGACCGCCCCGATTGCCGTCAAGCTCAATGTGGTGGCGGCGATTGCCGTCCTGAACTTCGCCACGCTGCCGCAGATTGGCATTCGCGGCATTCTGGAGGTCGGCGTGCTGTCGGCGCTGGGCATCGTCATCCAGCGCGTGCTGGTCGTCACCTTGCTGCCGGCCCTGCACATCTGCATCGGCGGCCTGCCCAGCGATGCCAGGCACTCGCGCCTGGCACCCTGGTTCGAGCGCTATAAGCGCCTGATCGACTGGCTGCCACAGCAGGCCTGCCGCCAGCTGCTGGCGATGAGCCCGCGCCGCAGCCTGGGCGTTTCGCTGGCCATCACCGCCAGCGCGCTCACGGCCGCCTTGATCGTTGTCGTGCACGACCTCAGCCAGCGCGACAAATGGATTCTGGTGCAGGAGCGGCCGATCGACTACCTGCCCCACACCATCGTTGATCGCGGCCGCGCGCTCTTGAACCAGCCCGGTGGCGCCGGCTTTGCGCGGCTGAGCTATCTGGTGCTGCCGCGCAGCGAAGGGCATGAACTGGCGGCCAGCGAGGACCCGGCATTCATCGCCCGCGTCCAGGCTTTTCAGCAGCGTGTGGCCGCCCTGCCGGGCGCGATGCCGGTGCGTTCCATCATCGACAAGCTGAGCCAGGTGTCCGCGCGCAGCCCCGATGTCGGCCAGCCCTTGCCAGCCACCCGCCAGCAGGCCCACGAGCTGCTGCAGCTGATGCGCTGGGATCTCGATGGCCCACGACTGGCCGACAATTTCTGGTCCAAGGACGGCTTTGTGATCTACGCCGCCCACGCCGCCGACAACTCGCGCAGCCTGCGTGAATTCGCTGACGCGACGATGCGCGTCGCCGCCGAAGATTTCCCCGATCTGCGTGTGCTGCCCTTCGGCCGCCTGCACACCTATCACCAGACCGACGAGTACATCAGCCAGGGCAAGCCGCTCAATGTGCTGAGCTCCTTCCCGCTGGTCATCGTCATCTGCGCCGGCTGGCTGTGCTGGCACAACCGCCGCCGTGCCAAGGCGCCGCCGCGCGCCCGGCTGCACCCGTTGTGGACGGCGCTGGCCATCAGCCTGCCCTTTCTGTTCGCCTATGCGCTGATCGTCGTGCTGATGGCCTTGCTGGCCATCCCGCTGGACCAGGCCACCGCCTGCGCCACGGCGCTGGGCATCAATGCCGCGATCGACTTCGACATCTATGTGGTGGACGACTTCATGCAAGCGCTGCAGCGCGACGCCAGCCCCGACGAGGCGCTCCACCAGGCGTTGCATGAGCGCGGCCGGGTGACGCTGATCGACGCCAAGCTCAATGCCATCTGCTTCAGCTTCCTGATGCTCTCGCCCTTTCTGCCCATTCAGCGCCTGGGCCTCTTGATGATCGTGATGCTGGCCGCCTGTGCCTTCGGCGCGCTGGTGCTGATGACCGGCGTGCTGCGCAGCTGTGTGCGCCCGCCGCGGCCGCGCCCGGTGCCCGTCGCGCGCGAACTGCCGGCTCCGACCGACAGCAGCTTCGCTGCAGCCGATGCGCAAACCAGCACCACCGCTACCGCCACCACCCTGGCCACCGAAAAGCTCTGAGCCATGAAGACGCCCTATCTCGCCCGCCGTCGGCACTTCCTCACCACGGCCACGGCCCTCGCCTTCACGCTCACTTTCGCCGCCCCCACAAGCCAGGCTGCGGAGCCCGACGCCAGCAGCCTGATCCAGGAGGCTTGGGCGCGCTACCGCCTGGGCGGCGGCACCGAGCAGGAAAGCATCAAGCTGCGCATGGAGCGCCCCAAGCAAGCCGCCGAGCTCAAGCAGCTGAGCCGCTGGACTCGCTTTCAAGCGCACGGCGAGCGGGTGCTGATCCGCTTCAAGGCGCCGCAGGAAGACCGCGGCCTGGCCCTGCTGATCAGCCGCGACAGCAGCGCCGAGCCCAGCCAGATGTGGTTGCGCATGCCGTCCTGGCCACAGGCGCGGCGCATCTCGGCCGATCGCGAGAACCGCTATTTCGGCGGCACCGACCTGAGCTTTGAAGACAACCGCCAGCTGCTCGGCGAGGCCATCGCCGGCTTCCAGTACAAGCTGCTCAAGAGCAGCCCAGAGGCCTGGCAGATCGAGGCCACGCCACGTGAAGGCACGTCCAGCGCCTATGCCAAACGGCGCATCACCGTCAGCGCGGGCAGCCTGGCCGTCACCGAGATCCTGTACTTCGATGCCGAGGGCAGCTTGTTGAAGACCCAGCGCCAGGAGGAGATCAAGCTCGAGCCCAGCGGCCGTTGGCGCGCCGGACGGGTCATTGTTGATAACCACAAGGAGGCGCGGCGCAGCGTGTTCGAGATCGAGCAGCGCCAGTTCGGCGCTGCCCTGCCCGAGCGTCTGTTCAGCCCGGCCGGCATGGTGGAGCCATGAGCTGCGGAGCATTCGCTGGCCCCAAGCCTTGGCTGCTGACGCTGTGCCTGTTGCTAATGGCCGGCCAGGCCTTCGCCGAGGCAGACCTCACCAACGAGACGGAACTGGAGACCGACTCGCTGCTGCAGCTGCGCTTTGGACCTGCCCTGCACGCTGACGCGGGCCAAGAGCAGCTGGCCAGCGCGCAGGCCGGGCTCAGCCTCAAGCGCGCCGCTGGGCATGAGACCTGGCGGTTGCGCCTGCAAGCCGAGGCGCGGCACAGCGATGCCGGCGACCAAGCGAGCGTCGGTGAGGCCTATCTGGCCCATCAGCAAGGCCGCTGGAGCTGGCGCCTGGGCCGCCAACGCTTTGAATGGGCCATCACGGACACCGTCTCGCCCAGTGACCTGCTGAACGCCCGTGATTGGCGCGACCTGAGCCGGCCTCAGAAGCTGGCGCGAACGGCATTCAGCCTGCGCCAGGACAGCGGCGACAGCAGCCTTGAATGGGTGCTGGCGCCCCGTGCCGCCCCGTCCGAACTCCCGGCAGGCGTGTGGGCGCAGCCACTGCCGCCCGGCTTGAGCCAAGCCCCGGTCGACGCCGGCAACTCGCGCTGGACCACGGCCCTGCGCTGGAGCGCCCGGCTGGATGAGCAGGAGTTCAGCCTGGTCGCCTTTCACGGCCAGTCTTACGCACCAATGGCCAGCCTGGCAGCAGCGGCGGACGGCAGGGGCTGGCTGCTGCAACCGCGCCAAGACGGTATGGACGCGCTGAGCCTGGGTCTGACCCGGCCGTTGTGGAGCGGCTCGCTGCTGCGCGCCGAGGCCGCCCTGCTGAACCATCAACGCAGCCAACGCTTTGCCCAATGGGTGATCAGCATCGACCACGAGCGCTTTGCCCCTTTCGCTGCCGACGACAGCCTCTACCTGCTGCTTCAGCTGCAGGGCGAACGGCTCATTGGTGAGCGCCGCGACGCGCCCGCGGGTTGGTGGGACTTTCGTCGTGTGTTTGCCAACAGCCTGATGACGCGGCTGCAGTACAAGCCCGGCGAGCAGTCACGCTGGCAATGGGCGCTGGAGGCCAACTGGCGGCCGCGCCAGGGTGGCACGGCCAGCGAGCACTTTGCCCGCATGAGCCTGACGCGCCAGCTCGGCGAGGGCCTGCAACTCGAACTCAGCGCCACCAGCATCGGCGGGCCGCCGGCCAGCTTCTGGGGCAGCTATGCGCGCCAGGACAGGCTGAGCCTCGCCTTGCAATGGCGGCGCTGATTCTTCTGCGTAGCGCTCACGGGCAGCGCTGCGCTGCGGCCAAACCACGCAGATAGCCACGCCGCACCCAGCCGGCACGCAGGGCGCTGGCGATTTCGCGGTCGCGCTTGTCGGCGCCGCTGAGCCGGCGCAGCCAGCCGCGAAACGGCAGAATGCCCTCGGCCGCGCCGCGCAGGCCGCTGATTGCCGCATCGCCCAGTGCATCGCCGCCGCGCTCCAGCAGGTCACGCTCGCCCTGCACCTCGGGGCTGTCCAGATCGGGGCCGAGCAGATCGTCCAAGACCTGGATGCTCAGCTGCAGCCCGGCGCAGCTGCCATCGCTGGGCGGCGCATAGGGGTGGCGGCGCGCCTCCTGCAGCAACTCAGGTAGCTTCTCGCCGACCAGGTTCAAATCGGACAGCGGCGACGTTGCCGCCTCGCCGATGCGGCTGCCGGCATCGCGCTTGACAGCCGGCCCTGCCGTGGCTGCGTGGCCAGCGCTGGGCGCGCTGGGCGCGCTGGCGGCGGCGCCAGCGGCCTGAGGCGCCGCAGCAGGCGGCTGGTTTGCCGCACAGGCCGACAGCAAGGCTGCGATCAGCACCGCCGCCAGGCCATGGCGCGGGCTCAAGCAAACAGGTGCGGATGCTGCTTTGCGTACCATTCCTTCACCTCCTCGTGATCCAGCGCGAGCATCTCGCGCAAGCCCGGCACCAACAAGAGCCCCAGCGCACTCACCGAGCCGGCCAGACCCAGGCCGATATAGACCGCATCGACCGACGCCCGGGCCAGACCGATGCCGGCCAAGGCCGGCCCCAGCGCGCTGGCGATTTGCAAGGACATCATGCTGACCGCATTCAGCCGCGAACGGAAGTGCGCCGGAATGGCCAGCATCCGGTGCGTCTGTCCAACCAGCACGCCGCAGGAGTTCGCGAAGCCCACGACAAACAGTGCCAGCACGATCACCACGCCCTGAGCGGTCCAACCGGCCAGCGCCAGACCCAGGCCCTGAATCACCGTCGACAAAAACCGTGTCTGGAATCGGCCCAGCCATTTGGCGACCCAGAGATTGCCGCCCAAGGCACCGCTGAGCATGCCCAGCGCCAGTCCGGTCTCAGCCGCGCCCAGCCAGCCGCTGGACAGACCCAGCGACTGCAGCTTCAGCGGCACCAGCATCGAAAAACCAGGCAGGAGGAACACCGTGCCGATCAGCCCCACCAGCGTCCAGCCGCGCTCGACCGGCACCGCCCAGGCCGCCCGAAGGCCCTGCGCCAGTTCGCGCCGCCAGGGGCCACGCGCCGGGCCGTCGGCATGGCCGCTGGCCGCGGGAATGGAACGCACCGCCCAGGCCGCACCCAGCAACAAGCCGCACTGCGCCCACAGCGCCACGCCGGTTCCCAGGCTGACCAGCGCACCGCCCAGCGCCGGGCCCAGCACCCGGCCCAGCGACTGCGCACTGCGCTGCAGGCTGAGCGCCTCGGGCAGCTGCGCGGCTGGCACCAGCTCGGCGGCGATGCTCATCGTCGCCGGCATCAGCACGCCGGAAGCGGCGGCGCCGAGCACGCCCAAGGCCATCACCAGCGCCAGCCGGTAGGCATCAAGCTGGATCATCAGCGCATAGCCGCAGGCGCCCAGTGAAAGCACCATCAGCGAAGCCATCATCAAGCGCTGCTTCGGCCAGCGATCGCCCAGCGGCGACAAGAGCGGCATCAGCAGAAAGGACGCAATGGCGACGACAACGCCATTGAGGGCCAGGTCTTGCCCGCCGCCATGCTGGGCCACCCACCAGGGCACGGCCACATAGCCGACCATCAGCGCCAGCACGGTGGCCACCTCGCTGGCCATCAGCCCCTGCATCGGTCGACCCAGGGCCGTCGCCCGGGCCCGCATCTTCTTGATCAATCCTGCCTCCGTCAGCGGTCGCCCGAGTGGGATGTTCGGCGAGCTCCTCTTGTCGGCGCAGCGTAGCACGAGCGCGCGTGGCTACTGGATCACCGACCAGGCCTCAGCCCAGCGGTCGAGCTCGGCCACCCGGCTCTTCTTGCCGGCAAAGTTCAGCGCCTGGCGGCTCTTGCCGTGCGGCTCCTTCAAGGGCTGCAGCGCCGGCGCCGGCAGCACATAGACGATGGGATAGCTGCGCGCCTCAGCGAAGCGCTTGTAGTTCAGGAGCACGTAGACCGCGTCCTCGCGTGCACTCTCGTCCTCGCTGTTGACCAGCCAGCGGCCGCTGTCAGCCACACCGCGAACAATCAACTCATAGCGGCGCCCGCTGGCGCTCTTGAGCATCAGCTCCGCCCCCTGCATGCCGCCCAGACAGGGCACGACCTCATGGCCCTGGCGGATCAGCTGACTCATGACAAAAAACTCTGCGGCGCGGCTGACCACGCGTTCGGTACTGCTTCGGGACAAACCAGACTCCTCGGCTGCTTGCGGCTCAAAACAAAAACGCCCCCGCCCATGTCCGGCACGGGCGGGGGCGCGATTGTGCAACAAATCAGGGCGTGTAATTCACAGTCAGCTGAGCGTTGCTATAGGCCGCGTAGCCATAGACGCCGATGTACAACCAGCCTGAGGGCGGATTGGCAATCGTGCAGGTCTCGGCATTGGTCGAGCCTTGCTTGCGGCAGCTGTAGCTGCTGCTGGTCGGCTGCGCGCCGGAGCGGGTGAAGAGGTCCAGATCGCCGCTGCCGCCGCTGGTGGCCACCGTCAGGCTGCTCGTGCCGGCCGGCACCGCGACCTTCCAGTAGCGCCAGCTGGCCCGGGCACCGGCGAGTCCCGTCAAGACCTGACCCTTGGCCAGCACGGGCACGCCGTCGTCGCTGAGTTGCAGCAGCTTCGAGGTGCTGGCGCTCTGCCCGTCGTTGTCGGTCACCGTCAGCTGCACCGTGTAGCTGCCGGCAGCGGCGTAGCTGTGGCTGGCGGGTGTACCGTTGCCACTGCTGCCGTCACCGAACTGCCATTGCCGGCCGACGATGCTGCCATCGTCGGTGCTGCGATCATTGAACTGCACGGCAAGGCCATTGACGGTCCAGTCAAAGGCGGCCTGCGGCGGCAGGCCTCCGCCACTGCCGATCTCCAGGAAAACCGCACTGAAGGCGCCCCAGTTGCCGGCGGCGTCGCGGCCGCGCACATAGACGATGTGCCGACCATTGCTCCAGCCGCTGGTATCGAGCTGGCCGCGCACCGCTTCGGCACTGCTGTTGAAGCTGCCATCGGTAGCCGCCAGGGCGATCGCCGTGGCGCCGGCCAGCCACGGTGGCGTGTCGACATAGGCTTCGGCCGCGGCAATGTTCTGGGTCGGCTCGGCACCATTGCTCTGTCTGTAGCGGGTGTCGTCGAGCTGCGCATTCAAGGTCACCGGCGTACCGGCCGTGACCTTGGCAGCAGACAGGCTCAGCTGCGTCACGTCCGGCCCTGCCGGCGTCTGGTATGGCGTGCGTACCACCTTGGCCGCATACATCAGGGCCGGCATATTGCCCGGCAGCAGCGTGTTCGTGTAATAGCTGCACTGTTCGAAGAAGGCCGTGCCCAGCTCGAAGGTGAAGGCCGCCACCCCGAGCTCGCCATAGCTCGGGCCATCGCTGGTGCCGTCGGTCTCATAGAGGTCCAGCGAGCGTTCGGGCGTATGGCCATTGAAGTAGGCGAACTTGCGGCCCAGCGTGGCCAGCTGCTTGTCGTTGCCGGCCACGCTGCCGTTCGTGCCCCAGGGCCAGAGCAGCAAGCGGCCGTGGCTGTGGATGTCCAGATGGATGCCGCTGGTATCGAGCGGTGCGGGGTCGGTGCGATTGGGGCCGCGACGGTCGGTCCACAGCGAGCGGATATAGGCCTCGACCGCACGGGTCTCGGGCTCGGAGGCGGCGCTGGCGCCGCGGTAGGTCTCGTCACAGCTGTTGCCGCTGGAGCCGCTGCCACCGGTGCTGTTCCAGCCGAAGCCGAAGTTGCGATTCAGGTCGGCACCTCGGCTGTTGCTCGTAGCGCCGCAGTAGGCGGTGTTGGTGTTCTTGCGCCACAGGAGGCCGGTCTCGGCCTTCTTGCGACCATCCGGGTTGGTGGCCAGCAGCAGGTGGATCTCGTGGTGATCTAGGATCCAGGTCGCATCGGCATCGACGCCATAGCCGTTGAACAGCTTGCGGGCGAATTCCAGCACCAGCGGCGTGGTCGCGTACTCGCGCGCATGGATGCCGGCGTTGACAAAGAGCTTGGGCTTGGCGCCGGTGATGGCGCTGTTGCTGAGCTTGAGCACACGCAGGTCATAGCCACCGCTGCCGCGGCTCTTTTCCCAGGAGTCGCCAATGTCGATCCAGCTGGCCAGCTGCGGCTTGGCCGTCACCATGGCCTGGGCGGCGCTGAATACCTCTTCGACGGTCGGGTAGCAGCTGTAGCTGGGTATGCCGGCCAGCGCCTGCAAGTCCCCACGCGCCTCGCTGAGCCGCCGCCGCTCGCCGCTCTCCATCCTGGCCTGTTCCAATTGCTGGCTTTCCCAGTGGGCATCGACTTCCAGCCGGAAACCCATGGCACGCAACTCACGCGCCTCGGCATCGTTCACCTGCACGATCAGATAGCCGAGCTCGTAGGGCGAGGCCAGTGTTTCGAAGCGGCTGTGGGCAATCGCCCGGGCCTTGCGAATGTCGTCGAAATGGGCGCGCATCGTTTGACGCGGCGCCGACTCGCGACCGGCGATGGTCGCGTTGCCGACGGCTGGCGGCGCCGTCTGCGCCGAAGCGACCGGCACTGCGCCTTGCAACAAGACGGCCAGCGCACTGGCCATCAGTGCTTGAGAAAAATGTGCTTGCTTCAACTCGATCTCCCGAGCATGAGCAAGCCGCATATCCGGCACCTCCGACACCACCCGGAACTGCAGCGGGGCCGGCCGCTGCACTGCGGCCCGCTCGCGGGCCGCACGCCCATTCGCATCCACGCGGCGAGGGCGGCCCAGGTTCATGAAAGATGCCGCACGGGCCACGCCTTGAGGCGAGGCACCGGGAGGCATCCCGGCAAGTTCCCCTGGTCCGCACGCCGCTGCGGGCGCCGACGCTACCTTGATCTGTTGTTCTGGCTTCGACGTGGCCTCTGTCGAGGCCGGCCGTCGCACTCGGCGCAAGCGCCGTGGCGACGGCGAAGTATCAAGCTTGTTGGCCGCGCTGGCGAGTGTGTGGCTGCAACAGCGTTCAGAACAGGCCGTGGATGCGGCCCTGATCGTCCAGGCCTATCCGTTCGGCCGCCGGCACCTTGGGCAGCCCCGGCATGGTCATGATGTCGCCGCAGATTGCCGTCACAAAGCCGGCGCCGGCATTGAGGCGCAGCTCGCGCACCCGCAGCACATGGCCGATGGGCGCGCCGAGCAGGCTGGCGTCGCTGCTGAACGAGTACTGCGTCTTGGCGATGCAGACCGGCAGATGACCCCAGCCCTGAGCATTCAAGTCCTTCAGCTGCTGCGCCGCGCGCGGCTCGAAGGCCACAGAATCGGCACGGTAGATCTTGCGCGCCACGGCGCTGATCTTGGCTTCCAATGGCTCGGCATCGTCATACAGAAAGCGCGGCGTGCCGGGAGCGTTCTCGCACTGCTGAACGACAGCCTCGGCCAGCGCGGCTGCACCGGCACCGCCCTCGGCCCAGTGGCTGGCCAGCACGCAGCGCACCCCCAAGTCGGTGCAGCAGGCCTCGATCAACGCTATTTCCTCGGCGCTGTCGCTGTCGAAGCGATTGATGGACACGATGGCCGGCAGGCCGTAGTGCTCTTGCACGTTCTCGATATGGCGGCGCAGATTCGCGAGGCCGGACTGCAGCGCCTGCAGTGCTGGCTGGGCAGCGCCACCGCCGTGATGCTTGAGCGCCCGCACGGTGGCCACGATGACGGCACAGGCGGGTTTCAAGCCGCCCTTGCGGCATTTGATATCGATGAACTTCTCGGCGCCCAGATCAGCGCCAAAGCCGGCCTCGGTGACCACATAGTCAGCCAGCTTCAACGCGGCACGCGTCGCCATCAGGCTGTTGCAGCCGTGGGCAATATTGGCAAAGGGCCCGCCGTGGACAAAGGCCGGCGTGCCTTCCAGCGTCTGCACGAGGTTCGGCGACATCGCATCCTTCAGCAGCGCCGCCATCGCGCCATCAGCCTTCAGATCGCGGGCAGTGATGGCCCGCTTGTCAGCGGTGTAGCCGACCACGATATTGCCCAGCCGCTGCTTCAGATCGGCCAGCGAGTCGGCCAGGCAAAGAATGGCCATCACCTCGGACGCGACGACGATGTCAAAACCATCCTCGCGTGGATAGCCATTGCCCGGCCCGCCCAGTGCCACGGTGATCTGGCGCAGGGCGCGGTCGTTCATGTCGACAACACGGCGCCAGCTGATGCGGCGCACGTCGAGGCCCAGCGCATTGCCGTGGTGGATGTGGTTGTCCAGCAGCGCGGCGAGCAGGTTGTTGGCCAGCGCGATCGCATGGAAGTCGCCGGTGAAGTGCAGATTGATGTCCTCCATCGGCACCACCTGGGCATAGCCGCCACCGGCCGCCCCGCCCTTCATGCCGAAGCAGGGACCCAGCGAGGGTTCGCGCAGGCAGATCATCGCCTTCTTGCCGATATGGCTGAGGCCGTCGCCCAGTCCCACCGTCGTCGTCGTCTTGCCTTCGCCAGGGGGCGTTGGCGATATCGCAGTGACCAGCACCAGATGGCCCTGCTGCGGGCGTTCGGCGAGCTGCTGCAGATGGGGCAGGCTGATCTTGGCCTTGTAGTGCCCATAGGGGACCAGGGCGTCTTCGGGGATGCCAAGCCGCTCGGCGGCCAGGGGCAAGATCTTGCGCAGCGTCGCCGCCTGGGCGATCTCGATATCGGTCGGCATTCAGACTCCTCGTGGGCTGCCCTCTTCTGGTGGGCGCACAAACAAAAACGCGGCTGGTCCGGTAGGACCTGCCGCGATTATCTGCCTGCCATGGCCCACTGGGGGTCAGGTCATGCCAGGGCTTTCAAGGGGTGCTGATCTGGCGCCCAGGGGCTCTTGAAAAAGGCCTGAACCAGCTCGGCGCTGACATCCTCGATGCGGGCCGGATTCCAGCGCGGGCTGTGGTCCTTGTCGACCGCCAGCGCGCGAATGCCTTCCACCGTTTCGCTGGCGGCACCGGGGCGCAGGTGGAAGCAGTGATGAACCAGATCGCGCTCCATGCGCAGATCTTCGGCCAGGCTCATGCCGCGAGCCCGGCGCAACTGCTCGAGCGTCACCGCCATCATCAGCGGCGAGCGCTTCAGCAGCGTGGCGTGGGTATGGCGCGACCATTCATCGTCGGCTGCCGCCAGCGAAGCCATGATGGCGGTGACGCTGACATGGCGGAAATGCTGGTCGATGCGGGAGCGCAGTTCCAGGTGATCGGCCGGCGGCGCCAGATCGGCATGTTCCATCACGGTCGCGACCACATGCTCTGCACTGCTTTGCTCGCCATGCCGGAAGGCCTCGATGATCGCCTTCATGGCCGACTGCTGCACGAACACATCGCCCAGTGCCAGTTCGATGGCATCGCCCGCGCCTATCGGCTGCCCGGTCAGCGCCAGCCATTCGCCGACATGGCCCGGGCACTGCGACAGGAACCAGCCGCCGCCCACATCGGGGAACAAGCCAATATTGGTCTCAGGCATCGCGAGCTTGGAGTGCTCGGTCAGCACGCGCAGCTTGGCACCCTGGCTGATGCCCATGCCGCCGCCCATCACCACGCCATCCATCAGCGCGATATAGGGCTTGGGGTAGTGGTGGATCAGGTGGTTGAGCGCGTATTCCTCGGTGAAGAAATCACCCAGCGCGCTGTCGCCGGCCAGTGCCGCCTGATGGAAGAATCGGATGTCGCCGCCGGCGCAGAAGGCAGCCGGCTTGCCTTCACGACCAGCCCCCAGCACCACCACGGCCTGCACGGCGGGTTGAGCCGCCCAGGCCTGCAGCAAGGCAGTCATGTCACGAATCATCGGCAGCGACAGCGCGTTCAAGGCCTGTGCGCGGTTCAGGGTGATCAGTCCGAGACAACCGTTCACCTCGGCCTGAATCAGTCCTTCGGCGCACAGCGGCGGAATCAATGCGGCAGTCATGCCTTCTTACTCCAACTTCTTGTTTGATTTACTCGCGACGGCTGACACCGCTGCGACGCAGGCCCAGCAACTCATTGCCGACGAGCGCGGTCAGCACCATAGCACCACCTGAGAGGGCCGCGGTAGACGGGGCTTCCCCAGCCCCCAGCCAGGCCCACAGCACACCGAACAGCACTTCGAGCAGACCCAGCAGCGCCAGTTCCGGCCCACTGAGCACCTGGCTGAGCCGCACCACCAACAAACAGGGCAGCGCCAGCTGAAACAGGCCCAGACCGGCCAACAAGCCGACGTCGTGCGCCGAAGCCTGCAGGGGCCAAGCCAGTGGCAGCGTGAGCAGCGCGGAGACCAGCGCGCCCAGCAACACGGCCAGCAGCATGTCGCTGCGTTCACCGCCCGCGCGGCTGTCGTGCTGCAGCAGCGTCCAGTTGCAGGCCGCGGCCAGCGGTACGCCCAGCGCCACGCCCATGCCGGCCAGGCTGCCCGGGCCGCCCTGCATCTCATGAGCAAACATCCAAGCAATGCCCGCGCTGCCCAAGGCAATGGCGAGCCAGGTCCGTGCCGGCAGCCGGTGATGAAGGAAGATCCGGGCGAACAAGGCCGTCAGCAGCGGCCCCAACGCCATCGTGACGAGCACATTGGCCACGCTGGTCATCGTCAGCGCCAGCATGAAGGCGGTGTACATCACCGCCCAGCACAACCCCGAGGCCCAGACCTTGCGCGGCGCGCGCAAGACCTGTCCCCACAGCGCCGGGCCACGCAGCACGAGCAAGGCGGCGAGCAGCGACAAGGCATTGAACGCACTGCGCCAGAACGTCACCTCAAAGCTGCGCGCCGCCTCTAGCTGCCGCGTCACCACGCCTGCGGAACTCCACATCAGCGTGACCAGCAGCATCAGAACAACAGCTTTGCGATGGGTCATGGCCATAGAAAAGCGCCCCGAAGGGCGCATCAGATCTTGTAGGCAGGGCCTCTGAATCTCGGGCCGAGCGCCGGGCCGCTCCCAAGCCGGCCCGCCATGGCTTGCGCGAGCAAGCCGTCCCCTCGGGGGACCGCCCAGCGTACCCGCTGGGCGAGGGGCCCACAATTAGGCGGCATTCTCGCGCGCAAACCGCTTGCGCTCATGCTCCGACAGATGGCGCTTGCGCAGACGGATGCTCTTGGGCGTGATCTCGACCAGCTCATCGTCATCGATGAAGTCGACACCGTACTCCAGCGTCAGATCGATGGGCGGCGTGATTTTGATGGCGTCTTCCTTGCCCGAGACGCGGAAGTTGGTCAGCTGCTTGGTTCGCGTGGCGTTGACGACCAGGTCGTTGTCGCGGCTGTGGATGCCGACGATCATGCCTTCATAGACCGGATCGTTCGGCTTCACGAACATGCGACCGCGATCATCCAGCTTGCCCAGCGCATAGGTGAAGATTTCGCCGTCGTCCATGGAGATCAGCACGCCGTTCTTGCGGCCGCCGATTTCGCCCTTGTGGGCTTCGTAGCCGTCGAAGATCGACGAGATCAGGCCCGAACCACGGGTCAGGTTCATGAACTCGTTGGAGAAGCCGATCAGGCCGCGGGCCGGGATGCGGTATTCCAGGCGCACACGGCCATGGCCGTCCGGCTCCATATTGACCAGATCGCCCTTGCGCAGGCCCAGGGCCTGCATCACGCCACCCTGGTGGGTTTCCTCGACGTCGGCGGTGACCAGCTCCATCGGCTCGCACTTGACGCCGTCGATGTCCTTGAACATCACGCGCGGCTTGGACACGGCCAGCTCATAGCCTTCACGGCGCATGTTTTCCAAGAGGATGGTCAGGTGCAGTTCACCACGGCCGCAGACTTCAAAGATACCGTCTTCGTCGGTCTCCTTGACGCGCAGCGCGACGTTGTGTTGCAGCTCTTTCTGCAGACGGTCCCAGATCTGACGGCTGGTGACGTACTTGCCTTCACGGCCGGCCAGCGGGCTGGTGTTGACGCAGAAGTTCATCGTCAGCGTCGGCTCGTCCACCTTCAGCATGGGCAGCGGAGCCGGGTTCAGCGGGTCGGTCACCGTGACGCCGATACCGATGTCCTCGATGCCGTTGATCAGCACGATATTGCCGGGGCCGGCTTCGGTCACTTGCACGCGGTCCAGGCCTTGGAAGGTCAGCACCTGGTTGATGCGGCCGGTGACGGTCTTGCCGTCCGGGCCTTCCATCACGGCCACGTTCATGCCGGGCTTGATCGTGCCCTGGCTGATGCGGCCCACGCCGATGCGGCCGACGAAGGTCGAGAAGTCCAGCGCCGAGATTTGCAGCTGCAGCGCTGCATCCGGATCACCCGATTGCGCCGGCACATGCTTGAGCACGGTGTTGAACAGGGCCGACATATCGGGACCCCATTGCTCGCCCGGCGCACCCTCTTCCAGCGAGGTCCAGCCATTGATGCCAGAGGCGTAGACAACCGGGAAGTCCAGCTGCTCGTCGGTAGCGCCGAGCTTGTCGAACAGGTCGAAGGCGGCGTTGATCACGGCATCGGGCTTGGCGCCGGGCTTGTCGACCTTGTTGACGACGACGATGGGCTTCAGACCCAGCGCCAGCGCCTTCTTGGTGACGAAGCGGGTCTGCGGCATCGGGCCTTCCTGGGCGTCGATCAGCAGCACCACGCCGTCGACCATGGACAGCGCGCGCTCGACCTCACCGCCGAAGTCCGCGTGGCCCGGGGTGTCGACGATGTTGATGTGCGTGCCTTCCCAGCTGACCGCACAGTTTTTGGCCAGGATGGTGATGCCGCGCTCGCGTTCGATGGCGTTGTTGTCCATCACGGTGTCGACGATCTTCTCGTGGTCGGCAAAGGTGCCCGACTGACGCAGCAGCTGGTCAACCATGGTGGTCTTGCCATGGTCCACGTGGGCAATGATGGCAATGTTTCGGATTTGGGTACTCATAACAATCTCGCTTCAGAACTTGTACTTCAGGCCGCCAGGCCAGGCGCGGGCGCCAACAATGACTGCACTTCCTGGGGGCTGAGCAGGCGGTCGGCGATCAACTCGCCGGCAGTGACATGACCGCTGCCCAGAAAGGCGCCCGGCTCGGGTCCGTAGACCCGCACATGGGGCAGATCCGTTGCCGGCCGTGGCAGCAAGCGCCGCCTCAAGCCGGTCAGGAACCGGGCCGCCTCGCTGGCCTCCAGGCGCAGCGCCGGCCACTCCTGCAGCAGCGAGTCGGGCGGCCGCAGCATGTCTTCTCGTTCGGCCTCGGTCATCGCTGCCAGCGCGTCCAAACTGATGGCCTCGCCGATCTGGCAGGGCCCGCTGGCGGTGCGCCGCAGCGCACTCAGATGCGCGCCGCAGCCCAGCAGGCGGCCAATGTCTTCCCCGAGGGTGCGGATATAAGTGCCCTTGCTGCAACGCACGGCAATGCGAAGCTCGTCAGCCTGCCAGGACAGCATGTCAATCGAATGAATCGTCACCTGCCGCGAGGGCCGTTCGATCTCGATGCCGGCGCGGGCATACTCGTACAGCGGTCGGCCTTCATGCTTGAGCGCCGAGTACATCGGCGGCTTCTGCTCGATCAGGCCAAGGAAGCCTGCCAGCACCTGGGCGATCTGCTCGGCTGTCACACTGACCGGCTGGGTGTCCAGCACCTCGCCTTCGGCATCGCCGGTGGTCGTGGTCTGGCCGAGCTTCAGGGTCGCCTCATAGGCCTTGTCGGCGTCCAGGCTGACCTGGCTGAACTTGGTGGCTGCACCAAAGCATAGCGGCAAAAGGCCGGTGGCCAGCGGGTCCAGCGTGCCGGTATGGCCGGCCTTCTCCGCCCGCAGCAGCCATTTGGCCTTCTGCAGCGCGTCGTTGCTGGACAGACCCAGCGGCTTGTCCAACAGCAGCACGCCATGCAGCGGCCGGCGCTGGATGCGCTGGCGCGGCGGGCGTGCGCCGGCCTTCGTCTCGGCTGGAGACGTGGCGGCGGTCGGCGTGCTGGTCAATGGGTCCACGATTTTGTGTTGCGGCTTGGGATGAGTTCAGGCGAGAAGGCCTAGCCTTCAGTCCTCGCGGCTGTCCTCGTCGTCCTTGGCGCGGACCGAATTGGCGCGTGCGATCAGGCTGCTCATCTCGGCCGCGCGCTCGATCGTGCGGTCGTAATGGAAATGCAGCGTCGGCACCGTGTGGATTTGCAGGCGCTTGAACAGACCATTGCGCAGGAAGCCGGCCGCCTCGTTCAGCGCCGCCTCGGATTCGACCGGATCGCCGACCAGCACCGAGAAGAACACCTTGGCGTGGGCGTAGTCCGGCGTCACTTCCACCGCATTGACGGTGGCCATGCCAACACGGGGATCCTTCAGATCACGGATCAACTCGGCCAGATCACGCTGGATCTGGTCGGAAATCCGGAAGGACCGGTTCGGTATCGCACGTTTATGTCGCATAAATCTTCCAAGCCTCCAAAGGCAAACCCCGCCTGAACTGCAAGGCGGGGTTCGTCTGTTGACGCTCCGCCTGGGTGTGGCCCTCGCGGCTGCCTGGGCAGCCTGGAGGGCATCGACCGCGTTGAAGCGACTGGGGAGCGCTGTTTAGAGCGTTCGGGCCACTTCCTTGATTTCGAAGAATTCGAGCTGATCGCCCTCGGCGATGTCGCTGTAGTTCTTGAGCTTGATACCGCACTCGAAGCCTTCCTTGACTTCCTTGACATCGTCCTTCTCGCGGCGGACCGAGTCGACCTCGCCGGTGTAGATGACGATGTTGTCGCGCAGCAGGCGGAACTTGGCACCACGGCGCACCAGGCCCGAGGTGACCATGGAACCGGCCACGGTACCGATCTTGGAAGCCACGAAGACAACGCGAATCTCGGCGGTGCCCAGCGCTTCTTCGCGCTGTTCCGGCGCCAGCATGCCGGCCATCGCAGACTTCACCTCATCCACGGCGTCATAGATGATGTTGTAGTAGCGCAGGTCGACCGAGTTGCCTTCGGCCAGCTTGCGCGCACCTGCATCGGCACGTGTGTTGAAGCCGATGATGACGGCCTTGGAAGCGATCGCCAGGTTGACGTCCGACTCGCTGATGCCACCAACGGCGGCGTGCACGATTTGCACCTTGACTTCGTCGGTCGACAGCTTGAGCAGCGAGGCCGCCAGTGCTTCCTGCGAGCCCTGCACGTCGGCCTTGATGATCAGCGGCAGGCTCTGCACATCGCCGGAAGCCATGTTCTCGAACATGTTTTCCAGCTTGGCGGCTTGCTGCTTGGCCAGCTTGACGTCGCGGTACTTGCCCGAGCGGAAGGTGGCGATTTCACGGGCGCGGCGTTCGTCGCCCAGCACCATGAATTCGTCACCGGCCTGCGGCACTTCGGTCAGACCCTGGATTTCCACCGGGATCGAAGGGCCGGCAGCCTGGGTCGGCTTGCCGTCTTCGTCCAGCATGGCACGCACGCGGCCATAGGTCGAGCCGGCCAGCACGATGTCGCCGCGCTTGAGCGTACCGCTCTGCACCAGCACCGTGGCCACCGGGCCGCGGCCCTTGTCCAGCTGCGCTTCGATGACCAGACCCTTGGCCATGGAATCCTTGGGCGCCTTCAGTTCCAGCACTTCGGCCTGCAGCAGCACCTGCTCCAGCAGCGCGTCAATGCCTTCACCGGTCTTTGCCGACACCGGCACGAACGGCGAATCACCACCGAATTCTTCCGGCACGACTTCTTCAGCCACCAGCTCGCTCTTCACGCGCTCGAGGTTGGAACCCGGCTTGTCGATCTTGTTGATCGCCACGACGATGGGCACACCCGCTGCCTTGGCATGGTGGATGGCTTCCTTGGTCTGCGGCATCACGCCGTCATCCGCCGCCACCACCAGGATGACGATGTCGGTGGCCTTGGCACCGCGAGCACGCATGGCCGTGAAGGCCTCGTGACCCGGGGTATCCAGGAAGCTGATCATGCCGCGCGGCGTATCGACGTGATAGGCGCCGATGTGCTGCGTGATGCCGCCAGCTTCGCCTGCGGCCACACGGGCACGGCGGATGTAGTCCAGCAGCGAGGTCTTGCCGTGGTCGACGTGACCCATGACGGTCACCACCGGTGCGCGCGGCAGCAGTTCATGCTGCTGCTCGGCGGCGGCGCCCTCTTCTTCCAGGAAGGCATCAGGATCGTCCAGCTTGGCGGCAAAGGCCTTGTGGCCCATTTCTTCCACCAGGATCATGGCGGTTTCCTGATCCAGCTGCTGGTTGATGGTGACCATCTGGCCCAGCTTCATCAGCTGCTTGATCAGCTCCGACGCCTTGATCGACATCTTGTGGGCCAGATCGGCCACCGAGATGGTCTCGGGCACATGGACTTCCTGCACCACCGGTTCGGTCGGCGCCACGAAGTTCGAGGACTGACCACCGCGGTCATTGCGATCACCGCGACGACCCGCCGGGCCACCCTTGGGCGCA
This sequence comes from Roseateles aquae, assembly GCF_032337115.1. Taxonomy (NCBI): domain Bacteria; kingdom Pseudomonadati; phylum Pseudomonadota; class Betaproteobacteria; order Burkholderiales; family Sphaerotilaceae; genus Roseateles; species Roseateles aquae. The sequence goes on from NZ_JAVXZY010000001.1 coordinate 296,593, forward strand.
CGCCAGCCTGCCGGACGAGCGCCGGCCGGTGCATCGGTGCGGCCCTTGACCGCGCCGCGCTTCTTGGCGTCGTCGGCCCAGGAGGACGACAGCTTCTCGCTCTTGACGGACTTCTTCTCGCCCGGCTTGGCGGCCGTGGCCGAACCCGGCGCGGCGGGTGCGCCCGGCGTGCCCGGCTTCTTGTGGATGGTGCCCTTGATTTCCTTGGCAGGCTCGGGCTTGGGCTCTTCCTTCTTCGCGACCAGCACCTTCTTCGGTGCGTTCATCATCGCGCGAATGGCGGCGGCTTCAGCCTCGGCAGCCTTGCGGCGGCGCTCCAGATCAACCTGCTTTTGCTTCTCTTCGGCGCCAACATCGACGGCCTTGATCACACGCAGCTGCGGCTTGGGCGGTTCGACAGGCGCAGCCGGAGCGGCCGGTGCTGCAGGCGCCGCAGCCGGTGCTTCGACCGGTGCGGCAGCGACTGGAGCGGGCGCGGGGGCTGGCGCGGCCGCGACCTGCGGCTTACGCGAACCCTGGGCCAGCGCCTTGTTGGCAGCGTCGGCAGCGGCGCGCGAGGCGGCTTGCGAATCGGACTTGGCGGCGGCCTTGGCGGCGGCTTCGGCAGCAGCCTTGGCGGCAGCTTCAGCGGCAGCGGCTTCGGCAGCACGGGCTTCAGCAGCCAGACGTTCCTGACGGCGCTGTTCCTCGGCTTCACGAGCCAGGCGTTCCTGCTCTTCACGTTCGCGGACGCGGGCCGCCAGCTCGGCTTCCTGGGCGCGCAACGCCTCGGCCTGGGCCTGGGCTTCTTCTTCGCGACGCTGCAGTTCAGCTTCTTCAGCCGCTTGCGCGCTGGCCTCGTCGACACCGCTGGCATCGTCGCGCTTGACGAAGGTGCGCTTCTTGCGCACTTCAACCTGAATGGTGCGTGCCTTGCCGCTGGCATCGGCCTGCTTGATCTCGCTGGTCGACTTGCGGGTCAGCGTGATCTTCTTGCGGTCGGCGCCGCCGGTACCGTGCGCGGTACGCAGGTAGTCGAGCAGCTTTTCCTTGTCGGCCTCGTTGAGGGCGTCATCGGTAGACGCCTTCTTGACGCCCGCTGCTTGCAGCTGCTCAAGCAGTGTGCTTGCAGGCCTTTGGAGCTCTGCAGCGAACTGGGCGACGGTAGTCACAGCCATGTGTGGATCCTTAAATGCTTAATCTGCTGTGCGAATGAACTGGGGCTTTGCTACCGCTCAGGCGGTGAACCAGTGTTCGCGGGCCTTCATGATCATGGCGCGGGCATCTGCCTCGTCCATGCCGGCCAGTTCAACGAGTTCGTCGACGGCCAGATCGGCCAGGTCGTCGCGGGTATGGATATTGCCGTCGGCCAATTTGGCCACGAGTTCAGGCGTCATGCCTTCCAGATCGCGCAGATCCTGGGAGACCTCCTCGACCTTTTCCTCACGGGCAATTTCCATGGTCAGCAGCGCATCCTTGGCTCGGGTGCGCAACTCGTTGACCGTGTCCTCGTCGAAGGCCTCGATTTCCAGCATTTCCTGCATCGGCACATAGGCCACTTCTTCCAGGCTGGTGAACCCTTCGGCGATCAGGATGTCGGCCACTTCGGCATCGACGTCGAGCTTTTCGACGAAGAGCTTGCGGACCGACTCAGACTCCTGAGCCTGCTTCGCGGCCGATTCCTCAGCCGACATGATGTTGATGCGCCAGCCGGTCAGCTCGGAAGCGAGCCGCACGTTCTGGCCACCACGGCCAATCGCGATGGCGAGGTTTTCCTCGTCAACGACGACGTCCATGGCGTGGCGTTCCTCGTCAACGACGATGGATTGCACATTGGCCGGGGCCAACGCGCCGATGACGAACTGGGCCGGATCTTCCGACCACAGCACGATGTCCACGCGTTCGCCGGCGAGCTCATTGGTGACGCCGTTGACGCGCGAACCGCGTACGCCGACGCAGGTGCCGATCGGATCGACACGCTTGTCGTGTGACAGCACGGCGATCTTGGCGCGGCTGCCCGAATCGCGGGCGCAGCTCTTGATCTCCAGCAGGCCCTGCTCGATCTCAGGCACTTCCTGAGCGAACAGCTCCTTCATGAATTCCGGGCTGGAACGCGACAGCATGATCTGCGGGCCACGCTGGGTCGGATCGACGCCCAGGATCACGGCACGGACGCGGTCGCCGGTGCGCAGGTTTTCCTTGGCGATCATTTCGCTGCGCTTCAGGCGGCCTTCGACGCGACCGGATTCGGCAATGATGTCGCCCTTGTCCAGACGTTTGACGGTGCCGACGAAAATCCTCTCGCCGCGGGCCATGAAGTCGTTCAGCAGCTGCTCACGCTCGGCATCACGGATCTTCTGCAGGATGACCTGCTTGGCGGCCTGCGCACCAATGCGGCCGATGGGCACCGACTCGACCGGCTCCTCGATGTGATCCTCGACTTCGATGTCGGCAATCTGCTCCTGCGCTTCGAACAGCAGGATTTCAGCATCGGCGTTTTGCAGGCCGGCCTCATTGGGCACGACGTGCCAGCGGCGGAAAGTCTCGTACTCGCCGGAATCGCGGTCAATGGCGACGCGGATGTCGACCTCGCCGCCATACAACTTCTTGGTGGCCGAAGCCAGTGCCGCTTCGACGGCACCAAACACCACATCGCGCTCCACGCTCTTCTCGCGCGAGATGGCGTCCACCAGCATCAACAGTTCGCGGTTCATTGATCGAGACCTCCGTCAACCTTGTCATCCTCAGTGGCAGCCTCTACGGTCTGCCGGGCCTTGGCGTTGCTGCGCTTTTTCTTCGCTGTCGAAGTCTTGCCAGCTGCCTTGGCCGCCTTATCTATCGCATTCCCTGCTGCATTGCCTGCCACGCCGGCAGCTCGCTGCGCCAGAGCCGCCCGACCCTTGAAGGTCAGCGCCGGCACCAACTTGGCGCCGCGCACCTCGTCAAGCGTGAAATCCAATGCATGATCATTCTTGCCATCGCTGAAGATCAGGCGCCAGGCCGTGGCCTGCGCAGCCGCCTCGGCTACCGCGTCTTCAGCCGCGGCCAGCACGCCGCGATACTTCTTGCGCCCCTGGAAGGCCTCGCGCAGCGTCAGTTCGACTTCCTCACCGACAAAGCGGGCGTAGTCGCTGGGCTTGTTCAGCGGGCGATCGACGCCCGGCGACGAGACTTCCAGACGCTGGTAATCACAGCCCTCGACCTCCAGCACGTACTGCAACTGGCGCGTCACGCGCTCGCAGTCATCCACCGTGATCACCTCGCCGGCGAGCGCCTGCTCAGCCAGCTTGTCGATCGCCACGCGCAGCAAGCCCCCGGCGCTGCGTTCGCAGAGCACCAGCTCGTAACCCAGACCGGTCACGGTTTTTTCAACAGCGGCTTGCCAATTTGTCATGCGGGGCGTGTCTACCAATTCTCTGGAGGTTCTGCAGTGGATACGAAATCGTACAAAGAGCGTTCAAGCAAAAAAAATGGGCTGGATGAACCGCCCATTTTTACAACCCACCCCTACTGCAGCGCCGCGAGGCGCCTCGGCCTAAGCCGGAGCAGTGAGACAGATCGTCAGGTTGTTTTTCACTTTTCAGCGAAGCCAGGATTGTACTATGCAAGCACCATGCCCGCAAGAACCCGGCTTGCTCTTCAGACACAGCGTGCGAGAATCCGACGCTGATTTGAACACTGGTACCAAGGAGCAGACATGGGATTTCTCGCAGGCAAGCGATTGCTGATCACGGGCGTGCTGTCCAACCGATCCATCGCTTATGGCATTGCGAAGGCCTGCCATCGCGAAGGCGCCGAGCTGGCGTTCAGCTATGTGGGCGAGCGTTTCAAGGATCGCATCACCGAGTTTGCCGCCGAATTCAATTCGAAACTGGTATTTGACTGCGATGTTTCCGACGACGCGCAGATCGATGCCCTGTTCCAGCAATTGGGCGAGCACTGGCCGGAGTTTGACGGCTTCGTCCATTCGATCGGTTTTGCACCGCGCGAAGCGATTGCCGGTGATTTTCTTGACGGCCTGTCGCGTGAGAACTTCCGTATCGCTCACGATATCTCGGCCTACAGCTTCCCGGCCATGGCCAAGGCAGCTGCCCCGCGCCTGCGCACCGGCGCCTCGCTGGTGACACTGTCCTATCTGGGCGCCGAACGCTATGTGCCCAACTACAACACCATGGGCCTGGCCAAGGCCTCGCTGGAAGCCAGCGTGCGCTACCTGGCCTATTCGCTGGGCGCCCGCGGCGTGCGCGTGAACGGCATTTCGGCCGGCCCGATCAAGACCCTGGCCGCCTCCGGCATCAAGGACTTCGGCAAGCTGCTGACCCAGTTCGCCGCCAACACCCCGATCCGCCGCAACATCACCATCGATGACGTCGGCAACGTCGCCGCCTTTCTGCTGTCCGACCTGGCAGCCGGCGTCAGTGCCGAGATCACCTACGTCGACGGCGGCTTCAGCCACGTCGCCTTGGCCGGAGAGTAAGCCCCTCGGCCAGGCTTACCTGGGCGATCCCCCGAGGGGATGCAAGAAGGCGCCGGATTGACCGGCGCCTTTTTTCGTGGGAGTCGCCCTTGGGGCGGCCCGGCGGGCGACTCAAGGCCACAGCTCAATCACCGAAGACGTCAAGAGCTCTGCCTTCACCAGGAAAAACGGGACCTCAACGGTCCCGTTTTTTCATCCAGCAGAGTCCGAGGATCCGGCTCCGCCGGGCCTACGGACTCGCCCCATTGAGGGGGCGCGCGTCAGCGCGTAGGGGGTGGGTCTATTCAGCCACACAGTCAACGAAGTAGCGCGACTTGCCGTCCTCGCCCTTCTCTTCCACCAGCCCGTGCACATCGGTGGCAAAGCCCGGGAAGCGCTCGTTGAAGTCGCGGGTGAACTTCAGGTAGTCGACGATCTTCTTGTTGAAGCGTTCGCCCGGAATCAGCAGCGGAATGCCGGGCGGGTAAGGCGTTAGCAGCGAGGTCGTCACCCGGCCTTCGAGCTTGTCGATCGCCACACGTTCGGTGCGGCGATGGGCAATATGGGCGAAGGCATCGCTGGGCTTCATGGCCGGCTCGAGTTCAGACAGGTAAACGTCCGTCGTCAGCCGCGCAATATCGCCCTTGGCATAGGCCTCGTGGATGCTCTGGCAGAGGTCGCGCAGGCCCATGCGCTCATAGCGCGGCTGGGCGGCGCAGAACTCCGGCAGGATGCGCCACAGCGGCGCGTTCTTGTCGTAGTCGTCCTTGAACTGCTGTAGCGCCGTCAGCAGCGTGTTCCAGCGGCCCTTGGTGATGCCGATGGTGAAGAGGATGAAGAAGGAGTACAGGCCGGTCTTCTCGACCACCACACCATGCTCGGCCAGGAACTTGGTGACGATGCTGGCCGGAATGCCGGTCTTGGCGAACTTGCCGCTCATGTCCAGCCCCGGCGTGATGATGGTGGACTTGATCGGGTCCAGCATATTGAAGCCGGCCGCGATATTGCCGAAGCCATGCCACTTGGCATTGGCCTTGAGCATCCAGTCCGCCGGCTTGCCATAGCCCTCTTCGACCAGCTTGTCCGGCCCCCATACCTTGAACCACCAGTCCTGACCGTAGTCTTCGTCGACCTTGCGCATGGCACGGCGGAAGTCCATCGCCTCGGAGATGCTCTCCTCCACCAGCGCGGTGCCGCCGGGCGGCTCCATCATCGCGGCGGCCACATCGCAGCTGGCAATGATCGAGTACTGCGGGCTGGTCGAGGTGTGCATCAGATAGGCCTCGTTGAACAAATGCTTGTCCAGCTTGACCTTCTGGGAGTCCTGCACCAGCACCTGCGAAGCCTGCGACAGACCGGCCAGCAGCTTGTGGGTCGACTGCGTGGCATAGACCATGGCCGTTTCCGGACGCGGCCGGTTCTTGCCCATGGCGTGGTAGCTGCCATAGAAATTGTGGAAGGCGGCATGCGGCAGCCAGGCCTCGTCGAAATGCAGGGTATCGATCCAGCCGTCCAGCTTCTGCTTGATGGTCTCGGTGTTGTAGAGCACGCCGTCGTAGGTCGACTGCGTCAGCGTCATGATGCGCGGCTTGACCTTCTTGACGTCCACACCCTTCAACAGCGGGTTCTTGGCGATCTTCTTGCGGATGTTCTCCGGCGAGAACTCGCTCTCGGGTATCGGGCCGATGATGCCGTAGTGATTGCGCGTCGGCGTCATGAACACCGGCACCGCGCCGGTCATGATGATGGAGTGCAGGATGCTCTTGTGGCAGTTGCGGTCGACCACGACCACATCGCCGGGCGCCACCGTGTGGTGCCAGACCATCTTGTTGGAGGTCGAGGTGCCGTTGGTGACGAAGAAACAGTGGTCGGCATTGAAGATGCGCGCCGCATTCTTCTCCGACGCAGCCACCGGGCCAGTATGGTCCAGCAACTGGCCGAGTTCCTCGACCGCATTGCAGACGTCGGCGCGCAGCATGTTCTCGCCGAAGAACTGGTGGAACATCTGCCCCACCGGGCTCTTCAGGAAAGCCACACCGCCGGAGTGACCCGGGCAGTGCCAGCTGTACGAACCATCCTGCGCATAGTCCATCAGCGCCTTGAAGAACGGCGGCGCCAGGCCGTCGAGATAGCTCTTGGCTTCGCGGATGATGTGGCGGGCCACGAACTCCGGCGTATCCTCGAACATATGAATGAAGCCATGCAACTCGCGCAGCACGTCATTGGGCAGATGCTGCGAGGTGCGCGTTTCGCCATAGACGTAGATCGGGATGTCGGCGTTCTTGAAGCGGATCTCTTCAATGAACTTGCGCAGATTCAACACCGCCGGATCCAGCTCCGGCCCGGGCGTGAATTCCTCGTCGTCGATGGACAGGATGAAGGCACTCGCGCGGCTTTGCTGCTGGGCGAACTGGCTCAGATCGCCGTAGCTGGTCACACCCAGCACCTCGAAGCCCTCTTTCTGGATGGCGTCGGCAAGGGCGCGAATGCCCAAACCCGAGGTGTTCTCGGAGCGATAGTCCTCGTCGATGATGACGATGGGGAAGCGAAAGCGCAGCATGTAAATGCCTCCGGGAACAGGGCAAGAAATTGGAAAGGCGCGAAGTGTAGGGCTAGCGGCTGACAGTGCAAGCAGCAATTGCTGTTTGTCGCACAAACAGAACGGCTTGTGTACGACTAGCGTCACGAAGCTGAGCGATACACTCAAATCAAACAAAACAGCGAGGAGCGATCAAGATGGGATGGGGACTTTCAACACTCTGGTGGATGGGTTGCGGCGCGCTGGTCGCTGCTGAGCTATTGAGCGGCACCTTCTACCTGCTGATGCTGGCCCTGGGTGCCGCCGCCGGCGCGCTGGCCGCCCACCTGGGCTTGAGCTTCAGCCTGCAGATGCTGCTGGCTGCGCTGGTCGGCGGCTGCGCCACCAGCCTCTGGCATCTGAAGCGCATCAAGACCTTGCGGGCGCAGCCGCCCGCACAGGCCAATCCCGATGTCAATCTGGACATCGGCCAGATCGTCAGCGTCGACACTTGGTCGGCCGATGGCACCGCCCGGGTGCTCTATCGCGGCGCGCAATGGAATGTGCGTTTTACCGGCGAAGACAGCCCGGCACCGGGCCGCCACATCATTCGCGCCGTCGAGGGCAGCTGCCTGCTGCTGGCACCCGTCTGAGCGGCTGCAGCGCCGCCTATTCATTCAAAGATCAATCACAAAGAGGGAAGCTCCATGGAAATCATTGCCGCCGTGCTGGTGCTGATCGTCATCATCTTCATTGCCCGCTCGGTCAAGGTCGTGCCTCAGCAGCATGCCTGGGTGGTCGAGCGCCTGGGCAAGTTCCACGCCACGTTGACGCCGGGGCTGAACTTCCTGGTGCCTTTTGTCGACCGCCTCGCCTACCAACATTCCTTGAAGGAAATCCCGCTGGATGTGCCCAGCCAGGTCTGCATCACCAAGGACAACACCCAGCTCACCGTCGACGGCATCCTCTACTTCCAGGTCACCGACCCGATGCGCGCCAGCTATGGCTCATCGAATTACATCGTCGCCATCACCCAGCTGGCGCAAACGACGCTGCGCTCGGTGATCGGTCGCATGGAACTGGATCGCACCTTTGAGGAGCGCGCCATCATCAACACCTCGGTCGTCGAAGCGCTCGATGAAGCGGCACTGAACTGGGGCGTCAAGGTCTTGCGCTACGAAATCAAAGACCTGACCCCGCCGCCCGCCATCCTGCATTCCATGCAGGCCCAGATCACCGCCGAGCGCGAAAAGCGCGCGCTGATCGCCGCCTCCGAAGGCCGCCGCCAGGAACAGATCAATATCGCCACCGGCGAGCGCGAGGCAGCGATTGCCCGTTCCGAAGGCGAGAAGCAGGCCGAGATCAACAAAGCCCTCGGCGAGGCCGCTGCCATCACCGCGGTGGCCGACGCCACCAGCGATGCCATCCGCAAGATTGCCGCCGCCATCGAGCAACCCGGCGGCCAGCAGGCGGTGCAGCTGAAAGTCGCGGAGAAAGCCGTCGACGCCTATGCGCAGCTGGCACAGAAGAACAACACCATGATCGTGCCCGGCAATATGAGCGAAGTCTCAGGCCTGATCGGCACCGCCATGGCGCTGATGAAGGGCGGCGCCGGCAAGCCCTGATGGCACAGGGCTCTGCTCTCGACGCGCCGCGTTTCGCTGCAAAATTCTCAACACCTTTCCGGAAGCCAGAAAAAACTGGGTTATGATGGCGGGCTTCGGAGAGGTGGATGAGCGGTTTAAGTCGCACGCCTGGAAAGCGTGTGTGGGCTAACCCCCACCGCGGGTTCGAATCCCGCCCTCTCCGCCAGAAGCACACAGGCTGACACCATCCATGTCAGCACAAGCAAAGCCTCTTGCTCGCGCCAGAGGCTTTTTTGTTTTTTGGGCACCAAGCTCGCCACGCATCAGAGTGCCGAGACACAAAAAAGCCGCTGCTGCGGCGGCGGCTGGCTGGCTCGCCCTTTGAGCAGGGCTTAGACCAGCACCTCCACCACCGGCGCATGGCCCAAGAAGGCCTGCGGGCTGGCGCTGGCACCGTAGGCACCGCTCTGGAACACAACGGCCAGATCGCCGATCTCGGCACGCGGCAGATCCATCTTGTCGGCCAGCAGGTCCAGCGGCGTGCACAGCGGTCCCACCACCGACGCCTGCTCGCGCTCGGCGCTGGCGGCCTTGTTGCCTATGGTCACCGGGTAGTTCTTGCGCAGCACCTGGCCAAAGTTGCCCGAGGCTGACAGATGGTGATTCAAGCCCCCATCGCTGACGAGATAGACCTGACCGCGCGAGACCTTTTTGTCGACGATGCGCGTCACATAGACCCCGGCCTCGCCAACCAGATAGCGGCCCAGCTCGATGACGATGGAGGCCTCGGGCAGATCGGTCTTCAGCCGCTCGGCCAGCTGCGCCAGATTGGCCGAAATCGGCGCCAGGTCCAGTCGTGTCTCGCCGGGGAAATAGGGAATGCCGAAGCCGCCACCAAGATTTAGAAAGCGCACCGGCGATGGCGCATGAGCCGCCAGGCGCAACGCCAACTCGTAGGACTTCTGCTGTGCCTCGCAAATCGATTCGGCCTTGAGGTTCTGCGAGCCGGCAAACAGGTGGAAGCCTTCAAAGGCCAGGCCCAGCGCACCCATCTGCGCCAGCACCTCAGGCACCACCTCGACGTCGACGCCGAACTGCTTGGGCCCGCCGCCCATCTTCATGCCCGAGCCCTTGAGCTCGAAATCGGGATTGACGCGCAGCGCCACCCGCGCCTGACGGCCCAGCTCGGCCTGTGCCGCCGCCAGCACCGGCAGTTCGCGCGCCGACTCCACGTTCACCAGCACGCCCGCCGCCACCGATTGGCGCAGCTCGGCATCGCGCTTGCCCGGGCCGGCAAAGCTGATCTCGGCCGGATCGGCGCCGGCGTCCAGTGCCACCTTCAGCTCGCCGGCCGAGGCGACATCGATGCCATCAACCAGACCAGCCATCAGGCCGACGACGGCCGGCATCGGGTTGGCCTTCATCGCGTAGTGCAGCTTGACGCTCTTGGGCAGCGCCGCACGCAGCTGCGCCACCCGCTCGCGCAGCAGGCCGCGGTCGTAGGCATAGAACGGTGTCTGGCCGACCCGCGCCGCCAACAGCGAGAGGGGCTGACCGCCAACAGCCAGCTCGCCGTTGACCACGGGGAACTGCGACATGGCCTCATGCACCGGCAGGCGCTTGACGACGGGGGACTCGGAATCGGACATATCAGGCCTCTTGCCGGTGGATACACCAGCGCTTGGAAATCAGTGAGGATTTGGGGTCAGGTCTTGCCGCAGCCAGCTCAGCCGCGCGCTTCCAGCCAGGCCGTTGACAGCAGCTTGCGGTCGATCTTGCCATTCGGATTGCGCGGCAAGGGCCCGGCCTGCTGCTCGATGCCCGCCGGCACCATATAGGCCGGCATGCGCTGCTTGCACTCGGCCAGCAAGGCGGCCATGTCGATGGCCTCAGCACCGGCCGGCGGCGTGGCGATGACCTGGATGCTCTGGCCCAAGGTCGGATGGTCGGCGCCAAAAGCGACGCATTCGCCCACCAGCTTGGTCGCGTAGAGGATTTCCTCGACCTCGGTGGGACTGACCCGGTAGCCCGAGGTTTTCATCATCTCGTCGCGCCGGCCGATGAAGTACAGAAAGCCCTCAGCGTCCATGCGCACGTTGTCGCCGGAGAACACCGCGTACTCGGGCAGCTGCAGGCCGGCCTCGCGGCCCGGCGCGCCCGCAGGCAGCAGCTTGTAGCGTTCGGCAGTCTTTTCCGCATCGTTCCAGTAGCCCATGCCGACCAGGGCGCCGCGGTGCACCAGCTCGCCCGGCTCATCGGGCGCGCAGGGCGTGCCATCCTCGCGCAAGACCAAGATTTCGGCATTCGGGATCGCCTTGCCGATTGAATCGGGCCGGCGATCAACTTCAGAAGGCGGCAGATAGGTCGAGCGGAAGGCCTCGGTCAGGCCATACATCAGATAGGGCAAGGCGCTGGGCACACGCTGGCGCAGCGCGTCCAGCGTCTCGCGCGGCATGCGGCCGCCGGTGTTGGCGAAGTAGCGCAGATGCTCGCCGATGGCCGCCGGCCACTCCAGCTGCGAGAGCTGGATGTACAGCGGCGGCACGGCCGTCAGCCCGGTGACCTTCTCGCGCTCCATTGCCTTGAGCACATCGCGCGGCATCAGGTAGTTCAGCAGCACAACACGAGCGCCGGCGTGGAATGCCGTGGTCAACTGGCTGAAGCCGGCGTCAAAGGAGAGTGGCAAGGCCGCCAGCAGCGTATCGCTGGCGCGGTTCTCCAGGTAGCTGGCCACACTGCGTGCGCCGGCCACCATATTCCGGTGCGACAGCACCACGCCCTTGGGTTTGCCGGTGCTGCCCGAGGTGTAAAGGATGGCGACCATATCGGTGTCGATGACGCGATGACCGGGCACGGTCGGCGTCTGCAGCAGCGTGGCCCAATCGAGCTGGCCTTCAGCGGCGCCGCTGGTCAGCACGATATGGCGCAGTGAGGGGCAGTTTGGAAGCTGCTCCTGCAGCGTGGCCAGACGCTCGGGCGAGGTCACCAGCAGCTGCACATCGCAGTCGCGCATGATGAAAGCCACCTGCTCGGCCTTCAAAAGCGGATTCATGGGCACAAAAACACAGCCCGCCGCCGGTGCACCAAAACTGGCCACCACGGTTTCAAAACGTTTTTCGAGATAAATGCCGACACGCGCGCCGCGCGGCAATCCCAAAGCCATCAGCGCCGACGAAAAACCGCGCAGCTGGGCGGCCAATTCGCCATAGCTGAGGTTTTGCGCGCCATAGGTCAGCGCCACACGATCGGGATTGCGGTCGGCCGCGTCAAAAACGAGGGCGGGCAGCAGACTGGAATCACGCGGGGTTTGCTGAAGCGGAAATGACATGCTGGGTTTCTTTGCTGACTTTGTGGGGCCACGATGGCCGGTGCTCAAGGGCCAGTGCCAAGCGCCAAAAAGTATCGCATACCGCCTGTGCCAGACCGACCGTCAAACTGGGTGCGCCTACCCCGCATTCAGGCGGCGTGCCAACGCACGCGCCGCCACCCGCCAGACGCTGGGCGCATCCCCTCCGGACAAGGGGGCCGCGAACGGCGGCACGGTGATATTTGCCCTTAAGATCGCGCCCATCGCCGAGCCTCATCCGAGGCTCGCCTTGCTCTGGGCCAAAATGCCCGCGCCACCATCGCTGCGATGGTGCTCGCCACAGATTCAGCACACGCCATGGATACTTATAAGAACGTCGTTCGCATACTCGATGAAGTCCTGAGCCTGGAAGGCCGCAGCGCCAGTTTCAGCCGTGATACCGCCCTGCTTGGCGCGATTGCCGAGCTGGATTCCATGGCCGTGGTCAGCCTGATCACCGCGCTGGAGGAGCAGTTGGGTATCAGCATCGGCGACGATGAGATCGATGGCGACACCTTTGCCACCGTCGGTGCGCTGGTCGACTTCGTCGACGCCAAGCTGAAGGACTGAGCGCCTTCGCCTGAGCGCCGGCCATGCATGCCGCCACCTCGCACCTGCCACGCGCGCTGCCGCAGTTCCTGCCCAGTGCCCGCGACGGCCTGCAGCGCTTCGGTCTGCTACATCAGCCCGGCGCGGGCAGAGCGGTGCGCGGCCGTGTGCTCTTCGTTCATGCCTTTGCCGAGGAAATGAACAAGGCACGCCGGATGGCGGCGCTGCAGGCTCAGGCACTGGCGCGGGCCGGCTTCTGGGTGCTGCAGATCGATCTGCTCGGCTGTGGCGATAGCGACGGCGACTTTGGTGACGCCAGCTGGGCCGCCTGGCAGGACGATGTGCGCATTGGCGCCGAGCAACTGCGCCATTGCGGCAGTTCACCCTTGTGGCTCTGGGGCATGCGTGCCGGCGCCCTGCTCGCGGCCGAGGTGGCGTCACAGCTGCCTGAGCCCGCGCACTGCCTGTTCTGGCAGCCAGCCAGCAGCGGCAAGCAGCTGCTGCAGCAATTCCTGCGCCTGAAAACGGCCAGCGGCCTGATCAGCGGCCAGGGCAAGGGCGCCATGGCCGAGGTGCAGGCGCAGCTGGACGCCGGCGCCAGCGTCGAGGTGGCCGGCTATCAGCTGCCCGCCGCGCTGGCCAAGGGCCTTGAGAAATCCCGGCTCACGCCGCCGGCCCTGGCCGAGGCCAGCCCGCCCCGGCATCTGCTCTGGTTCGAGCTGAGCACTCAAGCCGAGGCCAGCTTCAGCCCGGTCGCCCAGCAGGCCCATGAGGCCTGGCGCGCCGCTGGCTGGCAGCTCGAAGCGGCCATGCTGCAAGGCCCGCAGTTTTGGCAAACGACCGAGATTGAGGAAGCGCCGGCCCTGCTGGCCGCCACGCTCGCCGCGATGGAGCGCCACGCCGGATGAATAGCAGCCCCCTCGCCTACCAGGAACGTGCGCTGGCCTTCGACTGCGAGGGTCAGGCCTTGCTGGGCATCGTCAGCGAGCCCAAGGCCGGCAGCGCCCGCGCCACCCTGGGCGTGCTGATCATCGTTGGCGGCCCGCAGTACCGCGCCGGCAGCCACCGCCAGTTTGTGCTGCAGGCGCGCCACTGGGCCTCAGCCGGTTACCCGGTGCTGCGCTTTGACTACCGCGGCATGGGCGACAGCGCCGGCATGCAGCGCGACTTTGAACGCGTCAGCAGCGATATCGGCGCGGCCATCAGCGCTTTCATGTCGGCCTGCCCGGATCTGGAGGGCGTCGTGCTCTGGGGGCTGTGCGATGCGGCCTCGGCCGCCCTGCTCTACGTCCACGAGCACCGTGAGGATCGTCGTGTCAAGGCCTTGGCGCTGGCCAATCCTTGGGTGCGTACCGCACAGGGCCTGGCGCGCGCGCAGGCCAAGCATTACTACCTGCAAAGGCTCAAGCAGCCCGAGTTCTGGCTCAAGCTGATCAAGGGCGGCGTGGGTCTGCAGGCGCTGCGCAGCCTGGGCAGCAATCTGGCGGCCTTGCTCGGCCGCCCGGCGGCTGCGGCCGACGCAGGCGCGCCAGCCAGCGAGCGAGCTTTGGGCTTTCAGGATCGCATGGCGCTGGGGCTGCGCCATTTCAAGGGCCGCAGCCTGCTCTTGCTCAGCGGCGAGGATCTGACCGCCCAGGAGTTTCTCGACCACAGCGCCGGCTCACCGGCCTGGAACGGTTTGCTGACGGCCAGCACGCTCAAGCGGGTTGACTTCAAAGACGCCGATCACACTTTTTCCGGCCCGGGCAGCTTGCAGGCCATGAACAGCGTTTGCCTGGACTGGCTGCTGAGCCTGGGCAGGCCCGGGGCTGCCGTGTCCGACCCACCCTCTCTCGCCAAGGCCACCCGATGAACGCTTTGACTCGCGCACGCACTGCTGCCTTGCCCCTGCTGCCGGCCCTGTTGGCTGCTGCGCTGCTGCCCAGTGCCGCACAAGCCCAGGTCAGCCCCGAGCTCTGCGGCCCGGTCTATGTGCAGGGCGACTTCGGGCCCTACGACTACCGCTATGACAAGGACAAGCTCGGCGTCGTCGAGCGCGCCCACTTCACCTCGGAGGTGGAGTTGCTGGTGCGCGGGCACAGCACGGCGCTGGTCGGCACCGATCTGAACTACACGCTGGCCAAGTTCCCCAATCACCATCGCGCGCTGCTGTCGATGCTCAATCTGGGCAAGAAGCTGAAGAGCGACCAGGTGCCGGGTGCGGCTCATCCGGTCGAGTGCTACTTCGAGCGCGCGCTGCGCTTCAAGCGAAACGACACCGTGGCGCGCATGCTCTACGTCCAGTACCTGATCGGCCGATCGCGCTTGGCCGAGGCGCAGGAGCAGGTGGACGAGGCCGCCCGCCACGCCGCCGGCAATGCGCTGACGCACTACAACATCGGGCTCAGCTATTTCGAGCTGAAGGCCTACGACAAGGCGCTGACCCACGCCCACGAGGCGCTGAAGATCGGCTACACGAACCAAGGCCTGGTCGAACGACTGAAGTCGGTGGGCCAGTGGCGCGAACCCGAGGCCGACAAGCCCACCGCTGCGGAACCCGCGGCATCAGCGGCCAGCGCGCCCTGAGCAAGCCCACGGCCGAGCGCCCCAGATATCAGAACCCCAAAAGAAACACGGAGCTAGACCCGATATGTTGAGTGCAGCCAAGCAGATGCTTCGCAACTGGCGTGAACAAGCCGCGCTGAGCCCCGCCGCCAAAGCCGAGCTGGCACGTGACAAGCAGGGACTGCCGGCCAGCGACCCGGGCATCGAGCCGGCGGTGCGTGCCGCTGTCCAGTGGCTCAAGCGCGCGCAGGATGAATCGGCCACGCACGACGGTGGTGTTGCCCGCGACTACTCGCTGAACGAGGGCTGGGGCCCGTCCTACCCCGAGACCACCGGCTACATCATCCCGACGATGATCGACTACGGCCAGCGCTATGGCGATCAGGATGCGATCGAGCGCGCCCGCCGCATGCTGGACTGGCTGGTGTCCATCCAGTTCCCCGAAGGCGGCTTCATGGGCGGCAAGGTCAATGCCACGCTGCGCGTGCCGGTGACCTTCAACACCGGCCAGATCCTGATCGGTCTGGCGGCCGGCGCCAGCACCTTTGGCGATGCCTATCTGCAGCCCATGCACAAGGCGGCCGTCTGGCTGCGCGACTCGCTGGACGCCGATGGCTGCTGGCGCAAGCACGCCACGCCTTTTGCCAAGGCCGGCGACAAGACCTACGAAACCCATGTGTCCTGGGGCCTGTTCGAGGCCGCCCGCGTGGCCCCCGGCAACGGCTATGCCGAGGCCGCGATGAAGCAGGTGCGCTGGGCGCTGACTCAGCAGCAGGCCAATGGCTGGCTGGCCAACTGCTGCCTGACCAACCCGGACACGCCGCTGACCCACACGCTGGGCTATGCGCTGCGCGGCTTCATGGAAGCCCACCGCTTCAGCGGCGACGCTGATGTGCTGGCCCGTGCGATCAAGACGGCCGATGGCCTGCTCTCGGCGCTGCGCCCCGACGGCTTCCTGCCCGGCATGCTCAAGCCGGACTGGAGCGCGGCGGTGAGCTGGTCCTGCCTGACCGGCGAGGTGCAGATCGCGCACAGCTGGCTGATGCTGTTCGAGCTGACCGGCGAGCGCAAGTACCTGGAAGCGGCGCAGAAGGCCAACCGCTATGTGCGCCGTACGATGCGCCTGGATGGCCCGGCGGACCAGCTCGGCGCCGTCAAGGGCTCCTTCCCCGTCGATGGCGCTTACGGCCGCTGGCAGTACCTGAACTGGGCACCGAAGTTCATGATCGACGCCAATCTGCTCGAACTGGACATCTCGCGCCGTGGCTGATTTCATCCAGGCGCTGAAGCGCGCCGTCAAGAAGGTTCTCGCCGCCCGCCATGCCAAGCAGCGTGAGGCCGCGTTGCGCGCCGAAGCGCCGCACATCGACCGAGCCACCATCGTGCAGGGACTGCGCGCCATGGGCATAGGGCCCGGCGACATCGTCATGCTGCATTCCTCGCTGAAGAGCCTGGGATTTGTCGAGGGTGGCCCGCGCGAGGTGCTGGAGGCCGTCTACGAGGCGATCAGCCCCGGCGGCACCCTGGTTGTGCCCACCTACTACCTGCCCGGCGGCACGATCTACAACACCTGCAAGATGACGGACTATGTGTTCGACCCGCGCGTGCACGGTTCGAACCTGGGCGCCCTGCCCGCGGCGTTCCTGACCCTGCCGGGCATCGAGCGCAGCATCCACCCGACCCACTCGGTCTCGGCCATCGGCCCGCGCGCCAAGGAGATCGTCGGCAGCCACCATCTGGCGCCCTCGGTGTTCGGCGAGGGCTCGCCCTGGGAACGCTGCCTGAGCCTGAACGCCAAGGTGCTGGGCCTGGGCATCAGCATGGGCCCGGTGACCTTCTACCATCTGCTCGAAGACCGGATGCTGGAGCGCTTCCCGCTGCCGGTGCGCATGAGCGAGACCTACCAGATGCCCTGCCGCGATTGGCAAGGCCATCTGGTCCAGGTACCGGTGACGCCGCTGGACCCGATCTATATGCCGCAGCGCATCGACCACAAATCGCGCGCCGACCTGCGCCAGTTCTACTACGAGGAATTCAGCCGTGCCGGCCTGCTCAAGGCCGGCAAGGTGGGCGAGGCGCGCTCCTGGTGGATTCCGGCGCAGGATTTCTACGCCCATCTCGAAACGCTGGCCGGCCGCGGCCTGACCATCTATGCCACGGCCGAGCAGCTGCAGGCGGCTGCTGCCGCGCACGCGACCACTGCTAACACGACGAGTACGCAGGCATGAGCGACGGCAGTCTGCGCACCCAGGTGCTGTCCGGCCTGCGCTGGACAGCGGGCGCCCGCCTGGTCAGCCAGCTCTTCACCTGGGCGATGACGCTGCTGGTCATCCGCCTGCTGGCGCCGGCCGATTACGGCCTGCTGGCGATGGCGAACGTGTTTGTCGCCTTCCTGATGCTGATGTCGGAAATCGGCCTGGGCCTGTCCATCGTGCAGGCCGACAAGGTCGACCGCCAGCAGCTGCGCCAGGTCTTCGGCCTGGTGATCTCGGCCAATGCCCTGCTCTTCGTGCTGCTGGTGGCCACAGCGCCGCTGATTGCCAGCTTCTTCGATGAACCGCGCCTGGCCAAGGTGATCTGGGCGCTGGCGCTGCAGTTCCCGCTGGTGGCACTGATCTCCTTGCCGCGCTCGCTGCTGGAACGGGCAATGAACTTCCGCACCGCCTCGGTGCTGGAAGCCGCCTCGGCGGTGGTCAGCGGTGTGGTCGTGCTCGTGCTGGCCTATACCGGGCATGGCGTCTGGTCACTGGTCTGGGGCAGCCTGGCCGGCACGGCGCTGCGTGCCGCCGGTTTCATGTGGCTGTCGCCGATGCACGTGAGCCCGAGCTTTTCGCTCGCCGGCATGCGCCACTTCGTCTCCTTCGGCGGCCAGGTCACGCTGGCGCGGATGCTGTGGTTCTTCTACTCGCAGATGGACACCTTTCTGGTCGGCAAGCTGCTGGGTAAGGAGCCGCTGGGCGTCTACTCGGTGTCCATGCATCTGGCCGGCCTGCCGGTGCAGCGCATCTCCTCGGTGTTGAACCAGGTGGCCATGCCGGCCTTCTCGCGCTTGCAAGGCGACCCGGACGCCGCCGGCGCCCACTTCATGACCGCCGCCCGGCTGATGGCGCTGCTGTCCTTCCCGATTTCGTTCGCGATGTCGGCGCTGGCGCCCGAGCTGGTCGCCATCCTGATGGGCGATCAGTGGCATAGCGCGGTGATGCCGCTGCAGCTGCTGTGCCTGCTGATGCCGCTGCGCATGCTGTCCAGCATGGTGCCGGCCGCCGTGCAGGGCATGGGCCACCCGAAGATCTCGGTGCTGAACCAGCTCTCGGCCTGCATCGTCATGCCCATTGCTTTCGTGATCGGCTCGCACTGGGGTCTGTTCGGCGTCAGCATGGCCTGGCTGATCGCCTTTCCGCTGGTGTTGCTGGGCAATCTGATCCGCGCCCTGCCGGTGCTGAATCTGCGCGTCTGGCAGTTGGCCAGCAGCCAGTTGCCGGCCACCGTCTGTGCCACCGCGCTATGGGTCGCCAGCACGGCGCTGCACCCCTTGATCGAGCAATGGCCGGCCTTTGTGCGCCTGTGCCTGCTGGGTGCAGCCGGCGTGGCCGTCTATCTGCTGGGCACCTTGCTGATCAACCGCGCCGGCGCCGTCGAGGCCTGGCAGATGCTGAGGAAGCGCAAGTGAGTGTGGCGCGCGATGCGGCGATGTTGCCGCCGAAGAAGCTCGATGCGGTCGAAGCCGCGCGCGGCCTGTGCGCCAGCTATGTGGTGCTGGCCCATGTCTTCCAGATCATCGGCTACCGCTACGACTGGAAGCCCGAGTGGCCGCTGCTGGTCAATCTGTGCTCGGGCTATGCCCACGAGGCGGTGCTGTTCTTCTTCCTGCTCTCGGGCTTCAGCATCCACTATGTGAATGTCGACCGTTCGCTGAGCCGCTGGGCTGAGGTGCGCCACTACCTCTATCTGCGCTGGCGGCGGGTTTATCCGATCTTTGCCGTCACCGTGCTGGGCATCCTCGGGCTGTACGGTCTGGGCCTGGCGCTGCAGTTGCCGCATTACGAAAAGATCTGGCGCACGCTGGACTGGCGCGAAGTCTGGGCGACACTGGGCTTTGTGGTCGACCGGGTCTATGTCTGCGGCCACTGGTTCGAGCCCATGCCGACCAATCCGCCCTTCTGGTCGCTCTCCTACGAGATGAGCTACTACCTGATCTACCCGCTGTTTCATGCGCTGCGCCGGCGCATCGGCATCGGGCGGGCCACGATCGCGGGCGTGGCGCTGAGCCTCTCCGCGGGGGCCTGGAATCTGCATGACTGCGGCCATGTCAGCAATGTGCTGTCGCTGTACGGCTACTGGTGCCTGGGCGCCTGGGTGGCCGAGCATGTGCGTCGCGGCCAGCTGATTCAGTACCCCCGCAGCCTGAGCTATCTGTCGCCCTTCATCGGCGTCGTCCTGGTCTGGACCTTCAGCGAATCGCGACTGTCCGACTACGACGGTCTGCCCTGGGTGTTTGTGCTGCTGCCGCTCTTGGCCTATCCGGTCACCGTCGGCCAACGCCAGCGGCTCAACGGGCGCCAACAGGGCTGGATCTGGGCCACGGGCACGGCCCTGGTGCTGGCCGTCCTGCTGCTGGGCCGCTACAAGGAACTGGCCGTGAACATGACCATGTTCAACCAGCGCCTGGTGCTGTTCTGGGCGGCGTGGACGCTGCTGCTCGGTGCCGACGGCAGCGCCTGGCTGAGCCGTTTCGCCGACACTGCGATCAAGCGCATTGCCTGGCTGGGCGGCATCTCCTACGCGCTCTACCTGGTGCATTACCCGCTGCTGGTGTTTGCGCGCGAGGCCGTCACCGGCATGGGTGCTGCCAAACACTGGGCGCTGCTGGTACTGCCATTGGTGCTGGGCTTGGCCTATCTGCTGGAGAAGCAGTTGCAGCCGCGCATCGTGACGCTGATGGAAACCCTGCTGGGCCGCCCGCGCGAGGCCACCCTGTCGATCAAGAACTAGAGCTCGAAAGTCTTTCGTCCATGAAACGCCTGCTGATGATTGCCTACCATTTCCCGCCGCTGGCAGGCAGCAGCGGGATTCAGCGCACGCTGCGCCTGGTGCAGCAGCTGCCGCAGTTCGGCTGGCAGCCGCTGGTGCTGACGGTGCGCCCCGAGGCCTATGAGCGCTGCAGCGACGATATGCTGGCCGATGTGCCGGCAGGCACCGTCGTCAAACGCTCCTTCGCGCTGGACGCCTCGCGTGACCTGGCCATCAAGGGCCGCTATATCGGCGCGCTGGCCCGGCCGGACCGCTGGATGAGCTGGCGCTGGTTTGGCGTTGGCGATGCAATGCGCCTGATCCGCGAACACAAGGCCGATGCGATCTGGTCGACCTACCCGATTGCCAGCGCCCACAGCATTGGCGCTGCGGTGCAGGCCCGCTCGGGTCTGCCCTGGGTGGCCGATTTCCGCGACCCAATGGCTCAGCCGGACTACCCGCCCGATCCGATCACCCGACAGAAATTCCTCGATATCGAGGCCCGCATCGCCGCGCAAGCCGCGCTGATGACCTTCACCACGCCCTCGGCGCTGCGCGACTATCAAGGCCGCTACAGCGCCGCCGCCTCGCGCATGGCCCTGCTGGAGAACGGCTACGACGAAGGCAGCTTTGCCGGCGCCGAGAACCAGCCCCGCCGCGCCTTGAACGACGACGCGCTGACGCTGCTGCACAGCGGCATCGTCTACCCCTGGGAACGCGATCCGACCCAGCTGATGGCGGCCATGCGCCTGCTGCTCGATCGCGGCGTGCTACAGCCGGGCAAGCCGGCGCGCAATATCAAGCTGCGTTTCCGCGCCTCGGTGCATGACGATTTGATTCAGCGGCTGGCCGCCGAACACGGCGTCAGTGCCCATGTCGAGACCCTGCCGCCTGTCGGCTACAAGGATGCCCTGGCCGAGATGCTCAATGCCGACGGCCTGATGCTGCTACAGGCCGACAACTGCAATGCGCAAATCCCTGCCAAGGCCTACGAATACCTGCGCGCCGGCCGACCCATCTTCTGCCTGACCGACCGCGCCGGCGACACCGCTGCCGTGCTGCGCAAGGCCGGCGTGCAAAGCCAGTTCCAGCTCAACGAGGCCGAAGACATCGCTCGCGGCCTGAGCCTGTTCCTCGATGAGCAGGCCCGCCAGCGCGAGCTCTGCGCTGATGCCGCTGGCGTTGCCCAAGCCTCCCGGCTGGCGCGCACGCGGGAATTTGCGGCCATGCTTGACGGCTTGGTGAAGCGCTGAGGTCACTCCGAGCCGGCCGGTGAACGGTGCTTCTCGCTGTACCGGTGACGACGACCAACAGATCGGTTAGCACAGGCCTTGCCATGCGACAAGCTGCCAGCCCCGACAGAAGACGATCAGCACCGGCCTACCTAGACTGGATTGGCCCGCCGAGCTTCATCGTGGCCCCAAGGTCTTCGAGTCAAAGAGCAAGACAGCAATAGGGGTATTGGGTGATCGGCGGCCCAATCGGTCAAAGCCTCTTTCGTGAAAGCCCGTCGCCATGAAAGCCTTCAAACCTGCCTTGCTGACCACTCTGGCCTGTGCGGCCGCTCTTGCGGCTCTGCCCGTCCGAGCGGCTGGCACATCAGCCACATCGAGCAACAACCCCTTGCTTTACAGCCATGCGGAGATGTTCAGCTTCGATACCGAAAGCTACCTCCTCGCGCACGCCCCGCAACTGGCCCAGTATGCGGAGACGATTTCTCACTGGGCCGGCTACAGCAGCATCAGCCCGCGCGTACTGCTGACCTTGATCGAGCAGCACAGTGGCTTGATCAGCCGCCCAGAGCAACGGGCCGCCCTCAACCGGCCCATGGGCAGTCTCTCCAAGCAGACCGGTTTCAACGCCCAGGTCCGTGATGTCGCGGATCAGCTGGCACGCCGGCTCTATGAGAGCGCGCCCCACGAGGCTGCCGCCGAGTTCGGCAACGAGTCAGCCCAGTTCACACCGCTGCGCGCACTGCTGACGAACTCCAACGGCAATGAACAGGAGTTCGCCGCCACCTATCAGCGCCTGTTCGGACGTGCCTTCGACACCGACGCTGCGCGCGCCCTGCATGAGCAGGCCGCCGCCAGCAGCGGCGATGCGCAAGCGACTACGTCCGGCACGCCAGACGCCAGCCTGGCCGGGCCGCCGGTCGGCTTTCTGCAGTTTCCGTTTCCGATTGGTGACTCCTGGCATGTCGGCGGCGCGCACACCAACACCGGCAGCGGCAGCTACCCCTTATCCTCGTTGGACATGAGCAAGGGCGGCGGCTGGGGCAGCAACCAATCGGCGGTGCGCGTATCTGCCTCGGCGGCTGGCACGTTCAAGCGCCACTCCAGCTGCTTCGCCGAAATCGTGCACAGCGGTGGCTGGTCCACGACTTACTACCACATGGATCAGCTGCAGTACAACACGGGCGCGGCCGTGGCCAAGAACGCCTTCATCGGGAACCCGGCCAATAACAAGGCGCAGGCCTTGTGCAACGGCGGTGCCTCAACCGGTCCGCACCAGCACTGGAGCCTCAAATCCAATGGCGCTTGGCAGCATCTGAACACCGTCAGTATTGCGGGCTGGCAGATCACCGCCACGGGCAGCAGCTACGACACCAACTGCAGCCGCTTCTACCTGAGCAAGAACGGTGTCAAGAAGTGCTCAGGCTACTTCAGTCAGTGAGTGCTGCTGCCGGTGCTGATGCCAGCAAGGCATGAGCATCGGCGGCGCACTGAGCTGTTTAGAGCGGTTTAGAGCTGTTTACTTGCCACGATCGCATGGCCGTTAGGCACGGTGCGGCGGCCGCTGGCGTTCTGCTTGGCGTCGATCTCGCCCCTGCCAGTTTCTTTTCACACCAGGCACCGGCATTCTGAAGGGCGGATTCATGCCATCGCGACGGGATGAGATCCACCGGAGATGCGCAGTAGACGCGGTTGGCGCAACACCCTAAGCCGGCCACTGCCATTGGCCGCTTGCCTCAGCCCACCCTCAGAGCTTGAAACCAGGTTTCTTGGCCTTGAGCCACAGTTCCAGCACGGTCAGGATCCACACCGCTTCGCCGTAATAGCCGGGGTGCTCTCGCAGCCGCTGCTCCAGCAACTGGGTGACGAAGTCGCGGCGCAGGATGCCGCGTTCGACCAGGCCGTAGAGGCTGTCGCGGGCCAGCGCGCCGAGATCGGCATTGCTGGCCAGCCAGACGCCGAAGGGCAGGCCGAAGCCGTGCTTCTTCTTGGTGATGATCTCGTCGGGCAGGAAACCGCGCAGCGCTTCCTTGAAGAACCAGCGCAGCTTCAAGCCGCGCAACTTGTAGTCCAGCGGCAGCTGCATGGAGAAGTCCAGCAGGCTGTCGGACAGCAGCGGGAAGCCCACCTGCACGCCGGCCAGCCCTGTGGTGCCGACGACCTTGGGCAGATCGCTCTCGCTGAGCGTGTAGCGCCAGTCAAAGGCCAGCGTGCGGTTCAGCTCGCTACCGGCCTCGCACTCGCGCCAGGTCTGCTGCTGGTGCGCGGCCGGCGCGCCACGGTCGACCTGGCGCAGCAGCTCGGGTGTGAACAGCGCATCGGGCCCCAGGCGCAGCAGCAGGTTGTACATCTGCAGCCGTTCGGGCATCGGCACGCGGGCCTGCTCGACATAGCTGCCGGCCTTGCGCGTCAGCGGAAAAGCCTTGGCCACACCGGTGGCCAGGATGGGTTCGAGCAGGTAGCGGCCCAGCGCACGCGGCACATGGTCGTACCAGCCGAAGATGCGTTGGGTGGCATAGCGCGAGTTGCCGCCGAACAGCTCGTCGCCGCCATCGCCGGCCAGCAGCTTGCTGACGCCGTCCTGCTGGGCAAAGCGGGCGCAGTAGTAGGCCGGCAGCGCCGAAGAGTTGCCAAAGGGTTGGTCGTAATGCGCGGCCACCATGGGCAGGCCGTCGACGATGTCCTGGGGCGTGACGTAGTACTCGTGGTGATCGCAGCCAAAGCGGCGCGCGGCCAGCCGTGCGTATTCCATCTCGTCGTAGCCCTGGGCCTCGAAGCCGATGGAATAACTCTGCGGTGCAGCGCCCGTGACCTCGCGCATCATGCCGGCCACGGTCGAGCTGTCGGTGCCGCCGCTGAGGAAGCAGGCCGGCTTGCTGCCGTCGAGCTGGTCGGCCACCGACTGCTTGACGATGGCGCGGAACTCGGCCGCCAACTGCTCGAAATTGCCGCCGCGCGGCTCCTGGAAGCTCGGTGTCCAGTAGCGCTGCACGCGGAACTCGCTGCCCTGCCCGATCAGGCAATGGCCGGGCGGCAGACGGAAGATGCTCTTGTAAATCGTCCGCGGCGAGGGGATGCAGTGGAAGTACAGATAGTCGTAGATCGCCTGCGGATCGATCTCGTCGCGTTCATCGGCGAGATCATCGGCACGCAGCGCGAAATCAATCTGGCCATCGCGCACCCGGTAGCAGAGGCTGAAGTTGGCGAAGCGATCAACGGCGAGAAAGGCCGCGCCGCTGGCATCGCGCAGGCCAACGCTGAAATTGCCGCGCACGGCCAACAGCTGCTGCAGCGCATCGGGGGCTGCCGCCAGTTGCTGCCAGGCGGCCAGCGCGTTGCCGGCTGCGGCCTGCTGCAGGGCGGTGCTGCCAAAGCGCGGTGTACCGCACACCAATGTCTTGGACTCTTGATTCACTTGTTCTTGCTCCATCGATGCTTGTCCCTGGTCCCTGCTGCCGCGTCGGCCGCTCAGGCGGCGTCTGCTGCCGGACTCTTCTTGAAGCGCCCCAACAGCCGCTTGACGCTGCGGCCCAGCAGTTCATAGATCAGCCCTGCCAGGCCGCGGATTGTGCCCGGGTTGTAGGCGACGATGCCCCAACGTTCGCGGCGGTGGCTGACCCAGGTGCGCTTGTAGTCGTCGTCGCCGATCAGATAGTCCAGCTCGGTGATAGCGTCCTTGCTCAGCACATGCTCGAACAGCGCGGCGCTCAGCAAGGTGCCGGCCGACAGCTCCTTGTAGGCCTCGTCGTAGGCCAGCTTGAAGATGCTGGCCTTGCCGCCGTTGACCAGCCAGATCTGCGCCGCGATGGCCTTGTCGTCCAGCCAGGCCACGCCCAGGCGCAGCCAGCCGCGCCGTGCGCCCAGCCGTATCAGGCCCGGCACGAAATGCGGGAATGGTTCAGGCCGCTTCCAGCTGCTGGCATAGACGGCCTCGTAGCCCGCAATGCCACGCTCGACCTCGGCCATGTCAGTGATGACCTCGAGCCGGCCGCCACGTTCGGCAAACTTCTTGCCGCGGCGCTTGACGGTGCTGCGCAGCTGGCTGTCGCGCGCGGCCCAGTAGCTCGGCCACTCCTGCTTGGGCATGTACCAGTTGCCGAAGCGGAAGTACGGCAGCGGTACCAGCCCCACCAGGCGCATCGCTTCCATCAGCAGCTGGTAGCTGGGCAGGCCCGGGTCCATCGGCGAGATGCTCCAGCGTGCCACCGCGCGATGATCCTTCTTGACGGCGCGCACCAGCGCTGCGAGCTGCAGCCGATCGACGCGAATGCCGTCCTGCAGGATGGGCGCGAACAGCGAGGTGTAGAAGTTGGTCAGGCCGCCGAGTTCAGGGCCCAATCGCTCGCCCTGGTTCAGCAGCACGGGCAGCATCGCATGCACACGGCCGTCAACACGCAGCACATAGAAGTGTGGCCGCTGATCTGGCGTCAAGGCGTGGTCGACCTGCAGGGCAAACCAGTCGGCGCCAAACTCCAGATTGCTGCCTTCGCAGCGCTCCATGAAGGCCAGCACATCGGCCGGGAATTGCGAGGGATGCGTGTAGTGCTCGACGTCGTTGCTCGGCCCAGCCTCGCTTTTATGCTTGTCACGCCCGAGCAGCAAGGAGAAGCGCCGCAGCAGATGAATCGCCGTGCGCGAACGCAGATCCCGGTAGACGCGCAGATGCGAAATCGGTCGCGATTCGCTGGCCCAGGCCAGCAGATCGGTGTCGGCATTGGTGAAGAACTCCAGACGCCGCCCTGGATAGTGGCGAAACAGATGCTCCATCACATGGTGAAGCATGAGGCGGCCCGGCGAATAGTCAGCAAAATTCTCGTCGTAGCTGGTCTTCAAAAAGACAATGCGGCTCGCGCCGACCAGCACCAGCCGCGATGCCACCAGGGTGTCGTCAAACCAGAGCTCAAACACCAGCGCGCGGCCATCGCCGGCGAAGTCCGACATCGTGTCGCGGTAGAAGCCGAACTGCTGCGACTCCGGGCTCAGCGCGGTGCCCGCCCGCCCCTTCCAGCCGCTGGCCTCCAAGGCTGCATAACGCTTCAAGCCCGCAGCAATGTCGACATCTTCGTGCAGCACCCTGAAGCTGGTCCGCACATTCGCCGCTGCCACCTTGCGCAGATAGCGGCGAATGTTCTGGCGCAGCTTGGAACTGCGCGATCCCCAGTAGGCATCGAAGCCGCCCTGCAGCGGCACGGCAATCGTCAGCGCATGGCCAATCAACTCAATGCGGCGCGGATCAAGATTATTTGTGTCGAGCAGCAGTGGGTCTTGGCACAGCAGGTCGATCGCGTGGCAAGCGCCTGGGAGCTTGTCAAACAGGCCCTGCAGCTGGCCGACACGGTGCAGCAGTGCCGCACCGAGCTGCGCTTGAACCGGCAGAAACAAGGCCCATTGCCCCAGGTGCGAGGGCACCGCAATCAAGGCAGCCTGCCATTGCCCATCGCGCTCCAGATAGCAGAGCTGCTCCTTGCCGCTCTTGAAATGCTTGAGCAGATTGGCGATGAACAGCCGGCTGAGCATCGGATGGTCGCCAAACATGCGCCGCTTGAGCTCATCCCAGCCTTGCATCAAGCTGGCATCCACGTCGGCCAGCTTGCGCACCTGCCAGGTCCCGGCGTCGGCCGCCGGGCCATCCAGTTCCGCCATCGTTTGCTCCGAGCTGGAATGCCTCGGCCCACGCGCCGGCACGGGCATGCCCGGGGGTGCAGAAGGATTGGCGGGCAGACGCTTTGGCGATGGCGCAGCCACGGCCAGGCCCAGCGCGTCGCCCTCGCCCATGCCGGCGCGCGCCGGCATCTGGGGCTCAAGTTCGGGGGCGACGCTGTCCGGGTTGTCCGGCTGGTCTTGAGAGTTCATGCGGACTCCACCACGGCTGCAAATGTGGCGCAAAGCCAATCCATGTCCGCTCCGGTAAGTTGTTGGTGACAAGGCAGATGGAACAAACCCAGGCGCATCGCTGCCGCGACCTCGCAGTCGCTACGCGCCAGGCTGTCCCAGCGACCGAGGGGAAAGCCGATGGCCTTGAGTGCCGCAAACGCCGAGGCCGGTTCATCGACAAGCACCGGCAGCATATAGGGCGCTGGCCCCAGTGCTTTGACATTCTCGACCCAGGGCCGAACGCGTAGCAGACGACTCAGGGCGTCGATCCACCGTGCCGCGTGCTCACGGCGGCGCTGCCCCAAGGCCTCGTGATCGGCCCGGCGCAGGCAGTGGCTGGACAGCCGCAAGCCGCTTCGCCCTTCGGCAGCGGGCGCCCAGCCGGCCGAGGACGCGTCCACCGCCGTCAAGTGACTCCCCTCGCCTTGCTGTGACGCGACGTGCTTGCGCTGCAAGAAACGCTGCGTCAGTGCTTGCCGTGCTGGAGGACGCATCAGGCTCAGGAAACCGCGCAGCTCCTGTCCCCATGAAGGCGACGGCAGTGCAGCGGGCAGTACGCGCTCCACGCCACGTCCAGCCCATAGCAAGCCACCGTCGAGCGCCGGCACAAACTTCGACGGGCTGGCCACGACCAGATCACCAAGCCGCCCGATGGACTCACGGCCTGGCATGGCCAACCATTCCACGCCGGCAGCATGCAAATGGGCGCAGTCTTCCAACAGCGGCAAGCCGTGTTCATCACAGAGTGCGCGCAGCGCGGCCAATTCGGCATCGCGGCCAAAGAAGTGGCTGGCCACCACGGTGCGCACTCCAGCTTGGCGACCAAGCACGTGCTTCACCGAGTCCATTCGCGGCCGCAGCTCGGCATCCAGCGCGTAAAACACCGGCCTGGCGCCCAGGTGCAACACCGGCGCCAACAGGCTCAGGCAGTGGTAAGACGGCAGCAGCACCGCGTCGCCGGGCGCAACACCGAACTGATGCAGCGCCGCCGCCATGGCGTAGCGAGCACGTGGGTAGAAGCGCAGTTCCTTTTCAGGGCGCGGCCAGCGCCGCGCCATCGCGCCCTGCCCCGTCCCCCAGGGCCTGTCGGCACGCACGGGCAGGCACGGCGCTGCAAAGCCGCCGGCAGGCTGTTGATAGCCCAGGATGTCCACGCCGCGCCGCTCTCAGGACCGCGCCATGGTCTGGGCCAGGCGCAGACCGAAACGCAGCTTATCGCTTTCCCACGGCGTGAAGCGCGGAATCTGGAACAGATCGGCCTTGGCACCGAACACGCCCGGATGGGTGGAGACCGCCGCGTCAAACCCGAGGCGCCGCACCAGTTCAACCGACTCGGCACTGTAGTCGCTGCCCAGCTTGCCATTCGGATAGGCGAAGAGACCGATCCGTTCGTCCAGCAAGCCTTGCAGCTGCTGGCGGCTGCCATCGATTTCAGCCGTCGCTGCGGCGGCATCCAGGCCGGCCAGGATCGGGTGGCTGAGCGTGTGGGCGCCAATCTGCATGCCACCCCGGCGCATCAGGCGAACCTGTTCGCTGCTCATCATCAGATCGCGCGGCAGCGCCACGCCGGCAGCGCGCAGCACGGCGTCGACGAGGTCCAGGCGCTTCTGCACCGGCAGGTATTTCGCCTTGCCGATGATGGCCTGAATCGCCGCGCGGCGGGCTTCAATGTTCTCCAAGGGGTAGACGCCCAGCAGCCCTTCGCTGAGCTCGCGCAGATCGAGGCTGGGCAGCTTGCTGCGCCGCACGGCCTCGATGACGCGGTCGTTCCACATGCAGCCGCCGTCAAGAAAGCCGCTGGCGATGAAGAAGCAGGCGCTGATGCCATGGCGCTGCAGGATGGGCATGGCGACGTCGTGGTTGTCGGCATAGCCATCGTCAAAGGTGATCGCCGCGGCACGTGCCGGCAAGGCGCCCTGCTTCTGCAGGCGCACTGCTTCGTCCAGCGGCAGCACATGGAACCAGCGGCGCAACCAGCCACACAGCTGGTCAAAACGCGCGGCATCGACTTCGCCCGGAAACAGAGGGTCAGGTCTTGCATGAACGCGGTGAAAAATCAGCACCGGCATGCGCGCCGCCACACCAGCCGGCGACAACCATCGATAAACGAGCTTCAAGCCGCAGTCCCCCAGGTCCAACGCAGACGCGAGGGCTTCTTCTTGACCGCGCCCTTGCCCGCCTTTTCAGCTTCCTTGGCCGCCAAGGCCGCAGCCTCGGCCTCTTCCTCGATCCAGCCCTTGCGGTCCAGCCAGGCGCGAGCCAGCACGATGACGATCATGGTGTTGTAAGGCAGGTCGAAATAGGCCAGGCTCAGGAAGGCGCCGCCGACGAAATAACCTGCCATGCTGACCTGGCACATCGCGCCCAGATCGGCCACCCACTGCGTCTGTGGCAGCTTGGCGCCGCGCTTGCGCAGATCATTGGCCGACAACCAGACGAAGAGCCACAGCAGCAGGTAGATGAAGAGCCCGATGAAGCCATGCTCACCGAGGATCTGGAAATAGATGCTGTGGGCGGCGTGGATGTCAGTGGGATCAGGCGCGTACTTGCCGAACATCACCGGGTTGTAGATATTGAAGCCGCCGCCGAAGAACTTGTCCTTGGCCAGGTTGTAGGCCATCCACCAGGCATTGATGCGGCCCATGGCCGAGCCGTCGGCCTGGTACTCACCGATGGTTTCCATCCGGTTGAACCAGTGCGAGGGCATGAAACTGTAGAAGGCGCCGCCAACGACCACGCCGATCAAGAGCGTGGTGAATTTGTTCTTTGAACGGACCCACAAGACGGCCGCCATCGCAGCCAGCGCCAGCAAGGCGCCGCGCGAGTGGCTGCCCAGCGCCGAGGCCACCGAGATCAGCATGCTGCCCAGCAGCGCCAGCTTCAGCCAGCGGCTCTGGCTGCGCATCTGCAGATAGCGCATGAAGGGAATGATCATGATGATGGCCAGGGCCAGCTCGTTATTCCCCTCAATGAAGGTGCTCTCCGGGCCCCAAACCCGGTCGTTGCCACCCGAGGTGATGGTGAAGATGCCGCCTTTGACACCATAGAAGCCGATCGAGATCGCCAGCATCCACACCAGCACCTCGATATGGTGCTTGGTGCGCAGCATGGCCAGGGCAATCAGGATCATGAAGTCGATCTTCATCACCTTCTTCCAGCCCTCGTAGCTGCCTTCTACGTCATAGGAAAACGGTAGCGTGATACAGAACCACAGCATCAGCATCATGAAGGTGGCCGTCTCTCGACAGACCGGGAACTTGCGCTTGTTGTCCCTGATCGCCAAGAAGGCGATCAGCGTGACCACGGCCACCACCATCGCGACCGGAAACGTCTTGATGCGGTGCCCGAACACGTGCGGGCTCATGATGCTGACGATGGTCCAGCTCATGATGCCTATCCAGGGCTGGCGCAGCGTGTAGATCATCGCCATCGCCAGCAGCGTGAAATAGAACAGGTCACGCATGGGCAGTCACCTCTGCGGGCATTGACGGACGCTGACGAGCACTCATTGCAGCTTGCTCACCACGTAGCGGTACTTGCCATTGCCCTGGGCCGGAATTTCGTCGAGCAGCTCCACCTGAATCTCAACCTCGCGGCCGAGGCGGAATTTCAGGCCATCGATCAGCTTTTGCCGCGTGGCTTGGTCGAGCCCACCGGGCCGCACCACTTCCAAGCGCGTCAGCAGCTGCGTTTCCTGGATGATCTTGTAGTTGGTGATGCCTTCGGTCTCGCGCATCAGGTAGGTGAACGCGCCGCAGGGCAGCATGGTGCCATCGGTGGCGCGCAGGAAATCGTTGGTGCGCCCCTGGATCTCGCGCAGCAGCGGCAGGCCGCGGCCACAAGCGCAGCGCCGTGTGTCGCGCACCGCCACGTCACCGGTGCGGTAGCGCAGGAAGGGGTAGTCGCGGGTACGCAGATGCGTCACGGTGACCTCGCCGGGCTGGCCGTCGGCCACTGGCTGGCCATCCTCGCCCAGCAGCTCGACGACGATGTCCTCGGCCGTGATGTGCATGCCGCCTTCGGGGCATTCATGGGCGATGAAGCCGGCGTCGCGCCCGCCATAGCCGTTGGCGACCTTGCAGCCGAAGACCTCGGAGATCAGCTCGCGCTGGTGATCGTGCAGGTACTCGGAGGTCACGAACACGACCTTCACGCCCAAATCATCGAGCCGCACGCCGCGCTTCTTGGCATGGGCGCTGATCAGTGCGATCGAATAGGGGTAGCCGAACACCATGGCCGGCCGAATCTCGCGCAGCCGCTGCACATAGTGATCGAGGTTCTTCTCGTTCATCGCGAAGGCATTGAGCAGCGTGCTGCGCATCAGCGCATCGCGGAACAGGCGCACCCGGTCCTGCGCGTGCAACTCGATCGGCGAAGCCCAGACCACCACCTCGCGGTCGCCGATATCCACATCCCACCAGCGCGTGGCGCGCCATTTGGCCGCCACATCGTGCGAGACACGCTCCAGGCTGATGAAGAACTGCAGCGGCGTGCCCGAGGAGCCGCCGGTCGAGCTGCGGCCCAGCGGCCCGGCATGCTCATGCTTGAGCGCCTCGGCATGATCGCGGATCAGCGGCTTGGTCAGCGTGGGCAGCTGCGCCAGATCGGCCAGGCTCTGCAGCGATTCGGGCTTGAAGCCGATGCGCGCAAAAGCCTCGCGGTAGTAAGGCACATGCAGGCCGATGTCGATCAGAAAGGTCTTCAGTTCGGCCAGCTGCTGGGCCGCGATCTGCTCCGGGCTCAGCCACTGGCTGCGCTCCAGCGAACGACGGGCGCGCACGGTGTCATGCTTCTTCAGCCGCTCCTGGAGCGGGAAGATGATCTTGGAGACCAGCTGGGTGTAGAGACGACTCATGCGGCGCGATTCAGGCAGACGTTTTGGGCAGATGTTTTGGGCAGACGATTCAGGCAGACTTCAATCCAGAGCGGGTGCTGCTGCCATTGCAAGCCTGTTGATAGCTCTGCAGCAGCAGCGGCGCCACGCGCGCCCAGGTGTAGCGTTCGACCTCGGCCAGGCCCTGCTCGACCAAGCGCTGGCGCAGTGCCGCATCGTCCAGCACCCGCAGCACTGCAGCGGCAAGTTCAGCCGGCTGAGCCGGCTTGACCAGCAGGCCGGTGCGCTCATGCTCAAGCAGATAAGGCACGCCGCCCACATCGGTGCTGACCACCGGCACACCGCTGGCCAGGGCCTCCAGTACTGAGTTGGGCATGTTGTCGGTCAGGCTGGGGTTGAGCATGACGCTGGCGCTTTGATACAGCCCCGCCATCGCCTCGCGTTCGAGCCGCCCGGCAAAGCGCACGACGTCGGCGAGGCCCAACTCGCCCGCCAGCGCCTGCAGCCGCGCCAGCTCCGGCCCGGTGCCGGCCAGCGTCAGCCGCGCCTGCGGATGGCGCTCGCGAACAATCGCCAGCGCGCGGATGGCGCTGGCGTTGTCGTAAAGGTCTTCCAGATTGCGGGTGACGATCAGGTGCGGCTCGCTCGCCGGCACCGCTTGCTGCGCCGGCTTGTAGCGGCTCAGATTGATGATGTTGGGCACCACGCTGGCACTGATGGCATGCTCGGCAAACACCTGTTTCAGAAAGCCCGAGGGCACGATCAGCCCGGCGCTGCGGCGCATCGTCGCCCGCACACTGGGGGCCGACTGCTGCAGGAAGCTGGCCGCCCCGCCGCCCCGGTAGTTCACCACCAGCGGCGTGCCGCGCACGCGCGCCATCCAGATCGCCGGTGCGGCAAACAGATGCCAGGACCAGCCGGAATTGGCCATCATGTGCATCACCGTGCTGCGCCCCGCTACCGTCCAAAGCTGCCAGAGATAGGGCAGCAGGCGGAACCAGGCACGAATCACCGGCAAGCGCCCAGCCCAGGCCGGTTGATAAGGCCGGTTGGTCTGCACGATCTCGACCTCGGCGCCCTCGCCGCGCAGCAGATCGGCCAGCTGTGCCGTCTGCAGCGCCATGCCGCCGGCCGGCGGCGCCAGCGGGCCAACCAGGCCGATGCGCATGCCCGCAAAGCTCATCCGCGCGGCCCCGCCAGCAAGGCCTTGTAGGGCTCGATATAGCCGGAGGCCGAACGCGTCCAGTTGCGCTCGGTTTCAACAAAGCGGCGGCCCTCGGCACGCATCGCGTCCCAATGCTCGCGGCCGGCGAGCGCGCGCAGCACGGTGGTCACCAGCGCATCGGCGTCGCCGGCCTTGAACAGATGGCCGGTCTTGCCGTCAGCGATCAGCTCGCGATGGCCGCCGACATCGGATGCCACCAGCAGATGGCCCTGCGCCATCGCCTCCAGCGGCTTCAAGGGCGTGACCAGCTCGGTCAGCCGCATCGGATGACGCGGATAGACCAGCAGATCGACCAGATCGTAATAACGGTTCACTTCCGCATGCGGCACGCGGCCGGTGAACACCACCTTGTCGGCAATGCCCAGCGCCTGGGCCTGCGCCTTGAGCGCCTGCTCCTGCGGCCCGCCGCCGACCAGCAGCACGCGCAGCTCGGGCCTTGCCGCCAGCAGCTTGGGGAAGGCGGCCAGCAGCAGATCCAGGCCTTCGTAGGCGTAGAAGCTGCCGATGAAGCCCAGCACGGTGGCGCCGGTCAAGCCCCACTTGGCCAGCAATTCGGCATCGGCCGGTTTGCCGAGCTCGAAGTCAGACAGATTGATCGCATTCGGGATCACGCTGACCTTACTCTTGGGCAAACCGCGGGCCACGATGTCGGCGCGCAAGCCCTCGCAGATGGTGAACACGTGGTCGACCCGCTTCAGCGCATAGGTCTCCATCGCGCGGGTCAGGCGGTAACGCAGGCTGCCTTCGGTGGTGGTGCCGTGGTCCACCGCGGCGTCCTCCCAAAAGGCACGCACCTCGTAGACGACCGGAATGCCGAGCCGCTTGCCCACGCGCAGCGCCGGCAGCGCATTGAGCACCGGCGAATGGGCATGGATCACCTGCGGCTTGATCTGCTCGGCCACCTGCTGCAGGCGCTGCTCCAGGGCCTTCATCAGGCGCAGCTCACCGAGGCCCGGCAGACCACCTGGCGCAGGCGGCGCGCTGCGATAGAAATGCCAGCCGTCCACGTCCTCTTCGGCGGCCGTGGTCGCGCCCTTGCCCTGCCCGGCCTGGTGCTTGGGACTGGTGATGTGGAAGGTGTCCCAACCAAGCTCGCGCTGCGCCTTCAGCAGCGACAGGGTTCGAAAGGTATAGCCGCTGTGCAGGGGGATCGAATGATCGAGCACATGCAGGACGCGCACGCTCATGTCGCCACCGCCGCTTCTTGTTGTTGGATGTGTTGCGTCAAACCCGGTTGCTCGAGGCCGGCGTCATAGACCTTGCGCAGGAAGGCTTCGAACATCAGCAAGGTCCACAGCGGTGCGCTGTAGTCGCGCGCGCCGCTTTGGTGTGCATCAACCAGATGCTCCAGGTACTCGCGGTTGAACCAGCCGGTCTCGGCCAGGCGTGGACCCAGCACCGCCTCGCGCACGCGCTGCTTCAGCGGGCCGCGGAACCACCGTGCCAGCGGCACAGCAAAACCCTGCTTGGGGCGGTAGAGGATGTCGTCGGACAACATCGGCTCCATCGCCTTCTTCAGCAGGTACTTGCCCTCGTTGCCGCGCACCTTCAGATCGGAGGGCAGCGTTCCCAGCCATTCGACCAGCTGATGGTCCATCAAGGGCTCGCGCACCTCCAGTGAATGGGCCATGCTGGCGCGGTCGACCTTGGTGTTGATATCGCCGACCAGATAGGTCTTGATATCCAGGTACTGGATCAGCGCCAGCGGATCATCGGTGCCGGCGCGGGCGGCGTGCTGCTCGAACACGTTCAGCGCCGAATAGCCGGCGCACTCGGCCTTGAAGCGCGGGCTGAACAGCTGCTCGCGCATCGGGCCACGCATGATGGAGATCGAGTGGAAATAGCCCTCGACGGAATCACGCGACATGCCTTCGAACGTCGTCTTGGCACGGAACATCCGCGGCGCCCAGTCGGCCTTGGGATAGACGCGGCCGAGGAAACCGAACAGCGGCTTGCGCAGACCATCGGGCAGCGCCGAACGCATCTTTTCTTCCATCAGATGTAGGCGGTAGCGGCGGTAGCCGCCAAAGGTCTCGTCGCCACCGTCTCCGGACAGCGCCACGGTGACATGCTTGCGGGCCAGCTGGCAGACCCGGTAGGTCGGGATCGCCGAGCTGTCGGCATAGGGCTCGTCGTAGAGCAGCGCCAGCGTGTCGATCAGATCGAAGTCGTCGCTCTTGACGATCTCCAGCCGGTGGTTGGTCTTGTAGCGATCGGCCACCGTCTTGGCGAACTCGCTCTCGTTGAAGGCCGGGTCGTCAAAGCCGATCGAGCAGGTGTTGACCGGCGTGTCGCTCAGGCCGGCCATGGTGGCGACCACCGCGCTGGAATCCACACCGCCGCTCA
Source organism: Roseateles aquae (assembly GCF_032337115.1). Classification (NCBI taxonomy): domain Bacteria; kingdom Pseudomonadati; phylum Pseudomonadota; class Betaproteobacteria; order Burkholderiales; family Sphaerotilaceae; genus Roseateles; species Roseateles aquae. The sequence continues at coordinate 332,092 of NZ_JAVXZY010000001.1, forward strand.
GAAAGGCACCCAGCGGCACCTCGGCAATCATGCGCAGGCGCACCGACTCACGCAGCTGGCGCTGCAGCTCTTCGCAGGCCTCCTCCGCGCTGATCTTGCTGTCCAGCGTGAAGCGCACATCCCAGAACTGCTTGGGCTCGCCGATCGGCTGGCCGCGGCGGATCAAGAGGCTGTGGCCCGGGGCCAGCTTGCGTGCCTGCTTGAAGATGCAGCGCGGCTCGGCCACATAGCCCAGCGCGAAATACTCTTCCAGCGCCAGCGGGTCGAGCTCGCGTTTCATGCCGCCATGGGCCAGCAGCGATTTCAGTTCCGAGCCGAACAACAGCTGGCCGTCGTCCAGCAGCGCGTAGTGCATGGGTTTGACACCCATGCGGTCGCGGGCCATGAAGAAGCACTGCTGGTTGCGATCCCACAGCGCAAAGGCAAACATGCCGCGCAGGCGCTGCACGCAGTCTTCGCCCCAGGCTTCCCAGGCATGGACGATGCACTCGGTGTCGCTCTTGGTGTGGAACACATGGCCCAGCGCCTGCAGCTCGGGGATCAGCGACTGGTAGTTGTAGATCTCGCCGTTGAAGACGATGGACACGGTGCCATCCTCATTGAACAGCGGCTGCTGGCCCGTCGCGATATCGATGATGGAGAGCCGGCGATGGCCGAATCCGACACCGGGCTCCAGATGGACCGAGCCCTCGTCCGGGCCGCGATGCCATTGCGAGTCGTTCATGCGCCTGAGGCGCTGCTCGTCGATCGCGCGCTCGCCCCGCGTGTCGAAGATGCCGGTGATTCCACACATGCTGTTCAGCTCTTGTTCGGTTGAGCGAGGCCCGGAGAGCCCCGCTGAATGCGCTCATTGTCGTAGAGCGACTGGTAGTTCGCCACCATGCTGTCCAGGCTGAAGCGGCGCAGCGCACGCTCTCGGCCCAGTCGGCCCATGCGCTCGCGCCGGGCTTCATCAGTGATCACCGTTTGCAGCGCGGTCGTGAGTCCGGCCACATCGCCCGCCTCGAACAGCAAGCCGGTCTCGCCCGCCTCCAGCAATTCGGCATTGCCCCCGACCCGGCTGGCCAGCACCGGCAGGCCGGCGGCCATCGCTTCCAGAATCGTGTTCGAGATGCCCTCGGCCAGCGAGGGCAGCACGAAGATGTCCATCGCCTGCATCAGCGTGGCCACATCACTGCGATCACCGGGCAGCCAGGCCAGATCGGCCAGGCCCTGCGCCTGCAGCCAGCCCTGCACGGTGGCGCGCATCGGCCCGTCGCCCACAATCACCAGCCGCAGCCGCTCACGAAGCGTCGGCTCGGCCTGCAGCAGCGCCGCAAAAGCCTTGGCCAGGCTCAGCTGGTCCTTGACCGCCTGCATGCGACCGACGGTGCCGATCAGCAGATGCCGGGCCGGATCGAAGGGGCAGTCGGGCAGCGCCGGCTTTTGCGCCCGTGCCGCAAAGCGAGCGGTGTCGACGCCGTTGTAGATCTGCACGATGCGCTCGGCCTTGATGCCGACCTTGTCGCGCAGATAGCCTTCCAGATCCTGCGACAGCGCCACATAGCGATGCACAAAGGGGCTGTAGAGCCGGCGCATGCGCTGGTAGCGGGTGTTGCTGCCATCCAGGTCGTCGACATCGCGGCCATGCTCGCCATGAATGCGCACCGGCACGCCTGCCGCCCAGGCCGGCACCGTGCATTCCAGTGCGGCCAGATTGCGGGTGTGGACGATGGCGGGCCGAAGCTGGCGGAACAGCCGGTACAGCTTGGGATAGAGCCAGATGCCGTGGCCCGGCGGCTTGTGCAACGCATGGAACTCGACGTCCTCGCGCAGCACCCGCGTCTTGAAGCCGGTCACCTCGGTCAGGGCCAGCACCGCATGGCGGTAGGCCGTGCCAGGCATGCGGTTGATCAGATTGACGACCCCGTTCTCCAGCCCGCCGGTATCGAATCGATAGACGACGTGCAGCACCAGGGGCCGTGAATCCGCTCGCTTCTCCATGCCTTGACCGTTGCGCTCCGGATCGATGCTTACAGACGCCAGACGCGCAGGCCTGCCGCTTCCAGCGCAGCCTGGTCGAACGCAGCCTTGACGTCGATGAAGGCGCCGCCGGCCACCAGCTTGTCGCTGATCTCGGCCACGCTCAGAGCCTTGTAGCCCTTGTGCGCCACCGCCGCGACGATGGCGTCGGCTTTGGGCAGCTCGGCCCAGCTGACGGTGCGCACGCCGTACTCGTGCACCGCCTCTTCCGGATCGGCATCGGGGTCGGTTACGGTCACTTCAACGCCATAGCTTTGCAGCTCGCGGATGATGTCGATCACCTTGGAGTTGCGCAGATCGGCGCAGTCTTCCTTGAAGGTCAGGCCCAGCACGTTGACGCGGGCGCCCTTGATCGCGCAGCCGGCGGCAATCATCTGCTTGATGGTCTGCTCGGCGACGAACTTGCCCATGCTGTCGTTGATACGGCGGCCGGCCAGGATGACTTGCGGGTGGTAGCCCAGCATGTCGGCCTTGTGGGTCAGGTAGTAGGGGTCGACGCCAATGCAGTGGCCGCCGACCAGACCCGGCTTGAACTTCAGGAAGTTCCACTTGGTGCCGGCGGCTTCCAGCACCTCGGAGGTGTCCAGGCCGATCTTGTCGAAGATGATGGCCAGCTCGTTCATCAGCGCGATGTTCAGATCGCGCTGGGTGTTCTCGATCACCTTGGCGGCCTCGGCCGTCTTGATGCTGGAGGCGCGGTGCACGCCGGGGACAATGATGCGCTCGTAGAGCTTGGCGACCGCGTCCAGCGTCTCGGGCGTGTCGCCGGAGACGATCTTCAGGATCTTGGTCAGCGTGTGTTCCTTGTCGCCCGGGTTGATGCGCTCGGGGCTGTAGCCGACGAAGAAGTCCTGCTTCCACTTCAGGCCCGATTCACGCTCCAGCACCGGGATGCAGACCTCTTCGGTGGCGCCGGGGTAGACGGTGCTCTCGTACACGACGATGGCGCCCTTCTTCATGTGGCGGCCGACGCTGGTGGAGGAGCCGATCAGCGGCTTGAAGTCGGGGATGTGGGCTTCGTCGACCGGCGTGGGCACGGCGACGATGATGATGTCGGCCTCGGCCAGCATCTTGGGGTCGGCGGTGTAGACGGCCTGCGTGGCAGCCTGCACCTGCTCATCGCTCAGTTCACGCGAAGGGTCGGTGCCGCGCTGGCAGGCTTCCACCTTGGACGTCGCGATATCGAAGCCGATGGTGCGCATCTGCTTGCCGAACTCCACCACCAGCGGCAGGCCCACATAGCCCAGGCCAATCACTGCTACCGTCGTCATTTCAGTTCCCTTTTCTTCGTTGATCGCTGTCATGTCATCGCAGCTGCCAGGCCTTTGTCGGCCAGGCAGCGGGCTTCACTTCATCGTGTTCGTGCCGGCCGCCTCGGCCCGCGCCTTGGTTTGGGCCAGTTGCCCGGCCCAGCCAGTCAGGTTGTTCTTCAAGAAGCCGTCCAGCAGCTGCTGGGTGTTCTCGCCCTGGCGCATGGGCATGAAGACCAGCAGCAGCGCGGCATCGTCGCCGCGGCCGAACAGCCGGTCGAGCGCGCCATAGAGCTTGCCGCGCGTTTCCGAACGCATCAGCCGGCCATTGACCCAGAAGGTTTGTGCCACCAGCAGCCGCGGCTGCTCCAGCGCCGCCCAATCGCGGGCACCGCGGATTTCACGCAGTTCCAGGCTGACGCCACTACCGGCCAGGTCGATCTCATGGGCGCGGCTGCCGAGCAGGGTCCAGGGCCCATGCTCGCCGCCGCCAGGGACGATGCTTTGCATGCCCAGCAGCCGGCGCTCGCCGGCCTGGTTGCGGTAATAGGCCAGGTAGAGGCAGGCGGATTGCTCGCCCTTGGCATAACACTGCAGCTGCTCGGCATTGGGCGATTCCGCCTTGGGCGTCCAGCCCAGGCTGTTGGCAACAGGCCGCCAACCTTGGGCCGCGAAATCGGCCGGCACCAGACTGACGTCGCCGCCGCTCAGCGGCCGCGCCGCAATGCGTTCGGACCATTGCTTCAGACCCGCCATGCCGCCCCCGACCAGCAGCGCGAGCAGCAAGGTGGCCACGCCAGGCATCTGGCGAGGCAGATCAGGCATGGGTCGAGGCGGCACCGGATCGGGCACCGGATCGGCGAAGCGAGCGCCAATGCTGAACATGCCCAGCATGATGATGCCGAAGAACACCCAGCCGTAAACGATGTGGTCCACGCCGGTGGCCAGCTGGTTGTTGGACAGATGGCCGATCATCACGATCAGATACGCGCGCACCCAGTTGGCCAGCAGCGGCAGAAAGGTCGCCACCGCGATGAAGACCATGCGGCGGCGCAGGCTGTTGAAGTTCAGGTACGCGAACAGCGTGCCGACCATCACCGAAGCGATCAGATAGCGAATGCCGCTGCAGGCCTCGACCACCGACCAGCTGCCCGAGGGAATGACAAAACTCAGCCCTTCGCGATAGACCGGAATGCCGGTGAAGCGCAGCGCGACGACGGTGAAATCGGCCGTCAAAGACATCAGCGTCGGCAGCATGAATTCGCCAGCCGGCACCGCAAAGAACAGAAAGCCCAGCGCAAAGGCAAACGCCTTGCACACCGCTGGCCCGAAGCTGGCCAGCAGCACGGCGATCAGCATGAAGACAAAGCTGAACTGCATCACCACATTGGCCGAACCCAGCCACGCGGCCATCCAGGCCAGCGCACCGGCGGCCAGCAGCAGCAGCCCCGGCCACCACAGGCGGGGCGCCTGCTGCAGCCATTCGGCACGATTGCGCCAGATCAGCCAGATCGAAATCGGCGGCACGACAAAGGCATGCGCAAAGGTCTCCGAGCGCATCCAGATCTCGAACATATCGACCGCCGAGCCACCAAACAGCAGCGACAACAGCGTCAGCAGGATCAGCGCCGCAACGACGCTGGGCTGCCAGGCGGCAGGCAGGCGCTTCATGCAGCTTGCTCCAGAAAGCGGTCCAGCCCGGACAGATGCGCGTCCCAGCTGTAGCTTTGCAGCACCCGCTGGCGCGCCGCCTGTCCGATGGCCTGGCTGCGGGCCGGATCGGCCAGCAGGCGCTCGACCTCGGCCACATAGTCTTCGGCCTCGGTGGCGCCGATCAGCTCACGACCAGCCTCGGCATCGATGGCGCCAACACAGCTCGACGCCGCCACCACCGCCTTGCCCATGGCCATGGCCTCCAGCACCTTGTTCTGGATACCACGGGCCAGGCGCAGCGGTGCCACCACCGCGGCCGCATGCTGCAGATAGGGGCGCACATCATCGACGGTGCCGGTCACCGTGACCGCCTCGCCGGCCAGCGCTTGCACGGCCGGCGTCGGGCTGCGGCCGACGATGTAGAAATGCAGCGCCGGGAAGCGCGCGCGCAGCGCCGGCAGGCTGCTTTGCACAAACCAGCTCACCGCGTCGACATTGGGCCAGTAGTCCATGGCGCCGGTGAAGACCAGCGGCAGCGTGCCGGCAGGGAAAGGCGAGGCCATCGCCGGATCAGGGCAGAAGAATTCGGCATCGACGCCATTGCACAGCGGATCGACCCGACCTGCCGCTTCAGGCGCCGCATCAAGAAAGAGCTGCACTTCCTTCGGCGTGACGAAGAAGGAGTGACGCGCCTGCGCCGCCACGGCGCGCTCAAAGCCCAGCAGCTTCTCGCCCTCGCGGGCATACAGCCATGACAGCGGCCAGCCATGCTTGGCGCCGTACTCGGTCCACTTGGCCGAATCCAGATCGACGAAATCGACCAGCACGGGCAGGCCGAGCCCCGTCGCGTATTGCGCCATCGTCGACGAAAACACCACCACCGCATCGATCTGCTCGCGCGCGCAGACCTGCTTGATCCAGGCCGACAGGCCGGCGTTGCGGTAGTAGGGCAGGCTCAGCGCTTCGCCGGTCAGCAGGCCGCGCAGGCTGGCCAGCTTGGCCTGGCGCGGATGCAGCGCAGCCAGATGCATATCGGCCACCAGGGGCTGCAGCCGCGGCAGATGCTGCCAGTCATCGGGGTCGTCGACAAAGCTGCCCAGCCAGACCTGGTGCCGCGCCGCCAAATGCTTGAGCAGATGGTAGGAACGCACCTTGTCGCCCTTGTTGGGCGGATAAGGAATGCGGTGAACCAGGTAGAGGATCTTGGCCATAGCCTCAACCGAGATTGCGCACGATGAAGGGGCCCAGCCAGGTTGCGACCGACAGCGGCAGCTTGCGCCAGGTGGCGATCAGCAACTTGTACTTGGCATTGCTCGGATTGTTCTGCGGCACGCTGTCGCGCTTGTAGAGGCGGTACTCGTAGTGCAGCGGCGTCGGCTCAAAGCCCCAGTTCTTCTTGAAAGCATAGGGGCCGGTGCCCTGCTTGCTGCGGCCGTAGTCAAACACCTTGAGGCCGCGGGCGCAGGAGCGGCGCATCAGTTCCCAGTACTTGAAATCGTTGGCGGCCAAGTCACGCGCTGCCGGGTAGTCGCCGGCGTAGTAAGGCAGCACCTCGTCGCGGAAATAGAAGCTCAGCACGCTGGACAGCACCTGCTGCTGGGCATCGGTGACGGTCAGGACCTCGCAGTCGGCACCGAACTCGTCCATCAAGGCCTGGAAGAAGGCCTTGGGCATGGCTGGGGTGCCATGGCGGTGAACGTTGTCGGCATAGACGGCAAAGAAGCGATCGACGTTGGTGTCGACATGGCTGATCAACCCATTCTTGATGCCCTTGCGCACCATCGCCCGCTGCTTGCGCGGGATGGCGTTCATATTGGCTTCTTCCTCGGGCAGGATTTCCTTGCGGAAGGTGACGTAGAGATCCTGCTTGGGCCAGTCCGCATGGTGCGGCTCGACATTGCGGTATTCGAGATGGGCCACGCCCAGGCGTTGGGCCAACTGATCAGCCTCGGCTTCCAGCGCCGTCGCGGCGGCTTCGTCCAGCGCCACAACGCCGCCATAGACGGCAAAGGGCAAGGCCGCCAGCGAGTTGCCGAACAGCCAGCTGTTCACATGGGCCAGCGGCAGCACTCCGACGATCTCGCCGCCACGCTCGGCATAGAGGTAATGGCAATCGTGCTTGAACACGCGCGAGATCACGCGCTGCCAACCGGCACGGTGGAAGAAGGTGGCCGCCGGCTGGGCCAGCACAAAAGCGTCCCAACGCGCAGCGGCGGTCGAGTCCTGCGCGGCGAGGCGCTTGACGGTCAGCGTAGCTTGCATTCAGTGTGCCGCCTGAGCCAGATGAACCGGATGGGCCGACGCGGGAGCCAGCGCCTGACGCTCGGGCAGGAAGATGTCGTCCATGCGCCCCCAGCGGAAATCGCGCAGCAGGTGTGCGATGCGGGCCTCGGTGCGGGCGAGGTTGACGTAGTGGCGGAAGCGCGTCTTTGCATCGATGCCGGCGATGCGCGGCTGTTCGACGTCAATCTCCCAGGGGTGGAAATAGAACACCGCCGACTGCTGATCCTGCGCATTCACGCGGCGCAGCATCCAGCGCGACAGCGCATACGGCAGCAGCCGGAAATAGCCACCGCCGCTGGACGGCAGATTGCGGTCCATCACACGCAGCGTGGTCACCGGAATCTCGATCAGCCCTGCCCTCACCTCGTGGGCAAAGCGTGGCGCATCGGGCATGCCGTAATGGTCGTGCTTGATCGGGTAGACGCTGGAGCTGTAGCGATAGCCAGCCGCGGCGAGCTCGTCAAACGCCCACAGATTGCCCTCGCCGATGGAGAAGCTGGGCGCCCGGTAGCCCAGCACCGGCTGGCCGCCAAGGTCTTCGAGGATGGCCTTGGCGTCGACGATGTCCTTGCGGAAGGCCTCGGGGCTCAGATCGCTGGCACGTTCGTGGCCATAGCCGTGGCTGGCCAGCTCATGCCCCTGGGCAACAATTTCGCGCACCAGTGCCGGAAAGCGCTCGGCCACCCAGCCCAGCGTGAAAAACGTGGCGCGGGTGTCATGCTTGGCCAGCAGATCCAGAATGCGGCCGACATTGCGTGGCACCCGGCATTCGCGGGCTTCCCAATCGCTGCGCTTGATATAGGGCGCGAAGGCCGAGACCTGGAAGTAGTCTTCCACGTCAATCGTCATCGCATTGATCGGCGTACTGCTCTTCATGTTCAAGACTCACCGCCATGGGACTTGGCCGCTTCCACCAGCCGTTGCAGCAGCGTCAGCGTCTGCAGATTGATGCGTTCCAGCCGCATCAGGCTGCGTTCCAGTCGCTGCAGACGGTCGGTGTGATGATCCTGGCTCAGGCTGCCCAACTGGGCCGAAATGGCATCGGCCTCGGCGGCGCGGATGCGCAGGCGCGAAACATCGATATCGACCCCGCCGCCGACGTCGCTGCCGCGGCCCAGCTCGGAATCGCTGTACAGCGGCGCCGGACGCGAGGCGGCAGGCACCTCGGACTCCTGCGCCATGTCCTTCAGCACCTCGTTGACATCGGCCAGCGTCAGGTGCGTCTTGCCGCCCATGAAGCCGAGCAGCAGCAGGCGGTCGCACAGCGAGTTGATGCGCCGTGGAATGCCGTTGCTGGCCTTGTGGATTGCCACAAAGGCCTCGGCATCAAAGGTTGGCTTGCCGCTGCCACCGGCGCACTTCAGCCGGTGCTCGATGTAGCGCTGCGTCTCTTCCTCGTCCAGCGGGCCGATATGGCAGGTCGCCGCCACACGCTGACGGAACTGTTCCATCTCCGGCCGCTGCAGGATGGCACGGAACTCGGGCTGGCCGACCAGAAAGGTCTGCAGCAGCGACTGGTTGCCGAACTGGAAGTTCGACAGCATGCGCAGCTCCTCGACCGCACGAGCGCTGAGGTTCTGGGCCTCGTCGACGATCAGCAGGCAGCGCTTGCCCTGCGTGGTCTGGTTGACGAAGAAGGCCTCGAGCGTCATCAGCAGCTCGGACTTCGGCAGGTCTTTGACGCGCACACCAAAGGCGGCGCCGACCATGCGCAGCGTGTCTTCCGCATCGAGCTGGGTGGTGACCAGATTGCCAATCACCACATTGCTGCGGTTCAGGCTGTCCAGCAGGCCGCGCAGCAGCGTCGTCTTGCCCGCGCCGACCTCGCCGGTGATGACGATGAAGCCATCATTGCGCAGCACGCCATAGTCCAGATAGGCCTTGGCACGACGGTGCTGCTTGCTACCGAAGTAGAAACTGGGATCTGGGCTGAGCTGGAAGGGCTTGCTGCTCAGCCCGTAAAACGCTTCATACATGGACGGCGCTCAATGCTCTGTCAAAACTGCTGCTGCAGCGTGCCGTACACCGAATTCTCGGTATAGGGGGCGGTCGTGCTGTCGAATTCGGCATGCCGAACACCCAGCGCCAAAGAGGTGCGATTGCCCAGGCGGCCGGTCCAGGCCGCGCTCAACGAACGCAGCGTGCTGGTGGCACTCGGCAGATCGGAGGTGGAACGCTGATACACCCACAGCAGGCTCAGCGAGGAGTCGGCAGCCAGTTTGTGGGCCAGATTCACATTCAAGCCCAGTTGGCGCACCACGGAGGCACCACCCAGTCCATCGTCCAGCAAGCTCAAGGCACCCAATCGGGTATTGCTGGTCCGCGAGCCCTGGACGGTCAGCGCATTGCGCAAACCTTCCAGCGCAAAGGAGAGTTCCTGCCGGCGTGCAATGGTCAGCGCCGCGGTGAGGAAGCCCGGCGTGGCAATCGCATCGGCGCTGAGGCCGTACTGCTGCAGCATCTCGTTGGTGCGCTTCTGGCGCGCCGCGGCATCCGGCTCGATGCTGGTCAACAGCGAATACAGCATGTCGAAATTGCTGCGCCCGCCCACACCCTGCTGGCCGCCGCCGTTGTCAACGCTGCGCGAGTCTGAATAGCGCCAGACCGAACGCGACATCCGGTGCTCGAAAGACAGGGAATGCGAATTGCCGTAGGCATGGTGATCCCAGCCCAGGCTGAACTTGGTGCGCAGCGTTGGCGTCCACTGCGCATCGGCGCCATAGGTCTTGCTCGACACTGGATCTGTGCTGGTGTAGTTGGTGCGCTCCTTGCCACCGCGCACCGAGAGGTTCACGTCGATATCCGGCTTGTAGAGCAGCGCGGCGTACAACCTGTCGTTCAGCGTTTCGCGCCCCGCCTTGGGCGCGACCTTTTGCGTGGCAACGGTGGCCGACCAGTTCAAGACCTTCTGGCCGCTGCCATTGACGACCAGGCTGGCACCTTTGCTGCTGCTGTCACCAAAAATCGTGTCCTTGGCCCGCGTCTCGCTGACGTTGACACGGGTCTCGAAATTGGCGACTTCGCCCAGGCGGCCGCGCGCATAGGGCGACAGCGCCAGGCTGCCGACTTCAGTGCGATTGCCGGTGGGATTGAGGTTGCTGCTGCTTTGCACGCCTTGGGCCGACACCGTCTGCTGAGAGATGGTGGCCGTGCCGTCAACGAAGAAGATGTTGTCGACCAACTCCGCCGTGGCCCGCGACGCCAGCTGCTGCTGGATCTGGCCGCTGCGATCAGTCTTGCCGTACATCAGCGCATTGATCGAGTAGTCCAGCGTCCCCTTCAGATGCGGGCTCTTGGCCTGCACACTGATGCCAGGCGCCACCTGCAGGATCACGGCGCCATCCTTCTCGGCATCGCGCAGCTTGAGGTTGTCCGTCACCGTGGTGGTGGCCGCCACATGAGGCGCCCAGGTGAAGGCACGCGCGGGCACGCCCTGAACCTGGGCTTGCGCAGCATGCGCCAGCAGCCCAGCCAAGCCGACCACAGTCACACGAAGCAGCACCGCGCTGCCGACACGCTTCCCATGCATCGACTTATTCCTTGGGCGCTTCATCTTCATGGCCGTAGCCGTAGCCGTAGCCATAGCTGTACCCATAGCCATAGGAGCCACCGGGTGACTCACGCACCTGGTTGAGCAGCATCATCTTGACCGGGCAAGCCTCGATGGTGGCCAAAGCCTGGGTTACCGCGCTCTGCGGCGTCTTTTCGGCATGGACAACGATGACGATCTGGCCCATATGCGAGGCCAGCACACGCGACTCGGTGGTCAGCAGCAGCGGCGGCGAATCGAAGATGATGATGCGATCCGAATAACGCTTCGCCGTATCGTCCAGCAACTGGCTCATGGCATCGCTGGCCAGCAATTCGGTGGCCCGTGCATGAGGCGTGCCGCTGGGCAGAATGGTCAGCTTGTCGATATTCGTGCGCAACAAGACATCGGACATTTCGGCCTGGTTTTCCAGCACATCGAGCAGGCCCGGGCCAGGGGGCAGTCCCAGCATGCGCAGCACCGAAGGGCGTGCCACATCGGCATCGACCAGCATCACCGTGTGATCCAGCTCGGCCGCAATGCTCATCGCCAGATTCAACGAAGTGAAGCTCTTGCCCTCACCGGCCAAGGCGCTGGTCACCATGATCAGGTTGGCGTGGTTGATCGTCTCGGCACCATGGCCGACGGCATTCTTGATCAGCGGGCGCTTGATGACACGGTACTGATCAGCGAACTGCGAGCGCGGTGCACTCGGTGTGATCAGGCCCATGGCCGCCAGCGCGTCGAGATCGAGTTCAACCCGCTTGGACACCGGCACCGGCTCGGCTGGCGCTTGCACCACAGGCTCGACTGGTGCTGCCGGCAGAGGTGCTGCCACCACAGGGATGACTGCCTCGGCCTGAGGGCGACCCAGATCTTCGGGCAGTTCAACACCAGCTTGGCGCAGCTGCGCCAATCGCTGGGCGGCTTGTTCGATAAGGCTGTCCGACATCTCAGGACGCTCCTTGATTGTTGAGCACAGCCATCACGCCCAGGCCGACGATGTACGCCAGCACCAGCACGGCAGAGCCGATCCAGAACCGGATCTTGTCGCGCCGCTCGCGGCGCAGGTCTTCCTCGCTGACCATCCGGGACACGACGCCCAGCACCGGCAATTCCGTCTTGTTGCGCAACTCGTTGGTGTCGAAAAACACCGGGCGCAGTTGGCTGGCCGCAAAGGACGCAAATACACCGGCGCCGATGGCTGCAGCCATGGCTGCCGCGAGCAGCATCAGGCGATTCGGCGCCACCGGCTGAGGTGCCACACGTGGTGGATCAATCAGGCGGAAGTCAGCGACGCCGGAGGCGACATCCAGCTCGCCCGAAATCGAGGCCGATTCACGCCGCGCGACCAGATCTTCGTAGTTCTTCTTGTGAATCGCGTAGTCGCGGTTCAGCTGGGCAGCCTCTGCTTCCAGTTGCGGTGCCGTCTTCATCGAGGTGAGCGCAGCCGAGTAACGGCCCTCATACTCACGCACGCGCGCCTTGAGCTGAGCCACCTGAACCTCTTGCATGGCCAGCATGCGGCTCATTTCCTGCTGCAGGAGGCTGGTCGGGCCGCCACGGCCGGCCGGTGCATTGAGCGCGGCCTTTTGCAATTCGGCGGCTTCCTTGCGCTTTTGCTCCTCGAGATCCTTGATCAGCTTGCGCGCGCTGATGATGTCGGGATGCTGTTCGGTATAGCGCTGCAGCAGCGCATCGAGATTACGCTTCTGTGCATCGATGCGCGCATCGATTTCGGGCGTGGCGCTGGACTGCGCCGACTCCTGCAGCAGGCTTTGCACAGTGCCCGAACCGAGGCGAGTCTTTTCGGCTTCCATCTGCGACTTGGCCGCATCACGCGCGTTCTCGGCCTCGCGCAATTCCAAGCGTGCGCGGTCGAGTTGCGCGCTCAACTCACTCAGGCGGCTGGCCGAATCCTTGCCCTCGCTCGCCGTCATTTGAATGTTGCGCAGACGGAATTCCTTCAGCCGTGACTCTGCCTCTTCCAGCTTGGCCTCGTAGTTCTTGATCTGTTCGTTGATGAAGGTGGTTGCAGTTGCTGTGTCCTTGCGGCTGGCACCGAGGCTTGATTCCACAAAGATCGACACCAGGGACTGCACGACGCGCTTGGCGGTTTCGGGCTCGGAATCACGATAGGCCAAGGTGTAGAGGTTGTCCCGCGCCGTGCTCTTGATCGACAACTCCTTGGTCAGCGTCTCGATCAACGCTTCCTGCTGCGCCTTGGTCTGGTTCTTCAAGTCCAGATCGGCCATGCGAACCAGCTTTTCGACATTGGGCCGGCTGATCAGTGTCCGACTCAGCATCACAACCTGCTGTTCAACATTGGGTTGCACCGCCAGGCCGGACATCAGCGGCTTCAGAATCGACTGGGTGTCGACATAAATCCGCGCACTGGCTTCATAGCGATTGGGCACTGTGAAGGTGATGATCGCCCCGACCAGGCCGGCAATCCACGCCACCAGCAATCCCGGCCAGCGGTATTTCCACATCCGCCGCAAAATCAGCAGTAACTGGGCAATGAGCAAATCCATGAGGACCTAGGCAGGTTGGAGCCACCGCGAGGGTGGCGAAGCGTTCGACAGCATCAGCACGCGAGGCCTGAAGACCAGACCCCAGCCCGACTCAGAAAAAGCTCTGCGGAATGATCAGGATGTCGCCCGGACGCATTTCGACATTGGCAGAAACATCGCCACGACGGATCAAGTCCTTGATGCGCACCGAGTACTGCTTGCCGCCCTCCGCCGTGCGCAGAATGCTGGCGTCATTGCCGGCGGCGAAGTCAGTCAGGCCACCCACGGCAATCATCACGTCCAGCAGTGTCATCTTCTGCTTGTAGGGCAGGAACTGAGGCTTGGCGGCTTCGCCAACGACACGAATTTGCTCACTGTAGGGACCGACGAAACCAGTCACGATCACGGTCACAACCGGATCGCGGACATATTTACCGAGCTGCTTTTCAATATCGCGAGCAATTTCTACGGGATTCTTGCCCTGCGCCATCAACTCATCGATCAGCGGCGTGGAAATCTTTCCGTCCGGGCGCACCGGCACGCTCATCGACAATTCCTGGTTGCGCCAAACAATGATGTTCAGTGTGTCGCCCGCACCAATCACATAGCTGTAATCCTGCACCGGAGCCGTTGCCGGAGCAGCCGGATACTTGCCCGCCTGGCTGGCGCAACCGGCGGCAAGCACCAATCCCAGACCAGCCAGCGCGAAAACCAGCCCGCGGGAGATTGAAGTGAAGAGCTTATTCAAGGCCAATCCTCTGCAATGAGTTAATCCAAACTGACGCCACTGCTGCCAGCGCAATCTCAGGCCGCACAGCAATACATCACCCCCAGCTCACCGACCCAATCGACACGCCGAGCGAAACGCTGATCATGCCATAGCGCCATGTCAGCTCATCCCAAGATGGGACACCAAGCCAGGCAAAAGCCCAGCAGCGTGTCCGATTTGACACCGCGCCACGCGGAATGTGCAGCGTCTGCAAACGTCCAACCGGAACGACGGCACAGACTGAATGGACGCGCAGCGAAGCCACACCCCTTCGGCACGGCAGCCGAAAAACCAAGCGGCAGATTTCACACCATAACGATCCCTGCACGCCACCCCTCGACTGAGGGCATCCGGAAGGTTTTTTGCTGCAGTGGTATCAGAGGGGTTTCAGGCCGATTAACGCTTTGCAACAAATTGCCGGGCCTCGGGTATTCCCGAGGCGCCTATTTCTTCATCTGACCGCGCAGCATTGGCCGTATCAGCATCATCAGCAGTTGCTGCAACGGATTCGAATTGCCACCCGGGCGCCAGGTAAAGCTGAGTTTCTGCCGATAGGCATCAAACTGCATGGCCCAGGGCGCCGGGCGTAATTCACCGCGCCCAAGCAAGACCTTCAACACCGATGTCCCCATCACCCCGGCGCAGAGGTCGCACGCCATCATCGTCGACGGGCCGCGCCGCTCGGCGAAGTTGACCGACTCAGGCGCCACCAGATAGCCACGCTGCAGCATGGCCGGCGAGAGCCCGGCGATGAAACGCGCGTATTGCTCCTGCTGCGGATGCCCCTCGACCTTGAAGTACTCCTCAAAGCTCATTGCGCCCGGCTTGAAATACAACATCGACACCCCCATGCCCAAGGGAGCTGCGGTCAGCGCCGGGATACCACGCCGCTCACACTCCGCAAACAGCAGTCGACGGGCCTCAATAGCAAAAAAGTCGATGCCATCGACGTAGACGTCAACGTCTTTCAGAAAGTCGCCCACGTTGTCTGGCGTCACGCCGCGCGGAAAGCTACGTATGTCGGCTTCAGGGTTGATCGAGGACGCCATTTCGGCCAGCACCTCCACCTTTGGCCGCCCAATCGTCTGCATGGAGGCACCGACCTGGCGATTGAAGTTATGAACTTCAAAACTGTCGAAGTCCGCAATATTGAAGGCCCCGATGCCCAAGCGCGCCAGCGTCAAAACATGCGCGCCACCAACACCCCCCTGACCCGCCACCGCCACCCTCGCCTTGCGCAATCGATCCTGCTCAGCGGTGGTCACCCATCCGATATTCCTGGAGAAGCCTTGGCTATAGTCGAAGTGTTTACTGCTGGTCATGGCTGCATCCTCGTGACGAGGCGTCCATTGTGCGCCAGCTGAGGTGTCGCGCGCGAGCATGAAATGCCCTCGATACACAGGCTTTTGGCGCTCAAGCCGAGCCTCAAATTGTCGATGACGGATCAGCGCCAACAAGGACAGGCCCAATGAGTACAAGCAAGCTGATGGAAGAGATCCTGGACTTGGCGCGCTGGGCCCCCAGTGGCGACAACACGCAGCCCTGGCGCTTTGAGCCACTGGCACCAGACCACCTGCGCATCCATGCCTTTGACACGCGGGATCACTGCGTTTATGACCTGGATGGACACCCGAGCCAGATCTCCATTGGCACGCTGATCGAAACCATTTCCATTGCCGCATCGCGCCACGGCCTACGACTGGAACACCAACGACGCGGCGATGCACCTGACGACCCGCGCCCGGTCTTTGACATTCGCTTCATTCAGGACCGCAGCGTCAAACCCGATCCCCTCGCCGACTTCATCAAAGAGCGCCGGGTCCAGCGTCGGCCCATGCAAAGGCGGCTGTTGAGCGAGGCAGAGAAAAGCTCACTGGAAGCCAGCGTCATGCCCCGGCATCGCGTGCACTGGATCAGCGGTCCGCAGGCACGCCTGCGCGTGGCCAAACTGCTCTTTCACTCCGCCCACCTAAGGCTGACGATTCCGGAGGCATATCAAGTCCATCGCGATGTGATCGAATGGCACGCTCAATTCAGCAAGGATCGGATCCCCGACCAGGCCTTGGGCGCCAGCCCGATGACAGTACTGATGATGCGACAGGTGATGAAGTCCTGGGAGCGCGTCCATTTCTTCAACCGATTTCTGGCGGGCACCTGGGCCGCCCGGATCGAACTGGACTTCATCCCATCACTGGCATGCGCCAGCCACTTCTTGCTGATACCACCACATCCCGCCACTTCGATTGAGGACTATGTCGAAGCCGGCCGATCTATTCAACGCTTCTGGCTGACGGCAGCGCAGTTGAATCTGCAACTTCAACCCGAGGTCACGCCTCTGGTTTTTGGACGTTACGCCCGAGAGCGGCGTGAATTCTCCGCCCGACCGGGCGCCACGGCGGAAGCGAGTGACATCCGTCGGCGCTTGCAGAAGCTCGTCGGCGAGGCCGCGGCAGATGCTGCCGTCTTCATGGGCCGCGTGGGGCAAGGCAAGCCCGCATCGGCACGATCCACCCGCAAGGACTTGGCCGATCTGATGATCAGCTCAAGCGCCAGACAGTAGCGACAAACACCCCATTGCGGCGCGGCAGCGGCCCGTCGCACACAAGCGGGCTGGCACCTCCGCCAACACGGCTTCACCCCACTGAGACAAAATCGAGTGAGCGTGCTGGCAGCAGCCCATACGCAAACGAAATGAAAAAAAGGGGCGAGATTTTCATCCCGCCCCTTTTACTGGATCAGCTGAGCTGGCAAAAGCCAGCTCAAGCGATACAGAGTGCTCAGCCCTTGTTGGACTTGCGACGACCGATGGCAGCCAGGCCCAGCAGGCTCAGGCCAGCCAAAGCCAGCGAACCCGGCTCAGGGATCGAGCGAACCAAGTAAGCATCGCCACCGGAGTTGGCAACGAAGCTGCGGCAGCTCTTGGACGCGTCGAACGAGCACTTGGCATTGCTCAGCGTCGCGCCAGTGATCGAGTTGTTGGTAGCGGCTTCGAACAGCACCTTGCCGCTCAGCAGATCAGCCTGCAGCGAAGTGCCGGTGTTGTCCTTCAGGTCGAACATCGGGTTCAGGATCGCGCCCAGCACGGTCAGAACGGTCGAGTCGCCGTTGGTGGCGCCGATGATGTTGGTCGAGTTGACGTTACCGCCCAGACCGACGATCGAGCCAGCAGCGTAGACACCGCCATCGCCTTCCATCAGGAAGTTGCCCGAGGTGAACTGGTACTTGAAGCCGCCACCGGGGTTCAGGCCAGTCACAACACCAGCCACATTGGAGAAGGTCAGTTGCAGACCATCAAACAGGGGCTTGGGAATGCCGACGTCGCCGGCACCAACCACGTTTTCCTTGGTGTAGGAAATGCTGAAGATTTGACCCGATTCGATGAACTTGGCGCCGACGAAAGCGTTGCCGCTGCCGTTGACTTCCTGCTCAACCGTAGCCGAACCGCTGACCAGGTTCAGACGGCCGATGTTGATCTGATTGCCTGTCGGGGTGAACAGCTGCCAGCCGTCCAGCACCTGATAGCCGGCCGAAGCGGGCAGAGCAACTGCCGCCAAGGTAGCTGCTGCGGCGACCGCGCGAATTGCATTCTTGATATTCATGACTCACTCCAATTGATTTGGGCTCTTACCTTGGCGACTCCTTGTTCAGGAGCTACCCCGCCACAACACCAAAAGCAACAGCCATGCCAAGTCAAACAACTTGTTTAAATTCAACAACTTACACAACACGCCAATCAAGCCAACCGGCACACTGTAAAACTTGCCGACAGGCAAAAGCCGCTCAGGGCAATAGCAAGCCCGCCTGCTTCAACAAACCCTGAACATACTGAACAGGTATGGCGTAGCTCACACCCGTGGGTGTCGAGATCGCCGATTCCTTGTCACGGCGCACCAGCACCATGTTCAGCACCCCAACAACCGCGCCTGAACTCAACTCCATCACCGGGCCGCCGCTGTTGCCTGGATACGCCGTCGCATCGAGTTGCAAGATATCGAAGCTGCCTTCGCGAAGACGTCGCACGGCCTGCTCGGACAGCGCATTCGCTGCAGGTGCTTGCATGGTGATTGCACTGATCGACGAGACGATCCCCCGATGGGTCACCAGAGAGAAGCCGAGCGCCCCGGCCAGTGGGAAGCCAAGCACGGCAATGCTCTGCCCCTCCCTGACTTGACCAGGCGTCGCCAGCGACAAGGCTGGAACCTTCGCGCCTTCGAGCTTCAGGAGTGCTAAATCGCGGGCTCGGTCCAAAGCCTGGACCTCGACAAAGCGTTGTTCATACCGCCCCCTCGCGAGTGGCACCTGCACGGCCAGACGCTTGTCCGCATTGACGCTGTCAGGCGGCGGCAAGACGTGGGCATTCGTCACCAGGTAATGGCCATCAGCAACGACAAAGCCTGTGCCATGAAAGGTGAATCGTGGCGTATCCAGCGGTGAATACGTACCAACAGGCAGGACAGACGGTCGGCTGGCGTCAATCAGGTCAGGAAGCGTTGGCTCGGCAGCCAGGGCCACCGACGAAGTGCCGAGCAGGGCCAGTAAAAAAGCACGCCTCAGCGCCATAGTCAAGTCAAGTCCTGGTGAGTCTGCCCCATTTCGAGCGCACTAACGCAGGCGCGCCACACGGCATCCGGCTCGTCGATCTTGAAGCCGTAAAACACACCGGTCTCGGTATCGCGCTGCCGCACCGCCGTCGCAGTGATGCACGAGCGTTCTTGCCCGCCCAGTTCAATCGTCGCCACCCCCGCCTTTTGCAAGGGCAAGTCAAGCTTGCATTGCGCTTGGAAGCCTGAGAACGAGATTTCGATCACCTCCAGCACAAACAGCTTGGCTTCAGTACCTTCGCCAAACTCAATCTGCCCAGGACAGCGGATCGAGTAGCGCTGGTGGCGACGCAGCGGATGGGTGTCCTGCGTCGGACCGGACAGCATCGGCAGCACCGAGCGGTATTCGTAGAGGTTGTAAATCGACCAGAGCAGGGCCTTCTTGCGATCATCCAGTCGCTCAAGCACCGGACTCTTCTTGTTGAAAAAATAGTCCAGCAACTCCGGCGTCATCACCGGATCGTTGGTGGTGAAGTAGCGACGCTTGGGCCACTTGATGTTCTCCAAGCGGAGCATGAAGAAGTATTTGTGCAGGTTCTTGCGTAGCGAGCGGCCGCCATAGCAGCGGCGAAAGATGTCGGCTGCGAACTTCAGGTCCAGCGTTGCACCCACTGCTGGAGCCCCATTGGCAAAGTCATACTTGTCGACCACATGGGCTTGCAGGCGATCGAAGAACAACAGCGCCTCATACAGCTCAATCTTCTCCGGATTGACTGCAATGACCAGATGGCGTGTATCGAAGTACTCGCTGCAGTATTCCCGCATGAATTTCATCAACGGGAACAGGATGGCCCCCCCTGTCTTGCGGAACTCAGGATGGACGGCCAGCGCCGAGATTTCAGCGATATTGCCTTCCTTGGCGCGCACCGCCGTCAGGTCAAAGATGCTCTGCAGGGGGAAGCCGAACACCCCCTCGCGAATCATCGAAATGGTGCCGACGACCCGTCCATCGTATTTCGCACAAAGTGTGGTCGTGGTGGGCAAGGCGTGGTAGATCGTGATCCGCATGCCGGATGGATCTGGTTCCATGAAGCCGCTGGCCACATAGGCATCGTGCAGGATGCTGAAGCAGGCCTCGAGTTCTTCCTTGGTTTCCGCGATTTTCAGTTCGAGCCGAAGATCTGGCTCCGGATCGCAGTCGACCATCCAGCGGTAGAAGGCAAACCTGCTGCTCTGAGGCAACGCAGAGAACATGCGCCGCATGCCTTGATGCAGCCTTTTGCGAAGGCTGGACCGCCGAATTCCCGTCATCTGCTGCCCCTGTTGAACGGGATCAGCCGACCACAAGCCTGTGTCGCACGCTGTCCCGCAAGATGAGCAAGGCAAACGTCCGGGTGGCTACACGCCAACCGGACGATGTCTTAACTCTCGTATGCAGCGAGACTAACAGTGACGCCTCAGCGCCACAAGCATGAACTACAGCTGAGTTTGCAGCTTCTTGACGGCTTCCTGATCGCTGAATTTGTCGCCGAGGGCCGCCAGCCGCTTCAGTTCAGCGGCGGCTGCCGCCTTATCGCCAGTCGCAAGCAATGCTTCGGCGAGCCGCAGCCGCGCATCGTTCATTTCAGGTGCCAGTGACACGGCTTTGCGCGCCGACTCCAGGGCTTTGCCCCCCTGCCCGGCCGCCAATTGCATTGCCGCCAAACTGTCCCAGTAATTACCGATGCTCGGTGCCAGTTTGACCGCCAACTCCGCATAGGCCAGTGCGCCAGACTTCTTTTGTTTCTGCAGCGCCCAAGCCAAGTTGTTCGCCGCGGCAGCATGCGCAGGCTGCAGCTTGAGCAGCTCCGAGAACAGTTGTTCCGCACGCGCAAAGTCGCTGTTGCGTAAGGCGCGCCCGCCCAAGTACTCGCGGAACAATGCATCCTTGCCGTGATCCTTCAGCCACAGGGTCTCAAGCCGCTTGGCATCGTCCGTCTGCTTCGCGAAGATCAGCGCCTCATACAGCTTGATGGCCAGGTTCGCATCAGCCGGTGACGCCTCCAGCGCCAGCTTGTACGCCGCCGCCGCCGCTGGCCAGCTGCCTTTGATTGATTCCAGCTCGCCTTCCAATGTGAAGCCAGCCGGACCTTTTTGCTGCCGCTGAATGGCCTTGACCTGTGACCTGGCATCAGCCTCTTGCTTGGCCATCAAATAGGCACGCATCAGCATGCCTTGGGCAGGCAGATTGGACGGCTGCAGATTGACAGCGCGCTTCAGACTCTGAATTGCCGCTGGCGCATCGTTGCGCAGCATGTGCAACTCGCCGAGCAGCATATGGGGCCCAGGCGCGTTGGGCGCCAAGCTCGTCAGCTTCGAGTAGTTGCTCAGCGCCTGGTTGAAGTCGCCCGACAGCGCCTGAACCTGTCCCAGCGCTTGCAAGAGCTCTGGGCTGTCCGGCATCGCACTCACGGCATCCTGCGCCACCGTCAGCGCCAGTTTTTGCTCACCCTGGCCCAGGTGGTGTTTGACCAGGGCCAAGCGTGGTGCCACCTCGCCGGAGTTTTGCTTGACGACGTCCGTCAGCATGGCCACCAGCGCTTCAGCCGAGGCACCAGCGCGCAGCTTGACTTCGACACGTGTCATCAACAGCGTAATATTCTTCGGGTCGTTTGCGAGCGCCTTGTCCAACCGGGCGAGCGCCTCATCAAACTTGTGCTCATCGCTGTCCAATCGGGTCAAGCTGGTCAGGGCCACCATGAAGTGCGGATCGATTTCCAGCGCCTTCGTAAATGCTGCCCGCGCGGCAGGCAGCCTGCCCCGCGCCATCTCGACACTGCCACGCAAAGCGGCGCCATTCGGCAGATCTGGACGTTTCTTTTCCAGCCGATCGATAGCCACCAGCGCACGATCAACCTCGCCACGATTCAGCAAGTTGCTGATCAAGGCCAGGTCGGCGACCATGGCCGAGTTATCCGTGCTCGCCAGGCGCTGCAAATCATCCAGCCCCTGCTCGACCTTGCCGCTTTGGATCTGCACCACGGCCAGCGCCGTGCGGCTGCGCGCATCCTTGGGATCAAGCTTGACCGCGCGCGAGAAAGCCGCCTCAGCCCGCTTGGCATCGCCCAGTTGGAGATAGGCCTCACCGGCCAAGGCAAGCGCGCTGTTGTTGTTGGCCTTTTCATCAATCAGCGGCTGCAGGCTCACCACCGCTTTGGCCGCTTCGCCAATGCGCAGTTGGGTCTGCGCTAGCATCATCCGCGCCGACGGATTGTCAGGACTTGCCTTGAGTGACTGGCCAAGGAATTTCTCGGCCTGCAGAAACGCGCCCGAGCGCATCGCAATCGCACCTGCCAGGTGCAGGAAGCGAGGATCCTCGGCCGACAGCTTGAGCACCCCCTGGGCCTGCTCACCGGCCTCCTTCAGGTCGTTCAGTTCGACCGCGACCAAGGCGGCGTAATAGCGGGTCAGGGTGCTGTTTGGGTATTGCGATTGAAGCGAGGCCAGCTGCTTTTTCGCCGCAGCGCCATCGTGCTTGGACAGCATCAAGGAGATGGTCCCCCCTTGAGCCCCCATCGATCGCGGATCCAGCTCCAGGGTCTTGCGATAGGCCTCCAGCGCTGCCTCGTCCTTGCCCAGTCCATAGCGCAGGAATTCAGCCTTCATCAACCAGGCGCGTACGCTGCGCGGTGCTTGGCCGATGACGGTGTCGACCACCTTCAGCGCGCCTTCCGCATCACCGCCGGCGCCAAGGTATTTGGCCAGCACCAGCTGCGCGTTTTCATTGCTCGAATTCGCCTGCAAAGCAGCATCGATTGCCTTCTTCGCCTCATCTCTGTGCTTGAGCGCCAGATGAGCGTCAGCGATGGTGGCCAGCACCTCTGCTTTGGCTGATGCCTGACTGAGCACCTGATCAGAAAGCTCGGTGGTGATCTTCTCGTAATCGCCTCTGGACAACATCACCTGCCCAAGCAGCGGCACCACCTCATCAGGCGCATAGCCCAACTCAACCGCCTTGCCCAGTTCAATCTGGGCACCCACCAAGTCATTGCTGGCCAGCAAGGCCTTGCCAAGCAGGAATCGCGCTTCGCCCATTGAGGGCTTTTGCTGCAAGGCATTCTTCAGCTCGACGATGGCGGTCTTGCGATCGTTTTTCTCGAGGTTCTGCTTGGCAGACACCAGCAACTGCTCGGGCGACTGGCTGAAACAGCCGGTGAGCAGAGCGGCCATGAGCGACAGGGCCAGCGCGGTGCGATTCATCGTGGTACTCAAACTCTTCTCCCTGACTGCAGCAGCATCACTTGATCTGCAAGCGATTCATCAAATCGTACAAAGTGGGTCGACTCACACCCAGCAATTCCGAGGCCTTGGCGATATTGCCATCGACGCGGGACAGCGCGGTCAGCACCGCCTGACGTTCGGCCTGCTCACGAACGCGGCGCAGATCCAAGTCTGCATCCGAACCCGCCAGATCGGCCGACGGTTCGCTCAAGCCCAGATCAGCCGCGGTAACACGCTCACCATCGGCCATGATCGCTGCCCGCTTGATGACGTTCTGCAATTCACGCACATTGCCGGGCCAACCATGGGCCTCGATGGCACGCACCCCGTCGTCGGACAGCGTCAGACCGTTGCGACGCAGATCGGCCGCATTGCGGCGCAGGAAGGCGTGTGCGAGCAGCACGGCATCGCCGGTGCGTTCGCGTAGCGGCGGTATGTCGACAACAATCTCGGCCAGCCGATAGAACAAGTCTTCGCGGAAGCGACCTTCGGCAATCAGGCCTTTCAGATCCTGATGAGTCGCGCCGACGATGCGCACGTCGACCGGGATTTCCTGCCGACCGCCCACGCGCTCAATCGTCCGCTCCTGAAGAAAGCGCAAGAGCTTGGCCTGCAAGGGCATCGGCAGATCACCGATTTCGTCGAGCATCAGGGTGCCACCATGAGCCGTCTCGATCTTGCCGACGGTGGTCTTCACCGCGCCGGTGAAGGCACCTTTCTCGTAGCCGAACAGTTCACTTTCCAAGAGGGCTTCTGGAATCGCCGCGCAGTTGATGGCGACAAAACGACCCTTGCGCTTGGAGGCCTCATGCAGGCCCTGGGCCAGCACCTCTTTGCCTGTACCGCTCTCGCCCAGCAGCAGCACCGTCACATCGCTGGGTGCCACTCGCTCGACCATGCGGCAGACCTTCTGCATCTGGGCCGAACGGTAGATCACGCCCCCCATGGCGCTGCTTTGCTGCTCGCGCTGCAGGCGTTGGTTCTCACGCTGGAGTTCATACAGCCTGAAGGCGCGCGCCACCGACAGCTCCAGCACATCGGGATCGACCGGCTTGGCGAGAAAGTCGTAAGCGCCGGTGCGCACGGCGCGCAGCGCATTGTTCTGGTCGTTCTGCCCGGTCAGCACAATGACCTTGACCAGCGGATCGAGCTCGAGCAACTTCTCCAGCAGCCGGAAGCCCTCGGCCACGCCATCTTGATCCGGCGGCAGGCCGAGATCCATCGTCACCACGGCCGGCGAATGGCGGCGGAACTGCAGGATGGCGCTGTCTGCATCACTGGCCACCACGGCTTCGTAGCGGTCCAGCGACCATTTGATCTGCTTCTGCAGCGCCAGATCGTCTTCAACGATCAGCAAAGGTTGTTGCCGCTCAATTGTCATTTGGCTCCCATCAGGCCCAGGTCTGAATTCTGCGAGGCGAAGAATAGCGGCAACAGGATGGTTACCCGCGTACCGACACCCAATTCGCTGCTCACCTCGATCTTGCCGCCGATTTCCTGCAGGTATTGGAAGCTCTCGTAGGCACCGATCCCCATGCCCGCCGACTTGGTCGTCTGAAAGGCCTTGAAGAGGCGTTGCTGGACGAATTCCTCGCTCATGCCACAGCCGGTATCGCCGACCTCCACCCGCGCATAGCTACCTGACTTGCTCAGCGTCAGCCAGACGCGGCCCTCAGGCGGCGTGGCATCAAAAGCATTCTGAACGACATGGCCGATGACGCGTTCCACACGCTCCTCATGGCCACGCGTACTCACCTCACCCTGCAACTGCAACTCCAGTTCACGCCCCTTGCTGCTCGAGGCCGCCGCCAGACGCTTGGCAATCGCCTGCAATTCGACACCATGCACCAGACCATGCGGACGCTCGCCTTCGCGCAGTTGCAGCATCAGCTGACGCATCTTCTCCAAGGAGTTCTCGACCGTGCTCAGCATGTCCTCCTGGAACTCAGGATTGTCACGCAGGCGCCGGGCGTTCTTCATCATCAGCGAGAGCTGGGTGACGATGTTCTTCAGGTCGTGAACGACGAAGGCCGACATCTTGTTGAAGGCCTCGAACTTGCGCGCCTCCAGCAATGCCTCAGTCGACTGCATCTGCGCCAGATAGCTGGAGGCCTGACTGCTCGCCGTCTTGAGCAGATCGCGCACCTCCCAGTTCACCTCCAGCGGCGTGCGCGGACGCTCCAGGACGACAAAGCCGATCAACTCATGGGCCGACAGCAGGGGCACCAGCAGCCAGTAGCGCGCCTCGGCGAGCAGCCATTCCGGCACTTCGCAATGGGCATAGCGACCTTCGTGCTGACGCACCTCATCAAGATCAAAGACCCAAGCCTTGTCTTGCAAAAAGCTGGCGAAGGCCGAACCAAGCGCTTCCTTGCTCAGGTTCAGTGGTGAGTTGAGTCGCGCTGACTGCGCCAACTCCTTGGCCGCCGCATTGCGCAGCCAGATCGCCCCGCCCGGACTCTCGACCAAATTGGCCAAGCCATTGATGACCGAGTTGCCCAACTCCTGCGGTGAGGCCTGTGAGGACAGCATCGCCGTGAAGCGCAACCATTCTTCCCGGTAGTCGTAGCGATAGCTGAAGAAGTTCTTGCTGATGTAGACACGCAGCTTGGCGCGCATCGCTCCTGAGAGGACCACCACGACGAGGCCGACCAAGGCGATCGCCATCAGGGCAATCTGCAGCGCGCGCCCCCAATTGCCGCCGGTATAGCGGACGTAGTAGCCAAGGCCGGAAACCAGCAGCAGGTAGGCGCCCGTCAGCAGCAGCGTGGCCGAATGGAATACAGCTTGACGCGAGACCTGCAGTTTGGCCAGCCAGTCGTTGTGGCGCTTCGACGCTAGATAAAGCAAAGGCACCGCCAGGCTGTGTACGCCGGCGCGGATGCTGAACGCGTCCGTATCCAATTGCTTGAACAATGCGGACTGCGAAAACACATAGAGATCAAAGACAAAGATCGCCGCCAGACCAAGGCACACCGGCTTGGCGTTCCAGCGCGAATCGTCTCGCACGTTCTGCAGCAATTGCTCGACCAGGATCAGGCCACAGATGGCCAAGGCCAGCGCGTCATACGCAACGGCGCGAGTCAGCAACTCAAGTGGCGCCAGGCGGTAGGCTCTGCAAAGAGCGAGCACCAAGGCTATCGTCAACGCCACCGCCGCGGCAGGCAGCAAGGCCGGCGACCCAATGCGCCAGGAACCACTGGCCGCCGGTCGAAGCAGAATGATGATGAAGGCAAACCAGCAGGCATAGCGCAGGGCATCTGCCACGGGTAGCAAGACATCGTCCAGCCAGGCTATGTCATTGAGCGCCGCCACCGCTCCGACACCAGCCCAGATCGCACTGGCAATCAGGGCTGACAAGAAGGCCAGGCTCGCGCCAGCCAGCTCATGCCCACCTCGCTTGGCCCGCCAGGCGAAACTGCCTGCGAACAGCGTGTACGAAAAAATGGCCAGCAAATAGCCGGCCAGACTCAGATCAAGCGCACCATCAAGCATGGCGGTAATTGAAGCATGTCAGGGGCGCCACCGCCAATCGGCGCAAACGCCATGCCGGCGCGGCACGGCGAACCTCATTCGCTATCAGCGTGCACCCTTGCCGGTCAGCACGACAGCCACGGTTTCCAGCAGGATCAACAGATCCAGGAACAGCGTGTGGTTCTTGACGTAGTAGAGGTCGTACTGCAGCTTCTCGACCGAGTCCTCGATCGTCGAACCGTACTCGTAGCGGACCTGCGCCCAACCGGTCACGCCGGGCTTGACGCTGTGGCGAACCGCGTAATAAGGAATCTTGCTGATCAGGTCGTCAACAAAGAACTGACGCTCGGGGCGCGGCCCCACCAGGCTCATCTCGCCGCGCAGCACATTCATCAGCTGCGGCAGTTCATCGATACGCACCTTGCGAATGAAGCGGCCGACGCGGGTGACGCGATCATCGTTCTTGGTGGCCCAAACCGGCTTGCCATCCTTCTCGGCATCGGTGCGCATGCTGCGGAACTTGATGACCTTGAACACCATGCCATTCAGGCCAACACGTTCCTGCGTGTAGAACACCGGGCCACGAGACTCCAGCACCACGGCAATCGCCGTCAGCAGCATGATGGGCGCGGTGGCAACCAGGATCAGCGATGAGAACAGCACGTCGAACACACGCTTCACAGCGGTGCGCACGACACCTTGATTGAAGCCGTCACCAAAAATCAGCCAGCCTGCGTTGACGTGACTGATCTTGATTTGCGCCAGGGTCTTCTCGAAGTAGGTGGCGATGTCAACAACACGCACACCATACAGCTTGCAATCGAGCAGCTGGCGCAGCGGCATGCTGCCACCGCGACGCTCGGACAGCGCAACAACGATCTCATCCACGCCGAGCTTCAGTGCCGTCTCGGTCAGGCTGACCGACGGCTCGATCAGCTCGGCACGCGGAACTTCCGGGTGTTCTTCATTCGGGCCGGGGAAATAACCGACGATATGAGCGTGCGGATCAGCGGCCTTCAGCGTTGTGCCGACGGTTTGAGCCACCGAGCCCGAGCCGAAGATCAGGATCTTGCTGCGAGTGCGCGAACTGGCCACCGAGTGGGCGGCATAAACACGATGCACCATCACGGCAGCCACTCCCACCATCGCGGCAAGAATCAGCATGTCGCGATTGCTGGCCGACGCAGGGATCAGGCTGAAGATACCGTAGGCCAGCGGCAGGCCGACCAACAGCGCCAGCAGTGCGCGTGCGCAGGACTCGGTCAGCGAGCGCTTGTGAGCATGCTGATAGAAGCCCGATGCGGAATTGATGACGAACATGCAACCAGCCAACGACAAGCCGTGCGATGCGGCAAACGGAATCACCTGCCCCGCGGCCTCGCCCTGGCTCAGCACCACTGCAAAGATGGCGATGATGATCAAGCCCAAGTCCAATGAGACCTGGAGCAATGTCCGCCGATGCAGGTAGTGGTTGAATATCCGAATCATGTTGTTCCCCAAATGCACATGTTCAGCGCCATGCGGCTACGCGAGCGCGACACCAGAAGTTCCACCGACAGTTCGGTAACCTTTTGTTTCCGAACAAACCCTCAAATGCCATTCGCTATGCGGGTGGATCATGCCCGTCCACCTGCCTCTTGAAAGCCCCCCGTTTGAAGGGGGCTGAGCGCCTTGAAACCGATGAAACGAGAGGTATTGCCGCCCTCTCGCCACCACGACTGCAGCCAGTGGCGCTTTCGCGCGGGTCCAGAGGCAAAAGACAGCGAAACAAACTGGCAGACGGGAGTAGAACTGATACTGCGGCGCTGTTCAGACACAATCCCGCCCGGACGCGTGCGTAATCCACACTTGTAGGTTTGAATCGCAGCGCTTCACGGCTGAGTTGATTTCTAGCGACAAATAAAAAACGCCCACCGAAGTGGGCGTTTTGGTTGCAGCGGTATCAGCTGCGATTCAGCAGCAGATCAGCGCACCACGGCGATCTGTTCGCGAGCGCCACCCTTGTAGGTGAACAGGGTCAACGCGCCATTCTTGATGTCGCCCTTGGCGTCAAAGGAGATCGTGCCCGTCACACCCTTATAGCCTTCGGTCTTGGCCAGAACAGGCAGGTACTTTGCGGGCTCGGCCGAGTTGGCCTTGACCATGGCAGCAACCAGCACGTTCACAGCGTCGTACACATAAGGTGCATAGATCTGCACATCAACCTTGTACTTTTCCTTGAACTTGGCCTTGAAGCTGTCCATCGACTTCTTCGATTCACCTTCGACACCACCAGCCTCAGCGCACACCACTTGGCCATCGCCCATGGTGCCAGCGGCCAGCTTGGGCAGTTCACCCGAGCAGATGCCATCGCCGCCAACGAACTTGGCTTCGATGCCCAACTGCTTCATCTGGCGCAGCATCGGGCCAGCCACAGCGTCCATGCCGCCGAAGAACACGACGTCAGGCTTCTTGGCCTTCAGCGAGGTCAGGATGGCGTTGAAGTCGGTGGCCTTGTCGTTGGTGAATTCGCGACCAACAATCTTGCCGCCAGAAGCCTTCACGCCCTTTTCGAACTCATCAGCCACGCCTTGGCCGTAAGCGGTACGGTCATCGATCACGGCGATCGATTGGCCCTTCAGCTCCTTGACCGAGTATTTGCCCAGCGTGCCACCCAGATGCACGTCGTCAGCCACGACACGGAAGGTTGTCTTGTAGCCGTTGCGGGTGAACTTGGGGTTGGTAGCCGACGGCGAGATTTGCGGCACGCCAGCGTCGCTGTAAACCTTGGAAGCAGGGATGGACGTACCGGAGTTCAGGTGGCCAATCACGCCATTGACCTTGGCGTCGACCAGCTTCTGTGCAGCAGCCGTGCCTTGCTTCGGATCGCCAGCGTCGTCTTCTGCCAGCAGTTCAAACTTGGCCTTCTTGCCGCCGATGGTGACGCCCTTGGCGTTCAGTTCATCGATGGCCAGACGGGCGCCCAACTCATTGTCCTTGCCCAGGTGAGCGATCTGACCGCTGGTCGGGCCAACGTGACCAATCTTGACAACCAGGTCTTGCGCCATTGCCGAGTTGCCCAGCAGCACAGCGACAGCACCCACGACCACATTCAACTTGACTTGCATGTAATACCTCCGAGTTGGAAGAAGGAAATCTGGTGATGTTGAGATATCAACCTTTCGGAACATACCCCAAAAGGCAGTGTGTCTCTATGGGGAAAGCATGGAAAACCGTTGCCGCATGCAAGGCGTTGTGTCGCACTCACCCGCATAAACCCTAGGCCACACCACTTCATCAGTGAAGGGCGATTTGCTGCGGTCGATCAAATCACCGATGGCCAGTCAGCACAAAGGCCATCAATCCTGAGGCTTTGCCCGCGGCTCGGCGAGCAGGCGAGCAAACTGGCTGCGCAAAGAGGTTCGCAGTTCATCGGCAATCAAGGGCGTCAAGCGCACAAGCGTTTCTTCCAATGCTGGCACCAAGGCCTGTGTCACCAGACGATCCAGCAATGCTGCATCGAAGGCTGCAGCTGCGCTGGCGTGCGGCTCAACCCCATCGACGACTCCCTGCAACGCCAGAGCCGGCTCTGGCGAAGCCATGCTTGCGGCCTGCTCGGACTCAGTGAGCTGCCCCTCCGTATCCGCACCGAGGCCCAAATCCAACTCAATCAACGGCGCATCAGGTGCTGCCGCGACGATCTCGCCGTGCAGCCCATCCAGGGCAGCAAGAAACTGATCACCACGTTCGGTGCCCGCGCCCGCCTGCAGCGTGTCGGTCGCATCCTGTGGGCGGCTGGCTGCGGGCAGCGGTGAGCCGGCGAGGTCCAATCCACTCAGCAGTTCATCGAGATGCTCGGCGAATGATGCCTCGGAGCCCCGCTGAGGCGATTCAAAAGCAAGCGCAGGCGCTGAGCTACTGGGCTGGCCGTCAGGGATAGAAGCATCTAGGCCTGCCCTCTCCGCGGGCAGTGCGAAGCTCTCATTGGCTTCATGCCCCGGCGTCTCAAGCAGTTCAGCCTCACCAGCAGATCCACCAAGTTCGGCCGACAAGTGCAGACCAGACGCGCTCCTGTCAGACGCATCAGCCACTTGCACTTCATGCTGCACCTCAGGTGACGGCGAAGCGACGACCAGCGCTTCGATGTCAAGAACTTCTGTCAGCACGGGCACCAGACGCTCGATCTGCGCCGCCTCAGCAGCACTGCTGCGACGGCGAGCGGCCCATCCTTCGGGCAAAAGATCAGGCCTTGTCTCTTGACTCATCCGGCGCCCACCACATGGTGTGAGACCGTGAAGCCTTGCGCTTTGTACTGCTTGAAGCGCTCGCGCCCCGCCTGCACCTGATCGGCATCGGTGGACACCACTTCCAGCACACGCTGGAACTGCTCTACAGCTGGCGGCAACCGGCTGTCCAGATTGAGCAGCACCTCGCGATGCGGCAGTTCATCCGGGTGTTTGACGAGCAGGATGGGCGTACGGGCCAGCAAATCGGCCGACTGGCCATTGACCATCAGATGCGGGATGAACTCCAGCGGTTCCTGGCTCCACAGCGCCGCATCCAGGCGACTCAGCAGCCGCTCGGGGCCCAGCACGCCGACCTTCGCCCCAGACTGCTGCGCCTTGCGCAGCAGTCGGCACAGATAGCTCAGTCGATCGGGCACATTGGTGTAGAAGCTCACCTCGGTCATGCACTGCTACCCGCCGTTAGCCCCAACACACCAAAAGCCCGAGCCAGCATCAACGCGCCTGCGACAGCAGGAAATGCGTCAGCAGGCCGACCGGGCGGCCCGTGCCCCCCTTGGCGGCGCCGCCCTTCCAGGCTGTGCCGGCGATGTCCAGATGGCCCCAGCGGTACTTGCTGGCAAAGCGCTGCAGGAAGATGGCCGCGGTGATCGAACCGCCAGCGCGCGAACCCACATTGGCCACATCGGCAAAATTGGTCTTCAGACCCTCGGCGTACTCTTCGTCCAGCGGCATGCGCCAGCAGGGGTCGAGCGCCGCTTCGCCGGCCGCGCTCAGCGAGGCGGCGAGTTCGTCATCACTGGCGTACATGCCCGAGCGAACGCCGCCCAGCGCGATCACGCAGGCACCGGTCAGCGTCGCGATGTCGACAACGATGGAGGGCTTGAAGCGCTCGGCATAGGTCAGCGCGTCGCACAGAATCAGGCGACCTTCGGCATCGGTATTCAGGATCTCGATGGTCTGGCCCGACATCGAGGTGACCACATCGCCCGGCTTCAGCGCGCGGCCACTGGGCATGTTTTCGCAGGCAGGAATCAGCGCCACGAGATTGAGCTTGGGCTTGAGTTCGCCGACGGCACGCAGCGTGCCCAGCACACTGGCCGCGCCACCCATATCGAACTTCATCTCGTCCATCTCGGCGCCCGGCTTCAGCGAGATGCCGCCGGAGTCAAAGGTGATGCCCTTGCCCACCAGCACCACCGGTGCGACCGACTTCGCCGCGCCGTCATAGCGCACGACGATGAACTTCAAGGGCTCGTCCGAACCCTGAGCCACCGACAGGAAGGAGCCCATGCCCAGCTTCTCGACGGCCTTTTTGTCCAGCACCTCGACCTTGAAGCCATACTGCTTGCCCAGGCCCTGGGCCTGCTCAGCCAGATAGGTGGGCGTGGCGTAGTTGCCGGGGCGATTGGCGCACTCGCGAGCCAGTTCGACGCCAGCGGCAATCGCCTCGCCACGGGCCAGCGCCGGCTTGACGTCCTTCAAGGCATCCTTGCCCACCAGCAGGCTCAGCTTGTTCAGCGCCGGTGCCGGAGCCGCGCTGGGCTTGGTATGGCGGTAGCCATAGACGGCATCGCTGGCAGCGACAGCGGTCTGTTCGGCCAGCGCCGCATCGAGGCCTTCGAAGCCCACATAGGCCAGCGCGATATGCGCGACACCGCGGCTCTTCAGCTGTGCCAGCGCCGCCTGCAGCGCATTGCGGCCACTCTTCAAGCTGGCAGCACCCGCAGCAGCCAGCACCAGGCGAGGCGCCTTGATGCCCGCAGCGCGCTGCAACACCAGGGTCTTGCCGGCCTTCAGCTCGAAGTCGCCCAGCTTGATGGCATCCTTGGCGGCGGCGGCCACCTGGGCATCCAGCGCCTTGGGCAGATCATCACCGGCAATCACCAGTACCAGGGCATCGGCATTGACAGCGGCCAGTGCGTCGACCGACGCAGATTGAATACGGAAGTCCATAATGTCGCGCTATAGATAAAGTGACCGGATGTTATTCGATTCCACCCTGCGCAAGGAGCTGGCACGCAGCTTCGGCGTGACGCTCGTGGTCATCCTGACCATCGTGCTGACGATTCTGCTGATCCAGACCCTCGGCCAGGCCGCGGGCGGCAGCATTGCGCCCCAAGACGTGCTGCTGTTGATGGGCTATGTGGCGCTCGGCCATCTGCCGACCATGCTCAGCCTCTCGCTGTTCATCGCCATCGTGGCCTGCCTCAGCCGCATGTACCGCGAATCAGAGATGACGATCTGGTTCGCCAGCGGCATCGGCCTTGCCCGCTTCATCAAGCCGGTGCTGCGCATGGCCTGGCCGGTGCTGCTGGTCATCCTGGTGCTGGAACTGCTGGTCTGGCCCTGGGGCAATCGCAATAGCACCCAGCTGCGCGAACGCTACGAAAAGCGCTCCGACCTGTCGCGCGTGGCCCCTGGCCAGTTCCAGACCTCACGCGATGGCTCGCGTGTGTTCTTCATAGACCGCGACAGCCAGGACGGTCGCATCGGCCGCAATGTCTTCATCCTCAGCGATGCCGGCGACAGTGAGTCCGTCACCACCTCGCACCGTGGCCAGATCGAGCTGCAGGACAGCGAAGGCATGCAAGAGCGCTTCCTGGTGCTGGACCAAGGCCAGCGCAATGAGCTGAACCGCAAGACCGGCGAGCGCAGCCTCTCGCGCTTCGAACAATACCGAGTGCTGGCCGACGCCCAGGTTGCTCGCTCGGCCGATGAGCTACCGCCCAAGGCCCGCGCCAGCCATGAGCTCTTGCAGCAGCCCACGCCCCGCAATCTTGGCGAGCTGACCTGGCGACTGGGCATGATCTTCGGCGCCATCAATCTAGTGCTGCTGGCCATCGGCCTGTCGGCCAGCAATCCGCGCCGCGCCAGCAACTGGAACCTGATGTTCGCGCTGCTCGGCTTCGTCGTCTATTACAACCTGATCAATCTGTCTCAGACCTGGGTGGCCGGCAGCCGCATGGGCATGGCACAGGCGCTGCTGGCCGTGCATGGGGTGGCGGCCGTGCTGGCACTGGGTTTGATTGCGCTGCGCGACCAAGGCAACCGGCTCTGCCTGCCGGGGCGCAAGCGCCAGGGAGCATCCGCATGAAGACCGTACGCCGCCTGCTCTATGGCGACATCCTGTCGGCCGTGCTCTTTGTGGCGCTGGCCTTTTTGTCGCTGTTCTATTTCATCGACTTTGTCGAAGAACTGGACCATATGTCGCGCCGCGGTGCCGGCGCAGCCGCGGCCGCCCTGCTCTCGCTGTTGAAGCTGCCCGGGCATTTCTATGAAATCTTCCCGATCGCCGTGCTGATCGGCAGCATCTTCTCGCTGGCGCGGATGGCGCAAAGCAGCGAGTTCACGATTCTGCGCACCGGCGGACTGGGTCCGGGCCGGGCGCTGGTGCTGCTGACACAGCTCGCCGTCGTGTTCGCCGCGCTGACCTTTGCCGTCGGCGACTTCGCTGCCCCCTGGAGCGAAAAGCAGGCCGAACTGATGCGCGATCGCATTGACGGCGGTGGTGGCGCCCGTGGCGGCGCCTGGCTGAAGGATCGCCAGCACGACGAGAGCGGCGAACGCAGCTACTCGGTCAATGTGAAACAGGCCCAGGTCAACGGCCAGCTGAGCGGCGTGCGCATCTACGAATTCGATGCCCAGGGTCGGCTGATTTCGCGCACCGAAGCCAAGCAGGCCCGCGTGGCGGCCGATGGACTGTGGACTTTGGAAGACGTGCAGCGCAGTGTCTGGGACAACAAGTCCGCGTTGCCCATGGTGCAGGACCAGCACCTGGAACAGTGGAGCTGGCGAAGCTCGCTGCACGCTGGCGTCATTCGCGCGGCCCTGCTGCCGGCCTGGACGATGTCGACCGCGGAGTTGTACCGTTATCGACAGCATCTGTCGGCCCAGGAGCAATCGGCGCAGCAGTACGACATCCAGTTCTGGCGCAAGGCACTCTACCCCTTTGCCTGCCTGGTGATGTTGGCCCTGGCCCTGCCCTTTGCCTATCTGCACGGGCGCTCCGGCGGCATCAGCCTCAAGGTCTTCGGCGGCATCATGTTGGGCATCAGCTTTGTGCTGCTGAACAATCTGGCCAGCCATCTGGGCCTGCTCAAGCTGTGGACGCCCTGGGCCGTGGCCGCCGCGCCCAGCCTGTTCTACCTCGCCATCTCGCTGACCGCCTTCACCTGGCTGGTGCGCTATCGCTGACCTGCCAGCAAACCCGAATCATCATGGATGGACTGCTACTCTTCGCCCACGGCGCACGCGATCCCAGTTGGGCGCAGCCCTTTCAGCGCATTGCTGAACGCATCGCCGTCAGTCGCCCGGGTGTGCCGCTGGCCCTGGCCTATCTGGAGCTGATGCAGCCTGGCATCGCCGAGGCCGCCGAGACCTTGATCGCCCAAGGCTGCCGCCACGTCCACATCGTGCCGATGTTTCTTGGTGCCAGCGGCCATGTGCGCCGCGACGTGCCGCCGCTGATCGAGCAGCTGCGCCTGCGCCATGGCGAGAGCATTGTCTGGACCCTGCATCCGGCCATTGGTGAGCAGGACAGTGTCGTCGCCGCGATGGCGGCGGCCAGCCTGCAAGCGCTTGAACGGACGGAGCAGCGATGAATCTGCACCAGTTCAGGTTTGTGCAAGAGGCGGTGCGCCGCAACCTCAATCTGACCGAAACGGCCAAGGCGCTCTTCACCTCGCAGCCCGGGGTGTCCAAGGCCATTCTGGAACTCGAGGAAGAGCTGGGCGTCGACATCTTCTCGCGCCACGGCAAGCGGCTGCGTCGCGTCACCGAGCCGGGCGAGCAGATCTTGAAATCGATCGAGATCATTCTGCGCGAGGTCAACAACCTCAAACGCATCGGCCAGGAGTACTCCAAGCAGGATGCCGGCACCTTCTCGATCGCCACCACACACACCCAGGCCCGCTATGTGCTGCCGGCGCCGGTGGCGCAGCTGCGCCGGCAGTTCCCGCAGGTCAATGTGAGCCTGCATCAGGGCAACCCGGAACAGGTGGCCCGGATGCTGATCGACGAGACCGCCGATCTTGGCCTGGCGACCGAATCGCTGGCCGAGTTCGAAGAACTGGTCACCCTGCCCTGCTATGAATGGCAGCACGTGCTGGTCGTGCCGGCGGGCCATCCGCTGGCCCAGGTCGAGCGGCCCAATCTGGAGCAGCTGGCTGCTGAGCCGCTGGTGTCCTACCACCCCAGTTTCACCGGCCGCACCCGCATCGACAAGGCCTTCGCTGCGCGCCGCCTGACGCCCAATATCGTGCTCGAGGCGATCGATTCGGATGTGATCAAGACCTATGTGAAGCTGGGCATGGGCGTGGGCATCGTGGCCGAGATGGCGGTGCGCGACGATCCTCCGGGCGGCGATCTGGTGTCGCGTCCGCTCGGCCATCTGTTCGGCCAGAACGTCGCCCGCATCGCCTTCAAGCGCGGCGCCTACCTGCGCAACTACGTGTACATTTTTGCCGAGCTGCTGTCCGAGCGGCTCAACCGCGTGCTGCTGCAGCGGGCCATGAGCGGCGAAGCCAGCAACTACGAACTCTGAAACCCGTCCATTGATGAGCACCGCGATCGAGCCGCGCAGCCGGCTGCCGCATGTCGGCACCACCATCTTCAGCACCATGTCCGCACTGGCCCAGCAGCATGGCGCCGTCAATCTGGGCCAGGGCTTCCCCGATTTTGATTGCGACCCGGCACTGATTGCCGCCGTCCACCAGGCCATGCTGGCCGGCATGAACCAGTACCCGCTGATGCCCGGTGTGCCGGCGCTGCGCGAAGCGGTGGCGGCCAAGATCGAGACCCTGCACGGCCGGCACTACGACGCCGGCAGCGAGATCACCATCACCGCCGGTGCCACGCAGGCCATCTTTACCGCGCTGCTGGCCATCGTTCACCCCGGCGACGAGGTCATCGTGCTGGAGCCCTGCTACGACAGCTATGCCGCCAACATCGAGCTGGCCGGCGGCCGGGTGGTGCGCGTGGCGCTGCGCGCCGAGGACTTCCGCCCCGACTTCGCCGCCATCGCCGCAGCGCTGACGCCGCGCACCCGCGCCATCGTCATCAACACCCCGCACAATCCCAGCGCGACGATCTGGAGCGCCGCCGAGATGGCACAGCTGCAGGCACTGCTGGCCAGCACCGAGGTGATGGTGATCAGCGACGAGGTCTACGAGCACATGGTGTTCGACCAGCAGCAGCACCAGAGCGTGGCTCGCTTTCCCGGCCTGGCCGAGCGCAGCTTCATCGTCTCCAGCTTCGGCAAGACCTATCACGTGACCGGCTGGAAAGTCGGCTATGTGGCCGCACCGGCGGCGCTGACGCGCGAATTCCGCAAGGTGCATCAGTACAACGTGTTCACCGTCAACCCGGCCGTGCAGCAGGGCCTGGCTCAGTACATGAGCGATCCGGCGCCTTATGTGCAGCTGCCTGATTTCTACCAGCGCAAACGCGATCTGTTCCGCCAGGGCCTCGCCGGCACAGGCCTGCGCCTGCTGCCCAGCGAGGGCAGCTACTTCCAGTGTGTGGACTACAGCGCGCTGCCCGCCCATGCCCAGCGCAGCGACACGGAGTTCAGCGAATGGCTGACGCGCGAGCTGCGCGTGGCGGCGATCCCGATCTCGGCCTTCCAGGCCCGTGGCGAACACAGCCGCGTGGTTCGCTTCTGCTTTGCCAAGAAGGACGAAACGTTACAGCTGGCCCTGCAGCGCCTGGCTGCGCTGGCTGGCTAGGCGCCTCCACGCCTCAGTGGCGGGTCAGCGGATCGTCCAGCGAAATGTCGACCTCGAGATGCGAGGGCGCCACTGGCGCGCCGGCCGGGGCCTGCCAGACCATGGTGGCCATCATGCCGGCCGCGGCGGCGGCGGGCGCCGAGGCACGCGCGGCGGCATCCAGTGGCAGAAAGAGATCAATCTCCTCGCCACGCACCTCATGCTCGGAACGATCACGCGCCACGGCGTAGAGCAGCAGCAAGTCCTTGTAGGCGGGCAGGTCGAAGCCATGGCCGGCTTCATCGCCCTGCGCCAGCAGCTTTTGCAGCAGTGCCATGCTGGCGCCTGCATCGGACCAATGAGACTCGATCTGCCCCATCGCGCCGGCGTAGTCGGCCACCTCGTGGCCCCGGCTGATGTCCTCGGACCAGTCCGGCGCTCGGGCTTGGAAGCGTGAGGAAAAGTCTGCCGCAATGCGCTCGAAACTGGCCCGGTCGCCCCGCTTGTGCAGCAGCTCCAGCAACTTCAGGTGAGGCAGCGCCGCGCCGCGTTGGCGCTCGCCAAGCCGCTCATTCAACAGATCTATCGCTGCCTGTTCCTGGCCCAGCACCAGGAAGAAGTCGACCTGCTGTTCCAGGTCGATCAACTCTTCAACACTGAAGGCCTCGGCCGCGGGCGCTGGCTGTGCCGCCATGGCCACGGGGCCAGCGTCGTCCAGCAATTGCACGCTCAAGGGTTCGCTATCACCCGTTGCAGCCTGGACTGCCTGCGCCGCATTCAACCAGTCGGGTTGCTCGTAGGAGGCTTCGATCAGCTCGGTCAGAAAAGCGCTGTGCGAGGCCTCGGCGGGCGGTGCTTCAGCCTCCTTTGGGTCCTGCGTCACCTCAAGCGTCGACTCGGCGGTGGCCAAGGCCGCGGCTGCAGCCACCATGGCTGCGGCGGGGCTGAGCGCATGTTTCTCAGCTGCCTCGGCATCAGGCGAGGTAGAAGATGAGCTGGCCTCGGCCTCTGCCACAGGCGCAGACACGGCCTCAGGCTCATTCTGCGCGGCCACGCTGCCCTGCTCCTGCTGCCACCAGGCCTCTGCATGGCGGCGCTGATCGTCACGGCGGGCGCGCCACAGATAAGCAGCCAGCCCGGCCAAAGAAAGGCTGAGCAAGCCCAGACCATAGAGCAGGCGTTCATCACCTGGACGCTGCTCGCGTGCTGCATTGAGTTGCTGGCGCAACTGCTGCAATTCCTGCTGCTGGCTCTGGCTGAGGCTCTGCAGCTTCTGCATGCCTGCTTCCATGCGGGCCACGCGATCCTCGGCGGCAGCGGCACGCGAGGCCGCGGCTGCGACGGTTTCCAACACCTCCGGCGCTTCAAGCTGCAAGCGGCCTGCGGCTTCCGTGCTGCCTGGCGCAGGTTTGACATCACGTGCAGACGCGAGGGCCGTTGCCGGCTCGGGCGCCGGCTTGCGTGACTTGACCTTGGGCTTGGCTGCTTGGGCTGGTTTGGCTGGCCTGGCCGCTGCGCTGGCTGAGGCTGCAGCCGATGCCGCATCGGCCGGCGGCGCAAGGAACACCGGGCGCGTCACGGCCTCACGCGCTGGTGCGGCCAGCAGCTGCGAGGGTCGC
The DNA here is from genome assembly GCF_032337115.1 of Roseateles aquae. Taxonomy (NCBI): domain Bacteria; kingdom Pseudomonadati; phylum Pseudomonadota; class Betaproteobacteria; order Burkholderiales; family Sphaerotilaceae; genus Roseateles; species Roseateles aquae. The sequence continues at coordinate 370,935 of NZ_JAVXZY010000001.1, forward strand.
GCCTCCGAGGTGCTGAGCGCCGCGCGCAATGCGGGCGAAAGCTGCGGCGGCATCACGCTGGGTTCAACAAGAGCGGCACTGCGCGCATCGGGCGGATCGATGAAGGCGGTGAACTGACGCGTCAGGCGCACCGTACAGCCGACGGTGAGGTTGACCGTCACCACTGGCTCATCGATCTGCATGGTGCTGCGCACACGCACCGCCCGCACACTGGCCTCTGACTCGCCTTCGAGCTGTATCCAGACCTGTTGCGCCTGTAGCCGGTTGTCGCCGGCCATCACTTCGGCCTGCACGCATTCAGGATTCAGGCTTTCTTCGCTGCCCAGGCGCACCGGGAACAACAGATTCAATCCCTGGCCGAGGGCCGACTGCGTCTGCGGCCGGCCAATGCCCACGGCCTGCGCCTCAGCCTGCCAACTTCCCAGCACAAGCAGCAAGGCCAGGGCCGGCAGCGTACGGGGGCTGCGGCGCACAGGTCTTGGGGCGGGGGAGGTTCTATCCATGCGGGCGATGCAAATCCTGCCGTCGACGGGGCCTGGGGAATGCAAACGACTCTAGCACGCAGGATTGCCGGGCCAGGCGCCGAAATAGCGGGTCAGCCTGGGCCAGATCAGACCGTTGCCAGGCCTGCCAAGCCCTTCGCCGTCCCTGGATGGCCAGCGTCTGCCAGCTTCCATGAGGCATGTGGTCAGCCACAAGCGTGGCCCCTGGCAATCAGGCGACAATCGCCCAGCAACACCACTCTTTCCCTGTCACATCAGCGACTAAGCATGAACAGCACGGTTCTTACAATTTCTGAACGCAGCAATATCGAGTCAGGGTCGTGGTTCTCCAAGCTGTCTGCGCCCCTGCGCAGCGACATTCTTTCCCGTGCCATCGTGCGCCGACTGGCCGACGGCGCGCTGCTGACTTGCCGCGGCGAGCCCGCCGAGGAGTGGGTGGGCGTGGCCAAGGGCGCGGTGCGCGTGTCCTCGGTCTCCTTGTCGGGCAAACAGATCACGCTGACCTATGTCGAGCCGGGCACGTGGTTCGGCGACATTTCGCTGTTCGATGGCCTGCCGCGCACCCACGATGCCAGCGCCCATGGCGAGACCACATTGCTGGTCGTGCGCAAACCCGATTTCAAGGACTTGCTGCAACGCCATTCCGAGCTGTACGAAGCGCTGCTGCGCCTGAACTGCCGGCGACTGCGTCTGATGTTCGATGTGGTCGAGGACCTCAACACCCGGCCGCTGGCCTCGCGCCTGGCCAAGCAGATCCTGCTGCTGGCGCGCGCCTACGGTGTGCCGCAGGGCGAGGAAATCCGCATCGGGCTGCAACTGGCCCAGGAAGATCTGGCGCAGATGCTGGGCGCCTCGCGGCAGCGCGTCAACCAGGAATTGAAGGGCTTCGAACGCGACGGTGCCGTTCGCGTCGAGCCCACCCGTTTGGTGGTGCTGAGCAAGGACAAGCTGATGGCAATCGCCAGCCGCTGAGTGCCTCGCCGTCAGCGCCCTGAGATCCACCCAAGGAGACCCATGGACGCTTTCACCGGCACCCGCGCCCCCAGCCAGCCGCTCGATATCGAAGCCCTGTCACGCTGGCTGCAGCAGCATGTGCCCGGCTTTGCCGGGCCGCTGAGCATCGAGCAATTCAAGGGTGGCCAGTCCAATCCCACCTACAAGCTGATCACCCCCGGCGCTGCCTATGTGATGCGTGCCAAGCCCGGCCCGGTGGCCAAGCTGCTGCCCTCGGCCCATGCGATCGAACGCGAGTTCCGGGTGATGGCGGCACTGGCCGACACCGAAGTGCCCGTGCCCCGCATGCTCGCGCTGTGCGAGGACGAATCCATCATCGGCCGCGCCTTCTATGTGATGGAGTTCATCGCCGGCCGGGTGCTCTGGGATCAGTCGCTGCCAGGGCTGTCGAACGAGCAGCGCGCCGCGCACTATGAGGAGATGAATCGCGTCATCGCCGCGCTGCACAATGTTGACGTCCAAGCCATTGGCCTGGCCGACTACGGCAAACCCGGCAACTACTTCGAGCGGCAGATCGGTCGCTGGAGCAAGCAGTACCAGGCCTCGATCACCACACCGATTGCCGCCATGGATGCGCTGATCGCCTGGCTGCCCAGCCACATCCCCGATTCGGCGCGCGACGAGTCCGAGCTGAGCATCGTGCATGGCGATTTCCGGCTCGACAACCTGGTCTTCCATCCCGAAGAGCCGCGCGTGCTGGCGGTGCTGGACTGGGAACTCTCCACGCTGGGCCACCCGCTGGCTGACTTCAGCTATCACTGCATGTCCTGGCACATCAAGACCTCGGGCGCAGCCCGCGGCCTGGCCGGGCTGGATCTTGCAGCCTTGGGCATCCCTGATGAACACAGCTATGTACGCCGCTATTGCGAGCGCACCGGGCGGCAGAACGTCGACACGGTGATGCGCGACTGGGACTTCTATCTGGCCTACAACCTGTTCCGCATTGCGGCCATTCTGCAAGGCATCGCCAAACGGGTGGAGGACGGCACCGCGTCCAGCGCTCAGGCGCGCGAGGCCGCCGCAGGTGCCAGGCCGCTGGCCGAGTTGGGTTGGGAGTTCGCGCAGCGCGGGCGCGGCTGAGGCGCCCTGAGCACTAAAACGGCACGTCCGCCTCAGGCGGCCGGGTCTGCCAGGCCACCGAGGTGGTGGTGGGCCAGGGTCCGCCGTCCTGCAGCCGCACATTGACGCGCTGCGACTCCTGCACCGCCACCTCGGCCAGCTTGAGCAGCTGCTGGATATCGGCCAGCACCACCTGGTTCATCGCGCAGCGAAGGTAGACATTGCCGCGCTGGCACATCAGCACAAACGGACGCCCCTGGGCCAGCAAGTCCTGGCTGGCCTGTGCGAGCAGATCGCTCAACAGACCATCCAGCCAGATCGTTGGCAGCTCCTGATTGACGCCCAGAACACCAAAGTGCTGGCGTACCAGCTTACTGGCAATATGGCGCAGCTTGGGGAACATCACCAACCAGCGCATTTCCTCCGGCGTGTCGGTATCGACGCGGGTGCGCAGCGTGTCGGTATAGGCCTCAAAGACCTCTTTCTCAAGCCGCTCCATCAGCGTCTTGTCCAACACCAGCATCTGCAGCTCGCTGTTGAGCCTGGCCTCGGCACGGATGCGCAATTCATAGCCATCGATATAGCTGCGCTGTGACGGCCCCCACTCGATGCGCAGATTGCCCTGGTGGCGCTGATGCTCAACGACGAAGCCGCGCGCATCGCGGCTCAGCTTGAACTGGGCGCCGCGGTCATCCGCCCATTCGGCCACCGCCTTCCAGCGCGCCGCATTGGCCCGCGCCACAAACCATTGCTTGACTTGCTTAATTACCATGAGCTTGGACAATGCATCGCAGGCGCAATCGCCCTGATGCTATTGGCAGCGGCGAAGAGGAGAGGTCAATGATCGAAGTTTATTCGTGGGCCACACCGAACGGCCACAAGGTCCACATCATGTTGGAAGAGTGTGGCCTGCCCTATCGGGTCATCCCCGTGGATATCGGCAGCGGTGCGCAATTCTCAAGCGATTTTTTGGCCATCAGCCCGAACAACAAAATCCCCGCCATCGTCGACCCGATTGGCCCCGATGGGCAGCCGATCTCGCTGTTCGAGTCGGGTGCCATCCTGCTCTATCTGGCCGGCAAACGGGGTCAGTTCTTGCCTGCCGACACACGCGGCCGCTACGAAGTGCTGCAGTGGCTGATGTTCCAGATGGGCGGCGTCGGGCCGATGCTGGGCCAGGCCCATCACTTCCGCATCTATGCCCCGGAGAAGATTCCCTACGCCATCGAGCGCTACAGCAATGAAGCGCGGCGCCTCTACGGCGTCATCAACAAGCGCCTGGGCCAAAGTACCTACATCGCCGGCAAGCAGTACAGCATTGCCGACATCGCCATCTTTCCCTGGCTGCGCTCCTGGAAGAACCAGGGCGTGGAGTTGAAAGACTATCCGCACCTGAAGGGCTGGTTCGACGAAATCGCCTCACGCCCGGCCGTGCAGCGCGGCCTGGACGTGCTGAGCGCGGAACGCAAACCGTTGATGGACGAGAAGGCGCGCGAGGTGCTGTTCGGCGCCACGCAGTACAAGCGCCACTGAGGCCGGCATACAGGTGATGCTGGCCTGCCCGGAGGGACTCGAACCCCCGACCTGCTGCTTAGAAGGCAGCTGCTCTATCCAGTTGAGCTACGGGCAGAAATGAAGCGGCACCGGGCTTTGCAGGCCAGGTGCCTTGTTGCGGCTGAATTGTGCCATGGCGCCCAGGCGCCATGGACAGATCGCACTCAGGTGATCACGCTCAGATGATCACGTTCAGGATGGCGTTACCGATGCCCATCAGCGCGGCGCCCGAAATCAGCCCGGCGCAGATCGGCTCGGCACCCTCGACCCAGCGGCGGTGAGCCGGCGTGCCGGGCTTGCCTTCGTGGCGACGCGCCATGAACCAGAACAACAGCGCGCCCAGCCACATGGCCAGCACCGATTCGGGCGGCAGCACCACACCCAGGCCGATGGACACCGCCGACAGCGGGAACTTGCCACGGCTGCGGATGCGCAGCACTTCCAGCACCACGGCTGTCACCGCGGCAAAGCCCATGGCCACCAGGGCCGAGTACGGCAGGCCCTTGACGCCCTTGGCAATCAGCTCGGCCACGCCCTTCCACTGCAGCGCCGCCGGCATCGCGAACTGGTCGGACACCATGGTAGCCACCGAGCGCACGCCATTCGCATCAGGCGGCAGGAAGAGCAGATAGAACAGCGGCACACAGGCCAGCACGCCGGCCAGGATGCCGATCACATGGCCGATGGCCTGATGGCGCGGCTTGCCACCCAGCATATAGCCGGGTTTGATGTCGGACAGCAGATTGGCCGCATTGCTGGCCACGTCCGAGGTCATCGCCGCCGGCAGCAGGTTGCTGGCCGGATTGCTGCGGTCCAGCGCCCCCATGGTGAACTGGGTGATCTTGGCCAGCGCGCCGGTCGGCGTCCAGGAGGTCAGCGCCATCGAGTTGGTGCAGATCACCGTCAGCGCAAAAATCAGCGGCAGCGCCACCAGGGCGAGCAGCATGGGCACGCCAAAGAAGATATGGGTGGTCCAGGCGGCCAGCAGGCCCAGCACGGGCACGCCCACATAGGAGATCCACAGCGGCACCTCGATGTCCTTGAGCAGATCGGTACCGGCCGCCTCGGCGGCCTTGGCCGCGGCGCTCTTGCGCTTGAACAGGCCGGTGATCAGCTCCGGTCGGGCCAGCAGGCTGACCAGGGCGCCCACCACCATCATCGTGACCGCCCACCACAGCGACCATTGATTGACGATCTCGACCCGCGACAGCGGCACCAGCGCGCCACTGGGCGACACGCGTGGCGCGATATCGCCGGCCTGGATCATCAGCGGCGCCAGCACGGTGAAGTTGAACAGCGTGCCGATCAGGCAGCTGCTGGCCACGGCCATGCCCATCAGGCCACCCACGCCCAGCATCGCGGCGTCCAGCGTCAGGCGCAGGCCCAGCACGCGGAAATCGGTGCCCAGAATCTTGGGAATCCAGCCCTCAGCTTTGACGGCCCAGGCGTAGTAGTACTGATCCAGGCGTTCATGAAAGACCCAGGGCTCTTTCATGCCGGCCCATTGATCCATGCGCAGCAGCTTGAACTGGATCAGCTTCATCCAGCCATCGCTGATGATGGCTTGATAGGCCGCCGCAAGACCTGACACCTTGGCCAGCAGGCGGGCCTGGAACATGCCCTGCCCGCCCTCACCGCTGTAGAGCGAATCCAGCACCACGGCGCAGGCACGGCCCTCGGGGAAAGGCAATTGCTCCTCGTTGATGAAGCGCCGCTTCATCGGGAAGGCGACCAGCACGCCCAGCGTGGCCGAGATCGTGATCCAGATCATCAGCTGCCACCAGGGAATGATGTTGCCGGTGGTCAGCATATAGGCGGCCAGGCCGGCGAACAGCGGCGCCACCACATAGCCCGAGGCGGTGGCGATCGACTGCGTGCAGTTGTTCTCCAGCACCGTGTAGTCCTCGGCCCAGCCCATGCTGTGGAAGATGCGGAACATCGCGAACGCGAGGATCACCGAGGTCAGCCCGACGCCGACCGAGATGCCGGTCTTGGCGCCGATGTAAAGACCGGTGGCCGAGAGCACGGCACCGAGCAAAAATCCGGTCAGACCGGAACGCAGCGTCAGCTGCGCCATATCGCCGCGATAGACGTTCTTGAACCACCACTCGTCCTTCTGGGCGCGGGTCCAGGTACGGATCTGCTCGTCGGTCAATTGCTGGATGGCCATGCTCTTGTCGGATTGGGTGAATCGTTGAACGGGCAGCGCAAGCTGGCGGGTAGCCGCGATTGCGCAAAAGGTGCGGGATTGTCTCAGCGGCCTTGCAGGCTGACAGCCCGGGTTGACCCCAGCGCTGCGCTGCAGCTTCGGCCGGCCTGAACCGGCTCCAAACACAGATTGCAGGGCACTGCGCTGGAGGCGCGTGGAATGCATCTACCCAAAAGAAAAACCCGCCACAGCCAGAAGCTGTGACGGGTTTCCAATATGGTCGGGGCGGCGGGATTCGAACTCGCGACCCTCTGCTCCCAAAGCAGATGCGCTACCAGGCTGCGCTACGCCCCGAAGACCGCTATTGTAGCCCGGATTTGGAGCGCTTCCGACAAAGTTCTTGAATTCAGTCGTTCTCGCTCACTTCAATCAAGCGCCCCTGTCCGGTGATGAAGGCGGTGCGCACCGCCTCGCCGGGCTGCAGACGCCGCAGCGCCTGTTGATAACGCCGCAATTGCGCGCGATAGGCCGCGTCACGCTGCGGGGCGGGATGCAGTTTGTAGTCCAGCACCCACCAGCACAGCGAGCCATCAGCCTCGCGCTGCTGCACCAGGCGATCCACCCGCATGTCCTGCCCGTCCAGCGCCAGCGGCACCTCGTTGCCGGCCCACTGCAGACGCGTGGCATCAAACATGGCCGCACAGTCCGGGCTGTCCATGATGGCCTGCGTGGCAGCCAGCAGGCGTTCGCTGCGTTTTCCGTCCAGGCCATACATCTGCGCCGCGGCGCCGCACAACTGCGTCAGCGATTGCGCCTGGCCTAAAGGGCCGCTGATCCACTCCAGCACCCGGTGCATGGCCTCGCCGAGTGCGGCGCTGTCGTCCAGCTCTGCGCTGCGGGTCAACAGATCTTGGCTTGCCGGGGCCGCAGTTGTGGGCTGCTCAGGCGATGCCACGTCCGGCTGCGGGCGCGTCCGTGCGGGCAACAGCGGCAGCTCCAGCAGCCGGGCTGGCGCCTCCGCGTCGTGAGGTGCTGCTGCGTCAGCCTCTGGTCGCCAGCCCGTGGCGCCCTGCTCCAGGCGCGACCACCAGCTTGCCTGCGCCGTCTTGCGCAGTGCCGGTGTACGGCTGAGGACGAGCCGCGATCGCGCCCGTGTCATCGCCACATAGAGCGCGTTCAATTCCTCGCGTTCGCGCTGCTCGCGCTCGAAGTCCAGCAGAGGCTGCAAGGCCGGCGGCGCCTTGCTTTCGGAGGCAATGAAGGCCACCGTGCGCGGCCAGCTGGCGTCCACCGGCCAGTCCAGCGCCAGGGTGCTGGTCTCGGCACGGGCCGGTCCAGCCTCGCAGTCCAGCATGAAGACAACCCGCGCTTCCAGTCCCTTGGCGCCATGCACGGTCAGCAGCTGCACGGCATCGGCTTCGCTGGGCAGGCTCAGCTTCAGCGCGCCCTTCTTCAGCGAGCGCACAAAGCCATAAACGCTGGCATAACGACCACCATCCAGATCGAGCGCCAGTTGCAGCAAGGCGTCGACGGCCTGCAGCCGCGAGCGTCGCTCGCTCGGTGGCGCCACTGCCGCGATGCGCGCCAGCAGATCGCCCTGGTGCACGATGGCGTCCAGCAACTCATGCGGCGTGCGCTGCCCCAGCTGGGCCGACCAATCGCCCAGCAGCTGGCGCGCGCGCTGCAGCGCCGGGCTCAGGGCGGCTTCGTCCGCCTGCATCAAGGTCTGCCACCAGGAGCGTCGCGCAGCGCGCTCCGGCGCGGCCGGCGCCTCATCAGCAGTGTCAGCAGCTGCTGCAGGCGCCTGCTCAGCTGGTTCGATCAGCAAGCGCGACTGCGCCGCCAGCCACAGCAGATCCGCCTCTTCAGCACCAAACAGCGGGCTGCGCAAGGCATGGGCCAGCGACAGCTTGTGGCCGTTCGAGGCCAGCACATCCAAGAGCGCCAGCAAATCGCGCACATCGGGCGCGTCCAACAGTGCCTGCTCCTCAGGCGCTGCATGGGCAATGCCACGTGCCTTCAGCGTCTGCGCCAAGACCCGCAGCGGTTCGCGCTTGCGCGCCAGCACAAAGATTTCGCCGGGCTGCAGGCCCTGTCGCAACAGCTCTTCGATCGCCAGCGTGACGCGCTCGGCCTCGGCCGCTCGGCGGTGCAGCTCCAGCTCATGGCGGGCTTGCAGCAGGCTGGGGCGCCAGTGCAGCGGGTCGTGTTCAGGCGGCGCGGACTCTGGCTCGGCATCGCCCGCCTCCGGAGCGTCCAAGCCGGCCTTGCCGCCATCACGCAGCTTGAACAGGCCATCCAGCGCCTGCGCAGCGCCGGCCTCGGTGGTGTGGCGGCGAAAGCCGCTGTACTGCTCGGCCCGCAGGGCCGCGTCAAAGACCGCATTGACGGCGTCGAGCACCGCCGGCGCATTGCGCCTTGTGTGATCGCACTCCAGCACCACGCCGTCCAGCGCATCGCGAACAAAGTCCCGCGCCGCAGCGAACACCCGCGGCTCCGCGCGGCGGAAACGGTAGATGCTCTGCTTCGGGTCGCCGACGATGAACACCGCCGGGGCCTGTTGGCCGCTCTTGCCCCCGCCGGCGCCTGCGTAGGCGGCCAGCCAGTCGTGCAGTGCATGCCATTGCAAGGGGCTGGTGTCCTGAAATTCGTCGATCAGCAGATGGCGCAGCTGGGCATCCAGCCTTTGCTGCACCCAGCCCGACAGCTCGGCGTCGCCGAGCAGCGCCAGCGCGCCGCGTTCCAGATCGTTCATATCGACCAGGCCGCGCTCCAGCTTCAGCTGCTCGAAAGCATCGATCAGCTGCAGCGCCAGGCCGGCCATCTTGCGATGCGCCACCGCGGCCTGCTGCTGGGCGATGGCGCGTGCCAGCAAGTCCAGCTCATCGAGCATGGCCTGCAGCTCCAGGCTGTCGCCCAGGTTTTTGCGCGACCCGCCGGTCTTGGTGAACAAGGCCTCGCGCACGGCCTGATGGCAGTGCTGCAGGGCGTCGATATCGCCGGGATCGGTCAACGCGCTCAGGGCAGTTTCAAGCGCCACGGCCGCCGTCTGCTGGGTCTTGTTCTTGCCCTGGCCCAGCTGCCGGGCCAAGGCCTGCAACGGTGCGCACAGCGCGGCAAAGGCCTGCAAGGCTTGTTCAAGGCCGGCAAAGCGCGGCGCGATGGCGCCTGCGTCCGGCATGCTGGACAGCAGCACGCCATGCTGATGCGCCAACCGTATCTCCACCCGCTTGTCGAAGGCCGACTTCAGCCAGGCATCCAGCTGATGGCGGCCGCGCTCGGTGCTCAGGCTTCGGTAGTCGGCCAGCAGCGCTTCATCGGCCAGCACGCGGGCATGGAAACGGCGCCACAGATCGGGCAGCAGCTCGTCTTCATCCTCGAGCAGTTGCAACTCCGGCGCGATCGCCTGAGCCTGCAGGAACTCCAGTGGCGCGGCGCGCAAGAGCTGCGAAAACCATGCATGGAAGGTGCGGATCTCGACCGCGCGGCCGCAGGCCAGCAGCTGATGCTGCAGGCGCTGCAGCTGCGGCGCAGCTGCCTGCGCCTCGGCCCGGCCCATGCCGCGCTGGCACAGCGCCTCGATGCGCTCGACCTCCGAGCAGCTGGCAAAGTCGTGCAGCCATTCATGCAGGCGCTGGCGCATCTCGCCAGCGGCCTTGCGGGTGAAGGTGATGGCCAGCACCTCCTGCGGCTGCGCACCGTCCAGCAAGGCGCGCAGGATGCGCGAGACCAGCATCCAGGTCTTGCCCGCCCCGGCACAGGCCTCCACGACTACGCTGCGCCGCGGATCGCAGGCCAAGGCGTAGAACTGCTCGCGCGGCACCAGGCGGCCATCGACGGTGTAAGCCGCCTCCTGGCTCGCGGAAATGTGCGCCGACATCGCTGGGTCACTCATACGGCAGACTCCCGCCAATCATCGCGCCGGCACAGCCCGCGCATCTCACAAAAGCCACAGGCCAGCCCCTCGCCCAAAGCCGGCAGCGCCGTGCCGCCGTGGATGGCCAGCAGGTCCTCACCCAGGCCTTCAATCAGCAGCGCGGCGCTGTGCTGCACATGCTCATGCTCCAGGGCGACCAAGCCCTTGCTGTCGTCCAGCGCCAGATAGCGGGCCCGCAGCGCCGCCCCCTCCTGCCGCGCTGTCTCGTCCATCAGCGCGGCATAGACGGCCAGCTGGGTGTCCTCCAGCGGCTGCTCGACCTTGCTCTTCAGCGCCGCGGCGCTGCCAGTCTTGTAGTCAAGCATCAGCAAGACCTGACCCTCGCCCTGCGCGCCTTGATCCACACGGTCCAGGCGGCCGATCAACTTGATGCCGGCCAGTTCAGGCCGCTGCGGCCAGGGCTGACATTCACGCTCCAGCTCGCCTTGGCGGTAGCGCCAGCCCTCGCGCTCATGGGCGGCCAGCCAGTCCAGATAGCGTGGCACAAAGCGCTCGAAACTGGCCAGATAGGGCAGAAACTCGTCCTCGGCCAGCGCCATCTCGGCGCACTGCTGCTGCGCCAGCGCATGCAGGGTCGCGGCCTCGTCGCTGGCCGCTGCATCCCCGCTGCGCTGCTCGTGAAAGGCGTAGAGCACCGCATGCAGCCAGCTGCCGTAATCACGCTTGTCGATCTCGGCCTGCAACTCGGCCTCGTCGCGCAGGCCCAGCAGGCTGCGGGCAAAGAACTGATAGGGGCAGTTGCGCAGGCTGTCGACGGCACTGGCGCTGAGTCGCTCGGGCAGCGCACCGGTCGCGCGCACCGCAGCGCGGGACTGCGGTCGCAGTGCCTGAGCGCGCACGCGGCGGGGGTCCGTCCAGGCCGGCACGCGCGGCAGGCCGGCACGCTCACGCGCCAGTTGCAGGCGTTCGAGCAGCGGGCTGGGCGACAGCGGTTCACTGCCCTGCAGGCTGCGCCGCAGCAGCAAAAGCCTGGGTGAGCGCAGCAGCTGCACAAAGCTGCTGGCCAGCGCCTCACGCCTGGATTGGGCACTGCTCAGGCCCAGTTGGAGAGCCAGGCTGTCCGGCAGCAACGCTGGGCCGGCCGGCACCGGCCCCAGGCCGCCGGCATCGGCACCCGGCAAGACGACGGCGGCAAAGGGCCGCAGCATCGCGCGCGCCAGCGGTGTGATCACCACATCGACGTGTTCAGCCGCCTTGGGCACGAATTGATGAGCCTCCAGGCTGGCATCAACCCAGTCGACGAACTCACGGGCGCCGAGCTGTGACTGCTGCAACGCCCATTCATGCGCCGTCTCCGGCCAGGGCGAGCGGCGCAGCCACAGCGCGTCCAGCAGCGGACCACCAGCCTCACGCTGTTCCAGCAGGGGCACAGCGCCCAAGGCCTGCAGCACCTCGTTGAGCCGCTGCAGCCAGTCCGCCAGCAGGGCACGGCCGCTCGGCTGCAAGGGCGTCAAGGCTAGAGCAGCCAGCTGCCAGAGCCGCGCCGCGCCAGGCGCCAGCAGGGCCGGTCGTACCGCCGCCGGCCGTGACCAGCCGCGGGCACGGCACTGCGACTCGAGCGCAGCCAAGGCGGCGCTGCCGGCGCGCTCGCGCAACGTCGCGGCCAGATCGGTTTTCAGAAAGGCCAGCCAATCGTCCAGGCTGGATGAGGACGCAGCAGCGCGAAGCAACGCCAGCACCTGCGCGGCCTCGGGCGTGGTCGCCAAGGTCCAGCCGGTTTCGTCGGCCATGGCGATCTGCTGCCGGTCAAGCAGTGCGCGCACCCGGCGTATCAGCACGCGGTCCTGCGCGATCAAGGCAACCGGCGTGCGGCCCGCGGCCAGTTCGTCCAGCACCGCGGCGGCGGCGCATTGCGCCAGCGATTCGAAGTCGCTGCACTGGGCTTCCTGCACGTCGACAGCAGGCCTGCTCACGGCATCGGGGCCACCGTACACCTCATCCAGCAAGTGGTCGGCCATCAAGCGCAAGACTGGAACGCCAGCCGTCTCCGCATGCGACAGCAGCGCCAATGACAGGGCGTCTTCGCCACCGGCCTGCAGATAGATCCAGGCGCTGGGGCGCAGCTCAAACAAGGCATCGGTGGCCGGCGAGCGGGTGTCGGCCGCGGCCCATTCCAGCGCCACCAGGGCCAGGGCCCGCTCGGTGACACCACTGCCCTGCCCCTGCAGCAAGAGGCGGGCACGCTGCCAAAAGGGCTCGCGTTCGCCCGGGGCCAGGTGTTGCGCATGGCGAGCGAAAGCATGCGCCGCCTCCACCAAACGGCCCAGCGCGAGTTGGTAGGCCCGCTCATCGCTGCGCCGCAGGGCCTGTGCCCAGCTCTGCTGCGCCAGCAGGCGCTGAGCGCTGAGCGTGTCGATGGCGGCGTCCATGCTGAGCTGCAGACCGGCAGGCAGCGTCGATGGCCGCAAGGCCGAGGCCAGGCTGTGCGTGGTCTCGATGCGCGGCTGCCAGCTGTTCAGCCCCATCCAGGCGCGCCGCGCCGGCGCCAGGTGCTGGGCGAAAGGCAATAAAAGCACCGCGTCGCGCGAGGCCAGCCCACGCGCTTGCAGCCAGGCATGAGCGCGGCGCGCCAGCGCCGGCCAGAACTGTGGCCCCGCATGGGCGGCGTCCAGCGGCAGTGTGAGCGTGTCCAAAAGCCCTCCCCGGAATCAGAAAAAGCCTCGGTGCCGATGGGCGGCCGGGCTTTGTGTCAGAATCATTGTGCACTGATTTCCCGGCCCGGCCGGCGCCTCGACAAGAGGCACCGAACGCCAGGTGAACTTCCGGAATTCGGGTCAGCCCGGCGCAGGTCCGGTCTGTCCGTCCAAGGACCCTCCATGAGCAGCGAACTGATCAAACACATTTCCGACGCGTCTTTCGAAGCCGACGTCATCAAAGCCGAGAAGGCCGTTCTGGTCGACTACTGGGCCGAATGGTGCGGCCCCTGCAAGATGATTGCGCCCATCCTGGACGAAGTCTCCACGGCCTATGCCGACCGTCTGCAGATCACCAAGATGAACGTTGACGAGAACCGCGAAATCCCGGCCAAGTTCGGCATTCGCGGCATCCCGACGCTGATGTTGTTCAAGGACGGCCAACTCGCCGCGACCAAGGTCGGCGCGCTGTCCAAGGCCCAGTTGACGTCCTTCCTCGACGCTAACCTATAATCTCCTCACTGCGGGCTTCGGTTCCAAGAACTGAAGCCCGCAGCTGTAAACGCCAACACGCCCGAATCGGGGCCCGACAAGGCCCGTGAAACTGGCGCGTGGACTCGGCACCCAAGCTCCCGTTTTCTTCCGATGTGCTCGTCGCGCTGGTTCGCGAGCCTTTGAGCATGACGCTGCGGTTGTCGACGTTTTCTGTCCGCTCGCCTTGGCAGGCGCGGACGACACACCAGGGTGTTCACCCATGCATCTTTCCGAACTGAAAGCGCTCCACGTCTCTGCCCTGATCAAGATGGGCGAGGAGCTGGAGATTGACAACGTCGCTCGACTGCGCAAGCAGGAGCTGATGTTTGCGATCATGAAAAAGCGCGCCAAGGCCGGCGAACAAGTGTTCGGCGACGGTGTGCTCGAAGTGCTGCCCGACGGCTTCGGCTTCCTGCGCTCGATCGACACCAGCTATATGGCGTCGACCGACGACATCTACCTGAGCCCCAGCCAGATCCGCCGCTTCAATCTGCACACCGGCGACATGATCGAAGGCGAAGTGCGCGTGCCCAAGGATGGCGAGCGTTATTTCGCGCTGGTCAAGGTCGATCGCGTCAATGGCCTCTCTCCCGAGGAGAGCAAGCACAAGATCATGTTCGAGAACCTGACGCCGCTGTTCCCCAAGGAACAGTGGAAGCTCGAACGTGACATCAAGAGCGACGAGAACATCACCGGCCGCATCATCGACCTGATCGCGCCGATCGGCAAAGGTCAGCGCGCCCTGCTCGTTGCCCAGCCCAAGACCGGCAAGACGGTGATGATGCAGCAGCTCGCGCACGCCATCATCGCCAACCATCCGGACGCGCACCTGATCGTGCTGCTGGTCGATGAGCGCCCCGAGGAAGTGACCGAGATGCTGCGCACCGTGCGCGGCGAAGTCATCAGCTCGACCTTCGACGAGCCGGCGGCCCGCCATGTGCAAGTGGCCGAGATGGTGATCGAGCGCGCCAAGCGCCTGGTCGAGCTGAAGAAGGATGTGGTGATCCTGCTGGATTCGATCACCCGCCTGGCCCGCGCCTACAACAATGTGCTGCCCAGCTCCGGCAAGGTGCTGACCGGCGGTGTCGACGCCAACGCGCTGCAGCGCCCCAAGCGCTTCTTCGGTGCGGCCCGCAATGTCGAGGAAGGCGGCTCGCTGACCATCATCGGCACCGCGCTGATCGACACCGGCAGCCGCATGGACGAAGTGATCTACGAAGAGTTCAAGGGCACCGGCAACTGCGAAATCCACCTGGATCGCCGCATGGCCGAGAAGCGCGTCTACCCGTCTATCCTGATCAACAAGTCGGGCACCCGCCGCGAAGAGCTGCTGCTGAAGCCGGAAATCCTGCAAAAGACCTGGATTCTGCGCAAGCTGATCTATCCAATGGACGAGATCGAGGCGATGGAGTTCATCCTGGACAAGATGAAGGCCACCAAGAGCAATCTCGACTTCTTCGACATGATGCGAAGAGGCGGTTGAGCCCGTGGCCAGCCGAGGCGCCCCCAGCGCCTCAGAACGCCGGGTGGACTGCCAGAAATTGGGCGCTCCCGGCGCAAGACTCCAACAAAAATACTGCTATACTCTGCGGTTTTCCGCTGTCGGTAAGTGCATCACGTGGTGTGGTGTGGCTGTCGGCACTGCAGCGAGAGGTTCTCCATGAAAGACGGCATTCACCCCAACTACCGCGAAGTGGTCTTCGTGGATCAGTCCAACGGTTTCCAGTTCATCACGCGCTCGACCGTGCAGACCAAGGAATCGATCAAGCTGGACGACGGCCGCGAGCTGCCGCTGATGAAGCTGGAAACCACCAGCGAGTCGCACCCCTTCTACACCGGCACCCAAAAGAGCATCGACAACCTGGGTGGTCGCGTCGAGAAGTTCCGCAACAAGTTTGCGCGCATCGGCATCAAGAAGTAAGACCGAGAGGATTTGCAGCCCGCTGCGAATCTTCCTGTCGGCTGCAGCCGACCCTCGCGAAAGGCAGCCTTGGCTGCCTTTTTTCATGCCTGTTCCATACAGCGCGCAAAGCCATTTGCGGTGCTCGACTGATGCGGCATGATCGGGCCTCATCACCTCTCCAGCGGAATCACTTGCGTTGAACCTGCCCTCGCCTGCCATCGTTGCCGAACGCGGCGCTCAGCGCCTGCCACGCCTGGCCCTGCTGCTGTTCTGTGCCGCCTATGTGCTGCCTGGTGTTTTTGGCCGCGACCCCTGGCGCAATGCCGATCTCAGCGCCTTTGGTTTCATGTCCAGTCTGGCGCGGGGTCAGTCCACGTGGATGGAACCGTTGCTGGGTGGCTTGCGGCCTGATGGCGGCCTGCTGCCTTACTGGGTAGGCGCGCTGGCGATCAAGCTGCTGCCTTTTCTCGACCCGGCCCAGGCGGCCCGACTGCCCTTCGGCCTGCTGCTGGTGGCCGTACTGGCGCTGGTCTGGTACAGCAGCTTTCACCTCGCCCGCACCGATGCCGCCCAGCCGGTCGCCTTTGCCTTTGGCGGCGAAGCCCATGCGATCGACTACGCCCGCGCACTGGCAGATGGCGCCCTGCTGGCCCTGATCGGCAGCCTGGGTCTGCTGCGCTTGGGGCATGAAACAACGCCCGAGTTGCTGCAGTTGCTGGGCGCGGCTCTCTTTTTGTACGCCTTGGCTGTGGTGCCCTTTGATCCGCGCAAAGCACGGCTGAGTGTGGTCTTGGCCTTGCCCATCATGGCCGCTAGTGGCGCACCATTGGTGGCGCTGGCTTTGGGTCTGGGCGGCGCCTTGATCTGCCGACGCTCCAGCTACGACAGTGCCCGCCAATTCACACCCTGGGTGCTCACCGCCTCTATCCTTGCCCTCGTCTGCGCCCTACCCACCCACGGCTGGGCCTGGCGCCTGACGATAGACCTGGACACCGACTTCCCGCTGCGCCTGGCCAGCCTGCTGCTCTGGTTCGGCTGGCCGACCTGGCCACTGGCACTGTGGACGCTGTGGCGCTGGCGCAGTTACTGGGCGCGCCGGCATGTGGCCGTGCCGCTGCTGAGCATTGCGGTGCCGCTGTGCGCCTGTGTGCTGATGAACTGCTCCGATCGCGCGCTGATGCTGGGTCTGCCGGCGCTGGCCGTGCTGGCCAGCTTTGCCCTGCCCACGCTGAGCCGCGGCGTGGCCGCCATGCTGGACTGGTTCTCGGTGTTCTTCTTCACCGGCGTGGCCTTGTTCGCCTGGCTGTACTACATCTCCATGCACAGCAGCCTCTTCCCCATCCTGCTGGCCAATGTGAAGAAGCTGGCCGAAGGCTATCAGCCGCGCTTCACGCTGCTGGAGTTTCTGCCCGCGCTGCTGGGAAGCCTGGCATGGCTGGCCCTGGTGCGCTGGCGCACCGCCCGCCACCAGCATGCGCTGTGGAAGAGCCTGGTGCTGCCCGCCGGCGGCGTGGCGCTGGGCTGGCTGCTGCTGATGAGTTTGTGGCTGCAGCCGCTGGACTATGCGCGCAGCAACCGGCCACTGGTCGAACGGCTGCAAGCGCAGCTGCCGGGGCCTGTCGACTGCATTGCCGCGCCGCAGCAGGCCTTGCACCTGATCGCCGCCTTGGAGGTCCACGGGCAATGGCGAGTGGACGCCACATCGGCGCTGAGCGACACCCGCTGCAGCATTGCCGTCCGTCAGGTCAGCAGCACGACACCGATTCCGGTTCCCGAGGGCTGGGAGTTGCTCAGCCAGGTGCGCCGCCCGACCGAGCAGCGCATCATCTATCAGCTGCTGCAGCGCAGCGCTCAGCCAGCGAGCAAGGTGTCGCGCTCAGACGGCTGAGCAGCCTCGATGCCCAGAGCCGCCTGACCGGCATGGCGCAGGCGCACCGCCGGCAGCACGATGCGAAATCGCGAGCCTTTGCCCAGCTCACTCTGGATCTGCAGCTCACCGCCATGGCGCTGGGCCACATGCTTGACGATGGACAGGCCCAGACCCGTGCCACCGGTGTCGCGTGAGCGGCTGCCATCGACGCGATAGAAGCGCTCGGTCAGACGCGGCAGATGTTCCTTGGCAATGCCAGGACCGGTGTCGGCCACGGTGATCTCGCCACAGCCATCGGCCAGTTCGCGCCAGCACAATTCGATCTGGCCACCTTCCGGTGTGTAACGCACCGCATTGGAAGCCAGGTTGGCCACGGCACTGAACAGTTCCGCCTCGACGCCAGCCAACTCCATGCCTGTCTCAGGCGCTGCGGCTACAAAATGCTTGCCGGCAGAAAGTGCCGTCGCGTCCGCGACCACTCGGGCCAGGAGTGCGTCCAGCGCAACCCAATGGTCCGGCGCCGGCCGCGGGCTGCCTTCCAGCTGGGCCAGCGTCAGCAGGTCGCTGACCAGGGTCTGCATGCGCTGCGTTTGCTGAGTCATCAGGTGCAAGACCCGCTTGCGCTCGGCCTCGGTCAAGGGCAGCGAGCTCATCGTCTCGATGAAGCCGGACAGCACCGTCAACGGCGTGCGAATCTCATGCGACACATTGGCCACGAAATCGCGGCGCATGGCCTCGGCGCGCTCACGCTCGGTAACGTCCTGCGACAGCACCAGACGCATGCCCTCACCATAGGCGCGAACAATGACGGACAGTGTCGCCCGTCCGCGCGCATTCGACAGCATCAGCGGCTGCTCGTACTGCTGCGCCTGCAGATAGGCGACGAAGGCCGGATAGCGGACCAGATTGGTGATGCGCTGTTGCCGGTCGCGCTGCGGATCCAGCGAGAAATGATCGGCCGCGACCTGGTTGCACCACTGGATGTGGTCTTCCTCATCCAGCATCAAGACGCCGTTGGGCGAGGCCTGGATCGCCGACAGGAACTGCTGCAGCTCCAGCCGCTCGCGCTCCAGCGCCCGATCGCGCTCGCGCACGACACGCTCGATGCGGTAACCGAGCTCGCCCCACAGGCCCGCGTCCTTGGGTGCCGTGCCCATTTGCGCACCACGCAGCCACTGGATCAAGCGATGGCCGCGCAGCGAGTCGGCCAGCACCAGCATCGTCACCGCACTGGCCGCGCCCAACATCTCCGGCAGCATCGGCGTGGCCAGCCACTGCCCTCCAAAATATCCAACCAGTCCGCCCAGCAACGCCGCGGCGAAGGCGCCCACCACCCTAGACAACAGCCACTTCATGCGCGCGCTCCGGCCCTCAGGCCGTCAAGGCATTTTGCTGCTGTGTCAAGCGATAGCCGGCACCACGAACGGTTTCTATCATCCGCTGGCACTGCACCTTTTCCAATGCCTCGCGCAGACGCTTCACATGCACGTCAACGGTACGTTCTTCAATGAAGACATGGTCACCCCAGACGCGATCCAGCAGCTGCGAGCGGCTGTGCACCCGCTCGGGATGGGTCATGAAGAAATGCAGCAGACGGAACTCCGTCGGGCCCAGCTTGACTTCGACGCCTTCGCGGCTGACGCGACGCGTGCCCGGATCAAGGCTCAGACCACCGACCTCGACCACCGCGTCCAGTGCCTCTGGCGCCTTGCGACGCAGCACGGCACGAATGCGGGCCAGCAGCTCATTGGTCGAGAACGGCTTGGTCAAATAATCGTCAGCACCTGCGTCCAGGCCAGAGACCTTGTCGGTCTCCTCGGCACGCGCCGTCAGCATGATGATGGGCAGCTCCTTGGTGCGGGGCTGCGAACGCCACTGGCGCGCCAGGGCCAGGCCGGTCTGGCCCGGCAGCATCCAGTCCAACACGACCAGCTCGGGCAGGACCCGGTCCACTTCCAGCTGAGCCTGATCGGCACTGCTGGCCAGGGTGACTTCAAAACCGGCGTGGCGCAGATTGATGGAGATCAGTTCGGCGATTGCCGACTCGTCTTCGACCACCAGAATTCGACTCATTGTGTAGCTCCCTGCCCTGTTCAGGGCTTGACCATGGTGGCCACGGCCTCGGGCGTGTTGTGACGCACGTCCTGGCCCTTGACCACGTAGATGATGACTTCGGCGAGGTTCTTGGCGTGATCGCCAACGCGCTCGATCGCCTTGGCGACAAAGATCAGATCGATGCTGGCCGAGATGGTGCGCGGGTCTTCCATCATGTAGGTGATCAGCTTGCGCATCAGGCCGTCGAACTCCTTGTCGATGGCATCGTCTTGATGCAGCACTTCCAGCGCACGCTCGACATCCAGGCGCGCAAACGCATCGAGTGCCTTGCGCAGCTGGGCAACGGCCAGCTCGGCTTCAAAGGCCAGGTCAGCCATGGGCAGGCGCAGCCGGCTGGACACGCCCGAATTGATCAGGCGCTGCACGGTGCGGGCAATGCGAGCGGCCTCGTCACCGACGCGTTCCAGATTGGCAATCGTCTTGGACACGGCGATCAGCAGACGCAGGTCGCGAGCGGTAGGCTGACGCCGGGCAATGATGCTGGACAGATCGCGATCGATCTCGACTTCCATCGCATTGACCTGCTCCTCGGCCTTCAGGACGGTGCTGGCCAGATCGCCGCTGAAAGTGGTCAGCGCCTCGACCGACTGGGCCACCTGCGACTCGACCAGCCCGCCCATCTCCAGCACACGGGTGGAAATGCCGCTCAGCTCGGCGTCGAACTGGGTGGAGAGATGCTTGTCACTCATTCTTTGCTCCTTGTCGGGCTGCGCACTCTGCGCGCGGCCACACTGTCTGAATCGCCTGGCCGGACCAAGCGCACCACTACATCACCAAGATCAACCGAATCGGCCGGTGATGTAGTCCTCGGTGTCCTTGCGCTGCGGCTTCATGAACAGCTCGGCGGTGGGGCCAAACTCGATCAGGTCGCCCAAATACATATAAGCGGTGTAGTCCGAGCAACGTGCGGCCTGCTGCATGTTGTGCGTGACGATGGCGACCGTGTAGTCGTTCTTCAGCTCGTGGATCAGCTCTTCGATCTTGCCGGTCGAGATCGGGTCCAGTGCCGAGCAGGGCTCGTCCAGCAGCAGCACCTCGGGCTTGATGGCGATGCCACGGGCGATGCACAGACGTTGCTGCTGACCGCCGGAGAGACCCGAGCCACTCTGGTTCAGCTTGTCCTTGACTTCATTCCACAGCGCCGCCTTCTTCAGCGCCCATTCGACCCGCTCGTCCATCTCGATGCGCGACAGCGTCTCGAACAGCTTCACACCGAAGGCGATGTTGTCGTAGATGGACATCGGAAACGGCGTCGGCTTCTGGAACACCATGCCGACCTTGGCACGGATCAGCGAGACGTCCTCGCCGCTGGACAGGATGTCGCTGCCGTCCAGCAGGATCTGACCTTCGGCGCGTTGCTCGGGATAGAGCTCGAACATGCGATTCAGCGTGCGCAGCAGCGTCGACTTGCCGCAGCCCGAGGGGCCGATGAAGGCCGTCACCTTGTTCTCGGGAATGTCGAGATTGATGCCCTTCAGGGCATGGAAGTTGCCGTAGTAGAAGTTCAGGTTGCGCACCGACAGCTTGGCGCGTTCCTGGGTAGGCATATTGACTTTGGCGTCCATGACGTGTCTCGCTTCAGTGCTTGTTCTTGAACAGGACGCGCGCCGCGATATTCAGCAGCAGCACACCCATGGTGATGAGGAAGACGCCCGCCCAGGCCAGCTTCTGCCAGTTTTCGTAGGGGCTCATGGCGAACTTGAAAATCGTGACCGGCAGGCTGGCCATCGGCTGGCCCAGATTCGAGGTCCAGAACTGGTTGGACAGGGCCGTGAACAGCAGCGGTGCCGTTTCGCCGGAGATGCGAGCCAGGGCCAGCAGAACGCCGGTGATCACGCCAGCACGGGCGGACTTCAGCGTCACCGACAGGATCACCTTCCACTTCGGCGTGCCCAGCGCATAGGCCGCTTCGCGCAAGGCGTTCGGAATCAGCGTCAGCATGTTTTCCGTGGTGCGGATGACCACAGGAATAACAATCAAAGCCAGTGCCATCACGCCCGCGATGGCGGAGAAGGTCTTCATCCGCGACACCAGCACGGCATAGACGAACAGGCCAATGACGATGGACGGCGCGGACAGCAGGATGTCATTGATGAAACGCACCGCCGAGCCCAGCCGCGACTTCTGGCCATATTCAGCCAGATAGACGCCAGCGAGGATGCCGATCGGCGTGCCCACGAAGGTGGCCAGGCCCACCATCACGGCCGAGCCAAAGATCGCATTGGCCAGGCCACCGCCCTCAGCCTGCGGAGGCGGCGTCATTTCGGTGAAGGTGGCCAGATTCAAGCCGCCAATGCCCATGCGCACGGTCTCGAACAGAATCCAGATCAGCCAGAACACGCCGAAGGCCATGGCACCCAGCGACAGTGTCAGGGCGATGGCATTGACGCGCTTGCGCTTGTGGTGCATGCGCAGCCGCGATGCGGCGGTCGAGGTGGTGACGCTCATGCGCGTGCTCCTTCGTTCTTCTTCAGACGATTCAGCAGCAGCTTGGAGCAGGCCAGCACCACAAAGGTGATGAAGAACAGCACCAAGCCGAGATAGATCAGCGAGGCCTGATGCAGGCCTTCGCTGGCCTCAGCGAATTCATTGGCAAGTGCCGAGCTGATGCTGTTCGCGGCCTCGAAGACCGACAGCGAATTCAGCTGGTTCATATTGCCGATCACAAAGGTCACAGCCATGGTCTCGCCCAGGGCACGGCCCAGGCCCAGCATGATGCCGCCGACCACACCGGTCTTGGTGTAGGGCAGGACCACGCGCCAGACTACTTCCCAGGTCGTCGCGCCCAGGCCGTAGGCAGACTCCTTCAGCATCGGCGGCGTCACTTCGAAGACGTCGCGCATCACCGAGGCAATAAAGGGGATGATCATGATGGCCAGGATGATGGCCGCGCTCAGGATGCCGATGCCCACCGGCGGGCCGGACACCAGCACGCCGACAAAAGGCACGCCCGACAGCAGCGCCTGCAACGGCTGCTGCACATAGGTTGCCAGGATGGGGCCAAAAATCAGCAGGCCCCACATGCCATAGACGATGGAAGGCACAGCGGCCAACAGCTCCACCGCAATCCCGAGCGGCCGGCGCAGCCAGTTCGGCGACAGCTCGGTCAGGAACATCGCGATGCCAAAGCTCACCGGCACCGCGATCAGCAGCGCGATGAACGAGGTCATCAGCGTGCCGTAGATCATCACCAGGCCGCCGAACTTCTGCTGCACCGGATCCCATTCGCTGGTCCACAGAAAGCTGAGACCGAACTCCTGCAAGGCCGGCGAAGCGCCGATCAGCAGCGACAGCAGGATGCCAGCCAGCAGCGCCAGCGTCAGCCAGGCCGCCCCTTGCGCCAGGGCCGCAAACACGGCGTCAGCCCAGGGCGCCACCCGCTTACGCGCAGGCGGCCCACCCTGGGGCATTTCACGCTGTGCCTTAGCGGCATTCTTGGCTTGATTCATTCGTGAGGCGGGAAGGATGGCGGCCACGGGACCTCCGGATTGGGTTGAACGTCAGTCGGACAGGATCGCCGCCAGCCAGTGCCAGCGGCGCCCCATGAACCAACTTATTTGTAGGCGATGGCCTTGCCGGCTGCGTCCTTCAGCTGATCGGCCCACAGCTTGCGGACCAGATCCTTGACCGATGCCGGCAGCGGCACGTAGTCCAGATCGTCAGCCATCTTGTCGCCTTGACCATAGGCCCAGTCAAAGAACTTCAGCGTGTTGGCGCCGGAGGCCGGCTTGTCCTGCAGCTTGTGCATCAGGATGAAGGTGGCGCCGGTGATGGGCCAGCTGTCCTTGCCGGGCTGCTCGGTCAGCACCTGGTAGAAGCTCTTCTGCCATTCAGCACCGGCAGCTGCCGCCTTGAAGGCTGCATCGCTGGGGGCGACGTAATTGCCTGCCTGGTTACGCATCTGCACATACGCCATCTTGTTTTGCTTGGCGTAGGCGTATTCGACATAGCCAATCGAATTGGCCAGGCGTTGCACGAAGGACGACACGCCTTCATTGCCCTTGCCGGCCGAACCGACAGCCGGCCAGTTCACCGCCGTGCCCTCGCCGACCTTGCTCTTCCATTCGGCGTTGGTCTTGGACAGATAGTTGGTAAACAGGAAGCTGGTGCCCGAACCGTCAGCGCGGTGCAGCGGAGCGATCAGCGCGTCCGGCAATGTCAGGCCGGGGTTCAGTGCGACGACGGCCGGGTCGTTCCACTTGGTGATCTTGCCCAGGTAGATGTCGCCCAGCACCTGGCCGGTCAACTTCAGCTGGCCAGCCGCCACACCCTTGATATTCACCACCGGCACAACACCGCCGATGACGGTCGGGAACTGAACCAAGCCATCCTTGGCCAGCTCGTCATCCTTCAGCGGGGCATCAGACGCGCCAAAGTCCACCGTCTTGGCCTTGATCTGGCGAATGCCGGCGCCGGATCCGACGGACTGATAGTTGATGCGCGCGCCTGTGGCCTTGTTGTAGGCATCGGCCCACTTGGCGTAAACGGGCGCGGGGAACGACGCGCCGGCGCCGGTCACGTCCTGCGCCTGGACAGCAGAGAAGCTGGCAGTCAGGGCGGCCAGCAGCAGGCCGGAACGAAGCTGAGTCAAGGTCATGGCAATCCGATCACATAGAGAGTGGTTGGCGATGCTCGGCATGCTATGACCTCTGTGTGACATGCCCGTGACATACAAATTCTCCACTGACACATTTCAACTGTGGCGGCCAGATTGTGAAGGACTTGTCATATTCGATTCACTTCTCTGTCACAGAGTCCGCCTACGCTAGGGAAGGTCTGCATAAGTCGGCGTGGACCGTGGCAAACACCCGCCAGGCCCGGCCTAGGCGCGAGCCGCAGCTCAGGCTGGTGGCCTGCGCAAGGCTCGCAACACCGGCCGGGTTTGGCGGGTGCTTGCCCTGCGGGTTGAGAGAAAAGGGGCCCCCACGGGCGTTGCGCTGCTCGGCTGTCGGGCCACCAGCCCGACCTTCGCAGCGCGCCTACGTGGCCGCCCCTTTTCTCTCAACCACGGCCCGCGCCGACTTGTGCAGACCTTCCTTCGCAAGCCTATACCTTTTACATGGAGATCACGCATGTTTGCAGCCCTTCGCCGTCTGGCTCTAAGCGCCATCATCCTGGCTCTGGCCGCCTGTGCCACCCAGCCTGCCCCCGCCCCGCTGGCTGAAGCCCTGACGCGCGACGCGCAGCTGAGCACTTTCAATCGCCTGGTCGAACAAGCTGGCCTGAAGGATGAGCTGCGCGCCGCCGGCCCGCTGACCGTGTTTGCCCCCAGTGATGAGGCATTCAAGGCCGTGCCTGCCAAGACGCTGGAAAGCCTGAACGCCAACAAGGAACAGCTGAAGGCCGTGCTGCGTTTCCACATCGTTGCCGCCAAGCTGGCTGCAGCCGATATCAAGCCCGGCAACCAGACCACGCTGCAAGGCGCACCGCTGATGCTGGCACGCGCTGGCGACTTCGTGACCGTTGAGGAAGCCATGGTGCAACGCGCCGACCTGGGTGCCAGCAACGGCGTCGCCCATGTGATCGACCGTGTGCTGATGCCGCCGAAGAAGTAATCAAACGCGGACTTCGTCGCCGTCGACTCGCCCCAGGCGAATCGACCAAAGCAAAAGGCCACCGTTTCCGGTGGCCTTTTTGCCTTGCACAGCGACTCAGGCGGCGCGCACGGCGTCTGCCAGTCGCTCAGCGCTTTGCTTGGCCAGGGCTGCATCGCTGGCCTCGACCATCACGCGCAGCAGGGGCTCGGTCCCAGAAGCACGGATCAGCACGCGACCGCGATCACCGAGTTCGGCCGTCACCTCCGCCTGCACACGGGCCAGACCGGCATTGCCCTTCCAGTCCTGACCGGCCTGCAGGCGCACATTGATCAGCGTCTGTGGGAACAGACTCACATCGGCCAGTTGTGCCGCCAGGCTGCGGCCGCTGCGCGTCACCGCTTGCAGCACGAGCAGAGCGCTGACGATGCCGTCGCCGGTGGTGTGCTTGTCCAGCGCCAGCAGATGGCCTGAGCCCTCACCGCCCAGTTGCCAGTTGCGCGCCACCAGCTCTTCCATCACATAGCGGTCGCCGACCTTGGCGCGGACGAAGTCCACGTCGCGGCGCTTCAGCGCCAGCTCCACCGCCATATTCGTCATCAAGGTGCCGACGGCACCCGGCACGCGGTGGCCTTGATCGAGGCGGTCAGCCACCATCACATAGAGCAACTCGTCGCCGTTGTAGAGGCGCCCCTCGGCGTCGACCAATTGCAGGCGGTCGGCATCGCCATCGAGAGCAATGCCGTAGTGCGCGCCATGCTCCTTGACCGCCTTGACCAAGGCGCCCGGCGCGGTCGCGCCGCAGCCGTCATTGATGTTGAATCCATCGGGGCTGCAGCCGATCGAGATCACTTCGGCGCCGAGTTCATGCAGCACATCGGGGGCCACGTGATAGGCCGCGCCATTCGCGGCATCGACAACGATCTTCAAGCCTTTCAGCGTCAGGTCGGAACCAAAGCTGTTCTTGCAGAACTCGATGTAGCGGCCACGGGCATCCTGCAGGCGGCGAGCGCGGCCGAGATTGGCCGAGTCCACCCAGGCCGCCGGTTCTTCCAGCGCCTGCTCAACAGCGATTTCCCAGGCGTCCGGCAGCTTTTCGCCCTTGGATGAAAAGAACTTGATGCCGTTGTCGGCAAAGGGGTTGTGCGAGGCCGAAATCACCACCCCCAGGTCCTGGCGCAGGGCGCGGGTCAGATAGGCAACGCCCGGCGTGGGCAGCGGGCCGGTCAGAAGCACATCAACGCCGGCAGAGGCAAAACCAGCCTCCAGCGACGACTCCAGCATATAGCCGGAGATGCGGGTGTCCTTGCCAATCAAGACACTCGGGCGTGCCGATTGCTTGCGCAGCACCTTGCCGACCGCATGGCCCAACTTGAGCATGAAGTCTGGCGTGATCGGCGACTGCCCGACCGTGCCACGAATACCATCGGTTCCGAAATACGTACGGCTCATTGCGAGCATCCTCCTGAATGCGAGATGGCGGCATTCTCGCTGAAAGCAAAGCCAGGTCCGGCGGCGACTTGCCAGACTTTCAATGCATCGACGGTGGCTGCGACATCGTGCACGCGCAGCACCCTCGCCCCATGGGCCAATGCCGCCAGCGCGGCCGAGATGCTGGCCGGCATGCGCTCGTCGACCGGTCGACCAGTGATCACGCCCAAGGACGACTTGCGGGACCAGCCGACCAGCAGAGGGTAGCCGAGCCCAAGCAGTTCGCCCTGGCGCCGCAGCAGCTCAAAGTTCTGCTCCACCGTCTTGGCAAAGCCATAGCCAGGGTCCAGCGTGATTCGCGCCGCTGCAATGCCAGCAGTGACACAAGCGGCTGCACGATCAGCGAGAAAGTCGCTCACCGCCTGAGCCACATCGTCGTAATCAGTCAGTTGTTGCATGGTGCCCGGCTCACCGCGCATATGCATCAGGCAGACGCCCGCACTTGGGTGCTGTGCCAACACTTCAATCGCGCCATCTGCCCGCAGCGCCTGGATGTCATTGACGATGTCGACGCCAAGATCCAGTGCCCGCTGCATCAGGGTGGTCTTGCAGGTGTCGATGGAGACCGGCACACCCATGCCGATGGCGGCTTTGAGCACCGGGGCCACCCGCGCCCACTCGTCCTCATCGCTCAGCCGTGGCGCGCCCGGCCGGCTCGATTCACCGCCGATGTCGAGAATGTCGGCGCCCTCCTTGAGCAGCCGCTCGCAGTGCGCGATGGCCGTGGCTGCGTCCGCATGCTGACCACCATCCGAGAACGAATCTGGCGTGGTGTTGACAATGCCCATCACCCGGGGGCGATCAAGCTCAATCGTGAATCGGCTGGTCTGCCACTGCATGGCGTGCTCCATCACAAGGCTGGTCCGCGAGCCGCCCATAGCGACTCGGCAAAGAAATTGGGGCCGGTCCTTGCGGACGGGCCCCGTGCATCTGGGTATGGCGACTTAGCTTAAGCGCACTTGCTCAAGCCGCAGCCGCAGCGCTGGCGCTCACCGTGGCGGCACCCCCATCGGGCCGACCGCCGGCCGGCGGCGTCCAATCCTTGGGCGGACGCGGCGGGCGACCATCCATGATGTCGTCGATCTGGTCGGCGTCGATGGTTTCCCACTCGAGCAGGGCCTTGGCCATCGCATGCATCTTGTCCATGTTTTCCTCGATGTGCTTGCGGGCGATCGAGTACTGCTCATCGATGATGCGGCGAATCACAGAGTCCACCTTGCGCATGGTCTCTTCGGACATGCTGGTGGTCTTGGTCACCGAACGGCCAAGGAAGACCTCGCCCTCGTTCTCGGCGTAAACCATGGGACCCAGCTCATCGGTCATGCCATAGCGGGTGACCATATCGCGGGCAATCGCCGTGGCGCGCTCGAAGTCGTTGCTGGCGCCGGTGGTCATCTGGTTCATGAACACCTCTTCGGCGATGCGGCCACCAAACAGCACCGAGATGGTCGAGAGCATGCGCTCTTTGTCCATGCTGTAGCGATCGCCTTCAGGCAGCTGCATCGTCACGCCGAGTGCGCGGCCACGCGGAATCACCGTGACCTTGTGAACCGGGTCGGTCTTGGGCATCAGACGCGCGACCAGCGCATGGCCAGCCTCGTGATAGGCCGTGTTCTTGCGCTCTTCCTCGGGCATGACCATGGACTTGCGCTCGGGGCCCATCATGATCTTGTCCTTGGCCTTCTCGAAGTCGACCATCTCGACCACGCGGCCATTGCGGCGCGCGGCGAACAGGGCGGCTTCATTGACCAGATTGGCCAGATCGGCACCGGAGAAACCAGGCGTGCCACGGGCCAGGATGTCGGCACGGATGTCCTGCCCCACCGGCACCTTGCGCATATGGACGTTCAGGATCTGCTCGCGGCCACGCACATCGGGCAGGGTCACATAGACCTGGCGGTCGAAACGGCCCGGGCGCAGCAGTGCGGGGTCGAGAATGTCAGGCCGGTTGGTCGCTGCCATCACGATGACGCCGAGATTGGTCTCGAAGCCATCCATCTCGACCAGCATCTGGTTCAGCGTCTGCTCGCGTTCATCGTTGCCGCCACCCAGGCCGGCGCCACGATGGCGACCGACGGCGTCGATTTCGTCGACGAAGATGATGCAAGGCGCGCTCTTCTTGGCCTGTTCGAACATATCGCGAACACGAGCCGCGCCGACACCGACGAACATTTCGACAAAGTCAGAGCCGGAAATCGAGAAGAACGGCACCTTGGCCTCGCCGGCAATCGCCTTGGCCAGCAAGGTCTTGCCGGTACCCGGAGGGCCGACCAGCAGCACGCCACGAGGGATACGGCCGCCCAGCTTCTGGAATTTTTGCGGGTCCTTCAGGAAGTCAACCAACTCCTTGACCTCTTCCTTGGCTTCATCGCAGCCCGCGACATCGGCGAAGGTGGTCGAGTTATTGGCCTCATCCAGCATCCGGGCCTTGCTCTTGCCAAAACTGAAGGCACCGCCCTTTCCGCCGCCCTGCATCTGACGCATGAAGTACACCCAGACGCCAATCAGCAGCAGCATCGGGCCCCAGCTGACCAGCAGGCTCATCAGCAGTGACTGCTCTTCGCGCTGCTTGATGTCGAACTTGATGCCGTTGTTGCGCAGATCACCGACCAGACCGCGGTCCAGATAGGTGCCGGTGACGCGCAGGCGTTTGTCGTCATTGGTCAGCGCGATGATCTCGGTGCCACCGCTACCTTCCTGGATGGTGACCTGTTTGACGCGGCGCGCCTGAATTTCATCGAGAAACTCGGAGTACCCGATCTGGGTGCCCTGCACTGCGCCCCGATCGAACTGCTTGAAGACGGTGAACAGCACCAGGGCGATCACCATCCAAACAGCTACTTTCGAGAACCACTGATTGTTCACCGCGACTCCTTATTCCATTCGACATTCGCCGCATGAGCTGCGGCTGATGCACGGCATATGGGGTTGATTCTATTGCAGTCAAGCCCCCCCTACCGTTTGGCATTCCCTTGCGCAGCGATAGAGATTGCCAAACTCGGCACACGCTGGCGCGCGGCGCACTATTTCAGACCGATGCCTACCAAAAAGGTTTCGGCCGAGCGATCACGCGATGCCTTGGGTTTGACCGGCTTGACCTTCTTGAAACTCTGCCGAAACAGCTCGACCAGCTGGCTGTAGCCGCTGCCATGAAACACCTTGGCCACCAGCGCGCCCTCGGGCTTCAGATGCTGTTTGGAAAAGTCGATGGCCAGCTCGATCAGGTGTGAGATGCGGGCAGCATCGGTGCTGTCAATGCCGGACAGATTGGGCGCCATATCAGACACCACCACATCGACGGCACGACCAGCCAGCGCCGCTTCCAGCTGCTGCAGCACGGCCTCTTCGCGGAAGTCGCCCTGGATGAACTGGACGCCCTCGATGGGCTCGAATTCCAGCAGGTCGAGCGAGATGATGGTGCCATTGAGCTGTCCCACCGCCGCACCACCGGCACCCGCCTCCTTGGGTGCAAAGCGGCGGCGTAGGTACTGGCTCCAGGCCCCCGGCGACGCACCAAGATCAACGACGACCTGCCCCGGCTTGATCAGCTTGAGCTCCTCGTCGATTTCCTTCAACTTGTAGGCGGCGCGGGAGCGATAGCCTTCGCGCTGGGCCTGTTTCACATAGGGATCACTGACGTGATCGTGCAACCAGGCTTTGTTGATCTTCTTGCTTTTGCTATCGATTTTCATGTTTTACCGCTCAGGCGGCGATAATACCGCCATGCCTGCGATTCAATTGACCCCTGCCCAGCGCAAGGAAAAGCGTTCCGAAGCCCATCACCTGGACCCCGTGGTGATGATAGGTTCGGACGGACTCACGCCCGCCGTCGTGAAAGAAACCCATGCGGCCCTGAACGCCCATGGACTGATCAAGGTCCGCGTGATGTCGGACGACCGGGAAGGCCGCGAATCGATTTTCGCCGCCCTGGCCGATCAACTCGATGCCGCGCCGATTCAGCACATCGGCAAGCTGCTGGTGCTGTGGCGCCCGATGCCGCCCAAGGAAAAGGCCGAGCGTGAAGACGCCCGCCCCGGCCCCAAGGTGGTCAAGATCGTCAAGTTCTCCAAGAGCGGCAATCACCGCCCGCAGATCAAGAAGGTGCAGTTGCTGGGCAACCAGCGCGTCGCCCAGGGCGGCGAAATCAAGCGCGCCAAGCGCCGCACCACCAGCGTCAAGAAGACGCAGGCAGACTGATTGCAGCCATCGGCCTGGCAGCGCGCCAGGCCAGCATCAGCACCGCCGCGGTCTTGATGCCAAAGAACAGCAGCGATATGCCATGCAGGGCGGCGAACGACCAACTGCCTTGCCCCTCGCGTGCCGCCTGCATTGGCCCTTGCAGCGCGTAATAGCCGGCCACCACACAGACCATGGCCAGCAATGGCAGCAGCAACTCCGGATTGAACACGGCGCGCTGCTGCATGCCCTCGCGCTCCTGCCCATCGCGCTGCAAGCGCCGCTCCATCATCATCAGCAAGAGCCCGAGCAGCAAGCCGATCTGCGCATCGCGCTCGAACAATCGTGCCACGAGCTTGCCAGCCTGCGCTCGCTCCAGCACGGCAAAAGCCGCCGGCGCAGCAACGCCGGCAATGCAAAGCAGAAGGCCGCCCCAGAGGGCGGCCAGCAGGGCGCGCAGCCGATAGAGCGTCACAGCCCCGGCCTCAAACGTAGCGGACCTCGACGATCTCGTAGCGCTTGATGCCACCAGGCGCCTGCACCTCGGCCACATCGCCAGCTTCCTTGCCGATCAGCGCGCGCGCAATCGGCGAGCTGATCGAGATCAGGCCCAACTTCAGGTCGGCTTCGTCGTCACCGACGATCTGGTAGGTCACCTCGGCGCCGCTGGCTTCTTCTTCCAGATCGACGGTGGTGCCAAACACGATGCGGCCGCCGGCATCCACCGAGGCCGGATCGATGATCTGCGCCGCCGCCAGCTTGCCTTCGATCTCAAGAATGCGGCCTTCGATAAAGCCTTGCTTGTCCTTGGCGGCCTCGTACTCGGCGTTCTCGGACAGGTCGCCCTGAGCACGCGCTTCGGCAATGGCGTTGATCACGGCGTGGCGCTCAACCGACTTCAGTTGATGCAGTTCTTGTTTGAGCTTTTCAGCGCCGCGTACGGTCAATGGGATCGTGGCCATGGGTCAACCTTGAAAGACAAAATGAATCCGCCGCGGCCGCTCAGGAAACCTGAGCCGCGGCGGCGGACCGGAGAACGAGCGCGAGTTTAGTGCAGTTCGGCGTGCAATTCCTGGAGGGATTGCACCAAGAGGCCGTCCTTGTGCTTCATCCCTTCAACCGCCGCCTCGGAGCCTGCCATCGTCGTGTAGTAGGTCACCCGGTTGGCCAGCGCCGACTGGCGGATGTGCCGGCTGTCGGCAATCGCGGTACGGGTTTCGTCGACAGTGGTGAAGACCAGCTGAATGTCGCCGCCCTTGATCATGTCAACGATATGCGGCCGGCCGTCCTTGACCTTGTTGACCACCCGCACCGGCACGCCGGCTTCGGCGATGCTGGCCGCCGTGCCCTTGGTGGCGACGACGCCAAAGCCCAGCGCATGCAGATCGCGGGCCAGCGCCACGGCGCGGGCCTTGTCGGCGTTCTTCACCGTGATCAGCACATTGCCTTGGCGGGGCAGACGCGAGCCGGCGCCGAGCTGGCTCTTCAGCATCGCTTCGCCGAAGGTGCGCCCTGCCCCCATCACCTCACCGGTCGAGCGCATTTCGGGGCTCAGGATTGGATCGACGCCAGGGAACTTGTTGAAGGGGAACACCGCTTCCTTGACGCTGAAGTAAGGCGGCACGACCTCGGCCGGCACACGGCCCAGGCGATCCTTCTGATCGGCCAGCTTCTGGCCGGCCATGCAGCGCGCTGCGATCTTGGCCAGTTGCTGGCCCGTGGCCTTGGACACGAAGGGCACCGTGCGCGAGGCGCGCGGATTCACTTCCAGCACATAGACCTGGTTATCCGCCAGGCCCTTGCTGACATTGCCCTGGATGGCGAACTGCACATTCATCAGGCCAACGACCTTCAGCGCGCGAGCCATCGCAGCGGTCTGGCGGCGCAGTTCGTCTTGCAGCTCGGCCGACAAGGTGTAGGGCGGCAGCGAGCAGGCCGAGTCGCCCGAGTGGATGCCCGCAGCTTCCACGTGCTCCATGATGCCGCCGATCATCACATCGGTGCCATCGGAGATGCAGTCGACATCGACCTCGACGGCGTCTTGCAGGAAATGGTCCAGCAGCACCGGCGATTTGTCGGACACGCGCACCGCCTCGCGCATATAACGCTCAAGATCCTTGTCGCCGTGGACGATTTCCATCGCCCGGCCACCCAGCACATAGCTGGGGCGCACCACCAGCGGATAGCCGATCTCGTTGGCCAGTTGCACCGCTTCGTCTTCACGGCGCGCGGTACGGTTCGGCGGCTGCTTCAGACCCAGCTCGTGCAGCAGCTTCTGGAAGCGCTCGCGGTCTTCGGCGATGTCAATCGAATCCGGCGTCGTGCCGATGATGGGCACGCCATTGGCTTCCAGGTCGAGTGCCAGCTTCAGCGGCGTCTGGCCGCCGTACTGGACGATCACGCCGACCGGCTTTTCCTTGGCGACGATCTCGAGCACGTCCTCCAGCGTCACCGGTTCGAAGTACAGACGGTCGCTGGTGTCGTAGTCGGTCGACACGGTCTCAGGGTTGCAGTTGACCATGATGGTCTCGTAGCCGTCTTCGCGCATGGCGAGCGCGGCATGGACGCAACAGTAGTCGAACTCGATGCCCTGGCCGATGCGGTTCGGGCCACCGCCCAGCACCATGATCTTCTTCTTGTCGGTCGGCTCGGCCTCGCACTCCTCGTCATAGGTGGAGTACATATAGGCCGTCTCGGTCGCGAACTCGGCCGCGCAGGTGTCGACGCGCTTGTAGACCGGGCGCACACCCTGGGCGTGGCGGCTGCGGCGCACCTCGTGCTGGTTGGTGCCCAGCAGCTTGGCAATGCGCTTGTCGGAGAAGCCCTTCTTCTTCAGGAAGCGCAGCTCGTCGGTCGACAGGCTTTGCAGCGTGCGACCGGCCAGGCTCTTCTCGATCTGGATCAGCTGCTCGATCTGAGCCAGGAACCAGGGGTCCACGGCCGTCTCGTCGAACACTTCCTGCAAGCTCATGCCGACACGGAAGGCGTCGGCCAGGAAGAGGATGCGCTCGGGGCCGGCTTCGCCGATCTCTTGCACGATTTCCTCGCGATCGGTCGAGCGCTCGGTCAGGCCGTCGATGCCGGTTTCCAGGCCGCGCAGCGCCTTCTGGAACGACTCCTGGAAGCAGCGGCCCATGGCCATCACTTCGCCGACCGACTTCATCTGAGTCGTCAGGTGCGAGTCGGCCATCGGGAACTTCTCGAAGGCAAAACGTGGGATCTTGGTGACCACATAGTCGATCGAAGGCTCGAACGAGGCCGGCGTCACGCCGCCGGTGATGTCGTTGCGCAGCTCGTCCAGCGTGTAGCCAACAGCCAGCTTGGCAGCGATCTTGGCGATCGGGAAGCCGGTCGCCTTGGAGGCCAGCGCCGAGGAGCGCGAGACACGCGGGTTCATCTCGATCACCACCATGCGACCATCGCGCGGGTTGATCGAGAACTGCACATTGGAGCCGCCGGTGTCGACGCCGATCTCGCGCAGGATGGCGATCGAGGCATTGCGCAGCAGCTGGTATTCCTTGTCGGTCAGCGTCTGGGCCGGGGCGACGGTGATGGAGTCGCCGGTGTGAATGCCCATCGGGTCGAGGTTCTCGATCGAGCAGACGATGATGCAGTTGTCCGCCTTGTCGCGGACCACTTCCATCTCGTATTCCTTCCAGCCGATCAGCGATTCTTCAATCAGCAGTTCGTTGGTCGGCGACAGGTCCAGACCGCGCTTGCAGATTTCCTCGAATTCCTCGGGGTTGTAGGCAATGCCGCCACCGGTGCCGCCGAGCGTGAAGCTGGGCCGGATCACCATCGGGAAACCGCTGCCGCCGATCTCGGCGTGAATGCGCTTTTGCACGCCCCAGGCCTCTTCCAGCGAATGCGCGATGCCGGACTTGGCCGAGTCCAGGCCGATCTTGGTCATCGCGTCCTTGAACTTCAGCCGGTCTTCGGCCTTCTCGATCGCCTTCTCGTTGGCGCCGATCATCTCCACCTTGTACTTGGCCAGCACGCCGTGCTTGTGCAGATCCAGCGCGCAGTTCAGCGCGGTCTGACCGCCCATGGTGGGCAGCACCGCATCGGGCCGCTCCTTGGCGATGATCTTCTCGACCACCTGCCAGGTGATGGGCTCGATATAGGTGACGTCGGCCGTGTCCGGGTCGGTCATGATGGTCGCCGGATTGCTATTGACCAGGATGACCTTGTAGCCCTCTTCGCGCAGCGCCTTGCAGGCTTGAGCGCCGGAATAGTCGAACTCGCAGGCCTGGCCAATGATGATGGGGCCGGCGCCGATGATGAGGATGCTCTTGATGTCTGTGCGTTTTGCCATTTTCTCTACTCCATCCGTCCCGAATCAGGCCTTGGCCATCAGACCGATGAAGCGGTCGAACAGGTATGCAATATCGTGGGGGCCAGGGCTTGCCTCAGGGTGACCCTGGAAGCAGAAGGCCGGCTTGTCGGTGCGGGCCAGGCCCTGCAGCGTGCCGTCGAACAGGCTGATGTGGGTGGCGCGCAGATTGGCCGGCAGGCTGTCGGCATCGACGGCAAAGCCGTGGTTCTGGCTGGTGATCGACACGCGGCCGTTGTCCAGATCCTTGACCGGATGGTTGGCGCCGTGGTGGCCGAACTTCATCTTAAAGGTCTTGGCTCCGGAGGCCAGCGCCATGATCTGGTGACCCAGGCAGATGCCAAAGGTGGGGATGCCGGCCTCGATCAGCTGCGCGGCCGCCTTGATCGCATAGTCGCAAGGCTGGGGGTCACCAGGGCCGTTGGACAGGAAGACGCCATCGGGTTCGAGATCGAACACCTCAGAGGCCGGCGTCTGCGCCGGCACGATGGTGATCTTGCAGCCGCGCGAGGCCAGCATGCGCAGGATGTTGTGCTTGACGCCGAAGTCAAAGGCGACGACATGGAAGCGCGGCTGCGCCTGCTCGCCATAGCCCTTGCCCAGCTGCCACTCGGTTTGGGTCCAGCTCTCGCGCTCGCTGCGGCTGACTACCTTGGCCAGGTCCAGGCCGGCCATGCTCGGTGCTGCTTGTGCGCGGGCAATCGCGTCGGCGATGTGCGCATCGCTGATCTGCTCACCAGCGGCCAGGGCCAGGATGCAGCCGTTTTGTGCACCGGTGCGGCGCAGCACGCGGGTCAGGCGGCGGGTATCGATGTCGGCAATCGCCACCGTGCCCTCGTCCTTCAGGTACTGGGTCAGCGTGCGGGTCTTGCGGAAGTTGGAATCAAGGACGGGCGCTTCCTTGATGATCAGGCCAGCGGCATGGATCTTCGAAGCCTCGACGTCCTCGTCGTTGACACCGTAATTGCCGATGTGCGGATACGTCAGCGTGACGATCTGGCGGCAATAGCTGGGGTCGGTGAGGATTTCCTGGTAGCCGGTCAGCGAGGTGTTGAACACCACCTCGCCAATGGTGTGACCGGCTGCACCTATCGAGGTGCCTTTGAAGACCGTGCCGTCTGCCAGGGCGAGAATCGCGGCGGGCGCCGTGTTGAAAAAAGCAGGCAGATCGGGCAGCACGGGTAACTCCGTTATTGTGCGCGCGCCCAGCTCTGCTCTTTCGCTTGGCAGCATAGCGCGCGGGCGCGCTGAGCCGTCAGAGAGCCTGAATCCGGTGGTGGAAACGGGAGGAGTTTCGCTTGGGTGCGGTGGGTTGCGGGTAAACCTGCTGAGTATAACCCAGCAGGGTATTTACCGAGCCCTTTCGCGCACAAAAATGCACGGCCGCATCGAACTGAAACGGTCCGCCACCTGTCATGCAGCCTGCGGCCGCCCCCTCAAGCCAGGGCGGCGATACCTGCTCGACAAATCTGTGCGTCTTCGCTGGACTTCACGCCGCTGACACCGATGGCCCCGACGCAGAAGCCATCGACCATGACCGGCACGCCACCTTCCAGCAAACCATCCAGGCCAGGCGCGCTCAGGAAGGACACACGCCCCTGATTGATCATGTCCTCATAAACCTTGGACTCGCGCCGTCCCAGCGCTGCGGTATGCGCCTTGGCAGGGGCAATCTGCGCGGAGATGGCCGCGGCGCCATCCAGACGCTGCAGCCACAGCAGGTGCCCGCCATCGTCGACGATGGCGATGCTGACGGCCCATTGATTGGCCAGCGCCTCGGCTTCGGCCGCGGCGGCCATGCGCTTGACTTCATCCAGGCTCAGATAGGGTTTTTGCTTCATCGCGGCAACACTTGAAATTGGGAAAGGAGGCCGCACTTTAGCGCTGTCGGCGGCTGCATTCATGGTCACAAATGCAAAACAGACGCCGCATCTGAACACCATAGAATCGGTGTACCCCAGCGAGGGCCGGAAGGCTGTCGCGGGCTGAACTGAAGATCTGGAGGATTTATGTACGACGTTCAAGGCCAATACTCGAGCACCCTGGGCACCGGCCTGTCCGCCGAGCGGCAGCGCGTGCTGCGCAACACCTACTGGCTGCTGGCACTGTCCATGGTGCCAACGGTGCTGGGCGCCTGGATCGGCGTCAGCACCGGCATTCTCGCCACCCTGGGCACGGGCCCGAGCCTGATCCTGTTCCTGGTCGGCGCCTACGGACTGATGTTCGTCGTCGAGAAAACCAAGAACTCCAGCACCGGCGTCTACGCCCTGCTCGGCTTCACCTTCTTCATGGGGCTGATGCTGTCCAATCTGCTGACCTGGACGCTCGGATTCAAGAACGGTGCCTCGCTGATCATGACGGCCTTCGCCGGTACCGGCGCGATCTTCTTGGCCATGGCTTCGCTGGCTACGGTGATCAAGCGTGACCTGTCCGGCATGGGCAAGTTCCTCTTCGTCGGCGCGGTCATTCTGCTGGTCGCTGGCCTGGTCAATATCTTCCTGCAGTCGTCGGTCTTGATGCTGACCATGCTGGTGCTGTGCATGGGCATCTTCTCGGCCTTCATGCTCTATGACGTCAAGCGCGTCATCGACGGCGGCGAAACCAACTACATCAGCGCCACGCTGGCCATCTATCTGGACATCTACAACGTGTTCCAGAGCCTGCTGCAACTGCTGGGCATTTTTGGCGGGGACAGAGACTAACACCCCCTACCGGCTGCGCCGGCCCCCTCAAGGGGGCGAGCCCGATGGACCGGCAGAGCCGGATCCGCGCGCTCTGCTTGATGTAGCGCCTTGTGCGCGGCGCAAAAAGGGCTCCCAACGGGAGCCCTTTTACTTGGTGTCGCGTCAATCAGCGTTCGAAGACGGCGATGCTTTCGACGTGCGAGGTGTGCGGGAACATATTGACCGCACCGGCCGTGGTGCAACGGTAGCCTGCCAGATT
Source organism: Roseateles aquae (assembly GCF_032337115.1). Classification (NCBI taxonomy): domain Bacteria; kingdom Pseudomonadati; phylum Pseudomonadota; class Betaproteobacteria; order Burkholderiales; family Sphaerotilaceae; genus Roseateles; species Roseateles aquae. The sequence goes on from NZ_JAVXZY010000001.1 coordinate 408,683, forward strand.
CACCAGCAGGCCGGCGTCACGGGCCAAGGTCGCGGGATTGCAGCTGACGTAGACGATGCGCTTGGGCGGCGTCCAACCCGGCGCCAGCGACGGGTCTTGGGCAATATCGGCCAAGGCCTTGACCAAGGCGAAAGCACCTTCACGCGGCGGGTCCACCAGCCAGCGGTCGGACTGACCATCGGCCACCAGCACTTCCGGCGTCATTTCGAAGAGATTGCGGGCCACAAAGCTGGTCTTGGCCTGCAGGCCATTGCGCTTGGCGTTCTCGCGTGAGCGGGCCACCAGGGTCTCGCTGCCCTCGATGCCCAGCACCTCGCGGGCCTGGGTGGCCAGCGGCAAGGTGAAATTACCCAGGCCGCAGAACCAGTCGATCACACGCTCATCGGGCTGCACGTCCAGCAGGCGCAAGGCGCGCCCGACCAGCGCCGTGTTGATGTGGTGGTTGACCTGGGTGAAATCGGTCGGCTTGAAAGGCATCACGACGCCGAACTCGGGCAAGGTGTAGGCCAGCTCGCTGCCACCTTCATCGAGCAGATGCACGGTGTCCGGCCCCTTGGGCTGCAGCCACCATTGCACACCGTGCTCGGCAGCAAAGGCGCGCAACCGCGCCTTGTCGGCATCGCCAAGCGGCTGCAGATTGCGCAGCACCAGCGCGATCACCTGATCGCCGCCGCGATCGCCAATGGCCAGCTCGATCTGCGGCAGCCGATCACGCTCATCCATGCTGGCGATCAGCTGGCGCAATGGCATCAGCATGCCGCTGACCTTGGGCGGTAGCACCTTGCAGACCTGCATATCGGCCACATAGCGACTCTTGCGCTCATGGAAGCCGACCAGCACCTCGCCCTTCTTGGCCACATAGCGAACCGACAGACGCGCCCGGTAGCGGTAGCCCCAGGCCGGCCCTTCGATGGGCCGCGCCAGCATTTCGGCTTTGACCTTGCCCAGATGCCAGAGGTTGTCTTCCAGCACCCGCTGCTTGACGGCGACCTGGGCCGCCACATGCAGATGCTGCATCTTGCAGCCCCCGCAGGCGCCAGCGTGCAGACCGAAGTGCGGACAGCCAGGCTGCACCCGCTGCGAACTCTCGCGGCGCAGCGCCACCAGGCTGCCCTGCTCCCAGTTGTTCTTCTTGCGGCCGACCTGAACCTGGACTTCCTCACCGGGCAGCGCGCCCTCGATGAAGACCACCTTGCCTTCGGGATTGTGGGCGACGCCCTGCGCATCAAGGTCCAGGGATTCGACCTTGAGCCATTCAGAAACTTGAGTCATCCAGCGATTATCCCAGGCTTGGCGAGGGGCTCAGCGCTGGCCAGAACCCGCCCCGCAGCAACCGGCACCAAACGCAGGCATCAGCCTCAGAAAATCGCGTCCTTGTTGATGCCGTGACGCATCATGTTGCGCTTCAATTTGCTGATCGCCTCGATCTGGATCTGCCGAATCCGCTCCCGCGTCAGGCCCAGACGGTGGGCCAGCACATCCAGAGTTTCGGGCTCGCGGTCAGCCAGACCGTAGCGCCCGGCCAGCACTTCGCGCTCGCGCTCGTTCAGCGCTGCCAGGCCGTGGCTCAACAGGGCCTCAACCTCGTGAGACAGGCGCAGACCCATCGGGTCGATGGCGTGCTCGTCGGCAACCAGATCGACCATGGATTCGCCCCCTTCGCCATTGCGGTCGACCGGCGAATCCAGCGAGCTGGGCAGCTCGGCATAGGCCAAGAGCTCGGCCACTTCCTCCAGTGGACGCCCGAGTGCCGCGGCAACTTCGTCCGCGCGCACCTGGGCCTCGGCGCCATTCTGGCTGGCCACCGCCTCCAGCGCCCGTCTGGCCTTCAGCACCTGGTTCAGTTCGCGAACGATGTGCACAGGCAGCCGCACCAGCCGCGCCTGGTGCATCAAGGCACGCTCGATGCTCTGGCGTATCCACCAGCTCGCGTAGGTCGAGAAGCGGAAGCCGCGCTCGGGTTCGAACTTGCCGATCGCGTGCATCAGACCGAGATTGCCCTCCTCGATCAGGTCGCTCATCGGCAGACCACGACCCAGGTAGTTCTTGGCGATGCTGACCACCAGGCGCAGGTTGTGCTCGATCATCGACTGACGAGCCTTGAAGTCGCCAGCGCGGGCCTGAACGGCGGTGTCGTACTCTTCCTGCGGGGTCAGCAGCGGCGTGCGACGAATATCGCGCAGATAGGCCTGCAAGGCGTTGCCCAGCTCGACCTCGCCCTGCGGCAGCATCAGGCTGGCGCGTTCAGCGGAGACTTCGTCGTCAAGTGGCTCGGCAGCACCCTCACCTGGTGGCGCGGTGCCGTTCAAATCAGGGCGAGGGGCAAGATCTTTCATGGCATCAAGACCTGACCCCTGCGCACTCAGCGGGCAGGCAGCAGCTTGGCCGGATCCACCGGCTTGCCCTGCTTGCGCAGTTCAAAATGAAGCTTGACCTGATCAGCATCGCTGGATCCCATCTCGGCAATCTTCTGGCCCTTGCGTACCACCTGATCCTCTTTGACCAGCAAAGTCTGGTTGTGAGCGTAGGCGGTGAGGTAGTTGCTACCGTGCTTGATGATGACCGTGTTGCCGTAACCGCGCAAGCCCGATCCGACATACATCACACGCCCGTCGGCAGCAGCAAGCACCGGGTCTCCGGCCTTGCCGGTGAAGGAGATGCCCTTGTTGCGCTGCTCGTCAAATGCGCTGATGACATTGCCTGCGGCCGGCCAGCCCCAGGAGATGCCGTCATCATCGTTGCGCGCGGCGGCAGGTGCAGACGCGGGGCTGGAGGCCGCAACGCTTGCTGATGCGGCGCTGCCCGGCTGTTGCGCCGTGGCGCCAGGCTTGGCGTCGGTGGCCTTGCCGTCTGCTGCCTTACCATCCAAGGGCTTGCTTTCAAGCTTGGCCGCGGCAATCGGCTTGGTCGTCACGCCAGCGGCGTCCACGCCCGGCGGCAGCACGCGCAAGACCTGACCCACCTCGATCAGATTGGGGTTGTCCAGCGAGTTCCATCTGACCAACTCGCGCCAGTTCTGACCATGCTCCAGCGCGACGCGGATCAAGGTGTCGCCCGGCTTGACGGTGTAGTAGCCGGGCTTGCCAGCATTCTCTGAGCCAGCAGGCAGGGGCGTTGCGTCGGCCGCGGCAGGTGTCGATGGTGCCGGCACCGCGCCGGGCTTGGCCGCGACGACAGGCCGGTCCTCGACAGGCGCACGATGCTTGGGCAGCGAGCAGCCACACAAGACCAGCAACACACAGACCGACAGGCGGCCAAGGGGAAAACTCGAAAGGCTTGCTTGCATTCGCATCCGTCAGGGTTGACTCGCCGTGAGTATCAACCAGACCGCGCGCGAACTGGCACTCACATGACGCCGGATTTTAGGGGCACGAAGAGCACCGCCTCCTGCAGACTGCGCACAAACTGGCTGCCTTGCAGCCCTTGGACATGGTCAATCACGACCAGAACCTGGCCGCGCCCGCTGGGCGCCTGCATCGGCGCGACCAGTCGCCCGCCGGGCGCCAATTGCGCCAGCCAGGCCGGCGGGATGTCATCCCCACCGGCGGCGGCAATGATGCTGTCGAACGGGGCCATGGCCGGATCGCCCAGACGGCCATCGCCATACACCAGGCGCACGCCGCTCAGGCGCAAGCCTGCGAGATTGCTGCGCGCCTTCTCATGCAGCGGCAACAGGCGCTCGATCGAACTCAAGCGGCGCCCCAGCAAGGCCAGCACGGCCGCCTGGTAGCCGCAGCCGGTGCCAATCTCCAGCACGCGGCCCAGATGCCCGGACTGGCTGGCGCTGGCCCCGGCCATCAGCAAGGCAATCATCCGGCCAACGACCGATGGTTTGGAGATCGTCTGTTCGTGGCCAATTGGCAGGCTGGTGTCCTCATAGGCCTGGATGGCCAAGGCGGAATCCACGAACTCATGCCGCGGCACTCGCGACAGCGCGTCCAGCACCCGCTCGTCCTGCAAGCCCTCGGCACGCAGGCGTTGCACCATGCGCAGCCGCACCCCCGCCGAATCCAGCCCCAGGCCGCTCGGTGGCGTCTGCCGTGCTGCATCCTTGGCCGCCTGCTGCAGATGCAATTGTGGGCGCAGCAACTCGCGGCTGACTGCCGGCGCGCGGGCATCACGGGCCGGCGACGCCTGGAGCTTGTCCAGCGGCAAGGGGAAGCGCCGCGGCTTGTCCCTGCCCTGGTTCATTCGGCGACGCCCACGTTCAAACGAGCACGCCAGTGCGGCAGACTCGCATGCGCGGTCAGATCCACCTGCAAGGGCGTGATCGAGACTTGCTCCTGTGCGGCGGCATGGAAGTCGGTGCCCTCGCCGGCCTCGCGCGCATCGCCCGGCGGGCCAATCCAGTAAATCGTTTCGCCCCGCGGGCTGCTTTGCTGAATCACCGGCTCACTGGCATGGCGGCGGCCCAGGCGGGTGATGCGCCGCGGCAGCTGCAAGGCATCGGCCCGGTTGGGAATGTTGACATTCAGCAAAAAGGGTTCAGCGAGGCCGCCCGCCACAACCTGCTCGACCAACTCGCGGGCCAGCGCAGCCGCGGCATCCAGATGCTGCCAGCCCCGGTTCAGCTGCGAAAAGGCAATCGCTGGAATGCCGAAGAGATAGCCTTCGGTGGCCGCCGCCACGGTGCCGGAATACAGCGTGTCATCGCCCATATTGGCACCGTTGTTAATGCCCGACAGCACCAGATCCGGCCGGTAACCCAGCACACCGGTCAGTGCCAGATGGACACAGTCTGACGGCGTGCCATTGACATAACGAAACCCATTGGCGGCCGTGAACACCGACAGCGGCCGTGTCAGTGTCAGTGCATTCGACGTCCCACTGGCGTTCTGTTCCGGCGCAATGACGTCGATCTGCCCCAGGCCCTGGCAGGCATTCACCAGCGCCTGCAGGCCCGGCGCAAGGTAACCATCATCATTGGCAATCAAGATTCGCATACGGCATTGTAGGCAGCGCCCATGTGCCAAGCGGCCGATTCGAGCCCACCCCGTGTAAGCCCCAAGGTCGTCGCCAAAGCGACGCATGCTCACGCTGGCGCTGCCTATCATCGACGGCATACGTTTAGATGGAGCAAGCAATGTCTAAAGCCTGGCTGTGCGACAACCCCAGCGGTGTCTCGGCACTGAAGTGGCAAGAACTCGAACTGCCGGCCACCGGGCCGGGTCAGCTGCGTGTGGCGATCAAGGCCGCCAGCCTGAACTTCCCGGACTTGCTGATCATCGAAAACAAGTACCAGATCAAGCCACCGCTGCCCTTCGTACCCGGGACGGAATTTGCCGGCGTCGTCGAGGAAGTTGGTGAAGGCGTGAACGGCTTCAAGCCCGGCGATTCCGTCGCCGCCTTCACCGGTACCGGCGGCTTTGGCAGCCATGCCCTGGTGCCTGCCGCACTGGCCCTGCCCCTGCCCGCCGGCTTTGCGTTTGAAGACGCGGCCGCTTTCATCTGCACCTATGCAACCAGCCACCACGCCCTGATGGACCGCGCCACATTGCAAGCCGGCGAAACCGTGCTGGTGCTGGGCGCTGCGGGCGGTGTAGGCACCGCTGCAATTCAGATTGCCAAGGCGGCCGGTGCGCGTGTCATTGCCGCGGCATCGAGTGATGAAAAATGCCAGCGCTGCCTGGAACTTGGCGCCGATGCAGCGATCAACTATGGCCGCGACTCGCTACGCGATGCGCTCAAAACCTTGACCGATGGTCGCGGCCCCGACGTCATCTACGACCCCGTTGGCGGCGATCTCAGCGAGCAAGCCTTCCGCTCGATTGCCTGGCGTGGGCGGCATCTGGTGGTCGGCTTCGCCCAGGGCAACATCCCGTCGCTGCCGCTGAATCTGGCCCTGCTCAAGGGCGCGTCCTTGGTCGGCGTCTTCTGGGGCGAGTTCGCCAAGCGCGAGCCACAGCTCAATGCCGCGATGATGATGGCGCTGGCGCAGTGGTATGCCCAGGGCAAGGTGAAGCCGGTGCTCGACTGCGTGCTACCCATGAGTCAGTTGCCCGCGGCCTTTGCGCGCATGGCGAGCCGGCAGGTCGTTGGCAAGATCGTGTTGAGCAATCTGCTTTGAATTGCAGACTTCAGTCGGCGACGCGCGCCAGCGCGCTGTTACCGACTCGACGAAGTATTTCAGCAATGCGCAGTTGGCCGGGCGCGGGTGCGTCAGCCCTGCAACTGACACGAATGAAACATGCCGAGATGCCGTGTTGACCGGCCCGGGAGGCCGAAACCCTGGACTTGTGCGCTAGGATGCGCAGGGACTGGAGTTCCGTAAAAACCATGGCCGTCAAAGTACTGATCATCGAAGACAACCCTGTCGCCCGCAGCTTTCTGTGCCGTGTTGTGCGCGAAAGTTTCAGCGATGCCATGGAGATCGTTGAGGCCGGTGATCTCGAAGGCGCTCGCAGGCAGGTTGCCAGGCTCAGCGCTGAGGGCGATGACAGTGGCTTCAAGCTGATCCTGGTCGATCTCGAATTGCCGGACGGCAACGGCATGGAATTCCTCGCCGAACTGGCCGGCACCCCCTCGGTCAAGATCGTCACCACCTTGTACTCGGACGACGATCACCTCTTCCCGGCCTTGCAATGCGGCGCCGACGGCTATCTGCTCAAGGAAGATCGTTTTGAGGTGCTGGTCGAGGAGTTGCAGCGCATTGTGCGCGGCCAACCGCCGCTGTCGCCTGCCATCGCACGCCGCCTGCTGTCGCATTTCCGCCCCGGCTCGACCGGCGATAGTGGCCCCATGGGACTGAACTCCGGATTTGGCTCATTGTCGTCGTCGGCCGGCCCGACGACCGGCCGCGGCGTGGCGCTTGATCCGGCACCCGAGTGGGAGCGCCTGACGCCCCGCGAGAACGAGGTGCTCACCTACCTCAGCAAGGGCTTCACCATCAAGGAAATCGCCAACCTGATGGGCATCAAGTGGTTCACCGTGAACGACCACATCAAAAGCATCTACAAGAAGCTGAACGTGTCCAGCCGGGCCGAAGCAGCGGTGTTGGCCAGCAAGCAAGGCCTGGTCTGAACTTCTTGCCGCTCGTCTCGGGCTACGGCGCCCGGACTCTGACGCGAGCGCCTCAGCGCGCTGCCGATAGTTCCGACGGTCCCTCGCCGGAGGAGACCGACGCCACCAGCACCTGCTGCACGACCGCCCCAGCTCCTGCCTGGTGAACACCGGACTCTGCCGGCTCGAAGGCCCCCAGCATCAGGGCCAGCACCGAGCTGATGCCGATCAGATTGATCCAGTTCTGAGGTTCACGTGACAGATTCGTCAGTGCGAGCAATGTGCGCTTCATGAGGCAACTCTCCGAATAGGCTTGACAGGCTGCGGCTGCGATGCGGTACTTCATGGCCCGAGCGTGGCGGCGACGGGCTGCCCACTGCAGCGTTGGCGAATAATACTGTATGCCCATACAGTTGTTCAAGTACTGTCGGTCGCGCCCGGTGTCTGGTGAGATATTGCGGCCAAGACGCAGCAGGGCGCGCTCAAAGGCAGCCTGAGCCTCGGAATCCACTTGGCGTCGTGACAGCCGCCCTGTTGAAGCTTCAGGGCCCTGGTGAGGGGCACCGGCGCTTAAGCCCCCGGCGCCCAGGCCGCGTCCAACTCGTTGAAGATACCGCTGTCGTCAGCGTGCACATACGGTCCGGTGCCGCTGTTCTCGGCGCAGGAGGCGGGCACGAAGCCGCCGCGCTGGACATCGAAAACGTGGACTTCGCCGGCCTCAATGACGTAATGCCAGCCATGCAGCGCCAGCCGGCGCTGTTCAACGCGAGCGCGCACCATCGGATAGTCCATCAGCCGTTCCAGCTGCAGCACGACGGAGCGTTCCTCCGTACGGCGCAAGGCCTCGTCACTCAGCTGAACCGGCAAGCAGGCCTCGCGGCCCAGTTCCAGCCACACGCGCAGATTGTTGGCCTCGGCCGGTACCTCGCCATACAGCGCACGGATGCCGCCACAGTGGCTGTGGCCGCAAACGATGATGTGCTGCACATCAAGCGCCAGCACCGCATACTCGATCGCCGCAGCCGTGCCGTGGTGCCCGGCGGAGCCGTCGTACGGCGGCACAAAGGCGCCGACATTGCGGACCAGGAACAGCTCGCCCGGTCCGGCGCCGGTCAGCATATAGGGCACCAGCCTGGAGTCCGAGCAGCCAATGAACAGGATGCTGGGATGCTGACCCTGCTCGACCAATGCCTTGAACTGCGCCTGATACTGGGGAAAGAAGTCGGTGTTGAAGCGGCGCAGCCTGCTCAAGAGTTCGTCCGGCATGCCCCCACCTGCCCTATTGCACCAGCGGCGAGTCGGCGGCGTCCAGCACCAGCCCGTCCAGCCTGGCCGCAGCGACTTGCAGATTCAGATACTGGCGCAGCGCCGTCACATAGCTTTGCTGGCGCAGCAGCTGGGCAATCGACGCTTGTACCGTTTCATAGTGCTGCGGTTGGCCAGGGTCGCGGGCGTCGACACGGATGATATGAAAGCCAAAGCGGCTGCTGATCAAACGCGGTAGCACGCCGACGTGGGCACTGGCCTCGTCCTGGCCAAAGAGGGCGGCGCTGAATTCAGGCACGCAGTCCGTACGGCTCAGCCAGCCCAGCTCGCCACCATCTGCGCCGCTGGGGCAGTTCGAGCTCTGGGCCGCCGCCGCAGCGAAAGCGGCCTCGTCTTCACAGCGCAGCTGGACCAACAGGGCTTCGGCGCGCTGCCGCAGGGCATCAACATCGACGCCGGGCGTCACGGCAAACAGGATGTGCGCCGCCCGCACACGCTCGCCTGTGGCGAAGCGCGAGGCGTGCGCCTCGAAATAGCGCCGACAGGCTGCTGCATCGGGCTCCGGCACCTGGACCTCGCGCTCCAGCAGCGTTTCGATGGCCGCCGACGCGGCCTCGCTGAGCACACCATCCAGGCTGGGCAGATCGCCGATGGCCAGCAACCCCTGACGCTGCGCGGCCTGGCGCAGCAGTTCGCTATAGGCGCGCTGGCGAAGCAATTCCAGATCGGGACTTTCCCCTTCCCCGTGCAGCGGCACGCCATTGACGCTGGGCACGACGGCGCGCGGATCAGGCTTCAGATCCACGCCTTCTTCGACCGCTGAGCTGCCACCGCTGCCACCGCCGCCACAGCCGCAGCTGCCACCACCACATCCATGCATTTGCTGATTCATCGCATCACTCTCCGAAGTTCGGACTCCTGACCGCGCAAGCCGCGCCGATCCGGCTTTGCCGGGCGGACGTGGATGCCCCTTGAGGGGCGCGCACAGCTCAAAGGAGGTGGTCAATACAGGCGCCGGCTGCGCACCAGCTGGTAGGGACGCACCAAGTAGGCCAGCGTGCCGAAGCCGCTCCAGACATGCACGAGCCGGGTGAAGGGGAAGATCAGGAACAAGCTCATGCCGAGGAACATATGCAGCTTGAACACCCAGCTGGCATGGGCCAAGAGCTCGACCGCGCCGCCCTGGAAGGTGACGATGCGCTGCGCCCAGCCGGCCAGCTGCATCATCATGCCGCCGTCGAGATGCTGGGCCGACAGCGGAATCGTCGCCAGCCCCAGCGCCAGCTGTATCCACAGCAGCACCAGCAGCAGGATGTCGCTGAACTTGCTGTTCAGGCGAATGCGCTCGTCGCTCAGCCGCCGGTGCAGGAGGATGCTGACGCCGGCGAACCCCGCCAGTCCCGCCAGGCCACCGCTGACCATCGCCATCAGCTGCTTGTCGCCGGCACTGATGAAGTGCTCGTAGATGAAGTGCGGCGTCAGCATGCCCACCGTGTGGCCGAAGAACAGGAACAGCACGCCGATATGGAACAGATTGCTGCCCCAGCGCAGGCTGCCGGCGCGCAACAGCTGCGAAGAGTCGCTCTTCCAGCTGTACTGGTCGCGGTCAAAGCGCAAGAGGCTGCCGAGCAGGAACACGGCCAGGCAGATGTAGGGGTAGATGCCAAACAGGGCAAAGTCCAGCGAGCTCATAGCCGTGCTCCTTGTTGATACTTGTCGTTCTTGACGAGATGGATGGGCTGCGGCGCGCCGGGTTTGCTCTGCCCCTTGGACGAGCAGCCATCAAAGGCCGCTGGCTCCTGCCAGGCTTCATCAAGCGCCTCATCGGCGGTGATAGGCACGGCCTGCGGCCTTTCACCGGCCAGTTCGAGCACCGCGCCGATGGCCGCGGCGTAGCGGTTTTCACGCTTGATCAGGGCGGTGTGAATGGCATTCAGGATGTGCGCCATCTCGCCCAGGAACTCGCGCGCCAGCGCCGGTGGCTGGGTGGACGCGAATTCCAGCACCACCGGCAGGTAGTCGGGCAGCTCGCTGGCATCGAAGTACATGCCGCCAGCCAGATAGGTCTGCTGCAGATCGACCAGGGCCTGACCGCGCTCGCGCGAGTCGCCATGCACATGCTCGAACATATGCAGGCTGGTGGCGCGGCCGCGGTCAAAGCTCTCCACATACAAGGCCTGCACCGCGTAGGCGTCGGGGCGGCCGATCTGCCGCAGCAGTGCCTCAACTTCGGCCAATCGCGTGGGGCTCAAGGCCCCCTCCTCGCGCAAGGCCTGCAACAACTGGGGCAGCAAGGCGCGTGTCTCATCACTGGGATAGTCCAGCAGCTTGGCCAGCACCCGGCAGCTGAGCGTGATCGCCTGATCTTTTTTGTTCATGTTCTTGCACTCCCTCACAGGCCGGACTTGATCGGAATCGTGCGCTTCTTCTGCCCGCCAAACAGGCTGACATCGCTCTGCCCGTCCGAGCAGCCATTGCCAAAGCTGAAGCCGCAGCCGCCGCGCAGGTCGTAGGCGTTCTCGGCGTACTCGCGGTGCGTGGTCGGGATGACGAAGCGATCCTCGTAGTTGGCGATGGCCATGGTCTGGTACATGTCCTCGACCTCGCGCTTGAGCAGGCCCACCTGATCCAACACCGTCTTGTCCTCGACACCATCGACATGCTTGCCGCGCTGGTAAGCGCGCATCGCCAGCATGCGCTCCAGCGCGCGCTCCACCGGCTTGGTGTCACCGGCGGTCAACATATTGGCCAGGTATTGCACCGGAATGCGCAATTGCTTCACGTCGGGAATCTGCCCGTTCACGCCGATCTGCCCGGCGTTGGCCGCGGCGCTGATCGGTGACAGCGGCGGCACATACCAGACCATGGGCAAGGTGCGGTACTCGGGGTGCAGCGGCAGCGCCACCTTCCAGTCCACCGCCATCTTGTAGACCGGGCTCTTGCGTGCCGCCTCCAGCCAGGCCTCGGGGATGCCGTCCTTGCGCGCCTGGGCGATCACCGCCGGGTCATGCGGGTCGAGGAAGATGTCCAGCTGCGCCTGGTAGAGCTCCTTGTCTTCCTTGACGCTGGCGGCCTGCTCGATGCGGTCCGCGTCATAGAGCAGCACGCCCAGATAGCGGATGCGTCCCACGCAGGTCTCGGAGCACACGGTCGGCTGGCCCGCTTCGATGCGTGGGTAGCAGAAGATGCACTTCTCGGCCTTGCCACTCTGCCAGTTGTAATAGATCTTCTTGTAGGGGCAGCCCGACACACACATGCGCCAGCCGCGGCACTTGTCCTGGTCGATCAGCACGATGCCGTCTTCCTCGCGCTTGTAGATCGAGCCCGAGGGGCAGCTCGCCACGCAGGCCGGATTCAGGCAGTGCTCGCACAGCCGCGGCAGGTACATCATGAAGGTGTTCTCGAACTGGCCGTAGATGTCCTTCTGCACCTGATCAAAGTTCTTGTCGCGGGCCCGTTTGCTGAACTCGCCGCCGAGGATTTCTTCCCAGTTCGGGCCCCACTCGATCTTTTCCATGCGGCGGCCGGTGATCAGGCTGCGCGGCCTTGCCGTTGGCGCGGCCTTGGACTTGGGCGCCGACTGCAGATGCTCGTAATCGAAGGTGAAGGGCTCGTAGTAGTCGTCGATCTGCGGCAGGTTCGGGTTGGCGAAGATGCGCATCAGCAGCTTCCACTTGCCGCCCTGGCGCGGCTCGATCTCGCCATTGGGTTTGCGTATCCAGCCGCCATGCCATTTGTCCTGGTTCTCCCATTCCTTGGGATAGCCAATGCCGGGCTTCGATTCGACGTTGTTGAACCAGGCGTATTCCATGCCCGGACGATTCGTCCAGACGTTCTTGCAGGTGACCGAACAGGTGTGGCAACCAATGCACTTGTCCAGGTTCAGCACCATGCCGATTTGTGCGCGTACTTTCATGATGATGTTTACCCCTCGTTCGATGAGTACATCGACCGATCCCCCGAGGGGATGCGGGCCGGCTTGGGAGCGGCCCGGCGCTCGGCCCGCTGGTGATGGTTTCTCATGCCGTTGCTCCTTCTTCGTCCAGCCAATCCACCTTGGCCATCTTGCGTACCAACACGAACTCATCGCGGTTGGTGCCAATCGTTCCGTAGTAGTTGAAGCCGTAGCTCAGCTGCGCGTAGCCGCCGATCATGTGCGTGGGCTTGGTAACGATGCGGGTCACCGAGTTGTGGATGCCGCCACGGGTGCCGGTGATCTCCGATCCCGGGGTGTTGATGATCTTTTCCTGCGAGTGATACATCATCACCATGCCCGGATTGACACGCTGGCTGACCACCGCGCGGGCCGCGATGGCACCGTTGGCGTTGAACAGCTCGACCCAGTCGTTGTCAACAATGCCAGCCTTGGCCGCGTCGTCCTCGCTGAGCCAGATCACCGAGCCACCACGGTTCAGCGTCAGCATCATCAGGTTGTCGCTGTAGGTGCTGTGAATGCCCCACTTCTGGTGCGGCGTGATGAAGTTGAGCGCAATTTCCTTGTGCCCGTTGCTCTTGATGCCCTGCACCTCGGCCAGGGTCTTCAGGTCCACCGGCGGCCGGTAGCTTGAGAAGCCCTCGCCGAAGGCCTGCATCCAGGGATGGTCCTGATAGAACTGCTGGCGGCCGGTCAGCGTGCGCCATGGGATCAGCTCATGCACATTGGTGTAGCCGGCGTTGTAGCTGACCTTCTCGCTCTCAAGGCCGGACCAGGTCGGCGAGGAGATGATCTTGCGCGGTTGTGCCTGGATGTCGCGGAAGCGGATCTTTTCGTCCTCGCGGTGCAGCGCCAGATGCGCGTGTTCACGGCCGGTCTGCTTGGACAGCGCCTCCCAGGCCTTGACCGCCACATGGCCATTGGTTTCAGGCGCCAACTGCAGCACCACCTCGGTGGCATCGATATCGCTCTCGATACGCGGCATGCCCTGCGTGACGCCCTCCTCGCGCACCCGGCCGTTCAGCTCGCCGAGCTGCTCAACCTCGGTCTTGGTGTCCCAGGCAATGCCCTTGCCGCCATTGCCGACCTTGTTCATCAAGGGGCCCAGCGCGGTGAAACGCTTGTAGAGATTGGGATAGTCACGCTCGACGACAGCGATCTGCGGCGCCGTCTTGCCCGGGATCAGTTCGCACTCGCCCTTCTTCCATTCCGACACGCCGAAGGGCTGGGCAAGCTCGGCCGGGCTGTCGTGCATCAGCGGCGACAGCACCAGTTCCTTCTCGACGCCCAGATGGCCGACGCAGAGCTCGCTCAAGGTCTTGGCAAAGCCCTTGTAAATCTCCCAATCGCTGCGCGCCTGCCAGGCCGGGTCCACCGCGGTGGACAGCGGGTGGATGAAGGGATGCATATCGCTGGTGTTGAGGTCGTTCTTCTCGTACCAGGTTGCGGTGGGCAGCACGATGTCCGAGTACAGGCAGGTGGTGCTCATGCGGAAGTCCAGCGTCACCAGCAGATCGAGCTTGCCTTCGGGTGCCTTGTCGTGCCAGGCCACTTCCTGCGGCTTTGCATCATCCTTGCCAAGGTCCTTGCCTTGCACGCCATTGGTGGTGCCCAGCAGGTGTTTGAGGAAGTACTCATGGCCCTTGCCCGAGGAGCCGAGGATGTTGGAGCGCCACACAAACATATTGCGCGGCCAGTTGGCCGGGTGGTCGGGGTCCTCGCAGCTCATGCGCAGCGAGCCGTCCTTGAGGCTCTTGACCGCATAGTCCTTGGCGTCCATGCCGGCGGCCTGCGCGTCCTTGACGGCCTGGATCGGATTGGTCTGCAACTGCGGGGCGCTGGGTAGCCAGCCCATGCGCTCGGCGCGCACGTTGTAGTCGATCAGGCTGCCGCCGTACTGGGCCTTGTCGGCCAAGGGCGAGAGTACCTCTGACACATCGAGCTTCTCGTAGCGCCACTGGTCGGTGTGGGCGTAGAAGAAGCTGGTGCTGTTCATCTGGCGCGGCGGTCGAATCCAGTCCAGCGCGAAGGCCAGTGCGGTCCAGCCGGTCTGCGGGCGCAGCTTCTCCTGGCCCACGTAATGCGCCCAGCCGCCACCACTTTGGCCGATGCAGCCGCACATCATCAGCATATTGATGATGCCGCGGTAGTTCATATCGCAGTGGTACCAGTGGTTCATCGCCGCGCCGATGATGACCATGGACTTGCCCCGGGTCTTGTCGGCGTTGTCGGCGAACTGGCGCGCCACGGTGATGATCTGATCGCGCTTCACCCCGGTGATGGACTCGGCCCAGGCCGGTGTGTAGGGCTTGTTGTCGTCGTAGCTGGCCGGTGTGTCGTCACCCAGACCGCGGTTGATGCCGTATTGCGCGACCTGCAGGTCGAACACCGTGGCGACCAAGGCCTCCTCGGCGTCCTCGTGCTTGCCCAGCTTCAGGCGCACCAGAGGCACTCGGCGGCTCAGCACATCCTGCTGTTTGTTGGCCGTGAACTGCGGCGATTCAATGCCACCAAAGTATGGGAATCCCACCTCAGCAATTTCGTGCGCATTGGCCGCGTCCTCGAGCACGGAAAGCTTGAGCTTGACCTCGCTGTCGTGAATGGCTTCCTTGGACTCCAGGTTCCACTTGCCCAGATCGGGCCGCTCACCCGCACCCCAGCGGAAGCCGATCGAGCCATTGGGCAGCACGACCTTGCCGGCGGCATCGAAAGCCACGGTCTTCCACTCGGGGTTGTTGTCCTGCCCCAGCCTGCCGCCGAAGTCGCTGGCGCGCAGGTAGCGGTCGGGCACCAGCAGCTCGCGGCCATCGGCCGTGGTCTGCTTCTTCAGCTTCACCAGCAGCGGCAGATCGGTGTAGCGGCGCGCGTAATCATCGAAGTAGGTGGACCTTCGATCGAAATAGAACTCCTTCAGGATCACATGGCCCATGGCCATCGCAATGGCCGCATCGGTGCCCTGCTTGGGGTGCATCCAGATGTCGGCCAGCTTGGAGATTTCGGCGTAGTCCGGCGTGATCGCCACCGTCTTGGCGCCCTTGTAGCGCACCTCGGTGAAGAAGTGCGCGTCGGGCGTACGCGTCTGCGGCACGTTGGAGCCCCAGGCGATGATGTAGTTGCTGTTGTACCAGTCGGCGCTCTCGGGCACATCGGTCTGCTCGCCCCAGATCTGCGGGCTGGCCGGCGGCAGGTCGCAGTACCAGTCGTAGAAACTCATGCAGACGCCACCCAGCAGGCTCAGATAGCGGCTGCCGGCGGCATAGCTGATCATCGACATCGCCGGAATCGGCGAGAAGCCGATCACGCGGTCGGGGCCATGCTTCTTGATCGTGTGGATATTGGCGCTGGCGATGATCTCGTTGACCTCGTTCCAGGTGGAGCGCACAAAACCACCGAGGCCGCGATCCTGCTGCCATTCACGCCGCTGCTCGGTGTTCTCGACGATATTGGTCCAGGCGTCGACCGGGCTCTTGGCCACCGCGCGTGCGGCGCGCCAGTGCTTGAGCAGCGAGCCGCGCACCATCGGGTACTTGACCCGGTTGGCGCTGTACAAATACCAGCTGTAGCTGGCGCCACGGGCGCAACCGCGTGGCTCGTGATTGGGCAGATCGGGCCGTGTGCGCGGGTAATCGGTCTGCTGGGTTTCCCAGGTGACGATGCCGCCCTTCACATAGATCTTCCACGAGCAGGAGCCGGTGCAATTGGTGCCGTGGGTGGAACGCACGATCTTGTCGTGCTGCCAGCGGGCGCGGTAGGCATCCTCCCAGGTGCGGTCCTCGCCGGTGACACGGCCATGGCCGTCGGCGAAGTCTTCCTTGGGTTGAGCGAAGTAGCTCAGGCGGTCGAGAAAGTGACTCATTGATGACCTCTCATATGTCGCATTCAGAACAGACCACAGAGCCACGGAGCCACAGAGGAAATTGCTAGCGATCTCAGTGCTTCTCTGTGTCTCTGTGGTTGGCGTCTCGGGCTTCAGGGGTTCTTCACGTAGGCGTTGCGACGCAGGTAGAACCACCAGTTCAGTACCAGGCACACGGCATAGAAAACGGCAAAGCCGTAGAAGGCGTATTGCGGCGTGCCGGCCTTGATCTGCTGGCCGATCAGCACCGGGGCGATGAAGGCGCCATAGGCCGCCACCGCCGAGGTCCAGCCCAGCACCGGGCCGGCCTGCTGGCGATCGAAGATGAAGCCGACGCTGCGGAAGGTCGAACCATTGCCGATGCCGCTGGCGGCGAACAGCAGCACAAAGAGTCCCATGAAGGTGGCGAAATACTGCTCCGGCGTCGCCGACTGGTAGGCCTGCAGCATCACGTAGCCCACCGCAGCGGAGGCAATCACCATCACCGCCGAGATGATCTGCGTGACGATGGAGCCACCCACCTTGTCCGAGATCCAGCCGCCCACCGGCCGCACCGCGGCACCGACGAAGGGTCCGATCCAGGCATAGGTCAGCGCCGATGGGGCGTTGGGGTTCTTCAGCGTGTGCTGCAGCACGCCCGCAGCATCAGGCACATGCTGGAAGCCGAAGATCACCGTGATCGCCAGCGGCAAGGCCATCGAGAAACCGATGAAGCTGCCGAAGGTGACGACGTACAGCGCCGTCATCGCCCAGGTGTGCTTGTTCCTGAAGATCTCGAACTGCTTGGCGACGTTCTCCTTCATCGTGCCAAAGGCAGCCAGCTTCATCACCAGCAGCGCCGCGATGATGTCCAGCGGGATCGCCACCCACATATTCAGCAGGCCGAGGCCCGTCGGTGCCGGCAGGTAGAGGTAGAGCATCGCGATCGAGGGCACGAAGGCGAGCGAGTACAGGTAGATGATCTTGAAGAAGGCCGTCAGCGGCGAGCCTGCGGCCGGCGTCACCGTCTTCAAGTTGTTCATGCCGAACCAGCACAGGATGGACAGCGGCACCAGCGACAGCACCCAGGCAAAGCCGGCATTCTGGATATAGGTGGGCGTGCCCGCCTTGATCTTGCCGAAGATCCAGCCGCTGTCCTTGATCAGCGCCTTGGCCTCGCCGCCGAAATCCCCGAACAGGCTCAGCGTCATCACCAGCGGAATAACGATCTGCATCGTCGTCACGCCGAAGTTGCCGAGGCCGGCATTCAAGCCCAGCGCCGTGCCCTGCAAGCGCTTGGGGAAGAAGGTGCTGATATTGGACATCGAGGAGGCGAAATTGCCGCCGCCGACGCCCGACCACAACGCCATCAACTGGAAGGCCCACAGCGGCCAATCGGGATGCTGCAAAGCCATGCCGGTGCCGATGGCGGGAGCCAGCAGCATCGCGGTGGTCAGGAAGATGGTGTTGCGCCCGCCGGCCATGCGGATCAGGAAGGAGGCCGGGATGCGCATCGTCGCGCCGGAGATGCCGGCAATCGCCGTCAGCGTGAACAGCTCTGCCTGGCTGAAGGGAAAGCCGAGGTTCAGCATCTGCACGGTGATGATGCCCCACATGCCCCAGACCGCGAAGCCGCACAAGAGCGCGGGAATCGAGATCCAGAGATTGCGATAGGCAACACGCTTGCCCGTGCGTTCCCAGAACTGTTCTTCTTCGGGGCGCCAATCCTGGATGTCAGCGCCATCGGGCTCAGAGCGTACGCCCTGTCCAAGCATTGTGTTCATGTGTTTCTCCAAGTATTTCGGGCCGAGCGCCGGGCCGCTCCCAAGCCGGCCCGCGTCCCCTCGGGGGACCGCTCGGCATTGCCCACGTCCAGCGCGGCAAGGCCGGGCGAGGGGCTCACGCCAACGGCGACACCGGTGCGTTCTTGCCCATCATTTCGGTGCGGCGCACCTCGGTCCAGTACATCCAGATCAGCGAGACCCAGACGACCCCGTACATCAACATGAAGCAGCTGGAGCGGATGCCGGTCAGGTCCATCAGCGCGCCGAACATGATGGGCAACACAAAGCCGCCCAGGCCGCCGGCCAGGCCGACGATGCCGCTGATCGTGCCGATATTGGCGCCGTAGTCGTCGCTGATGTACTTGAATACGCTGGCCTTGCCGAAGGCCCAGGCGATGCCCAGCAGGAACATCAGCGCGGTGAAGGCGTAGACGTTCAGGCCGATGTGGAAAGTCTTCAGGCCGTTGATGGTCTGGATGCTGAAATCCGTCTGCGGATAGCTGAGGATGAAGAGCACGATCCAGCTCACCCACAACACCCACCAGGTGACGTTGTGGGCGCCATGCCGGTCCGACAACCAGCCGCCGATGGCGCGCAACACACCGCCGGGCAGCGAGAAGCAGGCCGCCAGCAGGGCCGCCACACGGATGTCCAGGCCGTACTCGCCGACGTAGTACTGCACCATCCACAAGCTCATCGCCACATAACCACCGAAGACGATGCTGTAGTACTGGCAGTACTTCAGCACCTTGGGATCCTTCAGCGCCTTCAGCTGGCTGCCGAAGCTGGCCTGGCTGACGACCAGATGCGAGTCATCGCTGGCGCTGAACAGCCAGAACAGGATGGCCGTGCCCAGCAGCACCGCGGCATAGACCTGCGGCACCATCACCCAGCCAAAGCCAACCACCAGCGCCGGTGCGACGAACTTGTTCACCGCAGCGCCCGAGTTGCCGGCACCAAACACCCCCATCGCGAAGCCCTGCCGGCTCTTTGGGAACCAGCGCGCCACATAGGGCGTGCCGACCGAGAACGAGCCACCGGCCAGGCCGACGAAGAGGCCGATGGTCAGGAAATGCCAGTAGGCAGTCGCATAGCTCATCAGCCAGATCGGCAGCACGCAGCTGAGCATCAGCGCGAAGAAGACGATGCGGCCGCCGTAGCGGTCGGTCCAGATGCCCAGCGGCACCCGGATCAGCGAGCCGGTCAGCACCGGCGTGGCGGTCAGCAGGCCGAACTCGGTGGCGTTCAGCCCGAGCTGCTTCTTGATCGGAATGCCGATCACGCCAAACATCATCCAGACCATGAAGCACACGGTGAAGGCCAGCGTGCTGACGATCAGCACCGACAGCGCCCTCCCCCTGGGCTGGGAACTTGCAGACATGGGCTTGCTCCTTGATTGCATGTGCTGCACTGTCCCGCAGCGCGGCGGCACTGCCCATCCTTCGCTAGCAGGGCAGCGAAGCGGCAGACGGACGAGGGGGCGACAGCTGACCATCGTTCGAAAGAACTACTGCCGCCGCTTTCACGGCTGAACTTGCACCAGATCAAATCCACAAAGTTGAGTGGAAAGGTCAACTTCAGGGCAGGAGGAAATTCCATGCGTCACACCGCCCATGCCGTCCCTGCGTTCCGGCTGCCCCCCACGGCCCTGCCCGGCGAGCTGCCAGCGCCCTGCGCTGGCGATCACAAGGCGGCCGCAACGATGCCGGCCGCGTTTCCCGCTTCACAACATCCCGCTTCACCACAGCCTGCGCACGCAGCCGCCCATCAAGCGCTGCGCCGGTCACTGACCAGTGCCAACGCCACACTGCCCGCCGAGGCCCTGCTGGCCGAGTTGGCCGGCGCAGGCCAGCTGCTTCGCTTTGTTGCGCGCCAGACGCTGTTCAGCGCGGGCGACGCCGATCCGGCGCTGTGGCTGCTGATCAGTGGCAAGGTCTCGCTGGGCAAGCATGATGCGCAGGGGCGGTGGTGGCAATCACGTGAATTCGGCCCGGGCGACTGGATCGATCTGCACAGCGCCTGGCTGGCGCAGGCCCATGCCGAAACGGCCCAGGCCCCGACCCCGGCCGTAGCCCTGGTGCTGCCCATCGATACCGTCGAGCGCTGCTGCGACCGCCACCCCGAGCTGGCCCTTGCGCTGCTGCGCTGCATGGCGCAGCGCGCCCGTGGCATCACGCTGGACCGCCAGGCGCTGCTGACCAAGGACATCAATGGCCGCCTGGCCGGCTGGCTGCTTGAACAATCGGCACAGGCCGGTCAAAGCGACGAGTTGCAGCTGCAGGTGCAGAAAAAGGACCTGGCTTCGCAGCTGGGCGTCACGCCGGAGACGATCTCGCGCTGCCTGCGTGCGCTGCATGAGCAGGGCATCACCAGCATGGACCGTTACCAGCTGCGCATCGTTGACCGGGCCGCCCTGCAGGCTCTGGCCGAGCGCCAGCCGAGTCGCTACTCGCGCTGAACACCAGGCGCCGCCTTGGCATAGGCACTCAATGCCGGTGCGGGGCCAGGCGTTGCAAGGCCTCGGGCAGGGCCTGGCGCAGCTCGGCGTAGCGCAGCGGCTGCCCGCCGACCTCCAGAACCAGTTGCTGCGCCGCCGCCTGGCTGGCCACGGCCGGCAGATTGCCGCCACGCATGGGCCCGTGCAGGGCGGAGCCGGCGATATAGAACGCCTGGCGAGCATCCAGCCAGCTGCCGGCTTGGTAGTCGCTCACGTAGAGCGCGGCGACATCGGCGCGGTGATAGCCTGGCGCATAGCGTTCCACCCTTTGGAGATAAAGGAACAGGCTCAGCGGCGAATCGAGAAAGTGCGCCCGCCCGTCGGCGAATATCAGCTGTGCCGCCCAGCGCGGCTGACGGGCCGGAAACATGCCGCAGACCGGGCAGCGTGCCTGCGCCGGAATCGGGCGTGCGGCCAGCAGCGGCAGACTGCTGCCGGGCTGCCAGGCCAGTGGCGGCGCCACGATGCAAACGTCGTCCGGCAGCGCCTCGGCGCCCGGCTCCGGGCTCGAATCATGCCCCGATCGCCAGGCCGCCGAGCCCAGCAATGGCAGGCCGGCCAGTGCAGGCAGCAGGCCCAGGCGACGCAGCAGCAATCGGCGCTCGTGCATGGCCCTGCTCACATGCGGCTGTCGTGCAGTGCGCCGCCGCTGAGGTCGACCATCTCCGTGCGCAGCTCAGCGAAGCGCAGCACCCGGCCGCCCCACTGCGTGGCAAAGGCCTGGGCCGCGGCCACGTCGGCAAAGCTGGCCGCCGTTGGCCCCATCGAGCCCTGTCGTTTGCTGCCCAACACATAGACCGCCTGGCGGGCATCGATCCAGTGGCCCTGCGGCCGCTCCCAGTCGGCCTTGGCCATGTCCTGCACATGGGCGCTCGCCACCGGCTTGAGCTGCTCGGGCTTGAGCAGCGTCGACAACAGCTCGACGCTGTCGCAGAACCAACTGGGCTGTGCGTCACCGCGGTAGCGGATCTGCCCCTTGGGGCCGGGGTAGTCACCCAGCAGCATGCCGTCCAGCGAACAGCTGCTCTGGCCATCGAAGTTGCCGGGCGCCGCTGACGTCGCGCTGTCGGCCGCCGGGCTGCAAGCACTCAGGCCGGCGAGACCGGCAAGACCGGCTGTGGCCAACGCGGCACAGGCACAAAAGAATTGACGGCGTCCCTGCCGCAGTGATGCTTCATTCATGGCTTGAACCTCCAGGCCGCCAGGGCCAAGGGCGCGACGATCCAGGCCAGCACAGCGCTGCCCATCAGCACTGGGCTGCCCAGGGCGGGCGGCACCACGCTGGCCAGGCCGTAGAGCCGGCGCACATCGTCGAGCGAGAACACATTGAGGATGCGGAACAGGTCCGCCGGATTGAGCAGCAGCAGATAGGCAAAACGATCGCCGCTGAGCCAGCTGCCGAGCTCACCGCCGCTGGCCACCAGCAGGCCCAGGAGCAGCAGATCAAACACCAGCACCATGAAGAACCACAGCGCAATCGCCTGGCCGGAGGCCCGGGTGCGGTCCTGCGCCAGCACCGAGATCAGCAGCGCCAGGCTGAGGAAGCTGAGTCCAAGCAGCACCGAGCTGAGCACGAAGCCGCCATAGTGATAGAGCCCCGCAGCGCCGAAGCTGTGGCCCAGCAAGGCGGCGACCAATGCAAAGCCCGCCAGCGTCGACAGGCTCAGCGCCGCGGCCAGGCCGAAATACTTGCCCAGCAGCAGCTCCAGCCGCGTGATCGGCAGCGCCAGCAGCAGATCCAGCGAGCCACGCTCGCGCTCGCCGACAATGGCGTCAAAGCCCAGCAGCAGCGCAATCAGCGGAATCAGATAGATGACCAGCGAGACCAGGCTGGCAATCGTCGCCTCGATCGAGCGCGGGCCGATCTGGCCCTGCGCCGCGGCGCCGAAATAGGTGATGGCCAGCGAGAACACGGTGAACACCAGCGCCACCGCCAGCACCCAGCGCTTGCGCAGCCTATCGCTGAACTCCTTGCCCGCTACGGCAAGAATCTGGCCCAGTTGCAAGGCGCTGCTCATGCGGCCTCCCGCAGTTCGAAATAGAGGTCTTCCAGCGTCGTCTCCTCGATCTGCAGATCAAGCAGCGCGAGGCCACCCAGCAGGCGCAGCAGCGGCATCTTCAAGCTGCGCGGGCAGTCCAGCGTCAGCTGTTGCGCAGCGTCACGCTGCCAGTGCAGCGTGGTGGCCTCGGCCAGCCCGGCCAGCTGCTGCGGCAGCGTGTCGAGCAGCGCCGCCTCGGCGCGCAGGCACAGGCGCAGCGGCCGGCTGGAGCGTTCACGCAGCCTACCTACCGTGCCCTGCGCGCACAAGCGGCCTTGCGAAAGCATGGCCAGTGCGTCAACCCGTTGCTCCAGCTCGGCCAGGATGTGCGAGCTGATCACCAGGGTGACGCCACGCTCTCGCAGTCGCTGCAGCTGCGCGTAAAAGTCCCGGATCGCGGTCGGGTCCAGCCCGGTGGTCGGCTCGTCCAGCAGCAGCAGCTGGGGCTCGCCGAGCAGCGCCTGGGCGAAGCCGAGGCGCTGGCGCATGCCCTTGGAGTATTCGCGCACCGGCCGCCGCCCAGCCTCGGCGAGGCCGACCTGCTCCAGCAGACCCGCGCATTGCGTCGCCGGGGCCCCCTTCAGCCGGGCGAAGAACTGCAGGGTCTCCAGGCCATCGAGGTTGTCGTAGAGCACCAGGTTCTCCGGCAGATAACCGACCCGACGCCTGGCCTCACGGAAGTCGGCCGCGCCGACCTCGCTGCCGGCCACCCACAGCCGGCCCTGGCTGGGCGAAATCAGGCCCAGCAGCAGCTTGAACAGCGTGCTCTTGCCAGCGCCGTTGTGGCCGATCAGGCCAAACAGCTGGCCTGCTGGCACGCTGAGGTCGATGCCGTCCAGCGCCTTCACCGGCGCCCGTGCTGACCCATAGTGCTTGGCCACGCCCTGCAGGCGCAGCGCCTCAGTGGAATTGCTTGCCACGCCATTCACTCCAATCCTTGTGTTGCGGCTGCATACGCGGCCGCGCATCGATCACGCTGGGCACACGCAGCACCGGAAATTGCTGGCCCAGCAGGCGCAGCGCCTGCACCGCCGGACTGCCCATCAGCAGACGCACGCTCGGGTAACGCCATTGCAGGCGATCAACGAGATCGTTGGCCTCGTAGGGCAAGTCGCCAAAGCCGTCGCCATCGCGGTCCCAACCGAGGTAGTTGCTCCAGTGGTTGCCACCCTCGTCGGCAGACGGTGCCACCGCGCCCGGCAGGCTGCCCCAGCGCTCATCGCGCGCACCGACGTAGCGCACCTGCTCGCGATTGGCAATGAAATCGTTGTGCTCTACGCGATTGCGGGTCGAGCCAGCCGAGAGATGGACGCCGACCTGGTTGTCGACGATGAGATTGCCGCGCAGCTGCGCGTACTCGACGTCGTAGATGAAGAAGCCGCGGCTGTTGCCGGCGACGATATTGTTTTCGATCACCGAGTCCTGCAGCGTGCGCAGCATGATGCCGAAGTCGCTATTGCCCCAGGTGCGATTGCCACGCACCGTCTGCTCACGCACCTCCATCAGCGCCAGCCCGCCGCGGTTGTGGTAGCTGTCGTTGTCCTCCCACAGGTTGTAGTAGGAGTTCATGTAGTGAGTGCCATAGCGGCTGTGGTGCAGTCGGTTGCGGCGGAACTCGGCGTGGTGCGAAACGTCGACATACAGCGCATCGCGGACAAAGCTGATGTTGTTGCCGATGATGCGGGCCTTCTGGCTGTTATAGAGCTGAATGCCGTTGCCCCGCTGCGAGCTGTTGATGTCGCGCAGGCCGGTGATGAGGTTGCCCTCGATCCGTACTTCGTCGGCCTTCTCTATCCACAGGCCGAACAGGTTGTAGGCCAGATCGCAGGCCTGGACCACGGCCCGATGCGCGCCCGGCTGCAGATAGATGCCAGCATGCTGGTCCTTCAGGCTGTGCCCACTGTCGCGGACGATCAGACCTTCGATGCGCACGTCGGCTGCAGCCACGCGGATGGTGTCGCCGCGCTGCCCGCCGCTGATCGTCGGGCGGTTCAGGCCACGCAGCGTCAGCGGCTTGGCAATGCGCAGCGACTCGTCGTAGAAACCGCGTGCAATCTCAACCACATCGCCAGGCTGCGCCTGATCCAGCACCGGCTGAATGCGTTCACCCGGCTTGACCGACCAGCTTGCGGCGCTCACGGCGCTACAGGCGCTGGCAATCAGCGCCAAGGCAAGGCGGCGCCAGCTGCTCACTGCAGACCTCCGAAGGACTTGAGCAGCAGGAACAGGCCTGCGCCGAGCAGCAGGTTCTTGAAACCGACATAGCTGAGCATGTCCATCACACTGGCAACGCGGTAGTTCGCCTGCCACCAGGGGCCGTCCTTCACGTAGCGCCGACCTTGCAGGCGGATCAACACCTCATAGGCGCTCCAGCCAAACCACCACAGGATCACTGCCAGGCCGGACAGCCGCCCGGTGGCCGCCAGCGCCCACACCACGCAGGCCGCCAACGCCAGCGCGATGCCGCCCAGCAGCAGCGCACGCGGGCCGCGCAGGCTTTGCGGGCTCCAGGGCCAGAGGTGGTCGCGCAGCTCCAGCAGCAGCCAGGCCAGGCCCCGCGCGTCGGCCTTGTGCGGCGGCGCATGCGGCTCGGTCGGCAGGCGCGGGTCCGGCCCCTGAGCCACCTTGGCCGGCAGCGCGGGCGCCACCGGCGTGATCGGGATGAAATAGCCGTCGCGGCCGATCGGCGTGATCAGGAGCCCATCGCGTTCGCGACGCTTGCGCTCTTTGGCCAGCGGCGGGCAGCCGGCGGCATCGGTATAGAGCACCATGCAATCGAGGCAGTGCAGGCATTCGCGGTGGTCGATGCGACCGGCGGCGTCGATGGCCTGCGCACCGCAGCCAACGGCGCAGGCCTTGCAGCTATTGCAATCCATCTTGCGGCGCAGGCCAAACCAGCGGAAGGTGCTGGGCATGGCCAGCGCCGCGCCCAGCGGGCAGATGTAATTGCAATAGGGCCGCTCGACGAAGAGCGAGAGCCCGAGCAGCGTGGCCACGAAGAGGCCATAGGGCCAGGCGCGGTTCAGTACACCGACCAGAAAGGTCGTCTTGAACGGTTCCACCTCAGCCAGCATCTCGGCCGTGCTCATCGACACCAAGGAGACCGCCAGCAGGCCGAAGAAGATGCCGTATTTGAGCCACTTGAGCCTGTCGTGCAGCGCCTGCGGCACGCGGCGCTGCCAGCGCTTCAGGCCCAGCTTACCGCCCAGTTTGTACAGCGCCTCCGACAGCGAGCCGAAGGGGCACATCCAGCCGCAGAACAGACCGCGCCCGAACAGGAAGACCGTCAGAATGATGAAGATCCAGAAGACGAAGATGAAGGGGTCGGACAGGAACAGCGACCAGGTCCACTGGAACAGCAGCGCGTGGAACCAGGTCAACACCTGCGTGATCGAGGGCTGGGCCATCACACCAAAGCCGACGAAGGCGATGGACAGCGCCCAGGCGCTGTACTTGAAGACGTTGACCGGCCACTTGTTGCGGTGCGTGGCGCGGCGGGTCAGCCGCTCGCGCAGGGCATAGACGACGGTAACGCCCAGCAGCAGCACGATGAAGGCAGCGATACCCGTCGCGCGGGCCTTCCAGACACGGCGCCAGGGCGCGTCGTCCTCTTCCACGGCGAGCCGGCCACCTTGCATCAGCTCGGCCGGCAGCCAGTACTTGGCCTCGAAGGTGGCGAAGCTGCGCTGACCAGTGGCGCGGTCGACACGATTGCCCAGGAAGGCCAGCTTCCAGGGATAGGCGGCCGAGAAGCTCGGGGCACGCACGATGAAGATGGCCGATTCCGAATAGCTCGGCGCACCAGCGGCGTCGAGGCCATAGAGGTTCAGGTAGTCCAGATCGCGGAAGGTGAAGGACTGGGCCCCCTGCCGCAGCTGCACCCGGTCGTAGATGCCGCCACGCACAAAGCCCGAGCCCTTGAACGACTCGGCACCTGCGGTACGGATGATGAAGAAGGCCTGCTCGTGGTCTTTCAACCGGCTGCGCAGGTTTTCATAGCCGCTGGCGCCCAGCAGGCTGCGGCCCAGATCGGGATGGTTGAGATCGCCGAACCAGAGTTCGATGAAGGGTTCGCTCGCGCGATCCAGCCCAACCTGCTCGGGGCGCACCTGCAGGCGCTGCACGGCGCCCAGCTTCACCAATTGCTCCCAGCTGTAGCGCGCGCCGGTCTCAACCGGCTTCAGTGGCTCGCGATGCACCGGCGCAATCAGCCCGACCTGGCGCGCCACCGCGCTGCCAGAGAGCTGCATCACCTGGTTCTGCGCAATCACCGTGACCGTGGCGCCGGAGATCGCATCGACGCCTAGCACCTGCTCCTCGGGCCGCGCCGGGCCGACCTCGATCCTGTCGCGCACCGACTTGCCGACGTACTGGTGGTTGAAATTCACCAGCGCCGCTTCGGGAATGCCCAGCAGCAGAATCGGCTCGGAATGCTTGAGCACCTTGACGCCCACATAGCGGCCTTCACGGTCCATGCCGATCAGGGTGACCACCGGCTTGCCCGAATAGGCCGGCGTGTCGGTGATGTCGGTGGACAGCATCACATAGCCCAGCAAGGGCCCATGCGCCTCGCCATTGGCGGCCGGTCCATAGGCCTCGACATAGGGTGGCTGCCCCATCCGGGCCGAAAAGCTCACCGCGCCGGGAAACACCGCCGCGCAATCAAGCTTTGCGCACAGCTCCGGCGCCGTCGCCAGATCGTCCGGCAGATGCGCCTCATAGGCCTGATGCGCGCCCCGCTCCTGCGCCCTGGCCCCAGACCCTTGATCCGCCGCAAGCGCCAGACCCACAAATCCGCCAAGAAAAAGCGCGGCCGCAAAGGCCGCGATCAAACGAAGAACTACCGGCATCTTCTCTTTCCCAACCTGCCGCATGGTCTCGAGTCACCCGGCAAGCACTCCCCCCGAAATGTGTCCGGCGCAGCCCGGACACCCCCAGCGACATCCGAGGATCCGGCTTTGCCGGTCCTACGGATGTGCCCCCTTGAGGGGGCGCGCGAAGCGCGTAGGGGGTGGTCCTTTACTCGACGATCATGCGGGTGCGCATCTCCAGGTGCAGCGCATGGCAGAAGTGCGTGCAGTAGCACCAGAACACGCCCGGCTTGTCGGCCACGAAGCTGACCGAGGCCGTCTCCTGCGGGTTGACGATGAAGTTGACGTTGTATTTGGGGATGGCGAAGCCGTGCGTCAGATCCTCGACCTTGTCCAGGTTCGTCAGGATCAGCGTCACCTCGTCGCCGCGCTTGAGCTTGAACTCGCGCATGCTGAAGGCCGGCGCCAGCGAAGTCAGGCGCACGGTGACCTTCTTGCCATTGCGCTCGACACCGGAGTCCTTCGGATCCTTCACCGCCAGCGGGAACTCATCCAGGGTGTAGACCTGCTTGGGCTTGAGCAGATCGCGCTTGAAGATGATGAAGTCATGCGGCTCGCCACGCACCGGGTGGTCGGCCATCAGCACCATCTTGTCGCCCGAGATGTCGATCATCTGCTCGTTCTCGGGGTGCAGCGGGCCCACCGGCAGGAAGCGGTCCTTGGAGAACTTGCAACCGACCGCCAGGTACTTGCCATCGGCCGCGCGCGTCTCCGACTGGCTGGCGTTCAGGTGGCCCGGCTGGTACTGCACATCGATGCGGTCGACCACGTACTTGGCGCTCTTGTCGCCACCATGGAACTTGATCGCGGCATCGACATTCCACTTCACGACCTGGCTGTCCAGGAACAGCGTCGTGTAGGCATTGCCGCGGCCGTCAAAGGCGGTGTGCAAGGGGCCCAGGCCCAGCTCGACCTCGGCGACGATGGCCTTGTCCGGCGCTTCCAGCTTGCCTTCGAAGTAGTCCAGCACCTTGGCCAGCTCGATCACCGTGGCGGTGGGCGAGAGCTTGCCGGCACAGATGAAGTACTTGGCGTCCGGACTGGCGTTCACGCCGTGCGGATTCTTGGGGACGCTGACATAGGCGGTCAGCGCGGTCTTCGGGTCCTTGTTGGCGTCGCGGGTGCCATCGACCACCGGCACCTTGGAGTCGCCATAGGTCTTGAACTTGCCGGCTTTGACGGCCGCCTCGATGCGCGCCACGTTGAAGAACAGGCAGGCGTCGCGCTCGGCGGACATCATGTCCTCGTACTTCGCGCCCATCTCGGTGTTGTACTGGTTGGTCGCGGCCAGCTTGCCGTCGTAGCTGGTGGCGACCAGATCGCAGTTGCCGTCGATCAGCACCTGCCAGCGCACGTCCATGGTCTCGGCGTCAACGCAGCTGAACAGCGAGCGGTACTTGCTGCCGTCCTCGGTGCCGGTGTTGGGCAGCGGAATCGCGAATTCGCCGCCGCAGAAGACGCGCGTCGTGTAGTTGATCTTCGGATCGACCGGATCGGCCTTGTCCGGGAAGATGCCGTGGAAGCCCTGCACATTGGGCAACTCGGTGATCTTGTCGCAGATGAAGTAGTCGAGCCGGATGCGCGCAATGCGGCTGTTGATCTTGTCGTTCACCCAGGCATAGCGGCCGTCGTAGTTGCCGTCCTTGTAGGAGGCGTGGACATGGTGGGTGTCGGCCACCGTATAGCGCAGGCTGCCGTCGGCCTTGGTGCCCATCACCTTTTTGGACTCATTGGTGATGCCCCAGCCGACCAGCGCGTCCGGGTTGAAGCAGGGAATGCGCAGGATCTCGCGGCCCGAGGGCAGACCCAGCACGCGCACGTCACCGGTATGGCCGCCGCTCCACAGGCCGTAGTAGCTGTCCAGCTCGCCCGGCTTCAGATGCGAGGGATTGGCCGCAGCACTGTGCTGGGCAGCGGCCGCCGAGGCCCCAGCCGCGGGCGCCGCGCCGTCGCCGGACTTCTTGTCGGAACAGGCCGCCACGCCGAGCGTCAACCCGGTCAATGCGGCGGTATTGATGAAGCGGCGTCGTGCCAGACCCGGGGCTTCGGCGCTGTTCTTCTTGTCTTCATTCATGCTCATACCTCGTCGGTGGATCAAAGGAAACGAAAACTTGGGCGCTTCGGGCCAGCAACCCGCAGCGCTCCCGGACTGCCCCTGGGTGGGGCCTGGCGGGGAAACTGCCGGCATCGTCGTCAGGAGCACAGCTGCCGACCTTGAAGCAGTTCAAGAAAAACAAGTTCTGCCAAAAGATGTATTGAAAATAGAACAATAGGTTGGCGCGCCGGCCAACTGGCGCTCAGAATGCGCGCATATTTCCCTGAAGGATGATGACGATGAAGACAGGCAAGACCCGCGGCGTGGCACTGCTGGCCCTGAGTGCGCTGATCGCCCTTGCGGCATGCAGCAAGACTGAGGACGCCACGGCGCCCGCACCGACAGCGACGACCGCAACAGCGGCCAGCAGCGCCGCGCCAGCCGCCGCCAGCGCCGACAACGCCTTGGGCAAATCGGTGTTCGGCAAGGTCTGCGCGATGTGCCATGCCGCTGGCGTGGCCGGCGCGCCCAAACCCGGCGACAAGGCCGACTGGGGCCCGCGTATCGCTCAGGGCAATGACACGCTGTACAAGCACGCGCTGGAAGGTTTCAACGGTGCCAAGGGCATGATGCCGGCGCGTGGCGGCGGCGCCTCACTCAGCGACGACGAGGTGCGCGCGGCGGTCGACTATATGGTTGCGCAGTCACGCTGAGCCTGATGATGCAGATGCAGCAAGGAAAGCCGGCGCTGACGCGCCGCCAGCTGGGCATGAGCTCGCTATTGCTGCTGCTGCCCGCCTGGGTGCAGGCCAGGAGCAGCCCCAGCTCGCCAGGCGCAGACAGCACAGCGGTACAGCGCGACAGCGCGCTGCTGATGGGCACGCGGGTAGACATCATCGCGGTACACGCCGATCCCGCCCAGCGTGAAAGCGCACTGACCGCGGCCTGGGACGAAATGCTGCGGCTCAGCGAAATGATGAGCCGCTACCGCAGCGCCAGCCAGATCAGCCTGCTGGCGCAGGCCGCCGGCGCGGCAGCGCTGCCGGTGGCACCGGAGCTGATGCAGATGCTGCAGCAGGCCGCGCGGCTGCACCGGCTGAGCGAAGGCCGCTTCGACATCAGCGTCGGCGCCTACAGCGACTGGCATTTCGAGGCCGGCCATCGGCCCAGCCTGCCCGACGCCGCGACACTGCGGCGCCAGCGTGGCCTGGTCGATGCCAGCCAGATCGAACTTGATGCCGCACACGGCACCGCCAGGCTGGCACGCGCCGGCATGAAGCTGGATCTGGGCGGCATCGCCAAGCTGCCGATTCTTGAAGCCGGCCTGCGCCAGCTGCAGGCTCACGGCATCGCCAATGCCCTGATCAACGGGGGCGGCGACGTGCTGTGCAGCGGCACCCTGCTCGGCCAACCCTGGCGCATCGGCCTGCGCGACCCGCGCGCACCGCAGCGCCTGCTGGGCGTGCTGCCGCTGCGCGGCGGTGTTGTCGCGGCATCAGGCGACTACGAGCGCGGCTTCGATCTGCGGGGGCGCCGCTACCACCACATCCTTGATCCGCGCCGCGGCCAGCCGAGCCAGGGCCTGCACGGCCTGGCCCTGGTCGCCGACGATGTCACCGCCGTCAACGGCTGGGGCGCGGCCATGATGGTGGCCGGCCCGCAGCTGGCCAGACAGTGGGCGGCCGCCCTGCCCGGTGTCGAGGCGATGCTGGCCGACAAGGAGCAGGTCTGGCTCTCAAGCGGGCTGCGTCAGCGGCTAGGGCCCAACATCATCGATCCATAGCGCAGCAGCCAACCCAAGCCCAGCGCGGCAAAGCCGCAGGCGGCCAGTGGCAGCCACGCAGCAGGCGCTGCCGGCCAGCAGGCGCTGAGCACGCGCACAAGGCAGACCAGCTGCAGCAGCCAATGCATGGCGCGCAGCGCCGGGTCGACCACCACCGTCCGCCCCGCGTGCACCGCCGCGACCCGGCTGACCATGGACAGCACGGTGCTGCACAGAAAGCCGAGGCTGTAGGCGTGCAGCGCCGCCAGCTCCCAGCCGGCTGCGGCCAGCAGCAGGCTGGCGATCAGCCAAAGCAGACCATGCAGCAGCTGGGCGACGAAGGGGGTTCGTCGAGCCGCGCGGCCAGCCGGGTCAAATGCACTGCGCAGCAGCATGGCGGCCACCAGCAGCTCGACCAGCACCACAGCCGGCCCCTGCAGCGCCGCAGCCCGCAGCAGCAGGGCCAGCAGCAGCGCGCCCAGCCAGAGCGCATCGCGCCGCCCGCCGACATGCAGAAACGGTGTCAGCCTTTGCAGCGCACAGGCGAAGACAGTCCCCAGCCCACCCCAGAGCGCAAGCCGGGTGGCCAGCGTGGGCTCACCCGCCAGCGCCAGCGCCATGGCGGCGCCGAGCAGCGCCATGCCGGCCAGCACGCCCAGGGCATGGCGGCGCTGAGCCCGCTCACTGCCGGTCAGACAGGCGGCCAGACGCAGCCAGAGCCAGCTCCAGCCCAGCAGCATGGCAATCAGCCCGGCGCCGCTGTCCAGCAGCATCAGCGCGAGCGCCAGGGTCAGCAAGCCCCAGGGCACCAGGTAGTCGCGCGGCCGCAGTGGCGGGCGCGCCAGCCAGCGCGGCAGCGCGGCCAGCGCGAAGCCGGCAATGAAGAGCGGCATGAAGCCAAGCGTGAAGCACAGACCATGAGCGGGCCAGGGCTGGCCCTGCAACAGGCGCCAGGCCCACAGACCGCCCAGCAGCGTCCAGCTGAACGCGGCGCTCAGGAAGAAGGGCCGATGCGGCGCCAGCAAGCTCGTTGCGCCGGCCATCGCAGCCGCTCAGCGTGGCAGGTAGAAGCTGGCCCGGCTCTCGGCCAGCAATGTGCTGCTGCCGGCCTCGCGGACGAGGAAGCGGATCGGGTGCGCCCCCGGAGTCAGCTGGGTCGCCGCGGCGGCGTCGAGCCGGAGCTGGATGACCTGGGCCTGAATCGCCGCGGGCTCGAGGCGCAGCTCGGTACTGGTGGCGCGATGCAGCCCTTCCAGGCCGTCGACCTCGATCTGAAGCTGTAGCCGTCGCTCGCTGCGGTTCATCAGCTGCAGCCGGTAGACGTTCTCGACCTCGCCCCCCTCAACCAGCCGGGCCAGGGTGTTGCGGTCCTTGAGCACATCAAACTGCACCTCGCTGCGCTGCCACAGGCTGGTGGCGAAGCCGATACACAGCGCCAGCAGCACCGTGCCGTAGATCAGCACGCGAGGCCGCAGCGCCCGGGCCAGCATCTGCCGCGCGCTCCAGTGCTGCTTGATGCCGTTCTCGGTCGCGTAGCGGATCAGCCCGCGCGGCGCACCGATCTTGTCCATCACCTGATCGCAGACATCGATGCACGCCGCGCAGCCTATGCATTCGTTTTGCAGGCCTTTGCGAATGTCGATGCCGGTCGGACAGACCTGCACGCACAGCGTGCAGTCGACACAGTCGCCGGGTGGTTGGCCCTGTGCGGCGAACTCGGCCTGGCGGGCGCGTGAGCCGCGCGGTTCGCCGCGCTGCTGGTCGTAGCTGATGATCAGCGAGTCGGCATCGATCAGCGCGCTCTGAAAGCGGGCATAGGGGCAGATGTACTTGCACATCTGCTCGCGCAGCCAGCCGGCGTTGCCATAGGTGGCACCGGCGTAGAACAACACCCAGAAGCTCTCCCAGCCCGTCAGCGACAGCATGGCCAGGCTAGCGGCGAGCTGGCGGATCGGCGTGAAATAGCCGACAAAGCTGAAGCCGGTGAGCAGGGCCAGCGCGACCCAGCTGCCATGTTTGGCACTCTTGCGCAGCAGCTTCTCGGCGCTCCAGGGCGCGCGATCCAACTTCATGCGCGCCTGGCGGTCGCCCTCGGTATGGCGCTCCAGCCACATGAACATCTCGGTGTAGACCGTCTGCGGGCAGGCATAGCCGCACCACAGCCTGCCGGCCAGCGCGGTGAAGAAGAACAGCGCCAGCGCGCTGATCACCAGCAGCGCGGCGAGGTAGATGAAGTCCTGCGGATAGAGCACCAGGCCCAGCACATAGAAGCGCCCGGCATCGATGTCGAACAGCAGCGCCTGGCGGCCCTGCCACTGCAGCCAGGGCATGCCGTAGAAGAAGGCCTGGGTGAGCGCCACCATGATCCAGCGCCAGCGTGCGAAGCGGCCGCTGACGGCGCGTGGGTAGACCTTGGCCTCGGCGACGTAGAGCGAGGTCTTGACGGGCTCGATAGCGATGACTTTGTGCGCAGAGGACAAGGGATTCAGTGCCGCGCCGGGGCGTGCCCGGGCAAGCTGATGCTGGCCAGGCGCTTGGCCGTGGCGGGTTTCAGGAGGTCTGCCAGGGTATGGCCATCGAGTTCGGCGAGAAAGGCGTCGCGCGCAGCCTTGAAGATGCCGGTCAGGCGGCAGGCGCCGGTCAGCGCGCAGGCATTGCCATCGCCCAGACACTCGACCAGTTGGAAGTCCGGTTCGACGGCGCGCACCAACTCGCCCAGGCCGAGCGCGCCGGGCTCGCGGGCCAGGCGCATGCCGCCGCCCTTGCCGCGCACCGTGGTGATGAAGCCCTGCTGCCCCAGCTGATGCGTGATCTTGGTCAGATGCGCCTCGGAGATCTGGTAGGCCTGCGCGATCTCGGCCGTGGTGCACAGCCGGTCCTGATGCTGGCCCAGGTACAGCAGCAGGCGCAGCGCGTAATCGGTCATCGTGGTCAGTCGCATGGCTTGATTCTCACCCGGGCTGGCCATCGGCACGTGGCCGCAGCAGCAGCGGCGTGTAGCGCCACAGGTAGAGCGCAAAACTCGCTGACCACAGCAGCGCCGAGGCCTGCACCGCCAGCATCAGGCTGGCCGGCAGCAGCAGCGGCAGCAACACGCGCAGCAGGGCGGCCAGCGCCATGAACAGATAGGCTGCCGTCTCGACAGGCCCGGCGCGCAGCGGTCGACCGGTGTGCCCAAGCGCGGTGCGGGTGATCATGCCCAGCGTGACCAGACCGATCACGCCCAGCGTCAGTGCATGCACGGCGGGGCCCGGTGCCATCCAGCCCAGCGCCGCCGCGGCGCGCAGCAGCAGATGCACCGGCAGCCAGGCATAGGCCAGGTGCAGCACCCAGACCAGCGGATTGGGCAGACTCTTCCACGGCTGCCACAGCGCCAGGCGCAGGCCGTGCGCGATCGCCGTGACCAGCAAACCGGCGGCCAGCACGGCGCCCTCCACAGCAAACAGATCAAGCGCCAGCAAGAGCAGCACCGTGCCCAGCGCGGCCCGCTCCAGCCATGGTAGCCGCGTGGCTTGCATGCCTGGCACGCCGTTGTTGGAGAACATCGGCACGACGCGGCCGGCCATCACGGCAATCATGAACACCAGCAGATCCAGCCCCACGCGCAGGCCGGGCAGTTCCAGCCAACCCGCCTGTTGCAGATGGACCGCGGCACTGGCCAGGCCCATCATCAGCAGCAGGGCCACGAAGAAATAGTTGCGCCGGTTGCCTGCCGCATGCAGCGCCCGCCACAGGCCCCAAGCCGCCAGCCAGGGTACGGCCAGATTGAGCAGCAGCGAGGCCCAGAGCCAGGGGCTCAGCACCAGCAGCCGCGCCGCCACCCAGAGCAGCGCCAGCGCCATCAGCGGACGTCCGGTCGGCGTCGGCTGGCCTGACCAGTTGCGACCGGCCGTGAACAGAAAGCCGATGACCACGGCCAGCGTATAGCCGAACACCATCTCATGGGCATGCCACATCGAGCTCGGCAGCCAGGCCGTGCGGATCAGCCCGCTGAACTGCAGCACCCACAGCGGCACCGACAACAGGGCCAGCCAGGCCGCCAGCAGGTAGAAGGGGCGAAATCCGAGGTCCCACAAAGCCAGCCGGCGTGGCGCGCGGCCGCGCGGCTCCTCGATGCGCATGAAAACGGTACTGCTCATGGCAGGCCTTTCAGATCTGAGTGAAGACGATGCTCGCCATCAGGCGAGCAGCCCCAATCAGCCGCCACAGCAGCCGCAGCAGCTCTTGCCCGCCGGCCGGCGGGCCAGCCGCACGCGCCACGGCGCCGCGCCGGGCGGCAGGCTCTCCCAGTCGAACTGCTTGGGCCACTGCTGGCCCAGTTGCTCGCGCAGCGTCGCCGGTTCAGCTTCGCCCTGCAAGTCGATAAAGCCGCCGACGGGCAGGCTTTGGAAGCTGCTGGCGATGCGCGCCAGCATGTGCTCGGGTGCGAACTGGCGCAGGTCGATCACTTCAGCAAGGGTCGGGGCGTCGGTGTGCATAAACGTTCCAGCGGGCTGGTTTATAAAGTTGCATATTGAATGCAGCTATTGTGAAGCGATGCCCGCCTTAAAGCAATATCCAATATGCAGCTTTAAGCGTCATACATTGACGAGGCTCAAAGCCAGCCAGGCCCTGAGACCGCAGCATGGCGCTCCATGAGTGAATCAGCCCAAGCCCCCCTCCCCTTGGTCTACAGCTGCTCGGGCTGCTCCGATGCAGCCCAGCTGGCCAACCACCTGGCCGTGCGGCTGGATCGCGCCGGGCTGGCTGAGATGTCCTGCATCGCCGGCGTCGGCGGTGGTGTGCCCAGCCTGGTGCGCAAGGCGCGGGAGGCGGCGGCGCAAGGACGGCCGCTGCTGGCCCTTGATGGCTGTGCGCTGGCCTGCAGCAAGGCCTGCCTGGCCGGCCAAGGGCTGAGACCGACGCACCATATCCGGCTGCACGAGATGGGTGTTCGCAAGCACTATCACGCCGACTTCGATGTCGAGCAGGCCGACAAGCTGTTCACCACACTGGCCGCGCTGGCGCGAGCGCAGGGCGAGATGGCGGCCGCCAGACCAGCAAATGGCGACGGCGCTTGACGCCGCGCCGATCATCGCCAGCGGCGAGCGCTGCACCGTAGCCCATCGCCAAGCACGAGCTCGTGGTGCTCAACGTCGACGGGCTGTGGGCCGCACTCAGCCGGCCAGCAGCCCAAGTGGGTGGTGGGCACGCGCCACCGTCACCATGAAGCCGAACACGGCCAGCGCGCCCAGCAGGCCGAGCAGACGCTGTGGCCGCGTCCGCCCGCGCTTCATCGCGATTGAGCCCAGCACGATATAGAGCAGCAGCAAGGCCAGCTTGGTGCCCAGCCACACATCGCGCAGCGGGTTCAAGCCCAGCAGCGTCCACAGGCTGGCACCGGCGGTCAGCAGGCCGACGTCTATCACCACGCTCAGCCGCCGTGCCCAGGCCTGCATTGGCCAGGCGGCGCCAGTCTGGACCGCCAGCGCCCGCAGCGCAAACAGCGCGCCGCTGGCACTGACCAGACCGATGTGCACGTTCTTGATCAGCGGATAGTGGGCTTGCAGCGATTCGATCAGGATGCTCATGGCCGCGCATCATCGCTGAATTGCGCGCAACACCGGCGCGGCGTCAAGACTTAAACCAGTTCAAGGACTTTGCCTGCGACGAGGACGAGGATGCCAGCCATCCCCTGATCCAACCGTAGAGGAGTTCCTGATGATGAAGCTGCCCACGACCCCGCTGCTGATGCTTGCAGCGACGCTTGCCGCACTGGCCCTGGCGCCGGCCCAGGCCCAGAGCAAGAAGGATCCCGATCCCAGCGATGTGAAGTACCACGCCGCGCCCTCGCCGCTGGCCGATGTACCGATGGTGCAAAGCACCAACCCCAAGGCCCCGCCGATGACGCAGGCCGAGTTCGACGTGGCACGCAAGATCTATTTCGAGCGCTGCGCCGGCTGCCATGGGGTGCTGCGCAAGGGCGCCACCGGCAAGCCGCTGACGCCCGACATCACGCTGGGCAAGGGTACCGACTATCTGAAGGTCTTCATCGCCTACGGCTCGCCGGCCGGCATGCCCAACTGGCAGACCTCGGGCGAGATGACCGAGCAGCAGGTCGACCTGATGGCGCGCTACATCCAGCATGAGGCGCCCACCCCGCCGGAGTTCGGCATGGCCGATATGAAGGGCACCTGGAAGGTCATCATTCCGCCCGAGCAGCGCCCGAGCAAGAAGATGAACAGCTACAACATCGAGAACATCTTCTCGACGACGCTGCGCGACACCGGCGAGGTGGCCCTGATCGACGGCGACACCAAGCAGATCATCAACATCGTCAAGACCGGCTATGCGGTGCACATTTCGCGCACCTCGGCTTCGGGTCGCTATCTGTTCGTGATCGGCCGCGATGCCAAGATCAATATGATCGATCTGTGGATGGAAAAGCCCGACAACGTGGCCGAGATCCGCGTTGGCCTGGAGGCCCGGTCGGTCGAGGCCAGCAAGTACAAGGGTTATGAGGACAAGCTGGTGATTGCCGGCTCCTACTGGCCACCGCAGTACGTGATCATGAAGGGCGACACGCTGGAGCCGCTGAAGATCGTCTCGACCCGCGGCAACACCGTCGACAAGCAGGAATACCACCCCGAGCCGCGCGTGGCCTCCATCGTCGCCAGCCACTTCCGGCCCGAGTTCATCGTCAACGTGAAGGAGACCGGCAAGACGCTGATGGTCGACTACACCGACCTGAACGCGCTGAAGACGACCGAGATCGGCACCGCCCGCTTCCTGCATGACGGCGGCTGGGACAGCTCCAAGCGCTACTTTATGGTCGCCGCCAATCAGAGCAACAAGATCGCCGTGGTTGACGCCAAGGAAGACAAGCTGGTGCAGCTGGTTGAGGTCAGCAAGATCCCCCACCCGGGACGCGGCGCCAACTTCATCCACCCGAAGTTCGGCCCGGTCTGGAGTACCGGCCACCTTGGCGACGAAGCAATCTCGCTGGTGGCCACCGACCCGGTCAAGCACAAGCAGTACGCCTTCAAGGAAGTGGCGCAGATCAAGGGCCAGGGCGGCGGCGCGCTGTTCATCAAGACCCACCCGAAGTCCACCCACCTGTACTCGGACACGCCGCTGAACCCGGATGCGGCAATTGCGCAGTCGGTGGCGGTGTTCGACATCAAGGCGCTGGACAAGGGCTACAAGGTGCTGCCGATCGCCGAATGGGCCGGCCTGAAGGACGACGGCGCCAAGCGCGTGGTGCAGCCCGAGTACAACAAGGCCGGCGACGAGGTCTGGTTCTCGGTCTGGTCGGCCAAGAACAAGGAGAGCGCCATCGTTGTCGTCGACGACAAGACGCTGAAGCTGAAGACGGTGATCAAGGACCCGCGCCTGATCACGCCCACCGGCAAGTTCAACGTCTACAACACCCAGCACGACATTTATTGATCCCCCCTACGCGCTTCGCGCGCCCCCTCAAGGGGGCAGGCCCGCAGGACCGGCAGAGCCGGATCCTCGGGCCTCGATGGAGGGGCCTGGGCTGCGCCCTCGGCCCATGAATACAAAAGGAGATTGGAACCATGCGTATTGCACTGACTCTCATTACGGGGCTCGGCTTGATGCTGGGCACGGCCGCACAGGCCGACGAAGCCGCGCTCAGCAAGGCGGGCTGCATGGCCTGCCATGCCAAGGACAAGAAGCTGGTTGGGCCCTCGTTCAAGGACGTGGCCAACAAGTACAAGGGGCAGGACGTCACGGCCGCGCTGGCGGCCAAGGTGCGCGCCGGTGGCAAGGGTGTCTATGGTCCGATTCCAATGCCAGCCAATGGCCCGGAAAAGATCAGCGACGCGGAATTGAACAGCGGTATGGCCTGGATTCTCAAGCAGGGCGGCTGATCGCGACCTTGCCGCTTTACCAGCACAAAGGCGCCCATGGCGCCTGTCTTTTTGGTTCTATGCGCGCTTGTTGGTGCTCGGCCACTGGCGCTCGAAACGCAACCACAGAGGCACGGAGACACAGAGGAACTCACAGCGAAGTCCAGAGTTCGATGAGTCTTTCTCCGTGACTCAGTGCCTCTGTGGTTGCCTTTGCCTGTTTCGAGAGCCTCCACGACTAGCGCCAAAAGAGCCTTCACTTTTGCGATCTTCTTGCTCGTTTCGCGTTCGCTGCTGCTCGCCAGACCACAACGCACGTGCAAGCACAGTGCCTCAGCGGCCTGAAGAAATGGCGTCACCCCGCTGCGGCCGCTGTACCGCTGTGACGCGCTTTCCTGCCTCCCTCGCACTAGCACAGCCAGGCCTTTTGCTTGCGCTTGCACTTCGCGTGGCCAGGACTTCGGCCATGCCGGTGCTGAGCGCATCGGCGGCTGTGCTGGCTGGTTGGCGCGGCAGCTGCACGGCGTTCGCTCGCCTGCCCCCGACAACCATCCCGCGCCGGTGACCGCTGCGCACGCCGGGCAGGCTGGTTCGGCGCCCGGATGTCGGCCTTTGCCCTCGTCTCTGCCCTCGTCTCTGCCCCTACTCCTTCTCGCTGCCCGTTCTCTCTGCCCCTGACTCCGAACTTCTCGCCGCGGGCCCTGTTGCCGCGCAAGCTGACTGCACTTGAGCCCGATGGCCGGCGGTGTGAGGTGCGGCGCCAGCGCCTGGCTCGGCGCCATCAGGCGGCCTCGTCAGCAAGCCCCGCCCAGGTCGACGCGCCCCCGCCCGTCAGGTGGCCTCCACCATTGCTCGCTGCCGCAGTTTGGCTGCACGGCAGCCCCTGGCACGTGGCGCCCCAGTGCGCTGGCACTGCCCGGCCGCCTTGCCTACACAAGCAGAGGTGATGCAGGCCCGGCACGCCGGGCCGTCGCTACCGCCGTATCGATCGCACAGCCGAACACGTCGGCCGCTGGTTTGTACTATGTTTATCACAATATATTTATGACATATTTGATCATCGATCAATGGCAGGCTGGCCCCAAAGGCAAAGAAGCAGCCCAGCAAACCGCTTGGCAAGACGCTTTGAGAAGGCGCGCAGCCATGCAAAGGGCTGGGAGTTCAAACAACACGCCGTGCCGAACGCCCTGCCCGGCTGCCGCCTGGCGCCATTGACCCCGGGCACCGTATTCCGATGCAGCAAGCAACCGCAATCCCTTTGGAGGGCATAGAGAAATGATGATGAAAACCCGTATCTGCCTGGCCGCCCTTGCGGCGATGGGCGCCGTCAGCCCGGTGCTGGCCCAACAACAGGCGCTGGAGCGCGTCGAAGTGACCGGCTCCTCGATCAAGCGCATTGCCAGTCAGGGCGCCCTGCCCGTGCAGACGCTGACGCGCGCCGACATTGACCGCAGCGGCGCCAAGAGTGTCGAAGACCTGATCCAGAGCCTGCCGTCGATGCAGGGCTTCACCACCGCCTCGGAGTCAGTCAACGGCTCGGGCGGCGGCGTGCAAACCGCGTCCATCCACTCGATGGGCGCCGGCTACACGCTGGTCCTGCTGAACGGCCGCCGCCTGGCACCGTTCAACTCGGGGGCCGCGGTGAACCTGTCCAGCATTCCGCTGTCCGTCGTCGAGCGCGTCGAGGTCCTGACCGACGGGGCCTCTGCGCTGTATGGTTCGGATGCCGTCGCCGGCGTCGTCAACTTCATCCTCCGCAAGGACCAGACCGCCTTGGCGCTGGACTTCAGCCACAACCAACCGCAGAAGTCGGGTGGCGCCAACACGGCCTTTTCGGTCTCGAAAGGCTTTGGTGAGCTGCAGAAGAACGGCTTCAACATCCTGGCCTCCTATGCCCACGAGGAACAGAAGGAGCTGAACGCAGCAGATCGCGATTTCGCCAAGTCCGGCGTGCTGTTCTTCAGCCATGAAGGCAAGCCCTATCGCTTGGCCGCGACGGCGGCCAACACGGCGCCGGTCTCGGTGACCCTGAATCTGTCCAAGCCGCTGGTCAAACCTGGCGGCAGCTTCGACAACATCACCTTCTCGCCCGACTACCTGAAGGATGGCAAGTGCCCGCAGAACACCGTGCTGTCGACGGTGAAGGCCGACCAAGCCTGCCCGTTCGACTATGCGGCCACCGTCCAACTGGTGCCCAGCAGCAAGCGCGACAGCCTGTTCCTGTCCGGCAACCTGCAGCTCGATGCCAACACCAACCTCTTCATGGAAGCGGTGAGCACGCGCTTCCAGTTAAAGGAGCGGCATGCCCCGGTGGCCCAGGCCCTGGATCTGCCGCTGACCGATGCCTTGTATGGCCAGTATGTGCAGCCCTATCTGGCCAAGCTGGGCATTGCGCCGGCTGACGTCGTCGACGCGACGACCAACAACCGCTTCGTCGATGCCGGCGGCCGCAGCGACCTCTTCAAGACGCAGGCGCAGCACTTGGCCCTGGGCGTCGAGGGCACGATCCGCGATATCGACTACACGGCCTCGTTCATCCACTCGACGAACAAGCTGGATACCTATTACGACGGCGGCTATATGCGCAAGAGCTGCTACAGCAAGCTGTTGGCCTCGGGCAAGTTCAACCCCTTCGCCCCGCCGGGCGGCAATACCGAGCTGCTGGCCCCCTGCGTGCTGAGCGAGATCAACGAGTCGACCCAGACCAAGCTCGATGTGCTGAGCCTGCGCGCCTCGGGGGAAGTGTTCAAGGCCGGTGGCGGCGCTGCCATGCTGGGCAGCGGGCTGGACTACACCCGGCTGAACTATGACTACGATCCATCGGCGCTGGCCATGGGCCCGAACAGCCTGCACAGCGGCACCGATGTGCCGTTTGGCCGCGGCAACGGTGCACTGCCGGCCAAGGCCTTGCGCAAGAACTGGGGTGCCTTCACCGAGCTGGTGGTGCCGCTGCACAAGCGGGTCGAAGCGACGGCGGCGCTGCGCTACGACAGCTACTCCAAGGTCCACAACGATTTCGTGCTCGACCTGGACAAGAAGCTGACGGCGCCGGCCGATCAGGGCAACGCTTACAGCAAGGCGACCTACAAGCTGGCCCTGCGCCTGCGCCCGATCGACGCCGTGATGCTGCGCGCCTCCTACGGCACCGGCTTCAAAGCGCCCAGCATGACGGACATCACCGCCAACATCACCGGTGGCAGCAATACCTCGGGCCAGTACGACTGCCCGGTGCAAGCGCCGGACCCGCGCGCCGCCTATTGCAAAGGCCTGACGAACTACGACCTGCTGAGTGGCGGCAACCCCTTGTCCGGTGCGGCCGGCCTGAAGCCGGAAGAGTCGAAGAATCTGACTGCTGGTGTGCGCTTCGAACCCTCGCGTGACGTCTCGGTTGGCCTCGACTATTGGTCAGTAAAGATGAACAACCAGATCAGCACCTTGGCGGAATCGACGGTATTCAGGAACCCGGGCGCCTACAGCGATCTGATCAGCGTGGTCTACGATGCGGCCGTTGGCAAGAAGGTGCTGAAGGTGCTGCTGCCCACCTCCAACATCGCCAGCTCAGCCTATGGAGGCATCGATTGGGACGCCAGCTACAGCACCGGCACGCCCTACGGCCGCTTGGCGCTGAACTGGGCCGGCACCTATATGCTGAAGTCCGAGTACTTCAACGGCCAGGATCTGGTCCAGAGCATCGGCCGCTTCGATGAGGGCTTGAACGCTGTCTCGCGTGTCGTTCAGCATCTGTCGGCGCACCTGAACACCGGCGGCATGTTCAGTCACACGCTGGCCTGGCACTGGCGCTCGGGCTATGCCGACCAGGTGCAGACGGCCGACGCTGGCCTGGTCAGCGCGATCAATGCCGACGGCAGTCTGGGTGCCTATGCGACGGTGGCCCGTCGTGTTGCCGCCTACTCGACCTTGGACTGGCAGACCCGGGCTGAGCTGAGCAAGAGCCTGTCGCTGACCTTGGGCGTCAAGAACCTGGCCAACCAGGCACCGCCCCTGTCGATCCGCAATGCCGGGGGCGGCAACCAGATCGGCTACGACGGGCGCTACGCCAGCCCGCTGGGCCGGCAGTTCTACTTGGGCGGCAACTTCCGCTACTGACGCAGTGACATGCCCGACAGCGGCTATGCAGCGCTGTCGGGAACGTCAGCGTGGGCGGCGGCGCTTGCCTAGTGCGAGGTACCCTCGTCGCGGCTGATCTTGTT
The DNA here is from genome assembly GCF_032337115.1 of Roseateles aquae. Taxonomy (NCBI): domain Bacteria; kingdom Pseudomonadati; phylum Pseudomonadota; class Betaproteobacteria; order Burkholderiales; family Sphaerotilaceae; genus Roseateles; species Roseateles aquae. The sequence goes on from NZ_JAVXZY010000001.1 coordinate 451,769, forward strand.
CCAGACGTTGTACTTGCCGACCGGCTTGCTCATCGGAACTCGCTTGACTTCCTTGAAGTTGGCCGCGTCGTAGACGATCAAGGCACCGTCCATCTCCCAGAGGCTGGCCAGCACATGGCGACCATCTTTGGTGAACTCGACATGGGCCAGCGTCTTGCCCGGCTCCCTGACCTGGGCGACCACCTCGAGCGTCTGCTTGTCGATGATGCTCAGCGTGTCCTTGGCGCCGGCGCTCATCATCGAATCGGCCCAGGCGTAGCGACTCCTGGCATGGCTGCGCATGAAGAAGCCCGGGCCCGGCGTCGCAATCTCACGCACTGCGCTCCAGTCCTTCATGTCGACGACGCTGATGCGCCCGTCCTTCAGGTTCGGGCTGGCCATCACGCGCCGGCCCTGCCAGTTGAAGCTGATGCCCGAGCCCAGATGCGGCATGCCGGCAATCGGCAGCGTCGCGATCTTGCGGCGCACATCGAGATTGACGACCTGGCCCAGCATCGCTTCCCCGTCGCCACGCGGACGCGCCGCACCCAGCACATGGCGGTAGCTGTCGTCAAAGAAGAAGTCATCCAGCGCCTCCTCCAGCGGCGTGCGACGTGGATTCAGGTAGCCGGGCTTGGCCAATGCCTCACCCATTCGGTAGTCGTGCACCAGACCGTCATGAATGGGCGCGGCGCCTTCGTCGTAGGAAATCTCCCACAGCTCGGCCACATCCTTCAGCGCCACGACGAAGCTGTGCCGCGGCGCGGCGTCATAGACCGCCGAGACCCGCGAACTCTGCTGGCCGTCCAGGCTCTTGGCGTCGAAGCGCTTGACCAGGTTCAGATCGGCATCGAAGAGCACCGCCGTGTGCGGCAAGTAGTTGGCCGCCATCACCCAGCGCCCGTCGGCGCTGACCGCGACATTGCGCATATTCAGTCCGGCGCGCACCTCCGCCACCAGCTTCAGGTTCCAGAGGTCGTACTTGCTGATCCAGCCGTCGCGCGAGCCGAAATAGACGTAGCGCCCGTCGGGGCTGAACTTGGGCCCACCGTGCAAGGCAAAACGACTGGCAAAGCGGTGGATGGGCTCGAACTTGTCGCCGTCCACCAGGCTGACATGATGATCGCCGCCCTCCACCACGACAAAGAGATTCATCGGATCGGCGCGCCATTGTGGCCGCGCCGGCCACGTGCTGCTGCTGACATCGAAGCGACGCGAGGCGCTGATGTCGGCATCGCTCCACTGCGGCGCCGGCGTGACGGGCTGATAGATGTAGGCGGCCAGCGCCTTGATCTCTGCCTCCTGCAGCCGCTCGGCAAAGCCCTGCATCTGCGTCGCCGCCCGCCCCTGGCTGATCACCTTCAGCGCCTCGGGCTTGCGCAGCCGCTCCAGGCTTTCCGGCAGCAGCGCCGGCCCCATGCCACCGAGGCGTTGAGCGCCATGGCAGGACGCGCAATATTGCTGATAGAGGCCAGAGGCATCGATGGCCGCGCCCGGCTCGGCGCGCGCATAGTCCAGCCCCAGGCTGGCAATGGCGGCAGCCAAAGCCAGCTTCAGCGGGGTCTTCAACAAGATCGTCTTCATTTCAAACCTCGGTCCGGATCGGAATGCTGCTGGCGCGGTGGCTGAAGGGCCGCAGCGGCACGCGCGCGCTGAGGCGCTCGGCCGCTTCGGCCGACAGGCCGATCTCGGCGTCGTCCAGGTAGCAGCCCGGGTCTTCGGCCCACAGATCACCGGTGATCTGCTGGGCCCGCACCCGCGTGTTGCCGCCACACAGGGCGAAGTACTGGCATTCGGCGCAGCGCCCTTGCACCGGGCGGGGGCGGGTCTTGAGCCCGTCCATCAGCGGATCACTGCGGTCGCTCCAGATCTGCGAGAACGGCCGCTCCCGCACGCTGCCCAGCGGGTAGTGCCACCACATGGTGTCGGGGTGGACGACACCGAGATTGTCGATATTGGCCACGCCAACGCCGGAGGCATTGCCGCCCCAGGCAACCAGTCGCTGGCGCAGCGGCGCCACCCATTGCGGCAGCCGTTCACCGACCCAGCGCAGCAGATAGGCAGCATCGGCATCATTGTTGCCGGTCACGTAGTCCCGGCTGCTGCCGGCCAGCGCGTCCTGCCAGGCCGTCTCGAACAACAGGTCCAGTGCCTGGCGCGTTGCCTCGAAATGGGCATCTCGGCCGCGATGGATATTGCCGCGACCGGCGTAGTTCAGGTGCGAGAAGTAGAACTTGTCGACCGCCTCGTCCTTCATCAGCCGCAGCAAGGCCGGGAAGTCCTGGCCGTTCAGATCGGTGAAGGTGTAGCGCAGGCCGGTCTTGACGCCCTGCGCATGCAGCAGGCGGATGGCCTGCAGTGAAGCGTCGTAGGCGCCGGGGAGCCGACGGAACTTGTCGTGCGTGTCGCGGGTGCCGTCGATGCTGATGCCCACATAGTCGAACTGCTGGGCCGCGATGCGCGCGGCCATCGCCGCGTCGATCAGCGTGCCGTTGGTGGACAGCGCGGTATAGAAGCCCAGCGTCTGCGCACGCGCGGCAATGTCGAACAGATCGGCACGCAGCAGCGGCTCGCCGCCGGACAGGATGAGCACCGGCACGCCGTAGGCACGCAGATCCTGCATCACGGTCTCGACCTCGGCAAAGCTCAGCTCGCCCGGGTAGTCGTGATCGGCCGACAAGGCGTAGCAGTGCTTGCAGGTCAGATTGCAACGCCGGGTCAGGTTCCAGATCACCACCGGACCGCTGTTGCCACCGCCTCGTCGCGACTGCGGGTAAACGCCATCGCGTTCGGCCTGCGCCACCTCGCGCAGGTACTGGCTGATTCTCAACATGATGTGCTCACTCCCTGAGGCGCAGGCCGGTCTTTTTCAGGATCGCCGTGCTGTAAAGAATGTCGCTGGCCCGGCAGGCGCTGCCGAGCATCAGGCGCAGCTGCCCGACCTCGTGTTCAACAGCCTCGCGGCTGCGGCCGTGCAGCATCGCGAACAGGTTGTAGGGCCAGTCGGGCAGATGGCGAGGCCGGCGGTAGCAGTGGCTGACGCCGGGATGGGCCGCGATCTGCGCGCCCAGCGTCTCGACCTGGGCGTCGTCAACATCCCAGACCGTCATGCCATTGGCCAGGTAGCCAAGGCGGTAGTGATTCGGCACGGCGGCAATGCGTCGGATCAGGCCGCGCTCGCGCATGCGGGCCAGCTCGGCAATCACCTCATCCTCGCTCAGGCCGAGCAGAGCTCCAACCGCCTCGAAGGGCCGCTCCAGCAGCGGCAGACCGTGCTGGGTGGCGGCAATCAGCTGGCGCTCCAGCGGGCTGAGCCGTACATCAGTCATCGCCGCCCTCCTGCGCCCGCGCCGTCAGATAGAGGCCCACGTGGTATTCCTGCTGCTTGGGGAAGCACAACACCGGCAGACCGCAATCCGCCTCGATGGCGCGGCAGACCGATTCGATCTCGCTGGCGCTTTCGGTGGCAAGCACAAACCACATGTTCAGCCGGTGTTCACGACGGTAGTTGTGGGCCACCTCGGGTCGGCGGTTGACCAGCGTCGCCACCACGTCAAAGCGTTCCTCGGGGACGGCCATCGCCGCCAGCACAAAGCGGCCACCGGCACGCTCGATCTGGAACATCGGCCCGAAGCGGCTCAGCGTGCCTTGTGCCAACAGGCGCTGCAAGCGCGCGATCAGCTGTGTCTCGCCGCAGCCCAGCTCTACGGCCAGCCGCGCAAAAGGCCGCGGGCACAGTGGCAGATCGCGCTGCAGGCGATTGATCAGCGCGGCATCCAGGGCATCGAGCCGGGCCAGCGGCTCGGCCAGCTCAGGCAAGGACATGAGGGGCCTCCTGCGCGGCCAGGCCGTCCTGGCGGGGCGCTGCATCGTGCGCGCGAAAGTAGCTCGCACCGCACTGCTTGAAGCGTCGGCGGCTGAACAGCACGGCGGCCGAACGGGCATCCAGGCCGGCCGCGCTGATCGCCCGACCCAGGGCCTGCAGCACCTGCTCGCGTTCGCGGCCGTGCATCATGCAGTAGAGGTTGTAGGGCCAGCCCGGCCCGCGGGCACGCCGGTAGCACAGCGTCACGCCGGGCTGGCGGGCCAGCGCGGCGGCGCGCTCGTCGACCAGCTCATCGGCGACATCGAACACGCACATCGCATTGGCGCGGTAGCCGAGCTCGTGATGGCGCACGATCAGCCCGAAGCGGCGCAGGCTGCCGTCGTCGAGCCAGCGCTGCAGCCTTGAAAGGACCTGCGCCTCGGTCCAGCCCAGCGCCTCGGCCCACACGGCATAGGGGCGTTCCCGCAGGGGCAGCCCTTGCTCCAGCAGGGCTGCCAGGCCGCGATCTTCAGCGCAGACGGGCCGTACCACGTTACGGGTGCGGCCCTCGCCGGCGTCGTGCGCCACGGCGCCGGCAGAGCGCAAGTCAAAGCCGAGGTTGATGCGATAGGCGCGCTGCATCGGCAGGCGTAGCACATGGAGACCGGACTGCTGCTCCAGCGCCTGCACGCCCCGCTCGACTGCTTCGGCGTCAACGCCGGTCATCACAAACCAGAGGTTGTAGGCATGCTCGCGTTCGTAGTTGTGATTGACGCCGGGATGGGCGCTGACCCGCGCGGCCGCCGCCTGCAATCGCTGCGGCGGCACCGCCATTGCACACAGCAGCGCCGCACCGCCGGCACCCGGGTTCCAGATGCCGCCGATCCGCGACAGGCTGCCCGCCTCGTGCAGCGCCTGCAGCCGCTGCAGCACCAACGTCGCGTCGCAATGCAGCAGCTCGGGCGGCGCCCCGGCCAAGTTGTCTTTCAGGCTTTCGGCCAAGGCAGCGAAGGGCCGCTCACACAAGGGGAAGCGCTGCTGCCAATCATTGAGCAGGCGCGCATCGATCACGGACATTGCGCTTGGCATCACAGTCCCATCCTGTTGGCGCGGCTGGTGAAGAAGATGCCGCTGGGCGATTGCGCCGTCAGCGTGGCGAGCGTGGCAAAGCTGCGGGTGTCGACGACGCTGATCAGGTCGCTGTCACGCGCCGAGATCCAGACCGCCTCGCCACGCGGCGTGAACTCCAGATGCAGCACCGCCTTGCCCGGCTTGAAGGCATGAACGACGCGCTGGCTCTGTGTGTCGATGACCTGCACGGTGTCGTAATCGGGCACGGCGAAATTGACCCAGACCTGGCGGCCATCGGGCTGCGCCATCACGAACACCGGCTGGCCGGCCACCGGGATGCGCGCCACCTCGGCCCAGCTCTGGGTGTCGACCACCAACACCTCATGGCGGCCAATCGCCGGCAGATAAGCCAGGCGCCCGGCGATGGCCCAGCCGCGCAGATGCGGCATCTTGAACACCGGCAGCGGCTGCGCGCCGCGGCCATAGCCGGCCAGGATGCGTTCGACCCGCGGCTCGGCGGCCCACAGGTCGATCTTGGCCAGTCCGTCCTCGCCGAACAGGCCGGCGATGTAGTGGCGGCCATCGGGCGTGATCAGCGCGTCATAGGGTTGGTGGCCGACACCCTTGAACTTGCGGATCTGCGGCGCGCGCGGCTGGCTCAGATCGGCCAGCCAGATCTCGTCGGCGTCGAAGAGCGAAAAGATGAAGCGCTGCCCAGGCAGATCGGCCAGGCCGACGACGCGCGACAGCTTGCCCGGCGCATATTCGGCCGGGATGTCGGCGACCAGGGTCAGGTCTTGCGTATCAAAGACCTTGATGCCGCCGGGCTGGTAGTTCTGTGCAACGACCCAGCGCCCATCCTGCGAGATCGCGCCGCCGATCGAATTGCCGCTTTGCTGCACGCGGGCCACCAGCGTCATCGTCGGCAGGTGGACCTTGCTGAGCGCGCCATCGCGGCCGAACACATAGGCATGAGCCCCGTCACGCGAATAGACCAGCGAAGCATGCGACAAATCGCCGAGCCCGTGCACGCGCCCGATGGCGCTGCGCCGGCTGGTGTCGAGCAGCTGCAGGCTGCCGCTGGCGCGCTCGACCACCAGGCCCAGATCGCCGGTGCCGCGCAGCTGCAAGCCCGTAGCCGTGGCCGTCGGCGGCCTTGAAGCGCAGGCGGCCAGCACCAGCAGCAGAACGCACAGAAGCAGGTTTCTCATGGTGTCTTGTCCTTGGCCAGCAAGGCCGCATCACTTTGCAGATAGGCGGCCAGCCAGTCGGCCTCCTCGGCGCTGAGCAGCGTCTTCCAGGGCGGCATCGGCGTGCCAGGGCGACCGTGGTAGATCACCGCGGCAATGGCGCTGTGCGGCAGCGCGCGCATCGCTTCGGCATGCAGGGCCGGGCCAAGCCCGCCGCGCAGCGTCATGCCATGGCAGGAGCCGCAGTCCTGCCTGAGCATGCGCAGCAACTGCTGCTGGCGCACCGCTGGCAGCGGCTCGGTCAGGGCCGGCCGCGACGCCAACAGCAGGCAGACTGCCACAACGCCCAGCCAGGCTGCGCTTCGCTTGCCACCCATGTTCTGCACCTCCACTTTCCATGTGGCAATGCTTGCTTGACGCCGATCAGCTGTCCTTGAACTGGTTCAAGGACGCGGCCTGCACGCTGTTTTCACAATGGGCTCAAGCATTTCTCGGAGCCTGAGCATGAGCCGACTGGACGAACCCCGCTTCTTCAACAGCCCCTCTGTCATGCTGGTAGGGGCCGGCCCCGGCGACCCCGAGTTGCTGACCCTGAAGGCCGCGCGGGCCCTGGCCGAAGCAAGGCTGGTGCTGTACGACGCGCTGGTCTCACCGGCCGTGCTGGCGCTGTGCCCGGCCGAGGCCGAGCTGATCTATGTGGGCAAGCAGAGCGGCCATCACCATATGAGCCAGGAAGCCATCATCGAGCTGATGATCAGCCTGGTTCGCCAGGGCCGATCGCTGCTGCGCCTCAAGGGCGGCGACCCCTTCATCTTCGGCCGCGGCGGCGAAGAGGCCGAGGCGCTGGCCGCGGCCGGCATCCCCTTCAGCTGCATTCCCGGCATCAGCGCAGCGCAGGCCGCGGCGGCGGGCGCCGGCATACCGCTGACCCACCGCGACCACGCCGGCGCGCTGGTCTTTGCCACCGGCCATCTGCGCGCCAACGATCAGGCTGGTGCCGACGGCGCCGCGGCGCATTGCGTCGATCTCGACTGGCCACTGCTGGCCCGACCGCATCAGACCGTGGTCATCTATATGGGCCTGGGGGCGCTGGAGATCATCAGCGCGCAGCTGATCGCCCATGGCCTGGCCGCCGACACGCCGGCCGCCGTGATTGCCAGCGCCAGCCAGCCCGAGCAGCGCTGCCTGCGCGAACGCCTGGACCGGCTGCCGGCCCTGGTGCGCCAGGCCGCCGTGCGCTCACCGGCGCTGCTGCTGATCGGGCAGGTGGCGGCGCTGCACGAGCGCCTCTGGCCCTCGCTGGCGCAGGCCCGTGAAGACGCTCACTGCAAGGTGTAGTGGGCCAACCGGCGCGGCTGCATGATGCGGATGTCGCGCCGGCAGATCTCGATCAGCCCCTCGTCCTCCAGCTCGCGCAGCACGCGGGAGAAGTATTCCGGCGTCAGCGACAGCCGCGCGGCAATCGTCGCCTTGCTGACCGGCAGCGAGACGGTGATCGGCTCGGCGCCGCTGCCGGCTTTGCCGCCGCCCTGCTCGAGCAGATAGCCAACCACGCGGCGCGCGCCGCTGTGCAGGCAGTAGGACTCGACGTCGCGCAGCAGGCCCTGGATGCGCTGCGAGGCCCCGGCCAGCAGGCGCAGCGCGAAGGCCGGGTCACGCCGCACCTGGGCCGTCAGCGCAGCAGCCGGCAGGCGCAGCAGCAGCGACTCGGTCAGCGCCTGTGCGCTCAGCGCGTGGGCCTGCTGGGTGAAGACCAGGGTATCGCCAATGCTCTGCCCAGGCCCCACCAGCTCGAACACCTTCTCCGCGCCGTGGCTGGCGATGGTGTAGAGCTTCACATGGCCGGTGACGACCTGGTACACCGCATCGCAAGCCTCGCCGGCATGCAGCAGCATGCCGCCGCGGTCCAGACGCTGCACGGCCACACCGTCGGCGCAGATGCGCTGCACGTCGGCGGCCGGCATGCCCGCGAACAGCGGCAAGACCGACAGATAGCGCGGAACATCGAATACAGCCGTCATCGCCAACTCCCTGAGTGCATGCCAATGGGGGGCGATTCTTGCGAGCCGCAGGCGGCCAGGATTGACCGGCATCAAAGTCGACCGGCGCCTAGTTCTTCGGAACTAGACCGACCGACGACGCCCTCATCACAAGGAACGAGGGACGGCCTCAGCCACCTCAGCCGGCCGGCGAGGAGTAGGCGGCCAGGCGCTGCGCATCAAGGATGTGGATGTCGCGCTTGTCGACCTCGATCAAGCCGGCCGCCTCGAGCTCATGCAGCACGCGCGAGAAGTACTCCGGCGTCAGCGACAGCCGCGAGGCCACCGTGGCCTTGCTGACCGGCAGCGACACGGTGATGACCTCGCCGCTGGCGCAGTCCTCAACCAGCTGATCGCGCAGCAGATAGCCGATCACGCGCTGCACGCCGCTGTGCAGCGCATAGGCCTGCACATCGTGAACCAGGCCGTGCAGCCGGCGCGAGATGCCGGCCAGCATGCGCAGCGCAAAGCGGGAGTCCGCCTCGATCTCGCGCAGCACCGCCGCCTTGCCGACGCTGAGCACCAGGCAATCGTTGAGCGCCTGGGCATTGATGATGTAGGGTTTGCCGGTGAACATCAGCGCCTCGGCAAAGCTGTGACCAGGGCCGAGCAGCTCGATCACCTTTTCCTGCCCGGCCGGCGAGATCGCGAACAGCTTGACCTGGCCGGTCACGGTAACGTGGAATTCTTCGCAAGGCTGGCCCACATGGAACAGCGTCTCGCCGCGACCGTAGCGACGCAGCGCGCAGCCGCTGGCCAGGCGCTGCAATTCGGTGGTGCTGAGGTCATTGAACAGCGGCAGATTGGCCAGATAGCGCGGCAGGTCAAAGGCTCGCACATCCATGATGGGGCTCCGAAAGTCCAGCCGCATTGTGGGCGGCGGCCTGCGGGCGACGGCTTGACGGCCGTCAATGAGCGACATCAAAGCCCGCGAGTCAGCCGCGCATAGGCCTGGGCCAGCCTCTGGGGCAGTTCGCTGGGCCGCAGCACCCGCGCCCAGCCCTGGGCGCCAAACAGATGGGGCAGATAGTCCTGCGCCTCCTCATCAATGCTCAGGCAGAAGGGCTGCAAGCCGGCGGCGCGGGCCTGTTGGACCGCATGGCGGGTGTCCTCGATGCCCCAGCGCCCCTCGTAGACATCGAGGTCGTTGGGCTTGCCATCGGTCAGGATCAGCAACAGGCGCTGACGCTCGGGCCGCTGTTGCAGCCGCAGCGTGGCCAGCCGGATGGCCGCCCCCATGCGGGTGTAGTAGCCCGGCTTGATGGCGCCGATGCGCGCCTGCACCGCTGCTCGCCAGGGCTCGTCAAAGCCTTTCAAGTGCTGGATGCGCACCTGATGACGGCGCACCGAGCTGAAGCCCAGCATTGCGTAGGCATCACCGAGCCCGTGCAAGGCCTCGCCAAAGACGTAGAGGCTGTCGCGTATCACGTCGATCACGCGCGACTCGTTGTTGACATAGGCATCGGTGGACAGCGAGAGATCGGCCAGCAGCAGCGTCGCCAGGCTGCGCTCGGCGCGCTGCCTGCGCTGGTAGACGGCGGGCTCGCTGGGTGCCGGCCCGGCCGTGCAGGCCTCGCGTATCCAGGCATCCAGATCGATCGCCTCGCCCTCGGCGCAGCCGCGCTGCCAGCGCGGCGCGGCGCGCAGCAGCTCCAGCCCCCGGCGCACGCGCCGCGCCGTACTGCGCAGGGCCGGCGCCACCTGCAGCGGCTCGCGGGCGTTGCTCAGCAAGGTCTGCACCTGGCAGTGCCGCGGCAGCAGGCAGCGGCGCTTCCAGTCCCACTCCGGCAGCGTCTCGGTGCCGCCGAGCGGCTGGTCGTCTGCGCTGGCGCTGGGCAGGTCGAGATCGAATTTGACCCGCGAGGCGGTGGTCTGCTGGCTGCGCGCCAGCGTCAGCGCCTGCATATCGTCGGCCACCGAACTGGCCTGTTCGTCTTCCTCATCGTCGCTGCCGCGGTCCAGCGGCACATGCTCGCTCCAGGTCAGGATGGACTCCAGCTTGGACGGCAAGAACAAGGCCGGGCGCTCACTGCTCTGCTGCTGCCAGCGGGTTCGGCGTCGCGTCGGGCTGCGCGGTCTCGCACCGCGCTCGCCTTCGCCGCCATCGCCCTCAGGCGTGGCTGTGACATCACCACCGGCAGCAGGCTGCTCATCCCAGGCGTCCAGCCACAGCCAGACCGGCGCCAGCTGCATGCGATCGAGTTCAAGCACCGGCTGCCAGCGTTCGAAGGGCTGGGCCAGCTGGGCACGCAGCGCGCGCTCGGCAATGGCGGCCTCGCTGCCTAGTGTCTCGGGCCGCGGTCGCTGCAGCAGATGGGCGTCCAGCAAGGCCCGGTACCGCGGCAGCAGCCCAGGGCATTGCGACAGCGTTCGTGCCGTCGCCGCGCGATGGCCGGCCACCCAGCCCCTGCCTGGCTGCAGCGAGGCCGCCAAGGCCGACAGCCACAGATAGAGTTCGCGGTTCAGTAAGCGGTCATCAAAGACGTCGATCTGCGGCGGCAGGGCCAGGGTCTCAGCATCCAGCCGGGCCAGCGGCTCACGTGTGCCGGCGCCGGCCAGGCGCTGCAGCCAGCCCCGCGGACCGCCCACGCGGCTCAAGCCCGCCGGCACGACACGTACCGCGCTGCCGCCGCCGGCCGCGCGGAACAGCATCGCCGCGCCCTGCTTCACCTCGTCCAGCATCACCGCCTGGGCCGGATGGCCGCGCCGCGCCGCACGATTGATCAGCCGATGCCATTGTTCACCGACCCACTCTTCCATCGCCTACTCCTGCCTTCTTTGCTTCAGCGTCTCGCGCAAGGCGTCGAGACCCACCGTCCATTGCAGGCTTGCGGCCTGGCCACGTTGCTGGTGCGAGTTCTCGCACTCGCGCAGGCATTGGCCGCACTGCACGCAGGAGAACATCAGCCGCTTGATATTGCGGGGCTTGAGCCGCATCGGGCAGGCCACATCGCAGGCGGCGCCCTCAGGCGCCTGTGCCGTGTTGCAGCTGCGGCAATCACTGGCCCGCTCGCGCGCGAAGGCGACAACCAGCGCACGCGGATTGGCCATCCAGGCCAGGCTCTGGAACAGGCCGACAGCACAGCCAAAGCGGCAGAACAGGTGGCGCGCCAGCAGCATCTCGGTGCTGAACAAGAGCCCGCCAATGACGACGAAGCGGGCCTGATTCGGCGTCAGGCTGCCGTGCAGCAGCCCAGACCAAATCTGCGCCGGTGGCAGCAGATAGGTCAAGAGCGTGATCGCCCACAGAAAGCCGAAGAACAGGCCGCTGAGCACGAACAGCGGCCACCAGCCACCCTGCCCTCGCGGCCCCGATGCCGGCTCCCAGATGCTCAGCCGGCCACTGGCCCGCTGCAACAGCCCGTTCAAGAGCTCGACCAGCGAGAAATGCGGGCACAGCCAGCCGCAGTAGACGCGGCCATAGCGCCAGGCCAGCCCCAGAAAGCCAGCCGCCAGCAGCAGCGCCGGCAGGATGCCGCGCAGCAGGATGGCGAGTGCTGCCTCGTTGGCGCTCAGCGCGCCCTGCTTGAAGGCGTCTATGCCCAGCGACCAGCGGCAGCCCAGCACCCACAGCTGGGTCTGTTGCAGATCGAAGCGCAGGAGGTTCAGCGCCGGCGCAAGCAGGAACAGCGCGAAGAAGCCCAGCTGGGTCGCGCGGCGCAGCTGTTGCAGCCGCGCCATATTGGCATTAGCCATTGCCGATCACGGCCAGCACGATCTCGCCCAGCGCGGCGGCGGTGTCGGCATCGTCGGTCAGTGCATCGACGATGGCCGCCTGGCAGGCCGCGCGCAGGCCGAGGCCGGCGACATGAAGCCGCGCCGCCATCACCAGCAGCCGGGTGCTGGCGGTCTCCTCCAGGTCGTGCTCGGTCAGCCGGCGCAAGGCCTGGCCCAGCTTGACCAAGCGCGCGGCGACCTCGGCGGAGCAAGCACTTTCGGTGCCAACAATCTGCGTTTCGATCTCGGGCCGCGGATAGTCCAGGCACAGCGCCACAAAGCGCTGGCGCGTGCTCGGCTTCAGGCCCTTGAGCAGATTCTGGTAGCCCGGGTTGTAGCTGATCACCAGCATGAAGTCCGGCGCCGCCTCGAGCAGCTCGCCGCTGCGTTCGATCGGCAGCTGCCGTCGATCGTCCGCCAGCGGGTGCAGCACCACAGTGGTGTCCTTGCGCGCCTCGACCACCTCGTCGAGGTAGCAGATCGCGCCCTGGCGGACCGCGCGGGTCAGCGGACCGTCGCACCAACGGGTGTTGCCGCCTTCGATCAGATGGCGGCCGACCAGATCAGCCGCGCTGAGGTCGTCATGGCAGCTGACCGTCACCAGCGGGCGGCGCAAGCGCGCCGCCATGTGCTCGACCAGGCGCGTCTTGCCGCAGCCGGTCGGCCCCTTGATCAGCAGAGGCAGCCGGCTGGCATGGGCCTGCTCGAAGAGCCGGCATTCCTCGCCTTGGGCGGCGTAGAACGGCGCTTCGCCCTGCAGCGCCCGCGCACTCAGCATCTCCATCACGCGGCCCTCAGCTGCCCGGTGAGGGCCAGCTCGTCTTCGTCAGCACCGGCGCCGATGAAGAAGCTGCTCAGATAGGTCAGCAGCCCGGCCAGGAACATCAGGCCGCCAGCGATGCGCACCCAGTAGAAGAAGCGCAGCTGGTCTTGCGTGGCCATGAAGCTCATGGCGCCCTCGGTCGGCATCCGCTGCAGCCAGATCTGCAGGATGCCGGCACCGGTCAGCGCCAGCACCATCACACCCATCCCGATGGTCATGATCCAGAAACTCCACATCTCGACCGACTGCGCACGGCGCGGGTTGGCCTCACGGCCGCGCAGGATGGGCATTGCATAGCTGATCATCGCGATCACCACCAACACATAGGCGCCGTAGAAGGCCAGATGGCCGTGCGCAGCAGTGATCTGGCTGCCATGGGTGTAGTAGTTGACCGGGCTCAGCGTGTGGATGAAGCCCCACAGGCCGGCACCCAGAAAGCCCATCACCGCGCAACCGACGGCCCACAGCACGGCGGCCTGGTTAGGATGCTCGCGGCGGCGGCGCTGCACCATATTGAAGGCAAACAGCGTCATCATGAAGAAGGGGATCGGCTCCATCGCGCTGAACACGCTGCCGACCCACTGCCAGTAGCCGGGCAGGCCGATGAAGAAGAAGTGGTGGCCGGTACCCAGGATGCCGGTGACCAGGGCCATGGTGATGATCAGGTACAGCCACTTGTCGATCACCTCGCGGTCAACGCCGGTGGTCTTGATCAACACAAAGGCCAGCAGCGCGCCGAGGATCAGCTCCCAGGTGCCCTCGACCCAGAGGTGGACGACGAACCACCAGTACATCTTGTCGCGCACCAGATTGCTCGGGTTGACGAAGCTGAACAGGAACATCAGCGCCAGGCCCCACAGCCCCATCAGCAACACCAGGGTGATGGCCGTTTTGCGGCCCTTGAGCACCGTCATGCTGATGTTGAACAGGAAGGCCAGCGCGACGACCACGATGCCGAGTTTGGTCGGCAGCGGCTGCTCGAGGAACTCGCGTCCCATCGTCGCCAGCAGGTTGTTCCCGGTCATCTCGGCCAGCGTGGCATAGGGCACCAGCAGATAGCCGAGGATGGTGGCCGCCCCGGCCGCCAGGAAGACCCAGAACAGGATCTTGGCCAGCAGCGGGCTGTAGAGCTCGGTCTCGGCTTCCTCCGGCACCAGGTAATAGGCCGAGCCCATGAAGCCCATCAGCAGCCACACGATCAGCAGATTCGTGTGCACCATGCGGGCCACATTGAAGGGAATGGCCGGGAACATCAGATCCCCGATCAGGTACTGCAGGCCCAGCGTCAGGCCGAACACGATTTGACCGACAAACAGCGCAATCGCACCGATGAAGTAAAGCTTGGCGACCGACTGCGACTGGAACTTGAGGCTTGTGCTTTTCATGATGTTGGATCCTCAACCTTCGATATTGGGAGGCCACTTTTCGGTGTCCACGCCATTGGTCCATTTGAGGAACTCGACCAGATCGTCGAGTTGCTGGTCGTTGAGGTGGAAGTCGGGCATCTGGCGGCGCCCCGGCGCGCCGGTGGGCTGCGCCTTGATCCAGGCCTTGATGAAATCAGGGCCTCGGCGTGTGTACACATTGCCAAGCTCAGGCGCGAAATAGGCGCCCTCGCCTAGCAGCGTGTGGCAACCGATGCAGTTGCGCGTTTCCCAGACGTGCTTGCCGCGCACGACGGCCGGTGTGATGGCCGCTGATTTGGAACGCTCAGGGATCCGCTGCTCGGTATCGAGGATCAGCGCCGCGAACAGCAGCACGAAGAACAGCGAACCGCCATAGAAAACATTGCGCGCCATCTGGCTGGTGAAGCCTCGGCTCATGGTTGCCTCCGACATGAAGAATGGATGTCGGTAGCCTAGGGATTTGCTCGGGAATTTCCTTGAACCGGGATAAGGAATGCGCAGGCGGCCGCCAGCGCTTGTTCAGCTGGCGCTGAAGATGCCGCGTTCGCTGGCCCAGACCGCCACTTGCACACGCGAGTTCAACTCCAGCTTGCGCAGGATGTGCTGCACATGGATCTTCACCGTGGTCTCGGCAATGCTCAGGCTGCGGGCAATTTCCTTGTTGCTGGCCCCACGGGCAATCTCGCGCAGGATCTCCTGCTCGCGTGGCGACAGGGCCCCCATCGCGGCCTCGCGCGCAGCCTGTGGGGCCGCTGCGGCCGGCGCCGCACTGCTGGCCACGAAGGCCCGCACCAGCTTGTGGGTCATTTCAGGGCTGACGACCGATTCGCCATGCATGGTCTTGATCAGCGCCGCGGCCAGGTCTTCACCATCGATGGTCTTGAGCAGATAGCCCTGCGCGCCATTGCGCAGCGCCGCGCTGAGATCCTGCTCATCCTCGCTGACGGTGAGCATCAGCACGCGCGCCTTGGGCGCAGCCTCGCGCAGCGCCGGCAGCGTGGCCACACCGGTGACACCGGGCAGATGGTTGTCCAGCAGGATCAGGTCAGGTTGCAGCTCGGCCGCGCTGCGCAAGGCCTCGCTGGCATCCGCCGCCTCACCAACCACCTCGACGCCGACCTCCTGAGCGAGCAAGGCGATCAGGCCGCGCCGGAACAGGGTGTGGTCGTCAACGACCAGGGTTCTGATCACTGTCATTGGGTCTCCAGCGTCAGCGCCGCAGCGGATGTGGCGCCAGCCCGCATGGCATCAGCCTGTGGGAGTACGAGGCGGACCAAGGTGCCGCCCTCTGGCGGCCGCTCAATGCTGAGCTGCGCGCCGATGCGCTGCGCCCGCTCGCGCATGATCTGCAAGCCGACATGTGTCTGCGCGCGCTCGCTGCTAGGCGCCTCGAAACCCAGACCGTTGTCCTGCACCTCGAAGCTCCAGCGCGGCAGCTGCTCGACGCGGACACGAACATGATCGGCCTCGGCATGCTTGCGCACATTGGACAGCGCTTCCTGAATGATGTGCAGCACCTGCACCTGGTGGTCAGGCGGCAGCGGCAAGCCGTCGCCATGGACGCTGAGCTGCGTGCTCAAGCCGCTTTGATGCTCGAACTTGGCCAGCGCACTGCGCAGCGCATGCTCGATGTCTTCATGGCCGGGCCGGGTGCGGAAATGGACCAGCAGCTCGCGCACATTGGCGTAGCACTCCTTGACGCCGGTCTCGATCTCGGCAACGGTGCGCTCGACCTCGTCGGGCCGCGCACGGCCGATGGCAGCGCGCAGCAGCTGCACCTGAATCTTCAGAAAGGCCAGCACCTGGGCAATCGAGTCATGCAGCTCCTGCGCGAGCAGATTGCGCTCCTCGGAGACCGCCATCTCGCGGTCACGCGCGACCAGGCGCAGGTTGTCGACCTGCAGCGCAAATTGGCCGACCAGCGCGTCCAGCAATTGCTCCTCGCTGTCGGCCAGACGCCGCTCACCGTAGAAGAACAACTCGACCTCGCCAATCGTGCGCCCGGAAGTCCGCATCGGAATGGCCAGCACCGTCTGGTAGCCGGCCATCTCGCAATGCTTGAGCCTGGGCCCGGCGATGCTGTGAATCGGGATGATGCGCGTCCTGCCGCCCTCGGCATCGGCGCTGCCACAGGCGCAATCGCCCTGGCGCAGGCAGCGTTCGGCGTCGATCATTTCCTGCGGCAGGCAGGTCTGGCCCAGCAGGAGCCAGCGCTCGCCGTCCTGCGCCGCCAGCCGCACGGCGCTGGCGTCGGCACGAACCAGGCGCGCCAGCTTGTGTGCAAAGGACTGCGCCATCGACTCCAGGCTGACGTCCGCCTCAGCGGCCAGCAGGGCCACGTCGTACAGGGCTTCCAGCCTTTCATTCTGCTGAGCCAGGTGCGCGGTCTTTTCCCTCACCCGGTCTTCCAGGCCTTGATAGGCCTGCTGCAGCGCCGCCGCCATCTGGTTGAAACCCTGGGCCAGGCTCTTGAATTCATCGACCGAGCCCAGTTCGTCCACGCGCGCGCCCAGCTCTCCGGCCGCCATTCTTTGCAGCCCTTCGCGCAGCCGCTGCAAAGGCTGGACGATCCAGTTGTAAGTGCCGGCCACAAAGACGACCGAAGCAGCCACGACCAGCAACACCAGGCCAAAGCACAGGCCGCCAAGAATGGCCGTCCGTGAAGCGATCTCATGCTCGATGGCGCCGACAAGCTCATCAATATGGGCAACAAAAGCATCGGTCAGCGGGCTGACGCGAACACCGGCGGGTTCCAGCAGCCGCTTCCGCAAGGCCGGCCAACCCTGCGCGACTCGCTCGAAGTACCGGTGGCAGGCCTCGGTATCAGGCAGGAACAAGGGGCGCTCCGGATCGCCGACACGCAGCCGCTCCACCATGGCGTCAAAGGTCTCAGCGTCCTTGAGCAAATCGCTCTGACGTCCTTCCGCGTGGGCGACTGTCATCCGATAGCTCAGCATGCGCATGCGCCCGGCCTCGTTGATTGCGCCGGCACCGCCTTCGAGCTGCCAGGACACCCACAGCGTGGCGCCTATCGAGGCCAGGGCCAGGACCATGAAACTGGTCTGTATCAGGGCAAGCTTGCCCACAAGGCTGCTGATTCGACGAAGCATCGAAGCAGCTTAACGAGTTTGGGCCTGCGATGCTTGATGTTCATCAAGCGGGTGTGGCGCAAGCCTGCCCGCCATGAAGCCATCGCAACGATTGGCTGCAAACATGGCCTGTCGCCTCTGCATGAGGCCACCGGCAATGCCGGACAAAGAAAAAGCCCGACAACACGTGTATGTTGTCGGGCTTCACGATGTGTTTTGGGGTGGCTGATGGGACTCGAACCCACGACAACAGGAATCACAATCCTGGACTCTACCAACTGAGCTACAGCCACCGCTGCTGAGCCAATCATTATAAGCCGAATATTTCGGCGATTGGAAGAACTTTTTAAACTTTCTTTGGCCTACCGCGTTGGCGGCGATTTTGCGGGCGCCAGACGCTGGCTGCCGCTAAGCGTTGCCGGCCACGACCCTTTCAGGGCGCCGAAGCGGCCGATGCGGCCGCGGCCGGCGCCTTGATACTGGCCTTGTGCTGCGCCTTCAGCGCGTTGTAATACGCTGCCGTCTCAACACCTGCCCAGGCCTGCGCATATTGCTGCGTCAGGCGCTGTGCATCGGCCAGCGCCGCATCGCGCGGCAGCACCTTGTTGACGGCCACGACGACATAGCTGCCCTCGCCTGCGTCAACGCCAACAAAGGCCGGCAGCTTGCTCGCATCGGCACGCAGCACCGCGTCCAGCACCTTGGCCGGCAGCTTGCCTGCTTTGGCGCGCGACACCGTCTCTGCCGCGTCCAGGCCAGCCAGCGAGCCCGACTGCTTCAGCTCAGCCAAACGCGCCTCACCCGCTTTGACGGCCTGCTCGGCAGCCAGCTTCTTCAGCAACTGCTCGCGCACCGCGGCCTTGACGTCAGCGAGTTCAGGCACACGTGCCGGCTTGTACTGCACGACACGAGCCGACACCAGCTGACTTGGAGCAGTCTCCACCGCTTCGGTATTGCGCTTGTTGCGCAGCGCGTCATTGCCAAACACCGCATCAAGCAGCTTGGCCGACGCCACCGGGCCAAGGGTACCGGGCAGCGGCTTGCGCTGCACGGTGGCGGTCTGGATGGCGAGTTTCAGCTTGTCGGCCACCGGCTTCAGGCTGTCGGACTGCTCATACACCAGGTTGCCGAATTGTTCGGCCAGGCCGGCATAGGCCGCCTGGGCCTTTTGCTTGCGAACTTCCTGCTCGATGTCGGCGCGCACCGACTCAAAGCTCTTCTTGTCGCCGCCGCGGATGCCGGTCAGCTGGATGACGTGATAGCCGAAATCGCTTTCGATCACCGGGCTCAGCTCACCCTGCTTGAGCACATAGGCCGCATCCTCGAAAGGCTTGACCATGGCGCCACGCGGGAAGAAGTCCAGATCGCCGCCACGCGCCGCCGAACCCTCGTCCTGCGAGTTCTTGCGGGCCAGCTCGGCAAATCCTGCCGGGTTCTTGCGCGCTTCGGCGAGCAAGGCCTCGGCGCGCGCCTTGGCCTTGGCGCGTTCGTCGGCAGGCGCCGACTTGTCAGCCTTGATCAGGATGTGGCTGGCGCGACGCTCCTCGGCAAGCACATAGCGAGATTGATTCTGCTCATAAAAATCGTGCAGATCTTTGTCACTGAAACTGACCGACGCCTTCATGGCTTCAAGATCCAGCACCACGTATTCGATGTCGGCCGTTTCGGGCAGCTGGAACTTGGCGCTATTGGCCGGCAACTTGTAGAACGCCTCGACGTCGGCGTCCGTGGGATTAAGCTTGGCGATGAAATCCTTACCCTCAAAGCGCTGCAGCTGCACTTCGCGTTGCTGTAGGAAGGCATCAAACGCGATCAGTGCATTGGCTGTCGAGGCCAGCGCCGTATCGCTGACGCCGGCCGTCACCTGGCGCAGGGTCAGGTCTTGCTTCAAACGGTAGGCCAGCATGTCCGAGGTCATGCCCTGGGCCGCCAGCACCGCCTTGTTGGGCGTGCCATCCGGGTTGCGCAGATAGGCAAACTGCGGATCGTTGCGGAACAGAGTGGCCAGGCGCTCATCGCTGACAAACAGCTTCTGCCCGCGTGCCGCCGCCTGCAGCACGCGTTCGCGCAGCAGGTTCTCCAGGGTCTCACGGCGGGCCTCCGGCGTGTCGAACAGCTTGGCGTCGACATTCGGCGCCTGGCGGCGCATGCGCTCGCTTTGATCGCGATGGGCAGCGTCCCATTCGGACTGCGTGATCTTGTGGCCATCAACACTGGCGACGGTGGCATTCGCACCATCCATGAAGCTGCTGTAACCGTTCACACCCAGCGCCACAAACGAGGGCAGGATCAGTATCAGCAAGATGAACTGAAACAGGCGGGTGTGACTGCGAACGAAATCAAACATTCGAAACCTCTGACAGGCCCTGCGGCCTCAGATCAAAAACTCACGCACAAAACACCGGCCAATGCTGCAACAACCGGTCACTGCGCCCGACGGCGCAAACACGACAAAGGCGAACCTCGGTTCGCCTTTGCGTGGGTGGGCATTGTAGCCCTTGGTCCAGTACCGCCTTGCAGACCAAACCCACGTCTGGCCGCTGCGAAACAGTAATTGGTGGGTGCTAACGGGCTCGAACCGCTGACATCTTCCGTGTAAGGGAAGCGCTCTACCAACTGAGCTAAGCACCCGGAAATCCGGATTCAGTTCACTGCGTCTTTCAAGGCCTTGCCGGGGCGGAACTTGGGCACCTTGGCCGACTTGATCTTGATCGTGTCGCCCGTGCGCGGATTACGCCCGGCGCGAGCAGCACGCTTGGTCACGCTGAAGGTGCCGAAGCCTACCAGAGAAACCGTGCCATTCTTCTTCAACGTCGTCTTGACACCACCAATCAGCGCTTCGAGCGCACGCCCGGCAGCCGCCTTGGAAATATCAGCCTGCTTGGCAATGTGCTCGATCAGTTCGGACTTGTTCACGAAGGTACCCCCTCAAAAGAATTTGCAAGGCAAAAGGTCAACGCGACGGGATGTCTGGACCGCCTTCGTGTCGCCGCAAATCCAGCCGAATGATCAGCGAATACATGCCGACGTCACAACACGCGGGAAGCGGATTCTAGACGCTTTCTCTGCTGCCACTGAGGGAGGAAAAGCACCGATACAAGACCGTCAAATCGCAGGCTGTGGCTGGCCGCCGATCAACGCCGAATCACCAGATAGACACCCGCTGCACTCAAGCCCATGCCCAACCACACCGCAGCCCCGAGTTGCTCGCCAAACAACATCCAGGACAGCATGGCTGCACACGGAGGCACCAGGTACATCAAGCTGGTCACCCGCGTCGCGGCACCCCGCTGCAGCATCAGGTAGAGCAGCGAGCTCCCGCCCAGAGTCAGACCCAGCACCGACCAGCCCAGCGCCGCGTAGAGCGCCGGCACCCAGTCCATCGCCTCGCCCTCGAGCAAGCCTAGGGGCGCCATCAGCAGACAGGCCGCGAGCATCTGGACACATAGGGCGGTTCGAGAGTCACAGGGCCGCACAAAGCGCTGCTGATACAGCGCGGCGACGGTGATGAACATCAAGGCCGCAAAGCCCAGCGAGAGATTCAGGGCACTGGCCTCGCCAAGCCCCAGCTTGCGCCAGACGACCAGAACCAGGCCTATCGTGCCAAGACCCAAGCCCGCCCACTGCGCCCCAGACAAGCGCGCCTGCGTCGGGCGCAGACTCAGGTAGACCGCCGTCAACACCGGTTGCAAGCCGGCGATCAGTGACATCGTGCCGGCGCCCAAGCCCTGTTTGACGGCCGCCCAGCCCGCGCCCAGATAGCCGGCATGCATCAAGGCCCCGAGCACGGCCAGATGGAACCATTGCCCACGGCCTTGCGGCCAGCGCGCGCCCACCCAAAGCGCCCAACCCAGCAGGCAGAGCGCAGACAGTGCGAAACGAAGCGCCAGAAAACTCAGCGGAGGCGCATGGGGCATGCCCAGACGAGCGACCACAAAGCCGGTGGACCAGATGGCAACGAACAGCGCCGGCATGCCTGCCAACCATGCCGCGGGACGGGCATCGGCCGGCGCCACGGTGGGCTCGGCAGGCGATGGCGACTTCAGTGCCGCCTTCGCCGCTCCTTCATTTCGCATGGGCCCGGATCTCGGGCAGCGCCTTCTGCAGGTAGTAAACCATGGACCAAATCGTCAGCACCACGGCCGCCAAAATGAGCCAGGTGCCCCAGAGGCGCGTCTCGATCCAGCCAAACAGCAGGCCATCGTAGAGAAGAAAGGGAATGGCCACCATCTGCACCGTGGTCTTCAGCTTGCCGACCATATGCACCGCCACGCTGCGCGCCGCGCCCAACTGAGCCATCCATTCCCGCAGCGCCGAAATCGCAATCTCGCGGCCGATGATGACCAGGGCCACCAAGGCATTGACACGCCCCAGCTCGAGCAGGATCAGCAAGGCGGCGCAGACCAGGAATTTGTCCGCCACCGGGTCCAGGAAGGCGCCGAAAGACGAGGTCTGGTTCAGCTTGCGGGCCAGATAGCCATCCAACCAGTCGGTCAAGGCCACGACGACGAAGATCACGGTCGCGAACAGATTGCGATGCTCCATCGACACGTTCAGATAGAACACGCCAACGATCAGCGGGATGGCCACGATACGGGCCCAGGTGAACAGGGTAGGCAGCGTCAGGAACATGCAGGCATTGTGCCCAAAAGCGAGGCATGCACCCGGGCGCAGAAGGACGACTGTCTCTTTATTGATGCAGACCTAGGAAGGTCGGCATGAGCCGGCTCATTCGTCAAGCGTTCGCGGCTTGAAATGACGCTGGTCATTGAACAGAAAGGTTTCGCTGAACTTCCACGGCTGGGGCAGCCGCGAAACATTGCCGAAAGGCGCTGCACGATGAACCGCATCGATGGCCATCTGCAGCGTCTCGGGCGCCTGACCGGGCTTGCGCAGCACATGGATGCGCGACACATGACCGTCAGCCTTCAGTTCGACCTCCAGCACGGGAATCGCCAGCAGGATGGGCGGCACGGTGCCCAGGTAGGTCTGGCCGGGATTGGCAGCCACCAGGCGCTCGGCCGCCTGCCGACGCAACTCCGCATGCGTGCGGACTGGCCTCGGCGGTGGCAATCCGGCGGCAGCCGAGCCAGGCCGAGCGGGGGCCGTCTTGTCGGGGCCGCCGCCTTGCGCCGTCTGGCGTGATGGCGGTGCGTTCTCGGCAGTGCTGCTTGGCTTGCTCGCTTCCGGTTGAACCGTGCCGCGAGGTGAATTGCCGCACGCCGACATCAGCAGGCACATCAGGCTCAGCAGCAGCCCGGATCGCGTTGTCGGGAAGCATGAGCCGGTCTCAGCGGCGCGGCCAGTTTCAGTGCAAGACACGATAGATCTCCTCAGCCAGTTCGCGTGAAATGCCTTTGACACTGGCGATGTCCTCCACACTCGCGGCGGCCACGCCGCGCACGCCGCCAAAGCGCTGCAAGAGCTGCGCACGCTTCTTCGGTCCGATGCCCGGCACATCCTCCAAGCGCGAGCCACCGGTGCGCACCGAGGCGCGCTTGGCGCGCATGCCGGTGATGGCAAAGCGATGCGCCTCGTCACGGATCTGCGCAATCAACATCAGTGCCGCCGAATCGCGCCCCAGATAGACCTTGGGTCGGCCATCGGCAAAGACCAGCTCCTCCAAACCCACCTTGCGGCCCTCGCCCTTCTCAACGCCGGCGATCAGGGACAGATCCAAGCCCAGTTCTTCGAAGACCTCGCGCGCCATCGACACCTGGCCCTTGCCGCCATCGACCAGCACCAGATCCGGCATCCTCGCCGTACCGAGCACAACGCCCTCGGCGATCTTGGCATAGCGGCGGGTCAGCACCTGGCGCATCGCCGCATAGTCGTCGCCGCCTGTGATGCCCTCAATGTTGTAGCGCCGGTACTGGCTGCTCTGCATCTGATGCCCTTCGAAAACCACGCACGAGGCCTGGGTTGCCTCACCCGCGGTATGGCTGATGTCGAAACATTCGATGCGAAAGGCCTCGGCGTCGGCCACCGACAGATCCAGCGCCTCCAGCAAGGCCAGCGTGCGCGCCTGCTGCGAACCCTCCTGCGCCAGCAGCCGCGCCAGCGACAGTTCCGCGCCTTTGACGCACATCTCCTGCCAGATGCGGCGCTGCCCGCGCGGCTGGGCCTGTGTCGTCACCTTGTAGCCGGCCTGTTCGCTGAGCGCGTCGGACAGCCCGCTGTCGACCGGCTCGCTGAGCACCAGCAACGGCGGCACAAAGGCATCCAGGTAGTGCTGGGCAATGAAGGCCTCAAGCACCTGGCGCTCAACGCGGCGCTGCTCGACACCAGCGTCAGGGCTCGCGTCGCCTGCAGCAGCATCCTGCTCGGCGGGCGCCGGCGACAGCTCTTCGTCATCCTCCAGCAGCAGCGCCGTCGCTTCTTCAACATGCTTGGGAAAGTAGGCCCGATCACCGAGATGACGGCCGCCGCGGACCATCGCCAGGTTCACACAGGCGCGCCCGCCCTGCACCTTGACGGCCAGGATGTCGACGTCGCGATCGCGGCCGGTGGCGCTGTTCTCGTCCATGGTCTGCTGCTGCAAGACCTTGGACAGCGCAGTGATCTGGTTGCGCACCTCGGCCGCCAACTCGAACTTCAGCGCATCGGCATAGCTCATCATCTGAGCCTGCAAGCCCTGCATCACCTCTTCGGTTTCTCCCAGCAAGAAGCGTTCGGCATTGCGCACGTCCCGCGCGTAGGCCTCACCCTGGCCCTCAGGCACACAGGGGCCGGAGCAGCGACGGATCTGATAGAGCAGGCAAGGTCGGCTGCGATTGGCAAACACCGTGTCTTCGCAGGTACGCAGCCGGAACACTTTTTGCAGCAGCTGTATCGACTCCTTGACCGCCCAGGCGCTCGGAAACGGCCCGAAGTAGCGGTGTCGCCGATCGACGGCACCGCGGTAGTAGCTGATGCGCGGGAACTCGTGGCCGCTCAGGCGCAGATAGGGGTAGCTCTTGTCATCGCGGAACAGGATGTTGAACTTCGGATCCAGCGCCTTGATCAGATTGTTCTCAAGCAGCAGGGCCTCGGCCTCGGTCCGCACCACGGTGGTTTCCAGGCGCGCGATCCGCGCCACCATCATGCCAATGCGCGTGCCGCCGTGGTTCTTCTGGAAGTAGCTGGAAACGCGCTTCTTCAGGTTCTTGGCCTTGCCCACATAGAGCACCTGATCCTGAGCATCGAAATAGCGGTACACGCCCGGCAGCCCCGGCAAGGCCGCCACCTCCAGCAACAGCGCTTCGCGACGGTCGACCGCCGCGCGCTCGACCTCGGCCACGCGCGCCTGCTCGGCCGCCTCATCCGCCTGACGTTGCGCCGCCCAGGCCTTGATCTGCGCCTCACCGGGCGACGGCTGATCCGCGGTCCCAGCTTCGCCAGCTACCGGCGGCGCTGCGTTTTCATCACTCATGGGGCGGCATTGTGCCGCCGATAATGCGCGCCATGATGGCGCACGACTGGGACCTGTTCTGCCGGGTGATTGACAACTTCGGCGATGTCGGCGTGTGCTGGCGTCTGGCCCGCGACCTGGCGCGGCGCGGTCAGCGCGTGCGCCTGTGGATCGATGACGCCCGTGCACTGAGCTGGATGGCCGGTTCGGAGCGCGTCGAGGGGGTCAGCGTGCTGGACTGGCAGGAAGCCGCCACCTCTTTCCGGCCCGGTCGCGTGGTGATCGAAGCCTTTGGCTGCGAATTGCCCGCGGCGGTGCTCAGCGCCATGGCCTTGGCGTCGCACCCGCCACTCTGGCTGAACCTTGAGTACCTGAGCGCGGAGTCCTATGTCGAGCGCAGCCACGGCCTTCAATCGCCGCAGTTCAGTGGCCCGGCCGCCGGGCTGGACAAGCGCTTCTTCTACCCCGGTTTCAGCCGCCGCACCGGCGGCCTGCTGCGCGAGCCAGATTTGCTGCAGCGCCAGGCCAACTTCGACGCAGCAGCCTGGTTGGCTGCGCATGGCTGCTCAGCTCAGCCGGGCGAACGCATCGTCAGCCTGTTCTGCTATGACAATCCCGCCCTGCTCGGCTTGATCGAGCAGCTGGGCCAGGTGAGGACATTGCTGCTGGTCTGCCCTGGGCCGGCGGCGCGCGCCATTGCTGACACTGGTTTCCGTGAACGCATGAGCGCCAGCGCACGATCGAATCTCCGCATCATCAGCCTGCCCTTCCTTGATCAGCTGGACTTCGACCACCTGCTCTGGGCGTCCGATCTGAATTTTGTTCGTGGCGAGGATTCTTTTGTTCGTGCCCAATGGGCGGCCAAGCCCATGGTCTGGCAGATCTACCCACAGGATGATGGCGCTCATGGCCCCAAGCTGCAGGCCTTTTTGCAGCTGTGGCTGCAGGACGCCGACGACGAATTGCGCGCCGACTATCAACGGCTCTGGCTGAGCTGGAATGGGCTGATGGAATTCGTCGATGTGGCGCTTCCCGACATGGATTCGGCCCAAATGCACGCACTGCATTGGCGTGCGCAATTGGCAGCGCAGCAGGACTTGTGCAGCCAAATCCTCGGCCTGCTGGGCGAAACCAGCTAGAATCCGGGGTTTTGCCGCGACACTTGGGGCCAGGCATGGTCGGACTGATGGAAACACGGGCGCAGCTTTCTGCACCTCATCAGCCGGGCAAAGCGATGCATGGACCATGGATGCGCGAGCCGTGATGGCCGGGACCTCTCAAGATTGAGCCTCTTGCGCCCTCACCCCGATTACCGCCTCCCAACCTTGTAACCACTATGAAGATCGCTCAGGAAATCCGCGCTGGCAACGTGATCATGCACGGCAAAGACCCCATGGTCGTGCTGAAGACCGAATACAGCCGTGGCGGCCGCAATGCAGCCACCGTGCGCATGAAGCTGAAGAGCCTGCTGAACAACTCGGGCACCGAAGTCGTCTTCAAGGCCGACGACAAGATGGACCAGATCATTCTGGACAAGAAGGAGTGCACCTACTCCTACTTCGCCGATCCGATGTATGTGTTCATGGACACTGAGTACAACCAGTACGAAGTCGAAGCCGAGAACATGGGCGACGCCATCCAGTATCTGGAAGACGGCATGGCCGCCGAAGTCGTGTTCTACGACGGCAAGGCGATCTCGGTTGAACTGCCGACCTCGCTGGTTCGTGAAGTCACCTGGACCGAACCCGCCGTCAAGGGCGACACCTCGGGCAAGGTGCTGAAGCCTGCCAAGATCTCCACCGGCTTCGAAATTCCAGTGCCTATCTTCGTTGCCCAAGGCGACAAGATCGAAATCGACACCCGCACCCACGAGTACCGCAAGCGCGTCTGAGCCTCGCCTCGACGCATGCCACAAAGGCGCCTCCGGGCGCCTTTTTTCATGGCCGCACCGCTGTGCCGTGGCACGAACAAAAGCATCAGACGAAAAAAATCCCCGCCGCGGCGGGGATTTCCTGGAGCAAGCGCGAGGGCTTACTTGTTGCGGGTGCCAACCACTTCGATTTCAACGCGGCGGTTCTTGGCACGGCCTTCGGCGGTCTTGTTGTCGGCCACAGGCTGCTTCTCGCCCTTGCCTTCGGTGTAGACGCGGTTCTTTTCCAGACCCAGCGACACCAGATAGGCCTTCACGGCTTCGGAGCGACGCACCGACAGCTTCTGGTTGTACTCATCAGAGCCAACGCTGTCGGTGTGACCGACGGCGATGATGACTTCCAGATTGATGCCCTTGGTCTTGCCGGCCAGATCGTCCAGCTTGGCCTTGGCTTCGGGCTTCAGCACAGCCTTGTCGAAGTCAAAGAAGGCGTCAGCAGCGAAGGTCACCTTCTCGCTGACCGGAGCGGGAGGCACCGGAGCAGGCTTCGGAGCGGGGGCCGGAGCGGGGGCCGGAGCAGGCGCCGGAGCGGGAGCCTCAACCTTCGGGGCCGGCTTCAGCGCGCCGTCGCAATCCTTGGCGGCGGTGGCAGGCGTCCAGTTGGCATCGCGCCAGCAGTACTCATTGCTACCGTTCTTCCAAACGGTGCCGTCAGTCGCACGCCAGTTGTCAACGGTCTGGGCGAATGCGCCAGACGATGCCAAGGCAGCGACTGCGAAGAGCGACGCCACGCGGTTCAATTTCTTCATGTTTATCCTCTCAAGCAAAGCCGCAGTTGCCCTGCGAAAAGTCCAGAACTGGAGTTGCCTAGAAACCTCCCGAAGGCACAAGACCATCGGGTTTATCCTAGGGACTCGGCGATTGTGCCATAGGCCTTGATGCCGCTTTCATTGTGGCGCCCGCCTATGAACATCTGCCCCGCGATGTTGCGCGAGAGCTACATGCCGCGCCACTTACAATCACCGATTCTGTCTCTCTAGACGTCGGCCCATCCCCCCGGAAAAAGCCGCTCACCGCGCATGACACAGTTCGCCAAAGAAACCTTGCCCATCAGCCTTGAGGAGGAGATGCGCCGCTCCTATCTCGATTACGCGATGAGCGTGATCGTGGGCCGCGCCCTGCCCGACGCCCGCGACGGCCTGAAGCCGGTGCATCGGCGGGTGCTGTTCGCGATGCATGAGCTGAACAACGACTGGAACCGTGCCTACAAGAAGTCCGCTCGCATCGTCGGCGATGTGATCGGTAAATACCACCCGCACGGTGACAGCGCGGTCTATGACACCATCGTCCGACTGGCGCAGGATTTCTCGCTGCGCCATATGCTGATCGATGGCCAGGGCAATTTCGGCTCGATCGACGGCGATAACGCCGCGGCGATGCGTTATACCGAAATCCGCCTCGACAAAATTGCCCACGAAATGCTGGCCGATATCGACAAGGAAACTGTCGACTTTGGCCCGAACTACGACGGTTCGGAAAAAGAGCCGCTGGTATTGCCGACGCGCCTGCCGAATTTGCTGGTCAATGGTTCGGCCGGTATCGCGGTCGGTATGGCCACCAATATCCCGCCACACAACCTCAATGAAGTCGTCGACGCCTGCCTGCATGCGCTGAAGAGTCCGGAGTGCTCCATCGATGAACTGATGGAAATCATCCCGGCCCCCGACTTCCCCACCGCCGGCATCATCTACGGCTTGAACGGCGTGCGCGAAGGCTACCGCACCGGCCGCGGCAAGGTGGTCATGCGCGCCAAGGTCCACTTCGAGGACATCGACCGCGGCCAGCGCCAAGCCATCATCGTTGACGAGATCCCCTACCAGGTCAACAAGAAGACGCTGCTGGAGCGCATTGCCGAACTGGTGCACGAAAAGAAGATCGAGGGCATCAGTCACATCCAGGACGAGTCCGACAAGTCCGGCATGCGCGTGGTCATTGAATTGAAGCGCGGCGAAGTCCCCGAGGTCGTGCTGAACAATCTGTACAAGCAGACCCAGCTGCAGGACACCTTCGGCATCAATATGGTGGCGCTGATCGATGGTCAGCCCAAGCTGTGCAATCTGAAAGACCTGATCACGGTCTTCCTGGAACACCGCCGCGAGGTCGTCACCCGCCGCACCGTGTTCGAGCTGCGCAAGGCCCGTGAACGCGGCCATGTGCTGGAAGGCCTGGCCGTGGCGCTGGCCAATATCGACGAATTCATCGAGACCATCAAGACCTCGCCGACCCCGCCGGTCGCCAAGGCTGCGCTGATGGCCAAGAGCTGGGACTCCTCGCTGGTGCGCGAGATGCTCAGCCGCGCCGAGGAAGCCACGCCGGGCGGTCGCAGCGCCTTCCGCCCCGAGGGGCTGGCACCTGAATTCGGCATGCAGGCCGACGGCCTCTACCGCCTGACCGAAGATCAGGCCAGCGAAATCCTGCAGATGCGTCTGCAGCGCCTGACCGGCCTGGAGCAGGACAAGATCGTCGGCGAGTACAAGGACGTGATGTCGCAGATCGCCGATCTGCTGGACATCCTGGCCACGCCGGCCCGCGTCACCGCCATCATCAGCGAAGAGCTGATCCAGGTGCGCCAGGAATTCGGCCAGACCAAGCTCGGCGCACGCCGCAGCGTGATCGAGCACAACGCGCAGGAACTCGGCACCGAAGACCTGATCACCCCGACCGATATGGTGGTCACGCTCTCGCACACCGGCTACATCAAGAGCCAGGCTCTCTCCGAATACCGGGCGCAAAAGCGCGGCGGCCGCGGCAAGCAAGCGACGCAGACCAAGGACGACGACTGGGTCGACCAGCTCTTCATCGCCAACACGCACGACTGGATTCTGTGCTTCAGCAACCGCGGCCGTGTCTACTGGCTGAAGGTCTGGGAAGTGCCGCAGGGCTCGCGCAACTCGCGCGGCAAGCCCATCGTCAATATGTTCCCGCTGCAGGCTGAGGAAAAGATTACCGTGGTGCTGCCGCTAACCGGCGAATTCCGCAGCTTCCCGGAAGATCATTTCATCTTCATGGCCACGGCCATGGGCACGGTGAAGAAGACCTCGCTGAAGGACTTCAGCAACCCGCGCAAGGCCGGCATCATCGCCGTTGATCTGGATGAGGGCGATCACCTGATCGGCGCCGCGCTGACCGATGGCAAACACGATGTGATGCTGTTCAGCGATGGTGGCAAGGCCGTGCGCTTCGACGAAGACGATGTGCGCCCGATGGGCCGCACTGCGCGTGGCGTGCGCGGCATGATGCTCGAGCCCGAGCAGCGCCTGATCGCCATGTTGGTGGCCGAGGACGAATCGCAGAGCGTGCTGACCGCCACCGAGAACGGCTACGGCAAGCGAACCTCGATCATCGAGTACACCCGCCACGGCCGTGGCACCAAGGGCATGATCGCGATCCAGCAGAGCGAGCGCAATGGCCGCGTCGTGGCCGCCACGCTGGTGCGCGCCGAAGACGAGATCATGCTGATCACCGACAAGGGTGTGCTGGTGCGCACCCGCGTCTCTGAAATCCGCGAGCTCGGCCGCGCCACGCAAGGGGTGACCCTGATCGCGTTGGACGATGGTGCCAAGCTCTCGGGCCTGCAGCGCATCGTCGAAAACGATGCCAACGACAACCCCGCCGAAGCCGGCACCGAAGGCGATGCTGAGGGCAGCAGCGACCTGAACCAAGATCCAACCAAGGAATAAGCGTGAACGCCACACCTCTGAAGTCTGTCAAGCTGTTCGTCGCTGCCGCTGCGCTGGTTTGCGCCGGTCAGGTGCTCGCGCAATCCAGCACGACCTCGCCCGCCAAGAAGGAACTGATCACCAAGCTGCTGACCATGCAGCAAGCCGGCATTGAAACGCTGGCGCGCACGGTGCTGCAGGCGCCAGTCGGCCAGCTGATGCAGGGTGCCTCCAGTGCCGTGCGCCAGATGCCGGCCGAGAAGCGCGAAGCCGCCGCCAAGGCCATCGAAGCCGATGTGAAGAAGTTCGTTGATGACAATGGCCCCTTCATTCGCGACCGCGCCGTCAAGCTGGCACCGAGCACCGTGGGCGCCATCCTCGATGAGCGTTTCAGCGAAGACGAGCTGCGCCAGCTGCTGGCCTGGCTGGAGTCGCCGACCAGCAAGAAGTTCAACCAGGTCAGCAATGACATGCAAAAGGCGTTGACCGACAAGCTGCTGGCCGAGATCGGCCCGACGCTGGACACACGTTTCAGCACCCTGCAGCAGAGCGTGGCCAAGACGCTCGGCGTGAGCGTTCCGCCGGCCGGCGCTGCCTCTGGCGCCAAGCCCGCAGCCGCGAAGAAGTAAGCGCGGCGCACGCGGCGGCGGGCCTGGCGCTCGACCGCCGCTTGCTCGTGCCATCGCCCTGCCGGCACGCTGTGCCGGCCCTGATCAGAAGCTCGTCCGCCATGTCCACCCGTCCGTTCAATTTCTCCGCCGGCCCCGCAGCACTTCCCGAGGAGGTGCTGCAACAGGCAGCGGCGGAGATGCTGGACTGGCAGGGCTCGGGCATGAGCGTGATGGAGATGAGCCATCGCGGCGCCGAATTCATCTCGATTGCCGAGGCGGCGGAGGCGGATCTGCGCGAGCTGCTGCAAGTGCCGCCTGAGTTCCACATCCTCTTCATGCAGGGCGGCGGTTTGGCCGAAAACGCCATCGTGCCGATGAATCTGGCCGGCCGCAGCGGCAAGGTCGATGTCGTTGTCACCGGCTCGTGGTCGAAGAAAAGCGCCGCTGAAGCGCGGCGTTATGCCGATGTGCAGCTGGCCGCCGACAGTGCGCCCTACCTCAGCCTGCCCGATCCCGCTGGCTGGCAACTGCGTGCCGATGCCGATTACGTCCATCTGTGCAGCAACGAGACGATTGACGGTGTCGAGTTCCAGCAACTGCCCGAACTGCGCCAGCTCGGCAGCAGGGCCCCGCTGGTGGTCGACCTGTCGTCCCATGTGCTGTCGCGGCCCGTGGATTGGTCGCGCATCGGCCTGGCCTTTGGCGGCGCGCAGAAGAACATCGGCCCGGCCGGCCTGACCCTGGTCTTCGTGCGTGAGGACTTGCTCAATCAGGCGCAGGCGATCTGCCCGACGGCCTTCAACTACAAGACGGTGGCTGAAGCCCGCTCGATGTACAACACGCCGCCCACCTACGGCATCTACATCGCCGGCCTGGTCTTCCAGTGGCTGAAGCGCTTCGGCTACGCCGGCAAGACCGGCCTGGCGGCCATCGAGCAGCGCAATATCGACAAGGCCAGCCTGCTCTACGCGGCGCTGGATCAGTCCAAGCTGTTTGAAAACCGCGTCGCGGCCCCGGCCCGGTCGCGGATGAATGTCCCCTTCTATCTGCGCGGCGCGTACGACACGCCGCAGCTCAACAAGGCCTTCCTGGACGGAGCCCGGGAACACCGACTGCTGCAACTCAAAGGCCACAAGTCCGTGGGCGGCATGCGTGCATCGATCTACAACGCCATGCCACTGGAAGGCGTGCAAGCGCTGGTGGCGTACTTGAAAGACTTTGAAGCAAGCCATGGCTGAGCAAGCGCCCTCCTCCCCTGACACCTCCAGCGCGCCAACGCCGCCGCTGCCCCTTGCCGACCCCGCGCTGCTGGCGCTGCGCAATCAGATCGACGCGCTGGACCAGCAGCTGCTGGACCTGTTGAACCGCCGTGCCCATGTGGCCGAGCAGGTTGGCGAGATCAAGCGCCGTGAAGGCACGCCCTTCTTCCGTCCCGACCGCGTGGCCCAGGTGATCGACAAGATCAAGGCCGCCAACCCTGGGCCGCTCAAGGGCGAGCATGTGGCCGCCATCTGGCGCGAGATCATGTCGGCCTGCCTGGCGCTGGAGTCGCCGCAACGCGTTGCCGTGCTCGGCCCCGTCGGCACTTTCTGCGAGCAGGCGGCGATCGAGTACTTCGGTGGCGCCGCCGATCTGATCTATTGCAGCAGCTTTGACGAGGTCTTCCACGCCACCGCCAGCGGCAGCGCGCAGTATGGCGTGGTCGGTGTTGAGAACATGACCGAAGGCGTGGTGACGCGCTCGCTGGACCTGTTCCTGCACACGCCCACCCATGTGGTCGGCGAGGTCAGCCTGCTGATCCGCCACAACCTGATGCGCCAGCAGAATTCGTTGGAAGGCATTCAGGCGGTGCTGGCCCATCCGCAGGCGCTGGCGCAGTGCCAGAACTGGCTGAACAAGCATCTGCCCGACGCCGAGCGGCGTGCCGTCTCCAGCAATGCCGAAGGCGCCCGCCTGGCCGCCGCCAACCCGGCCTATGCAGCGATCGCCAGCGAACGCGCCGCCACGCTGTTCGGCCTGCACATCGTTGCCCATGCGGTGCAGGACGAGGCCTACAACCGCACCCGCTTTGCCGTCATCTGCCTGCCGCAGACGATGGCCACGCCGCCCTTGACCGGGCGCGACTGCACCAGCCTGATCGTCTCCGTGCCCAACCGGCCCGGCGCCATGCATGATCTGCTGGTACCGTTGAAGACCCATGGTGTGTCGATGACGCGGCTGGAATCCCGCCCGGCACGTACTGGTCAATGGGAGTACTACTTCTATATCGATCTCGACGGCCATCCCTCGCAGCCCCATGTGGCCGCGGCCCTGGCCGAATTGCGCGAGCTGTGTGCCTTCTACAAGGTGATCGGCTCCTACCCCTTGAAAGCCTGAGTGAGCATGTTCAACCAGCTAGGTGTGATCGGCTGTGGACTGATGGGTGGCTCCTTTGCGCTGGCCTTGAAGAAGGCCGGCCTGGTCAAGCGCGTGGTCGGCTACAGCAAGTCACCATCGACCACCGAGCAGGCCAAACGCCTGGGCGTCATTGATACCGCGGCCGAGTCTGCCCTGCTGGCCGTGTCTGGTTCGGACATCGTGCTCCTGGCGATGCCGGTAGCGGCCACCGAGGCGACGCTGAAAGCGATCCGGCACCTGATCGACCCCAAGGTGCTGCTGATGGATGTGGGCTCAACCAAAGCCGATGTCGTCGATGCCGCACGCCGGGTGCTGGGCAAGCAGTTGGGCGTCTTCGTGCCGGCGCACCCGATTGCCGGCAAGGAAAGTGCCGGCGTCCAGCACGCCGAGGCGACCCTCTACCATGGTCGTCAGGTGATCCTGACGCCACTGCCCGAAACCGACGCCACACAGCTGCAAAAGGCCACCGATGTCTGGTCGGCCCTGGGTTGCCAGGTGCTGAAGATGACGCCGCAGAACCATGACGCCGCCTTTGCCGCCGTCAGCCATTTGCCGCATCTGCTGGCCTTTGCCTATTTCTCGGCCGTGGCCAACCAGCCCTCCGGCCGCGACTTCCTGACCCTGGCCGGCCCCGGCTTTCGTGATTTCACCCGCATCGCCGCCAGCGACCCCACCGTCTGGCGAGACATCCTGCTGGCCAACAAGGCCGAGGTGATGGCGCAATCCAAGCGCTTTCGTGATGTCCTGGATCTGCTCGAACAAGTGATGCAGAGCGACGATGCCCAGGCACTGGAGACCCTGCTGCGCCAGGCCTCCGAGGGCCGTGCCCAATGGCAGATGGGCGTGGCGCGGCCGCGCTGAG
This sequence comes from Roseateles aquae, assembly GCF_032337115.1. Taxonomy (NCBI): domain Bacteria; kingdom Pseudomonadati; phylum Pseudomonadota; class Betaproteobacteria; order Burkholderiales; family Sphaerotilaceae; genus Roseateles; species Roseateles aquae. The sequence goes on from NZ_JAVXZY010000001.1 coordinate 485,737, forward strand.
GCGCTCGCCCACCGTCGCCCACCACTGCCAGCCATCGCCCGTCTTAGCGAAATTCTTTTCCCATGTTCAAGATTCCCTTCCTCGACATCCCCCCGCTGCAGCGAGCCGCCGGCACGGTTCGCCTGCCCGGTTCCAAGAGCATTTCCAACCGCGTGCTGCTGCTCGCCGGCCTGAGCGAAGGCCAGACCGCTGTTCACGACCTGCTGGACTCCGACGACACCCGCGTGATGCTGGCCTCGCTGCGCGAGCTTGGCTGCCAGCTGGAGCAGCGCGAGGACGGCGTGCTGCTGGTCACTGGCATCGGCGCCCAGCTCAAGGGCAGTTGCGCCAAGCTCTTCCTCGGCAATGCCGGCACGGCGATGCGGCCGCTGACCGCGGCGCTGGCCCTGCTCGCCGCCACCCAGGGCGGCGAGTTCGAGCTGAGCGGCGTGCCGCGCATGCATGAGCGGCCGATCGGCGATCTGGTCGACGCGCTGCGCGCGCTCGGCTGCCAGATCGAGTGCCTGGGCAATGAAGGCTATCCGCCGCTGCGTCTGTCCGGGCCCAGCGCGCTGAAGCTGAACGAGCCGGTGCGGGTGCGCGGCGATGTGTCCAGCCAGTTCCTCACCGCCCTGCTGCTGGCACTGCCGCTGGTGAGTGCACAGCCGGTCGTTGTTGAGGTTGTCGGCGAGCTGATCTCCAAGCCCTATGTGCACATCACCTTGGAACTGCTGGCCCGCTTCGGCATCCAGGTGCAGCGCGAAGGCTGGCAGCGCTTCACCATACCGGCCGGCAGCCGCTACCGCTCACCGGGTGCCGTCCACGTCGAGGGTGATGCCTCCTCAGCCTCGTATTTCATCGCGCTCGGCGCGCTGGCCGCCATCGAGCAGCCGCTGCGCATCGAGGGCGTTGGCAGTGCCTCGTTGCAGGGGGATGTACGCTTCGCCGAGGCGGCCAGCGCGATGGGCGCGCGGATCGAGGCTGGCCCCAACTGGCTGGCCGTGCAGCGCGGCGCCTGGCCGCTGAAGGCCATCGACCTCGACTGCAATCACATCCCCGACGCCGCGATGACGCTGGCGGTGATGGCTCTTTATGCTGATGGCCCCAGCACGCTGCGCAATATCGCCAGCTGGCGGGTCAAGGAAACCGACCGCATTGCCGCGATGGCCACCGAGCTGAAGAAGCTCGGCGCCCAGGTCGAGGAAGGGCCAGACTGGCTGCGCGTCCATCCGCTGCGCCTCTGGCAATCGGCCAGCATCCACACCTATGACGACCACCGCGTGGCGATGTGCTTCTCGCTGGCCGCCTTCCATGGCCTCTTGGGCAAGGAATTGGTCGGGCCCAGGGTCACCGTGCGCATCGAGGATCCGAACTGCGTCGCCAAGACCTTTCCGGACTACTTCGAGACCCTGTTCGAGGTCGTCAGCGCCGATCCCGCCGATGTGCCGGTGATCACCATCGACGGCCCGACCGCCTCCGGCAAGGGCACGCTGGCCGACGAGGTGGCGCATGAGCTGGGCTACTGGATCCTGGACTCCGGCGCGCTCTATCGCGCCACCGGACTGGCCGCCAGCCGTGCTGGCATCGATCTGGATGATGCGCAGGCCGTCGCCGCCGTGGCCCGAGGCCTGGATCTGCACTTCCGCAAGGGCCGCGCCACGCTGGCCGGCGAGGACGTGACCGAGGCGCTGCGCGCCGAAGCCACCGGGCTGATGGCCTCACAGGTGGCCGCGCACCAGCCGGTACGCGATGCCTTGCAGCAGCTGCAGCTCGACTTCCGCCGCGCGCCGGGCCTGGTGGCTGATGGGCGCGATATGGGCACGGCCATCTTCCCCGATGCCGGGCTGAAGGTGTTTCTCACGGCCAGCGCCGCCACACGCGCCGAGCGCCGCCATAAGCAATTGATTTCCAAGGGGATTTCGGCTAGCATAGAAGGCTTGCGTGCTGATTTGGAGGCGCGCGATGCGCGCGACAAATCGCGCAGCGCATCGCCACTGAAGCCAGCCGCAGACGCGCTCAGTCTCGACAACTCGGCGCAGACCATCGAGGAATCTCGTGATCTGCTGCTGCGCTGGTGGGCCGAGCGTGGGCCGTTTTCGGTTCAGCGTTGAACCCCTGACGACCAGGCTTTCGCAAGAAAGCCAAACCGGGCCCGCTGCCCGTTTCCCTGCTCAATGAAGCCCGCCACGCCTTTGTGGCCCGCTGCTGTTGAACACGACGGTTGGCGATGTCTATAACCTAACCCGCAAGATTTCTTGCACACACCGCCGCTTTGCAAACGCCTTGCCGAGCGACTCAGGAATTTTCATGTCCCAAACCCAAAACGCCTTCGGCGGTGAATCTTTCGCCGCCATGTTCGAAGAATCGCTGCAGCGCGCCGACATGCGCTCCGGCGAAGTCATTTCGGCCGAAGTGGTCCGGATTGACTACAACTTCGTGGTTGTCAACGCTGGCCTCAAGTCTGAAGCCTACGTGCCCATCGAAGAATTCAAGAACGACCAAGGCGAACTCGAAGTCAACGTCGGCGACTTCGTCTCGGTGGCCATCGATGCAATCGAAAACGGCTACGGCGACACCATCCTGTCGCGCGACAAGGCCAAGCGTCTGGCCTCGTGGCTGTCGCTGGAAACCGCTCTGGAGTCTGGCGACTTCGTGACCGGTACCGTGTCCGGCAAGGTCAAGGGCGGCCTGACCGTCCTGGTCAACGGCATCCGCGCCTTCCTGCCCGGTTCGCTGCTCGACACCCGCCCGGTGAAGGACATGAGCCCCTACGAGGGCAAGACCATGGAGTTCAAGGTCATCAAGCTGGACCGCAAGCGCAACAACGTCGTGTTGTCGCGCCGCGCTGTGGTCGAGGCTTCGATGGGCGAAGAACGCGCCAAGCTGCTGGAAACCCTGTCCGAAGGCGCCATCGTCAACGGCGTGGTCAAGAACATCACCGAATACGGTGCGTTCGTGGACCTGGGCGGCATCGACGGCCTGCTGCACATCACCGACATGGCATGGCGCCGTGTCCGTCACCCGAGCGAAGTGGTCACTGTCGGCCAGGAACTGACCGCCAAGGTCCTGAAGTTCGACGCCGAGAAGAACCGCGTCTCGCTGGGCCTGAAGCAGCTGGGCGACGATCCCTGGTTCGGTGTGGCTCGCCGCTACCCCGCCAACACCCGCCTGTTCGGCAAGGTCACCAACATCGCTGACTACGGCGCATTCGTTGAGATCGAACCCGGCATCGAAGGCCTGGTGCACGTCTCCGAAATGGACTGGACCAACAAGAACGTTGCTCCTTCCAAGGTGGTCTCGCTGGGCGACGAAGTCGAAGTCATGGTCCTGGAGATCGACGAAGACAAGCGTCGCATTTCGCTGGGCATGAAGCAGTGCCGTGCCAACCCGTGGGAAGAGTTCGCCGAGAACGTCAAGCGCGGCGACCGCGTCAAGGGCCCCGTCAAGTCGATCACTGACTTCGGCGTGTTCGTTGGCCTGGCTCAAGGCATCGACGGTCTGGTGCACCTGTCCGACCTGTCCTGGCAAGAAACTGGCGAAGCTGCCGTGCGCAACTTCAAGAAGGGTCAGGAAGTCGAAGCCATCGTTCTGGCCGTGGACGTCGAGCGCGAGCGCATCTCGCTGGGCATCAAGCAGCTGGACAGCGACCCGTTCACCACCTACACCTCGGTCAATGACCGCGGCATGACGGTGACCGGCAAGGTCAAGACGGTCGACGCCCGTGGCGCCGAGATCGAACTGGCTGACGACGTGCTGGGCTATCTGCGCGCTTCGGAAATCTCCCGCGATCGCGTGGAAGACGCCCGCAATGTGCTGAAGGAAGGCGACGAAGTGACGGCCCTGATCGTCAACATCGATCGCAAGACCCGCAACATCCAGCTGTCGATCAAGGCCAAGGACAACGTTGACCAGCAAGAAGCGATGCAGCGTCTGTCGGCCACGTCCGAGCGTGAAAACGCCGGCACGACCAGCCTGGGCGCCCTGCTGCGCGCCAAGCTGGACAACCAAAACGGCGGTTAAACCCCTGTTCCACTGAGCCCGGGGCTGGGTTAGCCTGGGCCCGGTCGGTGACTCCAGACAGGCTCGTCACTCATTCCGAGGACGAGCCTGTTTTCATCTTCCCTCCCCCTTCAAGAATTCCATCGTCATGACCCGTTCCGATCTCGTCGCACATCTGGCCGAACGCTTCAGCCAGCTCACGCAACGCGACACCGAGTTCGCCGTCAAGACGATTCTGGACGCGATGTCTGAAGCGCTGGCCCGCGGCCACCGCATCGAGATCCGCGGCTTTGGCAGCTTCTCGATCAACCGCCGCCCGCCCCGCATGGGCCGCAATCCGCGCAGCGGCGAGCAGGTGCTGATTCCCGAAAAGCTGGTGCCCCATTTCAAGCCGGGCAAGGCCTTGCGCGAAGCCGTCGACGCGCACCTGCCGGTGGCTGACGACGCTGCAGAGCACAAGCAACAGTTCTGAGTCGCAAACACGGCTGCGAGCCCCTGCGCCAGCAGTCGGGGCCACTAGAATCGCTGCCAAATGCGCCTCTTCGTCTGGCTCTTTCGAGCCTTCCTCTTTTTCGCCCTCTTCGCCTTCGCGCTGAACAACAGCCAGGAGGTGGTGATCCACTGGTTCTTCGGCCACACCTGGCGCACGCCGCTGGTGATCGTGGTGCTGCTGACCTTCGGCCTAGGCTGCGCATTCGGCGTGCTGGCCATGGTGCCCGCCTGGTGGCGCCACAAGCGCGCTGCCGCGCGCCAGCAAAACCCCGTCGCCACGCCGGCCGAGAGCACGCTGGGTGCCGGGGTGCGCGATGGACTTTGACCTGCGCTGGATACTGATCGCGCTGCCGCTGGCCTTTGCCTTTGGCTGGCTGGCCTCCAAGCTGGACACCCGACAATGGAAGCGCGAACAGCGTGATGCCCCCAAGGCCTATTTCAAGGGGCTCAACCTGCTCTTGAACGAGCAGCAGGACAAGGCCATCGACGCCTTCATCGAGGCCGTACAGGCCGACCCTGACACCTCCGAACTGCACTTCGCGCTGGGCAATCTGTTCCGCCGACGCGGCGAGTACGAGCGCGCCGTGCGCGTCCACCAGCACCTGCTGCAGCGGGGCGATTTGCCACGCGCCGAGCGCGAACGCGCCCAGCATGCGTTGGCGCAGGACTTCTACAAGGCCGGCCTGTTCGACCGCGCCGAAGACGCCTTCGCCGCGCTGCGCGGCACCGCCTTCGAGCATGAAGCCGAGCTGGCCCTGCTCTCGCTCTACGAGCGCTCGCGCGAGTGGCGCAAGGCCGCCGAGGTGGCTCGCCATCTGGAGCAAGGCGGCAGCGCCTCGTTTGCGTCGCGCATTGCCCACTATCTGTGCGAGCAGGCGCTGGAGGCGCAGGCGCGCGGCCAGGATGCCGAGGCTCAGCAACTGCTGGCCGAGGCCCGCAAAGCCGCCCCCCAGGCCGCTCGCGCCCATGTGCTGGCCGGCCAGATGCTGGCCCGGCGTGAACAGCACCAGCAGGCCATGGCGGCCTATGCCGAGCTGCTCGCAGCCAATCCGGAAGCCTTCAGCCTGATCGCCGGCGACTATGCCGCGGCCGCCCTGGCCTGCAACAGCGCCGAAGCCCAGCAGCAGGCGCTGCAAACCCTGCAAGCCCAGTACCAGCGCACACCGGGCATGCACCTGCTCAACGCAATTGCGCGGCTGGAGCCGGCGGCCGCGGCACAGCGCGAGCGACTGCTCGAACATCTGCGTCAGGAGCCCAGCCTGTCGGCAGCGCGCCTTCTGCTGGCGCAGGGCAATGCCCAACTCAGCGGCGAAGAAGCACCGCTGGTCAATGCCGCGCTGGACAAGGCGGTACGGCCGCTGCAGCGTTACCGCTGCGCCGCCTGCGGCTTCGAAGCCCAGCACTATTTCTGGCAATGCCCCGGCTGCCTGAACTGGGACACCTATCCGCCACGGCATGTGGAAGAGCAATGACCCACCCCCGAGGCGCTGCGCGCCACTCCCTCAAGGGGCCGGGCACGACGGACCGGCAATGCCTGATCGACGTTCCCCACTGGGTAGAACCAACGCCATTGGCTGACTGAGATGCGACACATTCTTTGCATGAAATGGGGCACCAAATACGGGCCCGAGTACGTCAACCGTCTGTATGCGATGGTGCGGCGCCATCTGAAGGGTGAGTTCAGCTTTGTCTGCCTGACCGATCGCAGCGAAGGCATTCGCCCCGAGGTGCGTTGCCTGCCGATTCCGGAACTGAAGCTGCCGGCCGGTATCCCCGAACGTGGCTGGACCAAGCTGACCACCTTTGAGGCCGATCTGCACGGACTGAAGGGCACGGCACTATTCCTCGACCTTGACGTCGTCATCGTCGACGACATCACGCCCTTCTTCGAGGTCCCTGGTGAGTTCCTGATCATCCACGACTGGAAGCGCCCCTGGCGCATCACCGGCAACTCCTCGGTCTACCGCTTCGAACTCGGCGCCCATGCCGATGTGCTGGCCAAGTTCCGGGTCGAGCACGAGGCCATCCGGTCCAAGTTCCGCAATGAGCAGGCCTACCTGTCCGACGAGATCCATCAGCAGGGCAAGCTGCAGTACTGGGACGCCAGCTGGTGTGCAAGCTACAAGTACCACTGCATCCCCAGCTGGCCGAGCAGCTACTGGCGCGATCCCATCATTCCCAAGGGCGCGCGCATCCTGATCTTCCACGGCGTGATGAACCCGCCCGACGCACTGGCTGGCCGTGACAACGGCAACTGGCGCCATGCGCGCCCGGCACGCTGGATTGCCGATCACTGGCGGGAGTAAACCGGTGCGCCAATTCCGATGATGTCCCTGCACCCAGTCCTGAGCGCGGCCCTGATTGTTCTGGCCCTGCTACTCGTTGTCGTGCTGGCCGAGGTTTTGCAAGTGCTGCTCGCTGCCGTGCCGCACAAGCCCAAGACCGTCGTGGTGGCGCCCGAGACCGCTGCACCCGAACCCCTCGCGACGATTCCAAGAATCATTTGGGCCTATTGGCACGAAACGCCTGCGCCAGATTTCATTCAGCGCTGCAAGGCCAACTGGCAACAACTGGCGCCACAGCACGAGGTTCGCCTTTTGCACAAAGCCAATATCCGAGACTGGATCGATGTCGGGCCCTACGAAGCCACCTTGCAGAGCTTGCCCCACTATCGACAGGCTGACTGGCTGCGCCTGCAATTGCTGGCCCGTCATGGCGGTTTCTGGATCGACGCCTCGACCATGCTGTGTGAAAGCCTGGAGTGGGCACATCTGTTGCAGCAGCAGAGCCAGGTCGAATTTGTAGGCTTCTATATTGACCGCTTCAGCAGCCGCGCGGACCAGCCGATTGTTGAGAACTGGTTCATGGCTGCGCCGCCACACAGCCGTTTTGTCCGTGACCTGGCCGAAGAATTTGGGTATGCAATGGGCCTGGGGGAAGCGGCCTATCTTCAGGTACTGCGCGACCAAGGCAAGCTGGAGCGCGTGGTGCAGCGCCTCGGTCCCGACGATCAGCGCTATCTGATCATGCATGTGGCAGCCGCTGTGATCCTGGACCAAGCGCCTTCACTCTATCGACTGGCACTGCTGCGCGCGGAGGACTCGGCACTGGGTTTTCACGCTGCGCTGCGCTGGCGCAAGCGCCATCTGATGGCGCGACTGGCCCTGAGCCCCTGCCCGAGACGCCTACCGGTGCTGATCAAGCTGCGTGGCGGCGATCGCCGCGTCATCGAGCGCGCCTGGGAACGTGGGTGGGTCTACCGCGGCAGTGTGCTGGCTCGATTGCTGGGCATGCCGCGGCCACGCCCATGAGCGCCCCCTGGCTGAGCATCATCCTGCCGGTGTACGGCGTGGAGTCCTATGTGCTGGACTGCGCCGAATCCATACTGGCCCAGGCCGACAACGGCGTGGAACTGATCTTTGTCGACGACGCCTCACCCGATGGCTCGGCGGCGCTGATCGAGACGCTGCAAGCGCGCCACCCGCGGCTGCAGCTGCTGCGCCACGAACGCAATCTGGGCCTCAGCGGCGCGCGCAATACCGGCCTCTCGGCCGCCAGCGGCGATTACGTCTGGTGCATAGACCCGGACGATCTGCTTGAGCCGGGCACACTGCCACGACTGCGCCAGTTGCTGGCGCAGCAGCGCCCCGATTTGCTGACCTGTGACTTCCGCAGCTTCGACGACGGCGGCAGCACCGAGAGCCGCCCACGCTACGCCCATATCCAGACCTTCACTGCGCCACGGCCCGCCTACGCCGAGCCACGCGAGCAGTTGCTCGGGGGACTGTTTGCGGCCGGGCAATTTCACGCCTGGACCAAGATCGTCCGGCGTGCGGCCTGGCCCGACACGCTGCGCTTTCCGCTGGGGCGCGCCTTTGAGGACCTGTGCCTGGTGCCCCGGCTGGCCTTGCAGATGCACAGCCATCTGCATGTCGATGAGGTCTGGATCGCCTATCGCCAGCGGCCGGGCAGCATCTTGTCGACGCTGAATGCCTGCAAGCTCGACGACTGGATGGCCGCTTTGGTCGACTTCCCCGCCGATACAGCAGCGGCAGGACTTCAGCTCAGTGCGCGGGCGCGCTTTCAGATCGCCCATTTCTGCGCGCGCAGCTTTGTGCGCATCTGCAAGCGCCGCGCCAAGCTGAGCGAGGATGGCCTGCTCGATGCGCTGCGCCGCTATGGCCAGCAGTTCCGCGCCGGCTCACCGCTGGCGCCCCAGGCGCTGCTGCTTGCCTATCTGCGTCGTGGCCGCTGGCTGCGCGCGCTGCAACTCGCCTGGTGGCTGTTCAAAGCCCGGTGAGCAGGGCCTGATAGCGCAGGCGCATCAACTCCAGACCATGTTCCTGCAGCGCCCGCTGGCGCGCAGCACGTGCCAGCCGCTCGCCCAGGCCGGGCTCGCTGAACACGCGCTCCAGCGCATCGGCGAGCGCCACCGGATCACCCTCGGGCACCAGGATGCCGGTCACATCCTTTTCGATCACCTCGCTGACCCCAACCACGTCCGAGGCAATGCAGGCGCAGCCGGCCGCCATGCCCTCGACCAGCGCCAGCGGCATGCCCTCGTAATGGGTGGACAGCACACAGACCGCCTGCGACATCAGCAGCTGGGGCATTTCGCCATGGTGGCCGAGAAAGCGCACCTGCGGTTCCAGTCCGAGCTGTTTGACCAGCGCCTCGGCGGCACGCCGGTAGCCCTCCTTGCCCGAACCGGCCAGCATCAAAGGCAGGCGCAGGCCGCGCTTGGCCAGCAGATCGACCGCGCGTATCAGCGTCAGATGGTCCTTCTGCCGCGCAAAGCGGGCCGACATCACGATGCCGGCCGTGCGCTGCTCGAAGGGATGCTCATCGGCCCGCGCAAAGCGGCTGAGGTCGATGCCATTGGGCACGGCCACGCATTTCTGCGCCGGAAAGCCCAGCTCGATCAGGCGGCCACGCACGCCCTCTGACACGCCGATCAGCAGCGCCGTGCGCTCGGCCAGCCAGCGCGCCTGCGCCAGCCGCCAGCGCGTGTAGCGCTCACGCGAGTTGTGTTCGATATGCACCAGAGTGCGCACACCCGCCAGCAGGCCCGCATAGCGCCCCCACAGATGCTCGCTGAAGCCGTGGGCCACCAGCTGGTCAGGCTGCAGCTGCCGGCAGAGCCGGAACAGCGCCCAGATCGTTGCCAGATGCGACCAGCCCGGCACCACGTAGACGGTGAGCCCCTTGTCGCGCAGCGCCTGCAGTCGCGCCTCGTCGGTATTGCGCTTGCGCCGCAGCACCAGGATGGCCTCCATGCCGCTGCCGGGCGCGCGCGCAGCGTGGCAGAGGTCGACCGCGACCTGGGTCGCACCGGAAAAACCGCCGGTGACGAAATGCATCACCCGCCGGGGGGCGCCCATGGTGCGGATGGCGCTGGCCGGCTGTTCTCTGCTGTCGTGCATGCGCGGCAGTATAGGGAGGGCGACAGGCGCCCGACCTGGCTTTCGCGGCGACAATGCAAGCATCTGTGATCGCCCCTGCCACACCCCCTCCACTTGGCCACCGCCCCTCGATGAGTTCAAGCCCCGATCTGCGCCAGAACGCCCGCCGTCTGATGGTTTTTGCGCGCCCGCAGCGCAACGGCCTGATCCTCACCCTGCTGGCCTATCTGGCTGCCGGCGTGACCGAGCCGCTGGTACCGCAGCTGCTCAAGACGGTGATGGACTCCGGCTTCAAATCGGCCGGCTCGTTCCCGATCTGGTGGGTGCCTGTCATTCTGATCGGCCTGTTCGCAATCCGCGGCTTCTTCAGCTTTCTCGGCCAGTACCTGCTGAACTGGGCAATCGCGCGCACGGTGCTGCGCATGCGCAGCGCCCTGCTCGAGGCGCTGTTGAAGGCGGATGCCAAGGTCTACACCTCGCTGCAGCCCGGCACCGCGGTGACCAAGATCGTCAACGACCCGCAGCAGATCATGAACCTGCTCGGCGGCTCGCTGATCACCTTGCTGCGCGACGGCCTGCCGGCGCTGTTCGTGCTCGGCTATCTGTTCCAGCTGAACTGGCAGCTGACCCTGCTCTCGCTGGCCATCACGCCGCTGATGGCCTATGCGGTCAAGCGCGTCAACAATCGGGTGCGCCGCATGGGCAGCTGGGCCTATGACGCGCAGCTGCGCATGGTCAATGCCGTGGACGACATCACCCGGGCCTGGCGTGTGGTGCGCAGCTTCGACGCCGCCGACCACGAGCGCGCCCGCTTTGGCGAGCGCTCCCTCGAAGTGCAGCGCAGCACGCTGAAGGCCGCCGCCGCCAACGCAATGACCCAGCCGCTGTCGCAGCTGATCGCCAGCGTTGGCCTGTCACTGATTCTGTGCCTGGCCCTGCTGCAGGCGCGTCAGGATGCAGCCACCGTCGGAGACTTCGTTGCCTTCATCACCGCGCTCTTGCTGCTGATGTCGCGGGTGCGCCATCTCAGCGAAGTCGCGCAACCCATCACCAATGCGCTGGTGATGTCGCGCGGCTGCCTGGAATTGTTGGATGAACCAGCCGAGGCCGACCGCGGCCATGAGGTGCTGCAGAGCTGCCAGGGCGATCTGCAACTGCGCCAGGTGACGCTGCACTACCCCGGCGCTGCCCAGGCCGCGCTGCGCCAGCTCGACCTGCACATCGCCGCGGGCAAGACGACCGCCCTGGTCGGCGCATCGGGCGCGGGCAAAAGCTCGGTGATTCACCTGCTGCTGGGCTTTGCCGAGCCGGACGCCGGCCAGATCCTGCTCGACGGCCACGACATCAACGCACTGACCCGCGCCAGCCTGCGCAAGCAGTTCGCCGTGGTCTCGCAGGACATCGTGCTGTTCGATGCCTCGGTGGCCGACAACATCGCCTACGCCCAGCCGCGCGACACTGCGCGCCTGGAGCAGGCCTTGCGCGCCGCTCATCTGTGGGACTTTGTGCAGAGCCTGCCTGAGGGCCTGGACACCCTGGTCGGCGCCAATGGCAGCAAGCTGTCCGGCGGCCAGCGCCAGCGTCTGGCGATTGCCCGGGCGCTGTACAAGGAGGCGCCGATCTGGGTCTTTGACGAAGCCACCTCGGCGCTGGACACCGAGAGCGAGCGCGCCGTCCAGCAGGCGCTGGAGCAATGGCAGGGCAAGAAGACGCTGATCCTGATCGCCCACCGTCTCTCCACCGTCCGCCAGGCCGATTGCATCCATGTGATGCGCGAGGGCCAGGTGATAGAGAGCGGTCGCCATGCCGAGCTGCTCGCTGCCGGTGGCACCTACGCCGGCATGGTGCAGGTCCAGCACTGAGGCGCGAGCCATGCAAAGGCGCCCGGCCCTGCTCGCGCTGCTGCTGACAGGGTCAGGTCTTGCCTGGCCGCAGGATGAGGTGCTGCTGGACGTCAACCGTGCCAGCCGCGCGCAGCTGGAGTCGCTCGATGGCCTGGGGCCGGTGATGGTGGAGCGGCTGCTGGCAGCTCGCCAGCGCGCGCCGTTTGCCGATTGGGCCGATCTGCGCCGCCGTGTCGCCGGCATCGGCCCGGCGCTGGCCAGGCGGCTGTCCCAGCAGGGGCTGCGCGTGGGCACGCAGCCCTTTGCGGCTGACCTCCAGCCCGTCAGACCAGCGGACTAAAGAGCACTCAGCCCGTCACACGGGCGATCGAAAAGCCGTCCCAACCCTTCTCACCTACCGTCTGCAACGCCGTGGCCTCCAGGCGCGGGTCGGTCGACATGCGGTCGATGAACTGGCGCACGCCGATGACATTGGCGTCCGGGCTCTCAGGGTCGACCACCGCACCGCCACGGACGACGTTGTCGCCGATGATGATGGAACCCGGGCGGGCCAGCTTCAAGGCCCAGTCCAGGTAGAGCGGATTGTTGGGTTTGTCGGCGTCAATGAAGAACAGGTCGAAGGGGGCCTGCAGCGTCGGCAGCACATCGGCCGCGCTGCCGATGCGCAGCTCGATCAGGCTGTCGACGCCAGCGGCCACGAAATTGCGGCGCGCCACCTCGGCGTAGTCGGCATTGCGCTCCAGTGTGACGATCTTGCCGCCGGCCGGCAACGCACGCGCCATCCAGATCGTGCTGTAGCCGCCCAGGGTGCCGATCTCCAGCACCCGTTTGGCCTGGCTAATGCCGACCAGCAGGGCCAGGAACTTGCCCTGCACCGCCGACACCTCGTGCTGCGGCAGGCCAGCCGCGCTGCTACGGCCCAGCGCCTCCTGCAGCTGAGGATCGACCGGCGCCAGGCGCTCGGAAAAATAGGCATCAACGGCGGCCCAGCGGGGCACATCGGCATTTGGGTAGTCGGGGCTTCTCATCGCGTAGGCGGCTCGGGTCTATGAACTTAGGTCCACCGATGCTAGCCAGCGCAAGGGCGCAGCGCATGTGCCAAAGGCGACGGTCGCAATGGCAGAGGGCGAAGCGCAACGCTGCAAGCGCCCTAGGCGGGCTGCGTCACCTTGCCCGCGTCGCCCGACGCCTCGGCCGCAAAGCCGGCCTGGCGCCGGCGCAGGCTGGCCCAATCGACCTTGGGCGGCTCGCTTGGCCAGCCGAAGAAGCGCTGCACATCGGCACGGCGCGCCAGCGTGTCGGACAGGCCCAAGGTGATCAGCTCGTTGGTGAACGAGGGCTCGAACAGCAGGTAGCTGGTCAGCGCGGAACCCGAGGCCCCCTTGCCCTCGCCCTGCACACCCACGCCGCGCAGCATGGCCCGCATCGCCGGCGGCAGGCTGCCCTGGTGCTCGGCAGCCATCTCGTCGAGCCGGCGGCTGGGCGCGATCACCAGCACGTCGATCGGCCGCAGCGGCGTGGCCGCCCGAGCTTCTGGCGTCAGCAAACCCAAGGTGTTATTGATGCGCTGCAGCCGCTCGACATCAACCGCCAGCGCATCCAGAAAGATGTTTGACAGCGCATGGCCGGCAATCTGCGCCATGCTCGGGTGTCCCTCGACCAGGGGTACACGTCGCCCTGGCGGCTCGTGCATGCGCCCGGCCCCTATCACCAGCACGCGTTCGGCACCCAGATGAACCGCCGGCGAAATCGGCGCACTTTGGCGCATCGAGCCATCGCCAAACCATTCCAGCTGGCCATCGAGGTCAAGCTGCTCGGCCGGGAAGATGAAGGGAATCGCCGAGGAGGCCAGCAGATGCTCGATCGACAGCTGGGCGCGTACCGAGATGCGCTGCGAGCGCAGCCAGGGCTCGATGTCCTTCAGCGTCTGATAGAAGGTCACGTGCTGGCCCGAGGTGTAGCTGGAACCGCTCAGCGCCAGCGCATCCATATGGCCTTGCTCGAGCATGCTTTGCAACCGCTCGATGCGCACCCAGCGCTTGAGCAGATGGCGCAGCGGCTCGTTGTCCAGCAGGCTGCGCGGTCGCGAACGCTTCCAGCGCGCCAGCGCCCAGCCCAGGCTCATCATCGTCATCCAGCGCGCGCCGGTACGTATCACGCCAAAGGCGTCTGCGGTATAGACCTGGTCGACGTGGATGTTCTGCCAGATGTGCATCAGCCCATCGACGGCAGCATCGAAATCATCGGCCTGGCAGGCCAGCGTCGAGGCATTGATGGCGCCCGCCGAGGTGCCGGCAATGACCGGGAAGGGATTGACGCCGCCGCTGCCGCCAACGCCGGCGTCGCGACGCAGCTGGGCGATCGCGGCCAACACACCGACCTGGTAGGCCGCACGCGCGCCGCCGCCGGTCAGGATCAGACCGGTGGTGGCTGGCTGTTGATGCGGGGCTGTGGGCATGTGGGGGCTGCTGGCGGGCTGGCGTGCCTGCAACGCCATTTCACCCGAGAGGTTCTGATCATCACTGAAACAGCGGCCGGGCAAAGTCAGAAAACAGCGACAGCGGCAGCCATTTCGCCGAGCGCCTCTCTCCCGCCGCTCACTCACCCAACCGCCACCCAAGGCCCACCCAGCCACGAGCCACGCCGGGAAAGCGCCTTTTTTCAGGGCATCAGGCGCCAACAGGGCGATTAGCCTTATCGGACGCTGGCCGAAATTCTTGAGCCCGCGCCAAAGGTAAGCCATGACGACCCAAGCCACTCCCGTGCCGACCAACGGCGACGCCAGCCAGCTGAGCCCCCAGGCGATTGCCAAGCTGACGGCCGAGCAGATCGCCGCGATCACGCCGGCGGAACTGGCGCGCTTCTCGTCCTTGCAGCTCAATGCCTTTTCCGGTGCGCAGTTCGCCAAGCTGGGCAGCAGCCAGCTGCAGGCGCTGACCGAGGAACAGATGCACCTGTTGCAGCCCAAGCTGCTGCAGGCGCTGTCGGCCAGCCAGCTGCAGGCCTTTGACGCCGAGCATCTCAGCCAGCTCGGCCTGGCCAGCTGGCGCAGCCTCAGCGTGGCCCAGCTCAACGGCCTCAAGCCCGAGGTGCTGGCCGACATCGCCCCGGCCCAGATCCAGACGCTGATGCCCAATCAGCTGGCTGCGCTGAACCCGGCCTCGCTGGCGGCGCTGCGGCCCGAGCAATGGGCCGTCGTCACGCCGACACAGCTGGCCGTGCTGAGCGTCAGCCAGGTGCAGGCGCTGAGCACCAGCGCCATGGCCGCGCTGAGCCCGACGGCGCTGCGCAATCTTGGAGCCGCCGCCGCCGCCGCGCTGAGCCAGGAACAGCTTGGTGTACTGGCCACGCCACAGCTGCAGGCTTTCAGCGTGGCAGCCATTCAGGCGCTGACGCCGGCCCAGTTGCAGTCACTATCAACGCTGCAGATCAGCAGCCTGACATCGCCTCAGATTGGCGCCCTGCGCAACGGTCAGTTGGCGGCGCTGAGCAGCGACGACATTCACGCGCTATCGGCGGCCCAGCTCAATGCTTTCAGCGCCAGTCAATTCGCCCGGCTGAGCCCAGAGCAGTTGCAGGCCATCGCACCGGAGCAGATCGCCGCCTTCACCGGCCGTCAGCTCACCGCCATGACGGCAACGCAGGTCCAGTCCTTCAGCGCTGCGCAGCTTGGTGCGCTGAACCCGGTCGCACTGCGACTACTGGGCAGCAGTCAGATTGCTGCCCTGGGCAGCGAGGACATGGCCGCCTTCAGCGCTGCGCAGTTGCGCGCGCTCAGCAGCCAGCAGCTGGCCGCATTGGATACCGAAGACATCGCCGCGCTGAGCAGCGAACAGGTCGCGGCGCTGGCCCCCGCCCAGCTGGCTGGCCTGCGCCTGGCCCAGCTGGCCGCCTTCAGCAGCGCGGATCTGCATGCGCTCAGCGCCGCCCAGCTCGGCGCCTTGACCAGCACACAGATGGCGGCGTTCGGCGCCAGCCAGCTGCAGGCCTTCAGCGGCGAGCAGATTGCCGGACTCACCGCGCGTCAGATCGCCGGGCTGAGCAGCAGCCAGCTGCAGGCGCTGACGGCGGAACAAGTCAGCCATCTCAGCATCTCGGCCTTGCGTGCGCTCAGCAGCAGCCAACTCGCCGCGCTCAGCAGCGATGACATCGCGGCGCTGACGCCCGATCAGATCAAGGCCTTTGGCGCCAGCCAGCTGGCCGTGTTCAGCACCGACGAGATCCGTGCACTGAGCGCTGATCAGCTTGGGGCCTTCAATGCCACGCAGCTGGCCGCGCTGACCACGGCCCAGATCCAGGCCTTGAGCCCGGATCAGCTGGCCAGCCTGAGCGCCAGCACCCTGCGTGGCCTGACCCGCATCGAAGCCGCCGCGCTGAGCCAGGCCCAGCTGCAGTCGCTCAGCAGCAGCCAGCTGCAGGCCTTCAGCAGCACGGCCATTCAAGGGCTGGACAGCGCCCAGCTGCAGTCGCTGAGCATCGATCAGGTGCGAGCCCTGGGCAGCCAGCAGATCGCGGCGCTCAGCACCAGCCAACTGGCCGCTTTTGGCAGCGAAGACTGGCAGGCGCTGGGCACGCAGCAACTGGCCGCCCTCAGCAGTGCCCAGGTGCGCGGCATGAGCGAGGGCGCGCTGCAGGCGCTCAGCCACGATCAATGGGCGCTGCTCGGCGCGCGTCAGGTGCAGGGCTTGAGCACCACCCAGATCCAGAAGCTCAGCGCGGACAATGTTGCTGCGCTGAGCGCCACGGCCATCTCGGCGCTGAGCACCAGCCAGTTCCTGGCGCTCAACAGCAGCCAGTTCCAGGCCATCGAAAGTCAGGACATCGCCGCGCTCAGCCCTGCCGAGCTGCGCGCCATGGGCGCCACCCAGATCGGCTGGCTGAACACGCTGCAGGTGTCGGCCTTGACTGCCAGCGAGCTGGGCAGCTTCAACACCAACCAGATCCGCGCGCTCAGTGCCGAGCAGTTCGCGGCCCTCAGCAGCACGGCGTTGCGCGGCCTGACGGCGGCCGGCTTTGCCGCGCTGACACCGGCCCAGCTGCAAACGCTCAGCAGCAGCCAGCTGGCCGGCCTGGGCGGTGGCCAGGCGAATGCGCTGAGCAGCAGCCAGCTGCTGGCGCTGAACACCGATCAGATCCAGGCCTTGCCGTTGGCCGTGCTGAACAGCTTCAGCAGTGCCCAGATTGCGGCGCTGAGCAGTGCCCAGCTCGATGCCTTGAGCAGCAGTCAGATCGCCGGACTGAACGCTGCCGACATCCCGGCCCTGACAGCCGCACTGCCGCACTGGAGCAACAGTCAGCTCGGCGCGCTGACGGCCGCCCAAACCGCCAGGCTGAACAGCGACAGCATCACCGCACTGAGCGCCGAGCAGCTCCAGGCCTTCAATGCCACGGCGCTGGCCAATCTGAGCAGCGCCAGCATGGCCGCCATGAGCGCCGCCCAGCTGGGCGCCCTCAGCAGCAGTCAGCTGCAGGCCTTTGATGCCGCCGATCTGCGCGCGCTGGGCACGCAGAAACTGGCGCTGTTGAGCAGCAGCCAGATCGCCGGACTGAATGCCAGCGCCGTGGCGGCGCTGGACAGCAGCCAGCTCAGCGCGCTCGGTGCCAGCGGCATTGCAGCACTGAGCCCGGCCGCACTAACCGGCTTGAGCACCGACGAGATTGCCCTGTTCAGCACCAGCGCACTACCGCTGCTGAACACCCAGCAGATCGCAGCGCTGACCGCCGCACAGATGGCCGGCCTGGCCGCGGGCACGCTGGACCTCTGGCGCCCCGAGCAGACGGCCGCGCTCAGCGCCGCCGCCGTGCATGCCTTGTCCAGCAGCCAGCTGCAGCATCTGAGCGCCAATCAGCTGGCCGCCTTCAACAGCGCGCAGATGCAGGCCCTCGGTGCCGACGCGATTCCGCTGCTGCAGCCCGCCACGCTGGCTGCCCTGCACCAGGAGCAGCTGCAAGGTCTCTCCAGCACCCAGTGGTTGGCGATGAGCACGGCCCAGCTGCAGGCGCTGTCGCCTGATCAACTGGGTGCCTTGTCCAGCAGCCATCTGCATGCATTGCGACCCGAACAGGTCGGCGCGTTTACCGCCAACCAGGTGGCAGCCCTGAGCGTCGAGCAGATCTCGGCACTCGACAAGAACGATCTGCATGCGCTGTCGGACAGCGCGCTGCGCGCCCTCAATGTCGCCCAGGTCGCTGCGCTGAGCTCGGCCCAGCTGGCCGGCCTGAGCAATACACAGCTCGGCCTGTTCAGCGCCACCCAACTCGGCGCGCTGAGCAGCAGCGCATTCGCCAGCCTGAGCGTCAGCCAGCTGCAATCGCTGACACCCGAACAGTTCGGCCAGCTGGCCGCTTCGCAGATTGCCGCGCTGACGCCCTACCGGCTCAGCATGCTGAGCCCTGCGGTCATGGCGGCGCTGGGCGCCGAACAACTGGCCGCCATCGCCGCGCCGCAGGCGCTGAGCCTCAGCGCCAGTCAATGGGCAGCGCTGGACCATGACCATATCGGCTATCTCGCCCCGGCCGTGCTGCGCGCACTGCCGGTCAGCACGCTGAACCAGCTGGGTAGCGATCAACTCTCCGGGCTCAGCGCGGCGCAGGTGGCGGCGCTGGGCGTCAGTCAGATCTACGGCCTGAGCAGTAGCGCTTTGCAGGCCTTGAGTCCACAGGCTATTGCAGCGCTCGGCACCGAACAGTTCAGCGCCCTGAGCGCGACCCAGATCGGCGCGCTGACAGCCCGGCAGGTCGCCGCGATCAGCGTTGCAGATCTGAAGCTGATCACCGACGCCGAGCTGCAGGTGCTGCGTCCCGAGCAGTTGGTCGCGCTGAGCGAGGCCCAGCTGGGCGTGCTGACGGCACAGCAGCTGGGCGTGCTGGCTGCCCCCCAGGTGGCGGCCTTGGCGCTCAACCAGATCGCGGCCCTCAGTACCAGCCAGGTGCGTGGCCTGCACGGCGAGCAGCTGCAAGCGTTGAGCGCTGCGCAATGGGAGGCGATGAGCACGGCCGCGCTGCACGCGCTGAATGCCGGCCAGCTCGCCGCCGTCAACGCGGGCCAGCTTGATCTGCTGCACCCTGAGCAGTGGCGGGCGCTCAGCAACGGCGCACTCACCGGCCTGTCCACCACGCTGCTGAGCGGCCTCAGCGCTGCAACGCTGAACACAATGAGTGCAGCGCAGATCGAAGCGCTCAGCGGCAGCCAGATCCAGTCCTTGCAGGCCAGCCAGGTGCATGGTCTGAGCAGCACGCTTTTCGCGGCCATCACCCCGGCCGACATCGGCCTGCTCAGCACCGCTCAAGGTGCAGCGCTGACCGTTGCCCAGGCGGCTGCGATGACGGCGGACCAGGTCCGTGAACTGCGACCCGAGGTGCTTGCCGCGATGAGCGAGGCGGCGCGCCAGGCGCTGCACACGGAAGCCCTGACGGCTACCATCGGCGCCGTCGCCCCGACGACGCAGGCCGCGGGCTTCATCGACCTGAGCGGCATTGCTTTGGCGGCCGATGTCGGGCCAAGCAGCCATATCGCGGCTGCCGTGCAGGCGCCGGCTGCCGCTGCCAGCTTGCCCGGCGCCGGCAGCGCCTGGGCGGCATCGCCGCCGGCGCTGGCCGCTGCCGAAGCCTCGGTACGCCACAGCATGGCAACGAGCCTCGGCCACCATGAGGCGCCGAGCATGGACAGTGTCAACAGCGGTGGCGCCGTGCTGCCCGAACTGGACTTCGGGCCGACACAGGACTTGAGCTCGTCCCAGCCCACAGCGCCCGCCGAACACGCCCAGCTGCTGTCAAACCACATCGTCAGCCAGTTGCACCAGGCCACCCAGCTGGAGGTGCATGAGCTGATTAATGCCAGCGCCTTGCCGACATTGGCCGAGATGCTGGTGGCACCGGGCGGCAACCTGCTGGCCGGTTCGGAAAGCCTATCGCCCCCTGCCTCGGCGCACGCCGCCACACTTGATGGGCAGCCTGACACGCTGTCGCTGGCCGCCTTGCATTGGCTGCGCCAGCACCACGATGAGCATGACGGTCACCGCGCGCTCTCCATTTAGCTGGCGTTTCAGTCGTAGACGATCTGCGGCAGTGCACCCGCGTCGCCATTCTTGGCCGGCGGCGCAAACAACGCCAGCGCCTCGTCGACCGGCCAGAACTTGGCCGCATCGCCAAGGTCCAGCTCGGCCACCGCGCCCTCGCGCTTGATCGTCAGCCGCAGTGACAGGCCCAGCGTCAGCCGGCCCTGCTCGGTGTCGATCTGGCGCGCCGGCCACTGCTGGATCACCTCGGCCACCGGCGGCGTCACGCCATTGGCCTCCAGGCGCAGGAACTTGCCGAAGCGGGCCCGCGCGCCGGCCAGGTCCCAGATCTGCTGCACGTTCAAGCGCAGGCCGCCGGAGAAGCGGTCGTTCTGCACCTTGCCGGAGACGATGATCAGGCTGTCCTCGGCCAGCAGCTCCTTGTTGGCATTGATCAGCTCCTCGTTGGCCACCGCCTCGATCGCATCGCTCTTGTCGTCGAGCTTGAAGATGGCGACGCGGCCGCGATGGCCGTTGATGATGCGCATATCGGCCACGATGCCGGCCACCATCACCGGCTCGCGGCTGTCTTGCAGATCGACGATGCGGCGCTTGACCATGCGTCGCACCTCGTCGCCGCACTGGTCGAACAGATGGCCGGAGAGGTAGAAGCCGATGGCCGTCTTCTCCAGGCTCAGCCGCTCCTTGATGCTCCAGGGCTTGGCCTCGACCAGATCGGGCTCGGCCGTCGATGAGCCATGGGTATCGTCGAAGTCGAACAGGCCACCCTGGTCGGCATTGGCGGCCAGGTTGTCGGCATAGGTGTAGCCCAGCGCCACGCTGGCCAGCAGCTGCGAGCGCTCGACCTGCATCGTGTCGAAGGCGCCGGCCTTGATCAGCGCCTCGACGACGCGCTTGTTGACCGCCTTGCGGTCGACCCGGGCGCAGAAATCGAAGAAGGTCTTGAAGGGGCCGCCGGCCTCGCGCGCCGCCACGATGGCATCGATGGCGCCCTGGCCGGTGCCCTTGATGGCGCCGAGGCCGTAGTTGATCAGCTTGCCGCTGATCGGCTCGAAGCGATAGACACCGCGGTTCACGCAGGGCGGCTGGAACTCGATGGAGAACAGCTTGGCGTCGTTGAGCAACACCTTGAGCTTGTCGGTGTCGTCCATTTCAATGGTCATGTTCGCGGCGTAGAACTCGGCCGTGAAATGGGTCTTCAGCCAGGCCGTGTGATAGCTCAGCAAGGCGTAGGCGGCGGCGTGCGACTTGTTGAAGCCGTAGCCGGCGAATTTCTCCATCAGGTCGAAGACCTCGTCGGCCTTGTCCTGGCTGATGTCCTTGGCCGCGGCCCCCTTGCGGAAGATCTCGCGGTGCATGGCCATTTCCTCGGCCTTCTTCTTGCCCATCGCGCGGCGCAGCATGTCGGCGCCGCCAAGGCTGTAGCCGCCCAGCACCTGGGCCGCCTGCATCACCTGCTCCTGGTAGACCATCACGCCATAGGTCTCTTCCAGCACCTGGCCGAGCAGCGGATGCGGGTACTCGATCGTTTCGCGGCCATGCTTTCGCGCCACGAACGAGGGGATCAGGTCCATCGGCCCCGGCCGGTACAGCGACACCAGCGCGATCAGGTCTTCGAAGCGCGAGGGCTTGGCGTCCTTCAGCAGCCGCTGCATGCCTGGCGATTCAAACTGGAACACGCTTTCCGAATAGCCGTCGCCGAAGAGCTTGAAGGTCTTGCGATCGTCCAGCGGCACCTTGGCGAAATCGAAATCGGCCTGGTCCGGATGGCGGGCGATGATGAAGTTCTTGGCCAGTTCGAGAATGGTCAGCGTGGCCAGGCCCAAGAAGTCGAACTTGACCAGGCCGATGGCCTCGACGTCGTCCTTGTCGTACATGCTGACCGCGCTGTTCGAGCCGGGCTGCTGGTACTGGGCACAGAAGTCGGTGATCTTGCCCGGCGCGATCAGCACGCCGCCGGCGTGCATGCCGATCGAGCGCACCGTGCCTTCAACGCGGGCGGCCAGCGTCAGGAGGCCGGCCACTTCCTCGTCTTCCTTCTCGCGCTCCTCGATCTCGGGCGACTCGTGCCGCGCATAGACCATCTTGGCCTTTTCCGGATCGAAGTCCGGCGGCAGCTTGGCCAGCGTCACCGTCTTGCCCGGCGGCGCCGGCACCAGCTTGGCGATCGAATCGACATGGCCGAAGCCCATACCCAGCACCCGGCCGATATCACGCAGCGCGCCCTTGGCCGCCATGGTGCCGAAGGTGGCGATCTGGCTGACGGCGGGACGACCGTATTTGTCCTTCACATAGTCGATGACGCGGTCGCGATTGCCCTGGCAGAAGTCGATGTCGAAGTCAGGCATCGAGACCCGCTCGGGGTTCAGGAAACGCTCGAACAGCAGGTTGTACTGCAGCGGGTCCAGATCCGTAATCGACAGCACATAGGCCACCAGCGAGCCGGCACCCGAGCCCCGGCCCGGGCCGACCGGGCAGCCATTGGCCTTGGCCCAGCGGATGAAGTCCGACACGATCAGGAAGTAGCCCGGGAAGCCCATCTTGATGATGGTGCCCAGCTCGAACTCCAGCCGCTCGACGTAGCGCGGCCGCTCGGCATCGCGCTTGGCCGCGTCCGGGAACAGCTGCAAGAGGCGCCACTCCAGGCCTTCGTAGCTGAGCTCGCGGAAATAGGTTTCCATCGGCATGACGCTGCCGTCGTCGAGGATGGGCGTCGGGAAGTTGGGCAGTTGCGGCTTGCCCAGCTTCAACGAAAGGCTGCAGCGGCGGGCGATCTCCACCGTGTTGGCAATGGCCGAGGGGATGTCGGCAAACAGCGCCTCCATTTCGGCCTGCGGCTTGAAATACTGGCCCGGCAGAAAGCGCTTGACCCGCTTGGGATTGGCCAGGGTCTCGCCATCGGCAATACAGACCCGCGCCTCATGGGCGTCGAAATCGGCCTCCTCGAGAAACTGCACTGGGTGGGTGGCCACCACAGGCAAACCGAGCTCGGCCGCCAGCGGCACGGTGGCGCGCACCAGCGCCTCCTGGCCCGGCAGGCCGGCGCGCTGCAGCTCCAGGTAGAAGCGGCCCGGATAGATGGCCGCCAGCCGCTCGGCCCATTCGCGAGCGCGTGGCTGATCGCCGCTCATCAGCGCCTGGCCAACGGCGCCGAACTGCGCACCGCTGATGCAGATCAGGCCCTCGTGCAGCTCCTGCATCCATTCGAGCTTCAGGCAGGCCTGGGTGCGCTGGACGTTCTGGATCCAGGCGCGCGACAGCAGTTCGCTGAGGTTCAGATAGCCCTTGCTGTTCTGCACCAGCAGCAGCACGCGGGTCGGTTGGCGGTCGCTGGCCTCGGCCTCGATCCAGCAATCGGCGCCCAAAATCGGCTTGACACCCTTCTTGCGACAGGCGTTGTAGAACTTCACCGCGCCAAAGGTATTGGCCAGATCGGTGATGGCCAGCGCCGGCTGGCTGTCCTTGGCCGCGGCGGCGGCGGCGTCGTCGACTCTCAGGGTGCCGTCGACGACGGAAAACTCGGTATGGGTGCGCAGGTGAACGAAAGGCATACGGGATTGTAGAGAGGCGGAGCCGCCTCGCCGGCGGGTATGCTCGCCGCCAATTTCACAGCACAGGACGGAGGGCCACCATGAATGCATCTCGAAGCGCATCTCGATTCACTGCCATCTTGCTGGCAAGCCTGCTCGCTGGCAGCGCCATCGCGGCCAGTGCAGCCGCCACAGCGCCAGCCGCCAAGGCCGACAGCAACCCCGCCCGCACCGGCGCCGACGTGATCAAGGCCGCCACGGCTGGTGAATGGCGTGATGTCGAGCCGCGCAATCTCTTGATCATGGACCTGCCCCAGGGTCAGGTCTTGATCGAACTGGCCGAACGCTTCGCCCCGCGCCATGTGGCCAATATCCGCACCCTGGCGCACAACGGCTACTGGAACGGCCTGACCGTGCTGCGTGTGCAGGACAACTACGTCGCCCAATGGGGCGATCCGAACGGCGACGACGAAAAGACCGCCAAGCCCTTGGCGCCCGCGTCGGCCAAACTGCCGGCCGAGTTCAGCATTCCCTTCAAGGGCCTGCCGATCAACAAGCTGCCCGATGTCGACGGCTGGGCGCCGGTGAGCGGCTTTGTCGATGGCTTCGCCGTCGCCGCCAATCCCAAGCAGAACAAAGCCTGGCTGGCGCATTGCTATGGCGTCGTTGGCGCCGGGCGCGGCGAGACGGTCGACTCCAGCACCGGTGCCGAGCTCTACGCGATGATCTCGCCGGCCCGCGGCCTGGACCTGAACATCACCGTCGTCGGCCGCGTGCTCAAGGGCATGGAGTTCCTGGCGGCCCTGCAGCGCGGCGGCCCGAACATGGGCTTCTACGACCAGCCCGAGCAGCGCACAACAATCAAGCAGGTCCGCCTGGCTTCCGACCTGCCCGAGTCCGAACGGCCGCACCTGCAGCTGCTGCGCACCGACAGCAAGAGCTGGGACGCGCTGCTGGACACCCGCCGCCACCGTGGTGGCTGGTTCGTGCACAGCCCCGAGCATGTCGACGTCTGCGGCGCCACGGTGCCGATGCGAGACAAGCCGGCGCAGTGAAGCACCGCAGGGCCTGCCCAGCCTTGCTGAGCGCTATTTGTTGAACCAGTCGCTGCGCAGCAGCAGATCCACACTGCTGGGATGCCAGAAGGCGCCTCCCTCCTCCTCGGTGGTCAGCGCCTTGGCATAGCCCGGTTCCTCGATCACGAAGAGCCGGTTGAAGTTGTCGAAACCGCGCTCCATGATGCCGCCCGCGGTATGCGGCAGATCGAAGGTGTGCCCCAGCTCGTGCAAGGCCGCCCCCATGCCGGTGGCGCAGTTGGACCAGTAGTTCCCGCGGTTGCTGCCGCCGCCGCTGTCGTCAGGCAGCACCCGGGTGTCGACACGGGTGTCGTTCAGCAGGCGCGCAGCGATCTCGTCCACCTTTGTCGGCCAGGCGTGCAGATTGGGCGTGCCGAACAGCCCCAGGATGCCACTGCCGCGAGCCGCATGGCCGGTGACCTTGACGCCGTCATACGAGGTGAAGCTCATGAAGGCGACGTTCTTCACGCCGACATCTTCCTTGGCCTCGCGCAAGGCAGCCTCGACCAGCGCATACAGCTCCAGATCCGTCTTCTCCAGCAGCTGCTTCTTCGTCATGGCCAGGCGCAGCGACTTCACGATGGGATTGCCCGCCGCGTCTTCCAGCAGGCTGAAGCTGACACGACGGCGCAGCTGCTTCTTCATCATCTCGGCCGTGGCGGACTGCATCATCAGCGCCGCGGTGGCAATGCGCTGCTTCGCGCTTTCGATGTCGTTGGCTTCACCGGCGGGCGCCATGAAGTGGCCATCGTCGTCGGCCGCCAACACATAGATCATCTGCACCTTGAGCCGGTTGTTGGCCGGCACATAGTTGATCGTGAGGCTGGCGGTCTGGCTGCCCGCCTTTAGCTGCAACTCATTGCTGCCGGGCTTGAGCCTGACGGCGGCCTTGAAAAAGCCATCACGCACCGGCGCGCTGACCGATTGCCCTGCCAACTCGATGCCGATGTCCTTGTTGAGCGAGCTTGAGCGGCCGTAGAGGATGGGCATCTGGTAGTCGACGCTGGCGCCCGGCTCCCAATTCAGCAGCTCCAGCTTGGCGTCTGGGGAAGGCTGGGGTGCAGGTCCAGGTGCAGGTGCAGGCGTTGGTGAGGGTGCCGGTGCAGGCGACGGTGCTGGTGTTGACGTACCGCCACCCCCGCAAGCTGCCAATAGCGCCCCCAGCACGACCGTCCAGCTCTTGCGGCGGCCGGCATCGGGCGCGTCGGTCAAGCTGTCCTTGGGCAAAGGCGCCGGGGCATGCCGGCTTGCAGCGGCCGAATCGGTTCTTGTCTCTGGTGTTTTCATTGTTCAATCCGATGATCAGGCTCGCCATGCTAACGGCCAGAAGGGTCTGCCAAGGCAATCGTCGCGGATGGCTGCTGTGCATCGCGCACACCTGACGCGCCTGGGCTGGACAAGGGCAAACCTACAATAGCCACCCATGAGCACCGGTTCCATCCTCAACATCTCCAGCTACAAATTCGTCGCCCTGTCCGACACCCAGGCCCTCAGGGACGCGCTGTACCAGGCTGCCCTTGAACGCGAGCTCAAGGGCACCGTGCTGATCGCCGAGGAAGGCATCAATCTGTTCCTGGCCGGCTCGGCCGAGGGCGTGCGCGGTTGGGTGGATCAGTTGCGTGCCGATCCGCGCTTTGCCGATCTGGCACCCAAGGAAAGCTGGAGCGAGGCGGTGCCCTTCAAGAAGCTGCTGGTCAAGGTGAAGCCGGAGATCATCCGGATGAATATGCCGGCGATCCGCCCCGACCAGCTGCCGCGCGCGCCGGCGCTGCCTGCGGCCACGCTGGCCCGTTGGCTGGCGCAGGGGCACGATGACGAAGGCCGCCCCGTCGTAACGCTGGACACCCGCAATGCCTTCGAGGTTGATTACGGCACCTTCGACGGCGCGATCGACTGGCGCATCAACAAGTTCACCGAATTCCCCGCCGCACTGGCGGCGCACCGCGAGGAGTTGATGGGCAAGACGGTGGTCAGCTTCTGCACCGGTGGCATCCGTTGCGAGAAGGCAGCCATCGTGCTGCAGCAGCAGGGGCTGGACGGCCCGGTCTACCAGCTCGAAGGCGGCATCCTCAAGTACTTCGAGGAGACCGGTGGCCCGCACTACCACGGCAGCTGCTTTGTGTTCGACCAGCGCGAGGCGCTGGACGCCGGTCTGGCACCGTCGACCGATTTCGTCCGCCCGGCCAGCGAGGCCCACCGCGGATGAGACGCGAGCCGCCGCAGGCGCCAGCAGACACGGTCCGCAGTGACGACCGCGGCGATGAGCGCGGCGATGGCCTGGCCGGCCTGCTGCTCAGAGCCGCTGGGCTCCTGCTGCTGCTGGGCTGCCTGCTTGCCGCGGCCTTCCATGCGCCGGAACGATCCTTGCAAAGCCTGGTGGCGCGCTGGGCGCCGCCGCCGTCGGACTTCATCGAGCTGAAGCTGGGCGATCGGCAGCAGCTGCTGCATCTGCGCGATGAAGGGCCACGCGGTGACCCGCTGCCCTTGCTGCTGCTGCATGGCACCTCGGCCAGTCTGCATACCTGGGAAGGCTGGGCGCACGAGCTCAGCAAGACGCGGCGCATCATCACCATCGATCTGCCCGGCTTCGGCCTGACCGGCCCGAGCGCCTATGCCGACTACAGCGACGAGCGCTATCTGCAGCTGATTGGCGCCCTGCTCGATCATCTGCAGCTGCCACGTGTGGTGCTGGGCGGCAACTCACTGGGCGGCGAGCTGGCCTGGGAGTACGCAGTGCAGGCGCCCGAACGGGTGGCCGCGCTGGTCTTGGTGGATGCCGCTGGCCTGGCCTTCACGCCCGACACCCTGCCGCTGGGTTTTCGGCTGGCCCGCATGCCCCTGCTCAAACCGCTGACCGGCATGCTGCTGCCGCGCCAGCTGGTCGAGCGCAGCGTTGCCAGCGTCTATGGCGATCCGAGCAAGATCACCCCGGCACTGATCGATCGCTATTTCGAGCTGACGCTGCGCGAAGGCAATCGCGATGCGCTGGTACAGCGCTTTGCCCAGTTGGAGCCTGGCCGCTATGCCAGCCAGCTGCCCCATCTGCGCCAGCCCACGTTGCTGATCTGGGGTGCCAAGGACCGGCTGATTCCGCTGGCCTATGGGCAACAAATGAATCGCGCGATCACAGGCAGCCGGCTGGTCGTCTTTGATAAGCTCGGCCACGTTCCGCAGGAGGAAGATCCGGCGGCCACATTGCGGCCTGTGCAGGAATTTTTGCACTCGCTCAAACCCTGATGGGCATTGCTGCACGCGCATAGCAACATCGCCCTTTCAATCCCCTACCTTGACCAGGAGAGTTTGCTCATGCAACGTCGTCATCTGATCGCTCTGTCCGCACTGGCCTTTGCCGCACTCACCAGCGTTGCCGCCCAGGCCCAGGCGCCTGAGTGGAAGAAGATTCGCATCGGTGTCGAAGGCGCTTACCCTCCCTTCTCGGAAGTCGACAAGGACGGCAAGCTGAAGGGCTTCGAGATCGACCTGGCCCTGGCCCTGTGCGCCGAGATGAAGGCCGAGTGCCAGCTGGTGCAGCAAGACTTTGACGGCCTGATCCCCGCCCTGCAGGCCAAGAAGATCGACGCCATCATCGCCTCGATGTCGATCACCGACGACCGCAAGAAGGCCATCGCCTTCTCCTCGCCCTACTACAGCATGCCGGCCCGCTTCACCGCCAAGGCCGACGCCAAGTTCGACTTCACGCCCGAAGGCCTGAAGGGCAAGAAGATCGGTGTGCAGCGCGCCACCATCCATGAGAAGTTCGTCGCCGCGACCTTCAAGCAAAGCGAGATCGTTCGCTACGCCACGCAGGACCAGGCCTTCCTGGACATCAAGTCCGGCCGTATCGACCTGACGCTGGCCGATATGGTCGCCGCCGACATGGGCTTTGTGAAGACGCCGGCCGGCAAGGGCTTTGCGCTGGTGGGCCCCAACTACAACGATCCCAAGTACTTCGGCACCGGCGTTGGCGTGGGCATGCGCAAGGCCGATGAGAAGGCACTGGGCAAGAAGCTCAACGATGCGATCGCCGCGGTCAAGGCCAACGGCAGCTTCAAGAAGCTGAACGACAAGTACTTCGAGTACGACATCTCGGTCAAGTAAGCCAGCCCTGTTACAGTCCCTGGCGCGTCCGCACTGTGCGGACGCGCTTTTTTGATTCATCCGTTTGCAGTACCTCCGACGATGAACCTGCATGGCTTTCTGCCCAGCCTGCTCGAAGGCGCCTGGCTGACGCTCAGCGTGGCGCTGTCTTCCATGGCGCTGGCCATGCTGCTGGGCCTGGCCGGCGCGCTGGCCAAACTCTCGCGCTGGCGCCTGGCGCGTGGCCTGGCCCATCTCTACACCACGCTGATACGCGGCGTGCCCGATCTGGTGCTGATGCTGCTGGTGTTCTATGGTGGCCAGGTCGCGCTGAACAATCTGCTGCAACGCCTGGGCCATGAAGAGGGTTTCAATGTCGATCCCTTTATGGCCGGTGTGCTGACGATTGGTTTCATCTTCGGCGCCTACCTGACCGAGGCCTTCCGCGGTGCCTTTCTGGCCGTGCCGCCGGGCCAGCGCGAGGCCGGCATGGCCTTCGGCATGAGCCCGGCGCAAATCGTCTGGCGCATCACGCTGCCGCAGATGTTCCGCCATGTGCTGCCGGGCCTGTCCAACAACTGGCTGGTGCTGATCAAGAGCACCGCCATCGTCTCGGTGATCGGCCTGCACGACCTGATGACGCGCGGTGCGCAGGCCGCCGGCACCACCAAGGAGCCCTTTGTGTTCTACACCGCGGTGGCCCTGATCTATCTGGTCTTCACCAGCCTGTCCGAACTGCTGTTCGCCTGGGCCCAGCGCCGGCTCGCGATCGGCGTGCGCGGCAATCAAATCTGACGCTGGAGCGACGATGGATTTCGACATCATCCGCGACAACCTGCCCATCTATCTGGACGGCGCGCTGACCACCGCCAAGCTCTTGCTGATCTCGATACTGCTGGGCCTCGCCTGCGCCATTCCGCTCGCCGTGGCGCGGGTGCAGCGCAATCGCTGGATCTCCGGCCCGGTCTGGCTCTACACCTATGTGTTCCGCGGCACGCCGATGCTGGTGCAGCTGTTCCTGATCTATTACGGGCTGGCCCAGTTCGAGTGGATGCAGAACAGCGCGCTGTGGCCCTATTTCAGCTCGGCCTGGTTCTGCGCCTGCCTGACCTTTGTGCTGAACACCTGCGCCTACACGATCGAAATCATCGCCGGCAGCATCCGTGCGCTGCCGGCCGGCGAGATCGAGGCGGCGCGCGCGCTGGGCATGAGCCGCTGGGTGATGTTCCGTCGCATCGTGCTGCCCTCGGCGCTGCGCCGCTCGCTGCCAGCCTACAGCAATGAGGTGATCTTCATGCTGCACGGCACCTCGCTGGCCAGCATCGTCACCATCGCCGACCTCACCGGCGCCGCGCGCCAGGTCAACTCCAGCTACTACATGCCCTTCGAAGCCTTCATCACCGCCGGTGTCTTCTACTTCGCAATGACACTGACGCTGGTGGGCCTGTTTCACAAGGCCGAAGCCCGCTGGCTCAAGCCGCTGATGCCGCGCTGAATCTTTCTGTTGCCGATCATGCAAGTCCAAAGACATCTGCTTCTCTCCCCTGCTCCGGGCACCCAGCGCGAGCTGGTCTCGCTGCATTACGGCCAGCCCGGCAGTGGCCTCAAGGTCTATATCCAGGCCTCGCTGCATGCCGATGAACTGCCCGGCATGCTGACCGCCCACCACCTGCGCCAGCATTTCGACCGCCTGGAGGCCGAGGGCCGCATCCAGGGTGAAATCATCCTGGTGCCCATGGCCAACCCGATCGGCCTGTCGCAATGGCTGCTACAGGGCTCGCAAGGCCGTTTCGAGCTGAACTCGGGCGAGAACTTCAACCGCCACTACCCCGACCAGATCGAGGCCGCCGCGCAGGCCGCCGAGGCCGAACTGAGTGCCGATGCCGCCAGCAATGTGCGCGTGCTGCGCCGCGAGCTGAAGAAGGCCGTCGCCGCCCAGCCGGTCGACACCGAGCTGCAATCGCTGCGCCGCACGCTGATGACGCTCTCCTGCGATGCCGATGTCGTGCTGGACCTGCATTGCGACGGCCAGGCCGTCATGCATCTCTACACCGAAACGCCCTGCTGGCCCGCTTGCGAGCCGCTGGCCCGCCACATCGGCGCCCGCGTCACCCTGCTGGCCACCGACTCCGGCGACAACCCCTTTGACGAAGCCTGTTCCCAGGTCTGGTGGAAGTGGGCAAAGCGCTTCGCCGGCCGCTTCCCGATTCCGCAGGCCTGCCTGGCGGTCACCGTTGAGCTGCGCGGCCAGGCCGATGTCGAGCATGAGCTGGCCGCTGCGGATGCCCAGGGCATCGTCAACTACCTGGCCTGGCGCGGCCTGATTCAGGGCGAGAACCCGGCGCTGCCCGAACCCGTCGGCGATGCCCGGCCGCTGGCCGGCAGCATGCCGGTGAAAAGCCCGACGGCCGGCGTGCTCACCTTTGTGCGCCCGGTCGGTGAAATGGTCCGCGAGGGCGATGTGCTGGCCCATGTGATCGATCCCATCAGCGCCGAATGCACCGAGCTGAAGAGTCCCGTCGATGGCCTGTTCTTCGCTCGCGACACGCTGCGCTTTGCCACCGCCGGCGCCCGTATCGCCAAGGTGGCGGGCCTCGACGCCCGCCGTACCGGCAAACTGCTGGGAGCACGTTGATGAACAGCCCCAGCAAGGACATCAGCGGCGCAGGCGCCGCCCCGATCAGCAGCCTGAAGGTCGAAGACCTGCACAAGCGCTACGGTGAGCGCGAGGTGCTCAAGGGCGTGTCGTTGGCCGCCAACAAGGGCGATGTGGTCACCTTGATCGGCTCCAGCGGCTCGGGCAAGAGCACCTTTCTGCGCTGCCTGAATCTGCTGGAGCAGCCCTATCAGGGCCGGCTGTGGCTGCGCGGTGAGGAACTCAAGCTGATCCCCGATCGCGACGGCAGCCTGAAGGCCGCCGACACGCACCAGCTGCAGCTCTGGCGGGCCCGCCTGGCCATGGTGTTCCAGAACTTCAACCTCTGGGGGCACCGCACTGTGCTGGAGAACGTCACCGAGGCGCCCATCCATGTGCTGGGTGTGCCCAAGGCCGAGGCGATCGAAAAGGCCGAGGCGCTGCTGGCGCGGGTGGGCGTGGCCCACCGCAAGAGCGTCTACCCGGCCCAGCTCTCCGGTGGGGAACAGCAGCGCGTGGCCATCGCCCGCGCGCTGGCCGTTGAACCCGAGGTGATGCTGTTCGATGAGCCCACCTCGGCACTGGACCCTGAGCTGGTGGGCGAAGTGCTCAAGGTGATGCGCGACCTCGCCGCCGAGGGGCGCACGATGATCGTCGTCACCCACGAGATGGGCTTTGCCCGCGAGGTGTCGAAC
This sequence comes from Roseateles aquae, assembly GCF_032337115.1. Lineage (NCBI taxonomy): Bacteria > Pseudomonadati > Pseudomonadota > Betaproteobacteria > Burkholderiales > Sphaerotilaceae > Roseateles > Roseateles aquae. The sequence goes on from NZ_JAVXZY010000001.1 coordinate 517,484, forward strand.
TACACCATGTTCCTGCACCAGGGCCGCGTCGAAGAACAAGGCCATCCGCGCGAAGTCTTGCTGAAGCCGCAGAGCGAGCGGCTGCAGGCCTTTCTGAGTGGCGGGCTGAAGTAGGGCCTGGCACTCAGACCCGCTGCCAGTGCATCACCCAGTTCTGTGCCCAGCTGCGCCCGCCGTCGCTGGACACGGCCTGGCGCCAGCGGCAGGACCGCGCATCGATGCGGTCCCAGACACCCAGCGCGATCTCTCGCTGCCCTGCCACATTCGCATCACCGTCCTCGGCCCAGAACAGGCCCACGCCCTGCTCGAAGCTGCCCTGCAGGCCCGGCGTCGTCAGCACGCCGCTGCGACCGCTGACCCAGAAGTCGCCCCAGCGCTCCGTTTCGCGCTCCAACAGGCGCAAACCCATGCCGCTGAACTGGCGCGCCGGGATGCGCAGCTCTTCGACACTGCCGGCGCCATCCAGAATCGTCCAGCAACGCGCCTCACCCTCGAAGCGATCCCATTGCGTGGCGCCAGGCGGGAGCCGCCAGTTCTGTATGCGCCACTGGCCCGCAAGAAAGTCGAAATCGCCGGGACGGCCCGGGCTCGGTCGCTGTGGCAGTGGCGGTATCGCGTCCAGCAGCGGTGCGTTGGAATCAGTCGCTGCGCCAGCCTCGGCGCTCACGCTGCCCAGCAGTCCGCTGGCCGCTGCGGCCTGTAGCAATGCACGTCTTTGCTCATCCACGGTGTGCTCCTTCGGTCGAATCGGGATTGGGTGTCAGCGTCGCTTGCCGGGCAGACAGCGCCTGCAAAGTCAGACACAAAGGCGGCAGATGGCATAAGGCAGTCAGCCTCTCTTCTGTCGCCGGTATCGCAGGCGGTATCGCCTCCGTCCATCGCTGCAGGCTGAGCACGCAGGGCCCGCGTCGCACCCGGCGCTGGCCAGCCAGGGCCAGCGCCACGGGGCAATCGAGTAACAGCGCGTAGCCTGGATCCCGCGCTGAGTCCTCCAGCGCCTGCAGCACTGCCGCTCTTCGTGCCGCCCGCGGGCGCCACAAGCGCAAGACATAGCGGCTGGCGCTGGCATCCAAGGCTTGGTCCAGGCACCCGCCATGCAGCCGCAGCAGCCGCGCCTCACGGGTATCGGCCAGCAAGGCATTGCAGGCCTGGCCATGCTGGCGCCACACCGCACCGCCATAAAAGCGTTCCAGCACCGCTGGCCGCGCCGCGGGGGTGTCAAACGCCCGCAGCCAGACCCAGAGATCGGGCTGTTCCTGCGCGGCAAAGCTGCCCAGGATCCGCGCCCCAGCCTGCGCATAAGCCGGCCTGAAATGGTGCTCGAACATCGCCATCATTGCGTCACGCTGGCCGGGCCGGCAGCGGTACTGACGCAGCTCGATCAGCGCGGCACCCATGGCAGGAACTCCATCGTCCAGTTGGTCTCCCAGCTGTGGCCGTCGTCGGCAGAGAAGGCCTGCTCCCAGCGCGGCGCCTGGCCAGGTGTTGCGAACCAGAGGAAGCGCACCCGTATCGGCCGGCCCTCGAACTGATCCTCTGCATAGAACTGCCCCACGCCAGCCTCGAAGCGTCCGCGCATCGGTGAATCGAGCCGACCCGGTGCGCGGCCGTCCAACCACCAAATCGACCACAGACCGCTGGTCGGGTCATAGCTGCGCAGCGTGACGGCACGATAGGCACCCTCGGGCAGGTCCAGCCAGTTGTCGTCAATATTGCCCAGGCCGCCGAGCAGCGGCCGCGCTGAGCTGCGGCCGTCAAACTGCTGCCACTCCAGGCAGCCGGCCAGGCGGCGCTTGAGCCGGCGGTGCCGCACCGTCCATTCGCCGAAGAAGAAATCAAAATCGCCTGGCGACTGCGCGGCCCTGGTGAGCGGATCGATGGCGTCGGCGGGCGTGGCGCCTTCAGGCTTGTTGGCGAGGCTGTTGCTGGTGGACATGAGGTTTCCTTGGCGCTTGATCAAAGACTGCAGCCAGCCGCCATCAAGGTATAGAAGGCGGCTGGCTGCTCCATGCCTGGCATCTTGCGCGCCCATACCTGACATCCAATGTCATCTATGATCCGACGATGCGTTCCAGCCGCCTGCTTGGTCTTTTGATGCTGCTGCAATGGCGCGGCCGCATGGCGGCGCCTGCATTGGCACGCGAGTTCGAGGTCACGGTGCGGACGATCTATCGCGATGTCGATGCGCTCAGCGCCGCCGGCGTGCCCATCTATGCCGAGCGCGGCGCCCAGGGAGGCATCGCGCTGCATGAGGGCTGGCGCACCCAGGTGACCGGGCTGAGCGCCGACGAGGCCGGCAGCCTGCCGCTGCTGGGTCTGGGCAGTGCCGCCCGCGAACTGGGGCTGGGCGACGCCGCGCTGGCCGCCCAGCTCAAGCTGATGGCCAGCCTGCCGCCCGATGCCGGCGCCAGCGCCCAGCGCATGGCCGAGCGCTTTCATATCGACCCGCTGCCCTGGTACCAGCGCGCCGAGTCACCGCCCTGGCTGCCCCAGCTGGCCACCGCCGTGCTGCAGAGCCGTTGCGTGCGGATTCACTATCAGAGCTGGAAAGCCAGGCGCTGGCAGACGCTGGCACCGCTGGGCCTGGTGCTCAAGGGCGGGCTTTGGTATCTGGTGGCGCTGCGCGTGCACGATGCTGAGGCAGACGCCAAGCTAGCGGCCAAGGCAGAGCAGCCGCGCAATTACCGCGTCTCCAGCATTGCCGCGCTGGAAGTTCTGGAGCGCGCCTTCAAGCGCCCGCGCCGTTTCGCGCTGGCCCAGCACTGGCCCGCCGCTGTGGCGAGCTTTGAGCAGGGCCTGCTGGCCGGCCAGGCACGGGTGCGCATCAGCGAACTGGGTTGCCAGATCCTGCGCGCCCAAAACGCGATCGCCGCCGAGCACTTCAGCGCCTCCTGCGCGCCCAGCGAAACCGCCGGCTGGTTCGAGGGCGGGCTACCGATCGAAGGCATCGACCAGGCGGCGCGCCAGCTGCTGGCCCTAGGTGCCGAGGTGAAGGTCTTGAGCCCGCGAGCCTTGCAGCAGCGCCTGCTCCAGGAAGCCCACGCCGTGCTCACGCACTACGCGGGCGATGCCACGAACTAGCGGCTCAGAACCAAGCCGGGATCAGCGTCAAACCCGCTATCCACGGGCCAGCAGTTCTGCTCGGCGATCCCACTGCGCACCGTGGCCGCAGGCGCGGCAGCCACCGGCACCTGGCGGGGATCAAGCGCCTTGGCGGCGTAGTCCTGCAGCGCTTCGAGATGGGCCCGCTGCACCCGGTCGCCGCTGCCGGCAGCACGTGCGGCGAACAGGCCACGCAAGTCCTTCAGCTCGGCCCGCAGGGCGGCGCGGCCATTGTCCAGGCCTGGCCCGTTCAGCCGCTCGGCCAGCAGTTCCAGATAGCTCAGCTGCAGCGCACGACGCACCGGGTCGGCACGGCCCTTCGTTGCCTGAGCGAGCAGGTGCTCGCCATAGATGGCCTGACGCAGATCGAGCAGCAGTTCGTCGAATCGGTAGGCCTTCTCACCCAACTGCACTTCCTGGGCCTGCAGTCGGGCACTGCGGCCCGCATCGATCAGGGCCCGCAGCAAGGCGACCTGCACGCCGCGGACATTGCGCGCCGGCTCTGAGGGGCGCAGCCGCTCGATGATGCTGGGCTCCAGCAGCCACTGCGGCGTCGTGAACACCTGTTCGGACAGGAACTTCACCGCGCGCTGCTGGCGCTCGCGCGGCGCCGGCGTGAAGATGGCCCCGGGCTGGTCGCTGTGCAGATTGCGCGTGCTGTAGCCACCGACGATGGCCAGCACATGGCCCATCTCGGTGGCCCATTGCGTGCCGGTCGCGCGGTAGAGCTCTTCAAGCAGACGATCGTCGCGGCCGTCCTTCTTGACCATGCCCGGCAACATCTTGATGGTGCGCTTGAGGTTCTTCACCCCGAGGCCGCTGGCCACCACGGCATCGGCGTCGCCAACCGCCTCGGTGTTTTCGCCATAGTCTGCGCCCTCGGCCTTGGGCGAGCTGAAGCGCAGCCAGGGCTTGTCATCCTGCTGGCGGGCCCAGCGGTTCAGTGTCGGCCGCTCCTCTTCCGGTGTCTTGGCCTCGGGGATGGGCGTGTAGCCCCATTGGGTGGCGAAGATGTCGTAGGGGCCGATCTTGGGAATCAAGAGCGCCGGATCGATCTTGTCCTCGGGCTGCACCAGATAGTTGAAACGGCTGTAGTCCATCAGCGTTGCCACATGGCCCATCTCCTTGAGCCACTGCGCATCGCGCAGCTTTTCGACCGGATACAGCGAGCTGGACTTCATATTGTGCGGAAAACCCAGCGAATGGCCGACCTCGTGCGTCACCACATAAGCCACCAACTCGCCCATCAAATCATCCGGCAGCGGCAGGCTTTGCGCGCGCGGATCGACGGCACCCACCTGCGTCACGTACCAGTTGCGCTGCAGCTGCATGATGTTGTGATACATCACGATATTGGCGTTCAGGATCTCGCCGCTGCGCGGATCGCTGAGGTGTGGGCCATAGGCATTGGGAATGGGTGACGGCACCCAGCGGATGATGCTGTAGCGCACATCCTCGGGGTCGAATTCGGGGTCTTCTTCCTTGCTCGGGAAGGGCCGGGCCTGGATCGCGTTCTTGAAGCCGGCGGCCTGGAAGGCCACGTTCCAGGCTTCGACGCCCTTCTTGATGAAGGGCACCAGCGCCGTCGGTGTGGCACGGTCGATGTACCAGACCACCGGCTTGATGGGCTCGCTAAGCGCCGCCTCAGGCTCCTTCTTCTCCAGCCGCCAGCGGGTGATGAAGCGCTGGCGCTTGCTCTCGTGCTCGTCGCTGCCGAAGTCCACCTGCGAGACGCTGAAGAAACCGACGCGGTCGTCCATCAGCCGCGCCCTCATCGGCTGCTCGGGCAGCTTGACCAGGCTGTAGGCCACATTGACGCTGCCGCTGCGCCCCGGCGCCGGTGGTGGCGCCAGTACACCCGGAATGGGCGGCAGCGGCGGCGTCGGCGCCGCCATCAGGTTGTAGGTATGCACGGCATCAACCCGCACACTGCCGGCAAAGGCCTTGCTCTGTTCGACATAGCTGCGCGAGCCATCGAGCCCGACGCCGCGCACGACCTGGCGGGCGGTGAAATCACCCACCTCGCTGGTGAACAGCCGGCTGACCTCGACCACCGGCGCGCCCTCCTTGGACAGCGCCTCGACCGGGAAGCTGGCCAGGATGGTGTCGCGCTGCGAACCCTGCACCGCCGGCGCAATCGGCCGGCTCGGATCGCTGACGTAGGCATGCGAGACGGACTGGAACAGCAGGCGGTTGTGTCTCAGCGTGAAGCGCACAACGTTCTCGTTGATCGTGCGGCCGACGTGATCTGCACCTTCCGGCACCGCGGTAGCGGTGGCCACCATCAGCAAAGGCTGGTCAAGCAGCTCCTTCGGGATCTCAAAATACAGCCTGTTCTTGAGCGTGTGCAGGCGGATCAGACCGTTCTGGGTCTTGGCCTCCGTCGTGATCACCTTGTCATAGGGCTTCAGCTCACTGGCCGGCTCGGGTGCAGTCGCCGGTGCCGGGGCGCCACCGGCAGTCGGCGCGGCCTTGGCCGGTGTGTCCTGGCCCGGCTTGCTTGGCGAGGCCGTGGCCGCAAGACCGTAGGCCGGGCTGAGCGCAAACAGCAGCGCAAGCACATGGCCGGCCAGGTGGCGACTTGAGAAAGTGTTCGTCATGGTCAATCCGCAAGATTTGAAGCCGAATGATCGCATTCGGCGCGGCACGGTCTTTTCACCCGGCGGCGCCAGTGCAGGAAGATGGGACAAACGCCGGCCGCCGCCGATGATAGGCGGGGCCGGAGGCCGCACGCGAAAGTCATCGCCAGGGGAGCAACAGTCGTGAAGCGCTTGCCACTGGCCCTACACTGAGATGCCGCGTCATTTGCGCGGCCCTGCTTGCCCAGGTTCGGCAGATTCCCACGCTCATTCATGCTGCAAGCAATCGCTCCCGAGCTCTGGCATGTCCAGCATGCCTTCAAGACCGCCAGCTTCACGATCTCTTCCCGAATGACGGTGGTACGGCTGCGCGACGGCAGCCTGTGGCTGCACTCCCCCGTGCCCATCAATGCCGAGCTGCAGGCCGAGCTGGCTGCTTTGGGCCCGGTGCGCTATCTGGTGGCGCCGAACAAGGTCCATCACCTGTTTCTGGGCGAAGCGATGGCCCTCTACCCCGAGGCCGAGGTCTGGGTGGCGCCGGGCCTGCCGGCCAAGCGCAAGGACCTCCAAGGCCTGCGCGAGCTGGGCCCGGACTCCGAACCCGCCTGGCGCGAGGAGCTAGACCAGATCCGCTTTGGCGGCATACCGCAGGGCAATGAGGTGGTCTGGTTCCACCGCAGCACCGCCACGCTGATACTCACCGATCTCTGCCAGTGCTGGACCGGCGATCTGCCCAAGCGGGTGGCCCTCTACGCCTGGCTGACGGGCGTGCGCAAGCGCCTCAATGTGCCGCGCAGCGTGCGCCTCTTGGTGCGTGACCGCCAGGCCGCCCGCCACAGCGCCAAGAAGGTGCTGCAGTGGCCCTTTATGCGCGTGGTGCTGGCGCATGACTGCATCATCGAGCGCGACGCCCACAGTGCCGTGGCGGCCGCGTTTCACTGCTTCGAATAAGGCGCAGCCGCGGCCTCATTCGTAGACCGATTTTTCAGGCCGCCGCGTGATCACCGCAATCGGCGGCGCCCAGCGTTCGCCGCGCGGCTTCTTGCTGGTCACCAGCGTGATCTCCGAAGGCTCGAACACCTCGACGTTGTGGGTAATCGGCGTGGTCAGCAGGTACTGCGCCCGCGTCGAGCGCAGGAAATGGCCGACCAGCTGGATATTGCGCACATCGAGGTGGGCAAAGGGCTCGTCGATAAAGACAAAGCCGCCCGGCGAGTCGTCATCCTTCATCAGGCCAACGAGCAGGATCAGGCTCTTGAGCACCTGTTGGCCGCCTGAGGCCTCGCCGTCGTTCAGGCCGACATCGCCCTTGCCATCGAAGTTGAACTTGACCGACAGGCCGGCCTGGGCCAGCACCATATCGTCATTGTCCAGATGCGGCAGCTCGGCCAGCGCGGTGACACCGGCCAGTTCGCCGAGTTCGGCCACGTTCTTCTTGTAGCGCCGCACGGTGGCACGCAAGACATCGATATAGCGCTCGCGGGCATTGAAGGCGGCGATGCGCGCCATCTCGTTGCTGGCGCGGCGATCATCGAGCTGGGTGCTTTGCTCCAGCACCGACATATGCATGCGCGCATGGCGTTCCTGCACCTGCGGATCGGTCTCCCAGGTACCGTTGGCCAGGCCGGTATCGAGCTCCTGCTGCAGATGTCGCATCGCAATCTCGGCCTGCTTGGCGTTCTCGAACTCGTCGCGCAGTGCCTGCAGACGCTGCGGCTGCACCCAGCTGGCCGGGAACTTGCCCCGCGCTTCGCGTGAGCTTTGCGCCGCCAGGGTCAGGTCTTGCCGCTTGGCCGCCCATTCGCGCTGCACGCGCGACACATTGTCTTCGCCGGCCTTCAGGCTTTCCTTGGCTGCCTCGTAGTCGCGCTCGCTGCGAGTCGCCTGGGTCAGCGCGCGGTCGTGTTCCTGGTCCAGCGCGCCCATGCGGGTCGAGGCTTCGACGCGCGCCTGGCGCAGCGCCGCCAGCCGGGCCCGGCCCTGCGCAAACTCGTCGGCGCGCTCGCCCAGCTCCTGGGCCGCCTTGTGGCCCTGCGCAGCACGCTGCACATCCTTCAGCTGGCGCTCGACCTCGGCCTGCTCCTTGGCGATGCGCGACAGCTCGCCGTCGTAGCGGGCCAGCTCTTTCTCCAGCGCGGCGCGGCGTGAATCCAGCGCGGCGACGCCGAACTGGAACTCGCGCGCCTCGACCCACAGGCTGCGGCCACCACGGCCGTCGCGGTAGTAGGCGTCGGGGGTGATCCATTCGCCGCCGGCCTGGGCCCCAGCCTCGGTGTCCTTGACGCAGCGTATCCCGCCCAGCTGGCGCAAGAGCCAGCCCGGCAGCTTGGCATTGAGGCTGAGCTTGGACAGCAGCGAATCCTTGGGCGCCACGGCGGGCGCGTTCTCGGCGTCGCCGACCACGTAATGCCGGTAGCGCTCCTTGGCCGCCAGGCCGAAGGCGCGGCCTTCATCGCCCGAGCGCTGCAGCACCACCACCCAGCGCGAGGGGCGCAGAAAGCCTTCGGCGGCGGCGCGCCAGGCCTCGTCGGCGATGTCGATGCAGTCGGCCAGCACATGATGGGCGATGCCGGCTTCGTCCAGCGCGCGGCGGAAGCGCGTCACCTCGGGCGGCGGCGGCGGCAGGCGCTGGCCGCTCAGGGCCTCCATCGCCGCCTGGGCCTTGCGCGACTGGTCGTTGGCCCGCGTGTAGCTCTCGCGCAGGCTGTGTTGACGGCCGCTGAGCTCCTGCAGGCGCTCGGCCAGTTCCTGGGCATCGGCCTCAACGGCGGCCAGCGCACGCAGCTCTTCCTCGCGCTTGGCCAGCAGCTCGATCGGGCGCTCGGCCTCGCGGGCCGCATCGAAATCGCGTCGTGCCTGCTTGCGCTGCTCGTCCAGCTCGCTCAGCTTGTGGCGCGCCGCCTGATGGGCCTCGAACAGCGCATGCAGCTGCTGGCGCCGGGCAGCCATCTGGCGGTGATCGGTGGCGGCAAACAGGCGCTGGCGATGCAGTTCGCGCAGTGCCTGCGCGGTGCGCTGGCGCGACTCGCTCCACTGCAGCACCGGCAGCACCTCGGTGGCCAGGCGCTCGCGCTCCTTCAGCCGCAGCTGGTACTGCTGGTAGCTGTTGACGCGATTGGCCAGGTCCGACAGCTGGGCCTGGGTGTGCGAGAGCTCGTGCGTGCTCTGCTCCACCTCCTTGAGCAGCTGTTGCTGGTGGCTGCGTGCCTGGTCATAGCGGTCCAGCACCTCCTGGTCGCCAAAGACCTCGAACACCAGGCGCAGCAACTCCTTCGCACTGAGTTCGCAGAGCCGGTCGGTCTGGCCCTGCTCCAGCGCCAGCACACGGCCAATCGCGCGGGTCAGGCCAGCGGCTTCCAGGCGGCGTTTCCAGGCCTCGATGCCCAGCCAGTCTTTCTCGGGCCGCGTGGCCAGCGCCTCGATCTCATGGACACCGTCGACCATGATGTAGCGGCGCTGCCAGTCGCCGCCATGGCGTTCGATCCGGCAGGCCAGCGTCACCTGGTCGGCATAGAGCAGCGAGCTGGCGAAGGGGCGGCTGGAGTTCTGGCGGCCGCGCGGCTTGTTGTCGACCAGCGCACGTAGCCAGGCCGTCTCGGCGTTAGCGTGGCGGGCATAGGTCTTGTAGGTGCGCCCACCCGAGCATTCCAACCCCAGCAGCGTGCGCATCGCGTCGAGCAGCGTCGTCTTGCCCGAGCCATTCGGGCCGGCGATGGTGATGATGGCGCCGTCCAGCGGCATCGAGACGCGGCGGCAGTAATCCCAGTGCAGCAGTTCCAGCGATTGCAGGTGAAACATCAGGCCTGATCCTCTTTGTTCTGTGCTTCTTGTTGTTCTTCTGATGCGGCCGCTGCGCTGGGCAGGGCCGGCGTGGCGTCGAGCTCGTCCTGCACGGCCAGACCATGGTCCAGCTCAGCGGCGTCCTCACTTGCCTCCTCGGGCTGGCGCAGCCGCGCCAGCGCCGGGGCGGCCAAGGGGTCGGTGCTGCGGGCCAGCACATCGGCCAGCGCGCCGTCGAGAATGCGCGGCGCCAGCGTGTCGTAGTCCAGCAGCAGATCCAGCAGCGGGCCCTCGGCGATGTCTTCGCCACGGCGGGTGATGAAGCCATTGCGCTCGAGCAGCTTCAGATTGGCGTCCAGCCGCATCTTCTTGCCCAGCTGATTGCCGAAGTCGGCCAGCAGGCTGCGGTAGGACAGCGTTGGCGCCACACTGGCGGCCAGCGGCAGCGGTTTGTCGGTGGCAAACATCTCGCCCTGCCCCGGCTCGGCCGCGTCGGCACGCGCCACCTGGCGCTGGCGCTTGGGCAGCACGATCAGCGACCACAACACCACCAAGAGCGCCACGCCGTCACGCGGCAGGTCGAGGTTGTTGTTGGCCGCCAGACCGGTTTCGCCGAACACCGCCACCTCGGCCGGCCGCAGCATGGCCACGCTGATGTGATCGGCGTAGACGTTGTCGACCACACGCAGGCCCACCGCGGCCAGGCGTTCGCCCAGCGCCGTCCACAGCTCTGTATCGATCAGCGCGCGGCGCACCAGCGGGTGGTTGCGCGGCAGCCAACGGCGCGCGAGTAGCTGTGCCGCCAACAGCGCGGCATCGTCTTGGGGTTTGCTCATGCTTGGGATTCGGAATCTTCGCTAGGTTCGGGGGCGCTGGTCGAGCGCAGCACGCCGCGGCTCATCCAGGCCACATGCTCGTCGTCAACCTCGCCCTGCTCGGCGGTCCAGTGCACCCGCCAGGGTTGGCGCGCCATATCGCCGGTGGCGCCTTGCAAATGCTGGGCCTGGGCATCGCCCAAGAGCGGCAGCAGCTGAGCGCGGTAGGCAGCACGGGCATAGCTGCCGCCCAGCACCGCAGGGCTCAGGTCCTGCTCGACCTCGCCCTGCTCGGTCCAACGCGTCAGCAGTTGCTGCAACAGCCCCATCTCGGGCGGCAGGCTGAGCACGGCCAGTTGGCCCGGCGGCGCCGCCACGCCTTCGGGCAGCGGCTCCATCTCCTTGGGCCGCGGGCGATCGCGCTCGAACTCGGCCTCGGCCATGTCCAGCAGCTCATGCTGGGCCACAAAGACCGGATGCACCGGCCGCGACAGTGCGCCCAGCGACAGGTTCTCGAGGAAATGCACACCCTGCAGCCAGCGCCGCACATCGGTGGTGGTGATGCCGGTCGAGCCCAGCGTGACCCGTTGGCGGTCGGCCTGCTGCAGCGCGCGATTGAACTGGCTGGCCATGGCGAGCAGTCGCGCCACCGCCAGACCGAGCTCGCGGGCCAGCCTTTCCAGCCGGGCATTGCCCAGTTCCTCGGCCTCGCGAATGATGGCGCTCAGCGCCTCGCTGGCACGGTCAACCAGCTTCAGCGCCCGCTCGAAACGCTGGCGGGCGCGGCGCAGATGGAACTCACTGCCGCTGGCAATCGCATCGGCGAATTCGTCGTACAGCCGAGACAGCTGGGCCTGCAGATGGTGCAGCTGGGCCGGGTCCAGCGTGCCCAGCTGATGGGCACCGGTGACGTTGGCCAGCAAGGTGGCCAGATCGGCGTCCTGCTCGCCGGCGCGGGTCAGCGGCGACAAGAGGCCGATCAGCTGCTGAGCCAGCGGCGTGACGCTGTAGTCCTGATTGCTGCCATCCCAGGCCAGCAGTTGGGCCTCGCGCAGGCGCTTGAGCACCAGCTCCAAGGCCTCGTCGCGCAGCGCATGGAAATGGCGGTTCAGCGTGTCGCGCGACACCCGCGACTCCGGCATCGCCATCAGCTCCATGAACACCCAGACGCGCAGCCGCACCAGTGCCGCCGGGCCATGAAACAGCGCGCGCAAGGCGGCCAGCTGGGCCTCGTTGCGCTCCAGCTGCCACCACAGCAAGGCTTCGCCGGGCGCGGCGCCTTCGCGGAAATAGTCTTCGAATCGTTCGGAGGGGGACGCGTCCTGCAGATCGTCCTGCACAGCGTCCGCGGGGGATGCGGTCATCCGGCGATTATCCCAGGCGCCAGCCCCGCTTTTGCGGCCGGGCAACGATTCGCGGCCAAAGTCACAGCCACGGACGCCCTGTCAGACCATGCAGTCGAAAAGCCGGTGACGACTCGTTACGATCAGGCATCTGATACCGCCCCGCTCCATGGACGACACCGAACAAGACGCGCTGACCGCTGCCACCACCGACCGCGAGGATCGCCGCCCCATCACCGACCCGGCCCTGGCCAAGTTGGCCGAGGCACTCACCCTGGCCTGGCGCAACAAACTGACCCTGGACGACAGCCGCTGGGCCGCCACGCTGCGCCATGCCGATGAGGCCGCGCTGGTGCAGCAGGCGGTGGTTGCCGCCCTTGATGGCGACCCGGTGCCCAGCGCCTGGAAGTCCGGCGGCCCGGCGCGCGATCTGGCCCAGCTGAACCACGCCCCGCTGCCGCTGGCCGGCATTCGCATGGCCCAGGGCCATGAGGTGCTGGACCTGCGCGACTGCTGGCTGCCCTGCGGCGGTGTCGAAGCCGAAATCGCGCTGCGCCTGGCCCATGATGTGACGCCCGAGCAGGCCGCCCTGCTGCTGCCCGGCGAGGGGCAGGACTTGATTGACGGCATGGCCGTGGCCATCGAGCTGGTCGCCTCGCGCTGGCAAAGCGGCAGTGACGCCCCCGATTTGCTGCGCGCCGCCGATCTGCATTCGCATGGAGCGCTGGCGCTGGGCCCCTGGCAGAACTGGCCCGGCGAGGCGCTGGATTGGTCGCGCCAGGCTTGCAGCCTGCAGTTCGAGAGCCAGGCCGCCGTGCAGCGCGTGGGCAGCCATTCGCTGCGTGATCCCAGCTGGCTGCTGGCCGGCTGGTTGCGCCACGCCACCCGCGACGGCCAGACGGTGCACGCCGGCACCGTGGTCACCACCGGCTCCTGGGTCGGCACCTTGCCGCTGCGCCGGCGCGAGCGGCTCTGCGTCAGCTTTGTCGGCCTGGGCGCACTGACGCTGCAGCTCTGACGCTGCAGCTCTCACGTTCAGCGCGATGGCAGCGGCCGCCAGAGCAGGCGTGCTTGCGGCCCGTAGCTGGCCAGCTTGGCCGCCAGAAGCGGTGTCAATGGCTGCAGCTCGGCAAAGCCCTGGCGCTGCCAGAACGGCAGCGAGGCCTGCACGGCAATCAACACGATGCTGCTGAGCTGCTGAGCGGCCGCCACCTGCTCCAGCCGCGCCAGCAGGGCCGCAGCCACGCCCAGCGTGCGAGCCACCGGCGCCACGGCCATATCGTGCAGATACAGCCACTCGGCCTGCCGCGGCACCGATATCTGCTGCGCATCCAGTGCCGGCAACTGCCCGGCATCGACGGCCACGCTGAACACATAGGCCAATGCCTCGACGTCGCACTCACTCCCACACTTGCCCACGGCCAGCCAGCAGCCTTGCGGCGTGGCCTGCAGCTTGGCGGCAAAGGCCTGGCGGGATTCATGAAAGCCAGGCTGATAACAGGCTGACTGAATGGCCAGCACCGCGTCGAGATCGGCCTCCAGCAAGGGGCGCAGCTCAAACATGGCGAAGGACTTCGTGCAGCAGCCGGCTGCCCAGCGGGGTGAACAGCAGCGTGAAGGCCAGGATGTTCAGCGCCACCGTCAGCCAGAAGCGCCGCCTGAAGGGCTGCTTGACGCTCTTGTGCCGCAGCAGTTGCTGGGCCAGCAGCGCGCCGGGCCAGCCGCAGGCCAGCGCCAGCCCGTGCAGCGTGCCCTCAGCCACCCGCCAGCCATTCTTCTGCGCCGCCCGCTTGTCGCCGGCATAGACGATGAAGGTGGCCAGGCTCATCGCCACATAGACGCCCCACAGCGCATTGGGCACTGGCCAGGCCAGCGCACACAGCAGCACCAGGCTGGCAAAGGCCGGAATCAGCCAAAGCACGGCGTCACCGCTGCCGCCAGCTGAGGGCGCCCCCGTCGTCTTGCTCGCTGCCCGGCCCACCGTGCTGGGCGCCGGCTTGGGCTCCAGGCTCTGCACCTTCAGCGCGCGGGCCTTGCCCTGGGCATCGCGGCCCGGCTCGTAGCTCAGCCGCTCGCCAACAAAAGGCCGCCGCGCGCGCAGGCCAAAGGCCTTGGCGTGGACGAATATCCGGCCGCCTTCGCCTTCGGGCTGGATGAAGCCATAACCCTTGGCCTCATCCCATTGAACCAGCTGACCCTTGATACGCATGATGGGGCGGCACTGTGCCACAAAAGAAAAAAGGCTCGCTGTGAGGCGAGCCTTTTGTTGCTGCAGGCACCAGGCGATCAGGCCCAGCGCTGCCGCTCAATCAACGGCCAATCAACGACCAAAGCCGCCGCGACGCGGGCCTTGCGGCGCGCCGCCGGGGCGCTTGCCCGGGCCGCCGGCCGGGCCACGACGCTCACCGCCGAAACCACGATCGCCGCCACGGTCGCCACCGTCACGGGCAGCGTGGAAGGGCTTGCCGCCAAAGCCAGGCTTGGCGCCGAAGGCCGGCTTGTCGCCACGCGGGGCGAATGCAGGCTTGTCACCACGCGGGGCAAAGCCACGGTCCTGGGCCGGACGGTCAAAGCTGCGCTCGCCGCCGCGGTCGAAACCACGGTCGCCACGGTCAAAGCCACGATCGGCACCGCGATCACCAAACGGCTTGCGGTCGCTGAAGCCACGGCTGTCGGCCGGGGCGCCAAAGTCGCGCGCACCCTGCTGGCCGACGTCACGGCCAAAGGCCTTGCCGCCGCCATCGCGGTTGAACGAGGGCTTGAAGCCATCGCGTTGGAAAGGCTTGCTGCCGAAGCCCTTGTTGAAGCCGCTCTTGTTGGCATAACCCTGGCGCGGGCCACGGTCTTCAAAGCCACGCTCACCGGCCGGACGCGGCGGGAAGATGCGCGGTTCCTGGGTCTTGGGCTCCAGGCCGGCGATCTGCGCCACCGGGATCTGCTGGGTGGTGAACTGCTGGATGCGGCGGATCATCGACACATCGTCACGCACGGCCAGCGTCACCGCCAGGCCTTCGCGGCCAGCGCGGCCGGTACGGCCGATGCGGTGCACATAGTCCTCGGCCTTCATCGGCAGACCGTAGTTGATCACGTGGGTGATGGTCGGCACGTCGATGCCGCGGGCGGCCACATCGGTGGCCACCAGCACGCGCAGCTCGCGACGGCGCAGTGCCATCAGCGTACGGTTGCGGCGACCTTGCGGCATGCCGCCGTGCAGCGCAGCCACGGCGTGACCGATCTCCTGCAGACGCTCAGCCAGCCAGTCAGCATCACGCTGGGTGCTGGTGAAGACAACCGCCTGGTCCAGATCGCGTTCGGCCAGGATGGCTTCCAGCAGCTGGTCCTTGTGGTTGTTGTTGTCGGCCCAGTGGATGCGCTGGGTGATGTTCTCGTGCGTGTCGGTGTGCGAAGCGACATCGATGCGCAGCGGGTCGTTCAGCAGATCATGGGCCAGGCGGCCGACGTGACCGGCAAAGGTCGCGCTGTACATGACGGTCTGACGGGTCTTGGGGATGTAGTCGGCGACGGTCTTGATGTCGTCGATGAAGCCCATGTCCAGCATGCGGTCGGCTTCGTCCAGCACCAGCATCTCAACGTTTTCCAGCACGCACTTGCCGGTGGACAGGTGATCCAGCAGACGGCCAGGCGTCGCGATCAGGATGTCCAGCGGGCCGGTCAGCTGACGGATCTGCAGCGGGTAAGGCATGCCGCCCAGCACGGTGGCGATCTTCAGGCCCGGCACAAAGCGGCCGTAGGTCTGAGCGGCCTTGGAGACCTGCATCGCCAGCTCACGGGTCGGTGCCAGCACCAGCACCTTGGGACCGTAGATCTTGCCCTTTTCGCGGCGGGCGTTGTTCTCGCCACGAGCGGCCAGGATCTTCTCCAGCGCGGGCAGGATGAAGGAAGCCGTCTTGCCCGAACCGGTGCGCGACGACACCATCAAATCCTTGCCGGCCAGACCTTGCGGAATCGCCTGGGCTTGCACCTCGGTGGCGGTTTCATAGCCGGAATCTTTGACAGCGCGCAGCAGCAGTTCGTTCAGGCCCAGATTTTCAAAAGACATCGTTTTCTTTCAACAAAGCCCTGCCCTGCCCGTGCCGGAGCACGAAGCCGAAAGCAGGTCTTGCCGCGCCGCAAAAATCAGGCGAGGCAAACACAGTAAGTCGCTGGGAGACAAGCTCGCGTCGCACACCTGGGCTTTGAAGAGCATCTTCAGCGAGGAAGATGGCATGCCATGCGCATGCAGCCGGTGCGGCGTCGGGGGAACAGTCGTGAGCGACGGCATCGCCGCCGACCGAACCCGAGGGTGTTCAGCGCTTCATTGCGCACCGAGCTTTCGGTGGCGATGGCCTGAACGAGGTCAGAGGAGACGTACGAATCGCTGCATCTTCAAGACCTGACTCTCGGAAGGTTTTCAGCACCTCAAACCCTTCTGGGTTCTTGATCTGCGCTTCCGGTGGAGGCATGCATCTTTTGCAGCGAAGCCGCGACTATAGCACGCTAGGGTTTTCACTGGCAAGTTTCTGCAGGCACCGCGGCTTGTGACTTTCTGCCTGTATCAGGCCAGAACATACACTCCGGTTCACGGTCGACAGTTCACCGAGGCCTTGCCGCACGATCAAGTCGTGAGCTAAACCTGTCGCATGCCTGTAGATCAGGCGCTGCCTTTGTGGGTCACGTGGAAGATCTCGTGCCGCCCTGGCTGCAAGCCGGCAAGCCCAGCCGCTGTTGTGACGACAGCTTGAATGGCCATGCACGAGCAATCGGAGTCAGCTCCCATGTCCCGTGATTTGATTGCCTGCCCGGTGCAGGACCTCTCCGCCTTCACCAAGGCGCTGCGCAGCGAGCTGAAGCAGCACCTGCTGACGCAAAGCCCCGCGGCGGCCGAACCGCCCTCGCACCTGGCACTGATGAATATGGTGGCGCGCGCCGCCGGCCATCGCAATGTGCAGGCCCTGAAGGCAGTGCCCGCAGCTCCGGTTGGAACCAAACGCCCGCTTCTGGTCACCATGCCGGCGCCCGCACACGGCCCGCGTCAGCCGGCCTTGAGCGACAACGCCGACCGCGCCCTGCGCCAGTTCGACGAACAGGGCCGGCTGATGCGCTGGCCGAGCAAGTACAGCATCCAGCGGCTGACCCTCTGGGGGCTGTGGATGGCGTTTGATGGCAAGCGCAGCTACCGCGAGGCCGAGGTCAACGAGATCCTCAAACGCTGGCACAGCTTTGGCGACCACTGCACGCTGCGCCGCGAGCTGATCAATATGAAGCTGCTCTCACGCAGTGCCGACAGCGCCGTCTACCGCAAGCAGGCCGCCCGCCCCGATGAAGAGGTGACGGCCTTGCTGGGCCTGCTCAGGGCGCGTCAGCAGCAGGGCTGAGCCACTTCAGCACCGCGGCCAGCGCCGTCATCAAGCCCTGCAGCGCCTCGGCCTGCAGGAAAGGCATGGCGGCCACCTCAAAGTCCAGCGTGGCGGCGGGCCAGTTGGCCGACGCGCCCGCGCCTGACTGCGCCTGCAGCAGGGCTTCGTCGAGACTGCCGCTCGCCAGCATCTGCCAGCCCGGCAGCCCGCGTGCAGCACCAGCGACGCGCTGCAGGCGAGCAGCGCGTTGGGCCGGGTTCCAGGGCAGATCGGCATGGACGACGGCGACGTCGTCCAGCACCAGATCGAGCCCGGCGCAAGCGGCATCGCTGGCCAGCAGGATTTGCGCGTCTTCGCCCTGCCAGGCGGCCAGTTCCTGCTCGCGCACCTCCAGGCTCTGGTGGCGGCGCAGATTGGCCACCGGCAGGCCCTGGCTGGCCAGGGCTGCGTTGAGCACGCTCAGGCTGGCGTCCTGCTGGGCAAACACCACCAGCTTGTTGGCCTGGGCCGGCAGGATCTGCGGCAGCAGCGCCAGCAGGGCCTCGGCCTTGGCCGCACAGGCCGCATCGCCAACGGCCTGCTGGCGCAGCTGGGCCAGTGCCTGCAGCAGCTGCAGCTGATCGCTGGCGCTGAGGAAGCCCAGCGTCTGCCAGCGTACTTGCAGGGCCTGCAGCTGACTCAGCGCAGCAGCGTCCAGCGCAAGACCTGGCACCGCCACTGGCAGCAGCGTCTCGAAACTCAAGGGCAGGCTGTCCAGCAGATCACGTTTGCGGCGGCTCAGCATCACCGTGGCCAGCAGCTCACGCTGCCGGCGCTTGGCCGCTTGCCGCCCCTCGCTGCGCCAGGCGGCCCAGGGGCCGCGGCGCGCGCTGTCCAGCCAGTCGACCAGCTCGCCCAGCAGCGGCTCGCCGAGCAGCTCACGGTCGGCCAGCAGCAGCAGGGCCGGCGCATCCAGCGGCCGCAGCGAGGCGACCTCGCTGAGCTGCTGCACCGCATCGACGATCAGGAGCTTGGCCCCGGCCGCGCTTTCCAGCGTGGCCGGCGTCAACAGCTCCAGGCCCTCGGGCCAGCCGCCAAGCAAGCGGTCCGCCTCCTCGCGCCAGGCGGGGTGGCGGTCCAGCGGCGCCAGCAGGCTGATCTTGCGCAGACCAAACTGCTGCTGCCACAGCTGCAGCGCGGCCAGCGCCGTGGCGCGTTGCGAAAGACCCAGATCGTCGGCAATCAGCGCCCGGCCGGCACAGACGGCGAACAAGGCGGCTTCCCACTGATGTGGATACAGCGGCTGGCGCAGGCTGGCCTGCAGCGCAGCCTCGGCAGGGCCGTGCGGGAATTGCGCTTCCAGGCGCAGCACACGTTGCATCGTGTCGGCGCCATGGGCCAGCTGCGTCCAGACGGCGGCGTCCACACGCAGCTCATGGCCGGCCTCGGCGGCCAGTTGCAGCCAGTGGCCGAAATCGACCTGACGTTCAGCGCTGAGCCCTTCGGCGGGCAGCTCGGCCGACAGTGCCTGCAAGGCCTCGGGTGCGGTGCTGCCGGCGCGCAGCAGCAGGCGGCGCTCGGCACCGGCACTGAGCCAGACCTCGCTGTGCAGCGGCGCAAAGCCGCGCTGCAGCTGCGCGCGCTGCGCTTCACCTTGCACGGCCAGCGTGGCCAGCAGTTCCTCGCTGTGCGCGCAGCGGCCCTCGTCGCTGGCGGCAAAAGCCGCGCAGCTGCAGTGGTAGTAGCCCGGTGCGGCGCCGCGCAGCGTGATGCTGACCGTCTCATCGCCCTCCAGTGCCTGAAGCGTGTAGCCGCCAAACAGACCGGCGCCGCCGACCTTGCTGTGGCGGAATCGCGCGGGTGCAGGCGGGGCAACGGGCGCTTCAGGTAGCGGCTTCAGTACTGGCGCTGCGGGCAAGGCTGCCGCGGGCAGTTCGGCTTCAGCAGCCTCGGTGACTTCATCCACCGCGTCGATGGACGGGCTGCGCTCTTCAACTGGCTGCACCTGGTGATCACGGCCGCGACCACGGCGGCGATTCCTGGCGGCGGGCCGCTGCTCGGCGGCAGCTTCGCTGCTGAGGGCGGGCGTCTCCGCCGCCTTGTCGTCATCGACGGGCTCGGCCACGAGGTCAGCCACCGTCTCGGCGCGAACGGGCGCGATGACGGCCTGGCTGTGACCACCGCGACGCTGCTCGCGCAAGCGCTCTCGCCTGGCGGCAATGCTTTCGGTCGGCGCTGCGCGCTGTGCCCCCGCAGGCTCGGCAACGACAGGTTCAGCGTCAGATATCGGCGTTGCCGGCACGTCCGCGAGCGTTGGGCTGGCCGGCACGGGCTCGGCCGCAGCGCGCCTGCCTTTGGAGCGGCTGGGCTTGGCAATTTCAGCGGGCGCCTCCGATGGAGCCAGCTCGACTTCCGGCACAAGGGCTTCGGTCTGAACAGGCTTGGCCGCCGCCTTCTTGCCGGCAGCACGCTTGCGCGCCGGGGCTACGCCCGGCGCTGTTGCTTCGGTTGGCTCTGCAAGCGCAGGCGGCGAAACGGGCGTCGGCTCGGCAACTGCCTTGGCCGCACGCGGCTTGCGCTTGGCCGTGGCTGGCGCCGCAGCGGCGGATGCGCTGGCGGGCGCGGAATCAGCGCTCAGCGCCTCGGCGGCTGCGCCGGCGCGGGACTTCTTGCTTGTGGCCATGATGTCTCGAATCTATCGTCGGTTCAGACCCTGCCTGCGTCGGCAGCGTCTGGTGTTTGGATCAGCTCGGCGGGGCACCAACCCCGCAGGCTGTTGAAAAAAGCCAGCGCCTGGGCAGCGCCCAGGTCGGCGATGGTCAGTCGCGCTTCATGCAAGCGGCCTTGCGCCAGCAGCTCCTCGCGCAGCACCCCGGGCAGCAGCCCGGCCTCGGTGCGCGGCGTCAGCCACCGGCCGTCAATCTGGAGTGCGATATTGCCGAAGCTGCACTCGGTCAGTTCCCCGTCCTCGTTCCACAGCAGCACATCGAAGGCAGTGCCGGGTTTGTTCTTGGCGAAGGCCTCGTAAAGCTCACGCCGCGTTGTCTTGTGTTGAATGAATTCCGCCGCCGCACCGCGGCAGGCGATCGGCATTGTCGCCAATTGCAGCAGCACCGGCAGCGCAGTGTCGCTCAAGGGCTGCACCTGGCTGTTGAACTCACCGCTGGCGGCCAGCGTAAGCCGCACCCGCCAGGCGCCCTGCGGGTGCGCCGCCTGCAGCACGGCCAGTGTCTCGCGCCAGCGGCTGTTGGACCAGCGCAGGCCGAAGTGCTGCGCCGTGCGCTGCATGCGCGCCTGATGGCCCGCCAGTCGCTGCCAGGCACCGTCCTGCAGGCGCAGCGTTTCCAGCGCCTCGATGGGCGCTTCGGCGCGCGACAGAAAGCGCGCCTTGGCACGCCATTCGGCAATCTCGGCCTCGGCCGCGGAATCCAGTGTGATTGCGCTGCCAATGCCACAACGCAAACTCGCTGCCCCGGCCCCGCGTTCCACCGTCCGGATCGGCACATTGAAGGTGGCCAGCCCGCCGGGCTGCAAGAGGCCCAGCGCGCCGCAATACCAGCCGCGCGGATCTCGCTCCAGCTCGGCAATGATCTGCATTGCCCGGCGCTTGGGTGCGCCGGTCACCGAGCCGCAGGGGAACAGTGCGGCGAACACCTCAGCAAGGCTCACGCCGGCGCGCGTCACGGCGGTGACGGTCGAGGTCATCTGCCAGACCGTCGGCAGCGCATGCAGCTCGAACAAGCGCGGCACGCGCACCGAGCCCAGCGTCGCGACCCGGCTCATGTCGTTGCGCAGCAGGTCGACGATCATCAGGTTCTCGGCCCGCTCCTTCTCGCTGGTACGCAGATGCTGCTGCGCCGCCTCGTCCTCGACCCGATCCCGGCCTCGCGCCGCCGTGCCCTTCATCGGTTGGGCGGCCAGCAGCCAGGTGCGCGGACCTTCCGGCAACGGCCGCCAGTCAAAGAACAGCTCCGGCGACACGCTGGCCACGCCGGCATCGTGCTCGTCGCGCATGAAGAGCGAGAAGCCACCCGGCTGGCTGGCGTGCAGGGCCAGGAAGATGCGCGCCAGATCCACCTCCACGGCCGCACTCTGCAGCCGCGTCGTCAAATTGACCTGGTAGCAGTCGCCGGCGCGTATCCATTCGCGTATCCGTTCAATCTGCGTGGCCTCATCGGCCTCGGCCTGCGTGTCGACCCAGGCCAGCGCACCGGTGCCGGCGGGCAAGCCCTCCTCGGGCCAGGATTCAGGTGCTGAGCGGTAGACGGCGAATTCAGCCAGCGGCGCGGCGGGCCGATGGTGGCTCAACGAATGATCCAGTGCGGCAGCCGCTTCATAGCGCAGGCCGCCCAGCACCCAAGCACCCGCGCGCGCGGCGGCTTCGGCGGCAGCGATCACCGCTGGCAGCTGTTCAGGTCGTTCGGCCAGCAGGCGCTCGTCGGGCGGCGCGTACCAGGCGCCGCGCAGGCGCTCGCCGTCCTCGCGGGCCAAGGGATGGCGCGGAAAGTCAAACGCCGCCCACATGGCCTCTGGGCGGCGCGGCTCGTTCATGACCACAGCGGGACAGGCCGAAAAAGCGAATCCAGGGATTCAGAGGCTCAGGAAATGCTCGCGGTAATAGGCCAGTTCGTCGATGGACTCGTGGATGTCGGCCAGCGCGGTGTGCTTTTGCGCCTTCTTGAAACCATCGATGATGCCGGGCTTCCAGCGCCGCGCCAGTTCCTTCAATGTCGACACATCCAGGTTGCGGTAGTGGAAGAAATC
Organism: Roseateles aquae; assembly: GCF_032337115.1. Lineage (NCBI taxonomy): Bacteria > Pseudomonadati > Pseudomonadota > Betaproteobacteria > Burkholderiales > Sphaerotilaceae > Roseateles > Roseateles aquae. The sequence goes on from NZ_JAVXZY010000001.1 coordinate 539,203, forward strand.
TTCCAGCTTGGGCATGTAGTTGGCCAGGAAGCGGCGATCCTGGCAGATGCTGTTACCGCACATCGGCGACTTGCCGGCGGGCACATACTGCTGCAGGAAGGCAATCGTCTGCGCCACCGCCTCATCCTCGCTGATGGTCGAGGCCTTGACGCGATCGATCAGGCCGCTCTTGCCATGGGTGCCCTTGTTCCAGGCGTCCATCTTGTCCAGCGTCTCATCGCTTTGGTGGATCGCGAACACCGGGCCTTCGACACGCGTGGTGAGCTGCGCGTCGGTGACGACCACCGCGATCTCGATGATGCGGTCATGGTCCGGGTACAGGCCGGTCATTTCCAGATCGATCCAGATCAGGTTCTGGTCATTGATGGCCAACGGGGTGGCGGTGGTTTCCGTCATGATGGAGGGCGTCCTGTCAGGGCTTTGATGTTCGGGTCAGCGCCGGATTGTCGCAGGCCTACACTTGCGTTCCATGCAAGCCCCCTGCTTGGCGCGGCGATTACCGCGCTGCAGCCGGGGCCCAAGCGACCTTCCAAGCCTTTCGCCCATGCCCCTGCCCTTCACCGTATCACCCCATGTGCTCAGCCTGGCCTTCGCTGCGGCCCTGCTGCTCTCGATGGGCATCAAGCTCTGGCTGTCGACCCGTCAAGTGCGCCATGTGATGCAGCACCGCGACGCCGTGCCGGCCGCCTTTGCCGCCACCGTGCCGCTGGCCGCCCACCAGAAGGCTGCCGACTACACCGTGGCCCGCGCCCGCTTCGGCCTGCTGAATCTGGCCTTCGGCAGCCTGGTGCTGGTGGCCTGGACGCTGCTGGGCGGCCTGGATGCCTTGAACGGCTGGCTGCAGGATGCGCTCTACCCGCGCTTTGGCGCGATGGCCTACCAGCTCGGCCTGCTGACGGCCTTCAGCCTGATCGGCGCCCTGCTCGATCTGCCCTGGGAGCTGTACAGCACCTTCAAGCTGGAGCAGCGCTTTGGCTTCAATCGCACGACGCTGGCGCTCTACATTGCCGACACGCTCAAGGGTGCCCTGGTTGGTGCGCTGATCGGCCTGCCGATTGCGGCGCTGATCCTCTGGCTGATGGGGGCCGCCGGCGCGCTGTGGTGGCTGTGGGCCTGGGGTGCCTGGATGGGCTTCAATCTGCTCATCATGGTGCTGTACCCGACGGTGATTGCGCCGCTGTTCAACAAGTTCGAGCCGCTGGCCGACGCCACGCTGCGCCAACGCGTCGAGGCGCTGATGGCGCGCTGCGGCTTTGCCGCTCGCGGCCTCTTCGTGATGGACGGCAGCCGCCGCTCGGCCCATGGCAATGCCTATTTCACCGGCATCGGAGCGGCCAAGCGCGTGGTCTTTTTCGACACCTTGCTGGCCCGGCTCAACCCCGGTGAGGTCGAGGCAGTGTTGGCCCATGAGCTCGGCCATTTCAAGCACAAGCATGTGCTGAAGCGGATGATCAGCCTGTTTGCGCTGAGCCTGGCCGGCTTTGCGCTGCTGGGCTGGCTGTCGCGCCAGACCGGCTTCTACCTGGCTTTCAGCGTGCAGCCGAATATGGCCGCACCGAACGATGCGCTGGCCCTGCTGCTCTTCATGCTGGTGCTGCCGGTGTTCGGATTCTTCTTCACGCCGCTGTCGGCCCAGATCTCGCGCAAGCATGAGTTCCAGGCCGATGCCTATGCCTGCGCACAGTCCAGCGGCAGCGACCTCGCCGCCGCCCTGCTCAAGCTGCATGAGGACAATGCCGGCACGCTGACCCCCGATCCGGTCTACGCCCGCTTCTACTATTCCCATCCGCCTGCCAGCGAACGCCTCGCGGCCATACTCAAATGAACCTGCTGCTCGCGCAATGCACCCCACAGAACCAGGCCCTGAGCGGCGATGAGCTGAACAACTGGCTGGCCCAGGTGCCAGGCTGGTTGCCCGATCCCGAGGCCAAGCTGATCGGCCGGCGCTTCGAGTTCGACAACTTCTACCAGGTGATGGCCTTCGTCAACGCCGTGGCCGAGATCGCCCATGCGCAGGACCACCATCCCGAGATGATGGTGAGCTATGCGGTCTGCACGGTCAGCTTCAGCACGCACAGCGCGCAAGGCCTGAGCGCCAACGACTTCATCTGTGCCGCGCAGGTCAGCGCGCTGCCGGAGGCCAGCGCCGCATGACGGCCAAGCACGCGAATCTGGATCTTGGCCTGGTCGTGCGCGGCCATGGCCGGCACTACATCGTGGAGGACAGCGACGGCCGCCGCCGCGTCTGCCATCCGCGCGGCAAGAAAAGCGATTGCGTGGTTGGCGATCAGGTGCGCTGGGCCGAGGTCAGCGCCGACGAGGGCGTGATCGAGGCGGTCGAGCCGCGTCGCAATCTGCTGTTCCGCCAGGACGAATGGAAGACCAAGAGCTTTGCCGCCAATCTGGATCAGCTCTTGATCCTGGTCGCCGTCGAGCCGGTGTTTTCCGAGTCGCAGCTGTGTCGCGCCCTGATCGCCGCCGAAAGCGCCGGCATCGCCGCCACCATCGCGCTGAACAAGACCGATCTGCCTGGCGCCGACGCCGCCCGCGCGCGGCTGCAGCCCTATCGCGATATGGGTCTGACGGTGATGGAACTTGCCCTGAAGGCCGACCCCGTCGCCTCCCGCGCCCGCCTCGCACCCTGGTTGCAGGGCAAGCGCAGCTTTGTGCTGGGTCCCAGCGGCACCGGCAAGAGCACGCTGATCAATCTGCTGATTCCGGATGCGCAGGCCCAGGTCGGCGACATCTCACAGGCGCTGAACTCCGGCCGCCACACAACGACGACGACGCAGTGGTACTGGATGGATGCCGATCGAGAGAGCGCGCTGATCGATTCGCCAGGCTTTCAGGAATTCGGGCTGAAGCAGATCGAGCCCGCGCAGCTGCCGCTGCTGATGCCCGATCTGCGCGCCCACGCGGGTGACTGCCGCTTCTACAACTGTACCCATCAGCACGAGCCGGGCTGTGGCGTGCGGGCGGCGCTGGAGGCGGGGCAGATCAGCGCCTCGCGCTACCGCATCTATGGCGAGATCCTGCAGGAGCTCAGCAGCAAGCGCTGGTAGCCGCGACCGCCTCAGCAGTTTTGGCGGCCTACTTCAGCTGCGGGCTCGGCGCACGCACCTCGCGCACTTCGACATCGACGATGTCGTCGCTGCCTGTCGCCTGAGACGCGCCGGGCCGCGAAGGTCGGAAGGCGCCGGCACGGAACTGCCGTGCGCGGGCAAAGCCCGACAGATCGACCACCGGACGGCGACCGCGGATCAGGCTCCACAGCACAAAGCCCAGCAGGCTGAGCAGGGCCACGCTCATCAGCAAGAGCACGAAAAACACCGTCGCCAGCGCAAACACCAGGCGCAGCACGGTGGAAATCAGGGCAGAGATCAAGACGCTTTCCTTTCTCGCCGAGCCGATGGCAGGCTCAGCCTCGTCCAATATAGGGCATCTGATTGGCCATCAGCGTGATGAATGGCACATTGACCGACAGCGGCAGGCCGGCCAGGTGACGCACAGCTTCAGCCACATGGGCCACATCCATCGTCGCTTCGGCGGCGATGCTGCCATTGGCCTGGGGCACACCGCGCGTCATCGGCGCGGCCATCTCGGTCAGCGCATTGCCGATGTCGATCTGGCCACAGCAGATGTCAAAGGCGCGGCCGTCGAGCGACAGCGCCTTGGTCAGGCCGGTGATGGCATGCTTGGTCGCCGTGTAGGGCGCCGAATTCGGCCGCGGCACATGGGCCGAGATGGAACCGTTGTTGATGATGCGGCCGCCGCGCGGGCTCTGCGCCTTCATCAGCGCAAAAGCGGCCTGCGCGCAGTAAAAGGCGCCGTTCAGATTGACGTTGACGACGGCCTGCCATTGCACCGCCGTCAACTGCTCCACCGGCACCGCCGGCGCGCCGATGCCGGCGTTGTTGAACAGCAGATCAAGCCGGCCGAAGTATTGCTGCACCTGGGCGAAGGCAGCCTGCACGGCCTCCGGGTCGGCGACGTCAGTTGGCAACAACAGGGCTGAATCGGGCGCGGCGGCGCCTGCGCTTTCGCGCAGCACCGCCTCACGGCGACCGATCAGCGCCACGCGCCAGCCGTCGGCCAGCAGGGTCTGGGCCACGGCACGGCCTATGCCACTGCCCGCGCCGGTGACCACGGCCACCTTGCCGTTATTCATCTGTGCCTGCATCCGTTCACCTTCCATGCCTGTGTGAGGCATGGATGATAGGGAAGGAAGGTGGAACAACGCGCAGTGCCTTGCTCAGGGCTGAGCCAAGGAGCGCACACCCAGTCCCGACTTGACAGCGTTCTGCGCCAATGCGCCCGTTTGACGCTGTGCAGTGACGACCACCACGGGCAGGCGTTCAAGCACCTTGGCCTGGCTGTGACCGGTCACCGTCACGGCCGGCAGGCGTTCGATACGTGCAGAGGCCTCAGCAGCCCGCGCTTGCAAGCCGATCAGGCTGCCTGCGGCCATGCCGGCGATCACGCCCAGCGCCAGGCCAACACGCTTCAGTCGGGCAAAACGGTCATAGCAGTAAACGGTATTCATCTCTCGCTCCTCGCAGGTGCCGGGCGCCTTGAAAATCAGCCGCGACCCGTGGCATGGAACGCATGGTGCCGAGCGCCGCACAGGCGGGCCAGCGCGATGCGATCAGGGCGCAGTGCCGGGCGATGAAATGCGGCTGGCGCAGATGAACGGGTTTACCCTAGGTTTCGTTTCAACCCAGACAGACGCCCAGATCGCGGGCGGCGAGCATCAATTCATGGTCCTGGGGGACGAGCCGATTGCGCCCGGCCACATCGGCCAGGCCGACATCAACACATCGATCACCCTGCAACGCCACCATGCGGCCGAACTGCTTGCGCATCACCAAGCTGGCGGCCGCGACCCCAAAACGGGTCGCCAGCACACGATCAAAGGCGGTGGGCGAACCGCCGCGCTGCACATGCCCCAGCAAGGTATGGCGCACCTCCACCTCTGCACCCAGCTGGCCTTCCAGTTGGCGCAGCAGCAGTTGCGACACGCCCCCCAGGCGCAGAGGGTCAGGACTTGCCTCGATGTGCTGCTGCACCGTCAATTCGGCGCCAATCGCATGGGCCCCCTCGGCCAAGCAGATCAGCGCATAACCCTGCTCGGCCAGGCGCCGCCGACAGAAGGCTGCCAAGGTCTCGGGCTGGTAGGGATGCTCAGGCAGCAGAATGGCATCGGCGCCCCCTGCCAATCCCCCTTCGAGTGCGATCCAGCCGGCATAGCGGCCCATGGTCTCGACAATCATCACGCGGCCATGGCTGCGTGCCGTTGTCTCCAGCCGCCCCAAGGCCTCGGACACGACAGCCACGGCCGAGTCAAAGCCAAAGCTGCGCTCGTTGCAGGCCAGATCGTTGTCAATCGTCTTGGGCACACCGATCACCGGCACGCCCAGCCGGGCGAATCGCTCAGCGATGGTCATCGTGCCGTCGCCGCCAATGGCCACCAAGGCGTCGATGCTGTGCCGCCCCAAAAAGTCCAGCGCCCGGCCGGAACAATCGCTGCCGCCCGCGCCAAAGTAGTGGAAGGGGTCGGCGCGATTGTGTGTGCCCAGCACCGTACCGCCCTCGGCCACCAGACCACGGACCGTCTGCGCGTCCAGCGGCCGGCATTTGTCCTCCAGCAGCCCGAGAAAGCCGCGCTCTATGCCGGTCACCCGCGCCCCGCAGCCTTCAATCAGGGCCAGGGTGACGGCGCGGATCACCGCGTTCAATCCGGGGCAATCGCCACCGCCGGTCAAGATGCCGATATGCATAGCTGCCTCTCTCGTCTCGTCTGACATTCAAGCTGATGCTGCAGAACTGTAGCGGTGATGCTGCGGCCATGGGCACCGGAGTCGCGCTGCAAATCCTTACGATTTGCGCGCCGTCAGGCTCGGCGATACTGACGCCCAGCGTCAGCGCCATCTTTGCCGCTGCACGACATCTTGGCTCCCCGTACAGGCTTTCGCATCTTGCTTGATTCCGCTACCGATCTCGACGCCGTGCCCGGTGACTGCCGGCTGCTTTACATCGAAGACAACCCGATCAATACCTTGGTGGTGCAAGAGCTGGTCTCACGCCGGCCAGCCCTGCATCTGGTTTGTGAGGAAGATGGCCAGACCGGCCTGACACGCGCCCGGCAATGGCGCCCCTCGCTGATTCTGCTGGACATGCAGCTGCCCGATATGGACGGTTACCAGGTGATGCAGCGGCTGCGCCAGGCACCGGAGACGGCAGAGATTCGCTGCATTGCGCTGTCGGCCAACGCGATGCCGGAAGATATGAAGCGGGCCCGCCAGGCCGGCTTCGCCGACTACTGGACCAAGCCGATTGACTTTGCCGCCTTTCTTGCCGGCCTGGATCAACACTTCGGCACGCGCTGACAAGCCAGGCAATCAGATCGGCTCAGGCAGCAGACCGCGCTCGCGCAGCATCGGTTCCACGCGCGGATCGCGGCCACGGAAATCGCGAAAGGCCTGCCCCGGCTCACGGCTGTTGCCGACCGACAGAATGCAGGACCGCAGCTTCTCGGCCAGCGCCGGATCGAAGGGGTCGCCCAGCGCTGCAAAGGCCTCATAGGCATCACAGTCCAGCACCTCGGCCCACAGGTAGACGTAATAGCCTGCCGCATAGCTGCTGCCGCTGAAAAGATGTTGGAAGTGGCACAGCCGGTGATTGAGGCCGATCGCCTCGGGCAGCCCGGCCGCCTTCATCGCCTCCAACTCGAAGGCGCTGATATCGGTGATTGATGTTGGGTGAACGCCATGAGCCGCCAGGTCGACCAAGGCTGAGGCGCAGTAGCGCACGGTGTCGTAGCCCTGATTGAAGCGCTCGGCAGCCTTGAGGCGAGCCAGCATCTCATCGGAAATCGGCTCGCCACTTTGCCAGTGCCGGGCATGGCGCTTGAGCACCTCGGGAACGCTCAGCCAGTGTTCGAAGATCTGGGAGGGCAGCTCGACGAAGTCACGCAGCACCTGGGTGCCGGAGAGCCGCTCGAACTCGACCTCGGACAAGAGCCCGTGCAAGCCATGACCGAACTCATGAAACAGCGTGCGGGCCTCGTCGAAAGACAGCAAGGCCGGCTGGCCCACCGCTGGTTTCGCAAAGTTGTTCGTGTTCAGAATGATGGGCAGGCTGTGGCTGCCAGGGCCCTCCATGCCGCGCGACTGCCAGCGCAGCGCATTCATCCACGCGCCGCTGCGCTTGCCGGTACGTGCAAAGTTGTCGTGTAGGAACAGGCCGCGGGGGCTGCCATCTGCATCACTGACCTGGTAGACCTTGACGTCGGGGTGGTAGCTGGGCGCCTCAGGAAGCAGCTCGAAACGCAGTCCAAAGAGACGGTCGGCACAGTCGAACAAGGCCTCCACCATGGCGTCGAGCGGGAAGTAGGCCTTCAGCTCTGCCGCATTCACGGCATAGCGCGTCTGCCTGACCTGCTCGGCGTAGTAGCGCCAGTCCCAGGCCTGCAGTGCATGCCCGCAGCCTTGCATCTGCGCCTCAATTTCGGCGGCCTCACGGGCGGCTGCGTCCTTGGCCGGTTCCCAGACCTGGTCAAGCAAGGCCTGAACCGCAGCGCGGCTGCCGGCCATGGTGTCGGCCAGGGCATAGTCGGCGTAGCAGGCATAGCCCAGCAGCTCTGCCTGTTGCTGGCGCAGTGCCAGTAGCTCGGCAACGATGGCACGGTTATCAGTGGCGCCAGGCTGTTCGCCTCGGCTGACCCAGGCACGCCAGACCTGCTCGCGCAAATCACGCCGCGCACTGAAGCTCAGAAATGACATGACGGCCGGGCGGCTCAAGGTGATCAGATGAACACCCTGCTCATGCCCGCGCTCCCGTGCCGCCTGCAGGGCGCTGTCGCGGACAAAACCCGGCAGTCCCTGCAGATCGGCTTCACTGCGAAGTTGCAGCTCAAAGCTGTTTTCATCCGCCAGCACGTGCTGGGCGAACTGCGTGTTGAGCTCTGCCAGACGCTCGGTCAGTGCCGCATAGCGACAGCGATCGTCCCCTTCAAGCAGTGCGCCGGCGCGGACGAAATCCAGCCGTGTTCGCTCCAGCATGCGCAAACGCTCCGGGCCCAACGCCAGCGTGGCGCGCCGCTGATACAGGCTTTCGACTCGCGCGAACAAGGCCCTGTTCATGAAAACCGCATTGCTGTGCGCGGCCAGAGGCATTGCCATTGCGCGCTGCACAGCCTGCAGTTCCGGGGTGTTTACCGATGCCGTCAGCGTGTAGAAGAGCTGTTCAATTCGCACCAACAAGCGTCCGCTTCGATCGAAGGCGGCGATGGTGTTGTCAAAGTCTGGCTCGGCAGACTGACTGGCAATTGCCCCCAGCTCATCGGCATGGGCGCGCAATGCCAGCGCAAACGCCGGCTCGAAATGTTCGGCATGAATGCGCTGAAACGGCGGCAGGCCCTGACAGTCGGGCCAGTCCTCCAGCAAAGAATTGGCCAGGCTAACGGCCCGATGCTGCGCTGTCATTTGATTCCCTGTGCTCGCATGTCGGTGGCGCAATGTCGAGCCTGCCAGGCTCTGACGTGAAAACGGCGCCATTCCCTTGGCGGGTTGGCGCCGTCGACCAGCTAGAGCGGCGCGATGGTGCACCGCCCTCGGGCATCACTTGCCTTGCTGCTGCATTTCCTTGCGGACGGCGATTTCGTCGGCCTCGTCATAGGCCTTGTTGCCGCACTCGCGCTTCCAGGTGTCAACCGCATCGAGATGGTTCTCGGTGCGGTTCTCAAGATCCTTGCTGGATTTGTTGAACGGCTCGATGCGCGCATCAAACGCCGCGGCACGAGCCTGGTAGTCGTTCTTCGATTTGTTGTATGCGGTAATCCGAGCGTCCAGAGCCGCAGCCTTGGCTTTGACGGCCTCAATCGCTGCCTCGGCCTCGGGGTCACCCTTGCGCATTTCCTTCAGCTTCTCGCGCAGCGCATCCTGCTCCTTAACGATCGCGTCCCGCTCGGCCAGGATTTCCTTGGTCGATGTGCTGAAGCCCTCTGCATCAGCCATCAGGCCTTCCTTGGTCTTCTTCAGATCATCGCGCTCCTGCTGATTCGCCGCCTGAGCAGCCTTGATGGCAACCGCTTCCTGCTCATTGGCATCATGCTGAGTCAAGCACGAGCGCAGTTGCTCACGCGTCAACAGAACTTGCTTGGGCTTCTCGACCACCGGCCGGCTGACCTTGTTGTTCTTCGGGTCGACCTTGGCCTTGGGGTTGACGGTCTGGGCCAGCGCCAGAGCGGGCAGCAAGGCAGCCAGGCAGACGAGCAGCGAAATACGTTTCATGGCAGAACTCTTTAGGGAGGGTGCGCAAAACACGCCCAAGCCGGGCGCGAAAAGCGGCAATCATGCCATGACATTGGCGGGCCGATAATGCGCGGTTTCGTCAGCCCGTCAGGCGCAATCCCATCATGGCAATCAAGGCCACCATCTACAAAGCCCAGCTGCAGATCTCCGACATGGACCGCCATGTCTATGGCGAGCACAGCCTCACCATCGCCCGCCACCCGTCTGAAACCGACGAGCGAATGATGCAGCGCGTGCTGGCGTTTGCCATGCATCTGCCCGCCGATGATCTGCGCGGCCGGCTGGAATTCAGCAAGGGCCTGTCCGATGTTGATGAGCCTGAACTCTGGCAGCGTGACCTCACCGGCGAGGTGGTGCACTGGATCGAACTGGGCCAGCCCGACGAACGCCGCATCCGCCAGGCATGCGGCCGTGCCGAGCGGGTCACGGTGATCAGCTATGCATCGAGCACCGCCGTCTGGTGGTCCGGCATCGAGAACAAGCTGAGCCGGCTGCCCAAGCTGAGCGTCTGGCAGGTGCCTGCCGATCAGTCGCAGGCACTGGCGGCACTGGCTGAGCGCGGCATGCAATTGCAGATCAGCATTCAGGACCGCACCGCCTATGTGTCCACCGAGAAAGGTTCGGCCGAGATCACGCCGCACTGCCTTCGTCAAAGTGAGGGCTGAGCGCATAGACTGCGCGCCAGCAAGATCGCCTTTGCGCTGCAGTCCCTGGCGCCTGTTCTACATTTCGCAAGCCGCCCTTTCCAATGCGCCCAACGACCACCTCCGCCCACCTGCCCCGCCGCCTCCTGCTTCGTGCACTGGCCCTGACCGGCGCCCTCACCAGCCTTGCCCCCTTCACCATGGCCGCTGATATCGCAAGCTCCGACGACCCCCACGCCTGGCTGGAAGATGTGCTCGGTGAGAAGCCGCTGGATTGGGTGCGCGCCCGCAATACCGAGACCTTGGCCGTGCTCCAGGCCCGCCCCGAGTTCCAGCCGCTGCGCAAGGACTTGCTGGACGTGCTCAACGCCAGCGACCGCATTCCCTACGTCTCGCGTGTCGGCCAGCACTTTTACAACCTCTGGCAGGACGAGCAGCACAAGCGCGGTCTGTGGCGCCGCACCAGCCTGGCCGAGTACAGAAAGGCCGTGCCTGTGTGGGAGACCGTGCTAGACCTGGATGCCCTGGGCGAGGCTGAAAAGGAAAGCTGGGTCTTTCATGGCGCGCACTGCCTGGGCCCCGATTACCGGCACTGCCTGATCACACTGTCGCGGGGTGGTTCCGATGCCGCCGTGGTGCGTGAGTTCGACACCGTCGCCAAGCAGTTCGTCACCGGCGGCTTCGAGATCCCCGAGGCCAAGACCGAGGTCGAGTGGCTGGACGCGGACACGCTCTTTGTCGCCAGCGATTTCGGCCCCGGCACGCTGACCGATTCCGGCTATCCGCGCACCATCAAGCGATGGAAGCGCGGCACGCCGCTGGCCAGCGCGCCCACCGTGTTCGAAGGCGACAGCAAGGATGTCTCCGTCGCCGTCAGCGTCGATCGCACGCCCGGCCACGAACGGATCATCTTTTCCCGCGCGCTGGACTTCTACAACCAGCGCAGCTTCCTGCAAGTCGGCGCCAAGCTGCTCCAACTGGATCTGCCCAGCGATGTGATCCCGCAGTTCTGGGGCAGCAGGCTCTTGCTGCAGCCTCGGCGTGACTGGGTGATTGGCGGCCAGCGCCATGCGGCCGGTTCGCTGCTGATCACCGATGCTGCCGCCTTCCTGAAGGGCGCGCGCAAGTTCCAGACCCTGTTCGAGCCCACCGCGACGCGCTCGCTGGGCGGCTACACGCTGACAGCCAGCCATGTGGTGCTGAACATCAGCGACAACGTCGCCAGCCGACTCGAAGAGTGGAGCTTCGCCAAGGCCGGCAAGCCGCAGCGCCGGCAGATCCAGGCCCCCTTCCCCGGCACGCTGAGCATTGGCAGCCTGTGGGATAGCGAGCTGCCCCCCTCCGCCAAGGACCCGCTGGCCGAGCGCTACCTGATCAACTACACCGATTTCCTGACCCCTGATTCGCTCTACCTCGGCATGACCGGCAGCGACGCGCGGGAATTGTTGAAGAGCCGCGAAGCCAAGTTCCGCGCCGATGGCATGCGTGCTGAGCAGTTCTTCGCGAAGAGCAAGGACGGCACGCGGGTGCCCTATTTCGTGATCTGGCCGGCCGGCGCCAAGGCCGATGGCAAGAACCCCACGCTGCTCTATGGCTACGGCGGTTTCGAGGTGTCCATGCAGCCCGGCTATTCCGGTGGACGCGGTCGCGCCTGGGTGGGCCGTGGCGGCGTTTTCGTGCTGGCCAATATCCGCGGCGGTGGTGAATTTGGACCGATCTGGCATCAGGCCGCGATCAAGGCCAACAAGCAGCGCAGCTACGACGATTTCATTGCCGTCGCCGAAGACCTGATCAGCCGCAAGATCAGCAGCCCCGAGCATCTGGGCATCATGGGCGGCAGCAATGGCGGCCTGCTGGTTGGCGCCACCTTTGTGCAGCGCCCGGATCTCTTCAACGCCGTGGTCTGCCAGGTGCCACTGCTGGACATGCGCCGCTATCACAAGCTGCTGGCCGGCGCGTCGTGGATGGCGGAGTACGGCGATCCCGATGTTGCCGCCGATTGGGACGTCATCAAGCAGTACAGCCCTTACCAGAACGTCAGGGCCGGCGTGAAGTATCCCAAGGTGCTGTTCGCCACCTCGACCCGCGATGACCGCGTCCACCCCGGCCATGCCCGCAAGATGGCAGCGCGGATGATCGAGCAAGGCCACCCGGTGATGTATTACGAGAACACCGAAGGCGGCCATGGCGGCGCGGCCGACAACGAGCAGCGTGCCACGCTGCAGGCGCTGGAGTACAGCTATCTGTGGCAGCAGCTGGGCGGCCGCTGAAGGCAAGGTGCAGACGATGAACGCCGCGCCCCGCCTCGACATCCATCATGAAGAACAAGCCCAGGGGGGGCGCTTCTGGGCCGAGCCCCGGCCGGGCCTGCGCTGCGAGCTGGACTATCTGTTCAAGGCTGAGGGCCACATCGTCTTCACCCACACCGGTGTGCCGGCCGAGTTGACGGGCCAGGGCCTGGCGGCCCAGCTGGTCGAGGCGGGCCTGCGCTGGGCGGCCCCCAAGGCCCGGCCCATCGTGCCGGCCTGCAGCTATGTCGCCAGCTACCTGCGCCGCCAGCCACACTGGCTGCGGCTGCTGGAGCCAGCGCCGGTGCAAGAGATCCTGAACTTCTGGTTGGGTGCGCTCTCAAGCGACAGCGATGGCCAGATCCTGGCGAGCTGGTTTCGCAAAGACGCCAATTTCGATGCCGAAGTTCGACAGCGTTTCGGCCACTTGATCGAGCAGGCGCTCAATGGCGCACTGAGCGGCTGGAACAGCCCCCTGGCCCGCCTGGCCCAGATCCTCCTGCTCGACCAGTTCACCCGCAACGGCTTCCGCGACAGCGCCCGCGCCTTCGCTGGCGATGCCCAGGCGCTTCGCCTGGCCCTGCTGTTGCTGGACAGCGGTGAGCATCTTCAGCTTAGTCCCTTGCAGCGCTGGTTCGCCTACCTGCCGCTGGAGCATGCCGAAGACCTGGCACTGCAGCGCCGTTCGGTGCAGTGCTTTGAACAGCTGGCCGCCGAACAGCCGACGCTGGCTGGCGCGCTCGACTATGCGCGGCGGCACGAAGCGGTGATCGCACGTTTCGGTCGCTTCCCGCATCGCAATGCACTGCTGGGGCGCCCCTCAAGCGCCGAGGAACTGGCCTATCTGGCCGAACCCGGCGCCGGCTTCTGAGTCGCGCCTGCGCGACTCATGCTGGTTTGGGGCGACTCAGCGCCCCAGCAGCCCGCCGGCCCAGATCACCGCCGAACCGGCCAGCACACCCAGGCTCAGCAGCGTGATCAGCGCGCACAGGCGCAGCAGCAGCGAATGCACCTGCCCGCCTGCCGCACGCCGCCGCACCTCGCGCCGCCCGCGCACGATGGCGATCAGCGTGATCAGCACCAGAAACGCCAACATGCCGGTCGCCGGCGTCAGGAAATTGTCGCGGCAGGACTGCAGACAGTTGACCGACAGCCGGTACAGCGGCAAGAGCTGCACGACGGCCAGGAAGCAGGCCACAAAAGGCGCTTCTGAGACTTCCTCTTCCGCCTCTTCGAAACGGTAGAGCGGCATCGCACCCGAAGGACGCCATCCCAAGGCGCCATCCAGCGCCGCGCCGCAGTGGACACAGCCCAAGGCCTTGCTGCCCAACTCAGCATCACAATTTGTACAGTGCACCATGGCAGCAGTGTACGAAGGGTCTGTGGCGCTTTAACCTCAGACTTACCCACATTTTTTGCTGCTTGACTGCCTCAGATCAGCTCAGGGCAAGGCCTGCCCCTCGCGCTCCTGCAGCACCCGCCACAAGACCTTGCCGGCGCCCGACTTGGGCAAGGCGTCAACGAACTCCACGATGCGCGGCACCTTGTAGGCCGCCATATGCTCGCGCGACCAGGCGATGATGTCCTCAGCCGTCGTCGTGCCGCGCGCCTCGGCCCGCAACACGACCACGGCCTTCACCGTCTCGCCGCGGTAGTCGTCCCGCGAGGCGATGATGCAGGCCTCCTGGATGGCCGGGTTCTTGTACAGCAGCAACTCCACCTCAGACGGCCAGACCTTGTAGCCGCTGGCATTGATCATCCGCTTGAGCCGGTCGGTGATGAAGAAGTAGCCTTCCTCGTCCATGCGGCCCAGATCACCGGTGCGAAAGAAGCGCTTGCCCTCGATCTCGATGAAGGCCGCCGCCGTCGCCTCAGGCTGGCGCCAATAGCCCTTGAACACCATGGGGCCGTGGGTGACGATCTCACCGACCTCGCCGACCGGCATTTCCGCCAGCGTGACCGGATCGATCACCCGCGAATCGACACCGAAGATCGGCATGCCCAGGCATTGCAGCTTGGCCCGCTCGGGCGGATTGGCGTGTGAGGGCGCGGCCGTCTCGGTCAGGCCATAGCCTTCGGCGAAGGTCAGGCCGAACTCCTGTTGCAGCCGCTCGGCCACCGCCTGCGGCATCGCCGCACCGCCACCGCTCAGGTAGAACAGGCTGGAGAGGTCGAAACGCTTGTAGTTGGGGCTGCCGAACAGATCAATGATCATCGTCGGAATGCAGGTCCAGTGCGTGACCCGGTAGCGCGAGATCAGCTGACCGGCCAGCTCGCGATCCCAGCGCGGCATGATCACCAGCGTCATGCACTGGTAGACCGGCCCCAGCACGCCATACAGCATGCCGGTGATATGGAACATCGGCACAACGGCCAGGCCGACCGACTCGGCCGAGGCCATGCCCCATTGCGCGCCGCCACAGGCATTGGCCATCAGCGTGCGGTTGCTGTGCATGCAGCCCTTGGGCAGGCCGGTGGTGCCCGAGGTATAAGGCAGCAAGGCCAGATCGTCAGCCTGCGCCGTGTGCGGGCCGGGGCGCTGACCCGCAGCAAGCGCATCGACCCAGTGCTGGGCCCCGGCTGGCAACGCCGGCTCGGCCAGCAGCCATTGCCGCATCGCCTCGGGCAAGCCCAGTTCGCTGGGAATGCCGTCGGGCGGCAAGGCATCGGCATAGCTGGTCACCAGCAAGGCCCGGAGCCGTTGCTCGGCCGGCAGCGCCTCGTTAGCCGCTGCGACGATGGCCGCGAGATCGGCGCTGCAGATCACCACCTTGGTTTCGGGATCGCGGATGTAGTGCCCGAACTCGTCGACCCGGTTCATCGGATTCACCGGCACCGCCACCGCATTGGCCCGGTTGATGGCGTAGAACGCGACCAGAAACTGCGGGCAGTTCTGCATGAACAAGGCGACCCGATCGCCGGCCTGAACACCCTGCGCCTGCAGCCAGCCGGCGAGCGCCAGGGCCTGGCGCTCCAGTTCGGCATAGCTCAGCGCGGCGCCGCAGTAGAGGGTTGCCGTCTTGTCGGGATGGCGACGCGCCGCGACTTCCAGGTTGAACCACAGCGAGGTCGCCGGGATTTCCAACTCGCGCGGCAGCCGGCGCGGCCAGTGGCTGCGGGCCATCGCGCGCTGCTCGGGGCGAACCAGGGGCGAAACGGTGGCTGGCATGACGTCTCCTTTTGTTCTTGCGACCATCTTGCGACCATCTTGCTTCCAGGCGGCGCACCGCGCTTGTCGCCGCGGCGACAGCCTGCGGGAAAGCCAGCAATCGGGGCCTGCGGCAACAGCGCTTGCCAGTTATTAAACATACGATTAATAATTCACCCATGCCACGCCCGTCCCAAGCCCAGGACAAGGCCCTGCTCGAAGCCGGGCAGCGGCTCTATATCGAACTGGGCTGTGCCGGGCTGTCGGTGCGGCGCCTGGCAGAAGCGGCCGGGGTCAACCCGGCCATGGTTCACTACCACTTCGGCAGCAAGGCCGGCTTTCTGCGCAGCCTGCTGCAGCAGTACTACGAGCAGATGTTTGCCTCGCTCAGCGGCGAGGCCGCCAGCCAAGGCAGCGCATTGCAGAGGTTACGCGCCTGCCTGGCCGCGCTGGCCGGCTTCGTGTCGCAGCATCGGCAGCTGATCGGCCGGCTCTGGGCCGACGCGCAAGCCGGCGAAACCGTGGCACTGGAATTCATGCGCGCCAATGCCCCCCGCCACCTCGGCCTGCTGATGGAGTTGATCAGCGAAGCGCAGGCCGCCGGCGAGCTGCGCGCCGCGCCGCTGCTGTCCACCTTTGCCTATCTGATCGGCGCCGTTGTCGCGCCGCTGCTGCTGGCCGGCGGCGCGCTGCGCCTGGGTGTCGCGCCGGCGCCGCTGAGCGGCCTGATCGAGGCCCAGGTGCTGTCGGGCGAGGCCATCGCGGCTCGCATCGAACTGGCACTGGCCGCCTTGGCGCCTCACGTTCCCGGAGATTGATGATGCTGATGTCACCTGCACGCCCGGCCACTGCGGCGCTGATCACCCTGCTGGCGGCCTTGCCAGGCTGCTCAAAGCCCGATACCGCGGGCTGGACCGGCTACGCCGAGGGCGAAACGCTTTACCTGGCCGCGCCCGTGGCCGGGCGTCTGAGCCAGCTGGCGGTGGAGCAAGGCCAGGCGGTGGTCGACAGGCAGTTGCTCTTCACGCTGGACCCGGGCCCGGAGACCGCGCTCAGCGCCGAGGCCCAGGCCCGTGCCGACAGCGCCCGCGCCCAGGCCCTTGATGCCGACAAAGGTCGACGCCGTGAGGAGCTGGCGATCACCGAAGCCCAGCTGCGTCAGGCCCGCGCGCAGTTGGACCTGGCCCGAGCCGACGCACAGCGCCAGCAGCAACTGCAGGATCAGGGTTTTGTCGCCCGTGCCCGCGCCGACGATGCCGCCACCGTCCTGCGCCAGGCCCAGGCCCGCGTCACCGAACTGGAAGCCGCGTTGCAAAGCGCCAGGCTGCCGGCCCGCGACGACGCACGTGCCGCCGCGCAGGCCTTGGCTCGCGCTGCCAGCAGCGCCAAGGCGCAGAGCGACTGGCGGATGGCACAGCTGCAGCAGGCGGCCCCTCAGAGTGGGCGCATCACGGCGGTCTACTACCGGCCCGGCGAATGGGTCAATGCCGGACAGCCGGTACTGGCGCTGCTGCCTCCGGCGCAGCGCAAGGCCCGGTTCTATGTACCTGAGCCCGCGCTGGGCCAGCTGGCGCTGCAACAGCGTGTGCTGCTGAGCTGTGACGGCTGCCCGGCTGCCGTGCCTGCGCGCATCAGCTATATCGCGCCGCAGGCCGAATACACCCCGCCGGTGCTGTACTCGAACCAGCAGCGCGCCAAGCTGGTCTTCATGGTCGAGGCCAGGCCCGAGCAGGTGCAGGAGGCCGAGCGCCTGCACCCGGGTCAGCCCCTGGACGTCAGGCTGGCGCCATGAGCAGCCTGCTGGCCATCGATGTACGCGGCCTGTCCAAGCGCTACGGCGGACGTGCCGTCGTCGACCTGGTCGATTTGCAGCTGGCCCCGGGTCGCATCTGCGGCTTTCTTGGCCCCAACGGCAGCGGCAAGACGACGACGATACGGATGCTGTGCGGGCTGCTGACCCCAGACGCGGGCGAAGGCCATTGCCTGGGTCTGGATTTCCGCCGTGACGCGGTAGCGATCAAGCGCCAGGTCGGCTACATGACGCAGAAGTTCGGCCTTTACGAGGACCTGAGCATCCGCGAGAACCTGGACTTCGTCGCCCGGCTGTTTGGCATGCCGCAACGCCAGGCTGCGGTCGACCGGGCGCTTGAGCGGCTGGGCCTGGCCAGCCGGCAGAAGCAACTGGCCGGCACCCTGTCGGGCGGCTGGAAGCAGCGCCTGGCACTGGCGGCCTGCCTGCTGCACGAGCCCAAGCTCTTGCTGCTGGACGAACCGACAGCCGGCGTCGACCCCAAGGCGCGCCGCGATTTCTGGGACGAGATCCACCGCCTCGCCCAGCAGGAAGGCATCACCGTGCTGGTCTCCACCCACTATATGGACGAGGCCGAGCGCTGCCACGAGCTGGTCTACATCGCCTATGGCCGCATCCTGGCGCGCGGCAGCGAGGCCGAGATCATTGCCGCCTCCGGGCTGCATGTGCGGGCGCTGCACGGCAGTGTGGACGCGCTGACGGTGGAGCGCCTGAAGCAGGCCGAGGGTGTGCTCAGCGTGGCCGCCTTCGGCAATGCGCTGCATATTGCTGCCCAGGATGAGGTTCTGCTCGAGCGCGCCCTGGCCGCACTGCCAGGCACCGGCACGCTGCATATCGAGCCAGCCACACCGACGCTGGAGGATGTGTTCATCAGTCTGATTGCCCGCGCTCAGGACAATTTCGCCAGCGCCGGAGGCCGATGATGGGCTTTTCATTCCCGCGCATGGCGGCGATCTTCATCAAGGAATTCCAGCAGATGCTGCGGGACCGGCTGACCTTTGGCATGGCCGTGATCATTCCCATCATGCAGCTGATCCTGTTCGGCTATGCGATCAACACCGATCCCAAGGGCCTGCCGACCGCTTTGGTCGCGCAGGACCAGGGCGAGTTCAGCCGCAGCCTGATGGCCGCGCTGCAGACCAGCGGCTATTTCCGCCTGGACCAGACGCTGGCCAGCGAGGCCGAAGCCGAGCGCCTGCTGGCAGCTGGCGAGGTGCAGTTCATGATCGTCATACCACCCGATTTCGAGCGCCGACTGGTGCGCGGCGAGCATCCGGCCCTGTTGATCAGCGCCGACGCCACCGACCCCGCGGCCAGCGGCAATGCGATCGCCGCGCTGCAGCAGCTCAGCCAGACGGCGCTGGACCCGGCCTTGCGTGGCCCGCTCAGTGCCTTGCGCAGCCGCGCTGCGCCCTTCGAGCTGCGCCTGCATCGCCGCTACAACCCAGAGGGCCTGTCGCGCTACAACATCGTCCCCGGCCTGATCGGCACCATCCTGACGATGACCATGGTGATGCTGACCGCGCTGGCCATGACCCGCGAGCGCGAGCGCGGCACGATGGAAAACCTGCTGGCCACGCCGGTCACGCCGCTGGAGGTGATGGTCGGCAAGATCCTGCCCTATGTCGTGATCGGCTATGTGCAGCTGGGCGTCATCATGAGCGCCGCCTGGCTGTTGTTCGAGGTGCCGATGCAGGGCAGCCTCGCACTGCTGCTGGGCCTGATCGGCGTCTTCATGCTGGCCAATCTGGGCGTCGGTTTCACCTTCTCGACGCTGGCCAAGAATCAGCTGCAGGCACTGCAGATGACCTTCTTCTTCTTTCTGCCGTCCATCCTGCTGTCGGGCTTCATGTTCCCCTTCCGCGGCATGCCGCGCTGGGCCCAATGGCTGGGCGAGGCCTTGCCGCTGACGCATTTCCTGCGCATCGTGCGCGGCATCATGCTCAAGGGCAGCGATCTGCCGCTGCTGCTGCCCGAGCTGTGGCCTCTGCTGGCCTTTCTCTTCGTCGCCGGCGCAGTGGCGCTTGCCCGCTACCGAAGGACGCTGGATTGAATCGGCAGGGGCATGCAGGCCGCTGCGCGCATGCCGCCTAGAATCGGCGTTCCCTTCCGCATCCTGCAGTCCCTTCGCCATGTCTTCAACGATTCTTCAGCACATCCCCGCCGGCCAGAAGGTCGGCATCGCCTTCTCTGGTGGCCTGGACACCAGCGCCGCGCTGCACTGGATGCGCAACAAGGGCGCGATTCCCTACGCCTACACCGCCAACCTCGGCCAGCCCGACGAGCCGGACTACGACGCCATCCCGCGCAAGGCGATGGAGTACGGTGCCGAGAAGGCCGTGCTGGTCGACTGCCGCGCCCAGCTGGTTCATGAAGGCATTGCCGCGCTGCAAAGCGGCGCCTTCCACATCAGCACCGCCGGCGTCACCTACTTCAACACCACGCCGATCGGCCGCGCGGTGACCGGCACCATGCTGGTGGCCGCGATGAAGGAGGACGATGTCAACATCTGGGGCGATGGCTCGACCTTCAAGGGCAATGACATCGAGCGTTTCTACCGCTACGGTCTGCTGACCAACCCCTCGCTGAAGATTTACAAGCCCTGGCTGGACCAGACGTTCATCGATGAACTCGGCGGCCGTGCCGAGATGTCCGCCTTCATGACCAAGGCCGGCTTCGGCTACAAGATGTCGGCCGAGAAGGCCTACTCGACCGACTCCAACCTGCTCGGCGCCACCCACGAGGCCAAGGACCTGGAGCACCTGAACTCGGGCATCAAGATCGTCAATCCCATCATGGGCGTGGCCTTCTGGCGTGAGGATGTGCAGATCAAGGCCGAAGAAGTCACCGTGCGCTTTGAGGAAGGCCAGCCGGTGGCACTCAATGGCGTCGAGTACAGCGACCCGGTCGCCCTGCTGCTGGAAGCCAACCGCATCGGTGGCCGCCATGGCCTGGGCATGAGCGACCAGATCGAGAACCGCATCATCGAGGCCAAGAGCCGCGGCATCTACGAGGCCCCAGGCCTCGCCCTGCTCTACATCGCCTACGAGCGCCTGGTCACCGGCATCCACAACGAGGACACGATCGAGCAGTACCGCGAAAGCGGCCGCAAGCTCGGCCGCCTGCTTTACCAGGGTCGCTGGTTCGACCCGCAAGCCATCATGCTGCGCGAAGCCGCCCAGCGCTGGGTGGCGCGCGCCGTCACCGGCGAAGTCACGCTGGAACTGCGCCGCGGCAACGACTACTCGCTGCTGGACACCAGGAGCGCCAACCTGACCTACAAGCCCGAGCGTCTGTCGATGGAAAAGGTCGAGGACGCGCCTTTCTCGCCGGCCGACCGCATCGGTCAGCTGACGATGCGCAATCTGGACATCGTCGACACGCGAGACAAGCTGACGACCTATGCCCAGGTCGGCCTGCTCTCGCCCGGCAACGCCTCCAGCCTGCCGCAGCTGAAGGACAGCAGCAAGGCCTGACCCCGCGCGCTGCCGCCGAAGGGCCTCGCTTTCAGCTCCTGCCGGGCTGATCGCGAGGTTTTTTTCCATCTAGAGCAGGATGGGTTCCGGCTCCAGCCGGATACCGAAGCGGCCGTAGACGCTTTCCTGAATCGCCCGGGCCAGCGTTACCACCTCGGCGCCACGCGCCTCGCCGCGATTGACCAGCACCAGGGCCTGGCGCTCATAGACCGCCGCACCGCCGACCGCCTTGCCCTTCCAGCCGCAGGCATCGATCAGCCAACCGGCGGCCAGCTTGACCGTGCCGTCAGGCATCGGATAGTGAACGATGCCGGGGTCGCGATCAATGATGTCGCGACACTGTTCGGCGCTGACCACCGGATTCTTGAAAAAACTGCCGGCATTGCCGATCACCGCCGGGTCTGGCAGCTTAGCGCGGCGGATCTCGCAGACCCAGTCGAAGATCTGCCGGGCGCTGGGCGCCGAGATGCCGGTTTCGGCCATCTTGCGCTCCAGATCGAGGTAGCCCAGCACCGGCTGCCAGGGCTTGGGGCAGCGTAGCCGCACCCGGGTGATCACGCTCTTGCCGGCCAGCCCGCCGAAATCGCTGCGCTTGAAGACGCTGTCTCGGTAGCCGAAACGGCAGACCGAGGCCGGAATCAGCGCGCGCCGTCCCGTCACCAGGTCCACCACCTCGATGCTGTCGACGCGATCTTTCAGTTCGACCCCATAGGCGCCAATGTTCTGCACCGGCGCCGCACCCACGGTGCCAGGGATCAAGGCCAGGTTTTCCAGCCCGCCAATGCCCTGCTCAATACTCCAGCGCACCAGTTCATGCCAGGGCACGCCGGCACCTGCCTCGATAATGAAGGCGTCTTCGCGCTCTTCCAGCAAGCGAAGCCCCGGTATTTCCATTTTCAGCACCACGGCCTCGACATCGCGCGTCAGCACGATATTGCTGCCGCCACCGAGCACGAATTTCGGTGCACGGCCGTAGTCAGGGTGGTCGACGACCCGGCGCACATCGGCTTCCGAGCGGATGCGCACCAGTCGCCGTGCCAGTGCCGGCAGGCCGAAGGTGTTGTAGGGCTTGAGATTGACCTCGAATTCCGTATTCAGGGTCACTTCAGGCATCTGCCCATTTGAGGGATTTACAGCGGGCTCTTGCATGGCAGAATTTTCCCAGATCCACCGGGTGCCCCCCGCCCGTAACCGATAAAAAAGAATATGCCCAGCTTTGACACCAAACTCGAACCGAATATGGTCAACATCGGCCATGGCGTTGACAACAGCAAGAAAGAGATCGCCACGCGATTCGATTTCAAGGGCACCAGCGCCAGCGTCGAGCTGAAAGAGAAGGAAAAGGAAATCCACGCCATCGGCGACAGCGACTTCCAGATCGAGCAGATCGAGGCCGTGCTCTACGGCAAGCTGACCAAGCAAGGCGTCGTCATCGGCTTCCTCGACAAGCAGGACAAGCTTGAAAAGCTCGGCGGCGACAAGGTCCGCCAGGTCTACAAGATCCGCAATGGCATCGAGGCCGATCTGGCCAAGAAGATCGTCGCCGCGGTCAAGGAGAGCAAGCTCAAGGTGCAGGCCTCCATCCAGGGCGATGTGGTGCGCATCACCGGCAAGAACCGCGACGACCTGCAGGTGGCCATTGCCATGCTGAAGAAGGAGTTCGCGGACAAGCCCTTCGAATACACCAACTTCCGCGACTGAGCATGAAAGCCTCCGCGGCGCTGGCTGCCCTGTCCCTGCTCGTTCTGGGCTTTTCCCCTGTTCACGCCGAGCCCAGCGTCAGCCTCAACGGCAGCCTGGGCAGCAAGGCGGCGCTGCTGGTGATTGACGGCGAGGCGCGCACCATCAGCGTCGGCCAGACGGTCCAGGGCGTGCGCCTGCTCTCGGTCGACGATGGCTCGGTGCAGATCGAGTTGGGCGGGCGCCGCCAGGTGCTGCAGCTGGGCGCTGCGCCGGTACGACTGGGCAATGGCGCAGCCGGCCAACCTGCCGGTCGCAAGGTCGTGCTCGCCTCCGGGCCGGGTGGACATTTCACCACCGTCGGCAGCATCAACGGGCACAGCAGCGAGTTCCTGATCGATACCGGCGCCACCAGCGTCTCGATCAGCCAGGCCGAGGCCGAGAAGATCGGCCTGCGCTACCGTGAGGGCACGCGCATCATGACGCAGACCGCCAATGGCGCCGTCCCCGCCCATTTGCTCACGCTGGCCTCGGTGCGCATCGGCGATGTTGAGGTGCGCAATGTCGAGGCCATCGTGCTGCCGGCGCAAATGAGCCATGTGCTGCTGGGCAACAGCTTTTTGACCCGTTTCCAGATGCGTCGTGAGAATGACACGATGACGCTGGATCTGCGCTACTGAGACGACCAGGCCGTCCGGCGGCGGGAGAAATCCCCGTCACCGTGCGTTGACTCCTGCCGTGACGCGATACAGCCGCCTCGGCTCCGCGATACTCGGCCACCTGCCCGGATGGCGCCCGCTGCTGAGCCTGTCCGAGCGATCCAGAACCGAAAGTGCCGCAAGCCCCATGACTCAAGCTTTCTCGCCCAACAAGCACCCGATGCCGCGCACCGCTCGGCCCTTGCTCACCGCGATGCTCTTGCTCAGCCTGGCCGGTCTGGCCCCGGCCACGCCCGAGAAGGCAGCGAAGTTCTATGAGGACGCGCTGCAGCGCTATGAGAAGGGCGATCTGGAAGGTGCCACCATCCAGCTGAAGAACACGATTCAGCAAGACAACAAGATGCTGGCCGCCCACCTGCTGCTCGGCAAGGTGCTGCTCAAGGTCGGTGAGCTCAAGGGTGCTGAAGCGGCGTTCGAGGAGGCGCTCAAGCAAGGTGTCAGCCGCAATGAAGTGGCCATTCCACTGGGCCAGCTCTACCTGCTGCTGGGCGAACGCAAGAAGCTGCTCGACGAATTGACCGTTCAAAGCCTGTTGCCTGCCTTGCAGCCCGAGGTATTGACCTTGCGAGGTACCGCTTATGCAATGAGCGGCAACATCACCTTGGCGACCAAAAGCTTCAGCGATGCCAAGGCGCTCGACCCACGCTCCGCTTCTCCCTTCATTGCCGAAGCCTTGATGTACCTGCGAGCCGGCGAGCGCGACAAGGCCAAGGCCAGTGCCAGCCGTGCGACCGAACTAGGCGCTGACAAGCCCGCTGCCTGGTATACGCTGGGCACGGTGCTCTATGCGATGCAGGATTACAAAGGTTCGGCCACTGCGCAGGAGAAAGCGCTGGCGCTGGACAAAAAGCATATTGACGCGCGCGTCGGCCACGCGTTTGCGCTGCTCAGCCTGGGCCGTGAGAAAGAGGCTTCGACGGATCTGGCGCTGCTGAAGGAATGGGAAGTCAGCGATCCGCGCGCGTCCTATATGCGCGCCCTGCTGGCGACGCGGGCTGGTGATGCTGCCGCGGCAAAGACCAACTATGCCGAGGCGGTTGACCAGATCGACGCACTACCGCCCGGCCTGGTTGCTGGCGATGAGCCGCTGATGATGGCCGGTGCGCTATCGCACCATGCATTGGGCAATTTGGAGAAGGCGCGTGAATACCTGCGCACCATCCTCACGCTGAACCCCAAGCACTATGTCGGGCAGATGCTGCTGGCCTCGATTGCCGTGCAGTCCAAGGACTTCACGCTTGCCGTCCCCATCCTTGAGACCATGCTGCGCAACAACCCTGACGACACGCAGGCGCTCTACATGATGGGATCCATCCAGCTGGCCCGCAAACGCTATCCGCAGGCCAGCGAGCTGTTCGAGCGCGCCGCCGCCAAGAGCAACAGCGCCGACGCCGTGCGCGAACTGGGCTTCAGCCAGCTGGGCCTTGGGCTGGACAAGCAGGGCCTGAGCAATCTGGAAAAAGCCTATGCCGCCAATCCGGCCGACACCCGCTCTGGCGTGCAGCTGGCGCTGACCTTCGCACGTCAGGGGCAAAGCGCCAAGGCATTGCAGATTGCCGAGACCATCGTCAAGCGCGAGCCGGACAACCTGACGATGATCAACTTCCTCGGCAACGTTCGCGGCCGTATCGGCGACAAGGCCGGCGCCCGCGCCGCCTTCCAGCAGGTGCTGGCCAAGGACCCGGCCTTCCGTCCGGCAGGCATCAATCTGAGCTGGCTGGACATCGAGGAAAGGCGCTTTGACGAAGCGCGGACACGACTGACGCAGATGCTCACCCGCATGAAGGACGACCCCGACGTGCTGTTTGAACTGGGCACACTGGAATTGCGCGCCGGTCGCCCCGCTGAAGCCCTGCGCCAATGGCAAAAGGCCGACGATGTGCAGCGCCAGGACCCGCGCCCAGGGTTGGCGATGATTGACTACTACAGCAGCCAGCGCCAGGTCGACAAGGCGCTGGAGACCGCCAAAATGCTGGCCGGCAAGCAGCCCAGCAAATTCGCCGTGCAGTTGGCGCTGGGCCGCGCCTACCTGGCCGCCGGCGAATCAACCAATGCCCGCCTCAGCTTGCAGGAAGCCACCAGGCTGGCCGAGTTCGACGCCGACAAGCAGGTTGCCATCGGTCGTATGCAATTGATGGCCGGCGGTATCGACCAGGCCAGCTACAACGTCCAGAAAGCCCTGCAAGCCAAGCCTGACGATCTGCAGGCGCTGGTGCTGCAGACTGAGATCGAAGGTCGGCGCGGTGACGCCGCCAAGATCGATGCAGCGCTCAAGACCTTGCAGGCCAAGCATCCGGGCACCGTACCCACCTTGCTGACCACCGGCCACGTCGCCTTCTCGCGAGGCCAATTTGCCGCCGCCCAGCTGGCTTACCGTGCTGCCATGGATAAGGCACCGGAAACCAGCGTCGTACTGCTGCTGGTGCAAGCCCAGATTGCTGGCGGCGAAACCGACAAGGCTCTGCAATCGCTGGAGAGCTGGACCAAGAAAAGGCCTGATGACAAGCTCAGTCTGCGCGCATTGGCCGAGGTGCAGCTGCAAGCCGGCAAGATGGACCAGGCGCGCAAGAGCTTCGCGCAAGTCGTCGCCCTGGAACCGGACAATGCCAGCACGGTGGCCGCTTACGCCGCCCTGCTGCAGCGACTCAACGACGCTGGCGCCGTTGCCGCCGCCGAAAAGGCCGTCAAACTGGCGCCGAATGATGCCGAAGTCAATGATGTGATGGGCTGGATCCTGCTGCAGCGCGGCGACAAGGAGGGTGGCTTGCGCTTTCTCCGTGAAGCGCGTTTGCGCAACCCAACCAGCGGTGAGATTCGCCTTCACCTGGCCTATGCATTGGCCAAGAGTGGGCGCAAGGCCGAGGCGCGCGACGAACTGGCGGCAGCTCAGAGCTCACCAGTGAAGCCGCAGCCCGCGGAGGAATTGGCCCGCGCCCGTCGCGAGTTAGGTCTCTGATTTGAGCGCCCCTGTCGGCATTTTTTACAGCCAAACAGTTTCCTATCGCCAACGAACGGAAACTTCAGTCAAATCAAGAGGATGGAAACTCAGGCACAAATATTGCTTAGTTTCCATTGAATCCTTTCCGTGACTGAGGCAGCAAGCGAGAACGTGAAGTTTGTGCAATCCCTGTCGAACTCCCCCGGTTCGCGGGATAGGCGAGAAAGCACAGCCTGTTACGCTCGCGACCAAGTGCTCGGTAGTCCAAGAATCAAGTTCCAAAAGGTTGTCATGCAAACAAACACTGCTCATCAAGTCGGCTCTCTGGCGCGCTTCAGCGCGATGGCGCTGGCAAGCGTGATTGCGCTGGGCGCCTCGTCGCAAGCCTACGCCACCAGTTCGCTGAGCTGGCAGACACCGTCGAACAACAAGACGCTGACCGAAACGCTGAAGTTTGGCAGCCTGGCGGCCAAGAGCACCTCACTGGGTGCGATGGGTGTCACCGACGGCGTGGACAACTTCTGGGTCTATTGCCTGGATCCGTTGACAACCGCTGCGTTGACGGCGACCTACAACACCACCAGTCTGTCGAACTTCATCACCGGCGGTGGCTACACGGCGCTCTATACGAACACCACCTACAAGACGGCCGTGTCCTACGGCGTGCAGAACACGGCCACCGTGCTGAGCAAGCTGCAAGATCTGTATTCGCATGCCTATGCTGACAGCCTGAGCAATTCGACCAAGTCCGCAGCGTTCCAGTACGCCGTATGGGAAATTGAAGGCGATACCGGCTATAGCAGCACCGCCGGCGGCCTGAAGTACACCTCGGCTGATTCGGGCTTTGTCACCCAGGTCAACGCCTATCTTGCCGCACTGAACAGCGGCAACTGGACCAGCGTGAATGGGTCCAACTTGGGTAGCACCAGCGCCTATACCTACACCGTCTACACGCCGACCGGCGCCTCACAGACTTTCCTGCGCGTCACGGCTGGCAAGACTCCCGAACCGGGCTCGCTGGCATTGGCAGGCCTGGCATTGTTCGGCGTGGTTTACACCCGCCGCAAGGGCAGCAAGGCCTGAACTGTCTTGCGTCTGGAGATGAGGCGATGATCTGCCTCTCGCCGCAAGAGAAAAGCGACCTCCGGGTCGCTTTTTTACTTGGTGGGCATCAGACCGTGGGGGCGCGCCAGATCGGGTTCACAAGCAGCAGCCCGCTCCAGCGGCTGCCCTTGTACCTGTCAACGCTCAGGCCGCTGCGTAGATCGCCACGTCCGGCCGCTCGCCAAGCCGCACATAGCCCCGGTACATGCCCTCGGTATTGAAGGGCATCGCCACCTCGCCCCGCGCGCTGACGGCAATCAGGCCACCGCGCCCCCCATTGCTCGGTAGCTTGTCCATCACAACCCGCCTCGCCGCCTGCTCAAGCGACAACCCGGCATAGGCCATCAACGCTGCCACATCATGAGCCGCACAGGCACGAATGAAGGCCTCGCCGGTACCGGTGCAAGACACCGCGACTGTCGCGTCGTCGGCATAGCAACCGGCGCCGATGATGGGCGAATCACCGACCCTCCCGACCTGCTTGTTGGTCATGCCACCGGTGGAGGTCGCAGCGGCAAGATGCCCCGCCGCGTCCATGGCGACTGCGCCCACCGTACCGAACTTATTCTGCTCATCGAGCGGAGCAGCCGGCGGCGTGACAAAGCTCAGCGCCTGTCCATCATGGTCGAGCAGGCCACCGCGAGCCGCGGCCTGCGCGCGCCGCAACTGAAGCAGCCGGCTTTCCGTGCCGAACCATGAGGGATCAACCTGCTCCAGGCCGTGGCTGGCAGCAAATCGGTCTGCCGCGTCGCCGATGAACATCAGATGCTCGCTGTGCCGCATCACGGCCAGCGCCGCCAGCACCGGATTGCGCGTGCAGCGCAAGCCCGCCACGGCGCCGGCCTGCCGGGTCTGCCCGTCCATCACACTGGCGTCCAGTTCATGGCTCGCATCCGCGGTATAGACCGCGCCGCGCCCAGCATTGAACAGCTCGCATTCTTCTAGCCGACGCACCGCCTCAACCACCACCTCCACCGCCAGTGCACCTTCGGCCAGCATCGCTTGACCTGCCCGCAGGATTTCATCCAGCGCATGGCGGTAGCGCTGCTCCTCCTCGGCGCTGATGGCGCTGCGCAGCAGCGTGCCGGCCCCGCCGTGGATCGCCAGCACCGGCCGGCGATCACCAATGCCAACTGCCGTCGTTTGTACACTCATCCGATGTCTCCTTCCGCAGCACCGGCAGGCGGCCGGTGATTCAAGCGCGTGGCAGCATACAGGCAGCCGTGCAAGGCTGGCGTGTCTCTGCAGGGACAGGCAAAAACGAACGATCGTGCTAAAACGACGGCCAGCAAGCAGCTCACCCTCCATACCGCCTGCATCGTTTCGAGGACATCGCATGGATCTGAACTTCACCGAGGAAGAACTGGCCTTTCGCGCCGAGATTCGAGCCTGGGTTGCCGCCCATCTGCCCGCCGACATCAGCCACAAGGTGCACAACGCGCTGCGGCTGTCCAAAGACGATTTGCAGCGCTGGGCCAAGATCCTGGGCAAGCAAGGTTGGCATGGCTGGGCCTGGCCCAAGCAGTTTGGTGGCCCGGGCTGGAATGCGGTGCAGCGACATCTGTTCGAAGAGGAATGTGCCTTGGCCGGCGCGCCGCGGGTCGTGCCCTTTGGACCGGTGATGGTGGCACCGGTGATCATGGCCTTCGGCACGCCGGAGCAGCAGCAGCGCCATCTGCCCGGCATCATGAGCGGGGAGGTCTGGTGGAGCCAGGGCTATAGCGAGCCAGGCTCGGGCTCCGACCTCGCGTCGGTCAAGACCCGCGCCGAGCGGCGCGGCGATCACTACATCGTCAATGGCCAGAAGACCTGGACCACCTTGGGCCAGTACGGCGACTGGATCTTCTGCCTGGTGCGTACCGACAGCAGCGTCAAGCCGCAGGCCGGCATCTCCTTCCTGCTGATCGACATGAAGTCGCCGGGCGTGACGGTGCGGCCCATCATCATGCTGGACGGCGAGCATGAGGTGAACGAAGTGTTCTTCGACAACGTCGAGGTCCCGGTCGAGAACCTGGTGGGCGAGGAAAACAAGGGCTGGACCTATGCCAAATACCTGCTGGCCCATGAGCGCACCAATATCGCCGACGTCAACCGTGCCAAGCGCGAGTTGGAGCGCCTGAAGCGCATCGCCCGCGCCGAGGGCGTCGATGAGGACGCGCGCTTGCGCGACCAGATCGCGCTGCTGGAGGTCGACATCATCGCGCTGGAGATGATGGTGCTGCGTGTGCTCTCCGCCGAGAAGAGCGGCAAGCAGAGCCTTGATGTGGCCGGCCTCTTGAAGATTCGCGGCAGCGAGATCCAGCAGCGCTACGCCGAGCTGATGATGCTGGCCGCCGGGCCCTATGCCCTGCCCTATATCCACGACGCCATGGAAGCCGGCTGGCAGGGTGATCACGTTGGCGCCGCGCACTGCGCGCCCCTGGCCAGCCACTACTTCAACTACCGCAAGACGACGATTTACGGCGGCTCCAACGAGGTGCAGCGAAACATCGTTGCACAGACGCTGCTGGGCTGAGGCCCGCAACAGCAGACCCATAGCCTTGATCAAGCGCTTTTACATCCGAGGAGTTCGCGATGGACTTTGACTTCACCGACGACCAGGAATCGCTGCGCGACGCGGTGCGCCGCTTTGTCGACAAGGACTACGGCTTTGAGCACCGCCGCACTACCGTGCGCGCTGGCGGTTTCAGCCGCAGCAACTGGGAAGGCCTGGCCGGCCTCGGCCTGATGGGCCTGGCCGTACCCGAAGCCCACGGTGGGCTGGGCTTTGGCGCCATCGACGCGATGGTGGTGATGGAGGAATTGGGCCGTGGCATCGTGCTGGAGCCCTATGCCCAGGGCGCCCTGATCGCGCCAGCTTTGCTGACCATGGGCGAGCAAGCCTTGCAGGCCACCTGGCTGCCGCGCATCGCGGCGGGGGAGGCACTGATCGTGCTCGCGCATCAGGAACGCGGCGCCCGCTACCGCCTCGACCGCTGTTCTACGGTGGCGCAGAGCGGCCGGCTGAGCGGCAGCAAGAGCCTGGTGCCGGCCGGCGCCGACGCCGATGCCTTCATCGTGCCCGCGCAATCGGGTGAAGGCATCGCTCTCTATCTGGTGGAACGCGGCGCGGCCGGCCTGAGCAGCCGCTCCTACCTCCTGCAGGACGGCTCCGCAGCCGCCGAGCTGATGCTGAACGACTGCCCCGCCACGCAGCTGGTCGGTGCCGACAAGGGCTTGGACGCGCTGGAGTTCGCCATCGACATCGGCATCGCCGCCCAAGCAGCCGAGGCCGTCGGCGCCATGGAGCAGTTGGTGGCCATCACCGTCGAGTACATGAACACCCGTAAGCAGTTCGGCGTCGCCATCGCCAGCTTCCAGGCGCTGCGCCACCGCATTGCCGACGTGAAGATGCAGCTGGAGCTGGCGCGATCGATGAGCTACTACGCCAGCCTCAAGCTTGGCGAAGATGCCGCCCAGCGCCGCCGCGCCGTCTCGCAGGCCAAGGTACAGCTGAGCCAGTCCATGCGTTTCGTCGGCCAGCAGTGCACCCAGCTGCATGGCGGCATCGGCGTAACCGACGAGTACATCTCCAGCCACTATTTCAAGCGCCTGACGACGATGGAAATGCAGTTCGGCGACGGCCTGCACCATCTCGGCGAAGTCGCAGCCCGGATGCAGGACACCGCCGGCGTTTTCGCCTGAGCCGCCGCGGCACAATCGCCGCATGAGCACCTCGACCGCCACGCCCGCCCCCGCCCTGCTGGGCAGCGTTTGTGATGTCGCCGGGCTCAAGCTCGGCCACCACACCGACCCGCGCCGCCCGACCGGCTGCAGCGTGGTGCTTTGCGAAGCCGGCGCCGTCGCTGGCGTCGATGTGCGCGGCGCCGCGCCCGGCACCCGCGAAACCGATCTGCTGCGCCCTGAGAACACCGTCGATCGCGTTCATGCCATCTGCCTGAGCGGCGGCAGCGCCTTTGGCCTCGATGCCGCCAGTGGTGTGATGCGCTGGTTGCTGGAACGCGGCCATGGCTTGAGCGTCGGCCCCGCCTGCGTGCCCATCGTGCCGGCCGCGGTGCTGTTCGATCTTTGGGTCGGCGACCCCAGCATCACGCCCGATGCCCAGGCTGGCTATGCGGCCTGCGAAGCCGCCAGCGCCAGCTGCCAGTTGCAGGGCTCGGTCGGTGCCGGGGCTGGCGCCACCGTCGGCAAGCTCTTTGGCACGGCGCGGGCCATGAAAGGTGGCATCGGCATGGCGTCGATCCGCCTGCATGGCATCACGGTGGCGGCGCTGGTGGCCGTCAATGCCGTTGGCGATGTGCTGGCCCCCGTCACCGGCCTTGTGCTGGCTGGCAGCCGCGACGCGAATGGCCGGCCACGCAGTGCGGCCGCCGCCCTGCTGGCCGGCGAACGCCCCGCCAGCCTCTTGCGCGGCAGTGCCACCACCATCGGCCTGGTCGCCACCGATGCGCCGCTGAACAAGCCGGCGGCGACCAAGCTGGCGCAGATGTCGCACGACGGCCTGGCCCGCTGCATCAACCCCATCCACACGCCCAGCGATGGCGATGTGATGTTCGCGCTGGCCACCGGACATGCCAAGCAGGCAGCAGACCTCACCTGGCTGGGCACGCTGGCCGCCGAGGTCACGACACGGGCCGTTCTGCAGGCCATCTACAGCGCCACGCCGTGGACTCAAGCCGGGCTGCCCGCCATCCCGAGCTGGCGGCAGCTGCAGCGGACCGTCTGAGACAATCGCGCCATGATGATGCGCCTCTCCCAAATCCTTTTTTCCCAGGGCTTCGGCTCGCGCCGGCTGTGTGCCGGTCTGATCTACAACGGCGAGGTCAGCGTCAATGGCGACGTCATCGACGACCCGGATGCCGAGTTCGACACCAGCGGCTTCAGCTTCGAGGTTTCAGGCAAGACCTGGCCCTTCTACGACAAGGCACTGATCCTGCTCAACAAGCCCAGCGGCTACGAGTGCTCGCAAAAGCCCAAGCATCACCCCAGCGTGATGAACCTGCTGCCTGCGCCGCTGCGCGAACGCAATGTGCAGCCAGTCGGTCGCCTGGACGAAGACACCACGGGGCTGCTGCTGCTCACCGACGACGGCACCCTGATCCACAAGCTGACCAGCCCCAAGCACCATGTGCCCAAGGTCTACGAGGCGCGCTGCAAGCACCCGGTCACGGCCGAAATGGTCAAGGCGCTGACCGACGGCGTTGAGCTGCATGAACCCGAGCTGCGCCGCCCCGATCCGAGCGGCAAGCCCCGACCACCACGGCCGCCCGAGTTGGCCCGTGCCGAGGCCGCAGAGGCCTTTGACAGCCATGGCCTGCGCCTGACCTTGACCGAGGGCAAGTACCACCAGGTCAAGCGCATGGTGGCCGCGGCCGGCAATCGCGTCGAGGCCTTGCATCGCCCGCAATTCGGCGCACTGCGCCTGCCGCAAGACCTGGCCCCGGGCCAATGGATCTGGGTCGCCAGCCCCGACCTGATTGCCAAGCTCTGAGGCCTCAGTCAGGCTCGAGGCCTGCGCCAGGCAAGATCTGACCCCGCTCTGATCTTGCTATTCGCACAAACACACGTATTCCCTGAGGTCTGTTTGCGACGCACCGGGGGCTTCCCCTTAGTCCTGCTGTCATATTCCGAGTAGAAACTAAACGTATCAGGGGCATCCAAATAATTCCCCATCTATGCAAGATCGAGTTCGCCACAGATGCGGGCCGACTTGTTCGGGATGAACGAAAACATGACAGTTGGGCCCACGAGGGGCGGAGGAAGCGAGGCCGGCAAGGCCGCCATCGACGCGCAGGTGCAAGCCGCGCGCGTCGCCTCGCTGTATGAGCTGACCATTCCACCGACGCTGGCGGGATGGCTTTTTTGCATCTTTCCGGTCTATCTGCTGTGGCCGCACCTGCCGCACGACTTGCTCGGCGGCTGGTTCGCGTTGCGCAGCCTGATCGTGCTGGCGCGCTGCGCCGATGTGATGCAGTTCCGCCGTGCCGCCCCCGGGCCGCAGGAGATCGCTCCCTGGCGCCGCCGCCACCTGGCGCTGCTGACGCTGGACGGCCTCAGCTGGGGCGCGATGGGCTGGTATTTCCATACACCGGCCGTGCCGGACCTGAACGGCATCATCCTGGCCTGCATCGTGGCCCTCGGTGCCATCGGCCTCTTCTCCCTCGGCGCGGTGTTCCGCGCCCATCTGCTGTTTGCCTCGGTCACCTTCGCGCCGCTGATGCTGTACCAGGCGCTCGCCGGCACGCCGGCCGGCTGGCTCAGCGTGCTTGGCCTGGGCCTGTTCCTGGCTGTCTCGATCTATGAATCGCGGCGCATCGAAGCCCATCACAACGAACTGCTGCGCCTGCGCTTCGAAAACGCCTTCGTGGCCGAACAGCGCCAGCAGGCCTTGCAAAGCGCCGAGCTGTCGAGCACCAGCAAGAGCCGCTTCGTCGCAGTGATGAGCCACGAGATTCGCACCCCGCTCAACGGCATCCTCGGCATGACCCAGTTGCTTGAGCGCTCCCCTCTGGACGCCAAGCAGCGCGAGCAGGTCGACATCGTGCGCCGCTCCGGCCGCCACCTGCTGACCTTGGTCAATGACATCCTCGACCTGGCCCGCATCGAGTCGGGCAAGCTGGTCGTCGAGTCCGGGCCGGTGCTGGTGCGCGAGGTGGTTGACGATGTCTGCCAATTGCTCGGCGAGACGGCACGCGACAAGGGCCTGGACTTCGACCTGCAAATGGCCAGCGGCCTGCCCAGCCACGCGCTGGGCGATGCCTCACGCATCAAGCAGGTGCTGCACAATCTGGTCGGCAATGCGATCAAGTTCACCGAGCGCGGCAGCGTCTGCGTCGAGGTCTCGACGATTCTGGACATGCGCGCCGGCACGCTGTTGCGCTTTGCCGTGCGTGACACCGGCGAGGGCATCGCGGCCGATCAGATGGAGCGCGTGTTCGCGCCCTTCGAGCAAGCCGAAAGCGTGGCCTCACGGCGGCGCGACGGCACCGGCCTCGGCCTGACGATCTCACGCGAACTGGCGCGCGCCATGGGCGGCGATTTGCGCTGCGCCTCGACACCCGGCCAAGGTTCGGTCTTCGAATTCACCCTGCCGCTGCTGAGCTGTGCGCCTCAGATCAGCGCCCAAGTCGACCCGCCCCCGCGCGACACGTTGCCGCAGTTGCAAGGCCGGGTGCTGCTGGTCGACGACAGTGCCGTCAACGTGCTGGTGGCAGCCAGCATGCTGGAGCGCTGCGGACTGCGCGTCGATGCCGCCGAGCACGGCCGCGAGGCGCTGGAGAAGCTGCAGGCCGGCCGCTATGAGTTGGTGCTGATGGACTGCCAGATGCCCGAGATGAACGGCTTCGAGGCCACGCTGGCCTGGCGCCAGCATGAGGCCCGCGAATCGCTGGCCCGCACGCCCATCGTCGCGCTGACCGCCAGCGCGGTGAACGGCGACCGTGATCGCTGCCTGGCCTGCGGCATGGACGATTACCTGGTCAAACCGTTTGAAATGGACGATCTGCTGCAGGTCGTGCAGCGTCATCTGCGCCCGCACGAAGAGGGTCTCAGCCGCATCACGGCCGAAGCGCTGGCCTTCGCCTGAGCACCAGCTGGGAGCACTCGCTGCTGCCCTTGGTCCGGGAACCCGCCGGCAGGCCGGATAATCGCCCCCCATGCAGGTTTTTCGCGGCTTCCAACATCCCGGCATCGCCAGCGCCTGTGCGCTGACGATAGGCAACTTCGACGGCGTCCATCGCGGCCACCAGGCCATGCTGGCCTTGCTACGCTCCGAGGCCCAGCACCGTGGCCTGCCTTCCTGCGTGATGAGCTTCGAGCCTCATCCGCGCGATTTCTTTGCTGCGCGCCTCGGCAAGCCTGAGCTGGCACCGGCACGCATTGCCACCTTGCGCGACAAGCTCAGCGAGCTGGAGCGCTGCGGCATCAATCAGGTCGTCGTCTTGCGTTTTGACGAGCGCCTGGCCGCCTTGAGCGCGCAGGACTTCATCAGCCAGGTGCTGGGCCGCGGCCTGAATGCGCGCTATGTGCTGGTCGGTGACGACTTCCGCTTCGGTGCCAAGCGCCAGGGCGACTACGCCACGCTGGACGCGGCCGGCCGCACCCACGGCTTCGATGTGGCGCGGATGATGAGCTACGAAGTCCACGGCCTGCGCGTCAGCAGCTCGGCCGTGCGCGAGGCGCTGGCCGCCGGCGATATGGAGGCCGCTGCACGACTGCTGGGCCGCCCCTATTCGATCTCCGGCCACGTCGTGCACGGCCAGAAACTGGGGCGCAGCCTGGGTGCCTCGGCGCCAGGCGCCGACGATGGCTTTCGCACGCTGAACCTGCGTTTCCCGCACGACAAGCCCGCCGCCATGGGCATCTACGCGGTGCGCACCCATGGCCTGGGCGAGCAGCCGCTGGACGGCGTCGCCTCACTGGGCGTGCGCCCCACCATCGAGGACGCCGGCCGCGTCTTGTTGGAGGTGCACTGCCTAGCCTGGCCGGCCGATCTGGGCTGCAACGGGGCCTACGGTAAACTCGTGCGCGTGGAACTGCTGCACAAACTGCGTGATGAAGCCCGCTACGAGGGCCTGGAAGCCCTGACGGCTGCGATCCGTCGGGACGTGGACAACGCACGTGCCTTCCTCGCCACCCATGCCGCGGTGCGCCGCCAGACCACCCGCGACCGAATTTGACGCGGCGCCCCGGCCGCCTCGCTTCGCCGCCTTAACGTCCTAGCGCATTTGCACCGCAGCCGCCGCGCTGCAGTGCCCACCTCACTTGACGGGCCCCCTGCCCTGATCCCGATTCCGTCTGCCCGTCCAGCAAAGAACTGCCGCCGCCATGAACGACACCACCAAGCCCGATACCGCCGCGCCCGACTACCGAGCGACGCTGAACCTGCCCGACACCCCCTTCCCGATGCGCGGCGACCTGCCCAAGCGCGAGCCGGGCTGGGTCAAGCAATGGGAAGAGCAAGGCATCTACAAGCAGCTGCGCGATGCACGCTGCGGCGCGCCGAAGTTCGTGCTGCACGACGGCCCGCCCTATGCCAACGGCCAGATCCATATCGGCCATGCGGCGAACAAGATCCTCAAGGACATGATCGTCAAGGCGCGTCAGCTCGAGGGTTTCGATGCCGCCTACATCCCGGGCTGGGACTGCCACGGTCTGCCGATCGAGAACCAGATCGAGAAGACCCACGGCCGCGGCCTGCCGCGCGACGAGGTGCAGGCCAAGAGCCGCGCCTATGCCGGCGAGCAGATCGACGCGCAGCGCCTGGACTTCAAGCGCCTGGGCGTGCTGGGCGAGTGGGACCGCCCCTACCGCACCATGGACTTCAAGAACGAAGCCGGCGAGATCCGTGTCCTGAAGCGCCTGTTCGAACGTGGCTTCGT
Organism: Roseateles aquae; assembly: GCF_032337115.1. Lineage (NCBI taxonomy): Bacteria > Pseudomonadati > Pseudomonadota > Betaproteobacteria > Burkholderiales > Sphaerotilaceae > Roseateles > Roseateles aquae. The sequence goes on from NZ_JAVXZY010000001.1 coordinate 575,701, forward strand.
CTATCGTGGCCTGAAGCCGGTGTACTGGTGCTTTGATTGCGGCTCCTCGCTGGCCGAGTTCGAGATCGAGTACCAGGACAAGCAAAGCCCGGCCGTTGACGTCGCCTTCCTGAGCGCCGAGCCCGACAAGCTCGCCGCCGCCTTTGGTCTGGCCGCGCTGGCCAAGGAGGCCTTCACCGTCATCTGGACGACCACGCCCTGGACCATCCCGGCCAACCAGGCGCTGAACCTGAACCCCGAGCTGCCCTACGCGCTGGTCGACACGCCGCGCGGCATCTTCATGGTCGCCAAAGCCCTGGTCGAGAAATGCCTGGCGCGCTGGAAGCTCGAAGGCACGGTGCTGGCCACCACGCAGGGCAAGAACCTGGCGATGCTGAAGTTCAAGCATCCGCTGGCGCATGTTGACGCCGGCTTTGATCGCGAAAGCCCGGTCTACCTGGCCGATTACGCGACCGCGGAAGACGGCACCGGCGTCGTTCATTCCGCGCCCGCCTATGGCCTGGATGACTTCCAGAGCTGCGTGTCGCACGGCATGGCCTTCAAGGACATCCTGAACCCTGTGCAGGGCAACGGCTGCTATGAGGCCAGCCTGCCACTGTTCGGCGGCCTGCACATCTGGAAAGCCAACCCTGTCATCGCCGAAGCGCTGGAAAACGCCGGCCGCCTGCTCTCGCATGTAAAGATCACCCACAGCTACCCGCACTGCTGGCGCCACAAGACGCCAGTGATCTACCGCGCGGCAGCGCAGTGGTTTGTGCGCATGGATGAGGGCGAAGGCCTGTTCGCCCTCGACAAGGCCGAGAAGAGCCTGCGCCAGACCGCGCTGGAAGCCATCGACGCCACCAGCTTCTATCCTGAAAACGGCCGTGCCCGCCTGCGCGACATGATCGCCGGCCGGCCCGACTGGTGCATCTCGCGCCAGCGCTCCTGGGGCGTGCCGCTGCCCATCTTCCTGCACAAGGACAGCGGATTGCCGCATCCGAAGACGCTGGAGTTCATCGAGCGCGCCGCCGAGATCGTCGAGGCCGGCGGTGTTGAAGCCTGGGCCAAGCTGGACGCGGCCGACTGGCTGGGCGCCGAAGCGGCCGAGTACAGCAAGGGCAGCGACATCCTGGACGTCTGGTTCGACTCCGGCTCGACCTTCCAGCACGTGCTCAAGGGCAGCCATGCCGGTGCCGCCCACGACAGCGGACCCGAGGCCGATCTCTATCTGGAAGGCCACGACCAGCATCGCGGCTGGTTCCACAGCTCGCTGCTGATTGGCTGCGCACTCTATGGCCGCGCGCCCTACAAGGGCCTGCTGACCCACGGCTTCGTCGTTGACGGCCAGGGCCGCAAGATGAGCAAGTCGGTCGGCAATGTGGTCGCACCGCAGGCGGTCAGCGACAAGATGGGTGCCGAAATCCTGCGCCTGTGGACGGCAGCGACCGACTACTCCGGCGACCTCGGCCTGGACGAGAAAATCCTCGCCCGCGTCGTCGACGGCTACCGCCGCATCCGCAACACGCTGCGCTTCCTGCTGGCCAATGTCAGCGACTTCGATGCCAAGGCTGACGCCGTGCCGCTGGACCAGCTGCTGGAGGTCGACCGCTATGCGCTGGCCCGCGCCGCCGAACTGCAAACGGAAATCCTCGCGCACTTCCAGCGCTACGAGTTCCATCCGGTGGTGGCCAAGCTGCAGGTCTACTGCTCGGAAGACCTCGGTGGCTTCTACCTCGATGTGCTGAAGGACCGCCTCTACACCACGGCCCCGAAGAGCCTGGCCCGCCGCTCGGCGCAAACGGCACTGTGGCAGCTGAGCCATGCGATGCTGCGCTGGATGGCACCCTTCCTCAGCTTCACTGCCGAGGAAGCCTGGCAGGTTTTCGACGGCGACCACGCCGGCAGGAGCATCTTCACCGAGACCTTCTGGAAGTTCCCGCAAGGCCAGTCCGATGCCGACTTGCTGGCCAAGTGGAGCCGCATTCGCACCATCCGCGAGGCGGTCAACAAGGCCATCGAAGAGGTGCGCGCCGCCGGCCAGGTCGGCTCGTCACTGCAGGCCGAAGTCGCCCTGGGCGTCAATGCGCAAGACCTGACCCTGCTGCAAAGCCTGGGCGAGGATCTGAAGTTCGTGCTGATCACCTCAGCCGCAACCATCAGCGAGGCGGCCGAGTTGACGGTGACGGTCAGCCCCTCGACGGCACAGAAGTGCGAGCGCTGCTGGCACTACCGCTTCGACGTGGGCAGCAATCCCGCCCATCCGACGCTGTGCGGCCGCTGCGACAGCAATCTGCACGGCAGCGGCGAGGCCCGCCAGTTCGCGTGATCGGAGATCCGCGACAGCCTGGCCACAAGCAATCAGGGGCGTTGCTCACAAGGAGCAACGCCCCTTTTGCTTCCGTCGACCGCGAGGCGTCGCCAGCTTCCGTTCAAGCCGGCCTGGCCGGTAGGTCCTGCCCGTCCAAGGTGCGGAAGCTGCCCACCACGCCCGCCAGCCGCTCCGCCTGATCCTGCAGCGACTCGGCCGCCGCCGCGCTCTGCTCGACCAAGGCCGCATTCTGCTGTGTCATGTGGTCGAGTTGGGTCACGGCGTCGCTGATCTTGCCGATGCCCTCACTCTGCTCTGCGGTGGCTGCGGTGATGCGCACAATCATGTCGCTGACCTGGCGCACGCTGGCGACAATTTCCTCCATCGTGCGCCCGGCATCACTGACCAGCCGGGTGCCCGACTCCACCTGCTCGACGCTGGCGCCAATCAGGCTCTTGATCTCCCGCGCGGCCTGAGCGCTGCGTTGCGCGAGACCACGCACCTCGGCCGCCACCACGGCAAAGCCGCGCCCCTGCTCGCCGGCCCGCGCCGCTTCGACTGCCGCATTCAAGGCCAGGATATTGGTCTGGAAAGCAATGGTGTCGATCACACCAATGATGTCGGCGATCTTGCTGCTGGCGTGATTAATGCCATTCATCGTCTCCACCACCTGCACCACCACCTCGCTGCCACGCTGTGCCACTGCCGAGGCTGTGCTGGCCAGTTGATTGGCCTGCACCGCGGCATCGGCGGTCTGGCGCACATTGCCATTGACTTGGTCCATGCTGGAGGCCGTCTGCTGCAGATTGCTGGCCGCCACCTCGGTGCGCGTGCTCAGGTCGTGGTTGCCGGTAGCGAACTCGGTGCTCGAGACCTGGATGCGATCAGCACTCTGGCGCAGCTCCCCCACCAGCACCCGCAGCCGCGCTTGCATATCGGCCAGGCTGCGCAGCAGGTCGCCCACCTCGTCATCCTGGTCGGAGTTGATCGGCTGGGTCAGATCACCTTCGGCCACGGCCTGGGTCAGGCGCTGGGCCTTCTGCAGGTCGCTCACACAGCGGTTCTTGACGATGATGATGGCGGCAGCCGCCAACAGCGCGGCCAACAGGGCGGCCGCACCGGTGCTCCATTGCAGGGTTCGCTCGCGCACGGCTGCAGCCTGCGCCATCTCCTCGGCATCCTGTTCGATCTGTGCCACCACATTGGCGAGCAGCTTGGCCAGAGATTCGTAGCTGTTGTCGGCGTTCTGCATCGCAGCCACGCCAACGTTTGGATCGACCGAGGCCATGTCAATCGCCTGATCGGCCTGCTTGACATAGTTGTCGATCAGCGCCGAGGCATCGGCGACGGTCTTGCGCAGCGTGTCGTCAGCAGACTCAGCCTCGAGCAGGCCTTGCAACTGCTGCTTGATGCCGCCCATCTGCTGCGCCAGCTTGGCACGCACCGCCTTGACCTGTGCATCGTCCAGCGAGGCAACCAGTGCAACGGCCCGGTACGACCTCGAATGCACAGCGCCAAGCAACTCCTGCTGGGCGCTGAGCGTCTTGAAAACCTGTATCGAGTTCGCAAACTCAGCGCGCGCCGTGGCCGCCTGCCGGCTCGACAGGCCGGCATTGACCACGGCCGCCAACAAGACGATGCTGATGGCTGCCATTGGCGCCATTAAGAGCTTGGGTCCAAGTCTCATTTTTTACTACTCCCTGACCAAGCGCCGCCCGAAGTGGGGCGGCCTCACATCAACTCATTTGTAGACGCCTCCGCAGACCACGGTTTGTTCCAGCCGCTCGCAATACATTGACTTCGGCTCGACTTTTTTATTCTCGGGATTGGTGAACTTGTAGTCCTGCCAGAAGCTCGGCTTCGCTTTGCCCATCTCGACCCGCTCGCGGACAAAGGCCTTGCCGTCGACATCCTTCAAGTCGATCAGATTGCGGCCAACCATCTTTTCATTGGCGCCATGGGCGTGGACCACGCCATCGAGGCCATAGACGACCAGGTAGAGATCCTCCTGGCGGAACTGTCCGGCCTTGCTGGTGATTTCGGCATAGCCCTTGGTCGTGCCATTGGCCTTGATATAGGCCACGCCCTTTTTGACCATCTGCACCGCCTGATCCGGCGTAGCGCCGCCGTCAGCGGCGTAGGCCGGAGCCAGGGTCACGCAGGCCAGAGCCAGCAGGGCACGGGAGCAAAGACGCTTCATGTTTCCATCCTTCCTGAAGTGACAAGACAAAGCTGCCCGCACACGCCCCATTCAGCTGCCGCATTAGGTGAACGGCTTGGGCACCGGTTTCAAGAGAACACCGCTCATTGCCCGGGCGCAGGCCCGAGGTCTGAGTTCACGAAGTCTGCGCAGCCAGCTGATCGCTGAATGGCCGAACAGAGGGGAGAAGATACGCCATCTCAGAAAAATACTCAGCACTTCCGTGAAGCGCGGGCTGCTGCCAGAACGGAGCAGCCTGCCGAGCCGGCTACAGTTACGGCCTTGCCCGCATCTGCCCATTTCATGTCCACCAAGCGCTCCACTTCCGCCGCCGCCCCTCTGTTCCAGTGGCTGGCCATCGCTCTGATTGTGATTCTTGCCGATCAGTTCACCAAGATCTTGATCGTCGGCAATTTCCAGCTGGGTGGCAGTGTCACCGTCACCAGCTTCTTCAACGTCGTACGCTGGCACAACACTGGCGCCGCCTTCAATTTCTTGGCTCACGCGGCGGGCTGGCAGCGCTGGTTCTTCGTCGGTCTCGGCACCGCAGCCACGCTGTTCATCATCTGGCTGCTGCGCCGTCATGGTCAGCAAAAGCTCTTTGCCTGGGCGCTGTCGCTGATATTGGGCGGGGCGATCGGCAATGTGATCGACCGGCTGGTGCATGGCTACGTCGTCGACTTCATTTCCATCCACTATCAGGATGCCTGGACCTTCCCAGCCTTCAACATTGCCGACAGTGCCATCACCATCGGCGCCGTGCTGCTGATCTGGGACGAGTTGCGACGCGTCCGTCGGGGCTGACCCTCCCCTGGAAACCACGCTGTCTTCGCGGGCTTTATCGGGCTAGGCTGCGGCATCCAGAAGGGAGCAGCCGCCATGAGGCCCAGTGAAGCGCCAGTCGATCCGAACACCGAGGCCACCGACCCGGAAGCTGCCCCTGAGGCCGCCGCTGTCGACACCGAGGCCATCTCGGCCTTCAGCCTGCGCCTGCACCCGCTGAGCTATGCGCAGCCCTTTCAATGGCTGCAGGCCGGCATGCGCGACTTTCTACGCCAGCCTGTCATTGGCGCGTTCTACGGCTGCCTGTTCATGGCGATGGGCTGGCTGCTGCTGACGGTCTATCGCCACGCGCCTGCCTACTTGTTGGCCCTGTCGGCCGGTTTCCTGTTGATGGGGCCCTTTTTGGGCATGGGGCTGTACCAGGTCAGCATGCGGCTGCAGCGCGGCGAGCGCCCTGACCTGGGCGACTCGCTGACCGCCTGGGACAGCCATATGGGCCAGATGGCCATCTTTGGCGGCGTGCTGCTGATCCTGGAGATGATCTGGGCCCGCGCCTCGCTGATCGTCTTCGCCGTCAGCTTTGATGGCATGCCTGATCTCGGCGGCTCGATCGAAAAGTTCCTTGACCCGGAGAACCTCGGCTTCGTCATCGCCTACTTGGGCGTCGGTGCGCTTTTCGCCGGGCTGATCTTCGCCATCAGCGTGATCTCCATCCCGATGATGCTGGACAAGCAGGTCGACGCCATCACTGCCGCGCTGACCAGCCTGCGCCTGGTGCTGACCCAGACCGGCGTGATGCTGCTCTGGGGGGCGCTGATCACGCTGCTGGTGATCGTGGCGATGTTGCCCGGCTTTGCCGGACTGCTGGTCATCGGCCCGGTGCTGGGCCATGCCAGCTGGCATGCCTACCGGGCCAGCGTGGCCGACTGAGCAGCAAGGCTGCTGAGGTCGGCAAGCCGGCAACAGCCAAAATCTTCTCGGCGCCCGCTGTCACTCGGTTGACAATGCGAGCTGCTTCTCGCGGCCGACAGCGTGGCCGCCGCCCCATCCACCCATGCTTGATTTCTCCAGTTTGTCCCATTACGACTGGCTCGACGTGCCCATGTGGGTCTTCGATCTGGAGCGGCGCCGCAATCTCTGGGCCAATGCTGCGGCACTGAGTTTCTGGCGTGCCGAAAGCGCCGAGGAGTTTCTCGGCCGCAGCCATGCCGACATGACCGAGGTGGTGCGTTCGCGGCTGGCCGTCACCGCCGCCGATCATGCCCAAGGCAAGATCGTGCGCGAGCAATGGACGCTCTACCCCAAGGGTCAGCCGGTGACCGTGATGCTGGTCTCGCGTGGCATGCGCACGCCGGATCGCCGCCAGGTGATGCTGTTCGCGGCCGACTCGCTGCCCGGCGGCACCGACAAGTCGATGCTGCGAGGCGTTGAAGCGCTGCAACACACCTCGGTGCGCATCGCCATGTTTTCGCTGCGCGACGGCAGCGTGCTGATGCGCAATCCGGCAGCTGCGCTGTTCTTTTCCGGTCTGGTCAAGGCAAGAGGGCAATCCGATTTCTCCTTGCTCTTCGCCGATGCTGAGATTGCCAAGCGCATCATGGTCCAGGTGCAGCGCGGCCAGACTTTTGCCGCCGACCTGGAACTCAACACCAGCAGCGGGCGGCGCTGGCACAGCCTGGACGCACGGCCAATGCGCGATCCGGTGACCGGCGACCTGGTGATGCAGCTCAACGCTCGCGATATCGCAGACCTCAAAGCCACCCAGCAAGCCTTGGAAGCGGCCCGCGAGGCCGCCGAAGCTGCCAGCCAGGCCAAGAGCGCCTTCCTGGCCAATATGAGCCATGAGATCCGAACGCCGATGAATGGCGTGCTCGGCCTCACCGAACTGGTGCTGCACACCGAGCTGAACGACAAGCAGCGCAAGTTCATCGAGTTGGCACACAGCTCGGCCAAGGGCTTGATGGTCATCATCAACGACCTGCTGGACGTGGCCAAGATCGAAGCCGGCCGGGTGCAGATCGACGCCAGCCGTTTCTCGCTGCACGACTGCCTGCGCGAGTCGCTGCACCCGCTGCTGCTGCAGGCCCATGAGAAAGGCATTCAGCTGCACGCCAAGATGCAGCCGGGCGTGCCGCAATTTCTCATGGGCGACGCGCTGCGGCTGCGCCAGGTCATCGTCAATCTGGTCGGCAATGCGCTGAAGTTCACCGAGCGCGGCGAGGTCAGGCTGGAGGTTCAGCGCCTGGACGACGGCGATCTGCCTGCCACGGCCCCGGTGCTGCTGCGCTTTTCGGTGCATGACACCGGCATCGGCATGACACAGGAGCAAATTCGGCTGATCTTTGCCCCCTTCAGCCAGGCCGACGGCAGCATCACCCGGCGCTTTGGCGGCACCGGCCTGGGTCTGACCATCGTTCAGCGCCTGGTCGACCTGATGGGCGGCCAGGTGCAGGTCGAAAGCCAGCCTGGCACCGGCTCCTGCTTCAGCTTTGAAATCACCTTGCCAGTGGCGCCAAGCGCTGAGGCAAGACCTGAGCCCAGCGGCTCACACGAGTAGCACGCCCGAGCCCACCGTCGTGCGGGCTTCCAGATCGCGATGAGCCTGGGCCACCTCGGCCAGCGGGTAGCGCTGCTCGACGCGGATCTGCACCTGCCCCCCCAGCACCACGGCAAAAAGTTCGTCGGCCATGGCCTGCGTGCTTTCGCGGGTGGCCAGATGGGTGAACAGCGTTGGCCGGGTGACATACAGCGAGCCCTTCGCACTGAGGGTGCCCAAGGCGACCGGCGGCACGACGCCCGAGGCATTGCCAAAGCTGGCCAGGAGGCCGAAGGGCGCCAGGCTGTCCAGCGAGGCATTCCAGGTGTCGGCGCCGACCGAGTCATAGACCACCTTGACGCCCCGGCCGCCGGTGATCTCGCGCACCCGCGCGGCCACGTCTTCACGGCGGTAATTGATCACATGGCTGGCCCCGGCGGCCAGGGCCAGCGCGCATTTCTCGTCGCTGCCGGCGGTACCGATCAGTTGCAGGCCCAGCGCCCGCGCCCAGTTGCAGGCAATCAGGCCAACGCCGCCGGCCGCGGCATGAAAGAGCACATGATCGCCGTGCTGCAGGCCGCCCTGGGGCAGCGTCTTCTTCAGCAGGTATTGTGCGGTCAGTCCCTTCAGCATCATGGCCGCGCCGGTCTCGAAGCTGATCGCATCGGGCAGTCGCACGACGCAACGGGCCGGCATCACCCGTGCCGTGCAGTAGGCGCCCACCGGCTGGCTGGCATAGGCCGCGCGATCACCGACGCGCAGGTGCTCAACACCCTCGCCCACCGCCTCAATGACACCGGCCGCCTCCATGCCCAGTCCTGAAGGCATGGGCAGCGGATAGACGCCGCTACGGTGGTAGATGTCGATGTAGTTCAGGCCGCAGGCGACGTGGCGGATGCGAATCTCGCCGGGCCCGGGTTCGCCGAGCTCCAGCTCGACCAGTTTCATCTGCCCGGCATCGCCGGGGGCCTCGATACGAACCGCTTGTGCGCTTGTCATCTGCGTGCCTGCTGAGGAGTGCGAATTCCGCTATCGTGCCAGCCTTCAGCCGGATTCGCCTGCGGTGATTACGGATGCCCCCCAAACGCTGCACGCCCACCATGAAGCTGACGCCCCGGCTCGCCCTCTTGCTCACCCTGCCGCCGCTGATGTGGGCCGGCAACGCGGTGGTCGGCCGCCTGGTCGCCAGCAGTGTGCCGCCGCTGCTGCTCAACGCGCTGCGCTGGAGCCTGGCTTTTGTGCTGCTGGCGCCGCTGGCTCGTGGCCTCTACGCGCAGCGCGGCGAATTGCTGCGCCGCTGGCGCTACTTCGCCGTCGTCGGCTTTCTGGGCATGGGCTGCTACAACGCACTGCAGTACCAGGCGCTGCACAGTTCGACGCCGATGAATGTGACGCTGATTGCCGCCAGCCTGCCGGTCTGGATGCTGGCCATTGGCGCACTGCTGTTCGGCGTCATGCCGAGCCCGCGCCAGCTGCTCGGCGCCCTGCTCTCACTGGCCGGCGTGGCACTGGTGATTGCACGCGGCGAGTTGGCGGCGCTGGCGCATATCCAGTTCCTGCCCGGCGATATGCTGATGCTCTTGGCGATCTTTTCCTGGGCGCTCTACAGCTGGTTGCTGGCCCGCCCCCCGCGGTTCTTGCGCAGTGAGATGCAGGGCGAGCAGCGGCCGAACTGGAATTGGGCCGAGCTGCTGATGGCACAGCTGGTCTTCGGCCTCGCTTTCGCCGGCAGCATGGCTGGCCTGGAGCAGTGGCACGGCGCCGCGCCGGTGGCCTGGGGGCCAGGTCTTGCGCTGGCCCTGGTCTATGTCGCCATCGGCCCCTCGCTGATCGCCTACCGCTGCTGGGGCCTGGGCGTGGCCGAGGCCGGCCCGTCGCTGGCGGCCTTCTTTGGCAATCTGACGCCGGTGTTCGCCGCGCTGATGTCGGCGGCGATGCTGGGCGAGTGGCCGCAGCCCTATCACGGCGCCGCCTTCGCGCTGATTGCCGCCGGCATTGCCGTCAGCGCAAGGCGCTGAGCTTATTGCGACTGACGGCTGCCGGTGAAGCTGCCCGAGCCATTGCCGCGGGCCATGCGCCAGGTGCCATTGACGGCGCCGCTCATCGGATCGATGGCGCCGGTGAACACGGCCCCCCCGGCCTGACCATTGGCCGTCAGCGTCACTCGGCCGTTAGGCGCCACCGCCCCCTGGATGCCAAAAGCACCAGTCTGGGCCGACTGGCCCTGGCCGCTGACCATGCCATTGGGCATCACGACCACGGTGAAGCTGCCCTGATCGGCGCCATAGAAGCTGCCGCTGAAACTGCCGTAGATGCCGCTGCCGGTCGTCAGCGGAGCCGGCGCCGGCGCTGCAGCCACCGGGCCGCAGGCGCCGACCAGGGTGCGCTGCACCCAGCCGCTGAAGTTGGCCGCGTCGACATAAACAAAGCCGTTCTTGACCTCGCCGGAGGCAATCAACTCCTCGGTCTTGGGCACGGTGGCCACCACCTTGGCGTCCTTGGCCGCGTCGGCATAGGCCTTGACGTTGGCGATCTTGGCGCACAGCGTCTGGCCGGCCTGCTGTGGCGCCTCGGCCTTGGTTGAGGCGGCAGCATTGGCATCGCCGGCTGCGCTGCTGCTCTTGATCAGCGAGGGCTGATCGCGGATGGTCTGGACGATCTTGTTGTAGTTGTCGAGGAAGCTGGCGGCCACCATCTTGCCCTCGGGGGTGCTGGTGTAGCCGCCCAAGGCGCCGAGCGCGCCGCCGCCAAAGGCCCAGCCGCCGATACCGAAATCGGTCTTGGTCGCCTTGCCCTCGGCCGCCGCCACCTGGATGCTGGAGCGCACATCGGCCACCAGCAGGCTGGTCGAGGCTTCCTTGAACTTGAGGCTGCCGGCGATGGCGCCGAGCACGCCCAACTTGCCGAACAGCGCGCCACCGACACCGCCGGTGGTCGAGGAGCCGACCTGCACATTGGGCGTCATCACAAAGTCGGCCGCCTGCATCTGGCCCTTGCCAACGTTGGACTCCTGGCGCAGATCGCCACCCTGGGCCAGCGCCCGCTCCTGCTGCAGGTTTTGCATCGCGACGCCGCGTTCGACCACGTCGAAGCAGCCGGACTGCTGGATCATCATCCGCAGCAAGGCAGCCGGCGAACCCAGGCCGTATTGCGAGAGGTGATTCCAGCCGGTCTGCGGCTCGGCCACGGCGATCACGCCGAGCTTGGTCGAGCATTTCTCGACCTGCGAGCTGGTCTCTTCGGCCTGGGCCGCACCCACGGCCGCCAGCGCCATTACGGCGCCCAGCGCCAGCTTCCATCTGCTTGTTTGCATTGCCATCCCCTTGCTCAGAATTGCAGCGCCGCAGGTTTGATCGCGACGCACGGCGCGCATTGTCTCCAGCAGCCAGGGCCTGGTCGCGGCGGCAGCGCGGCGCAGAAGTTACCGCTGGTAACGCCGGCTGTCAAAACGTCCCCGGGTAGGCGCCGCCATCGAGTAAGATGTTTTGTCCGGTCAGATAAGCGGCCTGCACGCTGCACAGCATCGCGCAGATGGCGCCGAACTCGGCGGCCGTGCCAAATCGCTGTGCTGGAATGCCGGCCGCTCGCCGCGCCGCCACCGCGTCAAGTGCCTGGCCGGTCTTCTCGGCGCCGGCACGCAGAGTCTTCTGTAGCCGCTCGGTATCGAATGCGCCGGGCAGCAGGTTGTTGATCGTCACATTGCGCGAGGCCAGCGCCGGCTGGCGCGCCAGGCCGGCAACAAAACCGGTCAGCCCCGAACGCGCGCCATTGGAGAGGCCCAGCGTATCAATCGGTGCCTTCACCGCGCCCGAGGTGATGTTGATGATGCGACCGAAGCCGCGCGCGGCCATCGCGTCCACCGTGGCCTTGATCAGCGCAATCGGCGTCAGCATATTGGCCTCCAGCGCGGCCAACCAGGCCTCGCGGTCCCAGTCGCGGAAATCGCCGGGAGGCGGTCCGCCGGCGTTGTTGACCAGGATGTCAACCTGCGGGCAGGCCTGCAGCGCTGCGGCACGACCGGCCTCGGTGCTGATGTCGCCGGCCACGGCCAGCACCTGCACGGCCGGGTTCTGCACCCGCAGCGCCGCGGCCGTGGCCTCCAGCGCCTCGACACCGCGAGCGGTGATCACCACATTGACGCCCTCGGCCACCAAGGCCTCGGCGCAGCCCCGGCCCAGGCCCTTGCTGGCCGCACACACCAAGGCCCAGCGGCCCTTCAATCCCAGATCCATAGACTCATCTCCAACGTCCCAGCAACCACACGCCGCCCAGCACCAGCACCGTGCCGCCGGCCACCCAGGGTGTCAGCGGCTCGTCCAGTATCAGCATGCCCATCAACAGCGTGGACATGGGCCCGATCATGCCTGTCTGCGCCGTCACCGCGGCGCCAACGCGTTCGATCGCCATCATCACCATCAGCACCGGCGCAAAGGTGCAGGCCAGCGCATTGAGCAGCGACAGCCACAGCACCGGTGAGGGCTGAGCCAGCGCCAGCGACACTGGCCTGAGCAGCAGAAACTGCGCGATGCAAAGCCCGCAGGCCACGCTGCTGGCCAGGCCGGTGAGGCGCAGCGAGCCGAGCCGGCGCACCTCCTCGCCGCTGAACAGCAAATAGCAGGCATAGCTGAGCGCGCTGCCGAACACCAGGGCCGCGCCGCGCCAGACCTCGGGGCCCTGCCAGTGAAGTTCCTGACCGAAGACCAGCAGCACGCCGCTGTAGCTGATGCCCAGGGCCAGCAACTGGCGCAGGCTGACGCGGCGCTTGAAGATCAGCCAGCCCAGCAGCAGCACCAGGGTCGGGTTGAGATAAAGAATCAGCCGCTCGAAACCGGCGCTGATATAGGCCAGACCGGCGAAGTCCAGGTAGCTGGCCAGGTAGTAGCCGCTGAAACCCAGGCCAAGAACGGCCAGGCGATCGCGCCAGCTCAACGCCGGCTGGCCGCGGCCGGCCCACCAGGCCAGTGCCAGGAACAGCGGCAGCGCGAACGACATGCGCAGCATGATCAGCGTGACCGCATCAACGCCATGCCGGTACGCCAGCTTGACGATGATGGCCTTGCCGGAAAAGGCCACCGCGCCCAGGCTGGCCAGCGCCATGCCTGGCCAAAGCGGCCGGGATTCGCCGGCCGATGTTGCTGCTGCTGTCATCGGGCTCATTCTAGGAAGCGCGCCAGGGCCGCGGCATCGTGAAGTCGAAAGCCCCGCCACAGCCGCGGCGAAGTCGCCAGCCTGGTCTTAAATTGGTCTCGAAATCTGTCGCGCCCGTGACAAAGCTCGCAGACAGCAGCGCTGAGCGCTTTCTACAATCGGTCTCAAATTGGTATTGCCATCCATGCAGCAGCGCCCCCGCGCTGAGCCCTGCGGGGCTGGAGGACGAGGAGACCCTGATGACGACTGTGCCCCGGCACCGCGCCAGCCTGCGCGGCCTGACCCTGATCGAGCTGATGATTGCCCTGGCCCTCGTGGCCATCCTGGCCGCGGTCGCGATGCCGGCCTACACCAGCTACATCACCAAGGCCCGCGCCAAGGATGCCAGCGCCGATCTGGCCGCGCTGGCGCTGAACATGGAGAACCGCTACCAGTTGCAACTCAGCTACCCGGTCAACGCCGCCAACACGGTGGCCAGCAGCAGCAACTTTTCCGGCTGGGCGCCGACGCAATCGGCCTTCTTCAACTACACCCTGGTCAGCACCGCCAGCAGCTACACGCTGACGGCCACCGGCAAGGCCGGCGCCAGCGGCTGCACGCTGACGCTGGACAACAGCAACGCGCGCAGCGCCACCAGTGCCTGCGGCTTCAGCTCATGGTGAGGCCCGCTGCGCGTTCTCAGCGCGGTTTCAGCGTCATCGAAATGATGGTGGTGCTGACGCTGATGCTGCTGATCGCCGTCGCCGCCGCGCCCTTTGCCAGCAGCTGGGGCAATCAGGCAGCGGTGCGCCAGACCCAAAGCCTGCTGCTGCAGGCGATGGCACTGGCCAAGGCCACCGCGCTGCGCAACCCCCAAGCCAGCCCGGCCGACCAGCCGGCAGCCACCCTGCTCAGTAGCGCGGCCGGCCTGTGTGTCTTCGCCGGCACGCCCAGCAGCCTGGCCTGCAGCGGTGCGCTGTGGCGCGCCACGCCCTCGGCCAGCATCCAGCTGCAGGGCGCCACCAGCCAGTGCATCGCGCTGGCCAGCGACGGCCGCCCACTCAACGCCAGCGTCGGCAGCACCGACTGCCTGAGCACCCTCAGCTACACCATCAGCCGCGGCAATGAAACCAGCCAAGCGCAACTCAACTAAACGGCAACGCGGCGACGCCCTGCTGGAGAGCCTGGTCGCCGTCGCGCTGCTGGGCATCATCGGCCTGGGCCTGTGCTACGCCCTGGGCCGTGCCATGGTGGCGCAGAAGTACCAGAAGGCGCAGAGCCTGACGGTGCAGGCGGTGCGCTCGACGCTGCAGTCGCAAGGCGTGGCGAGCGCCTGCCCGACAAGCGGCAGCAACAGCAGCACGCAAAGCATCAGCCTCAGCCTCAGCGACAGCATCAGCCTCAGCAATGTGCAAAAGTCCTGCACCATCGCCGCCGTCACCGTTTCGGTCAATGGCGTGACCAAGACAGCGCAGCTGCCACTGGTGCGCTATGCCGTCGACGCCCAAACCCTGCTGGGGCCAGGCACCTTGATGCTGGGCAATCAATGATGCGGCGCTTTCAAGCAGGCGTCAGCCTGATCAGCCTGATGGTCGGCCTCGCGATCTCGATGTTCGCCGTGATGGGCGCGTTGGCCTTGTACCGCAGTGCCAGCCTCAATATGTTCGGCAATGGTGGACTGGTGCGCAATGCCGCGCAGGACGGTCAGCTGGCCAGCGGCCTGCTCAGCGCGCAGATCGCGCTGCAAGGCGCCGGCTACGGCATCAGCAATGCCGCCAGCGGCACCGATCTGCTCTTGCTTGGCAATGGCAGCATCAGCAACGGACGGCTGAGCGGTACGCCAACGACGATTCTGAACAGCGCCACCAGCGGCAATCTGCTGGTCTGGGGCGAGCAGATCAATGGCGTTTACCGTTGCCAGGCCTTGCTGATCGACAGCAACGACAAGTCCCTGCGCCTCTACAAGTCCAGTGGCAGCTGCAGCCCCTTGGCCAGCAACTGGAATGGCGCCATGGGCTGGAGCAGCAGCACGCTGATTGCCCCCCATGTGCTCAGCCAAGCGCCACGGCTGAGCCTGCGCGGCAATGCCGGTTGCTGGCCCTATGGCGCGGTGCCCAACACCATCAGCAGCCTGGCCGCACCCAGCGCGCCGCTGGAGCTGCAGCTGGGCTACGACACCAGCACCGCCGGCGCCAGCAATACCTACACCCTTTGCCTGTCCAACTTCCGCTCATGAAGACACGACGCTCACAGGCCGGCATGGCCTCGCTGCTGTTCATGCTGCTGTCCGGCCTGGCGCTGGGGGCGATGGTGTTTGGCGCCGTCTACTATGTGCGCGGGCTGCAGGCCCAATCGGTCACCGTCCATGCGCTGACCCAGGCCCAGCTGCGTGCCTGGAGCGGCGCCGAGGCCCTGCGCCAGTACCTCTACCAGCTCGGCGCCACGCCGGCGGCGGCGCTCAGCGGTGGCCAGTCGATCAGCTTCAACGGACTGAGCGGCGTCAGCGCCACCGTCAGCGCGGTCACGCCGAACGAAACCAGCAACTGTGGCGGCGGCACCCTGGTCGCGGCCGACATCGTGGGCAGCAGCGGTGGCGCGAATTCGCTGCTGGGGGTCGTCTACTGCGCGCGCGGCTCGGCCGCCAGCAGCGGCACCCTGGTCGAAGCCATCAATATCAAGGGCGATCTGCAACTGGGCGGTGATCTGAACGTCAGCAGCGACAGCTCCACCCGCATGGTGGTCGACGGCCGGGTCAGCGGCAGCGGCAGCCTGAACGGCATCTCCAATCTCTATGCCAGCGGCGACGTCAGCCTGGGCGGCGCCACCAGCATCGCGACGCTGTTTTCCGAGGGCAATATCAGCCTCGATGGCAGCGGCCAATACACCAGCGTGAACAGCATGCGCAATGTCAGCCTGAGTGGCAGCGTGCAGGTGGCCACGCTCAATGCCAATGGCGCGGTCAGCCTGCAAAGCAATACCGTCACCGAGCTCAACGCCATCGGCAACGTCAGCCTGGGCAGCAATGCCGGGGTCAGCCAGCTGAAGACGCAGGGCAATGTCAGCGCCAACAACAGCCGCATCACCGGCACCGCCAGCGTCCAGGGCGACTACAGCGAAAGCAGCAATGGCGCCGTGAACGCCGGCCGCTATGGCGGCAGCTTGAGCAAGCCGAGCTGGAACAACCAGCTGAATCTGAGCCGCCAGGCCGGCCTGCAAGTCGCCATCACGCCGCTCACTGCGACCACGATCAGCACGCCGCGTATCGACACCTATGCCTTCAAGGCCTCGGCCAACTATGTGTTCGAACGCGTCGGCAACGACACCCGGGTGACCGTCAACAGCGTGCACAGCATTCCCGATGGCAGCTACTACCTGGCCGGCAGCGGTGCCAACCAGGACTGGCTGTGCCGCACAAACAGCTATGCCGCGGCCAGTTGCCTGGCCAAGATCTGCACCGGTTTTTCGGACCACAACAGCTGCTTCAGCTATGCCAACGGCACCTGGACGGTGGCCGGCCAAGGCATGGCGCCGGGCGTGGTCTGGTTCGCCGGCGACCTGATTGCCGGCCAGGGCAGCTACACCAACACCTTCCTGGCCAGCGGCAATATCAGTACCGCCGGCAACAACATCAGCACGGCTTTGAACTATGCCGGTGCTGCCACGGTGTGCAGCCAGACCCAGTTCCCGGGCCTCTACCCCAGCAATTTCTGCAACAGCAGCGGCGCGCTGATCGAAAACGCGCTTGGCAATATCGTCTTCGCGGCCGGCGGCTATGTCGGCAGCAGTTTCAGCGGCGGCCGCATCGACCTGAGTGCGTCCAACCATGTCTATGGCGACGTGCTGGCCGGCGACACCCTGACCACCGGCGGCAGCACCGTCGTGCACGGCTATATGGTGGCCGCCCGCGGCAGCAATATCGGCAGCAGCCGCCTATCGGCCAGCACCTCGCTGGACCTGCGCAATCTGCCCAGCAGCTTCAAGCCCGGCCAGCTGCCGACACCCGGCACGCCGCTCTCGGCGACGCTGCTGTGGTCGCGCTACCGTTAAGGACGCGCTACCGTCAGGCCGGCAACGCCGCCAACTCGGCGCGCGTCATCAGCCGCTCCATCAGCTCGCGCACGCTGCGGATCTGCTCGCCAAAGGGCAGGCTGCCGGCGCCACGGAAGAACAGCCCCTTCTTGACGTCGCCACGCAGCGCGGCGGCCAGCTGGTTGTCGATGCAGAACTGGCCCCAGTCCTTCAGGCCGTCGCGCAGGCCGCACTGGGCCAGGCAGTCAAAGGCCTTGGTGCAACGGCTCTTCACATGGGCCACCGCCTGCAGTTTGTGCTCGATCTTCATATAGGCGCGCAGCCAGGGCGTGCCCACCGCGCGGGCCGGCAGGCCGGCGACGCTGGTGAACTCGACCATGTCCTCCTCACGCGCCTCGGCCAGCACGCGCTTGAAGGCCTCATCGGCATCGCCTTCGGTGGTCACCGCGAACGGCGTGCCCAGCTGTACACCAGCCGCACCAAGGCCCTGCAGACGCTCGATGTCCTCGAAGCTGCGAATGCCGCCGGCAACGATCAAGGGAATCTCGCGCTCCAAGCCAGCCCTGCGGAAGAAGTCCTGACACTCCGGCAGCACACGTTCGAAATCAAAGCGGCCATCGTTCAGATCGGCAATACGCGCCGCGCCCAGGTGGCCGCCGGCCAGCCGCGGGTGCTCGATCACGATGGCATCGGGCAGACGCTTCTTGCGCTCCCATTTCTTGACGATCAGCTGCACACCACGGGCGTCGCTGAGGATGGGGATCAACAGCGCCTTCGGGTGGTCTTGAGCCAGATCCGGCAGATCCAGCGGCAGGCCGGCGCCAACGACGACGGCATCGATACCCGCCTCCAGCGCCCGGCGCACCTGCACCGCGTACTCGCTGACGGCACGCATCACGTTCAGCGCCACCAGGCCGCGCCCCTGCGCCAGCGCCTTGGCCGCAGCGATCTCGCGATCCAGCGCCTCCAGATTCGCCTCGTTGATCAGCCGCTTGGCTTCTTCCCCTGCGTTGAGCCCCTCGGTACGCGCCATCAGATCGGCATGATGGCGACGCAGATCGACCGAACTCAAGGTGCCGATGCCGCCCAGCGAGGCCACCGTGCCGGCTAGCCGCTTGGCGCTGACGCCCACGCCCATGCCGCCCTGAACGATGGGCAGCAGGCTGCGCCCGGCCAGTTGCAGGGCGCGCAGGCCGCTGCGCTCGAAGGTGGGCAGCAGTTCGGCAGCGATGAAGGGAAGGCTCATGGTGGCGTCTGGTCTGATGGGTGTGAAGAACGCGAACCAGCCCGGCCCGCGAGACCGCTAGGCTAAGCGCTCGGATTTAGACGCACCTTGACCCATATCATTGGCGCCCGGGATGCCCGGCCACTGCGCCAACCTGGCCCCGTCGATGTCGCCCTGCAGCGGTGGGCAAACGTAACAGCCGCCGACGGATGCCCGGAAGCACTGCCGAAACCGCGCTTTTGTGCCTTTGGCGAGACGATGGCGCCTCCATAATGCTGATAATGCAAGCAGCTGCCCCGGCAGCCTGTACGTTGCCGCTTGCTGCACTCGCTCGGGAGGACACAGACCTTGAGGTTGTTCAAAAGCTCCTTGCGCTACGCCGTTGTGCTGGCGCTGGTGATCGGCCTTTTGGCACCCACCGTCATCGTCTTGAGCATCGACGTCCAGAGCACGCGACGGATCGCGCTGGACGATCTGCAGCGCGACCTGACCCGCACGACCGAGGTGCTGGCACTGTCGCTGTCCGAGCCGATCTGGCAGGTCTCGGCCGATCTGGCCGAGCCGATGATCAAGGCGCAGATGGACGACCCGCGCTTTGTCCGCGTCCGCGTGATGGAGCCGTCCAGCACCCAGCCCTTTCTGGACCTGCCGACCACGCCAATCGAAAGCGATCCCAATCTGACGCTGACACAAACCCGTCCGGTGGTGCGCGATGGCCGCGAGATTGCCAAGCTCACCGTCTCGATGAGTGCGGCGCCGCTGCTGGAAGTGAAGCGCGCCGACATGCTGCGCTCGCTCTGGCGCAGCGCGCTGACACTGACGATTTCGCTGGGCCTGATCCTCTGGGTGATGCAGCGCCGCGTGCTGCAGCCGATGAGCCAGCTGAGCAATGCCGCCGATGAACTCGCCGCCGGCAAGCTCGACCGCCCGCTGGAGTTGGGCGGCGCCGATGAAATCGCCCGCGTCGGCAAGGCCATGGAGCGGATGCGCCAGGCCCTGCTGCGCGCCTTCGAGGATTTGCGCGGCCATGCCAACACGCTGGAAGACCAGGTGGCGCAGCGCACCGCCGAGCTGACCTCGGCCAATGGCGAGTTGACCCAGGCGCTGGCCAATCTGAAGACCGCGCAGCGCGAGCTGGTCGAATCCGAGAAGCTGGCCTCGCTGGGCCGTCTGGTGGCCGGCGTGGCGCATGAGCTGAACACGCCGCTGGGCAATGCGATGACGGTGGTCTCGGCACTGGAAGACCGCTGGGCCAAGCTCGACCAGATGCTGACCGACAACACGCCGATGCGGCGTAGCCAGCTGGAAGAGCTGGTCAAGGACACCCGGCGCGGCCAGGACATCCTGCAGCGCAATGTGCAGAAGGCCGCCGATCTGGTGCGCGACTTCAAGCAGGTGGCCATCGACCAGACGACCGACTCACGCCGCGACTTCGAGCTCTCGCAGGTGATCGAAGACGTGCTGGTGATGGTCGAGCCCAGCTTCAAGCACACGCCGTTTCGCATCCACACCACGCTGGAACGCGGCGTCGAGATGAGCAGCTACCCCGGTGCATTAGGCCAGGTGCTGACCAATCTGCTGATGAACGCGCTGATCCATGGCTTCGAGGGCCGCGACGAAGGCTGTGTCGAAGTCAGCTGCTGCCGCATCGACAACAGCGAGGTCGAGCTGATCGTCAATGATGATGGCCGCGGCATGGATGCATCGGTCGCGCGCCGCATCTTCGATCCCTTCTTCACCACCAAGCTGGGCAAGGGCGGCTCGGGCCTGGGCATGCACATCGTGCACAACATCGTCACCAATGTGCTGGGCGGCCAGATCGAGGTGCTGTCCAATCCCGGCCAGGGCGCCAAGATGGTGATACGCATCCCGACTATCGCGCCGCAGCGCTCAAGCAACGACGACTCGGTGCATTGAAGAGCGGCGCAATGCGCCTCAGTGCAAGACCAGCACCGGCAGCTTGCAACGGCTGATCACCGCCTTGGCGTGTGAACCAAACACCAGGTCGCCGAACAGGCCGCGGCCATGGGTGGCCATCACGATCAGATCGCAGCCGCGCTCCTGCGCCACCTCGATGATGGCCTGCACCACATCGTCACTCTGCCGGTAGCAACCGGCATAGGCCACACCGGCCTGCTGCGCCGCCTGTTCGAAGGCCGCCAGCACACTTAGGGCATGAGCCTCGGCCTGCTGGCGCTGCTCAACCGTGGCCCGCTCGTAATGGCTGGGATGCATGCCCACGATGGGCAGGGCCGGCGCGGGTTCGCAGATGAAGCCCGTCAAGCTGCCACCCAGGCGGCTGGCGAGCTCGATCGCCGCGTGCACCGCATGCTGGGACAGTTCGCTGCCGTCGACCGGCACCAAGAGATGGCTGAACATGTGCGCGTCCTCCTCGCCGGCCATGCTACGCCCGCATCGCCTGGCTGCCCAGAGGCTCAGCCCGCGGGCTGAGGCCCGTCACACAGCGTCACACAAGCCACACCGAGCGTCCACTGACGCGCCGGGCCTGCCCCGGAACAATTCAGTCAACGCAGCAAACACTGCGCCGGCAAGGCAGAGGCAAGACGCCCCTGCCCCATGAAACGAACTGAAAGGACAGACCATGTCGAGCAAGCAACACCTGACCCCGAGCACCCTGATCGGCGCCTGCGCCGCCGCCCTGGCCCTGTGCAGCACGGCCGCCATCGCCGCGCCGGACCAGGGGCTGTACATCGGCGCCGACCTGGGCCGCAGCAAGAACGACATCAGCATCCCGGCCGATGTCAAACCACAGCCGGGCAGCAGCAAGTCGGCCACCAGCCTGGGCCTGCATGTCGGCTACCAGTTCAACCGCCACTTCGCCACCGAGCTGAGCGTGGCTCGCCTGGGCAAGGCCAGCATCGGCGACAGCAGCAGCAAGACCACCGCCTATTCGCTGGATGCGCTGGCCAAGCTGCCGGTGAGCGATCAGTTCAGCGTCTATGGTCGCCTGGGCGCCAGCCACTACGAGCGCGGCTTCCAGGGCCTGGCCAACACCGGCGGCCAGCACAGCGTCGGCATGCACGTCGGCCTCGGTCTGGACTACGCCATCACCCTGCAATGGGGTCTGCGCGCCGAGCTGAGCCGCCACAACAACCTGCCTGATGGCGCCGGCTACGGCCGCAGCACCGATCAGTGGAGCATGGGCGTGAACTACCGCTTCTGAGCGTTGCGTTGACGAGCGCCGGGCCAGCTTTCGCATCCGCGAACCCTGGCCGGCGCTGTAGCAGGCCCGGGGCGCGCTACAGTTCGCCCCATGATTTCACGTCTTCTTCCTGCCCCGATTCTGGGCGCCCTCACCGGCCTGCTGCTCGCGCTCAACACCGTCGTCGGTGTCGCGCTGATGATTGTTCCCGCCTTGCTGAAGCTGTTGCTGCCCATTCCCGGCGTACGGCGTCTCTGCGATCAGCTGCTCAATGGCATTGCCGCCGGTTGGGTGGCGGTCAACAACGGCTGGATCGCCACGCTGAATCCACAGCACTGGGATGTGCAAGGGGTGGACGGCCTGCACGAACGCGGCTGGTACCTGGTCTCGCCCAATCACCAGACCTGGGTGGACATCCTGGTGCTGCAGCGCGTCTTCCACGGTCGCATTCCGTTTCTGAAGTTCTTCCTGAAGAGCGAACTGATGTGGGTGCCGGTGATCGGCCTGGCCTGGTGGGCGCTGGACTTCCCCTTCATGAAGCGCGGCCGCAGCGCCGGCTCGCAAGCCGCCGATCTGGAAACCACACGCAAGTCCTGCGAGAAGTTCAAGACCATTCCGACGACGGTGATCAATTTCGTCGAAGGCACGCGCTACACCGCCGGCAAACACGAAGAGCAGAAAAGCCCCTACCAGCACCTGCTCAAGCCCAAGGTCGGCGCGCTGAGCATGGCGCTGGCGACAATGGGCGAACAGTTCGAGGCCCTGCTGGATGTGACCCTGGTCTACCCCGAAGGGACGCCGACCTTCTGGGATCTGCTGTGCGGCCGCTGCGGCCAGGTCATCGTGCGCGTTCAGCAGCGCGAGATTCCTGCCGATCTGGTCGGCGGCAATCCGATGGAAGACAAACGCCTGCGCGCCGGCATCTCGATGTGGATCAAGAAGCAATGGTCCGAAAAGGACGAGCTGATCAAGCAGCTGCTGGTTAAGCCATAAAGCCAGCAGCTGCCATGAGCGCTGAACAGAGGCTTCTCGCCCTCGGGCTGCAACTGCCCGGCAGCAGCGCGCCGGCCGGCAACTATGTGGCCGCCGTGCAAAGCGGCGCCCTGCTGTTCCTCTCCGGCAAGGCACCATCGGCCATTGACGGCCGCTTGCCCAAAGGCCGGCTGGGCCGGGAGTTTGATACCGAGCAGGGCTATCAGCTGGCCCGTTCGGCCTGCATCGAACTGCTGGCCACGCTGCGCAAGGAACTGGGCTCGCTGGACCGGGTGGCCCGCGTCGTCGACCTCCATGGTTCGCTGAACACCACGCCGGACTTCGAGGACCACGCCCGCGTGCTGGACGGTGCCTCGGATCTGCTGGCCGAGGTCTTTGGCGCGGCCGGCCTGCATGCCCGCTCGGTCGTTGGCGTCGCCTCGCTGCGCCTGGGTGTGCCGCTGACGCTGAAGGCGGTGGTCGAAATGCACCCCGGCAGCTCGCCTCAGGGCTGAGCCCACTGCCGCCACGGCGGGCTCGCGCTACCATCGCCGCGCAGCTCCACGGAAGTCCGCATGAAATCAAACCAGCCCGAGTCCAGCGCAGCACCCAGCCTGCCCCCTGCGGCCTTCATCGACGCCAAGATCCGCGAACTGGGCGACTGGCGCGGCGAGACGCTGGCCCAGCTGCGCGCCTGGATCAAGGCCGCCGACCCCGAGGTGGTCGAGGAAGTGAAGTGGATGGGCACGCCGGTGTGGTCGCATGGCGGCATTCTGTGCACCGGCGAAACCTACAAGGACAAGGTCAAGCTGACCTTCATGAAGGGCGCCTCGCTGCCCGACCCCAGCGGGCTCTTCAACGCCAGCCTGGACGGCAATGCGCGCCGCGCCATCGATATCGCGGCCGGCCAGACGCTCGATGCCGCGGCCTTCATGCAGCTGATCCAGGCGGCTGTGGCCGCGAACAGCAAATCCAAGCCGAGCAAGGCCGGCAAGACGGCATCCAAGCCCTAGCGAACTTGACTGATGGACCTTGGCCTTTTGTGCCACACGCGTCCATTGACCGAACAGGCACTTCCGGAGGAGCCAGACATGAAACGCAGAGCCCTGCTGAGCCTCGCCGCCACGGCCAGCCTCACCAGCTTGACCCGGGCCGCCAGCGGCGCCGAGCCCGCGAAAACCGTCCGCGTTCGCGTCGAGACGGCGCTCGGCGCCTTTGTGCTGGCGGTGGATGCGCAGCACGCGCCCCTCACCGCCGAGAACTTTCTGCGCTACGTCGATGCCAAGCTGCTCGACGGTGGCTCGGTCTATCGCATCGTCAGCGAGGCCAATCAGCCCGCCAGCGTCAAGCAGCGCATCCAGGTCGTGCAATGGGGCATGAACCTGCCCGACGACAAGCCCACCCCCTTCCCGCCCATCGCCCACGAAACCACGCAGAAAACCGGCCTGCGCCACCGCGACGGCACCATCTCGATGGCGCGCAAGCAGCCCGGTAGCGCCGCGGCCGAGTTTTTCATCTGCATCGGCGATCAACCGGCGCTGGACTTCGGCGGCCTGCGCAATCCGGATGGCCAGGGATTTGCAGCCTTTGGCCAGGTTGTCGAGGGCATGGATGTGGTCCGGGCCCTGCACGCCAAGGCGCAGGCGCGCGACATGCTCGATCAGCCGATCGCCGTGCGCACGGTCAGGCGCGGCTAGCTGCGTGCCAGCTCATTACTGGGTTAGCATCTGAGCCACGATTGATCCAGGCCGGCACGCCTCTGCCCGCGTGGCAAACGGTTGAATGCGAGGATCAGTTGGAAAAGCCCCCGGACACAGCGCGCAAGCGCAAGCCTGCCAGTCATCTCACTGGTTCGCGGCCTGGCCTCTGGCGGATCGGCCTGCTGCTGGGCGCGCTGCTGCTGCCGCTGGCTTTGCAGCAGCTCGGCAACGCGCCGGTGCGCATTGCCGATCAGGCCCTGCTCTATGTGCTGCTGGCGCTGGGCATGAATGTGGTCGTTGGCTATGCGGGACTGCTGGACCTCGGCTATGTGGCCTTTTATGCCATCGGCGCCTACCTGTTTGCGCTGCTGTGCTCGCCCCATCTGTTCGAACAGTTCGCGCTGATACGCCAGCTCTTCCCGGGCGGGCTGCATACCGCCTGGTGGTTGGTGCTGCCGCTGGCGGCCTGCCTGGCCGCGCTGCTGGGTGTGCTGCTGGGAGCGCCGACCCTGAAGCTGCGCGGCGACTACCTGGCGGTGGTGACGCTGGCCTTTGGTGAAATCATCCGCCTCTTCATCAACAATCTGGCCCACCCCGTCAATCTGACCAATGGCGCACGCGGCATCAGCCAGATCGACGATGTGCAGCTGCTGGGCACGAATCTCGGCAAAGGCCTGAGCACTGCGGGCATGCAGCTGCCCTCGGTCACGCTGTACTACTACCTGTTCCTGGCCCTGGTGCTCATTGCCTTGCTGGTCAGCTGCCGGCTCGAGCGATCACGAATAGGCCGCGCCTGGATGGCCATCCGCGAAGACGAGACCGCCGCGCTGGCCATGGGCATCAATACCCGGAACCTGAAGTTGGCCGCCTTTGGCATGGGCGCCAGTTTCGGCGGCGTGGCCGGGGCGATGTTCGCGAGCTTTCAGGGCTATATCTCGCCGGAGTCGTTCAGCCTGAACGAATCCATCCTGATCGTCGCCATGGTCGTGCTTGGCGGCATCGGCCATCTGCCCGGCGTGGTCGTCGGCGCGCTGCTGCTGTCGGCGCTGCCCGAAGCCCTGCGCTATCTGACCGGGCCGCTGCAGACCCTCAGCGACGGGCGGCTGGACGCCCCCATTCTTCGCCAGCTGCTGATTGCACTGGCGATGATTGGCGTGATGCTGCTGCGCCCAGCTGGCCTGTGGCCGCTGCGATCACGGGGCAAGGCCGCGCCACAAGCGCTGCGCTGAACTGCGATTCGCTCAGAGGCTGAACACCTGCACCGCACTGGCCAGGCGGCCGGCCTGATCCTTCAGGTTCTCGCTGGAAGCGGCCATTTCCTCGACCAGGGCGGCGTTCTGCTGGGCCACCTTGTCGAGCTCATGCACTTGCAGCTGTAGCTGTTCGATATCGTCGCTGTCGCGGCTGGAGTCGCTGTCCAGCTGCGTCATCAGCTGGCTCAGGCGCTGGATTTCGTCGACCATGCTTTGCAGCGTGGCCCCGGTGTCATCAACCTGGCGGCTGCCGGTTTCGGTGCGCGCCGAGGCATCGGCAATCAGCGACTTGATCTCGCGGGCGGCCTCGGCACTGCGGGTGGCCAAGGCACGCACTTCGGCGGCCACGACGGCAAAGCCGCGGCCCTGCTCGCCGGCACGGGCCGCCTCGACGGCCGCATTGAGCGCCAGGATATTGGTCTGAAAGGCGATGCCATCGATGGTGCCAATGATGTCGGTGATGCGCCGCGCCGCCTCGTTGATGCCGTGCATCGCGCCTATCACCTGACTCATCTGCGTGCCGGCCCGTTCGGCCACCTGCTGCACGCTGGATGCCAGTTCATGGGCCTGACCCGAGCTCGCGATGCGCAGGCTCAGGCGCTGCATCACCTCATCCAGCTTGGCGCTGGCGCGCTGCGTGGTGGCCGCGGTTTCCTCGGTGCGGCTGGACAGGTCCATATTGCCTTGGGCAATCTGCCCCGAGGCCGAATGCAGCTCGTGCACATTCGCGCGCACCTCGCGCACCAGCGTGGCCAGCCCCTGCTGCATGCCGTGCATGAAGGCCATCACGCTGGACTTGTCGCCCTGCTCCAGGCGAATGCTCTGGTTCAGGCTGCCCTTGGCAATGCCCTCGGCAATGCTGCGCACGCCGCTGGGCTCGGCGCCCAGCGAGCGCATGATGCGCGCCGTGATCAGCCCGGCCACCAGCATGCCCAGCCCGCAGGCCAGCGCCAGACCCAACCAAGCGGACCACCGGGCCTGCTGGTAGCGCTGGCCCCCGAGCTCGTATTCCTGCTTGGCGACCTTGAGCTGCACCTCGACCAGCGCATTGAGCTTGTCGCTCAGCGGGTCAACCGTCTGGTAGAGCTCGGTCTTGACCAGCTTCTCCAGGCCAGCCTCATCATGCGCGGCCAGCAGCCCTTGCAGGCGCTGGCGCATCACCTCGGCGGCTCGCATCAAGGGCTCGATGTCGGTGACCAGTCGCTTTTCGTCCTCGACCAGAAAGGTCTCGACATAGGCTTTCCAGGTCTGCTTGACGGTGGCCCCGGACGCATCGACCAGCGCCTGGCCGGCCGCCCAGTCCAGATTGCCGTTGCGCACCTTGTGCGAGGTATCGACGATATTGACCGCATACATATCGGCCACCGTCTTCAGCTGCTGCAGCGGCACGACGCGGTCGTCGTAGACAGTGCGTAAGGCTTCGTTGGACAGCGCCAGCAGCCGCATGCCCGCCAAGGCCAGCAAGGCCATCAGCACGCACATCAGGCCGGTCAAGACGGCCAGCCGGGCACGCACCGTCGGGATGCGTGCAAACAGAGCATCAAGCATCATCAAAGCCCCCCTGGCTTTACAGACCCGTACATCGCGGGCGAAGCCGTACGCTAGCACGATCGTGCCGCGCTAACACGCAGAAATCAGCGCATTCAGGGGGCTGTTCAAGGCTTCAGCCGCAGCGATGCCAAACAAGGCAGCGAGCCGTTGTCCAGTGATGGCAGTTCATGAGCCGGCCACCGCGAGCACCAGCCCGCAGCGTGGCCAGAGCTGAGGCTGCTTACTGCGACGCTGCAGACGCTGGCAGTGAGGCCGAGGCGGCAGCCGGGCTGGAGGCGGTTTCGGCTGGCGCCGCCACCTCGTGCTTCTCACCGCCCATATCGATATTGCCGCCGCTCTTGGTCAGCACAAAAATGGCCAGGGCCGCGAAGATGGCAAAGCCGACGAGCAATTTCCACATGGTTGGATTCCGAAAAAGTCTGCTGAAGATGGCGCGATTGTTCAGCGCCTTGCTGACAGCAGGCTGAGCGACATCAAGCCAAGCTCATCTGCTGGACGCCTTCCGGCGTGCTGTAGTGCAGCAGATGGCTCTGGTCGCGATAGTCGATGCGCAGCTCGGCGTATTCCTCGCCCTGCTGCCAGCGCAGCTGCAAGACCTCGTCGGCGGTGTCGGCCAGGCTGAACTGGCCGGCGAAGGCCGGATGCTCGTTGCGCAGCCGGATCAGCGCCAGCAACTGCTGCACCACCGGGCGCTGCAGCTCGGCCGTGATCTCATCGACGCTGTAGTGGTGGCGATTGATATCGCGCCCCACGCCACTCTGGGCCAGCAATGCCATGTCGTTGCCACCGGCCAGCAGGCCGACGTAATAGACCTGCGGCACGCCGGGCAGGAAGAACTGCAGCGCACGCGACAGCAGATAGGCCCGCTCATCGCCACCCAGTGCCGCGAAGAAGCTGCAGTTGACCTGATACAGGTCCAGATTCGACGCCGCCGCCCCGGTGGCCTGGCGGCTCTGCCCGCCGCTGTTGGCGTGGACGCGCTCAACCAAGGCATCGAGCTCCGCGGGCGGCACCAGGCCGGGCGAACCAATACGGTCCTGCGCATCGGCGCCGATGTCGATGATGCCGATGCCGTCATGGGTGTCCAAGACCGTCAGCGCGTTATGCGGGCGCTCGGCAATCCAGCGCTTCAGCGGCGCGGCCGTCTTGAAGAACAAGGCATGCAGGGCCAGCGGCGGCAGCGCGAAGTCATAGACCCAATCGACCCGGGCGGCGATCTCGATCTGGCGCCGGTAGTAGCTGTGGATCTCGACCAGCACCTCGATGCCCAGCCGGCGCGCTTTGGCCGCGAAGTCGGCGATGAAGGCAAATGTCTCGGGCATCATGAAGCAGGACTGACCGGCCTTCTTGATCGCGTAGCCGGCGGCGTCCAGCCGGATCATGCGGATGCCGCTGTCGGCAAAGCGCTGCAGGATGCTGTTCAGATAGGCCTCGCCTTCGGGGTGATGGACGTCGATGTCCAGTTGCTTGGGCGTGAAGGTGGTCCAAAGGATTTTCTTCTGGCCGTTCTTCAAGGTGGCGTAGTGCAGCGGCAGGCCGGGCCGCGGCCGGTAGACGGCGAGCAACTGCTGTTCGGTCGCCCCTTGCGGGAACACCGAGTCCAGGGTCAGGAACAGGCCCGCATAGGGCGAGGCATCGCCGCGGGCCGAGTAGTCCTGGAACTGCGGCGAATCGGCCGAGATGTGGTTGACGATCACATCGGCCATCACCTCGGTGTGCTGCGCCAGCGCCTGGATATCGGCCCAGTCGCCCAGCCGCGGATCGACCTGGGTGTGATCGATCGGATCAAAGCCGGCATCGGCGCCATCGATGGGGTAGAAAAACGGCAGCAGATGGACGCCACCGAACAACCCCGCCAAGGGCCCCTGCAGCAGTACGCTCAAGCGCTGCACGCCGCCGCCACCAAGGCGGTCCACATAGGTGATCAGCTGTACCTGGTTCTTCATGGCAAGACCTGTCCCTGCCAAGCACGACACGCCGTCGTGCCTGGCATCAAAAACGGTTGAAATCAGTGCGCTGGCCGACGCGCCTCAGGCCGGCCCGACACGCGCTGCGGCCGCAGCCCCGGGCCGGGCCACGCGCAAGACCGCGATCGCCGCCAGCAGCAGCAGCACGCCGGCCAGCCGAATGACGTTCTCGGGCTGCCCGCCCAGCAGCGGCTGGTAGATCAAGGGCAGCGTCACCATCTGGATCAGCATGGGAATGACGATGAACATATTGAAGATGCCCATATAGACCCCGGCACGCTGTGGCGGAATGCTGCCGGCCAGCAGCACATAGGGGTTGCCCATGATGCTGGCCCAGGCCAGGCCGATGCCCAGCATGGGCAGGAACAGCAGCCAGCGGTTGTGGATCTCGGGGATTGCCCACATGGCCAAGCCCGCCAGCATCAGGCACAGCGCATGCACGCGCTGCGCGCCGAAGCGCCGGGTGAAGGGCAGCATGGCCAGCGCCGCCAGAAAGGCCACGAAGTTGTAGAAGCCGCCAATCTGACCATTGATCAGGCCGGCATCGCGAAAGCCCTGCGAGCTGGCGTCGCTGGTACCGAACAGGGTCTGAGCCAGGGCCGGCACGATATAGATCCAGTAGCACATCATCGCGTACCACTGGAACAGCTTCATCCACCAGAGCTTGCGCATGGTCTCGGGCATCTCGCGAAAGGCGCTGACGATTTCCTTCAGCGTCTCCGCCGCCCCGCTGGGCCGTGCCGCCAGGGCCTGCGCCTCGGCCGCGCTCAGCGGCAGCTCGGGCACCTTGCGCACCGACCACCAGACCGTCGTGAACGAAAACAGCGCGCCGATGGCAAAGGCCAGCACGGTGATCTGCGGGATATTGCTGCTGGTGACCGCATCCTTGTTCATGCCCAGCGCCACCATGATGGAGGGCGCCAGATAGGCCAGCGTCTGCGCCAGGCCGGTGAAGGCACTCTGGGTCAGAAAGCCCTGGGCATGCTGGCTCTCGTCCAGCCGGTCACTGACGTAGGCGCGGTAGGGCTCCATCGTCACGTTGTTGGCGGCATCAAGCAGCCACAAGAGGCCGGCGGCAAACCACAGCGTCGGGCTCATCGGCATCAGCAGCAGGCCCAGGCTGCACAGCAGCGCGCCAATCAGGAAGTAAGGCGTGCGCCGGCCCCAGCGCGTCACCGTGCGGTCGCTGATGGCGCCGATCAGCGGCTGCACCAGCAGGCCGGTCATCGGCCCGGCCAGCCAGAGCAAGGGCAGACTGGCTTCATCGGCGCCCAGGTATTTGTAGATCGGGCTCATATTGCTCTGCTGCAGCCCGAAGCTGAACTGGATGCCGAAGAAACCGACATTCATGTTCAGGATCTGCCACAGGCTGAGGCGGGGCTTGGCACTGATCGGCGTGACACTCATGCGGCACTCCTTGTCGCGTCGGCCGCAGCCGCCTTGCCCCGGCCCAGCGCAGCATGCCAGGGCAGGTAGAAAGCCTCATCGGCCGGCACCGGGCCGCGCTCGCCGCACATCGCGGCGGCAAATCGATTGGCCAGCGCCAGCGCCTTCGCGATCGGCTTGCCCTGCAGCGTGGCGGCCAGCGCCATCGCGCTGAAGGCGTCGCCGGCACCGACGGTGTCGACCAATCGCGCCAGCGGCACGCCGCCGCCCTCGGCCTCGACCAGGCCATGCCGATCAAAGCAGGCATAGCCGGCCGCACCCCGGGTCAACACGATGCGCTGCAAAGCAAAGCGCTGCGCCAGCGTACGCACGGCCGCGCTGCAGGCCGACGCATCACCGCCGCCCACCAGCGCTGGATCGCCGGGCAGGTCGAACCAAGCCATCAGCTGCACCAGCTCCACATCATTGAGCTTGACCCAGTCGGCCCGCGCCAGACAGTGCTCGGCCAGGGCCGGCGCGGCGCTGCCGGCGCGCAGATTCAGATCTAGGTAGCGCAGGCTGCCGCGCTGACCGAGTTCGTCCAGCAGCGCGCCGAGCCGCTGGCGCGCCGCCGGGCTGCGCTGCGCCAGGCTGCCGAAGTAGACGATGGCCGGCGGGCGCTCGGCAAAGTGCTCGGCCAGCGGCTGCGTGTCCAGATGGTCCCAGGCCGCATCCTCATGGATATGAAAGCTGTGCCCGCCGTTGGCCGACTCGCTGATCGTCACCCGGCCCGTGGCCTGGCCGGCATCACGCTGCACCCCGGCCTCGCTGAGGCCGAAGCGGCGCAGGCTCTGCAGGATCAGCGCTGCGGCCGCATCCTCGCCCAGCCGGGTGGCCAGCAGCGCAGGCTGGCCCAGCGCGGCCAGCGAGCGCGCCACGTTCAGCGGCGCACCGCCGGCGATGTGCTGGTCGGCGAATTCGTCGACCAGCGCCTCACCGAGCAGCAGCACCGGCTGGCCGGGCAGCGCAAAGGGCATGGCGGCTGTGTTCATGGCCACTCAGAACTCGTACTTGAGCGTGGCACGAACCGTGCGGCCGGTGAGCGCGCGGGCCGCATGGCCATCGCCCTCGATCTCGGTATAGGCCAGCGCATTGAAGAGGTTGTTGGCCGAGACCGACAGCTGCGTCTTCGCATTGAGCTGGTAGTTCACAAAGGCGTTGACGACGGTATAGCCCGGCATGGTGATGGTGTTCTGGTCGTCGCCGAAGGACTTGCCCGAGCCGATCAGCGAGGCGCCAAACTCCAGCTCCCCGATGCTGTAGCTCGGCGTGATCTGGTAGACCACATCAGCCTGGCGGCGCGGCTTGTTGCCGACCACGGTGGCGTCGTTGCTGCCGGCGATCTTGGCGTGGGTGAAGGTGGCGCCGCCGCTGAGTTTGAACGGCCCCTGTGCGTAGGCCGCTTCCAGCTCCAGGCCACGCGACTCGTACTTGTTCGCGGTGAAGGTGCGCGTCGTCACCTCGTAATTGCTTTCCTTGGTGCGCGCATTGAACAGCGTGGCGAACAGGCTCAGCCCTTGGCTGCGCCACTTGAGGCCGGCCTCCTGCTGATCGATCTCGTTGACGGCAATCGGCACCGAGCCGTCGAGCGGGTTGCCGTAGAGCAGCCGGTCGGCGCTGAAGGCCACGCCATTGCTGGCGCGGGCGAACACGGCCATATCAGCGCTGAGCGCGTAGTTGGCGCCGAGCGAATAGCTGTTGTGATTGACCTTGTAGCTGACCTGCTTCTGGCTGGCCGCATCCCACTTCTGCGCGGTGTTGTCGCCGGCCAGCGTAAAGCCCTGTGCCTTTTGTTCGTCGCGACGCAAGCTGACATCCAGGTTCAGCGGGCCGGACTCCCAGGCCAGGGCCAGATAGGGCGAGGTCTCGGTGTACTGCACGTCAAAGGTGCGCGTGCAGCAGCCGCCCCAGGTCGTCCAGCCGCTAGACACCGGGTTGCTGCTGGGCTTGCCGGCCGCGTCGACCACCTGGGCACTGTTGCCGCTCATCGTCAGGTTGTACTGGTTCCAGAACCAGGTCGCGGCGACGTTCTGCGAGCCGTAGAACAGGCCAGCAACCAGCGTCGTCTTGCCGCCGGCACCGGCGAAGCTCTTGCTCAGCTTGAGGTCGTTGAAGACGTTGTCGAAATTGTCCAGCGCGGTATTGAACAGCGTGCCGGTGAAGAAGCTGGCCTTGCCGTTGTTGCCGCTGCCATTGCCGTTATCGGCCGGGAACAGCGCGATGAAGCGCCCCGAGTTGCTGCTCTTGCGGAACTTCTCGTCCAGGCTCAGCCCGTCGCCGAGGTCCAGGCTGCTTTCCAGGCCGACCGCCGTGCTCTTGACGCGCAGGCCGTCCCGCGTGGCGGTGTTGCTGTAGCCGCCGTCCTTGTTGAAGCTGCTGTCACGTGCCAGCGAGGGCGTGATGAAGAAGGCTTCGCGCGGATCGATGCCGGCAATCGTGTTGATGCGACCGTTGCTGACGGTCACCGGCACCGGCATCAGCGAGGGCGTGCGGTCGTCCAGCGATTTGAAGCTCAGGCGCACAAAGCCGTTGCTGAGCTTTTGCGTCAGATTGGCCTTGAGCTGGCCGCCGTTTTCCAGCGTTTGGCCGGTCGGCCGGCCGCCTTCGCCGATGCGCTGAAAGCCGCCCACATGGAAGGACAGGCCATTGCCCAGCTTGCCGCCGTAATCGGCATCAACGCGCCACAGCCGGCGATCCAGCCCGGCCGTCAGCCCCAAGGCGCCGCCGGTCTCGCTGCCGGTCTTGCTGATGAAGTTGACGATGCCGCCGGGCGAGTTGCTGGCCAGCGTCGAGGCCGAACCACCGCGCACGACTTCCAGGCGCTCGGTGTTGTAGTCGGCACGCAGGAACTGGTCGGCCGTACCGAAGGCGATATCGCCGAACAGCAGCACCGGCAGGCCGTCTTCCTGCATCTGCACATAGCGCGAACCGCCGGCCGACAGCGGCACGCCACGCACGGTGATATTGGCATTGCCCTCGCCGCCCGAGGACTCCGAGCGCACGCCGGGCACCGAGCGCAGCAGCTCGGCCGCGTTGGTGGCGCCGGACTTGCTCAGCTGCTCACCGTCCATCGCGCTGACGGACAGGCTCTGCTTCATCTTGGTGGTCTTCACCGAGGCACCGGTGACCATCACCGCATTGAGCTTCAGGCCATCGCCGGCGGCCTCATCCGGCCGGGCGGCCTCCTGGGCGTGCAGCGCCGGCGCGAAGCCCAGCAGGATGGACAGCGCCAACGGCGCAAGAACGGGACGAGCGATGGGAGTGGGGCGAGTGGCGTACATCTTGTCTCCTGGCCCGATGCTCGCACGACGGCGGCATCGTTTGGTGTGGTGAAACGACACGGAGTTGCTGGCCCGACTCGCCCCGTTTCAAGGCGGCATGCACAAAGGCGTCTCCGTTGGCACCAATGTACGACTACCTCACTCGTTTTGCAATCGATTGCATTTTAGGGAAAACGCCTAGATTGCCGATATTTATTCAATACCAATCACACCTGTTCAGTTCATTTGCTGTGTTTATGCAAACGCTTGCAAACGCAGCGTGTGTGCAGATCCTGCCGGCTTGAGCTGCGTTACGCGGCAGCGGACCAGGGCACTGCTCAGGCGGCAGCCGGCGCGCTCTCGCGGACCACCAGATGAACAGGCAGCGTGATCGGTGCCACGTGTTCGCCTTCCATCATCCGCATCAGCGCCTGCACCAGTTCGGCGCCGGCCAGGGCGACCGGCTGATGCACGCTGGTCAGCGGCGGATCGCAGTAGGCGGCCAGCGGCATGTCGTCATAACCGCTCACCACCACGTCCTTGGGTACCGCCCTGCCCTGCCCGCGCAGCGCCTGTATGGCCTGCAGGGCCAACAGATCGCTGCAGGCCAGCACGGCATCGACCTCGCGATGCGCGGCAAAGAACTGCTCGATCGCCCCACGGCCGACGTTCACCTCGAAGGGCACGGCCAGCTCCAGCGCCGCTTCACGCGCCACGCCGGCACTCGCCAAGGCCTGCCAGAAGCCTTCACGGCGCATCATCACCTCGGGCAGGGCCGCGTCGCCCAGAAAGGCGATGCGCCGGCGCCCCAGCGCGAGCAGATGCTCGGCCGCCAGGCGCCCGCCCAGCACATTGTCGCCACCGACGCTGCAATAGATCTGCTGTGCCAGCTGCGCGCCCCAGACCACCACCGGCAGCTTGCGCGCCGCCAGCTCATTGAGCTGATCGTGATGGCGCCACTGGCCGATGATCAAGAGCCCGGCCGCCTTGCCGGAGTCGATCGCATGGGCGGCCAGGTCCAGCCGTTCGGCATCGACGCGCGACAAGAGCATGTCGTAGCCCCGGTCGGTCAGCGCATCGGCGATCGCGCCGACGATGGACAGGAAGAAAGGATCCGAGATGTGCTGGCGCGAGGCCGCGTCGTAAGGCACGACAACAGCCACCGTGCGGTTCTTCTGCAGGCGCAGGTTCTGCGCGCCAAGATTGATCGAGTATTTCAGCGAGCGGGCCAGTTCGGTGACGCGCTCTCGCGTCTCTTGATTGACCAGCGGGCTGCCATTGAGCGCCCGCGACACCGTCGCCACCGAGACCCCGGCCAGCCGCGCGATGTCAGCCATCTGCAGCCGCCGCTGGTCGGCAGGTTTGGCCGGCGTGGCGTCGGTGGGCTTGATCGGTTCGGACTGCTTGCTCATCTGCTCAATTGTGCATCGGCCGACAATCCCGGCGAGGCCTACGGCCCTGTCGCCAGCCGGTGCATTGTGCGAGCTACGTCACGGTCAAGGCGCCGTTGTTGCCTCTCAGTCCAGGCAAGCTGCAAACGCCGCTTGCGCGTGCACCTTGGTGGTGTTGAGCCAGCGCAGCCCCTGGCTCTCGAACTGAGCCAGATGTTGCAATGATGGAAACGCCAGCGGCAATTCGGTGCAGGACAGGCTCACGGCCCGCTGCGGCCCCGCCGCAATGCCCAGCTCGGCAAAGGAGCGCTCGGCGATCTCGCTCATCAGCGCAGCGGCCTCGCCGCTGCGTTCGGCATACAGGCCCATGAT
Source organism: Roseateles aquae (assembly GCF_032337115.1). NCBI lineage: Bacteria > Pseudomonadati > Pseudomonadota > Betaproteobacteria > Burkholderiales > Sphaerotilaceae > Roseateles > Roseateles aquae. The sequence goes on from NZ_JAVXZY010000001.1 coordinate 610,945, forward strand.
CAGCCGGTACAGCGCTTCACGATCGGCTTCTCGCGGCGGCTTGTGCCCGCGCACGCCATGGCGCGCCAGCACGGCCGAGAAGGCATCCGACTCCAGCGTCGGCCGGGTGCCAAGAATCAGCACATCGCTCAGGCCGGCTTTAACGCAGGCCGCACTGACGGTTTCAAAAATGCTCAGCACCGGCATCGTCAGCCCGGCGGTGATGGCCTCAAAGCGGTTGTGCGGCGTGTTGCTGGCGATCAGCGCGAAGTCGGCACCGGCCGATTGCAGGCGTCGCAGCGCGGCGTTGAAATAGGCGTCATAGCGCTGCCAGGACGCCTCGTCCCCGGGCTGGCCGCGCAGCGAGAAGCTGTGATTGACGTTGACCGATTCGATGCTGAATTCCGGCATCGGCGCCGGGCCAACGAAGGCGCGACCGGCCGCCGCTTCGGCCTCATGCCAGCGCTGACTCATCCGGCAGATCGCTTGATAGAACTCCACCGTCGAGGGCCAGGCCACGCCGCCCACCATGCCAATCTTCTTCATCGCTACCCCACCGATCTGACAGAGAGGCCGCGATTGTGGCGCAGGCCAAATGCCTCATCGGTACACCGCCCGGCAAGCACGCTGCGAACAAAAAAAGGCGGCCCGCAGGCCGCCTCGAAGTCCGGTAAAGGAAAAGTCGCTATCCATCCATCGCGCGAATCAGTCGTGGGCGTAGATGTCCACGTCCTTGGTTTCGCGGATGAACAGCATGCCGATCACGAAGGTCGCCGCGGCGATGCCGATCGGGTACCACAGGCCGTGATAGATATTGCCGTTTTGCGCCACCATCGCGAAGGTGATCGAGGGCAGCAGACCACCAAACCAGCCATTGCCGATGTGGTAAGGCAAGCTCATCGAGGTGTAGCGGATGCGGGTCGGGAACAGTTCCACCAGCATCGCGGCGATCGGGCCATAGACCATGGTCACGTACAGCACCAACACAGACAGGATGGCGATCACCAGCGGCTGATTGACCTTGGCAGGGTCGGCCTTGGCCGGATAGCCGGCGGCCTTCAGCGCCTCGCTCAGCTCCTTCTTGAAAGCGGCGATGCCCTTGGTGCTGGCCTCGTCGAACTTGTGCTCGGTCGCCTTGGTGGCATTCAGGCCGTTGATGACCTTGTCGCCAACCTTGATCACCGCCACGCTGCCGGCCGGGCCAGGCAGAGTTTCGTAGCTGGCCGAGGACTGCGCCAGTGCACGCTTGGCGATGTCGCAAGAGCTGGTGAAGTCGACTTCACGAGCGATTGGGCTGCCCTGGAAGGAGCAGGTCGACATATCCACCGTCAGCGAGATCTGAGCGGTGGCTTGCGCCTTGGCCAGATCCGGGTTGGCGGCATTGGTCAGCGCCTTGAACAGCGGGAAGTAGGTCACGCAGGCCAGCAGCAGGCCGGCCATGATGATGGGCTTGCGGCCGATCTTGTCGGACAGCGTACCGAACACCACGAAGAACGGTGTGCCGATGATCAGCGACACGGCAACCATGATGTTGGCCGTGGCGTTGTCGACCTTCAGCACGCTGGTCAGGAAGAACAGCGCATAGAACTGGCCCGAGTACCAGACCACGCCCTGACCGGCCACCAGGCCGAACAGCGCCAGCAGCACGATCTTCAGGTTCTTCCACTGGCCGAAGGACTCGGACAGCGGTGCCTTGGAGGTCTTGCCCTCGGACTTCATCTTCTGGAAGGCCGGCGATTCATTCATCGACAGACGGATCCAGACGCTGATGCCCAGCAGCAGGATCGAGACGATGAAGGGCACGCGCCAGCCCCATTCGGCGAAGGTGGCTTCACCCAGCGTGTTGCGGGTCAGCAGAATCACCATCAGCGACAGGAACAGACCCAGCGTGGCCGTGGTCTGGATCCAGGAGGTGTAGGCACCCCGCTTGCCCTGCGGCGCGTGTTCGGCCACATAGGTGGCGGCACCACCGTACTCACCACCCAGCGCCAGGCCTTGCAGCATGCGCAGGCCGATCAGGATCACCGGGGCGGCCGCACCAATCGCTGCATACGACGGCAACACACCGACGATGAAGGTGGACAGGCCCATGATCAGGATGGTGACCAGGAAGGTGTACTTGCGGCCGATCATGTCGCCCAGGCGGCCGAACACCAGCGCGCCGAAGGGGCGCACGATGAAGCCGGCGGCAAAGGCCAGCAGCGAGGCGATGAAGGCCGCCTGCGGATCCAAGGCCGAGAAGAACTGCTTGGCGATGATGGGCGCCAGCGAACCGTAAAGGTAGAAGTCGTACCACTCGAACACGGTGCCCAGCGAAGAGGCGAAGATGACCTTCTTCTCTTCTGCCGTCATCGGCGTGTTGGTGGTCACTGCTGTTGCAGTTGCCATGTGGGAAGTCTCCAGTGTGTTGATCGTGGAGAACCACCGCCCGGTGATCCTTGGGATGGACTGTGAAGCCCTCCTCTGACCCGTCTCTGACGCCAGCCTGAACGCTGGCTGACAAACCCCAAGGCAACCCTAGGGCGCGATTTCACATTGCGAGAAATTGCCACCCGGCAGGGAAAGCACTGAGCTGCCCGTGTCAGCCGTCGACCAGCTTGCGCTGCAGCTGCGGCCGGGGTCAGGTCTTGCGCTGCACACCCACCGGCGTGGCCGCGGCGGCTTCCCAGGCAGCGCTGACAAACCAGGGGTCGTCGCGCAGATAGGCGGCCAGCATGTCCAGCGCGTCCAAGCCCCAGAACAGCTTGTCATCAACCGCGATGGTCGGCACGCCAAAGACGCCCTGCGCGATCGCCGCCTCGGTGGCCTCGCGCAGCGCCTGCTTGACCGGCTCGCCCTCGGGGGCTTGCGCCGGGGCCAGGTCTTGCGTCAGTGCGGCCAGCCGTACAGCGTCTGCCGCGTCGGCCCCGCCCTGCCAGACATGATTGAACACCCGCTCGACCACCCAGCGCGAAGGCGTCTGCCCCGTGGGCGCGCAAGCCCAGGCCAGCCGCAGCAGCGGCAGCGGGTTGAAGGGATGAGCGGCCGGCAGCTGCAGCGGAATCTGCAGGCGGTGGGCGGCCCAGGCAATCTGCCGGTAGGTCCAGGCGCGCTTGGCCGGGATCTCAGCCGGCCCTTTTTGCCCTCCGGCCTTGAGCATGGCGGCGAACAGCACCGGCACATAGTCAACGCTGTAGGACAGCCCCTGCAGTGCCTCGGGCAGCCGCGCGAAGGCCAGCGCCGCGTAGGGCGAGATCGGGTCGAAATAGAAACGCAGCGACTTCATCGGCCCTCCGCCCTCTTTTTGCGCTCAGACGCTAGGCTCGGCCGCCGTGAACACGCCCTGCTCCAGCAGGACCTCACGCCGCGGCGGCAGCAGGGCGAGGATCTGCAGCCGTGTCGCATCATCGGCCTTGGACCAGACGGTGATCTCGGCAATCGTTCGCGCGCAGCCCTCACACCAGCCGGTCGGCTCGTGCATCTTGCAGACATTGGTGCAGGGCGAGGCCACCCGTGCCGCCCCCGTTGAAGCAAGCTGGGCGCTCATGACTGCACCACATCGATGATGGGCGCACCAGTCAGCTGGGCCAGCTCGTCCGGCGTCATCCGGAACACCCCGTTCGGGTGGCCGGCCGCGGCCCAGATCTGGTCGAAGCGAAACAGCTCGCGGTCGACAAACAGCAAGGGTGCCGCCGCCCCATCCAGCGGCGCAAAGCCCAGCGGCGACACGCCACCGATCGAGAAGCCGGTGCGCGCCTTCACATAGTCGGCATCGGCGCGGCCCAAGGGCCCGGTATGGGCCTGCAGCTTCTTCTCATCGACACGGCGATCGCCCGAGGCGATCACCAGCACCGCCTGCTCGTCGGACTTGCGCTTGAAGACCACGCTCTTGGCAATCTGGCCCAGGCTGACGCCCAGCGCATCGGCGGCCTCCTGCGAGGTGCGGGCTGCTACCTCCAGCCACAGCGGGGCATGGCCATGCTGACGTTGCAGCAGCGCTTCGCGCACACGCTCGAAGCCTTCGGGGTGGCGGGTGTCTTTGTCGTTCGGATCACTCATGGGCGCTATTGTGTCAGCGCAGCGCCACCGAGCAGGCTCAGCAGCCCAAGCCCCCACACAAGAGGGCGAATATCAGTGCCTCGGCGGACTTGAAATCGTCAACCTCCAAGGCCGGCTTGCCGAGCAGGATGGCGAACTGCGGGCCCAGATCGGCATAGGCCTGGGTCATCGCCCAGATGCTGAACATCAGATGGCGGTAGTCCAGCCGCGCAATCCGCTTCTCGCGCGCCCAGCGCTCGAAGGTGCGCACATCGGCATTCAGCGCCGGCAGCACGCGCGATTCGATGGCGTCGCGAAAGCGCGGCGCACCGGCCATCACCTCGCGGGCAAAGACCTGCGAACCCGCCGGCCGCTCGCGCGAAAAGCGCAGCTTGGCCACGATGTACTCGCGCAGCGCGGCGCGCGGGTCGGTGCCCGAGACAATGCCGGCCATGCGCGTCAGCCACTCGTCCATCACATCGTCCAGCACCTGGCGGTAGAGCGCTTCCTTGCTCGGGTAGTAGTACAGCAGGTTGTGGCGCGACAACCCCAGCCCGGCGGCGATGTTTTCCAGAGACGCGCCTTCAAAGCCATATTGCGCGAACTGGCGCTCGGCCTCCGCACAGATGGCAGCCTGCTTGCGCAGGCGCGCGGCCCGCGGCGCGGCGCGCTTGACCGTTGGTGCTGAAACCTCGGATGCTGCTGAAGACTTGCTGGGCGGCTTGGACATGATGGGCCGCGATTATCCCGATGCCGGCCCGCAACGGCGCGGGCCACACCAAGGGAATTCACCAACTGGTCTATTTTTACCAATTGGTAAAACATTCAGACACCGCAGCCTGGATGAACGTCGCAAGCGCTGCGTCACGCTCTCGGAGGAGTTCCATGGACAAGACCGCTGTCGGCATCAACAAGCCCGGCCTGTGCAGCCACCGGCTCGACGACACTGCTTTGGCGCGCAATTTCAGCGACGCCCACCCGCCGCTGAGCCGCCACCAGGCGCAGATCGAAGCCGAGCGCTGCTATTACTGCCATGACGCGCCCTGCATCACCGCCTGCCCCACCGGCATCGACATCCCCAGCTTCATCGCCCGCGTCGCGCAAGGCAATGAACGCGGCGCCGCCGAAGCCATTCTCACGGCCAATCCGCTGGGCGGCATGTGCGCTCGGGTCTGCCCCACCGAGATCTTGTGCGAACAGGCCTGCGTGCGCAACAGCCTGGAGGACAAGCCGGTTGAAATCGGCCTGCTGCAGCGCCACGCCACCGATCACTTCTTCGCCAGCCAGGCCGTCGGCGCCAAGCCCCTGTTCGAGCGCGCTGCCAGCAGCGGCAAGCGCGTCGCCGTGGTCGGTGCCGGCCCGGCCGGCCTGGCCGCCGCTCACGGTCTGGCGCGATGCGGCCATGCCGTCACCCTGATCGAGTCGCGGTCCAAGCTCGGCGGCCTGAATGAATACGGCCTGGCCAGCTACAAGACCACCGGCGGCTTTGCCCAGCAGGAGGTGCAGTGGCTGCTGTCCATTGGCGGCATCACGGTACAGACCTCCACCCAGCTCGGCCGCGACATCAGCCTGGCCCAGCTCTGCGAAAGCCACGACGCCGTCTTCCTCGGCCTGGGTCTGGCCGGTGTCAATGCGCTGGGCATTGCCGAGCCGCCCTTGAGCGAGGCGATGGACTCTGTCGAAGGGTTGCGCGACGCGGTCGACTTCATCGCCGAGCTGCGCCAGGCCGGCCACCCGCGCGATATTGCCGTGGGCCAGCGCGTGCTGGTCATCGGCGGCGGCATGACCGCGGTTGACGCTGCCGTGCAAAGCCGCCTGCTCGGCGCTCGCGAGGTGCAGATCGTCTACCGCCGCGGCCCCGCGCAGATGGGCGCCTCGGCCCATGAGCAGGCCTGGGCGCAACAGAACGGCGTGCAGCTGCGCTGCTGGGCGCGGCCGCTGGAATTGCTGAGCCAGAACGGCCGCGTCAGCGGCATGCGCTTTGCGGTCACTGCCGAGCAAGACGGCCGACTGATAGACACCGGCGAGCAGTTCGAGCTCGCGGCCGATATGGTGCTCAAGGCCATCGGCCAGCAGTTCGTCGCCGATCCGGTCGCCGCCCAGCTGGAACTGCAGAATGGCAGGCTGCGCACCGATGAGGACGGCCGCTGCGGGCAGACCCGCATCTGGGCCGGCGGCGACTGCCGCCACGGCGGCCGCGATCTCACCGTTGAGGCGGTCGAGCACGGCAAGCGTGCCGCCATCGCCATCGATCAGATGCTGCGCGGCTGAGCCGCTCACTGTCACAGAAATTCTTCGCGAGGCCGGCCAAGGCCACGCAGCAGACAAGAGGGTGAACCCATCATGGCGGACATCAGCAGCAATTTCCTCGGCATCAAGAGCCCCAACCCCTTCTGGCTGGCCTCGGCGCCACCGACTGACAAGGAGATCAATGTCACCCGCGCCTTCGAGGCGGGCTGGGGCGGCGTGGTCTGGAAGACGCTGGGCGAGGACCCGCCGGTGGTCAATGTCAGCGGCCCGCGCTATGCCACGCTGATGAGCCAGGATCGCCGCGTGATCGGGCTGAACAATATCGAGCTGATCACCGACCGGCCGCTGCGCACCAATCTGGAGGAGATCCGCCGCGTCAAGCGCGCCTGGCCGGACCGGGCGATGATCGTTTCGCTGATGGTGCCCTGCACCGAGCAGAGCTGGAAAAACATCCTGCCCATGGTGGAGGACACTGGTGCCGACGGCATCGAGCTGAACTTCGGCTGCCCGCACGGCATGAGCGAGCGCGGCATGGGCTCGGCGGTGGGCCAGGTGCCGGAGTACATCCAGATGGTCACCGCCTGGTGCAAGCAGTACAGCCGCCTGCCGGTGATCGTGAAGCTGACGCCCAATATCACCGACATCCGCCAACCGGCCCGCGCGGCCAAGGCCGGCGGTGCCGATGCGGTGTCGCTGATCAACACGATCAACTCGGTGATGGGCGTTGACCTCGACCGGATGCAGATGAGCCCCAGCACCGATGGTTGGGGCTCGCACGGCGGCTACTGCGGCCCGGCGGTCAAGCCGATTGCGCTGAACATGGTGGCCGAAATCGCCCGCGACCCGGCCACCGCCGGGCTGCCCATCTCGGGCATCGGCGGCATCAGCACCTGGCGCGATGCGGCCGAGTTCATCGCCCTGGGCGCCGGCACGGTGCAGGTCTGCACCGCCGCCATGGTCTATGGCTTCAAGATCGTGCAGGACATGTGCTCGGGCCTGGCCAATTTCATGGACGAACGCGGCTACCGCACGCTGGACGAGATGGTCGGCCTGGCCACGCCGACGGTCAAGAACTGGAACCAGCTGAACCTGAACCATGTCGAGAAGGCCGTCATCAATCAGGACAGCTGCATCCAGTGTGGCCGCTGCCACGTGGTCTGCGAAGACACCTCGCACCAGGCGATCAGCGCCAGCAAGAACGGCCAGCGCCATTTCGAGGTCAAGGAAGAGGAATGCGTGGGCTGCAATCTCTGCGTGTCGATCTGCCCGGTGCCCAACACCATCAGCATGCGGGCCCTGCAGGCCGGCGAGATCGATCTGCGCACGGGTGTGTCGGTGACGGGCAGCTACGCGAACTGGACCACTCACCCCAACAACCCGATGAGGACCGCATGAACACGGCCGGCGCCCCACCGACGCGCACCCTCTCAAGGGTATTCCACGTGGCAGCCTGAGGCCACCCGGCACAGAGTTTGCTCACGTCAGCCATCACAGCAAAGGACAGCCCCATGAGCGATCTAGGCAGCACCAGCGGTTTGTGGAACGAGGACCTGGCGCCCACCAGCGCCGCGCAGCGCACCTGGCGCTGGTACCACTTTGCCGCGCTCTGGGTCGGCATGGTGATGTGCATCCCGGCCTACACGCTGGCCGCCAGCCTGATCGACTCCGGCATGAGCTGGAGCCAGGCGGTGCTGACCGTGTTTCTGGGCAATCTGATCGTGCTGCTGCCCATGCTCCTGATCGGCCATGCCGGCGCCAAGTACGGCATTCCCTATGCGGTACTGGCCCGGGCCTCATTCGGCACCCGCGGCGCCCGCCTGCCGGCCTTGTTGCGCGCCCTGGTGGCCTGCGGCTGGTACGGCATCCAGACCTGGTTCGGCGGCATGATGATCTACACGCTGGCCGGCGTGCTGATCGGCCATCCGCTGGAAGGCGACAAGCTGCCCGGCCTGGGCATCAACAGCGGCCAGCTGCTGTGCTTCCTGGCCTTCTGGGCGATCCAGTTCTACTACGTCGTCCACGGCATCGACGCGATCCGCAAGCTGGAGACCTATACCGCGCCGATCAAGATCCTGATCTGCTTTGTGCTGCTGTACTGGGCTTGGAGCAAGGCCGGCGGCTTTGGCCCCATCCTCGACCAACCCTCGGCCTTTGTCGAAGGTGGCAAGAAAGCCGGCCAGTTCTCGGCCGTGTTCTGGCCCTCGCTGACGGCCATGGTCGGCTTCTGGGCCACGCTGGCGCTGAACATCCCCGACTTCACCCGCTTTGCCAAGAGCCAGCACGATCAGGTGCTGGGCCAGGCGCTCGGCCTGCCCGCGCCCATGGGCCTGCTGGCCGCGCTGGCGGTGTTCGTGACCTCGGCCACCGTGGTGATCTACGGCAAGGCGATCTGGGACCCGGTCGACCTGGCCAGCCGGATGAGCGGCGCCGCGGTGCTGATCGCACTGATCGTGCTGTTGATCGATACCGTCAGCGTCAATCTGGCCGCCAATCTGGTTGGCCCGGCCTATGACTTCTCGGCGCTGAACCCGCAGGCCATCAGCTACAAGACCGGCGGCTACATCACCGCCGGCATCGCCATCCTGATGATGCCGTGGAAGATTCTGGAGAGCAGCCAGGGCTATATCTTCACCTGGCTGATCGGCTACTCGGCGCTGCTGGGGCCGGTGGCCGGCATCCTGATCGTTGACTACTACCTGCTGCGCAAGACCCGGCTCGATGTGCGCGAGCTCTACACCGAAGGCGGCGCCTACAGCTACGCCGGCGGCTGGAACTGGGCCGCGGTGGCCGCCTTCGTGATCGGCGTGCTGCCCAATGTGCCGGGCTTTCTGAATGCCGCCTTTCCGGCCGCCTTCCCCGATGTTGCCGAGGTCTTCAAGCTGATCTACACCTATGCCTGGTTCATCGGCCTGGCGCTGGCGGCGCTGGTCTATCGGGTGGCGATGCGGGGCAAGGCTTGAATGCAAATTCGAATGCAAACCACAGAGACACAGAGACACGGAGTAAGACAGGTCAGCATTCGATTTGGCACGTGTATTGACTCTGTGGCGCTGTGTCTCCGTGGTCTGTTCCATTTCAACTGAGGGCTTAGAAGCATGGCTGCATTGCTGATCCAGGGCGCCACCGTCGTCAATGCCGACCGTGAGGAGCGCGCCGATGTGCTCTGCGTCGACGGCCGCATTGCCGCCGTCGGCCCCCGTGCGCAAGACCTGACCCCGGCCGGCGCCGAGCGGCTCGATGGCAGCGGCCAGTACCTGCTGCCCGGCGGCATCGATCCGCACACGCATATGCAGCTGCCCTTCATGGGCACGGTGACGATGGACGACTTCTTCACCGGCACGGCCGCCGGCCTGGCCGGTGGCACCACCAGCATCATCGATTTCGTCATTCCCAATCCGCAGCAGTCGCTGCTGGAGGCTTACCAGACCTGGCGCGGCTGGGCCGAGAAATCGGCGGCCGACTACGGCTTTCACGTCGCCATCACCTGGTGGAGTGAGCAGGTCCATGCCGAGATGGGCCAGCTGGTGCGCGACGAGGGCATCAACAGCTTCAAGCACTTCATGGCCTACAAGAACGCCATCATGTGCGACGACGAGACGCTGGTGAACAGCTTCCGCCGCGCGCTGGAGCTCGGCGCCATGCCCACCGTGCACGCCGAGAACGGCGAGCTCGTCTATCTGCTGCAACAGGAAGTGGCCAGGATGGGCATCAGCGGGCCCGAGGGGCATCCGCTGTCGCGCCCGCCCATGGTCGAGGGCGAGGCGGCCAATCGCGCCATCGCGATTGCCGATGTGCTGGGCGTACCGATCTACATCGTTCACGTCTCCTGTATCGAAGCCGCCGAAGCCATTGCCCGCGCCCGCGCACGCGGCCAGCGCGTCTACGGCGAGGTGCTGGCCGGCCATCTGCTGATCGACGACAGCGTCTACCGCCACCCCGACTTCGCCACCGCCGCCGCCCATGTGATGAGCCCGCCCTTCAGGCCCAAGATCCACCAGGACTTCCTCTGGCGCGGCCTGCAATCCGGCCAGTTGCACACCACCGCGACTGACCACTGCACCTTCTGCGCCCAGCAAAAAGCCGCTGGGCTGGACAACTTCGCCAAGATCCCCAATGGCTGCGGCGGCATCGAAGAACGCCTGGCGGTGATCTGGGATGCCGGCGTCAACAGCGGCCGGCTGACGCCCAGCGAGTTCGTGGCCATCACTTCGGCCAATACCGCCAAGCTCTTCAACCTCTACCCGCGCAAGGGCCTGATCGCGGAAGGCGCCGATGCCGACCTGGTGCTCTGGGACCCACAAGGCACCAAGACCATCTCCGCCGCCACCCAGCACTCCAAGGGCGATTTCAATATCTTCGAAGGCCGCAGCGTGCGCGGCATTCCCAGCCACACCATCGCCCAGGGCCGCATCGTCTATGCCCAGGGCGAGCTGCGCGCCGAGGCCGGCCGTGGCCGCTACCTGAAACGCCCGGCCTTCGGGCCGAATTTCGCGGCGGCCAAGGCACGCCAGCAAGACCTGAGCCCGACCGCGGTCAAGCGCTCGTGAATCCCGTCAAGAGGCCCCGCATGGACACATCCCAGAGCAACATCACCGCCCTGCGCATCAACGGCAACCGCCTCTGGGCCTCGCTGATGGAGCTGGCGCAGATCGGCAAGACCGACAAGGGCGGCGTCTGCCGCCTCGCCCTGACCGAACTGGATCGCCAGGGCCGCGATCTGGTGCTGGGCTGGGCCCGCGAGGCCGGCATGACGGTGACGGTGGACAAGATCGGCAATGCCTTCATGCGCCGCGCTGGCCGCAACAACACGCTGCCGCCGGTGATGACCGGCAGCCATATCGACACCCAGCCGACCGGCGGCAAGTTCGACGGCAACTACGGCGTGCTGGCCGGCCTGGAGGTGGTGCGCACGCTGAATGACCACGGCATCGAGACCGAAGCGCCGATCGAGGTCGCCTTCTGGACCAATGAAGAGGGCTCGCGCTTCGTGCCGGTGATGATGGGCTCGGGCGTGTTCGCCGGGGCCTTCACACTGGAACATGCTTATGCGGCGCGCGATACCGAGGGCAAGACGGTGCGCGAGGAACTCGAACGCATCGGCTATATCGGCAGCGAGGAGCCAGGCGCGCACCCGATTGGCAGCTATTTCGAAACGCACATCGAGCAGGGCCCGGTGCTGGAAGACCATGGCGTGACCATCGGCGTGGTCACCGGCGTGCTGGGCATCAAATGGTATGACTGCACCGTCACCGGCATGGAAGCCCACGCCGGCCCGACGCCGATGGCACTGCGCAAGGACGCGCTGCAGGTGGCCACGCGGCTGATGCAGGACGTAGTGGCCGTGGCGCATAAGCATGCGCCGCATGGCCGCGGCACCGTCGGCATGGTGCAGGTGCACCCGAACAGCCGCAATGTGATTCCGGGCCGGGTCAGGTTCAGCATCGATCTGCGCAATGCCAGCGATGCGCTGGTCGATGCCATGGACGCCGACATTCGTAGCCGGGCCGCCCGCCTGAGCCATGAAACCGGTCTGTCCATCCAGATCGAGCTGGTCTCGCACTACCCGGCCCAGCCCTTCCATGCGGACTGCATCAAGGCCGTGGCCCGGGCCGCCGAGCGGCTGGGCTATTCGAACATGCCGGCGGTCTCAGGTGCCGGCCATGATGCCGTCTATATGGCGCGGCTGGCACCGGCCGGCATGATCTTCATTCCCTGCAAGGACGGCATCAGCCACAACGAGATCGAGGATGCCAAGCCCGAACACATCACGGCCGGCTGCAATGTGCTGCTGCTGGCGATGCTGGAGCGGGCGATGGCCGCCGCGTGATGCTGCTCTTTCACTCGCGCCAATGGCCGTGGCGGCGCGGCACATAGACCTCGCGCACCCAGTCCTCGCGCACAAAGTAGACCGGCCGGCCGCAGGCGCCATAGCGCTCGCAATGGCGGTGCCAGTGGCGCTGATGATGCACCGGTGCATAGATGTAGAGCGGTTCCCGGTACTCGCGCCGTTCGCGATAGACCGGCTCGGGCCGCACCAGCACCGGCTGCGGATAGACCACCCGCGGCATCATCGCCGAGCCAATGTCGACACGGCCATAGAAACCCGGTTCGGCGACGCGCAGCGACAAGCTGGCGTCCTGGGCCGCTGCCAGATCGGCGCTGGCCCACAGGCTCAGCCCCAGTCCAAGGCCCAACAGGGCTTGCGACAGCGTTCGGTTGAGCAAAGGGATTGGTCGGGTCATCGTGCGGATCATCGTGCGGCTCCTCGAACAAGCGTCAAGCATTGACCACTGCTCAACGGCTGCCCGGGACCACACGACGACCCGCGCTTGCAACTGCTTACAAGCCCGACTCCAGCAGTGCCAGCGCCGCAGCCAGGCCCGGCGCCGGGCTGGCCAGCACCGGCCGCGGCCAGTCCTCATCGGCCAGCGTCGCCATCGAGGCCTGGGCCAGCAGCACCGCATCGACAGCATCGTTGCCCGCGCCCGCAAGCGCATTGCGCAGCGCCACACGGAGCGTGGCCAGGTAGCCCGCCTCATCGCCGGCTTCAAAACAGGCCCAGGCCTCGCTGACCAGCAGCGTGCGCGCCTGCAAGACCTGACCCCGAGCCTCGGCCACCGCCTGCAGCAGGCTCAGCGTTGGCGCCAGCGTGCTCTGCAGCGCGGCCACCACCAGCAGGCGTGGCCCATGGGCAAGCGCCAGCTCGCACATGGCACGGTCAACGCGCAAGGCCCGCAGCCCCGGAAACTCCGCCATCGCGGCGGCGGCCCGGGCCTCCACCAGCCCGCCCAGGGTCGAGCAGGTGCACAGCAGCACCGCAGCGCCGCTGGCGCGCGCGTCGGCGAGTGCCTGGTCAATGCCGGCCTGCAGCTCGACCGAGCCCAGGCCCTGCTCACGCGCCAAGTCCAGCAATTCCGGCTGCACCCGATGAGCCAGCGGCAGCCCCGGTGCCAGGCACTGCGCCAAGGCCTCGAAGCGGGCGATATGAACGGCCGCGGTGTGCAGTAGCAGCAATCGAGCGGCCTGGGGCTCGGTGGCCTGCATCGTCATGGCGCGTCAAGCTCCAGCCGCGCCAGCACCTGATGGCTCCAGTCCATCAGCTCCAGCACCTCGCCCTCCAGGCGCCAGCGCTGCACCTCACCGAGCGCAGCAATGAAGCGCTGCTCCTGCTCCATGCCGCGCGGGCAGGCCATCATCGTCGTCACCGGGTGCTTGATCGTCAGCCGCTCGCCCTGAACGCTGAAACTGCCCATGATGCGATTGCAACCGCCCGAGCCGCTCAGGCGCGACTTGGTGGCGCTGAAGATCAGGTGTGGCGCGCGTGCGCCACTGGCACGGGCCTCGATGGCGGCGCCATCGAGCTTGCTCAGCCGCCAGCGCTTGTCCTGCACGGCGGCAAAAGCCGCTGCGCCAGCGGCCTGGCTGGCAGCACTCGCCGCCGGGGCAGCGGCCGGGGCCGCCGTCACTGAGGCCGGTGTGGCCAGCGCAGTGAGCCAGCCGGCCAGCAAGCAACCGGCGGCGCTCGGCATGCCAATCCTGCGCGGTGTGAATGATGCTTCTGCCATGGCCCTGCCTTCCAAGTCTGCCGAGTACGTCGGCCAGTATCGTCGCAAGCGGGAAGCCCAGCGGGTCTTGCGGGCGCCTGTCACACAAGATCAGCGCCCACGCCGCACAATGGCCTCAGCCATCACGTCGGAGCGCGCCTTCATGAGCACCCTTGCCCTTCATCCCTTTGCCAGCACCCTCGATCGCTTTCACTGGGGCAGCGACAAGAGCGGGCAGTTCTACTCGTTGCCACGACTGGCCCAGCAATACCCGAATATTGCGCGGCTGCCGATCAGCCTGCGCATCGTGCTGGAATCGGTGCTGCGCAACTGCGATGGCGAGCGTGTCGGCCGCGAACACGTGGCGCAGCTGGCCAACTGGCAGGCAGGCGCCGCGCGCAGCGAGGAAATCCCTTTTCTGGTTTCCCGCGTCGTGCTGCAGGACTTCACCGGCGTGCCACTGCTGGCCGATCTGGCCGCGATGCGCAGCACGGCCGCCGCGGCAGGGCACGAGCCCGGCCGCATCGAGCCCCTGGTGCCGGTCGACCTGGTGGTGGACCACTCGGTGATGATCGACCACTACGGCGACGCTGCGGCGCTGGACCTCAACATGAAGCTGGAATTCGAGCGCAACCGCGAGCGCTACCAGTTCATGAAATGGGGCATGCAGGCCTTCCAAAGCTTTGGCGTCGTGCCGCCGGGCTTTGGCATCGTCCACCAGGTCAATCTGGAATACCTGGCCCGCGGCCTGCACAAGCGCAAGACGGCAGCCGGCAGCGCGAAGCTCTACTACCCTGACAGCCTGGTCGGCACCGACAGCCACACCACGATGATCAATGGCATCGGCGTGGTCGGCTGGGGCGTGGGCGGCATCGAGGCCGAGGCCGGCATGCTGGGCCAACCGGTCTACTTCCTCAGCCCCGATGTGGTTGGTTTCGAGCTGACCGGCCAGCTGCGCGAGGGCTGCACCGCCACCGATCTGGTGCTCACGCTGACCGAGCAGCTGCGCCAGGCCAAGGTGGTCGGCAAGTTCGTCGAATTCTTCGGCCCGGGCGCCGCCCAGCTCTCGGTGCCAGATCGCGCCACCATCGCCAATATGGCGCCCGAATATGGCGCCACCATGGGTTTCTTCCCGGTCGATGGCAAGACGCTGGACTACTTCCGCGCCACCGGCCGCAAGCGCGGCGAGATTGCCGCCCTGGAAGCCTATTTCCGCGCCCAGCAGATGTTCGGCATGCCCGGCACGCCCGAGGCCCATGCCTTCACCGCCGACATCGCCTACAGCCAGCGCCTGCGCCTGGACCTGGGCAGCGTCGTGCCCTCGCTGGCCGGCCCGAAGCGGCCGCAGGATCGCATCACCATCAGCGATCTGTCGCCGCGCTTTGCCGAGCTGTACAGCGCGCCGCCCACCGCCAACGGCTACAACCGCCCGGCCAAGACACTGCGCGAACGCGTCAGCACCGAGAGCGGCCTCTCGCTGGGCAATGGCGATGTGCTGATCGCCGCCATCACCTCCTGCACCAACACCTCCAACCCCAGCGTGATGCTGGCCGCCGGCCTCTTGGCCAAGAAGGCCGTCAAGGCCGGGCTGCGGGTGGCGCCCCATATCAAGACCTCGCTGGCGCCGGGCTCGCGCATCGTCACCGACTACCTGGAGCGGGCCGGCCTGCTGCCCTATCTGGAAAAGCTCGGCTTCCATGTTGCCGCCTATGGCTGCACCACCTGCATCGGCAATGCCGGCGACCTGACGCCGGAGATCAACAGCGCCATCACCGAGCACCAGCTGGTCTGCGCCGCGGTGCTCTCGGGCAATCGCAACTTCGAAGCCCGCATCCACCCCAATCTGAAGGCCAACTTCCTGGCCTCGCCGCCGTTGGTGCTGGCCTATGCGCTGGCCGGTAACGTGATGGTCGACCTGATGCGCCAGCCGCTGGGCATCGGCAAGGGCGGCCGCGAGGTGTTTCTGGGCGATGTCTGGCCCAGCAGCGAGGAAATCCACAAGCTGCTGCGCCATGCCCAGGATGGCAAGGCCTATCGCCGCAACTACGAGCAGATCGCCAGCCGGCCAGGCCGGCTGTGGCAGCAGATCAGCGGCGCGGCCGCGGGCCAGGTCTATGACTGGCCGGCCAGCAGCTATATCGCCGAGCCGCCCTTCTTCGCCGGCTTCGAGCTGGAGCCGGCGGCGCGCGAAGCCAGCATTCGCGGCGCCCGCATCATGGCCCTGTTCGGCGACTCCATCACCACCGATCACATCTCCCCCGCCGGCAGCATCCGCGCCGATTCACCGGCCGGCCTGTGGCTGCAGGCCCAGGGCATCAAGCCCGCTGATTTCAACAGTTACGGCTCACGCCGCGGCCATCACGAGCTGATGATGCGCGGCACTTTTGCCAATGTGCGCATCAAGAACCTGATGCTGCCGGCGCAGGCCGACGGCAGCCGCGTCGAGGGCGGCCTGACCCTGCTGCAACCCAGCCAGGATACGCTGCCCATCTACGACGCCGCGATGCGCTACCAAGCCGCCGGCACGCCGACGGTGATCTTTGCCGGTGAGGAATACGGCACCGGCTCCAGCCGCGACTGGGCCGCCAAGGGCACGCAGCTGCTGGGCATCAAGGCCGTGGTGGCACGCAGCTTCGAGCGCATCCACCGGGCCAACCTGGCCGGCATGGGTGTGCTGCCGCTGCAATTCATGCCGGGCGAGAGCTGGGCCAGCCTGGGCCTGCAAGGCGATGAGCTGATCGACATCGTCATCGACGGCGAATTGACCCCACTGCGCGAGGTGTCACTCGCCATTCAAACTAGGGGGGGTGAGCGCCGTGAGCACCGCTTGCTGTTGCGCCTGGACACCGCCATCGAACTCGAATACTTCCGTCACGGCGGCATTCTTCCCTATGTGCTGAGGCAGTTGCTGCGCTCATGAGCTGGTGCACGCCGGACCTTGTAACGCAGCTTCGCGTGCTCCGTATCAGTTAGCTCTTACAGCTTGACCGGGCGCTGATCGGCCCACTACGCTTCAGCGCTCCACTGACACATGTGCCGCATTGCTCGCCGAGCTTGCCGATGAAGTACAACGCTCCGCCACAGCTATCGTCTCCTACAGCCCCCGAGTTGCTAGCGCCAATGCTGCGCGTCTTGCAGAGCAGTGCCGCGACTGCTACGCCTGCTGCTGGCCGAATCGCCGAACGCCTGCATGGCGAGCTCGCCCAGCTGCTGGCCATGGCCTTGGTCCACTTCGATCACGCCCGCTCCGATCCCGAAGCGTTTGGTCGCGCGCAAGTGCTGGTGCAGGAGGCGCTACGCGCCACACGCACCCTGTTGCGCGAGCTGGCGCTGTCGGAGTCGAGCGTCGCGTCAGCCCCCAGGCCGGACCTGGCACGCCAGCTGCAGCACTGCATCGAGCAGCTGCACCGCACTCACAACCTGGCGATCGACTTCGTCTGCGACGGCCAGCCCGAGCCGCTGCCAGACGCCATTGCCAGCGCGCTGCTTGATGGCACGCAGGAGCTGCTGAACAACGCCTGCAAGCATGCCGGCCCTGGCCGTGTCGAAACCCGGCTGTTTGCCCGCCCTGGTCGCCTGGCCATCACTGTGGCCGATCACGGCGCCGGCCTGGCCGCCACGCGCCCCACCTGGGCCAGCGCGCCCACCGGGCTCGGTATGCCGCTGCTGCGCGAACGCCTGGCCGCCATCGGTGCCACACTGCGCTGGCGCATCGGCCGTGGCGTGCAGGCCCGCATCAGCTGGCGCGCCTTGCCCTCGGGAGCACCGGCATGAGCATCCAGGTCATCGTCGCCGACGACCACCACATCGTTCGCGAAGGGCTGGTCGCGCTGCTGGAGCGCGAGCACGACATTGAGGTGCAGGCCCAGGCCCGCGACGGCATGGAGCTGGTGCGCCTGGCCCGCGAGCACGACCCCGATGTGGTGCTTGTCGATGTGGCCATGCCCTGCATGAACGGCATCGAGGCGATGCGCCGGCTGCGCGCCGAGCCGATGCGCTGCAAGATGATCTGCCTGTCGGTCCACGCCGAGCCGCAGCAGGTCGCCGCCGCGCTGGACGCCGGAGCCAGCGGCTATGTGCTGAAGGAAAACTCCTTTGACGAACTGGCTCGCGGCGTGCGCCGCGTGATGGCCAACCAGCTGTTCCTGAGCGGCGAATTGGTCGGCGAGATGCTGCTGGGGCGGCTGCAGAGCCGCTCGCATGGCGGCTCGCCCGATGGCTCAGGGCCCGGCAGGGCATCCGCCACTGGCTCTGCCCTGACCCGTTTGACCCCGCGGGAGCGCGAGATGGTGCAGCTGTTCTCCGAAGGCTATACCGCCCAGGAAATCGCCACCCAGCTGCACCTCAGCGCCAAGACGGTTGCCACCCACCGCGAACACGTCTTCGCCAAGCTGCAGATCCAGGGCATTGCCGAACTGACGCGCTTTGCGCTGCGCGAGGGCTTGAGCAGCCTGGACGTCAGCCGGCCGCGTGCTTGAAGCGCGCAGGCCAAAGCGCCCGTTGATCGCAGCGCTCGACGCCAGGCACAGCACACGGTCAGGGAGGCCCCGATGGCAGACACCGACAAGCAAATGCGCGCCCCGGCAGGGCCAGCCCAGACGCCGATCTTTCGCGCCGCCGCGCTGCACAGCCAGCCGTTTGTCACGGGCACGGCCAGCGGCCGGCCTGCACAGCAGCAGCACAGCCCGAGGATGGTGGCGCAAAGGCGACAAATCCACAGCCTGAGCGTAGCGGCGCAGCGTGCCAGCGACGAGCGCCCGGCAGCCGCGAGCAAGGACTTGCCAGCCGGCCTGAAGGCCGGCGTTGAAGCACTTTCCGGCTTGTCCATGGACCATGTCCAGGTCCACTACAACTCGGCGCAGCCGGCGCAGCTGAACGCACGGGCCTATGCCCAGGGCAGTCAGATTCACCTCGCTCCGGGGCAACAACAGCACCTGCCCCACGAGGCCTGGCATCTGGTCCAACAGGCTCAGGGGCGAGTACGGCCAACGATGCAGATGAAGCCCGGCCTTGCCATCAACGACGACGCCGGCCTGGAGCGGGAAGCAACGCAGATGGGGGCCAAAGCCTTGGCCGCCCCAGTGCTCGGGCCGGGTGCTCTGCCCCTGCAAGCCATGCCAGCGCGGGCGGGCGACGCAGCGGCACCGGTGCAGCGGGTTCTGACCCTGGACAACGCCGATTTTTCCGAAGTCAATCAGATCAGGAAACTAGGCGGTGCGGCCGAAGGCGCCTACCTGGTCAGCGATGGCGATGGCGAAGTCGTCGTCAAGATTGCCGAAGGCATCGATGGCACCGTCCTGGCTTACAACTTGGCCAAGGACTTTGGCGTTGCAACGCCCAAGGGCCGGCATCTGACTCTGGACAGCGACGCTGGGCGCGCGCTGCTGGCCAAGGCCGAAACGCTGTCGCCCGAGTTGTTCGGCAAATTGACTGCTGCGAGCAGCGTCACGCTGTGGTCCATGGTCAGGGGCCAGACCCTGGGCCAGCTTGGCACTGCGGTCGGCGGCGAGCAAGGCGCCATCGAGGGTGAAGCCAACTTTCAGCAGATTGGCCGGATGCTGGTGTTTGACGCCGCCATCCTCAACGAGGACCGCTTCAAGCTGGCCTTCAATCTTGCGACCAACGCCGGCAATCTGATGGTTCAAGACCGCGCGCCGGTCGCCATCGATCAGGACTTTGCCAACATCGACAAGGATCCCGACTCCTCGCGCAACGAGCAGATCGATAACTACGGCGAGATGATGGCCAGCCGACTGCAAGCGCTGCTGGCTGATCCAGACGCCATGGCGAGCGCGCTTTGCAAAAAGCTCAGCGGCGAAGGCTACAAGATGTTCGCCGGCCAGGAAGCGCCCATTGCCGCCGGCATCCGACAAGGCATCGCTGTCTTGCGCACGCTGGCAGCAGACGACAACCAGCGCCTGCCGACGCTGATCGGCTGGGCCAAGACGTTCGATGCCAGCAGCGATGTCGATGCCGGCAAAGTCAAGTCCTACTGGCGCAGCCTGCTGGCAGACTGAGCATCGCCTGCACAGCAGCCCACCTGCTGGCTGAAGGCCGGCCGGCTCAGTTCGCCGGTTTCCAGCCCTGCACCGCCTGGCGCCCAACCGAAGAGTCGTCGGTGAAGAAGCCGTCGATGCCGGCATCAAGATAGGCGCGGATCTCGGCGATGCTGTTGCCGCGCGTGTTTGGATCGGCCGCCGGGCTGCCCTTCAGGCTCACAGGCAGGAAGGTGTTCTCCGGGCGCAGCGTCCAGATGGTGATCTTCAGCCCTGCTGCGTGGGCGTCCTTGACAAAGCTGGTCGGCTGGCCAAGCGCCAGCGTGCTGCCATTGGCATCGCGGGTATGCGGAATGACCCATTCCTTGTACGGCCCCACGGCATAGGCATAGCGGGCGATCTCCTTCAAGCCATCGGCGCTGACCATATCGGCGTAGCCGCGCGTGTTGGCCGCGCCTTCCTGCACAAAGTCCCAGGGGCGTCCGCCGCTGTTGATCAGCTGCACCAGGCGTACCGAGCTCTTCTGCGCGATCGCCTTCAGATTGGCCACCTCGAAGGACTGCACGATCACCGGCGCCTCCTTGTTGTTCCAGCCATTCTTCTCCAGCACCGCCAGCAGCGCCGGCTCCAGCGCCAGGCCCAAGCCCTGGAAATAGCTTGGATGCTTGGTCTCGGGAATGATGCCGATGGTGCGACCCTTGGCTGCTGTCTGCGCCTTGGCCAGATCGATCACCTCCTGCAGCGTCGGGATCTCGAACTGGTCGTTGTAGGCCACATTGGCCGTGCGCACGGCAGGAATGCGCTCACGGGCCCGCAGCGTCTTCAGCTCGGCCAGCGTGAAATCCTCGGTGAACCAGCCACGGATGCTGACACCATCAATACTCTTGGTTTTCAGCCTGTCCTTGAACTCGGGCTTGTCGGCCACATTGGTGGTCGCCTCCTTGATGCTGCCATCGGCATTCAAGATGGCGATGGCGTTCTCGTGCCGTGCCACCAGCACGCCATCCTTGGTGCTGACCAGATCGGGCTCGATGATGTCGGCGCCGTCGTCGATCGCCTTCTGATAGGCCGCCAAGGTGTGCTCCGGGCGCAGGGCCGAGGCGCCGCGATGGGCAATGACGGCCGATTGAGGCGGCCACGGGGCGGCCTCGTCGGAGCCGCTACCGCAGGCGGCCAGCACGGTCACCGTCAGGGCCAGCGGGGCGGACAGACGCAGGCCTTGCAGCCAGGATTTCTTGATTGCATGCACGATGTGAACTCCCTATTGTCGTGATGCCCGGCAGCTTGGCAGCGGCAGATGACAGGCGTATGCAAACCCCTGAACTCGCTACGGCGATCAGTGGATACGCAACTGATCCGCTGCAGCGAGCCCGCCAACTCAGCATTTTTCCTAGGCGCAAACCCCGAGCAGGCAAGACCTGACCCCAGCAGCCAGCGAGCACAGCGCCTAACGCCCGGGTTTCCCCGCTCAGCAAATTGCTGAGCCCAAATCAGCCGCCGTCCGATAGCAGACGGAGGCAAGCAAACCTAGGCTTTGCCCATCGGTGCCATGGGGGCGCCGTCGCCTGTCCTGGATGCACCATGATTGACGCCGCTCTGACACAGATTGCCGGTCAGCTGAACCAGCATCTGCGCCAGCGTTTTCAGGTCAGCGAGGACCTGGCGGTCTTGTCCAATCTGCATGAGCAGAACGGCACGGCGGTGCCCATCGTGGCCAACAAGCTGGTGATCTTTCTGGCCGGGGTAGAGCGCGACACCATGGCCCATCGAAGCAACAGCAGCAGCAACACCGCCACCCGCGTCGGCAGCGCGCAGTTGCGCCAGCAGGAACCGGTGTTTCTGAACCTGCTGATGATGTGCGCGGCCAACTTCAGCGGCACCAACTATCCGGAAGCGCTGAAGTTCCTGTCTGGCGCCATCGGCTTTTTCCAGGCCACACCGGTGATCGACCATCACAACGCACCGACGCTGGACCGCCGGCTGGAGCGCCTGATCCTGAACATCGAGAACTTGAGCAGCTCCGAGATGCACAGCCTCTGGGGCATTCACAGCGGCCGCTACCTGCCCTCGGTGCTCTACCGGGTGCGCATGGTCAGCGTCGACAGCGAACAGATCCTCGGCCGCGATCAGCCGATCCGCGTCGGCGATGTGCGGGGGCTCTCATGAGTCTGAAGCTCAGCAGCGATGCGCGTACCGATACGGGCCGCCAACGCCTGCGCGAGCCACGCGCCGCCGAGCAATTCCTGCCGCTGCTCAGCGTCGGGCTGCAGCACGAGTACGGTGCCAGCGCGCTGGCCGGCCTCAGCCTGACGCCGAGCCAGGCCACCCGCGAGCTGTGCCGCCAGCATGGCCTGCTGCTGCGCAGCGATGCCGGCGGCCTGACGCTGATTGGCGCCGCCAGTGCCCTGCCCCAGCTCTGGCAGGCCCAGCGTGACGAGGCTTGCGACTACCTGCTCAGCTGGCGCCTGGATAGCAGCGAGCCGCTGTTCGCGCTGGCCAGCGCCGACGACGTGCCGCGCCATCTGCTGTTGCCGCTGGCGCCGCGCTCGGCACTGGACAGCGACTGCGAGGCCTGGTGCCAGAGCCTGGGCCGGCGCGAGCTGCTGCGCTTCGCCGCCCGGCAGTGCCGATGGAAATACCTCTTGCTCGGCGACTGGGCCAGCCTGGCGGCCAGCGGCGATATCGCCGATCTGGCGCTGAGCCTGAGCCCCGCGCTGAACACCGCCGCCACGCCGCTGCAGTTCCAGCGCGACGCGGAGCAGGAAGCCCTGCCCGATGGTCGGCTGGCCTGGGTCTACCGCAGCCCCGAGCCGCTGCCACTTGCCGAGCACAGCAGCCGCCGCGTCGCCCTGAGCGATGCCGGCAGCACACCAGCACGCGTCCTGATGGGCGCGCTTCCCCATGGCGCCCCACGCAGCCTGCAGCGCGAAGCCCGCGCTGGTGGCAGCCAATGGGTGACCGAAATCTTCCTTATCCGATGACGACTCAACCAGGAGAATTGCGATGGCTGTAATGAAGACGCCGGGCGTCTATATCGTCGAAAAGAACGCCTTTCCGAACTCCGTGGTCGAGGTGGCCACGGCGGTGCCGGCCTTTGTCGGCCACACCGAGTTCGCCGACAACCACAACACCCCGTTGTCACTGCGGCCCTGGCCGATCAGTTCGATGGCCGAGTACCACCAGTACTTTGGCGGCCCGCCGAAACCGCGCTTTGCGCTGAGCGAAGAAGCCGATCCACTGGACGCGCAATTCCAGGCACTCAGCGAGCCCGACACGCCGTCGAGCAAGAAGGGCTACAAGCTGGCCCAGGTCAAGGGTGTGGCCGGCCATGACTTCGGTCTGTACAACGCGCTGCGCCACTTCTTCCAAAACGGCGGCGGACGCTGCTATGTCGTCTCGATCGGTAGCTACAAGCAGGAGCTGGACCCGGACCTGTTCCAAAAAGGCATCGACGCGCTGAAGAAGGAGCAGGAGCCGACGATGCTGCTGGCCCCTGAGGCGGTGCGCTTTGAGGACGCCAACACCTGCAAGGACATCCAGCAGGCCATGCTCAATCACTGCGGCTACGAGATGAAGAATCGTGTCGCGATTCTTGATGTCTACAACGGCGACAAGCCGCGCGAGTACCCGCCCGGCGATCCGGTTGCGGCTTTCCGCGACAGCCTGGGCATCAACTTCCTCGACTTCGCCGCGGCCTACTACCCCTGGCTGAACACCTCGGTGGTCGGTGAGAAGGAAGTTGACTACGAGAACATCGCCCCGGACAGCCTGGATTTGCTGTGCACGCTGCTGCGCGCCGAATTGAACCTGCCAGCCGATCGCCCTGGCGCCGAGAAGCCCAAGGCCCGCGCGATGTGGGACGAAGTTGCCAAGCTGAAGACCGATTTCACGCCCATCGTCATTGCCGAAGCGCGCAAGCAGCGTGACGACGCCGCCGCCAAGCAGAGCACGGCGGCGCGGGCCAAGGTCGAGAGCGAGGCCAAGGCAGCCAAGAAGTCGGCCGATGAGATTGCCGCTGCACTGAAGACCTTTGACGATGCCCAGGCCCAGGCCAAGGCAGACGCCGACAAGGCCCGCACCGATGCCCGCAAGGCCTTCATCGACGATTTCGTCACCAAGGCCAAGGCCGCCGATGCCGACCTGACTGACGCCGCCGCCGCCGAGCAGGCCGAGACCGCCGCCAAGGCCTGGGACGTCAGCTACGACAACCCGCTGTCCAGTGCGGCGCTGGCCGATGGCGTCAAGGTCCGTCGCGAGCTGCTGAACAAGACCCTGGTCAATGCCAGCAACGTCTTCAAGGCAGTGCTGACCGAGGTGCGCCGCCAGCTCAATGTGATGCCGCCGAGCAGCGCCATGGCCGGCATCTACACCATGGTGGACAACACCCGCGGTGTCTGGAAGGCACCGGCCAATGTGAGCCTGAACGGCGTGATCTCGCCGACGGTCAGCATCTCGCATGAGCAGCAGGAGGACCTGAACGTCAGCGCCCAAGGCAAGTCGATCAATGCGATCCGTGCCTTCATCGGCGAAGGTGTGCTGGTCTGGGGGGCACGGACACTGGACGGCAACAGCCTGGACTGGCGCTACATCAATGTGCGCCGCACGATGATCATGCTGGAAGAGAGCTGCCGCTTGGCCGCCAAGGCCATGGTCTTCGAGCCCAACACCGCCAACACCTGGGTGACCATCAAGAGCATGATCGCCAACTTCCTGACCAGCGTCTGGAAGCGTGGCGGCCTGATGGGCGCCGTGCCCGAGGATGCCTTCAGCGTCCACGTGGGCCTGGGCGAAACGATGACGCCCAACGACATCCTCGAAGGCATTCTGCGTGTCACCGTGCTGGTGGCCATGGTCAGACCGGCCGAGTTCATCGAGATCACGTTCCAGCAGCAGATGCCCAAGTCTTGAGCGGCTGAGTCCTTTTTACTGCGCGACCGCCATGCGGCGTTGGCCGGATGCTCGGAATCCTCACGTACCCCAAGTACGTTGCGGTTCCTGCGCTCCGTCCGCCTGGCCTGGCGGCCGCTCGCTACAAAAGTACCCAGCCTCTGCGCAGATCCACCCGCACAGCAATTGAGTTAACGGAGAAATACCATGGCTGACGACGGCTCCAAGCAATCCACCAATGTCTGGCCGCTGCCCAAGTTCCACTTCCAGGTGAAGTGGGACTCGGCGGTGATGTCCTTCGAAGAGGTCTCCGGCCTCGATGTCGAAGCCCAACCGATCGAGTACCGCCACGGCGACAGCCCGGTGTTCTCGGCGATCAAGATGCCAGGGCTGAAGAAGTACGGCAATGTCACGATGAAGAAGGGCGTCTTCAAGTCGGACAACAAGTTCTGGGACTGGTTCAACCAGATCAAGATGAACACCATCAAGCGGGTACCGGTCACGATCAGCCTGCTCGACGAGGAAGGCAAGCCGACGATGGTGTGGACGCTGACCAATGCCTGGCCGACCAAGGTCACCGGCACCGATCTGAAGTCCGAGGGCAACGAGGTGGCGGTCGAAACCATCGAGATCGCCCACGAAGGCCTGACCATCGCCAACAGCTGATCGCCCCATGAGCGCCTACGACTTGCTATCTGCCAAGGCGTTGGGCCTCTGGGAAGCGCCGCCGGTTGCCTTCCACTTCTCGGTCAATATCGGGCTTGTACCGGCCGGTATCGATAGCTCCTTCCAGGAGGTGTCAGGGCTGACCCAGAGCCTTGAGACCGACGAGCTGCGCGAGGTCTCCGAGAGCGGCTACCGGCTGCCGCTGCCCAGAGGCGTCAAGCAAGGCACGCTGAGCTTGAAGCGTGGCATCGCGCCGATCAGCTCACCACTGATGCAATGGTGCATGGCGACACTGCAGGTCGGGCTGGCGCTTCGCATCCAGCCCTTGCCAATTCTGGTCAAGCTGCTTGACCCGGATGGGCTGCCACTGCGTGCCTGGCTGCTGGGCGACGCCTACCCGATCAGCTGGGAGTTCGACAGCTTCGCTTCGACCAAGAACGACATGGCGATCGAACAGATCGACTTGCAGTACACAAGCTGCGTGAGGATGCTATGACTCTGGAAGTACGCCAGCTTCATTTGAAGTCCACCGTCCTGGACCAGAAGGACAGCGGCAAGGCCGGGGCACAAGCCAGCGAGACGAACAAGCCCGCTGCAGCTGGCGATGGCAGTGGCGACGACTTTGAGGCGCGCGAGCAACTGAAGGAAGAGATTCTGGCCGAGTGCCGGGTCTGGCTGCTGGCACAGCTGCAGCAGCTGCGCGAGCGCTGAAACGCCTGAGCCCCCACCTAACGGACCTCTTCCATGGCCACCTCAGCAGCCGCCTTGACAGCCTCGGGCATGAAACAGCCGCTCACTCTGAGCGCCTGCAATGCTGACGAACGCGCTGGCAGCTACACCGTCATCAGCGGCAAGAGCTATCAGCTGCAGATCAACCCGAGCGACTTCAAGCATTCGCGCTCGATTTGCTACAACACCAAAGTCCCCCTGGGCGCTCCTCGAAGCACGCTCAAGTACAAGGCCATGGGCCCGGAGACCGTCAGCTTTTCTGCGGTGCTTGACGGAACCGGGGTCGTACCCAGGCTGCAAGGTTTCAACACGCCGCTGGAGGTGGCCGATCAAATCGATGCAATCAGCGAAATCATCTACAACTATGACGGAGAAATGCATGAGCCGCCCTATGTGCAATTGCTCTGGGGCAAGCTGGTCTTCTATGGCAGGTTGCAGACCTTCAAGTCCGACTACTTGGTGTTCAAGCCCAGTGGCGTGCCACTGCGGGCAAAGCTGGACCTGGAGTTCCTAGGTTCCAGCTCTTCACAGTCCACTGAACTGGCGGCCAACAAGTCCAGCCCGGATTTGAGCCACGTCGTTGAGGTGCGTGACGGTGACACGCTGCCCTTGTTGTGCCTGCGCATCTATGGCGACAGCCGCTACTACACCGCTGTCGCGCGCCACAACGGGCTGGCCGAGTTCCGCCGGCTCATGCCCGGGCAACGCCTGCATTTCCCACCATTGGAATGAGCCACCGCAGGAGACCGCGCCATGCCTTCAACAGCCTCCACTGAGGGCGTGCTTCGTCTGCTCGTCTCTTGCAACGGTGATGAGCAGCCCAGCCTGCCTGTCATCAGCTGCAGCATCCGACTGGCGCTCAATGCCGTACCCTGGGCCCGCCTGGTGATCGAAGACGGTGACATGCCGAACAAGTGCAGCCCGCTGAGCGACGGTGAACTGTTCAAGCCCGGCACTGAAGTCAAGATCAACGCGGGCTATGCCAACCAGGACACCGAGGTGTTCAGCGGCATCGTCGTCCGCCATGGCTACAAGATCACCGGCAACAACTACAGCCGTTTGATCGTCGAGTGCCGCGACAAGGCCTGCAAGATGACGCTGGGGCGCCGAAACGCCAACTACGTCGACAAAAAGGACAGCGACATCATCCAGACGCTGATCAGTGACGCCGGCCTGAGCGCCACCGTCAGCAGCACCGCCATCACGCACAAGGAATTGGTGCAGTACTACTGCAGCGACTGGGACTTCATGCTGGCCCGCGCCGAGTTGCTCGGCCTCGTGGTCAACGTAAGCGGCGGCGCTGTCAGCGTCAAGGCGCCCGCTGTCGATGCCGCGCCGGTGCTGACCCTGACCTGGGGCGACAACCTGTTCGAACTGCATGCCGATATCGATGCGCGCAGCCAGTGGACAGCCGTACAGGCACAGGGCTGGGACCCGGCGCAACAGGCGCTGGTACAAGGTGCCTCAGCCGAACCGCTGACACTGAACAGCCAGGGTGATCTGGACAGCGCCACCCTGGCCGCGGTGGCCTCGCCAGCCACCGTGCTGCTGCAAAGCCCAGCCAGCAGCGATAGCGCACTGCTCGACCAATGGGCCAAAGCGGTGCAGCTCAAGGCCGGCCTGGCGCGCGTGCGTGGCCGCATGAGCTTTCAGGGTACTGCCGCCGCCCTGCCCGGCAGCTTGATCACGCTGGCCGGCGTCGGCAACCGCTTCAACGGCGATGTCTATGTCAGCGCCGTGCAGCACGAGATGGTCGACGGCAACTGGATCAGCGAGGCCGAGTTCGGGCTGGACCCGAACTGGCTGGTCGAACGCCCCGACGTTGTCGCGCCGCTCGCCAGCGGGCAGCTGCCCGGCGTCAGCGGCCTGCAAATCGGCGTCGTGATGAAGCTCGACGGCGACCCCGCCGGTGAGAGCCGCATTCAGATCAAGCTGCCCAGCCTGAGCAATGCCACCGAAGGCGTCTGGGCCAGGCTGCTGCAGCTGTATGCCTCAAACAGCTTCGGCGCCCTATTCCTGCCCGAGGTCAGCGATGAGGTGTTGGTCGGCTATCTGAACGGCGATCCGAGTTGCCCGGTCGTGCTCGGCAGCCTCTACAGCAGCAAGCAGGTCAGCCCCTATGCACTTGAAGCGGCGAACAACACCAAGGCCATCGTCACCCGCTGCAAGCACAAGATCGAATTCAATGAGGAAGACAAGATCATCACCGTCACCACGCCGGCGAACAACAAGCTGGTGTTGGATGACAAGGACAAGAGCATCCTGGTGCAGGACCAGAACGGCAACAGCATCAAGCTCAGTGAGAGTGGCATCGCGCTGGACAGTCCCAAGGACATCAAACTGACCGCCAAGGGCGGCATCACGCTGGACGCGGTCAATGCCATTTCCATCAGCTCCAAGGCCGACGTCAAGGCCGCCGGCCTGAACATCGCCTGCGAGGCCCAGGTCGGCTTCACCGGCAAGGGCAGCGCCACCGCCGAACTCTCCGCCTCGGGCCAGACCACGGTCAAGGGCGCGATGGTGATGATCAACTGAAGCCAGCGCGAGCCCAACACCATGCCCCCCGCCGCCCGCCTCACCGACATGCACACCTGCCCGATGCAGACCCCGGGCCTGCCGCCGATTCCGCATGTCGGCGGCCCGGTGATCGGCCCCGGCGTGCCCACGGTGCTGATCGGCAAGCTGCCAGCCGCCGTGCTCGGCGACAACGCCGTCTGCGTCGGCCCGCCCGACGTGATCGTCATGGGATCGGCCACAGTGATGATCGGCGGCAAGCCCGCGGCCCGCATCGGAGACAGCACGGCACATGGCGGCTCCATCGTGCTTGGCTGCTTCACCGTACTCATAGGAGGCTAGGGATGACCCACCCCCTACGCGCTACGCGGCTCCGCCAGCCGCGCCTTGCCAGCGGCAAGGCCCTTCGGCAGGCACAAACGCCAAGGCCTTTGTGTCCAGCCTCAGCCCCCTCGAAGGGGGCACACCCGCAGGACCGGCAAAGCCGGATCCTCGGGTGCCGCTGGATCGAAACGTGGCGCAGATTCCGGCCGCAAAGCGCTACGCGACAAGGAGCATGCAGATGAGCTTCCTGGGCCGAGGCTGGAGCTTTCCGCCGCGCTTTGACGGCGGCAAGCGCCTGGTGATGGTGGAGAACGAGGCCGATATCGAGGAGAGCCTGCGCCTGCTGCTGGCCACGCGCTGTGGCGAGCGGGTGATGCAGCCGGCCTACGGCACAACGCTGCACCGGCTGGTCTTCGAGGGTGCCAACGAGCAGTTGCTGACCGAGCTGAAGGACATGTTGAAGAAGGCCATCCTGTTCTTCGAACCGCGCGTCGAGGTGTTGCAGATCGAGGCCCATATTTCGGCCGAGAACTGGGGGCTGGTGCAGCTGCTGCTGGACTACCGCATCCGCACCACCAACACCCGCCACAACCTCGTCTACCCGCTCTACCTCGACCAGGCCAGCCACCCGGTCAGTGCAGGCTGAGCCGAAGGCGAACATCATGCACCCCGGTACCCAACAAGACGAACGCCTGGCCCCGCCGCTTGACCCGGCGCTGTCGCCCCCCTATCTGCGCCCCGATGAGCTTGATCTGGCCACCCGTTTGCGCCTGACGCTGGAGCTGGCGCGCAGGCTGCGCTTTGTCGACGATATGGGCCTGCAGCAGGGCGACTGGGGCGAGGTGCTGGATCAGGATTTGAGCCTGCTGCTGGCGGAGATGGCGGCCTGCCCGGCGTTGGCCGAAGAGGGCCGGGTGATGGCGATCTGGGCGCGGCTGTCGGACCGGCAGCAATGGCACTACTGCCGCCGCCTGGCCGAACAGTTGGACGGCTGGTGCGCACGGATGGAGCAACACGCCGCTGCGCCAAGCAACGAGGCCGGTGGCAGCCCAGCGGCGGCGCGCCTGCTGCAGTTGCTGCAAGGGCAGCTCGACGGCGAGCTGGGACGTCTGCTGCTGCTACTGCTGCACCGCTTCAGCGCGGATGGTGGCAACGGCCTGCCCATGCTGAGGAGCCGCATCAGCAGCAAGCACCTGCCCGCCGTCGACCAACAGCCTCCCGGCGGCGATACTGACCGCATCCTGCGCCAGCTCTGGCTGGGCCTGGCACGCGCGCGCCGCCAACTGGCCCTGCTGGCCAAGACCCTGCTGCCTGCCAGCCTGCAGCAAGGCGACCATGATCCCGCGCTCGGGGCGCTGTTGGCCTTTGCCCAGCTGCTGCAACTCAGCCGCGGGCCGCTGGACGCCTTCACCGACAGGCTGACCCGCTACTACTACCGTGACAGCCTGGGCTTCAGTCCGCAGAGCGCCAGCGCCGACCGCGTCCATGTGCTGCTGGAACGCGATCCGCGTCACAGCCGCCCGGTGCTGCTGCCGCAGGGCTGCCTGTTCATTGGCGGCAAGACTGAGCAGGGCCAGCCCTTGAACTATCGCGCAGAGCAGGAATTGCTGCTCAGCACGCTGAAGGTCGAGCAACTGCTTGCGTTGCGCCTGCAAAGTGATCCGCGCATCTCGCCGGAATATGAGTTCGGCTACGCCACCGAGGCGCATGCGCTGCAGTTGCGGCCACCGACCCCCGAAGAGGCGGCATTGCCGCGCGCACGGGCCTGGCCGCTGCTGGGCGGTGGCCCCTGCATCAGTTTCGACGAGGCCCGCCAAGGCTTGGTCCTGGCCTCGCCACTGCTGCAACTGCAAGAGGGCGAGCGCGAGATCCTGCTCGAACTGCAGCTCAACCATCCACTGGCGCAGGACAATCAGCTGCAGCGTGCCGCCGCCGATCTCGACACCATGCTGCACAACACACCAGCGCCGCAACAGGCGGCCCAGCGCGATGCAAGGCTGGCTCATGTTCAGCGGCTGTGGTTGCAAATCTTCGTGCGGCTGGCCAGCTACGAAGGTCTGTCGAGCCCGCCAGCGGACAGGCTGTCCGAGCACGCCAAGCCCTTGTCGGAAAGACTGGAGCAGCTGTGCCGGCGTCCAGCCCGCCATAGCCTGCGTCTGGCCCAATTGCGCGCGCAGCGCCACCATACGCTTCCCGCCACCGGCCCCTGGCTGGCGTTCCTGCTGGCACTGTGTCTGGAAACCCATCGCCCCGAGCTCCTGCGGCCGCGGCTGGGCCGCTTGTTCGCGGTCTGGGTCAGCGTTGGCGACGAGGAGTTGGCTGCGCATGATCTGCGCGCGCTGCGCCGTCATGCCCAAAAGGTGCTGGGCAATAACCGCGGTGCCGTGGTGCAGGTCGACAACCCGCTGTCGCTGATCTATGGCCACAAGCCGATGGAGCGCTCGCTGATCTTTGATCGCGTCTTTCGCGGTCTCTGGTTGGCCAAGCTGAGCAGTGCCCAAGGCTGGCTGCCGCTCAAGGAGGTCTACACCAGCCGGCTCGACAGCGGCATGGCGCAATCCCCCGGCGGCCGGCTGCAGCTGCGTTTGGCGCTGTCGGCCGGCGCACCGGCGGTGCAGGCCTGCACTGCCGCTTTGCATGGCGCGGGCTGGCCGGCGCTGCCGGTGCTGCAGCTGCGCATGTCGGGCCAGACCCGTGTGTTTGGCTGCAGCCTGCTGCAGCAGCTGCCGCTGGACGCCGTCCGCCTGCAGGTGCGTGTCAGCGGCGTGCGCCAGTTGCAGCTCTACAACCAGCTCGGCCGGCTCGACCCCAGCAAGCCCTTCCTGCCCTTTGGCCCCCTGCCCGACCGATCCGCCTATCTGATGTTCACCAATGCCGAACTGGCGGCCAAGCCGCTCAGCGCCCTCAGTCTGCAACTGCAATGGGCCGGGCTGCCCAGCAGTGGCCTGGCCGCGCACTATGCTGGCTATGCCGAGCCTGCCGCCGGTGTCAAGCATCCGGCCGAGCGCAGCCCGCGACGCTGGGACGAGGCCAGCTTCATGGTCCGGCCGGCGCTACTGTCCGCCGGGCGCTGGCAGGACGGCAGCGGGCGCCTGCGCCTGTTCGCCGACCAGGGCGCGCGCCAGAACATCACGCTCGATGGCGACGATCTGCAGCGCCTGCATCAGCCGATCAGCGCCGCCGGCCCGAGCGAGTACAGCCTGGCCAGTCGCCAGGGCTTTTTCCGGCTGCGACTCGAGGGCGACGAGAGCGCCTTTGGCCACACGCTCTATCCGCAACTCCTGAGCGAACGGCTGACGCAGAACAGCCGCATCAAGCAACTGGAAGATCAACAGCCGCTGCCCAAGGAACCCTACACACCGCGCCTCGAACAGATCAGCCTCAGCTATGCCGCCGAGGAGCGCATTGCTGCGCGCCAGGACCGCGGCACCCTGCCCGGCCAGAGCCATGCCAGCCAGCTGCTGCAACTCTGCCCCTTCGGCCTGCAGCAGCTGCAGCGTGGTGGCGCCGATCAGCGTTATCACCTGCTGGCCCATTGGCCCTGCGGCGGCCAGCTCTATATCGGCCTCAGCGGCACCCCTAGCGGCGGCGCCCTGAGTCTGCTGTTCCAGCTGCAGGCCGACGCTGCCGCCGAGTCGCTGGCACGGCCTCGCCCCCAGCTGCGCTGGGCGGCCTGGTGTGGTCAGCAATGGCGCGAACTCGAGCCCTACCGGCTGCTACTCGACGACACCCAGGGCCTGCTGCGCACCGGCCTGATGATGCTCGATCTGCCTGAAGGCCTGACTGCCGACTGCCCGGAGCTACCCGCCGGTGACAAGGGCCCCTTGCTCTGGCTGCGGCTGTCGGCCAGCGGCAATCTGGAGCGGCTCGCACCGGTGCAGGGTCTGTGGAGCCAGGCGGTTAGCGCGCGGCGCGTCAGCCCGGCCGGTGCTGAGGCACAAGCGGTGCTGCCGGCCAACAGCATTCAAGCCACCCAACCGGCCATCGCCGGCCTGGCCAGTGTGCGCCAGCCGCTGGCTTCCTTCGATCTTCACGAGGCCGAGAGCGAAGCACAGCTGCGCACCCGGGTGGCCGAGCGGCTGCGCCACCGCGACCGCGCGCTGACACCCTGGGATATCGAACGTCTGGTGCTGCAGGCCTTTCCCCAGGTGCAGAAGCTCAAATGCCTGCCGCTGGGCGCCGAGGGCCAGGGCCGTCGCCGGGTGCTGCTGGTCGTCGTGCCGGCATTGCCGCCGGGCCGCGAGATCGACGGCACCGAGGCGCCGCGACTGGACGCCGCCACGCTGGACGAGATCGCGGCCTATATCCGGCGGCGCGGTGTCGCCGATCTGCCGCTGCTGGTGCGCAACGCCGTCTACGACCGCATTCAGGTGCGCTGCAAGCTCAAACTCAAGACCGGCGTGCAGGCCGGTGAGCGGCTGCGCCAGCTGCACCAGGCGCTGCGCGACTACCTCTCGCCCTGGCGGCCAGGCGGCATCACCGCCCGCTTCGACTGGCAACTGCGCGCCGATGAGGTCGAGGCCTATCTGCGCGCACAAGATGGCGTCGAGGCGGTGGGCGAAGTTTCGCTGCTGCATATCGTGCGCAACGACCGCGGTCGCTACAGGCTGGACGACAGCGCGCGGCGTCCGCAGCAAAACCTGGTCACGCCCTCGCGGCCCTGGAGCCTGGCGCTGCCGACACGCAAACACCTGCTTGAACTCAGCGATACGCCGCCGCCCTCGGCGCCGCGCACCACCGGCCTGGCCCGGCTGGCGCTGGGCGGCAGCTTCATCATTGGCAGGGCACTGGCATGAAGCAGCTGGAAAACCGCAAAACACTGAAGGAGCTGTTCCGCGACGGCGCCTTGCCGAGTGAGAACGACTTTGCTGCGCTGATCGATTCGATGCTCAATATGAGCGACGAGGGGTTTCGCAAGACGCCGGAGAACGGTGAGGAAATCTACGCGCCGGTTGGCCACCACGCGCTGCTGAGCTTCTACCGCGATCAGTTCCCCGACCGCGCGCTGTGGCGCGTCGCGCTCAGTCCGGCGCGCGACCGCCTGCACATCAGCAGCGGCGATCAGAGCCAGCCGCTGCTGGGCATGGAAGCCCCCGAGGCAGAGGCGCCGGAAAAGGCCGAACTCGGCGACGTCGATCTGGTCAACCACCGCGGCCGGCTGGGCATTGGCTGCGCCGAACCGCGCGACACATTGGATGTCGCCGGCATCGTGGCCAGCAGCGGCCGCCGCGGTCGCCACAGCACCGCCAAACGCATCAAGGCCAATGGCAAGTGGCAGGACGTGATCAGCGGCTTGCAGGGCTGCCAGGGCTTTGAAGTCGTCGCCGGGGCCGGCGGGCCGCACGGCAAGGGCCATTTCGGCCTCTTGCATGCGATTGCCCTGAGCACTTTCAATCCCAGCTTCGGTCTGCTGGCCTGGTGGCGCCGCCGCCGCGGCATCCGCCAGACACAGGCCTGGTGGGGTCGCCGCTGCGACCGGCTGGAACTGCGTTGGCATGGCGGCAGCGGTCGCGGCGGCAGCTATGCGCTGCAGATACGCACCGGCTGCAATTTCGGCGACGACCAAGTCATCCAGGTTCAGCTGACCCGGCTGTGGTTCGACCCCGAAATGGCCGATTGCCGCCAAGCTGATCTTGGCGCCGGCAGCGGCGACGAGTCGCCATGAGCAGCCAGACCCGGCACGCACTGCAGGACTTGCCGCTGCCTGGCGACAAGCCCTTGCCTCAGCAGCGGGCCTTGAGCGCCCCGCAACGCCTGGCGCGCCTGCCGGCCGCGCGCGAGCAGCGCGATCCGCTGGGCTTCGATGCGCTGCGCGAGGCGGCGCTGCAACTGGCCCAGGGCGCCAGCCGCCAGCAGTGGACCGACTACAACCTGCACGACCCCGGCGTCACGCTGCTGGAAGCGCTTTGCTACGCACTCAGCGAGGACATCTTCGCCTGCCGGCAAAGCGTGCCCGAGCTGCTCGGCCTGCTGGCCGACGACGCAGGCGACGACCCCAACGCCAGCATCAGCGATGCCGCGCTGCAACGCCACGCGCTGTATGGCCGCCGCGACGCCCTGCCCTGCCGGCCCAGCACGGCAGCCGACTACCAACGCTGGCTTTACGACCTCTGGCCCGAGGCCCGCCACCTGCGCATCCGCGCGTTGCGCGACCATGCCGGCCGCGCCAGCGGGCTGTGGCAGCTCTCGCGCCAGGCCCAGCAGGCCGATGTCAACGATCAGCAGCAGGCGCTGGCCCAGACAAGCGCCTACTGGGCGGCACGCAATCTCGGTGAAGACCTGCTAGATGTGCAGCAGTTGCTCAAGCCGCGCTGGGTCAGCTTGCGTTGCCGCTTGCGGGTCGACGGCCAACGCGATCTGGCCGAACTGCTTGCCGAACTGCTGGCCCGCTGCGACGACTACATCGCCGCCCGTCCACTGCGCCGCGCGGTTGCCGAACAGCCGGACGCTCGCCGCAGCGGCCCGCTGATGGGTCAGGGCTGGGTCAGCCGCCGCGAGCTGGAACGCTGCCAGGCCGACGAACTGAAGTTCAACGACCTCGCGCTCTATCTGCGCGACACCGTCGGCGTTCTCGACGTCGACGAGCTGCGCCTGGAGGAAAGCGCCGAGCTGCGCATGCTGAGCTCGCTGGACGGCGATCCGACCGACCCCGAAGGTCCGCAGCCGCTGCTGCGGGACGCCAACAGCCTGCCGATGCGCGGCGCGGGCTGGGCCTTGCGTCTGGCCTGGCCGAGCAGACCCGAAGACCTGGAAGGCTGGCAGGTCAGCGGCCAGGGCAGCAGCGATCAGCTGCCGCTGCAGCAGCTCTGGCAGCAGTTGGAGGACGTACGGCGCACGCCGCGCCGCTTGGCCCTGCCCGAGCTGGCCGGCGCCCCGGGCCGTGACGCCCGCGAGGCGCGCGACACGCCGCCCGCGTATGTGGCCGCCAGCAGCCATCTGCCCGAGGTCTACCGCCACCCTGGCCGGCACGGCGCCAGCCTTGAACTGCGATCCGGCAGCAGCGGGCAACGCCTGCAATGGCATGCCTATCTGGCCCTGCTGGAGCAATGGCTGGCCCATAGCCGCGCACAGCGCCAGCACCTCGGCGAGCTGTTTGACATCGGCCGCGCCATGGAGCCCAGCTATTGGTGGGACCTGCCCGGCAATGCCCAATTGCCCGGGCTGGACGCTGTCGCGCCCGACCCTATGGCCACCCTGGCGCGGCCACAGGCTCAAGCGCCGGGCGAGGGCCTCTATCTGCAGCCACGCGCCCAGCTGGAGCGCGATCTGTTTGCCACCGCCGACGATGCCATCGAGCGCCGCTCCCGCGTACTCGACCAGCTGCTGGCCATGCATGGCGAGGGGCTGGACTTCCAGCCGCTGCAAGGGCTGCCCTGCTATTGGTCGGCCCCCAGCTGGCGGCGTCATCTGCTGCGCTGCAAGCAACGCTACGCCCGTCAGCTGCCCTTGCTGACCCGTGACCGGGCAGCGGCCTTCGATTACAGCCAACCCATGCTCGGCCGGCGCGACAACCGCAGCCCGCTGGCGCTGCGCCTGGCGCTGCAGCTGGGCATGGCGCATCCCTTCCCACGCCTGCTCACGCCGGCGCTGGAGGCGCTGGGCCTGCAGCTCATCCACGATGACCGCCCGGCCAGCGGCGAGCCCCCCATGGTCCACGCCGATGCTCAGCACGAGCCGCTGCATCTGCTGCCAGGCAGCCGCCCGCCGCGGCGCGGCGCCGAGCTCCGTGCCAGCTGGCAACTGCTGCGCCGCCATCTGCCCCGGCTGCGCGATCCCTTGCCGGCGGCCCTGCTGCGCAGCGCCGTTTATGCCGAGCGTTATGTTCTGCAACACCATCAGGGCATATTGAGCCTGCTGCTGACTGGTGAGAGCCGCGGCCAGCAGTGGCAGCTGGCAAAGGTCAACAGCAGCCAACAGGCCTTGCAGCTGGCCACCGAGCTGCACCATCTGGCCTGCGCACTGCAACGCCATGCGGAGGGCCTGCACCTGGTCGAACATCTGCTGCTGCGCCCCCCGGGCCACGACAGCACCAGGCTCGACGGCCTTCACCGCGCCAAGCTCAGCCTGCTGCTGCCTGGCTGGACCGCGCGGGGCGCCGACGCCCGCTTCCAGGCGCTGTGCCGCGACGCCTTGCTGATGGCCGCGCCGGCCCATCTTGAAAGCCGCGTATTCTTTCTGCAAGCCGAGGACATGGCGGAGTTTGAACGTCTCTATGCCGGCTGGCTGCAGGCCAAGGAAACCCACTGCAAGCTGCTGCAGCGCGGTGCACTGGACGGCCCCATGACCGAGCAGCTGGCCCAGCAGGCCGCTGCACTCACCGCATTTTTACGGCCTCTGTGGGCTCGCCCTGAAGCCTCTGGCAGCAGCGCATGAACAGCAGCCACCGCATCGAAACAATCAGCTGGGAGGCCCGCTTTGAACATGCACGGCTGGCCCAGCAGCAACAGGAACGCCTGAGCCGCTTCATCCATCAGCAAGCCCTGCCCTGCCTGGCAAGGCGTTTTGACGCCTTCAGCCCGCCCGACGAGGTCTGGACGGTGGACCGGCTGGAGATCGACATCGGCCAGTTGCGCGTCCAGGACAGCCCGGCGCAATGGCTGCAGCAATTCGACGCCGCGCTGCAGCGCAGCCTGGCCAGGCTGGCCGCGCAAGGCGTGCACGGCCTTCACGCCGGCAGTGCCGCCAGCGCCGCCAGTGGCGCCACTGGCAGACCATTGGCAGCGGGGCGGCAAAGCGGCGCCAGCCACGAGTTGGGCCAGTTCCTGTACTACCTGCAGCATGGCCTGCTGCCCTGGGGGCTGCCGCTGCGCTCGGCGCGCGATCTGGCCGGCTGGCTGGAGCGCTTGGCCTTGCAGCACGGCCCACGGTTGTGGCAGGCGCTGCAGCAACTGATGCCACCGGAGCCGGTGCTGGCGCGGCTGGCACTGATTGCACCGCACGCCGGCCTGCAGGCGCTGCTGAGCGTGCGCCACCGCGAACTGGCCGAGGCGATGCTGCTGCTTGACGAGGCCTGGCTGGCCCCCTTGCAAACGCGCGGCCGCCTGAGCGCCTACCAGGTGCAAAGCCTGCAGCAGCGGCTGCGCGCGGCCGGCCTGCATGCACTCTGGGGCCTGAGCGGTGGCGCGCTAGGCGGCGCACGACAGCGCCGCCTGCTGGGCGAGCTGCAGGCCAGCCATGCCGAGCTGCTGGGCCCGGGATGGATCTCGCTGCAGCGAGCGCTTGAGGGTCAGGTCTTGCCCCGCCAGCCCGGTTCTGAGCTGGCCGCGGCGATGCTGCGCGCCTTGCTCGGTGTGGGCACCGCCGAGCTCGCCATAGCCGCGGCGCCAGCAGAGCGCCAGGCGGAGTCCATTGCCCGGCAGGAACACGATGAACCATCGCCCGCAGTCACCAGGCAGGCCGAAGCCCCCCTGTCGCGCCTGGCCCAGGCGGCCTGGCGACGACTGCAGCAGCAACTCGACGCCTGGGCCGCCGGGCGAGCGCCGGCCGGCAGCGACCTTGCCGCTTTCAGCACCGCGCTGGCCGAGCTGCACCGGCAGGCCCCTGCCGGGCTTCGCCACAGCTTGCGCGAGCAGTTGCGCCGTCGCGCCGCCCGCCGTGCCTGGAGTCAGGCGCTGCCGGCCGAACACAGCTGGCCGCTGCTGGCGCTGCTGGCCGATCGCGGCGAGGCGAGCTCCGGCAAAGCGCCCGGCAGTACCCGGCCGCAGAACCGGACAGCGCCACCGCAATGGGCTGACTCACTGCGCCAGACTGCCCTGCAGCTGCTCAGCCATTGTCCTGCCGAGCAACGCCCCGGCCTGAGCACGATGCAGTCGCTGCTGCTCGAGGCCAGCCTGGCCTATCTGCTTGAGCATGGTCGCGCACCCAGCAGCCACAGCGCCTGGCTGGCCGTCTGGCACGGCGCCTGGGCACGCTGGCAGCGGCCGGAAGCCCCGGCCGCGGACCAGGCGCTCGGCCCGGCCGCAAGCGCCAGCGAGCATGAGCGCGATCAAGCCTCCGCCCGGCTCCCCAGCAAGAACCTGCCGGTCGAGCAGGCCGCCCTGCTGCGTCTGCAACGCCTGCCCTGGCTGCCAGGCCTGATCGCCGTCTGGCAACCCGGCCCGGGCCCCGCCTCGGCACCAAGCGCCACGAGCGAGACCGACAAAGCTGCAGGTATCAGCACGGACAGCGGCGCGCCAAGCGACCCCAGCTGGACCCATGCCGGTCTGCGCCGCTGGCTGTGGCAGGAGGCCGAGCTGCTGGCTGCGCTGCCCGGCGCAGCCCTCACCGAAGCCGGTCTGCGCCGCCACTGGCAGGCGCGCTGGCCGCGCAGCGGACTGCCCCATCCGCAGGCTGCCATGCCTGCCAGCAACGCTGCAGATGTGCGCGCGGGCGATAGCGCGCCGAAGGCTGCCACGGAGCACCCCAGCCAGGCGCTGAACGACGAGCCTGAGCACCAGCCATCTGCCGAGCCAGCCCGCGCGGCGCCATTGGCCGAGCAGCTCCAGCAACTCTGGCAGCACTGCGAAGCCCGTCGCTACGGCCCGACCGACCGGCTGCGCCTGGCCGAACTGCTGGAGCGTCCAGAGGACTGCCAGCAATGGTGTACCCAGTTTGACGAGGCGCAGCGCTGGCGGTGGCTGGCGGCGCAGTTCGGCGACAGCAGCGCCAACTCGCTGCGGCGCGGCCTGGATCAGCTGCTGGCCGAGATTCAGCAACCACAGCCCAGGTCAATCGCGCAGGCGGATGAGCAGCAGTCTGCGCCGTCATTGCCGCCCTCAGGTGAAAGCCTGGGCCACGGCGCAAGAGCACCACAGCCCGCTGTGCCCTGGTGGCCCTTGCTCTGCGAGCACCTGTTCGTGCTGGCCGGCCCACCCGACGCAGCGGCACTGCGGCGCCACTACCTGAATGCCATCACCACACCGGCCCGCCCCAGCAGCGCCAACGCCAGCACCGCACAACCCGCGCCAACGACGGCGCCGCAGGCGGCAGTCGCTGGCTTGACGACGGCGGCCATCGAGTCCGCGCTGGCCGGCGATCCGCCGCCCGCCGTCGCGCCAAAGCCGGTCTCGGCAGCGCGCCCGGTGGCGAAGGCGCCGGCGCCCGCCCCCCGCGGCCCGCTGGCGGCGCCGATCTGGGTCGACGACGCGGGTCAGGTCCTGCTCGCCGCCTATGCCGAACGGCTGTTCAAACACCTGGGCCTGATCGAGGCCGGCAAGTTTGTCGATGCCGAGGCGCAGGCGCGCGCGGTGCTGTGCCTGCAGGCCTTGGTGCGCGGCGAGGCGCCCAGCAGCGAGCCGCTGTGGCCCTTGTCCAAGCTGCTCTGCGGCCTGGCCCCGAACGACCTGCTGCCGGCCTGCGAACCGCTCAGCGCCACCGAACACGCGCTGCTGGCCGATTTGCTGGTGGCCGTGATCGCCCACTGGAAGGCCATCGGCAAGACCTCGGTGGCCGGGCTGCGCGAAAGCTTTCTGCAACGCGAGGGCCGGCTGGAGCGGCAGAAGGCCAGCGACGGCGAACCGCCGCCCTGGCGGCTCAAGGTGCAGCCGCGCGCCTTTGACATGCTGCTGGATCGCCTGCCCTGGGGCTTCTCGATCATCAAACTGCCGTGGATGCAAGGAGTGCTGCATGTGGAATGGCGCTGACACGGCGCATGCTCAGGCGCTGGAGCTCGAACTCGACTGGCTGGCCGAGCTCTTGAACGCGCGCCTGGAGCAGCATTTCCAGCAGACGCCGCTGGCGCTGACGCTGCCGCCGCCCGCGCTGCCGGCCGGCAGCGAGCTGGCCCGCGTCCACGCCGAGCTGGCCGAGCTGCAAGGCCTGCCCAGCCTGAGCGTCGAGGAACGCCTGCTGCTGGCCCTGGCGCTGGCGCCGCATCTGCGGCCGGCCGCGCTGGACCTGCTCTTCATGCGCAACCAGAACCTGGAGCGCGGCTTCACCGAGTTTGGCGGCATCAAGAGCCAGACCCATGGCGGCTTCATCCCCACCGGCGAGACGGCCGCCTTCCTGATTGCCGGCGAATCGCTGGCGCGCCGCTTTGCGCTGCTGGCCCTGTTCGACCCCGGCCATGGCTTCGCCCGCCGTGGCCTGCTGCGCCTGGAAGCGCCGGCCAATGGCGAGCCGCAGCTCAGCGGCCTGCTGGCGGCCAGCCCCGAGGCGCTGCAGCGGCTCTCCACCGGGGTCTGGCACAAGCCCGACTACAACGCCCAGTTCCCCGCCAAGTTGATCAACAGCCCCTTGAGCTGGGACGATCTGGTGCTGGCCCCCGAGGTGCTCGACGAGGTGCGCCAGCTCTGCGCCTGGCTGCAGCACGGGCCGACGCTGATGCAGGGCTGGGGCCTGGCGCGCAGCCTGAAGCCCGGCTACCGCACGCTGTTCTACGGCCCGCCCGGCACCGGCAAGACGCTGACCGCCACGCTGATCGGCCAGCAGGCGAAGCTTGACGTGTACCGGATTGATCTCTCGATGGTGGTGTCCAAATACATCGGCGAGACCGAGAAGAATCTGGCCCGCGTGTTCGACCAGGCCGAGACGCGCAACTGGGTGCTGTTCTTCGACGAGGCCGATGCGCTGTTCGGCAAGCGCAGCGCCGCCAGCAATGCCAACGATCACCACGCCAACCAGGAAATCGCCTATCTGCTGCAGCGGGTCGAGGACTTCCCCGGTGTCGTCATCCTGGCCAGCAATCTGCGCGGCAATCTGGATGAAGCCTTTTCAAGACGATTTCAATCGATGGTCTATTTCCCCATGCCCGATCCCGAGCAGCGGCTGCGCCTGTGGCGCGGCATGCTGGCCGGGCAACACCTGGCCCCCGATGTGCGGCTGGACGAGATCGCCGAGCGCTACGAGCTCTCCGGCGGCGCCATCGCCAATGTGGTGCGCCATGCGGCGCTGAGCGCGGTACGCCATGGCCGCGAGCAGGTGCGCATCGGCGAGCTGCGCAGCGGTCTGGCCAAGGAACTGCGCAAGGAAGGAAGAACGCTGTGAACCCCGCTCACCTGAACGACCGCCGCCCGCGCTGGCCGCGCCTGATCGCCACGGCGCTGTGGCTGGGCGCCAGCCTGAGCGCCACCGCCAGCGAGCCCGAGGCCGCCGCCACCGCCACCAACGCGGCCAGCGCCGTGGACAGCGCCGCCAGCAGCAGCCCCGTGGCCCCGCCACGCCCGGCCCAGAGCGCCAGCCTGCCATCGATGAAGACGCCGCGCTGCCAGGCCGGTGCCAGCGAGGCCGCATGCTGCTGCGCCGCCAACCCGCCGCTGCGCCTGGATCTGCCGCCGGTGCGCCTGCCTACGGGCGTTGTCGGCAAGGACTACAGCCGCCAGCTCAGCGCGCAAGGTGGCCAGCCGCCCTACAAATACCGGATCAGCGGCGGCGATCAGCCCGAGGGCCTGGCGCTTGACGAACAGGGCAAGCTGAGCGGCAAGCCGCTCGTCGTCAAGAACTACAGCTTCACCGTCACCGTCAGCGACGATCAGGGCCGCAAAGGCCAGCAGGCCTACAGCCTGAGCGTCATCGCGGCGCAGGCCGCCAAACCCGCCGCCGCGGCATCGTCGCCAGCAACGGCCACGCTGAAAGCCGTCTCGCCGCGCGAGGCCCAGGCCAAGGTCCCGGCACCGCGGCGGCCGCAGGTCGAAGTCTTCAAGCTCGACGCTGCCACCTTGAAGCTGCTGGTGCCCACGCCCGGCCCCGAGGAGGAGGAAGCGCTGAAGCAGGCTGCCGCCAAGCAGGCCGAAGACGAGCGCGTCAACGGCGTGCTGATCGAAGCGCCGGCAACAGCGGCAGCGGCCGCCTCGGCCCCTGCCGCCGATGCCCCGCCGCCGGCGCCCGGGCCGCTGGAAAAACCGCAGATCGAGCAGCTGCTGCAACTGCTGACCCCGCTGCTCAATGTCGAGTACCCAACCCAGCAGCTGTTCGAAGCCGCCCTCGATGGCCAGCTCTGCCAGTTCGTTGCCGAGCTGACCCGCGTCAGCGCCGGCAAGCAGGGCGTCAAGCCGCCGAGCAGCGAAGAGTTTGCCCGCGCCTGCCCGCCGACCGACTGGCCGCGCCGCCTCGCCGAGGCCCAGGCCCGCCGCGCCCGTGTGGCGGCGGATCCGGCCAAGGCAGTGGCAGCGGCCAGCCTGAAGCCGGCCACGCCGGACATCAGCTGGCAAGACCTGGCCCCCAGCATCATGCCGCCTGAGCTGCGCGCCTGGCTGATCGAGCGCAGCGGGCGCAAGTACCTGCTCAGCTTTGACAAGAAGATCGCCTGGGACGGCAAGGGCTGCGGCTGCGTGCAGGAGGAGATCGGCGGACAGATCTACGGCTTCTTTCCTGACTGGTGGTCCAGTGGCAAGCCGCAGAAGATCGACTTCAGCCGCCTGCACCGCGTCAGCGTCTTCGGCCTGGCCTTCAATGACGACGGCAGCCTGGCCCTGCCCGAGCATATGGAGCCGGGCTTCAACGATTTCGTCCAGCAGGCCCGTGTGCACGGCACCGAGCTGGACCTCACGCTCTACCGCAATGACTGGCAGTTCCTGAAGAACGCCGACCGCAACGAACGCGACAGCATGGTCGAGCGGATGATCCGCGAAGTGCCGGGCCGGGCCTTGGGCGTGATCGACCGGCGGTTGGACGACTGGGCCTCGCGCATCATCGGCGTGCTGCCCGGCCTGAGCCGGGCCACGCGAATGGGCGACGGCATCACGCTCTTTCTCGACAAGCTGCCACCACGCAGCGACAAGGCCTGGCGTGATCAGTTCGATGCCTTCTACAAAAAGCTGGTCGAAGGCCTGATCGCCACGCTGCGCAATGGCCCCAACGACTACACACTGAACCTGGTGATCAGCGACCGCGAACTGGCCACGCCAGGCGCCTTCGAGCTGGACAATCTGTTCGACTACCTGCGCCAGGCCGAGGAGCCGACGCTGCTGCGTGGCCGTATCCATGCGGAAACGGCCGAGTACAAGAGCAACACCAATCTGACGCTGCGCTTCATCGTCACGCTGTCTGAGCCCACCGGCGACAGCAAGAAGGCGCTGCGCATCAAGCTCGATCAATCGACCGCCATCCGCGGTGGCGACCGGCGCATCTTTCTGCGCAAGCTGATCCCCATGGTCTCGCCGCGCAGCAAGGGCGGCCAGCAGTTCGGCGACGACCTGATCTACTACGACGACAACTATGGCGGCGTCGCCTTCTGGCCGCTGCCGATCAAGGAGGTCTCGACGCCGGTCGACTTCGATCAGAACTTCGACACCGCCTTCCTGACCGGCTCAGTCAGCGACTTCAAGCTGGCCGTGCGCGGCTGGGTCTGTGAACACCGCTGGCCGCTGCGTGCCGCCTTTGATCTGTTGCTGATGGTCGGCGCCGGCTGCTGGCTGGCCATGGCCTTGAACTGCGCCTGGCGCGCCCGCTGGGGCCGCTATATGCCGCTGGGCGCGCTGCCGCCGCTGGCCGTCGGCGGTCTGCTGTTCACCTTCGACCCGGCGCTGAAGCCGCTGCGTGAAAGTCCTTTCCTGCTGTGGACCCTGCTCGTCGTCGTGACGATCTGGGCGGTTTTGGCGATGCGAAGAACCCAGGTGGAGAAACCATGAGCACGAGCAAGCAAAGACTCTCAAGCCCGGCCCGGGCGGCCGCCCCGCTGCAGGCGGCTGCCGCCAACGCAGGTGGCCTGGCCGCCGACGCCAGCAGCC
This sequence comes from Roseateles aquae, assembly GCF_032337115.1. Taxonomy (NCBI): domain Bacteria; kingdom Pseudomonadati; phylum Pseudomonadota; class Betaproteobacteria; order Burkholderiales; family Sphaerotilaceae; genus Roseateles; species Roseateles aquae. The sequence continues at coordinate 655,495 of NZ_JAVXZY010000001.1, forward strand.
CTCGCCAGCTGGCCCAGGGCGCGCAGATCGCGCAGCTGGAGCGCAAAACCAAGGGGCATTCGCGCGGTGCCTCGCATTCGACCACCGGGCCAACAGGCAAAACCACCTCGCACCAGCCCGGCAAGGGGCGCACGGAAGACCCGCGCAAGAGCGCCGCCAAGAACCGCAAGCGCGACCGCATGCTGCAGGCCAATGTGGCGAACTCGATTGCCAAGGACAAGAAGTGAGCGCCTCGTCCCAGCAGATGTAGCACGGGTCGTTGGACCCGCGCCCATACGGAGCAACCGCAATGAGCAACGCCCCGCGCCAACGCCTCGCCGCCGAGCCTGCCGGCCCGCAGCGCTCACCGGCCGCCGACGCCGACACGGCCGTCGCCCACGGCGGCGGCAGCGCCCTGCCCGCCTGGTCCGACAGCCCGCGCCAGCTGAAACAGGCCGAGCAGTTGACTCAGCTGCAGCCTGCCGCTGCGCCCAGCGCCACGGCCCAAGGCGGACTGCCCGATGGCCTGCGCAGCGGCATCGAAGCCCTGTCCGGCATCGACATGTCCGGCGTGCGCGTACATCGCAATTCCACCAAGCCGGCAGCGCTGCAGGCGCATGCGTATGCACAGGGGCAGGACATTCACCTGGGGCCGGGGCAGGAGAAGCATCTGCCTCATGAGGCCTGGCATGTGGTGCAACAGGCACAGGGGCGGGTGCGGCCAACGATGCAGATGAAGGCGGGCGTGCCGGTCAATGACGATGCCGGCCTGGAGCGAGAGGCGGACGTGATGGGGGCGAAAGCCACACAGATCGGGTCCGTTCCTAGCGGGACGTCAAGGCCGACGCGCGCACCGAACGCAAATGGTGGCATTCAGAAGGCCGCGATTCAACGCAAAGTCGGATTCGAGATCGAGGTCCTGCCCTACAGGATTCAAGAGAGTGACGAGCGCCAGTTGGCCAAGGCTGAGGTCTTGCACCAGGCCGATGGCTGGAAGCTGACCCCCGATGGTCATACCGATGACAACTGGACGCCGGAGTACGTGGTGGCGGCTATCGACGAGACGACCAATGCCGACCAGATCCCTGTCGTTCTGGGCCAGGTCGCGGCCCACGCCCGGGACCAGCTGCAGACGCCGCAAAGCTGGAGCGCTGGCCAGGACCTGACTGTCTATGAAGACATGGACCAGGAACTGGTTGGCAACTTCCATGTCACCGGAGGCTTGCGGCTTAGTCGGCTGGCGCAAGTCATCAAACTGCTCTATCCCGGTGACGAGGCGCTGGCCACGCGCGCGGAGGGCACTCACTACTTCGACGAGAACTACAAGAACGTGGTGGCGCTGATCGCCCTGCAGGTCGCCGACCTCGTCAACAACCCGGGGCAGGACGGTGCGTCGGCGAAGCAGCGTGTGAGCATGCTGAGCCGCACCGATCTCGGCCTTGTACTCGCCAAGGTCAAGGGCTGGAAGAGGAAGGAAACCTTTGTCGCCGATGTGCTGACCGCATCCCAGGTCGCCCGCAATGCACGCCTGTTCAACCATGTCTTGCCCGGTTCTGGCGGAAGCGGAAGGACCATCGACGACCAGCAGAACCTTACCGTCAGCCAGTGGTTGGACCAACTCTGGACCGGCGCCGACTATGTCTGGAGCGAGACCGCTGACGACCAGGGCGGCCACTTCCCGATGGAGAGGGTCGGCCCGAGCACCCTGGGACATCGTGCGGAGGGCGTGATCCTGGAACTCCGAGCGCTTCAGGAGCAGGGCGTGTACTCCCCTCGCGTGGACGATTGGGCCGATGTTGGCGTCAAGTACGCCACGATCTTCCGGATGCTCAATGATAAGAAGACCAACCCCCAGATTCGAGCGGCGCTTGAATGAGCACGCAAGCCGCGCGAGGCTCCAGACGCCGGCGGAGCGCCCCCTCGTTCAAGGCTACGGCGCCTGAGCGGGGCTGGCGTCCTCGTCGCCCCGTCGCTCGAACCAGCGTGGGTGAATCCATGAACTCCGCGGCGCCAGCCCAACATCCCATCACCTCCCCATGAGCATGAAACGCGCTTCCAGCAAAGATGGCAGCCAACTGTCCGTCAGCACCTCGCGCGGGCCGGCAGCAGTTAGCCTGAAGCCCGCCAAAGGCACCGCGAGCCCACCACCCAGCAGCCCTCGACAGCGCAAGCAAGCCTTGCAGCTGGCGCAACTCCAAGGCGGCGGCAGCGCTGCCTCCCATGCCAGTGCTGGCCTGCCAGAGCCACTGCGAGGCGGCATCGAGGCCATGTCTGGCATCGACATGTCCGGCGTCCGCGTCCATCGCAATTCGAGCAAGCCGGCAGCCTTGCAGGCGCATGCATTTGCGCAAGGTCGCGACATCCATCTCGGGCCGGGTCAAGAGAAGCATCTGCCGCACGAAGCCTGGCATGTGGTGCAACAGGCGCAGGGCCGCGTCAGACCGACGTTGCAGATGGCCGGCGGTGTTGGTGTGAATACCGACGCTGCGCTGGAGGCCGAAGCCAGCAGCGTCGGCGCGCGTGCCCAAGGCCTCGGCAGCGCTGGGGCAACGGGCATGGCGCTGCGCCCCTTGAACGTCGGCGCTGATACCGTCAGCCGCTTTGCCTCCAGATTCAAGGGCAAACGCGATCCGGCCCCGCGGAAGTATGAAATCACCGAACAGACGCTGGATGAATACATCGGCGCGATCGAAGCGGGCGAGTTCACGGACGACGACGTCATCGAGACCTTCAAGGCGGCCTTCCAATTGGCCAACATCGGCAGGGAAGACGCGCAGTTCGTTGAAGACGCTTGGCAGGAGGCCTACAACGCGTTCGCCAAGCGCAACATTGAGTTGGAGCGGCCTGACGCGGCCGGTGGCGTCAAGAAGAAGGACTTTGCGAAATCCAACCCGCGACCGACGCTCACCGTCAAGCTGCTGCCGGACATCGTCGACCGCATGGAGCAGATGGTGCAGGCACTGACCGCCCTCGACAAGCGCTTCGCCGCCCTCAATCATCAATCACTGGCCAACAACCTCAGCTTCGTCGTCGACATCAAGGGCGTGCCCGAGTACGCCGGATTTCCGGAGCTCGTCATCGACGGCGCACAGAAATGGGCCGGGCTGGGCGTCGACATCGGTCAGTTCTTCAGCGAATTCGATCGCCTCAACAAGATCCCCAGCAAATGGGTCGCCGAGACGGCCGGCGGCATGATTGGCGCGATTGCCGAAATCGCTGACGCGCTGCGCGCGCCGGCCCCCGGTCGCGACAGCGTGAAAGGCATGCTGGGCGGCGAATACCTGGGCTATGCGGCCGCTGACCTACAGAACAACCCAGGCGCGCTGGGCGGCGATGATCTGCGCCGCTTGAAGGCGACCAGCGACGTCGCAGAGCAGCAGCGTATCCTCGCCTCACTCAAGCAGGACGTCGACCGCCGGGAGCTCCGTGCCAATGGCGATGAGTACTACATCGAGGTCAAGGACAACGCGCACACCGCCCGCGTCAAGCACAGCGGTGGCGCGCAGGTCGACCGGCTCTGCGCCGTCGTCGCCAAGATGAACCGCGATGCCCCGGGGCCGCAGCGCTTCGCTGCCCTCTCGCTGGCCTCAGGTCGCGGCTTCCAGGAGCTCTTCCTCTCAGGGGTCGGCCAGATCTACATCCATTTCGGTTTGCACATCTTTGTTGAGGGCAAGCATTACACGCCCGAGGACATCAGGGCGCTCTGGGACGACCATGCCGGCGAGCGCGCTGCCCAGTTGCTGACCAAGAGCAAGGCCTCGGCAACGAACTACAAAAACGCCGGCGACCTTCGCCCACCGACGGGTGTCTGAAGCGCAAGGTGTAGCCACCATGAGCCAGCCCCGACCTGAGCAGGTCCATACGGTCCGACGCCGGGCCCGGCAGCTTGGCACAGCTCTAGGCCGGCGCTTGCATGGACGGGGCTGGCCACGCTCAAGGGCCGAGCGGCGCAGGCCCGCTGACGCAGGCGCCGCAGGTGACGCAGCATGACCCCCCTCGCTGCTCCGCAGCATGCCGACGGTGGCGCCGCGCGAACCTCGCTACCGGCCGCCGAAATGGCTTACCGTCCAGCTTCGGCCGGCGCTGAACCCAGAAGCGCCTGGGCCGACAGCCCCCGCCAACAGCAGCAGAGCGCGCAGCTGGCTCGCTTCAGCCCGGCGGCCACCGCTCCCGGTGCCGATCAAAGACAGGGCGCGCCAGGCCCGCTGGGCACAATAGCTCAGCAAGGCCAGCACAACTCGGTCCTGAGCAAGCCTGGCGCTGCGGCAGGCACCGCAAGCGCCTTACGCTCCGGCGCGGTAGTGCAACGCGGCGGCGGCAAGGGCATCGCCAAGAAGGACGCGCCGCCAGCACCCGACGACGCCAGCCTGTTCGGCGACGGCCCGGCCTGGGCCGAGGTCCGTGGCGTCGAAGCGGAAAGTGCGGCGCGAGCGCGCCATGCCACCGATGAGGCGGTCCATGACCATTGGACCGGCATGTTCTGGAGTGCGGTGCCCAGCTTCAGAATTCTCGATCCGGAAGCCGACGACGGCGACGTGGCAGACCTCGACCAGTCGATGCTGGCGATCTATGTGCGCGACACCATCGTCGACAAGCTCGATGCCGCCTGCAATACCGCGGTCCAGCTCGAAGGCTTCCGGCTCGACTTCGTCACCGGCCTGGTGACCATCGCCACCATTCGGCTCGGGCCGATGCTGGTCAAGGGCGGAGGGCGCAGCGTCCTCAGCGGTGGTGCCTCGATCAATGGCGTCGAAGCGGAATTCACATTGGCCGACCTGTGGCGCGCCTATCGCAAGCAGGCGATGCAAAGCGCCGTCACCATCCGTTTCACCTCGATCCACTTTCCGCGCCTGCAGATCGCTGCCGACAAGGCCGATCAAGCAGACAAAGCTGCCAAGGCCGCCCAAACGTCCGAGGCATCCCCCGCGACAGCCAAGCACGAGTCCGCCAGCAGCGGCGCTTCAGCGCCGGTCAAGCTTCCTGACACGTCATCGGACACAGCAGCGATGCCGGCGCCAGTCCGACCGAGCGAGCCCACCGCCACCGAAAAGCCCGATGCGCCGGCATCCTCCGCGGCACAGGCCCCACCCTCGGCGGCAGTGGTGCTCAGCGTGCTGGACTCGCTCAAGCTCGGCTTCCATGTCGACGCGGTCGAGCTGCAGGTCTTCCAGCAGCAGGGCGATGATCTGCTGCTGGGCGTGCTGGTGCGCAGTGGCGCGCTACGTCTGCAGGCCGGCGGCGCCCTGCGCGACGCACTGCTGCCGTTGACCAAGGCCAAGACGGTGACGCTTGATGGGCAGGACGTTGAGCCCGCCGCGCTGAGGGCCAAGATCGAGACCGGCGCGCTGCGCGGCGGCCTGTTTGCCAGCATGCGCAGCTGGGACCCGCAGAAGATCGCGGCGATGCGCGAAAAGTATCTGCGCCCCCTCCAGCAAGCTTTGGCGGACGCAGGCCTCACGCCGGCCCAGACCCACGACATCCAGGCCGCGATCGAGTTTCTGCAGGGCAATGCGAAGGCCTTCAAGGAGCACGAAGTACGCAAACAGGCGCAGGCCAGCGCGAGTGCCGCCGCGGAGGAAGAAGCGCGCCCCGAGCAACGTCGCCTGGCCCGCGAGCGTGCCGAGCAACTCGGCCTCACCCGGCCCAGCCGCGACGCGCCGGTGCTGAGCAGCCTGACGGTCGAGGACATTCATGCCGCCGTTGTCGGTGCCAACACCTCGCGATCCGGCGAAACGCGGGCGCGGCTGGCCATCGGCCGCATCCGCGGTCGCCAGCTTGGGCGCGAAACCGCGACCGACACCGTGGGCATCGGCGCCATCGACATCGAACGCATCGAAGCACGTCTGCTGCATCAGCAACTGGGCCTGCAGATCGGTGGCGTCATGGCCAGTGAGCTGCGCTACGGCAGCGGCGGCAAGGCCGATGATCCTCTGGCCGGCGACGTGCTCGGTATCGACAGGCTCAGTCTTGGCCGCAGTGCGGCCTCGGTGCGCGTCAGCGAGCCGTCGCGGCTGGATCGCAGCACGCTGCACGCGCAGGCCCATCTTGGCACGCTGGAGGCGCGCGGCATCGGCATCAAGCGCGGCGACACCGCCCTGCTCGCACAGCAGGCCAGCGTCAGCGGCGCCGATCTGGCCGCCACGCGCCAGGGCGGGCAGCAAGGCCTCAGCGCCCGCGGGCTGGGTCTTGACGTCCGCGACTTGACCGCTGCCAGCCAGGGCCAGGTGCTGAGCGTCAATGCCCTCAATCTCGCCCCCAGCGCGGCGCACCTTGAGCGCGATACCGCGGCTTCCTCGGGCAAAGCTGGCGCCAAGGCCGGGACGAGCACGGTCGTCCGCGGCGAAACCGGCGCCCTGTCGCTGGGTGGCGTGCTGCTGGAGGATCCGCAGGCACACAGCCAGGCCAGCATCAGCGCCCTCAGCCTGGGCGCCGCCGAGATCACTGGCCGGCAGGACAACGCCGGGCGCGAGGCCGATCTGAGCCTGCAAGGCCTGGCCAGCGTTGCCGACGATGTAGGCCTGGCCAGACCGGGGATGTCCGCTCGCGTCAAGCGGGTGCACGCTGGGCCCGTAGAAGCCCGGCTGGGCAGCAGCGCTTTGGGCAGCAGCGTCGAGCTGGGGCTGGAGCGTGCCGGCCTGCGTGGCCTCAGCGCCGGCCAGACCGGCGCAAAAGGCTTGCCGCCGAGCAGCCTCGACATCAGCGAGGCCTCGCTAGGCGGGGTCAAGGCCATCGCCCTCGACAATATCGCCCTGGCCGGACTCGAGCACATCGACGTGCGCGGCGTGGACCTGCGCAAGCACTCGCCCCTGCCCGGCCCCCCGGGCACCGAGCAGCGCTGGCAGCAGCAGACACTGGCGGCACGTGCCGGCCAGATCAGGCTCGATCGGCTTGAACTCGACACAGCGATGGGCGGCGATGAGGCCGCGCCGGATCGCCGCGGCCTCACCCTGGCCGGGCTGGGCCTGGCCGATGCCCATCTGCAGCGACGCACACGGAGCGATCGCCTCAGCTACAAGATGCAAAAGGCGATCGCCGCGCGCGACAAGGCCATTGCCAATGCCGAGCAGCAACGCGCCATCGCACGGCGCCAGGCCGATGACCAGCTCAAGGCCGCGCTGGCCCAGATCGACCATGACGAGCAAGTCAAGCAGGCAGCACCTGGCCCCAGCCAGGCTGGCAAGGCCCAAGCGCTACCGGCCCGAGCGGCAGTGGTAGCGCCCAGTCCTGCCGACAAGCTGCGTGCCAAGGCCCGCGCCAACCATGAACAGGCTCTTGCGGCGGCCCTGAAATCCTGCGAGACGGCCAAGCAAGCTGCCGCCGCCGCGTTTGCCAAGCGGGAGCAGGTGCTGGCCAAACGTGAACGCGAGGGCGTCGAGAAACGCAAGGCCGGCGTGCACAAGCAGCAGGGCAGCGACGTCGACGTCGGCGCGCTGACGCTCTCCAGCATAGCCGCCGAGCTGAGCGGCTTCGAGGCCGGCCGGCCCGCCGTCGAGCACATCGATGTTGGCACGCTGGAGGCGCGCGGCGCCGCCCTGCACAAGGCCGGTGAAGGCGACGACAGCAGCCTGACGGTCGAAGTTCAGCGCATGCTGCTCGAACTGGACGAAGCGCAGAACGGTGCCGTCCTGCTGTCGCTGCGCACCGGCAAGGACATGCTGGAGAACCTGCTGGGCGACAAGTCCGGCGCCACGGCCAACTTCATCGGCGGTGTCGATAACACACAGCTGGATGTCCGGGTCGGCGTCATCGGCGGGTTCGTCGATCTCGCCAGCGCCGCCGCCAGCTTCGGCAAAGACACTTCATGGCGCACCAAGAAGCTGATCGAGAAGCTGCTGAAGGGGCTCCATGTCGGCGGAGATATCGCTCGCGACAAGCGTGCTGCGGCGCATGAACAGCCGCATCTGCACATCGTCTCTGGTGTCGAATTCCAGCTCGAGCAGCTGGGACTGGAACGTTTGCACAAGGCGCAGAAAAAGGTCTTCGTCGGGCGCAAGGCGATCGGCGAAAAATCCCAGGGCGGCGTGCATCTGAAGCACCTGCTCGAGAGCGGCCTGCAAGCGGCGATCGACCAGGCCATCGTCGGCCCGGGCACCGAAGCCGCACGAGTGCCGGCCAGCGATGGCTCACCGAGCGCCGAGGCCGCGCTGGGGCTGCGCCAGCTGGGTGGCGCGTCAGTCCGCGGGCTTGATGTGCGGGACGTCCATCTCGCCACGCAATCCGGCAGCCAGCCCGGCAGGGTGCCAAGCCAGGCGCTGCATCTGGGCGTCGGGCGCGCTCGGCTCGGCGAGGTCGGCGTCAGCGCCGAACGGGTGGCACCGCTGCAGCAGCTGCTGCAGACGCTGGGCCGCGCGATGCTGGGCGAAAAGCCTCCGCCCAAAACCCCAGCCGAGGCCCCACGCAAGGGCCCGTCCGACGCCGACCTGCCGGCCGCAAAAGTCCCGGCATCCAGCGCCACCGGGGCCAGTTCAGGCCCTGTTGCCGCAGCGCCGACCAAACAAGACACGCCGCTGGATGCGCTGTTCAAGGCCTTTGAGGCCTTGCTGGGTGGCGGCAAGGCCCATGGCGGCGCCGGCTCAAGGGGCGCGGCCCGGGCCGACGATCTGCCTCAGGTGCGCCGCTTTGCAGGCGCCGACGGCCATGCCTTGGGTGTATCGGACACCACCGGCGACGGCAGTTGCGGCATCCATGCCATGCTCGGCGTGCCGGTCTGGAACCCCGAGCTCCAGCGCATGGAGTACCGGCATGCTGACCCGGCAGGCAAGCGCCGCGATATCGCCACCGTGCTGCGTGCCCACGACGCCCGCTATCTGGCCGCCTATACCGAGCACCTGACCACCATCCTCAAGGACATCTGGAGCAAGGTGGCGCGCGCACGGGCCAATGGGCAGGCCGACGATGCGAACTTCGACATCCATGACCGTCTGCTTTGGGCCGGCCTGCGGCGTGTCGACGGTGTGGAGGCCGCGCTCGGGCGAGCCGAACAAGACGAAGAACGCGGCGCTCCCGCCTTGGTCGAGGGCGTCAGAGCGGCGATTGACCGCTACGTCGCCGGCATGCGGGCGGCCAGCGCCGACTACGACGCGGCGCGCCTTGCGCTGGCCGACGCGCTGATCGCCAGCAACGCTCCCGCCGACGCCGACTTGCGCGGGCGCCTTCAGGCGGCCGTGGGTAACGCCGGCCGCATTGCGCTGCTGCGCGCCGAGCCCGCGGCGACGCTGCGCCGCGCCGTCAACAACCATGTCGACCATGTCCGCGCGGCCGTGCGCGCGGCCCCGGCGATACACGCCGACGAGGCGGCGCATCGGGCGCTCGAAGACGTTCCGGTGGCGCCCTACCGCGCGGTCGTCGTCGCCAGGCGCAACGCCTTGCTGGATGCCTATGCCGGCATCGTTGAAAACGCCGGCTACTACCTCGCGCCGCCTGACCTCGCCGTGCTGGCCGACCTCGAGCACAGGCAGTTGGTTCTCTATCGACAAAGCCATGCCGCCCCCGGCCAGTACGAGGAGATCATGCGGCACGGTCATGCCGGCGACCCGCTGACGCCGATCTTCCACGGTGGCGCGCACTATGAGCGCGCGCAGCGGCACTGACTCATGCAGCCCGCAAGCGCCGACATCAATGGGTCGCGGCGCGCCACAGCTGCGACCCACCCCAACCGATACAGACCTTCCGGAACAGGAGCTTGCCGATGAGCACCCGCACCCGCCAAACAAACAGCCACAGCCTGCGGACCGCAGCCAAGGCCCCGGCGGCCGAGCGTGACGGGCCTCGCGCCGCCGGGCAGCTCGCGTCGTCCGCCAGCCCGCGCCAGTCGCAGCAAGGCGTCCAGCTGGCGCAGCTGCAGCGCCGCGAGCCAGCGTCGGCCCGGGCGGGCTTGCCCGCCGAGCTGCGCAGCGGCATCGAATCGCTGTCCGGCGTCGATATGTCGGGCGTTCGCGTGCACCGCAACTCGAACAAACCGGCGGCGCTGCAGGCCCATGCCTATGCGCAGGGCCAGGACATCCACCTCGCCCCCGGTCAGGAGCAGCACCTGCCCCATGAGGCCTGGCACCTGGTGCAGCAGGCCCAGGGGCGTGTGAAGCCGACGCTGCGGATGCAGGGCGGCGTGGCCGTCAACGACACACCCGCACTCGAACGCGAGGCCGACCTGATGGGCGCACGGGCCTTGAAGAATGTCGGCACAGCGCCCGTCAGCCAGCGCCGCAGCAGCGTCAATGCTAGCGCCCCATTGCAGCGCGTCGGCCGCGGCGGCCACATCGCCATCGGCGCTGCCTTTGGCAGCGTCATTCCGGTGCTGGGCACCGCGCTGGGCGCCTATATCGGCAATCGCATCTACAACAAGAAGCAGCGCCGGCCGGCGCGCGGCCAGCGTGGCGGCACTGCGGTCGGCGCCGCGGCACCGCACCTGCCGGCCTTCCAGTTGTTTATTCAGGCCGTCAGAACCGACATCCAGGCGGGTAACTTCCAGGCCGCCGCCGATGCGATGTCGACCCGGCGCACCGCGCTGCTCAACAACCTCGGCCTGCATCTGGATCTGTCCCTGCTCGCCGGACCGGCCGATAAGATGGTCTCGACCATCGCCACGAAGAATATGTACTTCCCAGGCACGCAGCGCATCGCCATCACGCTGCCGGCCACCAAATTCCCTGCATTGACCACCTTCTGGGCCGACGATCCGGCCCGTTCGCGCCAGGTGCTCTTCATGGCGCTGGAGGAGTTCATGCATGCCTACCAGCACCTCAGCGACAGCTTCTTCTCGCCAGACACCAGCGAATACAAGAGCACCGATAGAGCCCACAACGCCGCCGCACAGGCCGGAGCCGCCGGCTATGACTACGACGAAATCGATGTGATGGCCGCCTATCAGGACTGGGGCGAGGACGTGCAGGCGCTCGACTATGTCAATCGCTACCCAGAGCGCCAGCATTTCCAGCAGTGGCGCCAGGACCGCCAGACGCCGGGCTATCGCTTCAAGGACAAGCTGGCGCTGAACTGAAGTTCGAAGGCAGCGCAGTGCTCACGCCGCGCCGCATCCGACTCAGCCGCGCACCTCGACGCCCGCCGCCTTGCCGGCGCAGCACGCGTTCGAGCTCACGACCTGCAGAGACGACAAACCGACGCTGGCCTTGGCGACATCAAGCACCGTGGACATCTGTGTCGGCATGCCGGCGAATATCCGATAGCGAAGGGGCGTCGCGCTGGCGCTGAAGAGATGCCCAAGCTCGATCGCATCGGGACGCGCATCAAGCTGCCACGCGCCACTCAACAAGGAGTCAGACCCATAGCACAAGGGTCAGCAAGAGCCTGTTGGCCTTTTTTTTTGGCGACGCCGGCATGTGCCAGCCCGGCGGCAAGCAGCGTCATCTGCCCTTCGCTCAAGGGAGAAGCCGGGTACCCGACAGCTCCGGCCGCACTCGCCCGAACAGGCACTGCAGGCAGAGTTCGCCAGCCAGCATGTGTTCGTGCAGGCACTGGCCCGGCCCCAGCAGCAGATGCAGAAGCTACAAATGCTCGGCCTTGTTCAGGCGGGTGATTTGAAGCTCGGGCTTGAATTCGACCGAGCCTCAGCGCCATCACTCGGCTGAGATCCAGCCTTGCCTGGGCGGATGGCCGGCGCTATCGCCGTGCTTGAGCCAAGCGCAGCGCGGGTGCACCCTAGCGCCGCTGTGGTGTGGCCTTGCTACAGTCGCGCAGGCCTGTGGCGAAAGCCTGCACCGTCAGCGCCGCGGCCATCACATCGAGATCGAAACGAGAGGAGCAAACATGCAGACCCCACAGTTGCACAAGCCGACCGGCGCCTTTGTTGGCGCTTCATGGGCGGCAATGATTGCCGGCGCCGGTGCCTATCTGGTCGGGCTCTGGAATGCGGAGATGCAGCTGAACGAGAAGGGCTATTACTTCACGCTGCTGATGTACGGGCTGTTCTCGGCCGTGTCGCTGCAAAAGTCGGTACGCGACCGGCTGGAAGGCATCAGGGTCACGGGCCTCTATTTCGGTCTGTGCTGGGTCTCGCTTGGCGTGGCGCTGCTGCTGCTCGGTGTCGGGCTCTGGAACGCCACGCTGAGTGCCAGCGAAAAGGGCTTCTACGCGATGTCCTTCCTGCTCAGCCTGTTTGCCGCCGTCGCCGTGCAGAAGAACGTTCGCGATATCGCCCTGTTCGAGCCGGCAGCGCCGGTGAACGAGGGCACCAGCGAAGGCTAGTGCCCTGTCAAGAAAGGTCTGCCTACAAGAAGCGCACCTCAAAGTCCACCGCATTGCTGGTGTAGAAAGGGCTGGACGTCACCACCTGCAGCGACTGCACGCCGGCACTGGCCTGGTCGACATAGAACACCGCGGTGAGCTGGTTTGGCGTAGCGGCCGTGATGCGGTAGGGAATCGGCGTTGTGCCGCCGCTGAACACCAGGTGGTTGCTGTACAGCCCGCTGGCAAAGCCGCTGCCCAGAATCTGCACGGTCACACCGGCCGGGTTACCCCGGTAGGCCGAAGTCGGGCTGATATCGGATATCTGCGGTGGCGCTGCCGGCGCATCGCTGCCACCCCGCACAACGATGCTGGGGTCCATCAGCTGCGTCAGCCCGAGGTAGACCGGATAGCTGCTGGAATGCTGATAGCCCGCCTGCGCCGCAAAGGCTTCAAGATAGTCCGCCAGGCCGCTGACCAGGCTCTCAAAGCTCAGGCTGCTGCCGATGAAACTGCCGGCGAAGGTTTCTGATGGCAGCTGTGTATAGCCTTGCGGGCTGAGCATGCTGGCCAGCGGCTGCAGCACCAAGGGCTGGAAATACTTCCACTCTTCAGCGGCCGTCGCTGACAGATTGCCAAAGTCGATCACGTCGACACTGTTGTTTGGCGTCGCATAGAGCGCGAACAAGGGGCCCGCCAGGCCACCGCTGGCGATGTTCTGCCCTGCGCTGAACAGTGGCGCCGCATCCAGCGAACAAGCGACGTTGTCGAGATTGCTGGCCAGGCTGGTGTCCCAGCCCGGGAAGGACCCTGCCGCGGCGGCCTGCTGAAAGACCGCGCCCGCATTCGCAGCAAACAAGGCATTGCCCGCAGTCGGCGCGGCAAAGCTGACGCAGCTGACGGTCGACGCGCCGGAAGCATCCCAGGCGCTTTGGTTTTCCAGCAGGTACAGCGCCAGCGTGCTGGCCAAGACGCCGCCCAGGCTGTGCCCGGTCACGCACAGATTGATCGGCTTGCCCTGCGGCGCACGCTCGGCCAGGAATGACAGCAGCTGACCATGGACCGGATCTGTCATATTCGGCCCGAGCAGCACCTGCAGATCGATGCTGGTCGACTCCGAGATCGCCGCGCCAGCCTGGCACTTCGACACCGCGCCGGGCACCGGCCAGGGCATGGTGTCGATCACCTCGAAGTCCTCCAGAAACCAATCGACTTGTGAGACGAAATTCGTGCCGCGCACGGCGATGGCATAGTCGGCGCTGCTGCCGTTCTGCAGCACATACACCATGTTGTCCTGGTACTTCGCGCCGGGCACGGTGAAGGCAATTGGCCCCCAAACCACCGACCAGGTCGACAGATCGACCGGGCTGCCGATCGACTGCAAGGCGGCGTTGATATTGCTGAGGATGATGGCCTCAGGGTTCGGCGTCGTGATCCGCTCGCCGGTGTACGCGAGGTAGGCGAAGCAGAGCATCTGCTGGCGCACGCTGAGGTTGGTGATGGTGGTGTCGACGGTGGACATGGTTCTCTCCCTGCGCAAAAGGCGCCGGCGCACGTGGCGGGCATGCAGGGCGCAACAGCCGGCGTGGTCGAGCCCTGTTCATCGGTGCGCTTGAATGACGATCCAGCGTCGATGCTGCAAGGAATGTGCAGTGCGCCCAGGGGCAGGTCAATCTCAGTTCGGCCAGCAGGGTCTTAGCCCAAGCAAGCCATTCACCCTGCTAGTTATCCGTAGCCACCGAGTCAACCTGTCACCACCAGAGTCAGCAACAAACTGCTGTCCATTTCGGCCACCACCGCATGCGCCTGCCCGGCGGCCAGCAGCGTCATCTGCCCGGCACTCAGTGGCAGCTGCGTGCCCGGCATCTCCAGCCGCACACGGCCGGCCAGGCAGTGCAGACAGAGTTCACCGGCAAGCTTGTGTTCATGCAGAGACTGGCCGGCGCCCAAGAGCAGGTGCAGCAGCTGCAGCTGCTCGGCCTTGATCAGGCTGGTGCTTTGACCCTCGGGGTTGAATTCGGCCAAGGCCTGAAGGTCGATCAGCTGGCCAGGGCTGGCGTGTTGCAGTGCCATGAGCGTCTCCCGCTGCACGATACCGGCCGGGGCGGACGGCGAACGTGCCGGCCTCATTGTGATCCGAACGAAGGCGCATCAGCCTGATCGGCAACTGATACGGGAAATCAGCATTTGACCGATAGCCCTCGCCGACCCGGCTGCACACACTAAGGCCTGGAAGGCGCGCTTGCGCCGGGAGCGTTGGATGCTGACGACGGATTTGGCTTCAAGACTTGAGTGCATGCGCGGCGGGCGTCTGCTGCGCCATGCCGGCAGTGGCTGGCTGATGGCCGCTGCCCTGCTCACGGGCTGCAGCCATCTGCCGCCGGCGCCTCCTGCACCCTCAACGCCAGCTGCGGCGCCACTGTCCGCTACCGAGGCTGTCGTCGATGCGCCCGGCGAAGGCCTGGGCGGCTCGGCAGTTCGGCTGCCGGGCTGGGCCGAGCGCATTCAGCATCTGGCGCTGCAGGAATGGGCCTTGTGGGGGCGCGTGCGCTGGCAGTTGCCGGCCGACAGGCTGGAGCGTCCGCGTGGCGCCGAGGCCCCCACCGAAGCGGATGCAGCCTTCACCAGCCGCGTGCTGCAGTACTGGAGCAGTGCCGTGGGCAGCGAGCTGACAGAGTCCAAGCTGCTGTTTCCCGACGGTTCTCTGCAGGCCTGGTCGGCGGCCTTCATCACGCATCTGGCCCGCGGCGCCGGCCTGGGGGCGGATTCATTTCCGTCCGGCCGCACGCATTGGGGTTACATCCGCGCCAGCCTGGAGCAGCCGCGGCGCAGCGGCTTTGCGGCCCTTGACGCGAGCCAGACGGCCCCTCAGCTGGCCGATGTCATCTGCGCCCCGCGCGAGGTCTCGGTCAGCCAGTTCAAACAGTTTGCCCAACTCGGCAAGCTGAGCCGGCAGGAGCGCGAACGGGCCTGGCCCTTCCACTGCGACCTCGTTGTGGCAATCAGTCCCACTGCGCTGGGCGCCATCGGCGGCAATGTGCAGGAACGCGTGGTCTGGACCGACACCCCGCTGGATGCCCAGGGTCGCCTGCTGCCGCTGCCGCAACGCCCCTGGCTGCTGATCCTGCGCCGCGCCGAGAGCGGCAACGGTGCTGGCCGCAGACAGGGTCAGCCATGAAAGCTCTCGAGCGCCCCGCCACCGAAGCGTCAGCCGATGAACCGGGCTGGCGTGCGCACTGGCGCAGCATCGTCACGATTGCCTCGGGCATCAGCGTCATCGTTGGCGTATTTGTCTCGGTGGGCCACTTCCGCGATTTCGTCGAGAACTCGATCCGCGGCGATATGTCCAAGCGGCTGGCCGCGCTGCAGCAGGTCAAGGAGTTCCTCGCCGAGGACGCGCGCATCGCGCGCTGTGCCGATCGCTTCCTCAGCACGCGCTGGCCGACGCTGCAAACCGAGCTGCCGTCGCGTGTGCAGGCTCGCAACGGTCGCTCCGTGTACCTGAGCGAGGAGATGAGTGACTACGCCGCGGTGCACTACCACTACGAACAGCTGGGAGCGCTGGTCAAGCTGCGCTATATCGAGTTTCCGCTGGTCTTCGAGATCATCGCCTTCCCTGACGAGTACATGGAAGCCACGGCCAGCGCGCAGGCAGCGTTGGCGGCCAGCTGGTATGGCCCGAACAAGCCGCTGAAGGACTTTGGCGCCAACATCCGCTGGTTGCAGCGCTGCTACCAGCACAGCCGCAAGCTGCCGCACGGGCAGACGCCGGCATGCCCGACCGAATGAAGCCCGGCCGAGTGAAGCCCGGCCGGGCCGCGCTGTACCCCTCCCGGCACTGACACAGCGCTGATACAGCCCGCCCGCCTTGTGCCTTGGCCCGCGGCCGCCGCAGCCCTAGCCTTGCAGCCTGTGTTCTCACTCGCTTCAAGCAAGCCCCGCTGCCATGACCGACCTGCTGCCGCTGATGACCTACTGCCTGGTGATGTCCGGCACGCCCGGGCCGAACAATGTGATGCTGACGACGGCGGGCGCCAACTTTGGTTACCGCGGCGCCTTGCCACAGATCCTCGGCATCGTCGTTGGCGGCTTCCTGCTGACGCTGGCCTGCTGCCTGGGGCTGGGCACGCTGTTCCTCGCCTACCCGTTGGCGCAGCAGGTGCTGCGCGTCGGTGGTGCGCTCTACCTGGTCTGGCTGGCCTGGAAGCTCACCGGTGCGCGCATTTCCGAAGCCGGCGCGCTCGATCGGGCGCCAGGATTCGTTCACGGCGCGCTGTTCCAGCTCGTCAACCCCAAGAGCTGGCTGAAGGCAATCACACTGGCCTCGGTGTTCATGCCGGCCTGGCTCTCGCCCTGGCCGGCCGCCCTGCTGGTGGCCACCTTGGGCGCCCTGGTCGGCTTTCCAGCGATCTCCATGTGGGCCTTGTTCGGCATGGCGATTCGCCGGGTGCTGACCCGACCCAGGGCCCAGCGCCTCTTCAACCTCGCCATGGGCGGCACGCTGGTGGTGCTGGCGCTGCTGATCCTGCGCTAAGCTGCCTACGTGATTGCCATCGACCGCCACTCCCCCACCCCGCTGGCCGACCAGATCGAGGCCGGCCTGGCCGGGCTGATCGAGCGCCGCCAGCTGCCGCCCGGTGCCCGGCTGCCTTCGATACGGGCGCTGGCCACGCAGCTGGCGGTCAGCCCCAATACCGTGGTGCTGGCCTACGACAAGCTGGCCTCTTCCGGCCTGATCGATTCACGCGGTACGGCCGGTTTCTTCGTCTGCGAGCCGCGCCCGACCGAGCGTGACGAGGTGCTGCTCGAGGCCGGCGAGGAGCAGGAAGGTGTCTGGCTGGCCCAGCAGGCCAATGACCAGCGTGCCGGCGTACTGCTGGCCAGCAGCGGTGCACTGCCGCCCACCTGGCTGGAAGACGCCGTGCCGGCCGCCGCCGTGCAGCGCGGGCTGGCACGCAGCAGCGCCGGCATGGCCTCGCGCTGCCCGCCGCAAGGCCTGCCCGAGCTGCGCGAACGGATCGCCACGCTGATGCGCGCGCAGGGCATCGCCGTTGACGCCGGCCGGCTGATGACCTGCTATGGCGGCACCCATGCGATTGATCTGATCTGCCGCAGCTTTGTGCGCCCCGGCGATGCGGTGCTGGTCGAGGACCCCGGCTATTTCCTGATGTTCGACCGCCTGCGCCAGGACGGCGCCCGGCCCATCGCCGTGCGTCGCGGGCCGGACGGCCTCGACCTCGAAGCGCTCGATGCCGCCTGCCGCGAACACCGACCGCGCCTGCTCTTCCTGCAGCCTGCCCTGCACAGCCCGACCGGCTGGAGCAGCACGGCCGCCAATCTGCATCGCGTGCTGCTGCTGGCGCGCCAGCACGGCCTCCTGATCGCCGAGGATGATGTGCATGGGCATTTCCATCCCGGCCATCCGGGGCGGCTCGCGGCGCTCTCAGGGCTGGAAGGCGTCATCTACTACTCGAGCTTCTGCAAGGCGCTGAGCCCGGCGCTGCGCATGGGCTATATCGCCGCCGAGCCGGCGCTGCTGAAAACGCTGATGCGCAGCAAGATCTGCTCGGTGCTGACCAGCGCGGCGCTGAACGAATACGTGCTGCTGGAGGTGCTGATCGCCGGCCGCTGGCGCAAGCACCTGGACCGCCTGCAGGCCCGGCTGCTGCAGGCGCGCAGCCAGTGCGCCCGCCAGCTCACCGAGGCCGGCATCCAGCTCGACCATCCCGGCGAAGGCGGCATCTTCCTCTGGGGCACGGTACCCGAGGGCGTTGATGTGCAGCTCTTGGTGCAGGATGCGATGCGCAACAAGATCCTGCTGGTGCAAGGTTCGACCTTCTCGGCCGAGCGCAAGCCCGATCCGCACATCCGCTTCAACGTCGCCTTCAGCCAGCACCACCGGCTGGGCGACTATCTGCGCGAACGGCTGCAGGCGCTGGCCGGCGCTCAGGCAACGCTGGCCGCGCTGCGCTGAGTTCGGGGAGGCTGCGGTCTCAGCCCTTGAGCAGATCAGGCAAGACCTGACCCTGGCTGGCCAGCCAGGCTTCCAGCTGCGGCAGTAGCGGGCCCAGGCGCTCGTCAACGGCGGCGCGCACGGTGTCCACCAGCACCTGGGTCTGGCGCTCGATCTCGATGTTCAGCGCGGCGCCCTCGGCCTTGTCGGCAAAGGTGGTCATGCGCAGGGTCTCGGGGATCAGCCAGACCTCGAACCAGCCCGAGCCGTCGCGTTCGCGGCCGGCCTCGGCAACGGTCAGGCTGGCGCCGTTCACCGCGATATAGCCCTTGGCAAAGATGTAGCGCATCCACGGCGCCGGCACGCCGATGCGGATCACATGGTTGTTGGCCGGCTGGCGGATCGCCTGCACCGTGGCCATGAAGTCCACATGGCCGGAGAGCGGGTGGCCGCCAATCTCGGCGCCATCGCGGGCCGCGCGCTCGACATTGATGCGGCTGCCCACATGCAGGCCGGCCAGCGTGGTGAGATTGAGGCTTTGCTGCATCACGTCGAAGTCGGCGCGGTCGCCCTCGTGCAGCGCCGTCACCGTCAGGCAGACGCCGTCCGAGGCCACACTGGCGCCGATCTCCAGCCCGGCGCAAAAGCCGGGCGGGAACTGCAGCGTGAAGCTGCGCAGACCGGGAAGATCGCGAATCGCCGCCACGCTGGCGACGCCTTGGACAATGCCTGTGAACATCAGGGGGCTCGGGGCTGCTAGGAACAGCCCGCCAGCTTACCAGCTGACCTCGCGATCGGGCGTCGAGCCGATCTTGTGGATGGACAGGTCGGCGCCGTCGAATTCCTCTTCCTGGCTCAGCCGTAGACCCATGGTGGCGCGCAAGACACCGTAGACGACGAAGCCGCCAGCCAAGGCCCAGGCCACGCCGATCAGCGTGCCAATCAGCTGCGCCGCCAGGCTCACACCACCGATGCCGCCACCGGCCACCGAGCCAAACACGCCACAGGCCATGCCGCCCCAGGCGCCGCACAAACCGTGCAGCGGCCAGACGCCCAGCACATCGTCGATCTTCCAGCGGTTCTGCGTCAGCGTGAACATCTTGACGAAGATGAAGCCGGCCACGCCGCCGGTGATCAGCGCACCCAGCGGATGCATCAGATCGGAACCAGCGCACACGGCCACCAGCCCAGCCAGCGGGCCGTTGTAGGCAAAGCCGGGGTCGTTGCGGCCCAGCAGCGTCGCCACCAGCGTGCCGCCCACCATGGCCATCAGCGAGTTCACCGCGACCAGTCCGGAGATCTTGTCCAGCGTCTGCGCGCTCATCACATTGAAACCGAACCAGCCCACCGCCAGCACCCAGGCGCCCAGGGCCAGAAAGGGAATGCTGGACGGCGGGTGCGCGCTGATGGCGCCATCCTTGCGATAGCGGTTCATCCGCGGGCCCAGCAACAGCACGGCGGCCAGCGCGATCCAGCCGCCCACGGCATGAACGACCACCGAACCGGCGAAATCATGGAACTCGGCGCCGAACTGCGCCTTCAGCCAGGCCTGCAGGCCCAGGCCCTGATTCCAGGCCACGCCTTCGAAGGCCGGATAGATCAGGCCAACGATGACGGCCGTGGCAATCAGCTGCGGGCCGAAGCGGGCCCGCTCGGCGATGCCGCCGGAGATGATGGCCGGAATCGCCGCCGCAAAGGTCAGCAGGAAGAAGAACTTGACCAGCTCATAGCCGTTCTTCGCGGCCAAGGCTTCAGCGCCGGTGAAGAAGTGCACACCGTAGGCCACCGTGTAGCCGACGAAGAAGTAGGCGATCGTCGAGACCGCGAAATCCATCAGGATCTTGACCAGCGCATTGACCTGGTTCTTCTTGCGCACCGTGCCCAGCTCCAGAAAGGCGAAGCCGGCGTGCATGGCCAGCACCATGATGGCGCCCAGCAGAATGAACAGCGCATCGGCGCTTTGCTTGATCGTCTCCATGCAGTCCTCATGTCTGAGCCGGGCCGCCAGCACGGTGCGAAAACGTGCACCGCCTTGGCCCGAGCCGCACCAGAACAGCAAGAACAGTGCCCAGACTGGGGCGGGTTCAGCGGCCAGCCGCTGCACCGAAGCGTGGCGTGTTCGCCCAGCCTCAGTGCATTAACGCACCGCGGCAGTGCACCGCGGCAGTGCGCTGCTCAGCGGTGCGCGTCGAACAGCTCGGCGCTGAAGCCCAGGCTCAGCCGGCCATCGGCCCATTCCACAATGGGCCGCTTGATCACACTGGGCTCGGCCAGGCACAGCGCCGCAGCGCTGGCCGCATCGACGACGGCCGCCTTCTGCGCCTCATCGAGCTTGCGCCAGGTGGTGCCAGCACGGTTGACGACGCGCTCCCAGCCCAGTTCGGCCAGCCAGCGCGGCAGCCGGTCGGCCGGCACGCCGGCCTTTTTGTAGTCG
Source organism: Roseateles aquae (assembly GCF_032337115.1). Lineage (NCBI taxonomy): Bacteria > Pseudomonadati > Pseudomonadota > Betaproteobacteria > Burkholderiales > Sphaerotilaceae > Roseateles > Roseateles aquae. The sequence continues at coordinate 676,041 of NZ_JAVXZY010000001.1, forward strand.
TGAAACTGATAGGCCAGGCCGGCCTGATCCAGCCAGGTGCGGGCCTTTTTGACGGTGTCGCAATTGGGAATGCCGTAGACGGTGATCATCGATGTTGAGGGCAGTAGCGCCAGGATTTGCCAGCCGCGCACGCTACCATGCCGCGATGATTCCCTGGCTTGACGACCACACGCTCGACTTCCCGCCCACCAGCGCTGCGCTGGGCCCGGATTCCGAGGCGCCGGGCCTGCTGGCGGCCGGCGGCGATCTGAGCCCGGCGCGGCTGCGCGCCGCCTATGCGCGCGGCGTCTTTCCCTGGTACGGCCAGGGCCAGCCCATCCTGTGGTGGAGCATGGACCCACGGATGGTGCTGCAGACCCGGCATTTCAAGCTGTCGCGTTCGCTGCGCAAGACGATTGCGCGTTTTCGTGCCACACCGGGCTGCGAGATCCGCATCGACACGGCCATTGCCGAGGTGCTCAAGGCCTGCGCCAGCACGCCGCGCGAGGGCCAGCGTGGCACCTGGATACTGCCCGAGATGCAGGCCGCCTATCTGCGCCTGGCCCGCGCCGGCCACCTGCACACGGTGGAAACCTGGATGGACGGCGAATTGGTCGGCGGCCTCTATGGCGTCAATCTGGGCCGGATGTTTTTTGGCGAATCGATGTTCATGCGCCGCACCGACGCCTCCAAGATCGCGCTGGCCGCCCTGGTCTGCCTATGCCGCGAGCATCAGATCCCCTGGATCGATTGCCAGCAGAACACCCAGCATCTGGCCTCGCTGGGTGCATTCGAGCTGCCACGCCCCCAGTTTGAAGCCCATTTGCGCGGACATATCCCGAGATCGGCACCCAGCGATTGGACCTATCATCCGCAACTCTGGTCGCATCTGGATGTTGTGCCCGCTGACGGGGATGACATCGCCAGCCCCGCCGACGCCCCTCTTGACGCCACCTTCTTGACGCCAAAGCCGCAACCGTGACGCATCCCAAAGAGCTACCGCTGGCCGAGCTGCAGTTCTATGCGACCGCGCCCTACCCCTGCAGTTACCTGCCCGACCGGCTGGCCCGCTCGCAGGTGGCCACACCCAGCCATCTGATCCATTCCGATGCCTACTCCGGCCTCGTTGCGGCCGGCTTCAGGCGTAGCGGCATGTTCACCTACCGGCCCTTTTGCGATGGCTGCAAGGCCTGCGTGCCAATGCGCATTCCGGTGGCCGATTTGAAGCCCACACGCAGCCAGCGCCGTGCCTGGACCAAACACCAGAACCTGCAAGCCCGGGTGATGCGCTTGGCCTTCAACGAAGAGCATTACCAGCTCTATCTGCGCTACCAGGCCGGCCGCCACAGCGGCGGTGGCATGGACCACGACAGCGTCGACCAGTACACCCAGTTCCTGCTGCAAAGTCGTATCAATTCGCGCCTGGTCGAGTTCCGCGAGCAGCAGCCCGATGGCCGCATGCTGCTGAAAATGGTGTCCATCCTGGACATCCTGGCCGATGGTCTGTCTGCCGTTTACACCTTCTACGAGCCCGAGCCTTCAACCAGTTATGGCAGCTACAACGTGATGTGGCAGACCGCCCAGGCCCGCGAGCTGCAACTGCCCTATCTCTACCTTGGCTACTGGATTCAGCAGAGTCCCAAGATGGCCTACAAGGCGCAGTTCACGCCACATGAACTGCTGCTCGACGGTCAATGGCAGCGCATCGACGAGCGGGCTGCCGAACAGCACGCGACGCCGAAATAGGCGCTTGACGCAGTCGCGCCGACAGCCGCTCGGCCTCGTATAGGGCACCTCAACGCAACGGCGCCGATGCGGCGCCCGCACTTGCGGCCAGGCCGGGTGACTCGCCACGCTGCCGCGCAAAGCCGGCCTACGGAAGCGCTGGCGGTGCAGCGGCCGCCCACCGCGTCGATCTGCCAAGGGTTTCACCGCTGATCGAGCCAGGCCCGAAGGTGTACAACCCCGGCCAACACGCGGGCGCGGTCCGGCCGGTGTGCCACAAAGCACAAAGATTTTCTCGAGGGATAGAGACCATGAACAGCAAGTTCCTACGGCGCAAGCCGGCCCGCGGCCTGCGCGAAACACCGCTCCATGCCACCCTGCGCCTCGCCCTGCTGGGCGGCCTGAGCCTGAGCAGCGGCCTGGCCAATGCCCAGGGCGACACGGCAGCGGTCCAGATGGACCGCGTGACCGTCACCGGTTCCAACATCCGCCGCATCAGCGCCGAAAGCCCCAACCCGGTCCAGGTGATCAGCGCCGATGAGCTGAAGAAGTCGGGCTACACCGATGTCTCCAGCGTGCTGCGCAACATTACCGCCAATGGCCAGGGCACACTCTCTCAAGGCTTCTCGGGCGCCTTCGCCGCCGGCGCCAGCGGCGTCTCGCTGCGCGGCCTGATGGTCGGCGCGACGCTGGTTTTGATCGATGGTCGTCGGATGGCGCCCTACCCGATCGGGGACGACGGGCAGCGGCAATTCGTCGATGTATCCAACATTCCCTTCGAGGCCATCGAGCGCATCGAGGTGCTGAAAGACGGTGCCTCGGCGGTGTATGGCTCCGACGCCATCGCTGGCGTCGTCAACGTGATCCTCAAGCGCAGCTTCAGCGGCGCGCAGCTGTCCGCCGACTATGGCCAGAGCAGCAGGGGTGATGGCCGCACCAAGCACGCGACGGCCATCATCGGCAGCGGCGACCTCGCCAGCGATGGCTACAACGCCTACCTGTCGGCCGAAGTGCGCCAGCAGGACCAAATCCGGGTGATCGACCGCCCCGGTGTACTGACCGAACGCGACTTCCGCAAGACGGGCGGCTACGACCTGCGCTACGGCGCGCCGAATGCCGCCAATGGCGGCCTACCGCGCAGCGCCAGCGGCTATCTGACGGACGAATCGGGCGCGATTGTCGGCTTCTTCCCCGGCTGCGATGCGGCCAAGCTGGCCGCCGGCCAGTGCATCTATGAGGACAACTGGTCGCAGCTGCAACCGGCAACGCGCAACGTCAACCTGCTGGCTCGCTACACCCGCAACCTGGACCGCGACTGGCAGTTCTCGCTGCAGGCCAGCCAGTTCCAGAGCAAGGCCGAGCAGATTTCCGGCCCGTCCAACAGTTCACCCGATGGCTATCAGGGCGTTGCCTTCGGCCCGACAAGCCCACTGTCGGTGCTGAGCCTGCCGCCAAGCACCATCGGTCGGGGCAATCCCAGCTTCCCGGCAGGCACCGCTGTCGACCGCGCTGTCTTGCGCAAGACCTTTCTGGATGTCGGACCGAACCGGACGCTGCTGGAATCCAAGGCGAGCCGCCTGGTGGCCGATCTGCATGGCCGGCTGGGCGAGTGGGACCTCAGTGCAGCGGCCGGTCTGACCCAGGTCACGCTGGACATCGTGGCACGCGGAGCCGTCGACGCCGGCCGCCTGCAGACCGCGCTAGACCGCAGCAACAACCCCTATCTCGTCGGCGGCAAGAACAGTGCCGAGGTGCTGGACTTCATCGCCCCGGACAGCACGGCACGGGACAGCTCCAAGCTGCGCTTCCTCAATGTCTCCGCCCAGCGCGAGTTGATGGAACTTGGCGGCGGCGCGCTGGCCGTTTCGCTGGGCGCCGATCTGGTGCATCGCAGCACCCACGCCGAGGCACCGGAGGCGATTGCCGCCGGACGCATCGCCGGCATCAACACCTTTGCGATCGGCGAACAGGATGTGAAATCGGTCTATGCCGAGCTGTCGGCCCCGCTCAGCAAAGCACTGGAGCTGGACGCCGCCGTGCGTTACGACCACTACAACCTGTCGGGCGGCCGCGCCAGCCCCAAGCTGGGCTTCAAGTTCCAGCCCAATGCCAGCTGGGGCCTGCGCGGCACTGTCTCCGGCGGCTTCCGTGCCCCCAGTCCGGCTGAGAACGGTCAGAGCGGCCTGACCTACTTCGCCGGCACCGAGCACGATCCCCTGCTCTGCGCCGACGGCAATACCCAGACGCCGGGCAACTTCCCCTCGCAGTGCTCGTTCGCACCGCCGCATGCCCAACTGCCCAACGCGGCGCTCAAGCCCGAGATCTCCAACTCGCTGACGCTCGGCCTGCTCCTGCAGCCACTGAGCAGCCTGAGCGCCCGGCTGGACTACTACGCCATCGAGGTGAAGAACCAGATCGTGGCCGGCCCCAGCAGCGTCGATGACGCGGTACGCAATCCGGCCAGCACGCCGCTACCACGGGTGCAGGCCGACGGCAGCATCCGCAGCGAGTTGCCACCGGTCGGCACGATCGCCTATCTGCCATCGGCCTATATCAATGCCAACGCGACCAAGACCAGCGGCCTGGAGCTGGACCTGGAGTACAGCGCCAAACTCGGTGACTGGGGCAAGTTCCGCTCCAACTTCATGCTCACCCATGTGCTGAGCTATGACACCACGGTGGGCGGCCAGACCTATCACCTGGCCGGCACGCACGGCCCCTTCCTGGTCGGTGGCAATACCGGCAACCCGCGTGATCGGATCCAGTGGTCCAACAGCTGGTCGCGTGGGCCGCTGCAGCTGACGGCCACGCTGAACCGCGTCGGCGGCATGGACGTGACCGACCCCTCGATGGGCATGACGGACTGCCTCAAGGGCCTGTCCTTCGGCGGCGGTGCCGCTTCGTTCGCCTACCCGGATGTGCTGCAAGGCGGCGAAGGCAAGGTACCCGACGCGCGCATGTGCCGGGTCGCGGCCTTTACCACGCTGGATCTTTCGGGCAAGTATGAGTTCAGCCCCAAGCTGAGCCTGTCCTTCGCGGTGCTGAATCTGCTCGACGCCAAGGCACCGGAAGACTGGTTCACCTACGGCGGCGGCATGGGTGCCTTCCCCTTCAACCCGTCGATGCACACCCAGGGCGCCGTCGGCCGCTTCCTGAACGTCGGCGTGAAGTACCAGTTCTAGGAGCGGCAGCCATGATGCATCGAGTCTCCCGCGAGCAACTGGTCTATGCGATGTCGCGGCACAACAAGCCGGTGTTGGAGGTGGACAGCGGCGCGCGGCTGCTGTTTGAGACCTGCGACTGCTTCCAGGACCAGATCGAAGGCGAAGCCAGTCGCTTCGATGGCGTGGACTGGTCGCGTGTCAATCCGGCCACCGGGCCGGTATCGGTGCGCGGCGCCGAACCCGGCGATGTGCTGGCCGTGGAAATCGAGCACATCAGCGTCGGGCCGCGTGCGGTGATGGTGACGGCGCCGGGGCTGGGAATCTGGGGCCACAGGATCGAGCAGCCCTCGATCCGCAGCGTACCCATCATCGACGGTCAGGCACTCATGCCCGGTGGCGTGACCGTGCCGCTGCGCCCCATGATAGGCGTGATAGGCACGGCTCCCGCCGGCGATCCAGTGCCCTGTGGCGTTCCCGACGCGCATGGCGGCAATATGGACTGCAAGCTGATCTGCGCTGGTCACACGCTCTATCTACCCGTGCAGGTCAGCGGCGCGCTGCTGGCGCTCGGTGATCTGCATGCGGCCATGGGCGACGGTGAGGTATCGGTCTGCGGGCTGGAGATTGCCGGCGAGGTGCAGCTGCGCCTGCACCTGATCAAGCAATGTCCGTGGCCCATGCCGATGATCGCCACCCCGGAGCATGTCTACACCCTCGGCTCGGCCGTCACACTGGACGACGCGGCGCTGCTGGCCAGTCGCCAGATGCTGGCCCTGCTGAACGGCCAGACCCGGCTCGGCGAAGTCGATGCCTTGAACCTGATGAGCATCGCCGGAAACCTGCAGGTCTGCCAGATCGTTGATCCGCAGAAGACCTGTCGCTTTGAAATGCCGCGCGCCATGCTGGCGCAGCTGGGCCTGACGCTTTGAGGAACCCGCATGTCAGTGGAACAATTCGGTTATCAGCAGCAACTCAAGCGTGTGCTGGGCTTCAAGGATCTGCTCAGCTACGGCATGGTGGCCATGGTGCCGATCGCGCCCTTCGGTGTCTACGGCTTTGTGGCCGAGGCCTCTCAGGGCCGGGTACCGCTGGCCTATCTGCTCGGGCTGCTGGCCATGCTGTTCACGGCACTCAGCTATGCGGCCATGGCCGAAGCCTTTCCAGTAGCAGGATCGGCCTACGCCTACACACAGCGCGGTCTGCACCCCTTGGCCGGTTTCTTCGCTGGTTGGCTGCTGCTGCTCGACTACATCCTGGTACCAGCGCTGCTGTTCGTCATCAGCGCCGGTTCCTTGCAAGCACTGCTGCCGGCCTGGCCAAAATGGCTCTGGGTGCTGGGCTTTATTGCCCTGTGCACCGCCATCAATCTGCGCGGCGTCGAGCTGACGGCACGTGCCAACCGGCTGTTCCTGCAGCTGCAGCTGCTGGTGCTGGCCTTGTTCATGGTCATCGGTCTGTGGGCGCTTTACCAGGCCGGCGGACCGGGACTGAGCCTGGCGCCGGTGAGCCCCACCGGCCTGAGCTGGAGCTGGTTGGGCGGCGCAGCAGCCATAGCGGCACTGTCATTCCTGGGCTTTGACGCCATCTCCACGCTCAGCGAAGAGGTGCGCGAGGATCAGCCGCGTGCCGTTTCCCGGGCCACCTTGCTGGTGCTATTCCTGATGGGTGCCTGCTTCATCGCCCAGACCTGGGTCGCCGCGGACCTGGCTCAAGGCTTGCAGATCAGCAGCCCCGACAGCGCTTTCTACGAGATCGCCCAGAAGGCAGGCGGCCGGGCCTTGTTCGTCACCACTGCGGTGGCCACCGCACTGGCATGGGGAATCGCTAACGCAATGAGTGCGCAGGCTGCGGTTGCACGCGTGCTGTTTGCCATGGGCCGCGACCGCCAGCTCCCGGGCTCGCGCTGGCTGGCCGCCGTGCACCCGGTAAGGCAGACGCCTGGCTTCAGCACCGCCCTGGTGGCGCTGGTGTCACTGGCGGTGGCTCTGTATTTCCTCGACGATCCCGCAGCGTTGACCAATCTGGTCACCTTCGGTGCCCTCAGCGCCTTCGGCCTGCTGCATCTGGCTGTGAGCTGGCATTTCCTGGTGCGCCAGCGCAGCCGACGTTGGCTGCGCCACGGCCTGCTGCCCTTGGCCGGCCTGGCGGTGCTGCTCTTCATCCTGCACGGCCAGGACCGTGCCGCCATGCAGCTGGGCCTGGCCTGGCTGGCGCTGGGCGCGCTATGGGCCGGCGTGCAGCGCCTATGGCTGCGCCGTGAGCTGAAGCTGGCCGTCTGATCCGGGCAGCACAAATAACCCTCCAACGCCGCGGCCAGCGCCGCGGCCGAAACGCGAGCGCAGCCACGGCCACGCCCTGCCGGTCAGCCGCGGGATCGGCGATCTTGCCCTGCGCCTCGCGCTGCCCGGTCGGGCCCGCGCCACCCCTCAACTGGCACCAATCTGGTATGCAAAGTTACTCTGCGTTACCGCCGCCATTAGTGTTTTCATCGATGTTTTTGTCCAAACTGGTATCTACATTAAATACCACTAAAACGCCAATGGTCGAAAAGACCAAGAGCAACGGGACCGGTGCTTAGGGGAATCGGGATCCGTATCAAAGAGAGAGACAGCCTCAGCGCTTAGCAGTTCGCGCTCTGGACGCAGGAGACGTTCATGGAGATTCGCGCAGTAAGCCCGCGCTGGCTTGGCCATGCCTTGCCCGCCGCCCCCGCCCACATCGGCCATGTCGGCCGTCGGGCAGCCCTCAGCAGCCATGTGTTGCTCGCCTTGAGTCTGGCCTTGGCCAGCCTGCCCGGCATGGCAGCGATCAATTGCAGCAGCCTGCCGGCCTGGTCGGCCGCCAACGCATACACCTCCGGCACCCAGGTGCAGGATGGCGGCAATGCCTATTCGGCCAATTGGTGGACGCAGAACCAGCCGCCGGCGAGCAACTCCGGCGCCTGGGCCGTCTGGAAGCCGCTGGGCGCCTGCGACAGCGGTGGCGGCAGCACCGGCGGCAACAAGCCGCCCGCCGCCGCCTTCGCTGCCACCGTGGACCGGCTCAGCATCAGCTTCGACGCCAGCGCCTCCAGCGATCCGGACGGTAGCGTCGCCAGCTACAGCTGGAACTTTGGCGACGGCAGCACTGGCAGCGGCGCCAAGCTCAGCCACAGTTACGCGGCCCCCGGCACCTATCCGGTCACGCTGACCGTCACCGACAACAAGGGCGCGACCGGCAGCAAGGCGGCGAGCTACACACTCGCTTCGGTCACCAAGGACCCGGCCACCGGCAAGTACCTGCTCAAGCAGGCCGATGTGCTGGCCACCGAAGCCGCGCTGACCAACACCGCGCTGTTCCGTGCCGTCAAGGCCTCGATCGCGACGCGCGACAACGCGGTCGTCACCGCCACCGCGCCGGGTCTGGCCAGCAATCCGGAAAACGTCAAGCGGGTCGAGCGGTTGCTGCCGGCCAGCCAGTGGGAGTTCCTGTTCCCGCTGCGCAACCCTTCCTATACCTACACCGGCTTGCTCCAGGCGATCGCCAAATTCGCCGGCGTCTGTGCGACGTACACCGACGGCCGCGACAGCGACGCCATCTGCCGCAAGACGCTGGCAACGATGTTCGCGCACTTCACCCAGGAGACCGGTGCCCACGATCCGAACAGCACCACGCCGCAGTGGCGCCAGGCGCTGTACTTCGTCCGTGAGTCCGGCTGCAGCGAAGACGGCTACGGCTGCCCCTACAACAACGAGTGTGCGCCAGGCACCTGGCAAAGCGCCGCCTGGCCCTGCGGCAAGGACGCGCAAGGCCGCTTCAAGCAGTACTTCGGTCGTGGCGCCAAGCAGCTGTCCTACAACTACAACTACGGCCCCTTCTCCGATGCGATGTACGGCGATGTGACGGTGCTGCTGAACAAACCCGAACTGGTCGCCGACACCTGGCTGAACCTGGCCTCGGCGGTGTTCTTCTTCACCTACCCGGCCTCGCCCAAGCCCAGCATGCTGCATGTGGTTGACGGTACCTGGCAACCCAACGCGGCCGACACCGCGGCCGGCATCAAGCCCGGCTTTGGCGCCACGACCAACATCATCAACGGTGGCATCGAATGCGGCCAAGGCGCCGAGAAGCCGCAGTCAGTCAATCGCATCGCCTACTACAAGGCCCATGCGGCAGCACTGAATGTGCCGATCGGCGCCAACGAGGAACTCGGCTGCGCCAATCAAAAGCCCTTCACCGTCAGCGGTGCCGGCGCACTGAACATCTACTGGGATCAGGACTGGTCCTATCACCCGGAGATGCCCGAAGGCAAGGCCTTCGCCTGCAAGCTGGTCGGCTACCAAACCGCCTACTTTGCCCTCAAGGCCGGCGACTACCAGCGCTGCGTCGTGAAGTACTTTGACGTCGTCGTGAAGCCTTAGCCAGGCGACGCGGCGCTCTCGCGCCCTCCGCTCCCCCAGCCGGCAAGACCTGCCCTGACCCGGCGCCCCAAAGGCGCCCCGGGGTCGGGTCTCGCTCATCCTCAGTCTCCTCCAACTCATCAAGAGGTTTCCATGCGAACCCGTCTCGTCTATGCGCTCGCCCTGACGGCCAGCGCCGGCCCTGCCCTGGCCTACAACTGCACCAACGTCGCCCCCTGGAACGCCAGCACGGCCTACAACGGCAGTGCCATCGTCAAGGACAACAACGTGGCCTACCAGGCCAAATGGTGGACCCAGAACGAAGTCCCGGCCACGCACAGCGGCCAGTGGGACGTCTGGAAGAACCTCGGCAACTGCGATGGCAGCGTCAATCAGCCGCCGGTGGCCAGCTTCACCAACAGCGCCAGCGGCCTGACTGTCAGCGTCAACGGCAGCGCCTCGAGCGACCCGGACGGCAGCATCGCCAGCTACGCCTGGAACTTCGGTGACAACAGCACAGCCAGCGGCGCCACCGCCAGCCACGCCTATGCCGCGGCCGGCACCTACACGATCACGCTGACCGTCACCGACAACAAGGGCGCGACCAACAGCAAGACAGCCAGCGTCACCGTCAGTGGCACGGCGGTCAACAAGCCGCCCGTCGCCAGCTTCACCAGCAGCGCCAGCGGCCTGACGCTGAGCGTCAACGGCAGCGGTTCCAGCGATCCGGACGGCACGATTGCCAGCTACGCCTGGAACTTCGGCGACAACACCAGCGGCAGCGGCGTCAGCACCAGCCACGCCTATGTGGCCGCCGGCACCTATACCGTGACGCTGACCGTCACCGACAACAAGGGCGCGACCAACGCCAAGAGCACCTCGGTGACCGTCAGCAGCACCAGCACCAACAAGCCGCCCACGGTGACACTGACCGCTCCGGGCAATAACAGCACGGCCAACGATGGCGACGTGCTGACGCTCAGCGCCAGCGCCAGCGATCCGGATGGCAGCGTTGCCAAGGTCAGCTTCTACGACAACGGTGCGCTGATTGCCGACGATGCCAGCAACCCTTACAGCGTCAGCTGGACGGCCAAGGCCGGCGTGCATGACCTCAGCGCCCGCGCCACCGACGACAAGGGCGCGACCAGCGATCTGGCCACCGCGCGCGTGACCGTCAACGGCGGCGTCGCCGGCGACGAGAAGTGCCGCCCCGAAGGCCTGTACACGACGCCGGGCACGACGCCGGCCTACTGCAAGGTCTATGACGCCAATGGCCGCGAGCTGATGGGGGCCGACAAGCCGCGCCGCATCATCGGCTACTTCACCAGCTGGCGCACCGGCAAGGACGGCACGCCCGCCTACCTGGCCAGCCAGATCCCCTGGGACAAGCTGACCCACATCAACTACGCCTTCGCCCATGTGGACGGCAGCAACAAGCTGTCGATCGGCAACACCGCCGACCCGAACAATGCCGCCACCGGCCTGACCTGGGCCGGCGTGGCCGGCGCCGAAATGGACGCGGGCTTTGCCTACAAAGGCCATTTCAACCTGCTGAACAAGTTCAAGAAGCAGTACCCGAATGTCAAGACGCTGATCTCGGTCGGCGGCTGGGCCGAAACCGGCGGCTACTTCGACGACAGCGGCAAGCGCGTGGCCAGCGGCGGTTTCTACACGATGACCACCAATGCCGATGGCAGTGCCAACACCGCCGGCATCAACACCTTCGCCGACTCGGCCGTGGCCTTCATCCGCCAGTACGGCTTCAATGGTGTTGACATCGACTACGAGTACGCCACCAGCATGAAGGACGCCGGCAACCCCGACGACTTCACGATCAGCAATGCGCGCCGCGCCAGCCTGATGAAGAACTTCGTCACGCTGATGCAGACGCTGCGCGCCAAGCTCGATGCCGCCGGCCAGGCCGACAGCAAGCACTACATGCTGACCGTCGCCGCCCCGGCCTCCGGCTATCTGCTGCGCGGCATGGAGACCTACCAGGTGACCCAGTACCTGGATTACGTCAACATGATGAGCTACGACCTGCACGGCGCCTGGAACCAATTCGTCGGCCCCAACGCGGCGCTGAACGACAAGGGTGACGATTCCGAACTGGTCGCCTGGAGCTACTACACCGCCAGCCAGTACGGCCGCATCGGCTACCTGAACACCGACTGGGCCTATCACTACTTCCGCGGCGCCCTGCCGGCCGGCCGCATCAATATCGGTGTGCCCTACTACACCCGCGGCTGGAAGGACGTGACGGGCGGCAGCAATGGCCTCTGGGGCACGGCCGCACAGACCGACCAGAGCAAGTGCCCTCCCGGCACCGGCGGCGGTACCGTACAGAAGTGCGGCGCCGGCGCGATCGGCCTGGACAATATCTGGCACGACCTCGACGTCTCCAGCAAGGAAGTGCCGGCCGGCTCCAACCCGCTGTGGCACACGATGAACCTGGCCGCCGGCAAGAGCGGCAGCTATATCGGCGCCTATGGCCTGAACCCGGCCACCAATCCGCAGGACCAGTTCGTCGGCAGCTACACCCGCTACTACGACAGCACCCTGGTCGCGCCGTGGCTGTGGAACGCGCAGAAGAAGGTCTTCCTGTCGATCGAGGACGAGCAATCGCTGGGCGCCAAGGCCCAGTGGGTGTCCGACCGCGGCATCGGCGGCGTGATGTTCTGGGAACTCGCCGGCGACTACGCCTACGACAACAGCAAGGCCGAGTACGGCATGGGCAGCACGCTGACCAATCTGCTCTACAACAAGTTCAAGACGGCCGCGCCCTATGGCAACCGGCTGGCGCAGAACTCCACGGCGACCATCCCCAGCGACACGATCGACATCCGGTTCGCCATCAGCGGCTTTGCACTCGGTGATGCGAACTACCCGATCAACCCGACGCTGACCGTCACCAACAAGAGCACGCAGACGCTGCCGGGCGGTACCGATTTCAGCTTCGACATTCCCACCGCGATTCCGGCTTCGCTGACCGACCAAAGCGGCTTTGGCCTCAAGGTCGTTACCGACGGTTCCAACCCCGGTGGTGGCAATGTGGGCGGGTTGAAGAACGACTTCCATCGCGCCGCCTTCAAGCTGCCGAGCTGGCAGACCCTGGCCCCCGGCGCCAGTGTCGCGATCAAGCTGAACTACTACCTGCCGATGCCGACGCCCAGCAACTGGGTCGTCAGCTTCGGCGGCAAGAGCTATGCGCTGACTCAGGAAAACCGCCGTACCACGACGACCAGCCTGGCTGCCACCAGCAGCGCCAATCGTGCCCGGGCTAGCAGCGTCAGCAAGGCCCAGCACTGAGTCCCCTGCCCTCCCTCCCTTCCTTCCTTCAAATGAGAGAGACAACGATGAAGTTCACACCTACCTTTGTCCAGCTGGCCGTCGCGGCCGGCTTCGGACTGGCCGGCTCACACGCCATGGCCTACAACTGCACCAACGTCGCCGCCTGGAATGCGGCGACCGCCTACAACGGCAGTGCCATCGTCAAGGACAACAACATTGCCTACCAGTCCAAATGGTGGACCCAGAATGAAGCCCCGGCCACCCACAGCGGTCAATGGGATGTCTGGAAGAACCTCGGCAACTGCGACATCACCAATACCGACACCACGCCGCCCACCGTGCCAGGCAGCCTGGCCGCCAGCGCCATCACCGCCAGCAGCATCACGCTGAGCTGGGCCGCCTCGACCGACGCCGGCAGCGGCGTTGCCGGCTACGACGTCTACCGCAACGGCACGCTGGTCGGCTCGCCGACCGGCACCAGCTATGTCGACAGCGGCCTGGCCGCCAACACCAGCTACAGCTACACGGTGCGCGCCAAGGACAAGGCCGGCAACAACTCGGCCCAGAGCAGCGCACTGAGCGCCAAGACCTCGGCCGCCGGCAGCTGCGCCGCCGCGCCGGCCACGCCGACCGGTCTGTCTGCCCCGTCCAAGTCCAGCACCGGTGTGAACCTGAGCTGGAACAGCGTCACCGCCGGCCCGAACTGCACCGTGCAGTACCGTGTGCTGCAGGGCAGCGCCCAGGCCGCCCAAGGCGCGGCCACGACGGCCAGCATCAATGGCCTGACGCCGGACACCGACTACAGCTTCAGCGTTCAGGCGGTCAACGAGGCGGGCGCCTCGCCGGCCACCCCGGCCCTGACGGTGCATACCGACAAGGCCACTGTCGGCGGCAAGAATGTGCTCGGCTATTTCGCGCAGTGGGGCATCTACGACCGCAAGTACTTCGTCAAGAACATCGATACCAGCGGCTCCGCCCCGCTGCTGACGCACATCAACTACGCCTTCGGCAATGTGCGCAACAACAAGTGCGAGGTCGGCCTGACGGTGCCGGTGAATGAAGACACGGGCGTGGGCGGCGACGCGTTTGCCGACTACACCAAGTCGATCGACGCCGCTGGCAGCATCGACGGCAAGGCCGACGCCTGGGATGCGCCGCTGCGCGGCAACTGGGGCCAGCTGAAGAAGCTCAAGGCCAAGTATCCGAAGCTCAAGGTGCTGATCTCGCTGGGTGGCTGGACCTACTCGCGCGGCTTCTCCGAGGCCGCCAAGCCTGAGAACCGTGTCGCCTTCGTCAAGAGCTGCGTCGACGCTTACATCAAGGGCGATCTGCCCAAGGTGGACTACGCCGGTGGCCCGGGCGCGCTGGCCGGCGTGTTCGACGGTATCGACATCGACTGGGAGTACCCGGCGGCCTGTGGCCTGTCCTGCGGCAAGCCGGAAGACACGGCCAACTTCACCGGTCTGCTGGCGGAGTTCCGCAAGCAGCTCGATGCGGTCAAGCCTGGACTGCTGCTGTCGATCGCCGCACCGGCTGGCGTGGACAAGATCCGCATGATCGAGCCCGACAAGTTCCACCCCTACCTGGACTTCATCAATGTGATGACCTACGACTTCCACGGCGGCTGGGAAGGCACCACGGGCTTCCACTCGCCGCTGTATGGCAATAGCAATGACCCCGGCACCGGTGATGTGAAGTTCTACAACACCGACGCTGCACTGCAGGCCTACCTGAACAAGGGCGTGCCTTCGAACAAGCTGCAGATCGGCATCGGCTTCTACGGCCGTGGCTGGACCGGTGTGGCCAACGTCGGCAACGGCCTGTACCAGAAGGGCACGGCCGCTCCGGGCAAGTACGAAAAGGGCATCGAGGACTACAAGATCCTCAAGACCCTGGGCTACCCAAGCTTCGTCGACCCGCAAAGCCGTGCGCAGTGGATCTACAACGGCACGACCTTCTGGAGCTTCGACACGCCGGCCCAGATCACCGAGAAGATGAGCTATGCCAAGTCCAAGGGCCTGGGTGGCGCTTTCTTCTGGGAGTTCAATGGTGACGACACCCAGGCCACGCTGCTCAAGGCGATCAGCAATGGCCTGAAGTAAGACCCAGCATCGCCAGCGTCGCGTCCGCCACGGCCAGGCTGCTGGTCAGGCCGGGCGACTCGATGCCCAGCAGATGCACCAGGCCCGGCACGCCATGCGTGCTTGGGCCCTGGATCAGAAAATCAGGGGCCGCCTCGTGCGGCCCCTTTATCTTTGGCCGCACGCCGCTATAGGCCGGCTGCAAGGCGCCGTCCGGCAGCCCTGGCCAATAGCGCCGCACATCGGCATAGAAGCCCTCGGCGCGGGTGGGGTCGACACCATAGTCGAGCTGAGACTCGTTCTCGATCTCCGGCAGCCACTGCGCATCCGGGCCGAAGCGGGCCTGCCCGGCCAGGTCCAGCGTCAGGTGCACGCCCAGCCAGGCGTCCTGCGGCAAGGGATAGATCAGCCGCGAAAACGGCGCCCGGCCGGCCAGCGCGAAATAGCTGCCCTTGCTGAACCAGGCCCTGGGCGCCAGCGCACGGCTCGGGCTGGCCGCCGCCAGCGCCGGTGCGCCAAGGCCGGTCGCGTTGACGATATGGCGGGCCGCCAGCAGCATCTCGCTGCCCTCTGTCGTCGTCATACGCAAGACCTGACCCTGGCCCTGGTCTTCAGCGATGGACAAGACCCGGGTTTGCAGGGCCAGCTGGCCGCCGGCCCGCTCCAGATCGCCTTGCAAGGCCAGCATCAGCCCGTGGCTGTCGACGATGCCGGTCGAGGGCGAGAGCAAGGCGGCACAGCAGCGCAGCTGCGGCTCCAGCGCCTGGGCCTCGGCGCCGCTCAGCCAGCGCAGGTCGTCAACACCATTGGCCTCGGCGCGGGCCTGCAGCTCACGCAGGCCGGCGAGCTGATCGTCGTCCGTTGCCACCACCAGCTTGCCGCAACGTTGGTGGGCCACGCCATGGCTGGCGCAAAGGGCATAGAGCTGGTCGCGGCCTTGCCGGCACAGTCTTGCCTTCAGCGAGCCGGGCGGATAGTAGAGACCGGCATGGATGACCTCGGAGTTGCGCCCGCTGACCCCCTGGCCGATGGCGCGTTCGCGCTCCAGCACCAGCGTTTCCAACCCAAGCAGTGCCAAGGCCCGCCCGCAGGCCAGGCCCAGCACACCGGCCCCAATCACCACCGCATCGACGCTGTCCATCGCGCGCATTGTGCCCGGGCTGTCGACTGTGCCTGCCGCGCCACGGCGTGGGCGCGGCCACCGCGCACAAAGTCACGCCAGCCCGGAATTGGCGGGCAGTCCCCGTGTTTTTCCGGGCATGGGCGCGCAAAGTCGGCGATGACACTCCGAGCCAAGCCAGCACACCACGAGCGGTCGGTGCGCTGGCGGCAGGACAGCCCCAAGATAGGGGCGGAACCGACGAGGATCGAGGCACGCACGCCCCAGCCCGGCCACAGCAGCCGGCGTCTGGGCGCAGCGGCCGGCTTGATTCGTAACGGGTTCACTGCGGTCAAGAAAGTGTGCCAGGGAGCATTTGGACGCGGCCTTTGATGCCGCCGCCCCGTGCCGACCGAAAGTGCCATGTCTCTCACCACCGCCACGCCCCCCGCCAGCTCAGCCGCCCGCCGCGTGCTGATCGTCGACGACAGCCGCGCCATCCAGTCCATCATCCGCCACGCCCTTGAATGCGGTGAGCTGGGCCCAATGCAGATCCAGACTGCCAACAACGGCGCCGAGGCACTGGACAAGGTGGCGCAGTTCAAGCCCGATCTGGTGTTGTCGGACTGGCATATGCCGGGCGTTTCCGGCATCGAGATGCTGCAGACCCTGCGCCAGACCGGCCATGCCGATATGGCGGTGGGCTTCGTCACCACCGAAACCAATCGCGAGCGCCTGAGCGAGGCCGAGATGAATGGCGCCGCCTTCATCCTCAACAAGCCTTTTGACGACAAGGCCCTCTGCCAGGCCGTCTCGCGCTCGCTGCAGAAGCGCCCTACAACTGTGACGTCCAAGCCCCCGGGCCATGGTCCGCAAGCGCTGGAGTCGATCAACCAGACCCAGCAGATGATGTTCGCCCACCTGGGCACCCGGCATTTCGACCTGCGCCGCGCCGAGGGCTTCAGCAACTTCGCCGAGTACCCGCAGTTCATTGCGCTGTACAGCAGCACCGGCCGCAAGAGCGTCTATGCGGTCGGCCTGCTGGACATCGCCGCCTGCTGTCTGATTGGCGGCATGGCCGAGGGCAGCAGCGCCGAACAGATCCAGCTGGCCACCCAAATCGCCCAACCGGCCGCCAAATGGCTGGATCACGCCAGCCGCTTCATGCGCGCGCTCGCACCGGTGCTGGTGAAGCGCAGCGCCAGCGACCAGCCCAGTCTCGGCGCCGCCCGGCTGACCCTGCAGCCCTTCGACAAGCTCGCGATGCTGCTGCAGCAGAACAATGGCCGCACCGAGCTGCGCCTGCATGTGCCCGGTTACGGCGAAGGTCGGCTGTGCTTCCTGCTGGTCTAGTGCAAAGAAA
Organism: Roseateles aquae; assembly: GCF_032337115.1. NCBI lineage: Bacteria > Pseudomonadati > Pseudomonadota > Betaproteobacteria > Burkholderiales > Sphaerotilaceae > Roseateles > Roseateles aquae. The sequence goes on from NZ_JAVXZY010000001.1 coordinate 693,122, forward strand.
TAGACCACAGAGACACGGAGTCACAGAGGAAACACAGAGTCAAAGTGCTCTGAATCTCTCTGTGTCTCCGTGGCTCTGTGGTCGGCTTGCATCTACCGGCCCTGCACCGGCAGCCGCCGGACTCAGAACATCGTGAAGCTGAGCCAGTAGCAAACGCCGGCGACGAAGGCCGAGGCAGGAATCGTGAAGATCCAGGCCCAGACGATATTGCCGGCCACGCCCCAGCGCACCGCCGAGGCGCGCTGCACCGAGCCCACGCCAACAATGGCGCCGGTGATGGTGTGCGTGGTCGACACCGGCACGCCCAGCGCGGTGGCCAGGAACAGCGTCAGCGCACCACCGGTTTCCGCGCAGAAACCGCCGACCGGCTTGAGCTTGGTGATCTTCTGACCCATGGTGCGCACAATGCGCCAGCCCCCGAACATCGTGCCGCAGCCAATGGCCAGATAGCAGGCCCAGATCACCCAGGACGGCGGTGCCTTGTCGGCCGCCGCGGCATAGCCCGAGGCCACCAACAGCATCCAGATGATGCCGATGGTCTTTTGTGCATCGTTGCCGCCATGACCCAGGCTGTACAGGCCGGCCGAGACCAGCTGCAAGCGGCGGAACCAGTTGTCGACCTTCAGCGGCGAGCTGCGGCGGAACAACCAGGCGACGATGACCATCATCAGGGAGCCCAGCAGGAAACCCAGCAGCGGCGACAGGAAGATGAACAGCACCGTCTTGCCGACGCCGGCAGCAACCAGCGAACCGGCCCCCGCCTTGGCAATCACCGCACCGACGATGCCACCGATCAGCGCATGCGAGGAGCTCGACGGGATGCCATACCACCAGGTGATCACATTCCAGGCGATCGCGCCGATCAGCGCCCCAAAGATCACGTGGTGATCAACGATGCCGGGATCGACGATGCCCTTGCCGATGGTGGCCGCCACCTTGAGCTGGAAGAAGGCCACCGCGATGACGTTGAAGAAGGCCGCAAACAGCACCGCCTGCTGCGGCTTGAGCACACCGGTGGAGACCACCGTGGCGATGGAGTTGGCCGCGTCGTGAAAGCCGTTCATGAAGTCGAACATCACGGCCAGCACGACCAGCACGGCCACGACCCAGAACGCTACCTGAACCGATTGCATTGCTGGCGCCCGCTCAGGAGTTCTCGAGGACGATGCCCTCGATCAGGTTGGCGACGTCCTCGCAGCGGTCCGAGATCGATTCCAGCTGCTCGTAGATGGCCTTCAGCTTGATCAGCTCGCGCACATCCTCCTGCTCACGGAACAGCTTGGACATGGCCGAGCGCATCACCCGGTCGGCATCGGATTCGAGCTTGTCGATCTCTTCGCAGGTCTTGATCGCCGCTTCGGCCGTCTGCGGCTGGCTCAGCTTGGACAGCAGCGACACCGCATGCTGAACGCGCTCGCAGCAGCGCGCCGACAGCTCGCCCAGGCGCAGCACCTCCTCGGGAATGCTGCGCACATCGTAGAGCTGCATGGTCTCGGTGGAATCCTGCAGCAGGTCCAGGATGTCGTCCATCGCATTGATCAGGCCGTGGATCTGCTCGCGGTCGATCGGCGTGATGAAGGTGCGATGCAGCAGGCGGTTGACCTCAGCGGTCACGCGATCGGCATGGTGCTCGGCAGCATCGACCTCGGCGGCGTACTTCTCACGCAGGCCGGGATCGGCATAGTTCTGGATCATGGCCATGAAGGCCCGCGCGCCTTCGGCGATCTTGTCGCCATGCTCGTTGAAGAGTTCGAAAAAATTGCCCTCGCGGGGCAGCAGCTTGCCAAACAGCATGAGTTCTCCTGACGGAACAAGCAGGCCGCAGCCACTCGATCCAACAACGCAATTTCAAATAATTGTCATCGCCGCGTCATGCGGCACGGGCAGGAGTGTAAATGCGAGCAGCGCACAACAGTAGGCCGGGGGCCTCAAAAAGCTGGCTCAGGCACCGCGGAAGATGAAGTACACGGCGCCCATCAGGCACAGGCCGGCCCAGATGAAGTCGGTGCGAAAGCCCTGCCCCATATAGAGCATCGAGAAGGGCACGAAGACCGCCAGCGTCACAACTTCCTGGGTGATCTTCAGCTGCGCCAGCGTGAAACCACCTTCGTTGCCGATGCGGTTGGCCGGCACTTGCAAGAGGTACTCGAACAGCGCAATGCCCCAGCTGAGCAACGCGGCAATCCACCAGGGCTTGGCCGACAGGTTCTTCAGATGCCCATACCAGGCAAAGGTCATGAAGACATTGGACAGCAAGAGCAGTACGACGGTCTGCCATCCAGCGGTGAAATTGATCATCACGGCGCCTCCTGCATCATCAAGGGAAGTCCATCGTCGCGCTGCAGCCGCTGATCTGCGACATCGACCAGGCAGTCGTGCAGCTTGCGGCCATCAGCCAGTTCAAGCGTGGCAAGACCTGGCCCCAGCTCCAGCAAAGGCAGCAGCACGAAGGCGCGCTGGTGCAGCCGCGGGTGAGGCAAGCTCAGCCGCGGGTGTTCGAGGCAGAGCTCGCCGTAAAGCAGAAGATCCAGATCCAGCGTGCGTGGCGCATTGCGATACGGGCGCTGGCGGCCGTGCTCCTGCTCGATGGCCTGCAAGGCATCAAGCAGCTGCAGCGGCTCAAGCGCGGTCTGCAGCCGGCAGACGGCGTTCAGGAAATCCGGGCCGCTGGCCTCGATGGGCGCGCTGCGCCAGGCCGAAGAGCAGTCGAGCAACCGGATGCCGGGCAGCGCCGCCAAGGCGTGCAGCGCGGCCTGCAGGGTGGCCCGGGTGTCGCCCAGATTGGCGCCCAGGCCGACAAAGGCCACCGTCTGCCTCATCGCTGCGTCATCGCTGGTTCAACGGCGCGTGGCGCGAATCAGGCGCCTTCGCCAGAGCCGCCGGCGCTGCCGGAGCCAGTCGAAACGCTCCCAGCGCCGCCCTTGGCGCCCGAGGGCTTGCGGCGGCGGCGGCGTTTCTTGGCCGGGGCTGCATCGCCCTCACCCGTGCCTTCGCCGTCAGCGATCAGCGGGCGGCTCTGGCGCTCAGCAGACCCGCCGGGCTGGCCGGTCACGGCCCCCTGCCTGACCTGGTGGACCTTGCTGCCGCGGCGCTGCTTGTCGGCCTCACGGGCGGCGTCCAGCAAGGCGCGGCGTTCCTCGTCGCTGCCCAGGGCAAAGTCTTCCCACCAGTCGACCAGGCTCATCTCGACCTCGCCGACCTCGGCGCGCAGCAGCAGAAAGTCGAAGCCGGCGCGGTAGCGCGGCTGCTCGACCAGGCTGAAGGGCCCATTACCGCTGCGGCGGTCAAAGCGCGGCTGCATCATCCAGATCTCGCGCATATCGGCGGCCAGCTTGCCACGGCCCGAGATGTCGCCGACACGGGCATCAAAGACCTGGTCAATCGCCTGCTGCAGCGCCGGCACCGGCGCTTCGCCGGCGTCGCGCAGCTGCGCCCAGCGGCCTTGCACCTCGTGCCAGAGCATGGTGGCCAGCATGAAGCTGGGCGCCACGCTGCGACCTTCGGCGACACGCAGATCGGTGTCCTCCAGCGCACGGCGGACGAAGTCGCCACGCGGGCCGGCCGGCAGTTCGCCGCGCTCGTCGAGCACCGCATCAAGAATCGGGAACACGCCGCGGGCCATGCCCTGCTTGCGCAGCTCCTCCAGGCTGGCCAGCGAGTGGCCGGTCTGCAAGAGCTTGATCATCTCGTCAAACATCCGCGAGATCGGCACATTGGCCAGCAGCGGCACACAGGCCTTGACCGGTGCGCGCGTCTTGGGCTCCAGCTCGAAGCCCAGCTTGGCGGCAAAGCGCACGGCACGCAGGATGCGCACCGGGTCTTCCTTGTAGCGGGTCTCCGGGTCGCCAATCATGCGCAGCACGCGCTTCTTGGCGTCGGCCAGGCCGCCGTGATAGTCCACCACCAGCTGGCGCTGCGGGTCGTAGTACATCGCGTTGACGGTGAAGTCGCGCCGTGCCGCATCTTCGATCTGCGGGCCCCAGACGTTGTCGCGCAACACCCGGCCGCTGGCATCGACCACATGGCTCTTGCCCGCCAGCTCTTCCTTCGAAGTCTTCTCATTGCCGGCCACCTGCTCGGCCGACTCATTGGCCAGCAGCGCGCGGAAGGTCGAGACCTCGATCACCTCATGCTCGCGGCCTCGGCCGTAGACCACATGGACGATGCGAAAGCGCCGGCCAATGATGAAGGCGCGGCGGAACAGGCCCTTGACCTGTTCCGGCGTCGCATTGGTGGCCACGTCAAAATCCTTGGGCCGGCGGCCCAGCAGCAGATCGCGCACCGCGCCACCGACGATGAAGGCCTCGAAGCCGGCATCGGTCAGCGTGCGCACGACGCGAACGCCGCGCTCATCGAGCAGGTTCGGATCGATGCCATGCTGCTCGACGCCAATCTCCACCCGCTTGCCCAGCGGCGAGGCGGCCTTGGCCGGCTTGCCCAGCAGCTTGTCTATGAATTTCTTGATCATGCGAAGAGTTTCAAAATTGGCCAACCACGCGCCTGGGCCACAGCCTCCAGCGCCGGCGTCGGATTGGTCGCCACCGGATGGCTGACCAGTTCCAGCAGGGGCAAGTCGTTCATCGAGTCGCTGTAGAAGCTGACCCGCTCGAAGTCTGCCATGCGGTGTCCCAGGCCGCTCAGCCAGTCATTCACACGCAACACCTTGCCGGCCTGAAAGGACGGCACGCCACGCACGGTGCCCAGATAGCGCCCCGATGCATCGCGCTGCAGTTGCACCGCCAGCAGATGCTCGACCCCGAAGGCCTTGGCAATCGGCTCGGTCACGAATTCATTGGTGGCCGTGACGATGGCCACCAGGTCGCCAGCGTCCTGATGCTGGCGCAGCAAAGCCCGCGCATTGTCGCCCATCAGCGGCGCCATCACTTCCTGCATGAAGCGCTCGCGCATGGCCAGCGCCTCGGGCAGCGGCCGCGAGCGCCAGACCGAGGTGGCGAAATCGACGTATTCATCCAGATCCAGGCGCCCTTCCTGGTACTGGCGGTAGAAGTCATCGTTGCGGGCTCGCCATTGCTCGCCATCGGCCCAGCCGATGTCGACCATGAAGCCGCCAAACGCGTGGTCCGAGTCGTTCGGGATCAGCGTCCCGTCAAGGTCGAAAAGGGCCAGATTCATCCCGTCATTCCTTCATCAGCGAGCATCTGGCGCAAGAGCGGCACGGTGACCGCGCGCTTGTTGGCCAGCGCAAATTCATCCAGCCTGTCGAGCAGGCGCATCAGGTGCTTGAGGTCGCGGGCGAAGCGGGTGAGCAGATAGTCCATCACCTCGTCGGCCAGCGCGATGCCGCGGCGGTCGGCCTCGCGGCGCAGCGCCGCACGCATCTCGGCCTCGCCCAAGGGCCGCAGCTCAAAGGTCGGCCCCCAGCCCAGGCGGGTGCGCAAGTCCTCGCGCAGATCCAGGTCGACCGGCGGCGCCACGCCGGTGGCCACCACCGCCAGGCCATGGGTCGCGGCCTCGACAAAAAGCGTGAAGGCAGCGCGCTGCTGGCCCAGATCGAAGCGGTCGCAATCGTCCAGCAGCAAGAGGCTGGGCTGGGCGGGGAGTTCCCAGGGCAAGGGGGTGTCGGCGTCATACCAGCCCACCTGCGCGCCCGCGGCCTGCCAGGCCTGGGCCAGGGCCTTCAGCACATGGGTCTTGCCGCAGCCGGCGCCGCCCCAAAGAAAAACCGGCGGCGAATTCGCCGTCAGGCCTTGCAGATAGGCCAGCGCCTGCGTGTTCGCGCCAGGCAGCAGGTTGTCGAAGGAGAAGACCGGTTCGGGACCGAGGGACAGCGGAATCTGCTTCAAGAACGGGAACCCTTGTACAGCGGGCTGGCCAGATAGAGATCACGGACGCGACGGCCGGCAACCACACCCAGCGCCGACACCGGCAAGGCGATCAGCACGCCGAGAAAACCGAACAGATGGCCAAAGGCCAGCAGCGCAAAGATCACCATCAGCGGCGACAGGCCGATGCGTTCGCCGACCAGGCGCGGCGTCAGCACAAAGCCCTCGATCAGCTGACCGAGGCCATAGACCACCGCCACTGCGATCAGGCCGTACAGGCTGGCAAATTGCAGCACGCCGGCCAGCAGCGCCAGCACCAGGCCCAGGCCAAAGCCCAGATAGGGAATGAAGACGGCCAGGCCGGTGAACACGCCGACCGGCAGCGCCAGGTCGAAGCCGGCCAGCAAAAGAGCCACGCTGTAATACACCGCCAGCAGCAGCATCACCAGCAATTGACCGCGCAGATACTGGCCCAGCATCAGGTCGCACTCGGCCAGAAAGCCGCCCACCGGCTCGCGCAGGCGCGGCGGCACCATGCCCCAGGCCCGGCTGATCAGCTGCGGCCAGTCATGCAGCAGATAGAAGAGCACCACCGGCAGGAGCACGGCATTGCCAACGATGGCCAGCACAAAGCTGCCACCGATGCGGGCCGAATTCAGCGCGGTGGCCAGCCAGTCTTCCAGGTTCGCATCGAGGTACTTCAGCACAAAGGCCTTGATGCTGGCGGTGTCCAGCGCGACCTGAACGCCATGCTGCTGCAGCCAGGGCACCAGCGTCTTGTTCAGCGCCGTGGCCAGGATGGGAATCTGCTCGCGCAGCAGCGGCAGCTCCTTGCTGAGAATCGGTACGACCAGCAAGAGCAGCGCCAGCAGCAAGAGCACCGCCACGCTCTCGACCAGCAGTACCGCCAGCACCCGCGGCAGGCCCCGGCGGGCCAGCGCATTGACCGGCGGCGCCAGCGCATAGGCCAGCACCGCGGCAGCGACAAAGGGCGACAGCACCGGCGCCAGCAGCCAGATGAGGAACAGACACAGCAGCGCCAGGCCGGTCCAGGCCAGCGCTTGACGTTGAGGATTGCTGAGCTTCATCGGTAGGAGTGCTGCCGCAAGTGGCGTCGTGAGGCCGTGAGGGTCGTGTGCAGAGCAAAGCCGAACCTTGCCCTGACCAGGGTGGCGGGATTCTAGTGTCAGGTCGAAGGGCCGCCATCGAAGGGCGTGCCATCAATGCAGCGCCGCCCCACCCTGGCTGCGCAGCCAGGCGATTTTTTCCTGCAGTAGCGCCGCATCCGCCACCTCGGGCCGGCGCTGCAGATAGTCGGCATAGTCGGCTGCCGCTGCCGCGTGTTGCCCCAAGGCCTCAAAGGCCGCGGCGCGATCGCGCAGCTCTTCAAATTCCTCCGGCAAGAGCAGCAGCAGGCGGTGCTGCACCGCCAGCAGGGCGGCCCAGTGCTCGGCACTGCGGTGAATTTCCTTCAGATTGCGCAGCATCCGGGCCAGCACCTGGCGCGGGCTGGCGTTTTGCAGGAACAAGGCCAGCGGCAACTCCTGCGGGTCGTCGATGCCGGCCCGCTCCCGGTAGGGCTGCAGATAGCCTTCCAGCGCGTCGCGGCTGAGCGATTGGCCGCTGAAGGGGTCAAGGATGACGTCGCCTTGCGCCAGCTGCAGCTTGATCAGGAAATGGCCGGGAAACGAGACGCCACAGGCACGCAGGCCCAGTTGCTGGGCCAGCTCGAGGTAGATCACCGACAGGCTGATCGGTATGCCCCGCCGGGTGCGCAGCACCTGATGGATATAGGAATTGCTGGCCGCGTAGTAATCATTGACGTTGCCGGCGAAGCCCAGCTCCTGATGGAAGTACTGGTTCAGCGCGCGCAGCTTGTGCAAGGCCGCCGCATCGGCCGGCAGCCGGCGGCGCAAGGTCAGCGCCAGCGCATCGACCTCGGCCAGCACCTGCTGCACATCCAGGCGCGGCTCAGCATCCTGCGCAATCGACGCGGCGGCCTCGAGCAGATTCAGGCTGCCATCGTCGGCGACCAGGCTAGCGAAATACTGCAGCGCCGAGGGCGGCCGCAGGGGCAGGTGCGCACTCATGCCTACATTCAAGCGCGGCGAGCGAACTGGCGCAAGTTCAGGCCCAGCGCCATCAGCACCGCAAAGTAGACCAGCGCCGAAGCCGCCAGCGACAGCGCCATCCAGCCGGCGCGCAGGCCCTCATGGTGGACCATGCCGACCCAGTCCAGGCGCTGCGCCAGCTGATGCTGCAAGGCCCCCATGGCCACGCAGGCGGCCAGCACCCGCAGGCCAAAACCGGCCCAGCCGGGCGCAGGCTTGTAGACATCCAGGCGGCGCAAGCCCCAGAGCAGCCAGCTGGCATTGACCAGCGCGCCGACGCCGATCGACAGCGCCAGGCCGGCCACGCCCACCCAGGGCACAAAGACCAGGTTCATCAGCTGGGTCAGCACCAGCACGGTGATGGCAATCTTGGCCGGCGTACCCGTATCCTGGCGGGCATAAAAGCCGGGCGCCAGCACCTTCACCGCAATCAAGCCGATCAGCCCCACGCCCCAGCCCATCACCGAGCGCGCCGTGGCCGCCACGTCGGCCGCGGCAAAGGCGCCGCGCTGGTACAGCACCGCCACCAGCGGCTCGGCAAACACCAGCAGGGCCACTGCGCAAGGCAGGGCCAAGAGCACCGCCATGCGCAGGCCCCAGTCCAGCAGCGCCGAATACTGCTCGCCATCGTTCTTGGCCTGCGCGGCCGAGAGCTGCGGCGTCAGCAACACGCCCAGGGCGACGCCGAGCAGACCCATCGGAAACTCCATCAGCCGGTCGGCATAGTTCAGCCAGGAGGTGGCGCCCTCGCCGATATGGCTGGAGATCTGCGTATTGATCATCAGCGAGATCTGCGACACGCCGACGCCCAGCAAGGCCGGGCCCATCTGGCGCAGGATCTGACCCACGCCCACATGAGCGCGAGCTTGGCGCAGGCCGGTCAGCGTCAATCCAATACGCGGCAGCAGGCCCACCCGCGCCAGCGCCGGCAGCTGGATGGCCAGCTGGGCCAGGCCGCCGACCGTGACGCCGATCGCCATTGCATAGATGCCGGGATAGCCCCAGCGTTCGATCAGCGGCGCCAGCCACAGCCCGGCAACGATGGAGCTGAGGTTCAGCAGCACCGGTGTCGCCGCTGGCACCACGAAGCGCCGCCAGGTGTTCAAGATGCCGGCCGACAGCGCCACCAGCGACATGCAGCCGATATAGGGGAAAGTCCAGCGCGTCATCACCACGGCGGCCTCGCGGCCATGGGCCGGCATGCCGGCACCCAGGGCCCAGACCAGCAGCGGCGCGCCGATGATGCCCAGCACGCAGGTCAGCAGCAGCACCCAGACCAGCACCGTGGCCACGGCGTCCACCAGCCGGTGCGTGGCCTCGTCACCCTCGGTGGCACGGGTCGCCGCCAGCACCGGCACAAAGGCCTGCGAAAAGGCCCCTTCGGCAAACAGCCGGCGAAACAGATTGGGAATGCGAAAGGCGACCAAAAAGGCGTCGGTCATCGCGTTGGCGCCGAACAGGCCGGCCACCAATTGCTCACGAACCAGGCCGGTGATGCGCGACAGCAGAGTCAGGATGGAAATCGTCGAGGCAGCGCGCAGCAGATTCATGAAGCTTGAGATTCGGCAGAATTCGAAAAAAGGCGGCAGCAGGCACAGCAGGGCCGCAGCTGCCCGCACTGGAGGAAGACGGAGACGTCAGCGCGCCGGGCACATCGCGACTCCTGCACACCTTCACCCGCAAGCAATGCCTTCCGCAGCAGCACGCTGGCCAGCGACATACCCCGGACGGGACAGTCGAGCGGCATTATCAGCGTCCAAACACGCAACGGGATTTTGTTTTCCTGTCACATCAGTGCTATACTCGCGGTCTTTGCACCAACTGGATTACTCAAAAAATGGCAAGCTCTTCCAAAGCCAAGAAGAAAACCGTCCGTTTGGCATCGGGCCGCAAGCGCGCCCGCCAGGACGTCAAGCTCAACGCCGCCAACACGGCGCTGCGTTCCAAATTCCGCACGGTCGTCAAGAACGTGCAAAAGGCCGTGGTTGCCGGCGACAAGACCAAGGCTGCTGAGCTGTTCAAGGCTGCTCAAGCCGTGATCGACTCGGTCGCTGACAAGGGCATCTTCCACAAGAACAAGGCTGCTCGCCACAAGAGCCGTCTGTCCGCCAAGATCAAGGCACTGGCTGCCTAAACAACCAGTCTCGGTGCAAAGCAACAAGGCCCGCGTCAGCGGGCCTTTTGCATTTCCGAAGACCTGCTCAGCGCACCGACGCCAAGCCGTACCAACAGCCGCAGCGCCTCACTCCGGCTGGCGAACAAAGGGCTGGGTGCGATCCGGCAAGGAGGCCGGCTCCGTCGGCAGGTAGGCCAGGTGCTCGCGTGCCTTCAGCCACTCCAGCACCGCATTGACCACCCAGGGGCCATCGTCCAGCGGCAGATCGTGGCCGGCACTGGTGTGCAGGCGCAGCGGAATTCCCCAGGCACGGCTCAGATGCTGAGAGCAGCGCCAATCGACCAAGCCGTCAGCCTGGCTGCACAGCAGCAGCATCGGCGCCGACGGCCGCCGACGGCTGGCCCGGTAGCGCGCCGCCGCCAGCAACTGGCGCAAGGCATTGCGCCCGCTGACCGGCCGCTTCTTCTGCACCTCAACCCAGCGGTCGAGCAGCGGTTCGGCCTGCTCGACCAGGCGCGTGGTCAGCGCCAGCACCTTGGCCTCGCGCCAGCGTGAACCGGCGCGCCAGAACGCCATCATCAGCAGCGACCAGTAGTTGCTCGGCCGCAAGCGGCGGAAGAAGGGGCTGAACGGGCTCAGGCTGGTGTTGATCAGCACCGCCGCCTCGATCTCGTTCGGAAAACGCATCGCCCAGTCGGCCGCCACCATCGCGCCCAGCGACATCGACAGCAGATGGATGGGCCCGCTGACACCGGCGCGGGCCAGCTGATCACGACAGGCGTCGACCATCTCCGGCACCGAGCCGGGGCTCGGCTGCTTGTACAGGCGCCCATTGCCGGGCAGGTCCAGCATCATCACCCGCACCGTCGGTTGCAGCGCCTGCAGGCGATTCAGCAGGAGTTGCGGGAACTGGCCCCAATGGCCACTCTCACGCGTCAACCCACGCAGCAAGACCCAAGTCGGCGCCCCGCTCATGCCTGCTCCCGGCGGCGGCGGTACCACCGCGTCAGCGCCAGTTCGCGGTGGCGCTCGCGGGCCTCGCCCTGCGGCAGCCAGGCTTCGGCACTGCTGGCGGCGCGCGCGCAGAAATCCAGCCAGGCGATGTGCCGGCGCAGCACACGCTGCTGGCGGTGACCGATCAGCGGATTGAAGATGCCGTCGCGCGAGAACAGCTGGCGCGGATTCTTCTTGACCCACAGCCAGGAACCCATCTCCAGCGTCAGCGGCAGCAGCATCGTGCCGGGCAGCGCACTGGCGCGGCGGTAGAGGTGATCCCAGATATCGCCATGAGTCAGGTACTGACGGCTCTGCGGCTCAAAGACATAGCGATGCTGGGCGTGAGTCTGATCCATGATGTCGCACAGCGCATGGATCTCGGCCAGATGCTCCAGCGGTTGTGCGGTATGCGCGTAAGGGAACCAGATTCTGTCATTGAATCCAAAGCCCGAATGGCAGTCGATCGACAAGGCGAATCGATGGGCCAGCAGTTCTTCTTCGACCAAGCCGCACAGCGCCTGGTTCTCGGCCTCCATGGCGGCGCCGGCCTCGCCCCGATACCAGGGCAGCCGCGCACTCAGGCGCTGGCCGCCAATCAGCAATGGCACACCCGCCGCAGCTTCCACCGGCGCATTGCGCATCAGGTCCACGCCGCGCGGATTGGCGCGGGTACCCTGCCACAGGCCGCCTGGGTTGACCAGGGGCATGAAGACCATGCGCAGTGATTCGAGCTGGGTCTGCAGCGTCTTGTCCCAGCGCAGGCGCATCACCAAACTGCCCAGATAGGCCAGCACCACCTGCGCGCCGATGCGCTCCAGCCCATGGACACCGCCAAAAAGCCCGATGGCCGGCACGGCGGGGTCCGGATTGCCCAGTGTTACCGCCAGCACGGGAAAACGCTGCTCGCCTGTATCCACCTGGCACAGCTGGCGCGCCTGCAGATGATGCGCGCCGAGCTGGATCAGACGCTCCAGCTCATTGATTTCGGCCAGCGACGAGAGGGCATCACCCGGGGTGAGGGACATCGATAGAGGACTTCCAGGAAGTCGCACAGCATAGCGGCCCGCCCTGCCGGGCTGCCATCACGTCTGGCGATTAGCGTGCGCATTAGAGCCTGCCATCAAACCGTCATCAAGCCCTTCTAAGCTGCCGCACAGCCCAGAAGAGCCTCAGCGCCGGAGACACGCATGCAAGCTTCGATACAGCGATGGATCACCCACCCCGCCCTGGCGCTGGGCAGCACGGTGCTGTGGGGCGTGATCGAGTGTGTGGCACTGTGGCGCTCGCGCCGCCGGCTGACCCGCAGCCGCTGACACACTGCCTCAGCGTTTGCCGTCGCCGCGCTCGGGCAGCAGGCAGGCCTCGGCGACCTGCAGATGGTTGTCACGGGCAAAGTTCATCACAAAGTCCCAGGCCATCGGTTCCAGCGCCTTCAACTCCTCGTTGACGATGACGCATTTGATGCCGTTGATCACCCGGGGCACGCAGTAGGGCGAGTAGCCGATATGGCTGCCGATGCCGGGCTTGGCGCCGCCGGGGCGGAAGCAAGACATGGCCCCCGCCAGCCGCTCGGCCCAGTCACTGGGCCTGAAAGTGCGGCCCTCCAAGGTCACACCTTGGATGAACACTTCGCGGGGTTTGGCAGGCAGACTCATGGGCGTTGGCTAGTGCCGCAAGGGAACAACAAGGGGTGCGACAGAGGCGCTATTGTGCCTTCATTGTGTTGCGCCGCAGCACACAGCAGTTACCAACAGGCCTCAACTGTGCGGCACTTGTTGGCAACCAAGCCGGTCGCGCTCGATCGCCGCATAGAATCAACGCTCACTTTTTTGCCAGCCTGGCAAGAGGTTCAACCCCGTATGGAGAGCTGATGAACGCCCCTGTCCCGTCTGTCGTCACACCCACCGAACCGCATGTGATGCAAACCTATGGCCGCCTGCCCATCGCGCTGGCACGCGGCGAAGGCTGCTGGGTCTGGGACGTGAACGGCCGACGATACCTGGACGGCCTGGGCGGCATCGCCGTCAACACCCTGGGCCATGCCCACCCCAAGCTGGTGCCGGCGCTGCAGGAGCAGATCGCGACGATGATCCACTGCAGCAATTACTACCATGTGCCGCTGCAGGAAAAGCTGGCTGCCAAGCTGGTCGAGCTGTCGGGCCTGACCAACGCCTTCTTCTGCAACAGCGGCCTGGAAGCCAATGAAGCGGCGCTGAAGATCGCCCGCAAGTTCGGCCACGACCGCGGCAACCACAATCCCGAACTGCTGGTGTTCGAAGGCGCCTTCCATGGCCGTTCGATCGCCACGCTGTCGGCCACCGCCAATCCCAAGATCCATGCCGGCTTCGGCCCGCTGGTGCCTGGTTTTGTGCGCGTGCCGCTGAACGATATCGCCGCCGTCGAGGCGGCGCTGGCCGCCCATCCCAATATCACCGGCATCTTCCTGGAAACCATCCAGGGCGAAGGCGGCGTCAACCCGGCTCGCATCGAATTCCTGCAGCAGCTGCGCCAGGTCTGCGACAAGCACGACATCCTCTTGATGCTGGACGAGGTGCAATGCGGCATCGGCCGCACCGGCAAGTGGTTTGCCCACCAATGGGCTGGCATCCAACCCGATGTGATGCCGCTGGCCAAGGGCCTGGGTTCGGGCGTGCCCATCGGGGCCGTTGTTTGCGGCCCGCGTGCGGCCAAGGTGATGCAGCCGGGCAACCATGGCACCACCTTTGGCGGCAATCCGCTGGCGATGCGCGCCGGCGTCGAGACCCTGCGCCTGATGGAAGAGGAAGGCTTGCTGGCCAATGCCGCCAAGGTGGGCGCCGAGCTGAAGGCCGGCCTGGAGCGCGAGCTGGCTGGCGTGGCCGGCGTCACGGACATCCGCGGCCAGGGCCTGATGCTGGGCATCGAGCTGGATCGCCCGGCCGGCGCCGTGCTGGGTCTGGCTGCTGAAGCGGGCCTGATGGTCAGCGTCACCGCCGATCGCGTCATCCGCCTGGTGCCGGCGCTGATCCTGTCCAGCAGCGAAGCCGCCCAGATCGTTGAATTGCTGGTGCCGGTGGTCAAGGCCTTCCTCGCCAAGGAGCCGACATGAAGCCCGGCAATGGCCTGATGCGCCACTACCTGCAGTTCAAGGATTTTCGCGCCGAGGAATACGCCTACCTGTTCGAACGAGCGGCCATCATCAAGCGCCGTTTCAAGAACTACGAACGCTATCAGCCGCTGGCCGATCGCACGCTGGCGATGATTTTCGAGAAGGCCAGCACCCGCACCCGGGTCAGTTTCGAGGCCGGCATGTACCAGATGGGTGGCTCGGTCGTGCACCTGACCACCGGCGACAGCCAGCTGGGCCGTGCCGAGCCGATCGAGGACAGCGCCCGGGTGATCAGCCGCATGGTCGACATCGTGATGATCCGCACCTTCGAGCAGACCAAGATCGAGCGCTTTGCCGCGCATTCGCGGGTGCCGGTGATCAACGGCCTGACCAACGAGTACCACCCCTGCCAGATCCTCGCCGATCTGTTCACCTTCATCGAGGCGCGCGGCATGGACCGCCGCGGCGGCATCGACATGGACTGCCTGAAGGGGCGCGTGGTGGCCTGGGTCGGCGACGGCAACAATATGGCCAACACCTGGCTGCAGGCGGCCGAGATCCTCGGCTTCACCGTGCACGTCAGCACCCCGAGCGGCTATGAGGTCGACCCGGCCGTGGCCGGCATCAAGAATGCCGATTGCTACAAGGTCTTCAAGGACCCGATGGAAGCCTGCCGCGGCGCCGATCTGGTGACCACGGATGTCTGGACCAGCATGGGCTACGAAGCCGAGAACGAGGCCCGCCGCAACGCCTTCGCCGACTGGTGCGTGGACCGCGAGATGATGGCCGCAGCCAAACCCGACGCCCTATTCATGCACTGCCTGCCCGCCCACCGCGGCGAGGAAGTCAGCGCCGACGTCATCGACGGCCCCCAATCCGTCGTCTGGGACGAGGCTGAAAACAGAATGCACGTGCAGAAGGCACTCATGGAGTACCTTTTGCTGGGTCGCATCGGCTGACCACACGCTCAGCGCGGCCTGATGCTGTCATTCAGGCTGCCTGCCGGGTAGTACTTCTGAAATCCACGCCAGACGGCGCCGCTTTTCGCGCCCTGCTCCAACAGCTCGCGCAGCCTGGCGCGATCACCATCTCCCAGGCTGCTGCGCGATAAGTAGGCGCCGCTTTCGCTCCATGGCAATTCCTCAACCGGTTCGATGCGCAGCCGCTCCGCCAATTGCTGCACCCGCGCATCGCCTGTGATCGCGCCGATCAGGATTGACGGCGCCATCAAAGTCAGATCTGCAGCGCCGGCCGCCAAGGAGCGCGCCACCGACACCGCATCGCTCTCCCAGGTCACCCGCCCCTGTCGCGCCAGCTCCCGCACCAAGGCCTGGTATTCGTCGCCATAGTCAAAGCCACGCACCAGCACGACGCGCAAGTCGCGCCGTTCGCTCAAGTCTTTCAGGCTCAGCAATGCCGGGCGATCGCTTTTCAGCGAGATCAGCGTCGGCCGTGCGCTGATCAAAGGCACGAATTCGCCAAACTCATCGCGACGTGGCGTGCGGCTCGCCGGAATCAGCACATCAGCCTTGCCCGTTTCAAACATCAGCTCCAGCCGCGCCCGTGGCACCGCGGAGAACAGGAACTGGCAGCCATGGCGACGCTCCAAGGATTTCAGCAGCTCGGGATAGACACCGCTGAAGCCGGCATCAGCCGCTATCACGACACTCTGCCCCACTGGCGCCAGAGGCACCTCGATGGGACGCGAACAGGCGGCCGGCTGCGCGTGCAGCGCCGAGGCCCAGAAGCCGCCCAGCACACCGAGCATGCCCAGCAGCCTGACGGCGACCACACGTCGCGGGAGTCGCAACAAAGAGACAGCTTTTCTGCTTTGCATAGGCACCGAGCATAGCCGGCCCCAGGGATTCTCAGCCTGACGTCAGCCGCTTCAGGCATGCTAGCCCCATGAAGATTGCGCTGATTTCCGATTTGCATTCCAACCGCGAAGCGCTGGCTGCCGTGCTCGAACATGCCGCCAGCCATCAGGTCGATCGCTACGCCCTGCTGGGCGACTTCGTGGGCTACGGCGGCGACCCGGCCTGGGTGGTCGAACAGGTGCGCGCCTTGGTCGCCGCCGGTGCCGTGGCCGTGATGGGCAATCACGACAGCGCCGTGGTCCTGGGCGCGCATAGCAGCATGAATGAGGATGCTGCAGCCGCTGTCAACTGGACGCGCGCCCAGCTCAATGCCGAGCAGCTGGACTTCCTCAAGCAGCTGCCGATGAGCGTGGAACGCGACAACTGCCTGTTCGTTCACGCCAATGCCTTTGACCCTGCCGGCTATGCCTATATCCAGGGGCGTCTGGAAGCGATGCGCAGCCTGCATGCCACCCAGGCCCGCTACACCTTTTGCGGCCATATGCACGAGCCCATGCTGTATCACCTGTCGGGCACTGGCAAGGCCGGCGAGTTCACGCCCCAGCCGGGGGTTCCGATTCCGCTGATGTCCAACCGCCAGTGGCTGGTGATTCCCGGCTCCTGCGGTCAGCCGCGCGATGGCAATCCGGCCGCCTGCTACGCGCTGTTTGATCTGGATGCAGGCAGCCTGAGTTTCGAACGCGTACCCTATGACCACGATGCAGCAGCCGCGCGGATTCGTGCTGCCGGTTTGCCGGAGCGGCTCGCCCAGCGCCTGATCACCGGCGAGTGAACCGGGTACCGCGCCACGCGGCATGACTTGGTGCCCCCAAGCGCCCCCACCCTGACCTCTTTCTTGCGCACACCATGGCCGACAACGAACCGCAAGCATCTCTGGCAAGCCCGGCCTCGGCCAGCACCGCGGCTCCCGCACCGGCGCCACAGGGCCCGCTGGAGGCCGGCATGGTGCTCGACGGCTTCCGGCTCGAGGAAAGGCTGCATCAAGGCGGCATGGCCAATCTCTGGCGCGTGACGCGGCTCGATCCGCCAGAAGGTGAAGTCCTTCCGCTGATCATGAAGGTGCCGCGCATCAAGGGCGGCGAAGATCCGGCCACCATCGTCGGCTTCGAGGTCGAGCAGATGCTGATGCCCGCACTCAAGGGCCCCCATGTGCCACGCTTTGTGGCGCGCGGCGACTGGACGCGGCAGGCCTATATCGTGATGGAGCATATCGAGGGTCAGTCCTTGCGTGCCCGGCTTGATGAGGCGCCGCTGCCGCTCGATGAGGTGATTGAGATCGGCTCAAGGGTGGCCACGGCGCTGCACGATCTGCACAAGCAGCATGTCGTGCACCTGGACATCAAGCCCAGCAATATCGTGATGAAGCCGGACGGTACCGCCGTGCTGGTGGACTTCGGCCTGTCGCGCCACGATTTCCTGCCCGATCTGCTGGAAGAGGAGTTCTCGCTGCCCATGGGCACCGGGCCCTATATGTCGCCCGAACAGGTGCAGTTCGTGCGCAATGACCCGCGCAGCGATCTGTTTGCGCTGGGCGTGATGCTCTATCACTTCTCAACCGGTGAACGCCCATTCGGTCAGCCCTCCTCGGTGCGCGGCCTGCGCCGGCGGCTCTATGTGGAGCCGGTACCGCCGCGCGCCATCAATGCCGAGATCCCGCCCTGGCTGCAGGAGGTGATCCTGCATTGCCTGGAAGTCAAACCGGAGCGGCGCTATCAAAGCGCCGCCCAGCTGGCCCTCGATCTGCAGCGGCCCGAATCGGTGGTGCTGAGCAAGCGCGCCGAAAAGATGCAGACCAGCGGCACGCTGAAGACGCTGAAGCGCTGGTTCTTCGCGCTGGGCTCGGAGCCCCCGCTGCAGGCCACCGTCACCGAGCAACTGGCCCGCAGCCCCATCATCATGGCGGCCGTTGATACAGAACACGCCACGGCGGGCTTGCTGGAGCAACTGCGCGAAACCGTGCGACGCATCGTCCAGACTGAACCCGGCGCACGGCTGGCCTGCGTCAGCGTGATGAAGACGGCACGCATCGGCATGGACGAGCTGACCGACAAGGACGGCAAGAGCGTCCACGTCAAGCAGCTGATCGCGCTGAAGCACTGGGCCCGCCCGATCAGCCGGGCACTGAAGCTCGACGATGGGCGCCTCACCTTCCATGTGCTGGAGGCCCCGGACGCTGCCCGCGCCATCATCGAGTTTGCGGCCAAGAACCGCGCCGATCACATCGTCATGGGTGCGCGCGGCAACTCGGCGCTGCGTCGCTATCTGGGCAGCGTGTCGGCGCAGGTGGTGGCCGAGTCGGAGTGCAGCGTCACGGTTGTCAGAGAATCCTGATTGGCCGTCACAGCGATCAAGGCGATCAGCTGTCAGCAGGCCGAATCAGATACCCCTCAAACCGCCGCTAACCAGCCTGCCATGAGCACCTCAACATCGAATCCCTGCCTAGGCTGCGGCGCCTGCTGCGCCAGCTTTCGAGTCGACTTCGCGCGCGAGGAACTGCTCAGCGAGGGCGGCACCGTGCCGGACGGGCTTTGTGTCGACCTGACAGCCGCGCTGCGCAGGATGCGTGGCACCGACCACGCCTCGCCGCGCTGCGCCGCGCTTAGCGGAATGGTCGGCCAGAACGCCAGCTGTGGCATATACGAGTGGCGACCCTCGCCGTGCCGCGAATTCGGCCTGCGCGCGCCGCTGGGCCTAGGCGACGAAGCCTGTGCGCAAGCGCGGCGGCGGCATGGCCTCGAGCCGCTGCAGGGCTAGGGTGTACGCCCTCCTTGAGCCGACGCCTGCAACAAACTTTGCAACTTGGCGGCGTAGACCTGTCGCTTTGACTGTGTCGCACTAGTCTCTTTGGCCAGCACCAACTGCTCCGCAGCAGCGGACATGTCATTCAAAGCATGGTTTGCCAGAGCTAGCCAAAAATGCGCCTCGTCACTGAAAGACGACCGCGCCAACTCCTTGATGAAAAGTTGCTGTGCCAGCCGAGGCTCGCCACGACCCATGGCAGCAATGCCCTCATCAAGATACTGAAACGGCCGTACGGGTTGCAACTGCGCCAGCCGCTTCGTTAGCTGATCACGTTCGACTCCACGATGTGTCTCGCCGAACACCACCGCCAAATTGCCAAGCGCCGCAAGATTGTCGGGTTCGCGCGCGAGCACATGGCGCAACACCTGTTCGGCGAGCAAGATCTGGCCGTGTCGGCGGTAGATAACCGCCAGCGTATTGAGCGCCTGACTCAGGCGCGGCTCAGCTTGCACCGCCGCACGCGCATACCAGTAGGCCGCGTCCAACTTCCCCGCATTCAATGCCTCTGCCGCCCTGTTGTTCATATACATGCTGACGATGACAGACTCGCCGATCTCATGCACGCGCTGCTGCGCACCTGCCGGCAGCGGCAGGAAGTCGATCACCCAGTCGGCTCCATCGCCGGTTGCCCCGACCGGGCTGAAGCGGCGAAGCTGCAGTGACAGATTGACGTGTCCGGAGACGAACAGCAGGTCGTTAGATCGGCTGAGGTAGTGATCAACGTAGACCGAACGATAGTGAACCGGAATGCCTAGCTCGCGTGCAAATGCTGCTGTCATGATGACCAGCGACAGGCAGTTGCCACGTCGGTCGGCAAAGGTTTCGCGGGCCGTGCGCGTGTATTCCGCGTCGTAATCGATCTGCAGTGCACTGTGCTCATAGAGCGCCTCGATCATTGCCCGTTGCGGCCCAATGCGCGCGGCCAAAGGCTCAATCCGCTGCTTGAGGTAAGCCAGCATCTCTGGGCTCCGCTCGAAGACGAGATCAGGACGCGGCACCTGCGGCGGCGCCTTGAATGCGGCGTCAGCCAGCAGGTCCTCGACGGCGAATCGTTCAGGTGACGGCACCGTGCTGCAGCCGGTCAGGACCAGTTGGAGGCCCAGCAAGAAGCCGAGCAAGGTGGTCCACCAAAGTAACTCAGCTGTATAGCGTCGGTGCATGACGACAATCCGCGCCGGGACATTGCCATCTGGCACGGTCAGCGTAGCGCTGTCGCCCGCTGACTGGCCCGATTCAACCGTTCCAGATCGCGCAGGTGATTGAGCTTGGCAGCGTAGAGCTCGCGTTTCTGGCTATTGACACTGCTTTCTCCCGCCAGCTGCAAGTGTTCGGCCGCCTGCCGCAAGTCCTGCTGCGCATAGCTGGCCAGAGCCATCCAAAAATGGGCCTCATCGCTATAAGCGGTGCGCGCCAACTGCTTGGCAAACAGAGCACGCGCCGCTGGATAGTCACCGCGATGCATCGCGGCAATGCCGTCGTCCAAGTACTTGAAGGGCGCGACCGGCTGCAGTTCGCTCAAGCGCAGACGCAGCGTGTCGCGCTCGGCAAGCTTGCCCTGATCGCCCAGCACCAGCGCCAAATTACTGAGAGCATGCAGGTTGTCAGGCTCCTGCGACAAGACCTGGCGCAGGACCGCCTCGGAAGCCGACAGATCGCCGTGGCGCCGATAGACGACACCAAGCGTGTTGTAGGCGGGCAAGTAACGGGGCTCGACCAGCAGCGCAGCCCGAGCCCACCAATAGGCTTCGTCCACCCGCTGGACATTGAGCGACTCGGCGGCCCGGTTGCTCATGTACATCGCTATCACGGTGCTTTGGCTGATCTCGACGCTGCGTTGCTGGCGCGTCAGGGGTTCGGGCTCGAAATCGACAATCCAGGCATCCGACTCCAGCACTTGAGTGCGGCGCTCGCGGATCGGCGAGGACAAGGACAGGTTCACATGACCGGCGAGAAAGGAGAGCTCCTTCGAGCGCGACCACAGCTCATCGACATAGACGGAGCGAAAGTTGAACGGCAGATTGAGATACTGCGCGAAAGCCGCAGTCATGATGACCAGCGACAGACAGTTGCCGCGACGGTCGCGAAAGGCCTCCGCCGCCGTGCGGGTGTAATCGGCGTCATAGCTGATCTGCAGCGCGCTCCGTTTGTAGAGCGCGTCGATCAAGGCGCGGCGTGTGCCAAGTTTGTCGGCCTGCGGCCGGATGTAGCGCTCGGCATAGTTGACCATTTCCGGGCTCATGGCCAACAACTGCCCGGCATCTATCGGTGTCGGCGGCGCTGCAAAGCTGGCATCACGCAACAGTTCCTGTGGACGAGGCTGCAGCCGATCGATCACGCTGGGATCGGTTGTTGCACACGCGCTAAGCAAGAGGCTTGCCACAACGCTGATCAGTCCTGAAATGGGTCGCCGCTGAAGCTGCAACAGCAGTTGGTGCAATCGGTGGGTGGACAAGATCATGGCGAGTGTCTCCGGCTATGGCTTCGGGCCCGGACGCTCCGTACCTGAGCCAGCATCTGCTTTGGTCAATCATGCCCCTCGGCCAAGCGACTGACAAGGCATGCCTATCCACACCCCTGCCGGCACTCATCACTCAGTCCAGCGAGAACACCACCGCACTGCGGCCGGGGACCTTGAAGCGCCCGTTGGCAGCATCAAAACTTGCTTCCTGGCTGACGCGTGGATCGGCGGCCGCGCCGGCAGCCTGCAGCGGGTGCAGCCGCCACGGTTGACCACGCAGCGCATCGAGCTGAAGGGTCTGTGCCGCTGGCGAGGCGTTTAGCAGATACAGCAGGCTGCGCGCCGCAGCGCCGGGCCAGCGCTGCTCGTTCGTTTCACCGTCGAACTGGCCCATCAATTGACCGACCAGCAGCGCGGGGTTCTGTCCAGGCCCGGTATTGTGGAAGCGCAGGCGTCGGCGCACCTCGGCGGCCGTCGGCAGTCGAAACAGACTGGAACTCGCCCGTAGGGCCAGCAACTCACGGAACAGACTGCTGGCCAGCGCCAGCACCTCAGGCCCAGGCTTTACCGCCGGGTCGCGCAGCAGCGGCGCCAGCAGCGCATGGTCGGCGCCGTTGTCGGCCCGCGGCGGCAGACCGCTACCGAAGTGGTTGTCCTGCAGTGTCCAGTCCAGGCGGTTGAACCAGTCGCCGGAGTCATAGCTATTGCGATCCAGCGATTTCGATCGCAGCAGGTCCTGCCCGGCATGGAAGTAGGCGACACCCTGGCTGAAGGCCACCACTGCCGCCCCCAGCGCCTGCACACGGGCTCGATCAATAGCGGGGGTGCCGCGTGGAAGACGCATCACATTCAGATCGAACAGGGTCTGGTTGTCGTGGTTCTCGGCGTAGTTGACCACCTCGCCGGGCTCGCTGACATAGCCCGCCGGCTGATCGCCGTAGGGGATCGCGTCGGTGCGGCGCCAGCTGCCACTGGCGTCTTCAAATTCAAAGTCGCGCAGCGACCCCGCCAGCGCCACGCGCAGCTGATCAGCGGATGCCAGCAAGGCCGGCGCCTGCGCCAGTTGCGCTTGCGGTGACAAGGCCAACACCGACTCATTCGGCGCATAGCTCAGGCCATTGAGCCAGCCCTGGCGGGTGAACAGGGCCGCCCCGCTGTCCCCGGCGCTGCCACCACGCAGCGCATCGCGCCCCCGGTCACTGAAGGTCGCAATCCCCGAGCCGTTCAGTGACAGCTGCGAAGCCTGCACAAAGCGCGCGCCGTTGGCCACCTCACCGAAGTTCCAGCCCTCACCGATCAGCGGCACATGCTGGCCGGCTTGCGCATCGAGCCGGCGCTGCAACGCCTCCATCAGCGCACGCGGTTGATGGGCCATCAGGTCGAAGCGAAAGGAGCTGATCTTGTAGTCGCGCTGCCAGCGCAGCACGGTGTCGCGCGTCAGCTTGGCCATCATCCGGTGCTCGGTGGCGGTGTTGTCGCAGCAGGTCGAGCGCTCGATGCGGCCTTGCCAGTCGAGCCGCTGGTAATAGCCGGGCACGATGCGGTCGAGCACCGACGGCACCTGCTGGCCGGCCGCCGCCGTGTGGTTGTAGACCAGGTCCATGCCGACCCTGAGCCCGGCGGCATGCAGGCCCATCACCATCTGGCGGAACTCGATGATGCGGCGCGCGCCGTCATTCGCATCGCTGGCATAGCTGCCTTCAGGCGCACCGTAGTGCAACGGGTCATAGCCCCAGTTGAAGCAGTCGCGCGCTGCCTCGGCCATCACGGCCGCCTGCTGAGCCTCGCTGTCCGGCGCGGCGCGGGGCACTTGGGGCGTGCTGCAGCCGCGTTCCGGCACGCTGGCGATGTCGAACACCGGCAGCAGATGCAAGTCTGTGACCCCGGAGCGCGCCAGCGCCTGCAGATGGCGCATGCCGGCCGAGGCCGGCTCGGCGAATGCCAGGTATTTGCCGCGTGCCGCTGGGGGGACGCTCGCGTCACTGATGGAGAAATCACGCACATGCAGCTCATAGACCACCATATCGGTGTTGCGCGCCACCGTCTGCGGTGCCCGGCTCTCGGTCCAGCCCGGCGGTTGCAGCGCTGGCGCATTGAGGTCAGCGATATAGCTGCGCCGCGAGTCGGCATTCAGGCTCACCGAATAGGGATCGGTGACGCGGTTGCGCACCAGGCCCAGCCCGGGCACGAACACGTCGACGAGATAGCGGTAGTACTGGCCCGACGCGTCGCCATCGACCTCATCGTGCCAGGCGCCCGTGCTCGCGTCGAAGCGCAAGGGCCGCACCGCCAACGCCGGGCCCTCAGCATCGGCGTAACGGCACAGGGCAACCCGCTGCGCCGTTGGGGCCCAGAGCCGAAAGCGGGACTGTCGGCGCTCAGCGCCTCCGAACGCCCTGCTAGCAATCTGCGCGCCGAAATCGCGCTCATCATCGGCAGCGCGATAGCCCTCGTCGAGCGCGCCGGGCAGCTGCAGCGCGCTGAATCGCAGCACCCGGCCGTGCGGGTCCAGCTCCGCCAGCAGCTGCTGCGCACGCATCAGCTCGATCCAGCGCAGCCGCGGCAGCGCCGCGAGCCGCAGCCTGACGCCGGGCTTGAGGAAGGCAAAACGCTGCGTCAGTTCTGGTGGCAGCGCACCGGTATCGACCTGCAGTGGCAGCACCAGATCAGCGGCGCCGGGGCGCTCGCCCACACGCAGACGAAGGCCTGCAGTTCGTGAGGCATACAGCACAAAGCGGCTCTCAGCCTTGGCGCTCACGCCGGGCCACTGCAGATGCTGAATACCCACCCAGTAGGCCGCTGCGGGCACCTCAGCCGGATCGGCCTGCGCCTGCAGCAGTCGATAGGGAGCTGGATCGTCACAGTCTGCCGCCAGCGCCCGGGTGACGGCACCCTGCGCCGCCAGGGTCACGCCCGATGCCAGCAACAACAGCCAGCGGCGCCAAAGCCTGTTTCCGGGATTTGTCAGCGCCGAGAACAAAGGGGGCAATGGCATGTCGAACTCCTGTTGATGCCAATGCTACTAAAACTACAGGACAAAACCTCAGCCGAAGACCATTCATACAGACAAACGCCTACGTAATATCCACAAAGCAAAGTTGCGATGTAGTATTACTTCATGCAATTGAATCAAGAAGTGCCGCCCAGACTCACAGCCCACGCCAGCCTGGCCATCACGCTGCTTTGCGGCTCCGCCTGGCTGGGCTCTGGCGCGGCAGCCCAGACACCACCCAATGAGGCTGGGCAAGCCTGGGGCAGCATCAGCCCCCTGCCAAACACGAGCACGCTGCCTGAGGGCTGGCAACACGGCGCCTTCATGGAGGTGTTTGTGCGTGGCTACAAGGACAGCAATGGCGACGGCATCGGCGACCTGCGCGGCCTGACCCAGCAGCTGGACTATCTGCGCGACCTGGGCATCAAAGGCCTGTGGCTGATGCCCATCACCGCCAGCGCCGACCATGATCACGGCTATGCCACCACCGACTTCCGCGCGCTGGAGCCCGACTACGGCTCGCTCGACGATCTTGACGAGCTGCTGCGCCAGGCCCACGCCCGAGGCATCGGCGTGATCATGGACTACGTGCTCAACCACAGCGCCGCCAGCCACCCGCTGTTCCAGCAGTCGGCGCAGGGCGCGGGCAACCGCTGGCGAAGCTGGTATGTCTGGCGTGAGCCCGGGCAACAGGCAGACCTGAAGCAATGGGACATCTGGGGCAAGAACCCCTGGTACCAGCAGCTGACGGACGCAAACAGCGACGATGGCTCACGCTATTTCGCCACCTTTGGCGCCGCGATGCCGGACTTCAATCTGCGCCTGCCCGAGGTGCAGGAATTCCACCGCAGCAGCCTTCGCTTCTGGCTCAACCGCGGCCTGGACGGTTTCAGGCTCGATGCTGTTCCCCACCTGATCGAGAACGATGCCGAGCATTGGAACGATCAGCCGGAAAGCCGCCAGCTCACCGGCGAATTCAGCGCCTTGATTCGCAGCTACCCGGGCCGCCATGTCGTCTGCGAAGCCACAGCCAATCCGAGCGCCTATGCCGCTGCCGAGGTGTGCGGAAGCGCCTTTGCCTTCGGCCATGAAGGCCGCATCATCAAGGCCGCTCGCGGCGATCGGCAGGCCGTTGCCGACGTCGCCCACTTTTTCGAGACGGCGCCGCTGAGCCTGGCCACCATGCTGTCCAACCACGATATCTTCGCCGGCCAGCGTGCCTGGGACCAATTCCACGGCGATGAGGCGGCCTACAAGCTGGCCGCTGCCACCTATCTGCTGCAACCCGGCACCCCCTTCATCTACTACGGCGAAGAAATCGGCATGGCCGGCGTCCCCGGTCTCGCCGGCGACGCCCCGCTGCGCACGCCGATGAGCTGGCGCGCGCCCTCGCGCGATCCGCAGGCCGGCTTCAGCAAGGCAGCGCCTTATCGACCCATCTCGCCCAATGCCGCCAGCCACAACGTCGAGCGTGAAGCCGGCAATCCACGCTCACTGCTGAACTTCTACAAGGCCATGCTGAAGCTGCGCAACACGCTGCCAGAGATCGCCAGCGGCAGCTATGAACAGGTGCGCGTCGACGGCCTGATGACGAGCTTCAAGCGCTGCCAAGGCGCGCATTGCAGCATCGTTGCCATCAACTACGGTCGCCAAGCGGCCACGCTGCGCCTGGATGCAAGCGCGGGGTCGCCGCAGTTGCAGCAGCGCTATCCTCGCGAGGGTCAGGTCTTGCCCACCGCGCGCAATGCGGGCGCCGCACGACCTGCCGCGCTGCGCATCAAGATGGCGCCGCGCTCGGTGCAAGTCTGGCGCGAAACTTCCCACATCAACACCCAGCCATGAAGCACAGCCATCACTCCAACGCGCGCAGCCTTGTCATCCTGCCGCTGGGTCTGCTGCTAGGCCTGCTGCTGGGCCTGCTGATGACCCGCGCCCATGCGACGCCGCCCCTGGACCATGTCGAGCCACCCAGCTGGTGGGTTGGCATGAAGGAGCGCCACTTGCAGCTGATGCTGCACGGCCCAGGCATAGCCGAGATGCAGGCCAGCATCCAACACCCCGGCGTGCGCTTGCTGGGCAGCCAGCGCGGCGACAGCCCGAACTATCTGTTCCTGACCCTGGAGATCAGCAAGAAGGCTCGGCCCGGCCAGATGGACATTGTGCTGAGCGCGAAGGGCAAGCCGCTGCTGCGCCAGCCCTATCGTCTGCAGGCCCGTGAACCCGGTTCGGCCGAGCGCCGCGGCTTTGACAGCGGCGATGCGATCTACCTCGTCGTGCCAGACCGCTTCGCCAACGGCGAGCCGGCCAACGACACCCTGCCCGATCTGGGCGATGCCGCAGATCGCAAGCAGCCCGGCGGCCGCCATGGCGGTGATCTGCGCGGCATTGAGCAGCATCTCGACTACATCGCCGGCATGGGCTTCACCCAGCTCTGGGCCACGCCGGTGCTGGAGAACCGGCAGCCCGCCCATTCCTATCACGGCTATTCGATCACCGACCTCTACCGCGTCGATCCGCGGCTGGGCAGCCTGGACGACTACCTGCGCCTGTCTCAGCGCGCCCGCGCGCTGGGTGTGGGCCTGATCCAGGACATCGTGCCCAACCACATCGGCTCCGGCCATTGGTGGATGGCCGATCTGCCGACGCGAGACTGGATCCATCCCGCCCAGCCCTATCGCGAGACCAACCATCGCCACGGCACCGTGCAGGACCCCTATGCCAGCCAAGCCGACACCCGCGCCTTCCTGGATGGCTGGTTTGTGCCGACGATGCCGGACCTGAACCAGGGCCAGCCCCTGCTCGCTCGCTACCTGATCCAGAACGCCATCTGGTGGATAGAGACCGCCGGACTGAGCGGCTTGCGTGTCGACACCTACCCGTACTCCGACAAGCGCTTCCTGAGCGATTGGACCCGCGCCATCCTGGCCGAATACCCGCGCTTCAGCCTGGTTGGCGAGGAAATGAGCGACAAGGCCTTGATGGTGGCCTACTGGCTGCGCGGCCAGCAAGCCCCTGATGGCTACCGCGGCAGCATGCCCAGCATGATGGACTTTCCGCTCCATGGCCGGCTGCGCGAGGCGCTGATCGAGCCCGATGGCGGTGGCTTCGGCCAGGGCCTGGGCAAGCTGTACGAGGCGATGATGGACGACCGCCTTTACCCCGAGCCTGACCGGATGGTGCTATTCGGAGGCAATCACGACACCAACCGGATCTTCTCGGCGCTGGGCCAGGACCCAGCCTTGATGCGCATGGCCGCGGCCGTGATCGCAACAACGCGACGCACGCCGCAGTTCTTCTACGGCACCGAACTGCTGATGACGAGCCCGATCGAGCGCGACGACGGCGCGGTGCGCGCCGACTTCCCCGGCGGCTGGGCCGGCGATGCCGTCAATGGCTTCAGCGGCCAAGGTCTGAGCAGCGAGCAGGCCGGCTTCCAGGACTTTCTGCGCCACCTGCTCAACTGGCGCAAGCACAGCCCGGCCATCCACCAAGGCCGTCTGCTGCACTTCAATCCGCAGGACGGCTGCTATGTCTACTTCCGCATCGCGCCCGAGCAGACGCTGATGGTGGTGCTGAACAAGAACAACATCGCCAAGCACCTGGACAGCCGCCGCTTCGCCGAGGCACTGCCCGCCGGCAGCCAGGGCATCGACATCATCAGCGGCGCCCAGCAGCGTTTGGACGAGCTCATCGAGGTGCCGGCCCGCGCCGTGCTGATGATAGAGATCAAGCCACGCTGAGTGCGCCACCTAAAGGGCGCCACATGAGGTGCGCCACCAACGCGACGTCCAGAATGAGAAAAGGAGCCCGAAGGCTCCTTTCCCACTCCACCCTCTGACGTCAGGGTATTCAGACTTCCCGGCGGCGGCGGGCCAAGGCGCCAACAACGCCCAAACCAGCCAGCAACAGGGCGTAGGTCTGGGGTTCCGGCACCGGCGTCGCCACAAAGCTCAGCTTCAGCTCATTCTGCGGCTGGCCAATGACTGAGGCGAAGCTGCCACCACTGGCGGACAGGCTCAACACGCCGCCACTGAAGCTCAGGCTGCTGAAGGCGCCGACCGGTGCGCTGCTGCTACCGGCGTAGAAGCCGCTGGTAAAGCCAGGTGAGGCTGTGGTGATCGTGCGCCCCAGCGTGCCGCCAAAGCTGACCGCCGGGCCACCATCCACGGACAGCTGGCCGGACGCCGAGGCCGAGGTGCTGCCACCGACTTCGTTGAAGACCAAATTGCCGAGGAAGCCGGAAAAGCCACCGCTCAGCGCAAAGCCAGGCTTGGCCAGAACCGTGAACGAGGGCAGGTTGAAGTTGGCATTCGCAGCAGCGCCACCAATGCTGACCACTTGCACCGAACTGGGCACTTGCCAGGCGAAGCCCACCACGTCTCCGCTCGAGCTGAACGAGTAGGCCGGGGCTCCAAACACCGTGCTGGCATCGAAGTCCAGCACATAGGCGCCGAAGTCAATCGTGTCGGCATGAGCGGCTAGGCTGGCCACAAGGCCCAAGGTGGCCAAAAAAGTCGATTTCAGTTTCATGGGTGCTCCTGGTACTGCATTCGGGGCATGGCCAAAGAGGCATGAACCGCCACTTCGGTCAATAGCATGAAGCGTGACAGACTGCACGAATCGCGTCCATCCCCAAATTGTGTGCCTTCGTTTCAGACGGTGCGATCGGCGCGCAAATTGAAACCGCATTGCGACGATCGCCTGTGGTGCAATAGTCAGGCAGCGGCCACACTCGTGTCGCCGAAGCGTTTCGCACAAGCTCATGAGGAAACAGCCGATGGCCTCTGGAAAGATTCTTGTCGCCCAGGGAGGCGGCCCGACCGCCGTGATCAACCAGTCCTTGGTGGGCGTGGTGCTCGAGGCGCGCCGGCACAAGGGCGTCGAGCTGGTCTATGGTGCCCGCCACGGGGTGCGCGGCATCATCAATGAGGACTTCGTGGACCTCACCCAGGAAACCAGCCACAACCTGGAACTGGTGGCCGGCACGCCGGCCTCGGCCTTGGGCTCGACCCGCGACAAGCCTGATCTCGCCTACTGCCAGCAGATCTTCAAGGTGCTGCAAGCGCATGAGATCGGGCATTTCTTCTACATCGGCGGCAATGACTCCTCGGACACGGTGCGCATCGTCAGCGAGCAGGCGCGCGAGGCCGGCTATCCGCTGCGCTGCATCCACATCCCGAAAACGATCGACAACGATCTGGTCGGCAACGACCACACGCCCGGCTTCCCATCGGCCGCACGGTTTGTCGCCCAGGCCTTTGCCGGCGCCAATCTGGACAACGCCGCCCTGCCCGGCGTCTATGTCGGTGTCGTCATGGGCCGTCACGCCGGCTTCCTGACCGCAGCCTCCGCGCTGGGCAAGAAGTTCGATGACGATGGCCCGCACCTGATCTACCTGCCCGAACGCGTGTTCGAGCTGGAGCGCTTCCTCGCCGATGTGAAGGCCATGTACGCCCGCCATGGGCGCTGCGTGATCGCCGTGTCCGAGGGCATCCACGATGCGTCCGGCCAAGCGATTGCCGCTCAGTTGGCCAAGGATCTGGAACACGACGCCCATGGCAATGTGCAGCTCTCCGGCTCCGGCGCGCTGGCTGATCTGCTTTGCGAGGAAATCAAGAACAAGCTCGGCATCAAGCGTGTGCGTGGCGACACCTTTGGCTATCTGCAGCGCTCCTTTGTCGGCTGTGTCTCGGATGTTGATCAGCGCGAGGCCCGCGAGGTTGGCGAGAAGGCGGTGCAGTTCGCGATGTGGGGCGACCGTGATGGCTCGGTGGCCATCAAGCGCAATGGTTTCTACTCGGTCGACTACGAGCTGCTGCCGCTGGAAGCCGTCGCCGGCAAGACCCGTGTGATGGAGGATGAGTTCATCAGCCCCAGCGGCACCGATGTCACCGATGCCTTCCGCCTGTATTTGCGCCCGCTGCTGGGCTCGGGCATGCCGGACGCCTTCCGGCTGCGCCCGGCGCCGGTCGCCAAGCGGCTGCAACGCTGAATCCGCGCGGCCCGCCCGCGCCCACTCGCTGTTCGCAATCGTTGTTGTTTCCGATGTTTGACGCTGTACCGCCCCTGCCCACCGACATCCTGCGCCAGGCCGCGCGCCTGGCCGACGAGGGCCAGGGCCATGCAGCGGTGGAGCTTGCCGAGCAGGTGCTGGCGCTGGGTCAGCGCAGTGGCGATGAGCTCTTGCAGGCCCAGGCCATGCAGTGCCTGTCCAGCTGCGAGCTGCGTCTGCTGGGTGGCTACCGCCGCGCCTGCGAGCTGGCCCAGCGTGCTGCGATGCTGTACGAGCGCCATGACGATGTCGCCGGCGAGGCCTTGGCCCTGGCTGACCACGCGATTGCCGCGACGCGCCTGGGCCAATACGAAGATGCCGTCGAGAGCGCGCTGCTTGCCGTGCGACTGACGCAGCCGTTGGGTCCCTGCAAGCATCAGGTGATTGCCCAGCATGCCTTAGGCGTGGCCACCTACAGCGGGCGCAACTATGCCGCCGCCGAAGAGGCCTACCAGCAGGCGGTCACGATTGCCCTGCTTTGCCAGCCGCCGCTGAGCACCTATGAGCTGCACATCAATACCGCGCTGGTCGCGGTGGCCGACTTTGCCGCCGATCGCCAGCAGGTCGGCAGCAGCCAGGCCCTTGGCAGGCTGCAGCAGCAGCTCACGCAAGCCAAGCTCACCCGCGAAAGCACCCGCGACAGCATGGCGCCCGGCAGCCTGCATGCGCTGCAGATCAAGTCCGAGATGGCGCACTGCCTCTTGCAATGCTGGCTCGGCGAGCACGAGGCCGCCGCACGCGGGCTGCATCATCTGCGCCTGCTGGCGGCCGAGCTGGCCCAGCCCTGGGCCAATGCGGCCACGCACTGGTGCGCCGCCGAGCTGAGCCTGGCACAAGGCGACTGGCCGGCGGCCGAGGCCGCGGCGGAACGCATGACGGTGACCGCCGAACAAGCTCGCCACGAAGGCCTGATCCAGCTGGGCTACGCGCTGCAAAGCCATCTTTGCGAGGCACAGGGCAAGTACCGCGAGGCGCTGGCGGCCTTGAGGGCCTTGTCGCGCCACGAGCAGGAAAGCCGGCGGCAGAACCTGCAAAGCCGCGCCCACGTGATCGATTGGCAGCTGCAGCTGCGCCAGAACCGCCGCGATGTCCAACACCTGGAGCGGCGCTCGCAGCAGATGGAACAGCTGGCCATGAAGGACACGCTGACCGGCCTGCCCAATCGCCGCCATTTCGAGCAGCATCTGCGCCTGCTGCTGCTGGGCGAGCACGCCATCGCGCCCTGCCTGGCGCTGATCGACGTGGACCACTTCAAGCAGGTCAATGACGGGTTCTCGCACGGCGTCGGCGACGCGGTGCTGCGCACCCTGGCCCAGCTGCTGCGTGAACATCTGCGCGAGCAGGACCTGCCGGCGCGGCTGGCCGGCGACGAGTTCGTGCTGCTGCTGGTCGATGTGGGGCTGGCGCAGGCCCAGCAGATCTGCGGCCGGCTTCAGGCCAGCGTGCAAGCCCATGACTGGCAGGCCATCGCACCGGGCTTGCGCGTCAGCATCAGCCTGGGTCTGGCCCAGTGGCAGCCCGGCGAATCGCTGGAGCAATGGCTGGAGCGCAGCGACGCGGCGATGTATAGCGTCAAGCGGGCACGCCGCCCGGGCTGAGCCGGCCAGCCCGCCGCTAGGCCTGGCTGGCGCTTGCCACGGCCCACGCTGGCTGATGCAGACCGTGCTTATGCGCTCTTGTGTATCAGCGCCTTGATACGCGCCAGCTTGGGCGCCACCACCGGCACCGTCAGCATGGTGCTGGCCACGGCCATCAAGAGCAGCGCGGTGAAGGTCTCGCTGGTGATGATCTGCTTGTCCAGCAGGATGTTGGCGAAGATGATCATGATCAGCGCCTTGGTCTGCAGCAGCCAGCCGATGATGGAAGCCTCACCCGGCTGCCAGCCCAGGATGCGCCCGGCCAGATGGATGCCCATCAGCTTGCCCGCCACCGAGGCCAGCAGCAAGGCGGCGGCCGCGATGAACACGGCCGAGCCGCCCAGGTTCCAGTTGGTGCGCAGCCCCGTGCTGAGGAAGAACACCGGCATCACGACCAGGAGCACATGGTGGCGCAACAGGTCCATCTGCGCCTGATCGAACCAGTCGGCATCGAGCACAGCGCCGGCCAGGAAGGCGCCCACCATGAAATGCAGGCCCGACCAATCGGCGCCAAGGGCACACAGGGCCAGCCAGATCAGGCCGGCATACCAACGATCGCGCGCCGGTATCGCCTGCATCAGCCGCCGCATCGCCCAGGTCAGCGCGGCGAAGGCGATCAGAAACACCAGCTGCTTGCCGACCCGCTGCCAGTCCATCAGGATCAGCGCCAGCACGCCCCAGATCGCCACATCGTCGACGCTGGCGTAGCGCAGGATGCGCTGGCCTATGGGCTGGCGCAGGATCTCCAGCTTCTCCATCAAGAGGATCAGGATGGGCAGCGCCGTCACCGCGCAGGACATGCCCACGCCGAGCACGAACTGCCAGGACAGCGCCCTTGGCCCCATCCAACCGGGCACAGCCACCATGCCCAGCGCCGCCACGCACCCGAAAGCCAACGGCATGCCCAGCGCCAGGCCGGCGGTGATGCCGCTCTCGACGCGGTGCTTCCAGGCCTGTTTCAGGTCCAGCTCGATGCCGGCAATCCAGACGAACAGCATCACCGCCCACCAGGCAATGCCGTTGAGCGACTGCACCACCGACGGGTTGAAGACGAACTGGTAGTAGTCGGGAAAGGCCTTGCCCAACACGCCGGGGCCCAGCAGGATGCCGGTGATGATCTGCACCACCACCAGCGGCGCGAAATAGTCGGTGCCACCGAGCCGCCACACCAGGTAGGGCACGGTGAAAATGATCGTCATCGCGATCAGAAAAATCTCGGTCGTGTTCATCGCCGCATGATGACCCAGCCTGGCCGGCCCGGCGAGCGGAGAGGCCCGGGGTCGGGAACGCCGGGTTTCATGCTAAGAAAGCGGTTTCAAGGCAGGCACATCAGGCCGACATCGGCCCGGCCGCTGGCCGCGGTAATCAGGCCCAGCACACGCCCATGTTCAGGCGTCAGCATGTCCCAGCGCAGGCGCCAGGCCCAGTTGCCGCCGAGCACGCCGGGCACGTTCATGCGGTGTTCCCCGCCCAGGCCCAGCACGTCCTGCATCGGGAAGACCGCCATATTGGCCACGGAGTTGCAGCAGGCGCGGATCATGGCCCAGTGCACATCGTGCGCGCCGCAGGCCAGGTAGGCGCCGGCGAAGGCCCGCTCGCGAGCGCTGGCCTTGTGCCACCAGCCCAGCACCGTGTCGTTGTCGTGCGTGCCGGTGTAGGCCACGGCGGCGCGCGGCCACATCTGGGGCAGGAACTCGTGCTGGCCGTCACCGCCGAAGCCGAACTGCAGGATCTTCATGCCAGGGAAGCCACAGGCGTCGCGCAGCGCGTGAACATCGTCGGTGATGAAGCCCAGGTCCTCGGCCACGATGGGCAGCGGGCCCAGGGCCTTCTCGATGGCGTCGAACAGCGCCTTACCGGGACCGCTGCGCCAGACGCCTTGCTTGGCATCGGGGCTGCTGCCGGGGATCTCGTAGTAGCCGGCGAAGCCACGGAAGTGATCGATGCGGAAGACATCGGCGCTGCTGAGCGCCCGGCGCACGCGGGCGGTCCACCAGGCATAGTCCTCGGTGGCCATGCGGTCCCAGCGGTACAGCGGATTGCCCCAGCGCTGGCCGTCGGCCGACATCGCATCGGGCGGCACGCCGGCCACCGTGACGGTCTGGAACTGCTCGTCCAGATCGTAAAGATCGGGGCGTGACCAGCAGTCGGCGCTGTCATGGGCGACGAAGATCGGCAGATCGCCCATGATGCGCACGCCCCGCGCATTGGCATAGGTCTTCAGGCCGGCCACCTGCCAGTCGAAGCACCACTGGACGAAGCACCAGAAGGCGATCTCGGCGGCGTGCTCTTGGCGGGCGGCGGCCAGGGCAGCGGGCTCGCGGCGTGCCAGGTCTTGCGGCCACTGCCACCAGGGCTGCCCACCCAGCGGGTTGCGGATGGCCATGAAGAGGGCATAGTCGTCGAGCCAGTCGGACTGACTGGCGCACCAGGCGGCGAAGTCGGCCTGCTCCGAGGTACTGGCCTTGGCTCGGAAGCCGGCCTCGGCGATGCGCAGCTGCTGCTCGCGCCAGGGCAGCACGCGGCCGTAGTCCACGCGGCAGGCATCGAAGCCGTCCGCCGGCAGCTGCGTCGCGCTCATCCAGCCTTTGGCTACCAGGGGCTCGAACGCCACCATCCACGGGCTGCCCGCGAAGGCCGAGACGCCCTGGTAGGGGCTGTCACCGGGGCCGATCGGCGTCGAGGGCAGCCACTGCCAGAGGCCCTGGCCGGCCGACTGCAGCCAGTCCACATAGCGATAGGCATCGGGGCCAAAGTCGCCCATGCCATGCGGGCCGGGCAGCGAGGTGATGTGCAGCAGCACACCGGCAGTGCGTTGATTGAGGTCCATAGCGGGAAGTCTCTTACAAAAGCTGAAAACTCAGAGCGACTGCAGCAGCCAGAGGCTGTGGGCCGGCACGCACCAGCCCTCATCACCGGCGCGAACGGATGCCGCCTGCCCGGTGGGGGCGCTGCTGTCGAGCAGGCCCTGCCACTGCCAGCCGGCTGCCACGGCCGGCGCCTGGAAGCGGCGCTCCACGCCGTCCGGGTTGAACAGCAACAGGAGCTTGTCAGACGCAGCCGAGCTGCCATGGGCCGGACGGATCAGGCAGGCCAGTGCGCCGTCCTCGCCATGGTGCCAGTCCTGCACCTGCATCTCGTGGCCGGCGGGCGTCAGCCAGGTCAGACAGGCCAGGCCGACCGCGCCCTGCCCCGCCGTGGCGAACCACTGCTCGTGGCGCAACAGCGCATGGCTGCGCCGCAGGGTCGCCACATGGCCGACGAAGGCCTGCAGATCGTCGCGCCCTTGGCTCCAATCCAGCCAACCCAGCGGGTTGTCCTGGCAGTAGGCGTTGTTATTGCCTTGCTGGCTGTTGGCCAGTTCGTCGCCGGCATTGAGCATGGGCGTGCCCTGGGCCAGCAGCAGCGTGGCGAGCATGGCACGCCGGACGCGATCGCGAGTGGCCACAATCGCTGCGGTGGCACCCTCGCCTTCATGGCCGAAGTTGTGCGCCAGCTCGCCATCGCGGCCGTCACGATTGCCCTCGCCATTGGCGTGGTTGTGCTTGCCGCTGTAGCTGAGCAGGTCGTGCAGCGTGTAGCCGTCATGCACGGCGATGAAATTCACCGAGGCCATCGGCAAGCGCTGGGCATGATGAAACACATCACTGGAGGCGCTGAAGCGGCGGGCGAACTCGCCGCGGCTGATCGCGTGGCCCAGCCGCGGCTGGGTGGCCTCGGCACCGAGCCAGTAGCCGCGCACCGCATCGCGGAACTTGTCGTTCCATTCCATGAAGCGGCCGGGAAAGCGGCCCAGCTGATAACCGTCATAGCCCGCGTCCCAGGGCTCGGCAATCAGATGCACGCCGGCCAGCACCGGATCCTGGCGCAGCGCGGTGAAAAAGGCCGCATGCGGATCAAAGCCCTGCATGCCGCGACCCAGCACCGGCGCAAGGTCGAAGCGGAAGCCGTCCACGCCCATTTCCTGCACCCAGAAGCGCAGCGAATCGAGCACGAACTGCGTCACCCGTGGGTGCTGGACGTTCAGCGTGTTGCCGCAGCCGCTGAGGTTCTCGGCGCGGCTGGCATCGTCGGGCACATGGCGGTAGTAGCTGCGGTTGTCCAGGCCGCGCCAGGACAGCGTCGGGCCGCACTCATTGCCCTCGGGCGTGTGGTTGTAGACCACGTCCAGCACCACCTCCAGGCCGGCGGCATGCAAGGCCTCGACCATGGCGCGGAACTCGGCCGCCACGGCGGCGGGATCGTGCCGCGCGGCCGCACTGGCCAGGCGAGGATCAGGCGCGAAGAAGCCCAGGCTGTTGTAGCCCCAGTAGTTGCGCAGCCCCTTGTCGGCCAGGTGCGGCTCATCGATGGCGTAATGCACCGGCAGCAGCGACAGCGTGCTGATACCCAGGCGCTTGAAGTGCGCAATCGACGCCGGGTGGGCCAGGCCTGCATAGCTGCCACGCGAGGCAGCGGGAACTTCCGGGTGCTGAGCCGAGAAGCCTTTGACATGCACCTCGTAGAGCAGCAGATCGGCCGCCGCATGGCGCGGGGCCGAGGCGCGCGGGCTCGGGCCGAGCAGCGGCGCGGCCACGCGGGCTTTGAGCGCATGCAAGGCGTTGTCACGCGTATCAAAGCTGCGCGGCCCGTCCGGGTGGCCCAGTTCATAGCCATGGTGCTCGGCGCGCCAGCTGAAGTGACCGACGATTTCCCGGGCATAGGGATCGAGCAGGAGCTTGTTCGGATTGAAGCGATGGCCGCGCTCCGGCGCATAAGGCCCATGGGCGCGCAGGCCATAGACCAGGCCGGTACCGACGCCCGGCAGGAAACCGTGGAAGACACCGTCGTGCGGCCCATACAGGGCATAGCGGCGCAACTCCCGCTGCCCGGCGGCGTCGAACACGCAGAACTCCAGACGCTCGGCGTGTTCCGAAAACACCGCGATATTGAGGCCGCCGTCGCGCACCGTGGTGCCCAGCGGTTCGCTGCGCCCAGGTGCCAGATGCGTAGGAAGTGAACTGTTCATGAGGGAGTGGCGGTGGGTTCAAGCGGCGACACGCGAGGCTGATCGACGGGCGCCAACATCAGCGTGGCCAGCGGCGGCAGCAGCAGGCTGATGGCGCCCTCCTGCACCGGCAGCTCGGCCTGCAGATTGCCCTGATTGCTGCCGCCGTAGATCTCGGCATCGGTATTCAAGACCTCGCGCCAGGCGCCGTGCCCGTCAGGCACCGGCAGCCGGTAACCCGGCCGCGGCACCGGCGTGAAATTGCAGATGACGATGGTCTCCTCACCTTTGCCATCGCCCTTGGCATCGCGACGGAGCCAGGCAAAGACCGAGTGATCGCGGTCCTCGCTGATCAGCCATTCAAAGCCGGCCGCCTCGCAGTCCAGGCGGTGCAGGCTGGGGCGTTCGCGGTACAGCCGGTTCAGATCGCGCACCAGGCGCTGCACGCCGGCATGGCGCGCATCGTCGAGCAGCTGCCAGGGCAGACTGGCGTCGTGGTTCCACTCGCTGGCCTGGGCGAACTCCTGGCCCATGAACAGCAGCTTCTTGCCCGGATGGCCCCACATGAAGCCGTAATAGGCGCGCAGAGTGGCGAACTGCTGCCAGGCCGTCGGATCCTTAGGGTCACCGGGCATCTTGCCCAGCATCGAGCCCTTGCCGTGAACGACCTCGTCATGCGAGATCGGCAGCACGAAGTTCTCGCTGAAGGCGTAGACCAGGCCGAAGCTGATCTTGTCGTGGTGCCATTTGCGGTGGATGGGGTCTTCGTGGATGTAGCGCAGCGTGTCGTTCATCCAGCCCATATTCCATTTGTAGTGGAAGCCCAGTCCGCCGGCGCCGGTCGGGGCGCTGACGCCAGGAAAGCTGGTCGACTCCTCGGCCACCGTGATGGCGCCGGGCAGCTCGCGGCCCAGGGTCTCGTTGATGCGTTTGAACAGCGCGATCGCTTCCAGGTTCTCGCGGCCGCCCTGCGCATTGGGCAGCCACTCGCCGGCCGGGCGCGAATAGTCGCGGTACAGCATCGAGGCCACCGCATCAACGCGCAGGCCGTCAACGCCCCAGCATTCGCCCCAGTACAGCGCACTGCCGGCCAGGAACTGCGCCACCTCGTGGCGGCCGAAGTTGTAGATCAGCGTGTTCCAGTCGCGATGAAAACCCTCGCGCGGGTCGGCATACTCGTACAGCGCCGTGCCGTCGAACTGCGCCAGGCCATGGGCATCGCTGGGGAAGTGGGCCGGCACCCAGTCCAGCAGCAGCCCCAGGCCCTGCTGGTGGCAGGCGGCCACAAAACGCGCAAAGCCTTCCGGCGGGCCGAAGCGGGCCGAGGGGGCGAACAGGCCCAGGGTCTGGTAGCCCCAGGAGCCGTCAAACGGGTGTTCGCTGATCGGCAGCAACTCCAGATGGGTGAAGCCGAGGTCGGCGGCGTAGGCCGGCAGCGTCGCCGCCAGCTCGTCCCAGCTCGGCCAGGCGCCATCGCTGCGCCGCCAGGACGCCGCATGCACCTCGTAGATGCTGATCGGCGCATCGCGGCGGTTGGCGGCCGCGCGCACGGCCGGCAGGGGCAAGGCATTGGGCAGCGCGGCGACCACGCTGGCCGTCTCCGGGCGCAGCTGGGCGGCGCGGGCATAGGGGTCGGCCTTCAGCGGCAGCAGCCGGCCATCGGCGGCCAGCAGCTCGTATTTGTAGAGGTCACCGACGGCGGCGTGCGGCACAAAGATTTCCCACACGCCGGCCTGATGGCGCCGCCGCATCGCATGGCGGCGGCCATCCCAGTTGTTGAAGCTGCCGACCACGCTGACCCTGGCCGCATTCGGCGCCCAGACGGCAAAACGCACGCCGCTCACGCCGTCGATCAGGAGCGGCTGCGCACCGAGCAGCTGCCAGGGCCGCGGATGGCCGCCCTGGGCGAACAGGGTCAGGTCTTGCTCGTCCAGCAAGGGGCCAAAGGCATAGGCGTCGGCATAGTGCTCAGGCTGCTCTTGCTCGGCCGACCAGCGCACGGCCAGCCGGTAGCCGAAGCGCTTGCGGCGCCGCGGCACCGTGGCCTCGAACAGCCCATCACCAGCCTGCTGCAGCTCGACCAGCACCTTGCCGCTGGCCGCCTCGATCAGACTGACCGCCGTTGCGCCGGGCAGCAGGGCGCGCATCTGCAGCCGCCCCTGCCCGTCGGCATGCAGGCCGAGCACGGCAAAGGCGTCGCCGTGCCGGCCTTCGATCAGCGCTGCGCGTTCGCTGGGAGCCCGCATAGAGATTCAGCCCAGCGTGCTGGCCGACCAGACCTTGTCGACATACTCGGCAATGGTGCGGTCGGTCGAGAACCAGCCCATGCCGGCCACGTTCAGGATGGCGCGCTGGTTCCAGGCGGCCGGGTCGCGGTACAGCGCGTCAACGCGCTGCTGGGTGGCCAGATAGTCGGCAAAGTCGGCCATCAGCAGATAGGGGTCGCTGCCCAGCAGCTTGTCGACCAAGGCGCGGTAGCGTTCGGTATCGCCGTTGCTGAAGCCGCCATTGGCAATCGCGTCGATCACCTGCTGCAGCTGGCGGTTCTGCTCGACGTAGAGCCGCGGGTCGTAGCCCAGCGCCTTGATCTGCGCCACGGCCTCGGTACGCAGGCCGAAGGTGAACATGTTCTCGGTGCCGAAGGCCTCGGCCATCTCGATATTGGCGCCGTCCCAGGTACCGATGGTCAGCGCGCCGTTCATCGCGAACTTCATATTGCCGGTGCCCGAGGCCTCGGTGCCGGCGGTGGAAATCTGCTCGGACAGATCGGCCGCCGGAATGATGCTCTCGGCCAGCGACACGCCGTAATTTGGCAGGAAGACGAGCTTGAGCTTGTCGCCCACACGCGGATCGCTGTTGACCACACGGCCGACATCATGGGCCAGCTGTATCACCGACTTGGCCATCTGGTAGGCCGAGGCGGCCTTGCCGGCGATCAGCACGGTGCGCGGTGTCCAGTCGGCGTCCGGCTGGGCGACGATGGCCTGGTAGCGCGCGATCACATGCAGCAAATTGAGCAGCTGGCGCTTGTACTCGTGGATGCGCTTGATCTGCACATCGAAAAGGCTGTCCGGGTTGATGGCCAGGCCCAGCTCGCGGCCGACCAGCGCCGCCAGCCGCTGCTTGTTGGCCCGCTTGACGCGGCCGAACTCGGCGCCCAGCCCGGCATCGGCGGCCAGGGCGCGCAGGCCTTGCAGCTGGCTCAGATCCTGGCGCCAGTCCTGCCCCAGCCGCGCATCCAGGACGCCAGCCAGCTGCGGATTGGCCTGCTGCAGCCAGCGGCGCGGCGTCACGCCGTTGGTGACGTTGATGAAGCGTTCGGGATAGAGGCGCGCGAAGTCGGCAAAGATGGTCTGCACCATCAGCTCGGAATGCAGCGCCGCGACGCCATTGACGCGGTGCGAGGCCACGATGGCCAGATGGGCCATGCGCACACGGCGCTCGCCGCCGCTGCCGTAGCCGCCCTCTTCCTCGATCAGCGAGACGCGCGACAGCAGCGCTTCGTCGCCCGGCACGCGCTGACGCAGCTCGTCCAGGAAGCGCTGGTTGATCTCGAAGATGATTTCCAGATGGCGCGGCAGCAGGCGCTCCAGCATGCCCAGCGGCCATTTCTCCAGCGCCTCCGGCATCAGCGTGTGGTTGGTGTAGGAGCAGGCCTGGCGGGTGATCGTCCAGGCCTCGTCCCAGCCCAGGCCGTGCTGATCGAGCAGCAGGCGCATCAGCTCGGCCGGCGCCAGTGCCGGGTGCGTGTCGTTCAGATGGATGGCGTTGCGGCGGCCGAGCTGGTGCAGCGCGCCGCCTTCATTCAGATGGCGGGCAATCAAATCCTGCAGCGAGGCGCTGACCAGCAGCGCCTCCTGCTTCAGGCGCAGCTCGCGGCCGGCCTCGGTGGAATCGTCCGGATAGAGCACCCAGTTGATCGCCTCGGCGGCAACACGGTGGCGCGCCGCGCCAGCATGATCGCCACGGCAGAAGGCGTCGAAATCGATCGGCGCGGCCGCACTGGCCTGCCATTGGCGCAGCGTCGACACCCGCTCGCTGTGATGGGCCGGCACGATGAAGTCATAGGCCTGCGCGATCAAGCGCTCGGCCGGCTGCCAGTGGCGGCTGCCATCGGCCTCGACCCGCACATGCCCGCCAAAGCCGACCGGGTAACGCAGCTCGGGCCGCGGCAGCTCCCAGGCATTACCGAGCGCCATCCAGTCGTCCGGCGTCTCGACCTGGCGGCCGTTCTGAATACCCTGGGCGAACATGCCGTACTGGTAGCGCAGGCCATAGCCAAAGGACGGCAGGCCCAGCTCGGCAAAGGAATCCAGAAAGCAGGCCGCCAGGCGCCCCAAGCCGCCATTGCCGAGCGCCGCATCGGGCTCGCGCTCCAGCACCTCGGGCAAGACCTGCCCCTGCTCGGCAAAGGCCGCGCGCAGCGTCTCGTCCAGTCCCAAGGCGGCCAGCGCATTACCGAGCGCCCGGCCCATCAGGAACTCCATCGACAGGTAGTGAACCCGGCGAGCGTCGGCCGCGCGCTCCCTGTCGGCTGCCTGGCTCGCGGCCCAGCGCGTGGCCAGCAGTTCGCGGCAGGCGCCCGCGGCGGCGCGCATCAGGCTGTCGCGGCTGGGCTGGCCGGGGCACTGGCTCAGCTCATGGCGCAGCGCGGTCTTGAAGTGTTGGCTCAGGTCGTCGTTCATGGTGGCGGGCTTGAAATGGGCTCCGAGGGCCTTGATCGATTGAAGGGCCTGGCGGGCGGTGGTGACGGTCATAGGGCTTGCATCAATGGGCCGAAGGCAGAGGCTCCCGCAAGATTCAGAACAGCCCGCGCCAGGGGGCGCAGACCCGTCTTGAGGGATTCACTCTCGGGCCAGGCCGGGAGCACAACAGCCGCAGCGGCGGCAGCGATGTGCAAAGTATCGCGCCAAGACGGACTTTTGTGTAGTTTCACTACATCGGGTGAACCCTAGTTCGATTGTAAGACATTGATTTTTAATGAATCAAACGCAGAACACCAGGGCACGCGCCGTTGTTAAACTACATTCAAGTCTGTATATTCTCTACAAACAAAGCGTTCAGCGCGTCGGCTGAATGCCGCCGGCAGCCCGCACAGCAGCCGGCGCCCCATCCGAACCCGAGACAAGCCCTGGCGCCTGAGGCGCCACGGCGAAAGGCACAGAAGTGGCGGACGTCCAACTCAAAGCCGTGGCCAAGGCCTACGGCGACATCAAGATCCTGCACGGCATCGATCTGGAGATTCGCGATGGCGAGTTCATGGTCTTTGTCGGCCCCTCGGGTTGCGGCAAATCGACCCTGCTGCGCAGCATTGCCGGCCTGGAAGACATCACCGGCGGCGAGCTGCGCATCGGCGGCCGCCTGGTCAACGATGTGCCGCCGGCCGAGCGCGGCATTGCCATGGTGTTCCAGTCCTATGCGCTGTACCCGCATATGAATCTGTTCGACAACATGGCATTCGGCCTCAAGCTGGCCAAGGTGCCGAAGGACGAAATCGCCACCGCGGTGCACAACGCCGCCCGGATCCTGCATATCGAACACCTGCTCGACCGCAAGCCCAAGGATCTCTCCGGCGGCCAGCGCCAGCGCGTGGCCATCGGTCGCGCCATCGTGCGCAAGCCCGAGGTCTTTCTGTTCGACGAACCGCTGTCCAATCTCGATGCCGCGCTGCGCGTGCGCATGCGCTACGAGTTCGCCAAGCTGCACGAAGAGCTGAAGACGACCATGGTCTACGTGACCCACGATCAGGTCGAGGCGATGACCCTGGCCGACCGCATCGTCGTGCTCTCGGCCGGCAAGATCGAGCAGGTCGGCTCACCGCTGGAACTGTACGAACACCCCTGCAATGTCTTTGTGGCCGGCTTTATCGGCAGCCCCAAGATGAACTTCCTGAGTGGCGAGCTGGAGGCGATCGCGGCAGACCATGCACTCATCAAGCTGGCCGACGGGCTGACGTTGCAGGCGCTCGTGGATGCCAGCAGCGCGCGTGTCGGCGACCGGGTCACCGTTGGCGTGCGGCCCGAACACATCCGTCTTGGGGGTGAGCGCAATGTGCTGCAAAGCACGGTGGCCTTTGTCGAATCACTGGGCGGCACGACCTTTGCCTACTGCCCCTACCCCGGCCTTGAAGAGCCGCTGACCTGCCAGTTCGAAGGCCGCAATGGCTGCGACCGCCTGCGCAGCGGTACCGCGCTGGCCCTGCAGTTCCCGCCCGAGGCGCTCTATCTCTTCGATGCCCAGGGCCAGGCGTTTCGCCGCCTCGCGGCGCCGGAGCTGGCGGCATGAGGTCCGCGCTCGCAATCGCTCTGAGCCTGCTGCTGGCGCCTGCGGCCCAGGCACAAACCAGCGCCAAGCTGCTGGTCTGGATCAATGGCGACAAGGCCTACAACGGGCTGCAAAAGGTCGGCAACGCCTTCGAGCAGGCTTCCGGCGTCAAGGTCGTGGTTGAGCACCCGGTTGACGCGCCCGAGAAGTTCACCCAGGCCGCCGGCGCCGGCAAGGGCCCGGACATCTTCTGCTGGCCACACGACCGCATTGGCGAGTGGGCCAAGGCCGGCCTGCTGACCGCCATCCGCCCCGGCAAGAAGCTGCGCGAAGAAAACGAGGAGGCCGCCTGGAAGGCCATGGCCTATCGCGGCAAGCTGTGGGGCTATCCGATTGCCATCGAAACCACGGGCCTGATCTACAACAAGGCCCTGGTGCCCAAGCCGCCCGCCAGCTTCGACGCACTGATCGCCCTCGACAAGCAGCTGCAGTCACAAGGCAAGCACGCCATCCTGTGGGACTACAACAAGAGCTTCTTCAGCTGGCCGCTGCTGGCCGGCGCAGGCGGCCAGATCTTCGGCCGTGATGCCGCCGGCGAATACGACGCGAGCGCCGTTGGCGTCAACAACGCCGGCGCACTGGCCGGCGCCCAGATGCTGGAGCGCCTGATCAAGCAAGGCCATATGCCCAAGGGCGCGCGCTATGCCGAGATGGAGACCGGC
This sequence comes from Roseateles aquae, assembly GCF_032337115.1. Taxonomy (NCBI): domain Bacteria; kingdom Pseudomonadati; phylum Pseudomonadota; class Betaproteobacteria; order Burkholderiales; family Sphaerotilaceae; genus Roseateles; species Roseateles aquae. The sequence continues at coordinate 737,007 of NZ_JAVXZY010000001.1, forward strand.
TTCGCCCGCGGCCAGGTGGCAATGATGATTTCCGGCCCCTGGGCCTGGGACAACGCCCGCCGCGCCCAGATCGACTTTGGTGTGGCGCCCATTCCGGCCGTTGTTGCCGGCCAGCCCTCCAAGCCCTTTGTCGGCGTGCTGGGCTGCATGGTCTCGGCCCCCAGCCGCAACAAGGACATCGCCGTCGAGTTCATCGAGAACCATCTGATGCGCCCCGCGGCGCTCAAGCTGCTCGACGACGATGTGCCGATCGGCGTGCCCGCCAACAAGGCCTTCTACGCCGCGCTGGCCGTGAACCCCTTGATCAAGGCCAGCATGGACAACGCCCGCGCCGGCGAACCGATTCCCAATGTGCCCGAAGTCGGTCGCTTCTGGACCGCCATGGACGCCGCCCTGGAGGCCATCACCAACGGCCTGCAGACGCCCAAGGACGCCCTCGACGGCGCCGCCGGACGCATGCTGCTGAAGCAGGCGAAGTGAGCCGGGAGATCATCATGAACGCCTCAACCACCGCTCACCGCTTCGCCTACAGCCAACTGCCGCCCGGGCCGCTGGAGCGCAGCGCTCGCCTGCTGCGCTGGCCACTCACCGGCGCGGCCATGCTGGCCTCGCTGTACCTGGTGTTCATGGTCTACGCCTCGGGCCAGACCCTCGGCGCGCTGGGCCTGCTGGCGCTGTTCGCCGCCGGCTTCTACATCTACGTCAGCCAGGCCGCCTTCGCCGCGCGCTATCTCTTCCCCGGTATCGCCGGCATGCTGGTCTTCATCGCCTTTCCACTGGTCTTCACGGCGGTGATCGGCTTCACCAACTACTCCTCGGCGCACCTCCTGAGCGAGGAGCGGGTGCGCGACTATCTGCTTGAGCAGCATGATGCCGTCGAGGCCCAGGTGATGGGCTACAGCCTGCATGCGGATGGGAAATCCTTGCGCCTGGTGCTGAGCGATGCCACCAGCGGCGAGCCGCGCTTCATCTCTGCACCACTAGCGCTCCAAGGCGGCAAGCAAGCGCAGCTGGTGCCCATGCGGGAGCTCGCGACCGAGGCCCAGGCCTTGGCAGCCACCCTGCCCCTGCGCGAGCTGATTGCGCAGCGCGAGGCACTGTCGCAGCTGAGGCTGCAGCTGCCCGGCCAGGCCGAGCCGCTGCACTACCTGGGGCTGCGCGAGTTCGGGCCGATCCGCCGCCATTGGGAGAGCCTGCCCGACGGCAGCTTGAAGCGGCTCGCCGATGGCCAGGTCTTCCAGCCCAAGCGCGATAGCGGCTTTTTCGAAAGCGCTTCGGGGGAACAGCTGCAGCCCGGCTTCAAGGTGCTGGTGGGCAGCCAGAACTATGCCCGCATGCTGCTGAATGAAGACTTCCGCGGCCCCTTCCTCGCCATCTTCAGCTGGACGGTGATCTTCTCGCTGTCCACCGTCGTGTTCTCGACGGTCATCGGCATGCTGCTGGCCGTGCTGCTGAACTGGGAAGACCTGCGCTTTCGGGGCACCTACCGCACGCTGCTCTTCCTGCCCTATGCGGTGCCGGGCTTCATCTCCATCCTGGTGTTCAAGGGCCTGTTCAACCAGAACTTCGGCGAGATCAATGCCATCCTCGACGCGCTGATCGGCGTCAAGCCGGCCTGGTTTGCCGATCCGCTGCTGGCCAAGATCATGCTCGTGATCGTCAATGTCTGGCTGGGCTATCCCTACATCATGATTCTGTGCTCGGGCCTGCTGAAGGCGATTCCCGCCGATCTGTACGAAGCCTCGGCCCTGGCCGGCGCCGGGCCACTGACCAACTTCTTCAAGATCACCGCCCCGCTGATCATCAAGCCGCTGGCACCGCTGCTGGTCAGCGCCTTCGCCTTCAACTTCAACAACTTCGTGCTGATCGCGCTGCTCACCGATGGTCGCCCCGACTACCTCAGCAGCAAGATTCCGGCCGGTCAGACGGACATCCTGGTGTCCTACACCTACCGCATCGCCTTCCGCGATTCCGGCACCGACTTCGGCCTGGCGGCGGCAATCTCGACGCTGATCTTCATCCTCGTCGCAGCGATGTCGCTGATCAATCTGCGGCTGATGAAACGAGCCCAGCAGTAAAGCAAGGACACAGATCATGGCAATCGTTCGAGGCAAGCAAGCCCGCTGGCGGGTGTTCGGCGCCCATGCGCTGCTCTGGGTGTTCCTGGCGCTCACGCTGTTCCCGCTGCTGGCAGTGGTGTCGATCTCGCTGCGGCCGGGCAACTTTGCCACTGGCAGCCTGATCCCCAGCGAGATCAGCCTGGAGCATTGGAAGCTGGCGCTGGGCATCTCCTACCAGGCCGCCGATGGCAGCTGGGTGGCGCCGCCCTTCCCGGTGCTGACCTGGCTGTGGAACTCGGTCAAGGTGGCCACCATCGCCGCCTGCCTGATCGTCGGCATCTCCACCACCGCCGCCTATGGCTTTGCGCGGCTGAAGTTCCGTTTCAAGACGCCCATCCTGAACTCGATGCTGCTGCTGCAGATGTTCCCGGCGGTGCTGGCCCTGGTGGCCATCTACGCCATCTTCGAGACCATCGGCAGCTATGTGCCGGCCATCGGCCTGGAGACGCACGCCGGCCTGGTGCTGGCCTATCTGGGCGGCGTGGCCACGCACATCTGGACCATCAAGGGCTACTTCGAGACCATCCCGCAGGAGATCGAAGAGAACGCCACCGTCGATGGCGCCACGCCCTGGCAGACCTTCCGCCTGGTCTTGCTGCCGATGGCCGTGCCCATCCTGATGGTCGTCTTTGTGCTGGCCTTCATCGGCACCATCATCGAGTACCCGGTGGCTTCGGTGCTGCTGCGCGAGGAAGGCAATCTGACGCTGGCCGTCGGCTCCAAATACTTCCTTCACGACCAGCGCTTCCTCTGGGGCGATTTCGCCGCCGCGGCGGTGCTCTCGGGCCTGCCCATCACCGCCGTCTTCCTGCTGGCACAGCGCTGGATCGTCAGCGGCCTGACCGCCGGTGGCGTGAAGGGCTGAGCCAACAGGCAGCACCTGGGCTGATCCCAGGCGCGCGCGGGGCCTTGAACTGCTAGGGCCTGTTAACACTACGTCTGCCTGATGCGTTGCCACACAAATCGCCGTGAACGAGGCGCAAAACGAAGCCGGGGCTGCTCCCCCGGCGAGGCTTTGCAACGACGTGCACGGCGATTTGTGTGGCAACCCTCCGGGAGAGGGGCTCCAAGGGCCCCACTCGTTGTTGAACTCCTTGCCCAGGCGGCCAGCCTGGGCGTCGTCGTCCGCCTAGATTGGGGCCCTTGGAGCCCCTCTCGCACAGGCAGACGTAGTGTTAACAGGCCCTAGCCTTGCTGGCCCAGCAGTCCAAGGCAAGCCACCATGCTCGAACCCATCGTCTACGCCGTTCCCGTCTTCTTGCTGATGATGGTGCTGGAGTGGTGGCTGGGCCGGCGCCGCGGCCTGCAGCTCTACCGCGCTGCCGACACCGTGGGCAGCCTGGCCAACGGCATCGCCAGCCAGCTGGTGGCCCTCTTCGTCAAGGCCTGGACCGTGGGCATCTATGCCTGGGTCTGGCAGCACGGCGCGCTGATCAAGCTGCCGGCGAATGCCGTCTGGGTCTGGCTGCTGGCCCTGGTCGGCTACGACTTCTGCTACTACTGGCTGCATCGCTGCGGCCACACGATGGCCATACTCTGGGCCGCCCACGAGGTTCACCACAGCAGCGAGGAATACAACCTCAGCACGGCCCTGCGTCAAAGCAGCAGCGGCTTTCTGTTCGGCTGGCTGTTCTACCTGCCGCTGGCCCTGCTGGGCGTGCCGCCGCTGGTCTTCATCGGTGTCGGGCTGATCGATCTGCTCTACCAGTTCTGGGTTCACACCCGGCTGGTCGGCCGCCTGGGCTGGTTCGACCGCTGGTTCTGCTCACCGTCGAACCACCGGGTTCATCATGGCCAGAACGACTACTGCCTGGATCGCAACTACGGCGGCATCCTGATGTGCTGGGATCATCTCTTCGGCAGCTTTGTCGACGAAAAACCCGACGAGCCCATCATCTATGGCACGCTGACGCCGCTGCACAGCTGGAGCCCGCTGCGCGCCAACACGCGTGGCTATGCCCAGATCTGGGCCGATGCGCGGCTGGCCGAGCGCCGGAGCGAACGCGTGAGCATTTGGTTCCGCCACCCCGGCTGGCGGCCCGAATCAGCCAGCCGCCTGGCGCCCAAGCCAGCGCCCGATCTGCGCCGGTTCCAGCGCTATGAACCGGCGCTGCCGGCCGGCATGCCGCGCCATGGTCTGGAGCAGTTGTTCGTGCTCTTGCTCGCTGGCGTGCTGCAGCTGGCGCTGGCACCCCGGCTCAGCGAGCCGCTGAACCTGCTGGCCAGCGGCCTGATCGTCTGGCAGCTGGTGCTGCTGAGCCGCACGCTGGACGATGGCAGCCTGCGCCGCGAGGGTGCACGCCTGCTGCTGCAGGCCGGCCTGGCGGCCGCGCTGCTGGCACTGTCGCTGACGGGGGCGCTCAGTCCGGGCCTGCCAGACTGGGCTCAGCCCGCGCTCGCCACCTGGGCCGCGCTTGGCCTGGCCGCCAGCGCACTGGGCGGCTGGCGCTTGGCGCGATCGCGCTGACGAACGGCCTCAGGCCGCCTTCGTCACCGGCGCCTCATCGGGCAGCAGCACCCGACCAAACACCAGCTTGACCAGCAAAAGGCCGGCGCCAGCACCCGCCACCAGCAAGGCATGCAGGGCCCAGAACTGGGTGCCGGGCAGCACGTCGAGCAGACCGGCCAGCCAGCCGACAAAGGTGTTGCCGATGAACAGATGCAGGTAGTAGATGCCAATCATCATGCCTTCGAGATTGCGCGGCGCGGCACGCGAGTACAGCGCCAGGCCCACCGGCAGGATGTTGGCAAAGCCCAGGTCATTCAGCAGCGCGTAGCCCAGCGTCCAGGCAAAGCTGATCTTGCCGTGGCCGGACTCGATCTGCACCGCGGCCAGCACCAGCAGCAGCGGCGCCGTGGCGGCCAGCAAGGCGCCCAGGCCCATCTTGGTGATTTCATCCGGCTCACGGCGGCGCGTCGCCCACCAGCGCCAGAAGGCCAGCGAGCCAATCATGGTGGCCGTGCTCATGAAGGCATCGACCGCCTGCAGCCAGGTCACCGGAATTTCCCAGCCGAACAGCACCAGGTCCATGTACTTCTGCGACCACAGCGGGTAGGCATTGTTGAACTGCTGGTTGCCGACGATGGAGCCCATCAGCAGCGGAATGATGGCAATCAGCAGCAGCAGGCGGGCGCGTTCGTTGCCGCTCATCTTGGCGCGCGGTGCACTGTCCTTGCTCGCCGCCTGGCGAGGCGCCTCAACGGGCAGCCAGCGTCGGCCGGCCAGATAGACCACCAGGCCGATCACCATGCCGACGCCCGCTGCGCCAAAGCCCCAGTGCCAGCCGACCTTCTCGCCCAGCGTGCCGCAGACCAGCGGCGCCAGAATCACCGCCACCTGCACCGCCAGCATGAAGATCTGGAAGGCGCTGGCGCGGCGCTTGTCGCCAGGCGCATAGAGATCGCCCACCTGGGCGGCGATATTGCCCTTGAAGCAGCCCACACCGAGCAGCAGGCAGCCGATGGCCGGGAGGAAGCTGGCTTCGAAGGCCATCAGGAAATGGCCCAGCGCCATCAGGCTGGCGCCGATCACCACCGTCTTGGTGCGGCCGAGCACGCGGTCGGCCAGCAGGCCGCCGAAGATCGGCGTCAGATAGACCAGGCCGGCATAGAGCCCGAACACCACCGAGGCCAGCTGCTGCGGCGAGCGCGGGCCGGTGACCGACTCGATCGCCCGGCGCAGCACATCCATGCCGTTCACATGAACGATGTTCTCCGGCTGGAACAGGAAGTTGCTGAGGTAGAGCACCAGCAAGGCCTGCATGCCGTAGTAGGAAAAACGCTCCCACAGCTCACAGAAGGCCAGCCAGCCCAGGCCGACCGGGTGGCCAAAGAAGGCGCGATCACTGCGCGGGCGGGAGGTGTCGCTGGGCACGGCGGCGGCAGCGGCGTCGAGAGGGATGGAGCTCACGGCAAACCGGCCGGCAGCGCTTTTTGAGCCCTGCCGGCAAAAAGGAAAAGCGCGACTGTCCCTGAAATGACACTCAGCAGCAATCGGGCCTGACCCGTGCGTCGGGCGATCAGCGCCCAAAAGCCGGTGTGATGCGCGCAAGATGCAGCGGCCGGCGCTGCCCCGTGCGAATGCCAGAGAACTTTGAGAACTCCCGATGCCCAGCGCTCCCGACATCTGCTTTGACCTCGCCACGCTGGCGCAAGACCGCGATGCCCTGCTCGAACTCAATCTCGAGTACATGCAGTGGGTGCTGGCCGGCATGGCGCCCGTGTTCGGCACCCCGACCGACCGCCTGCAGGACCAAGCTCTGGCCGACTACGTGGCGATCAGCCTCGACAAGGTCTGCGCCGCGGCGCCGCCGCGCGGCGTCTTCTATCTGATCCAGGCTGATGGCCAACTGGCCGGCATGGCCGGTCTGCGGCCCTTGGATACTGGCCCTGCTGCCGGGCCAGCGGCCGAGATCAAGCGCCTCTACATCCGCCCCGCCTGGCGCGGCCAGCGCCTGGGTCAACACGCCCTCGCCCGCCTGCTGGCCGATGCGCGGGCCTTTGGCTACCGCAGCGTCTGCCTGGACTCCGCGCCCTTCATGGCCGCCGCGCATGCGCTCTACCTGGCCCAGGGCTTTCTTGACTGTGCGCCCTATGCGGGCTGCGAGGTGCCGAGCGAGTTCCACGCGCGCTGGCGCTTCATGCGCCTGGACCTGCTGGCCGCACCGGCCTGAGGCAGCCGAGCGCCGTCAAGGCGCTCAGCCGTCCACCAGTCGATTTGTCGTTCCCCCAAGCGCCGGTCGCGATGCGGCGCTTCAGCGCGGGGCCAGATGCTTGTCCAAAAAGGCGGCCACGTGGTTCCAGAAGTCGACCTTGGTGGCGCTGCTGCGCCAGCCATGCCCCTCGTCGCGGTAGAGCAGCCACTCGACGTTCTTGTTGTCCGGCGACAGTGCCCTGCGAAAGCTTTCGCCGTGAATCAGCGGCACGCGCTTGTCGGCGCCACCATAGGCAAGCAGCAGCGGCTGCCTGATGCTGGCGGCGTGCGTCAGCGGCGAGTTGACCTTCAGATCGGCCGCGTCCTTCTCCCGGTCGCCCAGCACCACGGGCAGGCCATGCCGCTTGAAATCGTCGGAGACATCGGACCAGTTGACCGTGTGCAGCATGTCGAGATCGGTGACGCCCACCCAGGCCACGCCGCAGCGAAACAGCTCGGGATCGCGGATCAGGCCCATCAGACTGGCATAGCCGCCATAGCTGGCGCCGGCGATGGCGATTCGCTCGGGATCTGCAATGCCCTGCGCAATGGCCCAGCGGGCCGCGTCGGCCAGATCGTTTTGCATCGCCTTGCCCCACTGGCGCCAGCCGGCTCGGGCATGGGCCGCACCGAAACCCTGGGTGCCACGGAACTGCGGCTGCAGCACGGCATAACCGCGCGCCACCAGGAATTGCAGCTCCGCATCGAATTGCCACGACGGGCCGCGCACAAAGGGGCCGCCATGGACCAGCACCACCAGCGGCAAGCGCCTGGGCTGGCCCTCGGCCTTGGCAGCGCGAGGCAGGCTGAGCCAGGCCGGCAGGCTCAGGCCGTCCCGCGCTGGAATCTGCACCATGTCCATGGCCGCCTGCTGCTTGGCGTCGAGGTCAGGCCTTTGGGCGCCGAGGCGGACGAACTTGCCGGTCTCGCGTTGATAGAGGTAGTACAGCGTCGGCTGGATGTCGGCAAAAGCCTCGACCAGCACCCAGGGCTGCTTGCCCGACCAAGGCAGCGACAGGCGATTCACGGTGCGCGGCAGCAGCTTGTCGATGCGCTCCTGCAACGCACGCACGCCCGGGTCCTGCCACTGCGTCACTTCGGCATCGATGGTGAATCGCCAGCCGAGCACCTGGCCCTGGCTGCTGACGATATGGGCGTCGACATCAAAGGCGGGCGACTGCGCCAGCGGTTCGTCTGTCCAGCGGCCCGTTGCCGGGTCCAGCAACCACAGCGCCTGCTTGTCGCGCCCGCGCCGAGCACTGACGTAGAGCCGCCCGTCCTCGGCCACATGGCGCACCTGCAGATCGCCATCGCCGGTATAGCTGTTGAACTCACTCAGCGTCTTCCAAGCGCCTGATGCCGGATCGCGCCAGAGCAGCGCACTCTGCGCGCCCTGCTGGGTCAGCACCACGCGCAACTCGCCTTGTGCATCGGCCCACCAGCCCACGGCGTGCAAAGGCGCTTCGATTTCCGTGCTGCGGCCGTTGCGGGTGTTCAGACGCAAGAGGCGGATGAAGCCAAGGGACTTGCCGTCAAAGGCTTCCGGGCGCAGCACCAGCACCTCGTCGCCGCTGCGCTGCGTGCTGCCATTGAGCAGATAGGTATTCCAGGGCTCCAGCCGCTGCGTGTCATTGCCATTGCGTGCCCAGACGCGCTGGCGCTCCACCAACTGCCTGAAGCCCGTGCCGTCATGATCGACCGCAAACAGGCCCGGCCCCGCATCGAGCTTGCCCTCGGGTGTCTCGTGATCGCCCAGCGTAAAGGCGAGCCGATCGGGGTTGACCCAGACCACCTGCTGCACATCGGCGGCCTCGGAGCTGAAGGCCACCGTGGGCTTCAGGCTCGCCAGAGCCAGCACCGACAGCATCGCCCGGCCATGTGGCCCCATGACGATCATGGCCAGCCGCTTGCCGTCCGGCGACAGCACGGCGCCCATCATCTGTGGCGGGCGGAAATAGCGCTGCGCATCAGTTAGCGCACCATTCAGCGCACCATTCAGCTCACCAGGCTGCGCATTGGCCTTGGCGTCGCCATCAGCCGCCCATGCGGGCAGCGCAAGTCCCCAGGGACAGGCCGCCAGCAGACCCAGGCCCAAGACACGTCGTCGGTGCTGGTCTGATTTCATTTGAGCATCCTCCACCATAGCTCAGGCCACTCCATTTAGATGCTAGGCATTGCAGGCATCCGAATGGAAAACGGCCCCGACGTTCACACGCCGGGGCCGCCTCAAGACCGCTGTCGTTTAGAACTTGTAGTTGGCACCCAGCATCACGGTGCGGCCCCACTTGATGTATTCGGCCGGGCGATCCTTGGTACCGAAGTAGGTCTGGAAGGCCGAGTCGCTCAGGTTGTTCACCTGCAGGGTCAGGCCCAGGCCCTTGAACTGGCCGTCGTTGAAGTTGTAGCCGATCTGCGCATCGGTGATGTTTTCACCGACCACATAACGCAGCGAACGCGAGGCATCGAAGTTCTTGATTTCACCGATGAAGTCGGAGCGGCGGCGCTGGCTCAGGCGCACCTCAAAACCATCCTTCTCGTAGTAGAAGGTCAGGTTGCTGACGGTCTTGGACAAGCCCGGCAGCGTGATGTCGGCCGAGCCCACCGAACTCTGGCTGTTCGGCTCGGCCTTGATCTTGATGCTGCTGTTGGTCAGGCTGGTGCTGGCGGTGATGCCAAAGCCCGACAGCGAGGGCGAGAACTGGCTGAAAGGCAGCGACACCGTCAGCTCTACACCGCTGAGATTGCCGCCCTGGCCGTTGTAGGGCGCGGTGAAGTCACCCATGGTTTGTGTCGGTGGCGCGCCGACCGGCGGCACATAGCCGCTGACGAACTTCGAGAAGTCGTAGCTGTTGCTCTGCGTGTAGATATAGCTGGTCAGCTTCTTGTAGAAAGCGGCGGCAGCGAAGTAGGCCTTGGTACCGAAGTACTTCTCGTAGGACAGGTCCAGCGCATCGGCGCGCCAGGGATCCAGCTTGGGATTGCCGCCGGTGGCACCGGGCTTGCCGCTGGTCTTGTCCACGCCGAAATCAATGCCGGCGCGCAACTGGTCCAGACGCGGACGGGCCACCTGCTTGGCCACGGCCAAGCGCAGTGTCTGATCGCTGCCCAGATCGAAGGCCAGGTTCAGCGCAGGCAGCACATCGGTCATGCTCTTGCCGTCGTTGATGGGCTTGAGCTCGCTGCCGGCGGGCGCGGTAGAGTCCCAGTAATGCGAGTCGGAGGACTGCTTGACGCTCTGAATCTGCAGACCCACGTTGCCGCGCACCGGAATCGAGCCCCAGGTGCTGTCGATATTGGCCTTGACGAAGGCCGTGGTGATCTTCTCGCGTGCTTCCCAGGAATTGCCGACCTTGTCGTGGTACTGGTTCTCCGCCAGGCTGTAGTTCATGTACTTGGCGACAACGCCGGGCACATTGAAGGACGGGATCGAGGCCAGATTGGAGCCGGCAAAGCTCAGGTCCACCGGCGAATACTGCAGCTCGGAGGCGATCGGTGCCTCTGCCCCGTTGAGGTTGATATTGCCCTCGGGCTGCTGCTTGGTCTTCTTGCGATCGGCGTAGTTCACGCCCAGGTGGAAGTCGGAGAACAGCTTGTTCATAGCTGCCGGTGCCGGCACCTTGGCTTCCAGCTTCAGGCTGCCCAGCTCGTCGGCAACATGCTGAATGCGTGCATAGCCCGAGCCATAGATGCTGTTGCGCAGGAACAGCTTGCTGGCATCCGAGTAGTTCAGCGTCGGATTCATCGTGGCGAAGCCGTCGCTGGGGAAGGCCAGCGTCAGCGTGTCGAACTGCTTGGCGGGCACCAGCTGGGTGTTGATTTCCAGATTGGTTTCATCGCGATTGGCCTTCGAATAGCTGGCGTCGGCGTTCAGCGCCACATCCGCCACCTTGAAGGCATTGTTCCAAGCGATCGAGCTGATCTTGTCATCGCGGTTGTTGTACTGGCCGCGCACCAGCGGGTAGACGTTGGTGACCACGCCGCCCGTCAGCGTCTGGTTGCCGTTGACGGTGGCCTTGGTCCAGACGCAGTCCGGCTTGCAGGGGTAGTCGCCGTTGTAATAGAAGTGCGATTCGAACTGGTTGGCCGTGTCCGTCTGGTTGGACTTGGACGCAAACAGGTCCACCGTGCTGGTCCAGTCCTTGGAGGCCTTGACCTCCAGCGTTGCCATCAGGCCGTCACGCTTGTTGACGCCGGTGCGACGCAGTGCCTTGATGCCATCGGTATCAAAGGTGTTGGCGGGGATGCCCACGCGCGGGTTCTGCGCCCAGGGCTCGTAGGTGCCAGTCTGGTTCTCGGCCACCGGGGTTTCCAGGTGTGCAAAGCCAATCGCCAGGCCCACGGTGCGATCATTGAACTGATCGATGTAGCTGGCGCTGATGCGATTGCCACTGGCCTTGGCATTGGCGGCCGAGCCCAGCGAGTTGTTGGAGAGGCGGCCACCCAGGGTCGTCACGCGGCTGCCAAAGCTCAGCGGACGCACCGATTTCATGTCCAGTGTCCCCGACAGGCCTTGACCCACCAGGCCCGCATCGGGCGTCTTGAACACCGTCACGCCGGCGAGCAGCTCGGAGGGGTAGACGTCGAATTCCACGCTGCGGTTGTCGCCGGTGCTGACCAGCTCACGACCATTCAGCAGCGTGGTGGCGAAGTCGGGCGAGAGGCCGCGAACGCTGATCACCTGGGCGCGGCCCGCCACACGCTGAGCCGACAGGCCCGGCAGACGGGCGATGGACTCGGCAATGCTGTTGTCGGGCAGCTTGCCGATGTCTTCGGCGGACACGGCCTCAACGATGGAGTCAGAGTTCTTCTTGACGGAGATCGCCGCCTCGATGCCCTTGCGGATGCCGGTCACGGTCACGGAGTCCAGCGTGGTCGGGCTTTGCTGCTGCGCATAGGCAGCGCCGGCCATCACCAGCAGCGTGCAGCCTGCAACAACGGGACTGACGCGAAACAGCTCGCGCTTGATCGGGGAAGGTTTCATCACTTGTCTCCTGAAGCTCTCTGTACAACATGGGCCCCGTCTCGCTTCTGCCTGGCCCGAAGCGGCGGGATCTGGAACTCTGGTATGAAAGAATTTTGTACTAAAACTAGATCTTTAGCCAATTCAAGGCAAACCCTAGGTTTTGCCGAAAATCTGTCGTTTAAACCGCAATTTACAGCATTTTAAGCGATCAACCCGTCATTCAAGGGGGTCGATCTTCCGTCTTGATGTCTACTTTACCGATCTGTTTGTAGCTCAACTACATTTACTACATCAATGCTGATGGTGGCAGCGATCACTGCCTCAAGGCCTGGGCGGCGCCGTCCAGCGCCACCAGGGTGTCGGTGATCAGTGCGCTGGGAATCTGGGCCAGATAGGCCTGGAAGCGCCCCTTGGCCTCAAAGCGCTCGCGAAAGGCCGAGGCGAAGAATCGGTCGCCCAGCCTCGGCACGATGCCGCCACCGATATAGACGCCGCCGCGTGCCCCCAGCGTCAGCGCGACGCTGCCGGCAAAGCTGCCCAGCAAGGCACAGAACTGATCCACCGTCCGCCCCGCCACCGCATCCTGGCCGGCCAGGCCGCGCTGCACGATCTGCTCGGCGCTCAGCGCCTCGGCCGGCTGCCCAAGCACAGCAGCCACACAGCGATGCAGCAGCGGCAAACCAATCCCTGACAGCAGCCGCTCGGCCGACACATGGGTGAACTCACGCCGCGCCTGCGCCAGCAGCGCACTTTCGAAATCATCGGCCGGCGCCAGCGTGGCATGGCCACCCTCGCCCGGCAGCGGCACCCAGCGCGAGCCCAGCTGCAAGAGTCCGGCCACGCCCAGGCCCGTGCCTGGCCCGATCACCGCCAGCGTGCCGCGCGGATCGGGCGCGGCACCGTGGCAGCGCAGCTGTGTCGGCCGCAGGCCGGGCAAGGCCAGGGCCAAGGCCTCGAAATCATTGAGCAGCAGCAGCTCACGCAGGCCCAGCTCGCTGCACAGCTGCGCCGGGGTCAGGCGCCAATGGCTGTTGGTCAGCTCCAGCGTCTCGCCTCCCACGGCCGTGGCCACCGCCATGGCCATGCGCACCGGCCGCGGCGCCGCCAGGCCTGTCAGCCCACGCAGCCCGTCCAGATAGGCCAGAACCGCCTCGGCTGGGCCGGCATGATCGGCAACCAGCAGCGCCTGCACATGGCTGGGCCGCGACGTGGCATCGGCCAGCCAGCCAAAGCGGGCATTGCTGCCGCCGATATCGGCCACCAGGGCCGGCCAGCCCGCGCCTGTATCAGGCCGGCTCACGCGCTCGCCCCCGAAGGCCAGCACCGAGCGATGAATCTCATCCGCCGCACCGTTCACCCACTTTCCGCACTTGATGTAGTTTTGCAAAAATTCCTGCGATGCATAACAGTAGCAAAACTACATGATGGCCGCAAGAGGTAAAGTGCCAGCCGCGACGAGACACGCTCGCATTCCTCAAGAAACGGGCTCAAGTCATTGATTTACATTGGCGAGACGGCCGTCTGACGGGAAGCGCCGCACGGCAAGGGATTCACCATCGCCTTCGGACTCCGGGCTAGCACCCTTGCCGCAATGCTGTAGTCACGCTACACCCTCACTACAGCCAGATGCTTCTTGCGCACCAGCATCAAGGGCCACGCTGATAATCGCCAGCATCAGGCGGGCCCGATGGCTTCCGCCACGCCCCCTGGGCCTGATGCGCCTCTGACAAAAAACCGACCATGCTTGCTTTTGACAGCCCCCGACTGATTGCCGACATCGGCGGCACCTATGCGCGCTTTGCGCTGGAGCGGTCGCAGGGCGAGTTCAGCCAGATTGCGCTGCTGCGTTGCGCCGACTACGCAGATTTCCACGCCGCCATCAGCCATTACCTGGACGGCCTGGGCGGCGTCAGCATCGAGCACGCGGCGATCGCGATTGCCAACCCGGTCGAAGGCGACCAGGTGCGCATGACCAACTACCACTGGCAGTTCAGCATCGAGGAGATGCGCCAGCGCCTGGGACTGGACACGCTGGTGGTCGTCAATGACTTCACCGCGCTGGCGATGGCGCTGCCGCGCCTGGGCCCCCGCGACCTGCGTCAGATCGGCGGCGGCGAGGCGCGCAAGAACAGCGTGATCGGCCTGCTCGGCTCGGGCTCGGGCCTGGGCGTTTCCGGCCTGATTCCAGCCGGCGAGAGCTGGATCTCGCTGGGCTCGGAAGGTGGCCACACCAGTTTTTCGCCGCGCGACGAACGCGAGATCGCCGTGCTGCGCCATGCCTGGACGCAGTTCGATCACGTCTCCTTCGAGCGCCTGGTCTCCGGGCCGGGGCTGGAGCTGATCTACCGCGCACTGGCCGAACGCGCCGGCACCGCCGACCGCGGCCTGACCGCGCCCGAGATCACCCAGCAGGCGCTGGAAGGCAGCGACCCGGTCTGCGCCGAAACGCTGGAGGTGTTCTGCGCCCTGCTGGGCACGGCTGCCGCGAATCTGGCCGTCACGCTGGGGGCGCTGGGCGGCATTTATATCGGCGGCGGCATCGTGCCGCGGCTGGGCGAGTATTTCGACCGCTCACCGTTTCGCCAGCGTTTTGAAGACAAGGGCCGCTTCAGCGCCTATGTGGCGGGCATCCCGACCTTCATCATCACCGCCGAGCACGCCACCTTCAACGGTGCCTCGGCCATTCTGGAAGCTCAGCTGCGCAGCCTGCAAACGGCCGCCGGTTCGGCCATCCTGGGCCAGATCCGCCGCGCGCGCAGCGAGCTGTCGCCGGCCGAGTTGCGCGTGGCCGAGCATGTTCTGGCCCATGCCCGCGATGTGCTGAATGCGCCGATTGCCGACATCGCCCGTGCCGCGCAGGTCAGCCAGCCGACGGTGATCCGCTTCTGCCGCTCGCTGGGCTGCGAAGGCCTGTCGGACTTCAAGCTGCGCCTGGCCTCGGGCCTGACCGGCACGGTGCCGGTGACCCATACCCAGGTGAACCTGGATGACTCGATGGTCGAGCTGGGCGCCAAGGTGCTCGGCAACACCGCCTCGGCCATCCTGCAGCTACGCGGCCAACTGAACCGCGACATGATCGATCGCGCGATCGAGCTGCTGCTGCATGCCGGCCGGATCGACTTCTATGCCGTTGGCCACTACGGTGTGGTGGCCCAGGACGCGCAGTTCAAGTTCCTGCGCTTCGGCGTCTCCTGCGCCGCCTATACCGACCCGCGCCTGCAGTCGCTGGCGGCCGATGTGCTGCGCCCCGGCGATGTGGCCGTCATCATCAGCAGCAGCGGCCGGCTGCCGGAGCTGCTGGAGGTGGTGGAGAAGGCGCGCGCCCGCGGTGCGGCCGTGCTGGCGATCACCGCCAGCCAGTCGCCGCTGGCGCGCAAGGCCGATGCCTGCCTGATCGTCGACCACATCGAGGATGTGGCCACCCACCTGCCCATGGTCAGCCGCATCCTGCATCTGCTGATCATCGACATCCTCGCCGTCGGTGTGGCGATGCGGCGCAACCCGGAAGTGATGCAGCAGCTCGACGAAGACGACCGCGCCGCCCTGCAGCAGGCCCAGGGCAGCAAGCCGGCGGCACGCACAGCAGCGCCCGGCATCAGCATGGCCGCGCCGCTGGCCAAGCTGACCTCGCACTCACGCTGAGCCTGACGCTTCAGCTGATGTCGTCCGGCTCGGCCGCGCGCTTGCGGCCATTGATCATCGCGGCGATCAGGTTCTCGCGATGCCGCCAGCTGGTGAACAGCACGCCAGCGACGTGGGCAGCGATCAAGGCCCCGATCAGCAGGGCCAGCGCCGCGTGCAGCTGCTCCAGCCAGGCATAGCCCCAGAGCCAATCGCTGGTGTAGAGCCAGCCGCTCAGGCCCAGCGCGGCACTGAATGCCAACAGTGCCAGCACCATCCAGCCGCCCAGCGGGTTGTGGCCGATATAGCGCGGCTCGCGCCCGGCCAGCAGCAGGCGCAGATAGCGCCAGCCCGCCCGCGGGCCACGCACGAATTGCCTGAAGCGCGCATAGGCACTGCCGCAGCAGCCCCAGACGCTGCGCAACAGCACCAGGCCCAGCGCCAGATAGCCGGCGCCATGATGCAGCCATTCAAAGCCCTGCTCACCCAGCTCAGCAAACAGCGAGCCGCTGAACCAGCCCGTCAGCAAGGCGAGCAGCACCGAGGCTGCCAGCAGCACATGGCACAGGCGCACCAGCCCATCCCAGACCGGCAGCGTGGCCGGCACTGGGGGCTGACGCTTGTGCCGCGCTGCAGCGCGCGCCTCCACCCTCAGGCCACCGTCATGGCTTGGCCGCCTCGCCCTCAGGCTGGACGCGCTCGAAGCTGCCCGGATGGAAGAAGGCCTCGACCTTCTTGCCCTGGGCGTCAAGGCCATAGACCTCGTAGCAGTTCTTGTAGTTCTTGACCTGGCGCACCTTCCAGCCCTCGGCCTCCAGCTTGCGCTGCAGCTCCATCTGCGGCTTCTTCTCTTCCTTGGGCACGACCGGGCAGCTGACATTGCCATGGGCCAGCGCAGCGACCGCCCAGCCCGCCAGGCTCAGCGCGCACAGGCTCTTCAGCAGCATTTGTTTCGTCTTCATCTCGGCTCCTTCATCACAGGGTTGAAAACACATCACTCACATCAATCGCGCCAGAGCAGCTGCGGGCCGGCATCGGCCAGCGTGCGGCAGCCACTCAGCGCCATCGCAATCTCAAGCTCATCGCGCAAAAGGCGCAGCGCCCGGGCCACGCCCAGCGCGCCCGCCGCGGCCAGCGCATGGACATAGGGGCGGCCCAGCAACACCGCATTGGCGCCCAGGGCCATGGCCTTGAGCACATCGCTGCCACGCCGTATACCACCGTCCACCAGCAGCATCGCCTCGGGGCCCAGCTCGGCACGCAGCCGCGGCAAGAGCGCCGCGGTGGGCGGCAGGCTGTCCAGCGTGCGGCCGCCATGGTTGGAGACGATCAGGCCGCTAACGCCCAGCTGAAGCGCCTGGCGGGCATCGTCTTCGTGGGCGACGCCCTTGAGCAGCAGCGGCAGCCGGCTGTGGGCACGCAGCCATTCGACCTCGGCCCAGCCCGCCGCGCGCGGCAGCAGGCCGTCGAACAACGCACTCTGCCCGGGCTGCAGTTCCAGCGGCTGCTTGCGGCCGCCGAGGTTGACGGCACGAATGCCCTCGGGCAGCTTGAAGCCGGCACGGCGCTCGCGATCGCGCGCGCCGTGCACCGGCGCGTCAACGGTCAGCACCAGCGCCTCGTAGCCGGCGGCTTCAACGCGCTGCAGCAGCGCCTGCATGAACTCGCGGTCGTCGCGCCAGTAGAGCTGGAACCACAGCGGGCCGGCCTGCGGCTCGCTGCGCATCACCGCCGCCACCCGCTCCATCTCGACGCTGGCCTGCGCGCTCAGGATCAGGCCGGCCGATTGCGCCGCCGCGGCATGGGCCACGGCCAGTTCGCCGTCGTCGTGGAACAGCTTCTGGTAGGCAATCGGCGCCAGCAGCAGCGGATGCTGCAGCTCGCGGCCCAGCAGCCGCACACGGCAGTGGCCCCCATCGAGCCGGCGCAACACCCGCGGCAGCAGGCGCAGATCGTCCCAGGCCTGGCGATTCGCACGCAGCGTGATCTCGTCGGCCGCGCCACCATTGAGGTAGGCCCAGGCCGCCTCGCCCCAGGGCTTGGCGCTGACACGGGCCTGCGCGGCCGCCTCAAAGTCGGCCAGGTTCACCAGGCCAGCCGGCAGCGCTTCGATGCGGGGCGCGTCGCTCATCAGCTCTCCGCCCACAGGCGCAGCAGGTTGTGATAGCAGCCGGTCAGCCGCACGGTGTCGGCGCTCTCGCCATGCGCGGCACGCAGCGCCATCAGGCTCTGGTCCATGTCGTAGAGCAGGCGGCGCTGCTCGGCGCTGCGCACCATGCTCTCGATCCAGAAGAAGCTGGCCAGGCGCGTGCCGCGCGTGACCGGTTCGACCCGATGCACGCTGCTGCCCGGGTAGAGCACCAGATCGCCGGCGGCCAGCTTGACGCGCTGTTCGCCAAAGCTGTCCTCGATGACCAGCTCGCCGCCGTCGTAGTCCTCGGGCTCGCTCAAGAACAAGGTGCAGGAGATGTCGCTGCGCAGCCGCTGCACGCCGCCGGGCAGGTAGCGGATTGCCTGATCGACATGGCTGCCGTAGGCATTGCTCTGGCCGCCATAGCGATTGAACAGCGGCGGCAGCACTCTTTTGGGCAGCGCGGCAGAAAAGAACAGCGGCTGCCGCTCCAGCGCCTGCAGCACCAGCGCCTGCAGCTGCTGCGCCGCCTCGCTGCCGGCTTGCAGCTGCTCGTTGTTCTTCACGGCGGCGGCCTGACGGCCGGCCGTGGCGCGGCCGTCCTGCCAGGGGCCGGCGGCGAGCAGTTCGCGAGCCCGGGCCAGGCCCTGCGCATCGAGCACCTGGGCAAACTTCAGCATCATGGCCTGGTCCTTTCAGTAAGGGCTGCCCTTTGCAATCAGAACTTGTAGCTGCCGGTCACGGTGACGATGCGGCCCTTGCCCGGAATGTAGTGGCCGGTGTAGAGCGAATCGGCGTACAGCTTGTTCGTCACATTGTCGACATTGACGCGGAAGGACAGTGCATCCTCGATCAACGTGTACTCGGCCATCAGATTGGCAATGACGAACTTGGGCGCATAAAAGCCCGGATTGCGATTGGGTTGCTGGCTGCTGCGTGCGTTCAGGCCGGCACCGATGCGCCATTTGCCATCGAGTCGGTAAGTCGTCCACAGGCTGCCGGAGTAGACCGGCGTCAGCGAGGGGCGCGTGCCCTGCCCCTCTGCTCCGGGGGCGGCGATGTCGATCTTGGCCACCGGCATCCAGGTGAAGCTGCCGAAGACTTCCCAATCCGCCGTGATGTGGCCGATGACATCGACATCGATGCCCGCCGCATGGCGCTTGCCCGACAGCGTGACCAGATTGCTCAGCGGATCGGTGTTGCGCTCATGCAGCTTGGTAGCGCGGAACAGGCCAAAGCGCGTGGTCAGCTTGCCGTCGGCCGAGTCGATCTGCCCACCGAGTTCGATGTTCAGCGACTTCTCCGGCGGGATGTCCTGATTGGCGCTGCTCAGGGAGTAGGTGTCGCCCGAGGTGTTGAACGAGGTGGCCGCCAGGAAGTGCAAGGACAGGCGCTCATTCGGCTGGAACAGCACGGCGGCACGCTTGCTCCATTCGCCGATGTTCATCTGATAGGGCTGCACGGTCTCCGGCGTCTTCGCGTTGGCGGGGATGCTGTAGACCTGGTAGTTGCCGCGCACCTTGTCGTAACGCAGGCCGGCCAGCAACTTCCACATCGGCGCAATCTCGACCAGATCCTGCACATAGGCGCCATAGGCCTTGGAGACATAGTCGTTGTTGGTGCGGAAGCTGCGCAAGCTCTCGTCGACACGGGCGCCATCATTGGGGCTGCCAATCGTCGTCGTAGGCTTGGCCGGCACCACACCGCCTTGCGCCGCACCATAGGCCGCGTAGACCTGTTTCTTCTCCTGGGCGAAATCAACGCCGGTCTGCAGGCTGTGCGCAAAGCCTGCCGCCTGGAATTTCGCGCTCAGATCGCTTTGCAGATTCAGCGTCTGCATGTCCTGCACCTTCAGCTGCGTGCCGCGGCTGATGACGGTGCTCGGACCAAAGCTGTCCAGCGCCACGGCGGTCTTGCCCGGCTGCAGGCTGGCCGCAGCAAAACGCACCGTGCCGGCGCGTTGGTCGCGGCTGTAGTTGGCGCTGCGCAGCTTGGTCACCAGTTCCAGGTCGGCGTTGAAGCGATGCGTGTGGTCCAGCATCAGGTAGTGCGCCGAGCCCTTGTTGTAGTCGCTGGCCAGCCCATAGTAGGCGGTCGGGTCCAGCGGCAGCAGCGTGGTGGCCGAGGTCGGCGCGGCCAGGGTCGGGCGAATCCAGGGCATGCCGTAGTTCATGCCGTTGTCGTTGTCCAAGGCATAGAGCGTCAGGCCGAACTCATCGGTCTCGCCGATGCCGGTACGCAGCGAACCGGCCAGACCGGCCTTGTTCAGGCTGCTGCCGGCACCGTCGTTATCCGAACGCGTGACCATGGTGGCGATGCGCCAGGCCGTCGATTCACCGACCCGCTTGTTGAAGTCGCCGACCGCACGCACACCGGCATGGCTGGAGAAACCAACGTCAACCTGGTTCTGATCGGCCAGCAGCGCCTGCTTGGTGACCTGATTGACCGCGCCGCCGCTGGAGCCGCGGCCGAACATCAGTGCGCCGGAGCCGCGCAGCAGCTCGATCTTGTCGAGGAAGAAGGTGTCGCGGTCGTAGAAGGCCGGGTCGCGCAGACCGTCGATGAAGATGTCGCCAGTGCTTTGCAGCGAGATGCCGTGGATCTTGATGTCCTCCTCGCCACCCTCTGCGGCCTGGAAGGTGATGCCGGCGGTGTTCTTCAGCACTTCCTTGACGTTGTCCAGATTGCGATCGTCGATCAGCTTTTCGGTGACGACGGTCAGCGATTGCGGGATATCGCGGATGTCCTGCTTGCCCTTGCCGATGCGGGTCTCGGTGGCCTGGTAGCCGTCCTTGCCCTGACGCTCGACGGTGGCCTTGATGCGCACGACGGGCAGCGCATCGGCTGTGGCCGCGGCGCCTTGCGCCGGCTGGGTCGGCACGGTCTGGGCCAGCGCGGCGCTGGCCAGTCCAAAGCCGGCGGCCAGTGCGCCCAGTGGCAGCAAGCGGGCGCTGGAGCTCGTGGCTGGCGAATGAGAGTCGCGACGGGACATGGTGAAAAACTTCCTCGGAGATCGTGTTGTGGTGCTGGCTGGGCCGCGGTGAGCAAGGACAGGCCCTTGCCCAACGCCAGGCGTGGCTGTGGATGGGCCGCGGACACAGGTCCGGCGGCGGTAGCGGCGCAATCGCGGCGGCGATGAGCCGCGATTACGCTTCTAGATCGGGGTGGCGAGTCGGCAGCGGCTCAGCCGCTAACGGTCACATTCATGGGCCATAGTCATCGGTCGAGCTCATAAGCCAGCGGCGCCAGCGTTTCCCACTCCACCGGCCGGCCTTCATCGGTTTGCGGCGCGAAACGAGCGCTGCGAATGTCCTGCAAGGCCTGCTGGTCGAGGCGCTCAAAGCCCGAGCTCTTGTGCACCGCGGCGTCCTTCAGCCAGCCCTGGCTGTCGACAACGATGCGCAGCACCACCACGCCCGCTTCCCGCGCCCGCTTGGACAACAGCGGATAGTTCAGCCGCGGCAGCGCCAGATAGCGCAGCGCATGTGGCGGGATCTGCTTCAAGGCGGGCGCCGCGGCGGCGGCGGGCGTCGTGCTGCTGCTGGGTGACTGCTGGGGTGAGGGCAAAGGCGCAGCGATTGGCGCGGCGGTCGGCGTCGAAACAGTGGCCGGTGCTGCGGCGACCTCGGCCACGACACTGATGCTGGGCGGCGCCAGCAGCGCAGGCTGCACGGCGCTGTTCAGGGCGGCAGGCTCATTCAGTGGCTTGCGCTGCACCTGCACGGGTTCGGCGGGTGGTGTCGGCGCCAGCATCTGCACCACCAGGGCCGGCGCCACTTCCGCCAGTCGGCTGCGCACCGGGCTGGCCTGCAACACCGCCCAGAGCAGCAGCAGGTGGACCAGAACGGCGGCCACGCCGAAGCCGCTGCGCAGCCGGCTCCCCTGCCCGTAGCCCAGGGCGGCGGCACTGGGCTCCACATGCAGAGCAGGCGAACGCTTGGGCTGGCTCCGCCGGGCTGAAACGGAGCTGGGCAAGGTCAGGACGGCGGTGGTGTTCACGATGGGACGAGATGCTGGTCGGTGCAATGGCGGGCGACATCGACCAGGGGCAAGGTCAACGCCCTTCAACAAGGGCGATCAACGGCGCGTCGAGGTCAGGTGTGCACTGTAGCACGGAATGCGAACGATTCGCATTTGAATTCGCAAACGAACAAAGGCGCTTCTCAGCGGCCCGATCTGGCCACTACAGGCGCCGTGCCATATCGCTCCGCTCCAGCCGCAACGTTCTATCGCCGGTGCGCGAGGCCGGCCAGCATGCAGACCTTCTCAGCTCCGGCAACGAACATGAAACACCGCCTCGCTCTCCTCATCCGCAAAACGCTTCGCATCGGCTTCGCCCCGCTGATGCTTGTCGGTGGCAACGGGTTGGCCCTGCTCTGGGCCGGCCACGCCAGCCCCGCCACCCTGGGCCCGGGCCTCGCCGCGCTGTTGATGCTGGCTGGGCTGCTCGCACTCGGTGTCGAGCGTCTGATCCCCTACCGGGCCGACGTGCCTGGCAGGCCCGGTGAAGCCGTGCGCGACCTCGTGCATGCAATGGTCAACGAAGGGCTGAGTGCATCGTGCGTGCTGCTGGCCCCGCTGTTGACGGCACAGCTGAGCCTCACTTGGCACGGTCGCCCGGTCTGGCCACTGCACTGGCCGCTGCCGCTTCAATGGCTATGCGCGGTGCTGATCGCCGATGCCGGCATCACCCTGATGCACGTCGCCAGCCACCGGCTGCCACTGCTGTGGCGCCTGCACGCGGTGCACCATTCGGTCCAGCGCTTCTACTGCCTGAACGGCCTGCTCAAGCATCCCCTGCACCTGCTGCTGGAGGCCAGCGTCGGCCTGCTCCCACTGCTGCTGCTGGGGCTGCCTCAGAGCATGGCCATGCTGCTGAGCTTCTCCATCGGCTTGCAGCTGCTGATGCAGCATTCAAACGCCGATATGCAGCTCGGACCCTGGCGGCGCTGGCTGTCGCTGGCGCCACTGCACCGTTTCCATCACCTGCCCTGGGCCGGTATCGGCGATGTCAACTTCGGCCTGTTCACGACCCTGTGGGACCGCCTGCTCGGCACCGCCTACGACGATCCGAGCCGCCGCTTCGGCCCGGGTGACTTCGGCATCGGCACGGAGCCGAACTATCCGCAGGACTACCTCGGACAGCTGCGCCAGCCCTTCATTGCCGCGAGTCGTGCAGCCGCACCGGTCAAGGTGGCGCCAAGCGCGGACACAGCAGCTGGGTCGCGCTGACACCAAAGTTGTGCCTCAGCGTGCGGCCAAAATGCGCCGCATCGGCAAAGCCCGCGGCATGCGCCGCCTGCGTGACACGTTCGCCGTCCTGCAAAAACCTGAAGGCCCGATGCAGGCGGCGCCAGAGCACAAAACGGCTGAATGGCAGCCCCATCCGCTCGGCGAAGAGGTGGCGGAAGCGATCGTCGGACAGCCCGAAGCGGCGCGCCAGGGCCGGCAGTCGCAACACCCCCTCGGCCAGCGATGCATCAAGCAGCGCGCGCATCCCTGCCTCCCATCCCAGATCAGCCCTTGCAGTGGCCCCGGCCTGCCAGCGTGCCCAGAAGCTCGATTTGTCAGCCGCCCCCGTGTCGCCATCGCCGAGGGTGCGCGCTGCCAGCACGCCCTGCAGGGCCTGGCGCCAGGGCGCCGGCAGGCTCAACGCTGACCACGGACGCGGCTCGACAAAAAGCAGGACGCCGTGGTCCGCCGCGTGCAGGCGATGCCGCTGCAGGGGCTCGATCAGGCCATGGCCCGGCAAGGCACGCCCGTGCTGATCGAGCACGCTGACCGCTGCGCCTGACGTATCCAGCAAGGCCTGGGCCGCAAAATGCCGATGCCACCGGTTGTCGCCAATCCGGCCGCGCCAGAGCGCCCAATCGTCGCCAAGCTGCAGCTCGCCGAGCCAGGGCGCCTTGGCTGCAGACTCTGCTGCCGGCTGGGCAGGAACTGCGCGCAGCCCGGCGGCCATCAGTTGCCGTGCTCCGCGGTTCCCGCGGCATCGCACAAGCCACGCAATCGTGCCAACTGCGCCGCATCCAGCCGGCCGCCCGCTTCAGCCAGCACCAGTTGACGCAGCGCCAGCTGCCGGTAGAGCTGACCATGGGCCTCACCCAGGCCATCAAAGGCCTGCAGATGGGCCGCGACGACGGCCGTATCGCCCCGCATCAACGGGCCCGAGAGCGCCGCAGCCAGCCCGGCTCCACCGGTGCTGCTGACGTTGGCCGCTGCGTCCAGACTGCCTCGCGCCAGCGGCAACAGCGCCTGCAGCGCCTGGCCTTCCTCAAGTCCTAGCCGCTTGAATACCTGCACCGCCTCGCCGAGCACGGTCAACAGATAGCTGGCGGCAAAGCCGGCGGCGCCGTGATAGAGCGCCCGGCTGCCGGGCGGCAGTTCAAACGGCCGCAGCTGCAGCCGGCGCGCCAGCTGATGCAGGCCCTGCCGCAGCAGCGGATCAGCAGCCTCGATGGCCACCGTGGTACCGGGCAGATGGCGCAGCGCCGCCGCCGGGTCAGAGAAGATCTGCAGCGGGTGAAAGCCGCCCGTCAAGGCGCCCTGCTCCGCCGCCGCGCTCAAGGCCGTCAGCTCGGTGGCACCGCTGCAGTGCACGACGGCCTGCCCGGCCCGCCAGCGCAGGCTGGCCACGGTGCTGGCAATGGCGTCGTCCGGCGTGGTGACGAACACCAGATCCGCGCGATCCAGCAGCTGCTGGGCCGTCATCAGCTCGGCCGTGGGCACGGCGGTGGCCAGTGCCTCGGCCGAGGCCGCGCTGCGGCTGGCCACCGCGCGCGGCGCCACGCCCGCAGCATGCATGGCCTGCGCCATCACCCGTGCCAGGCGGCCGGCGCCGACAAAGCCCATCACCCACCCGTCCAGATCGCCCTTCACCCTGCCTTGCTCCAGCGTTCAGTTTGGGCGCCATTGTGCTGGAACCTGGACAGGCGCCGCGAGCATCACGGCCGATGAATGCGGCGACGCTGCCGGCCCAGCCCCGCAAGCCCGATGAGGCCCAGCATGAGCAAGCTGGCCTGCGCCGGCTCCGGCACGGCACTGGCGGCATAGTCGTAGCCGCTGGCGCCCTGCGTGTTCAGGCCGGCCAGCGAGGGGCTCAGGCTGAAGCCGGCCGAATGGTAGAAGTCGGCACTGGCCGATCGGGCGCTGCGCGCATTGGCGCTGACGCTGGCGCCCACGGCCAGCATGGCGCTGACACTGATCTCATGGCCCACTGCCGTGTTCAGCACCAGGCTGAAGCTGCCCGGCAGATCGCGATCAGCCTGCCAGACCATCGAATCCAGCGCATGGCTGCTCAGATCGGTGAAGCGGATATCGGCCACGCCGTAGGCCGCCAAGGCACCACCCATCTCGAAGGAAGGTTGGCTGAGCGCGCCATCGATGCGGATGTTCAGCTTGTAGCTGACCGGCGTCCCCGCAGCCAAGCCGGCGCCCGTGACCAGCACGCTGTCGTAGAAGCCGGCCTTGACCTCGGCATCCGCATAGCCCTGGATGATCAGATGCCCGGTCGCATCACAGCAGTAGGGGAAGCTGGCCGAGGCGTAGGCCTTGAGCAGCCCCATATGGGCCAGCACCTTGGCCTCGGCACGGCCTGCGCTGAGCGCGGCCGTGTCGTCCAGGCGCAGCCACTGCGTCGCCCGTGCATCGTTCAGCCAGTTGGCGTCGAGGCCGTGGTAGTCGGAGTCCTGGGGCTGCGGATAGCTGCGCATGACGTTGACGATGGTGTTGCCATAGAGCTGATAGGTGCCGGCCTGCGCCAGCCCGAGCCCGCAAAGGCCAGCGACGAGCATCAGCCGGATCAGCGATGCCGCGCGCCTCATGCTGCGGCTCCCGGGCGACGACGCTGCTGCCAGGCGGCCACTGCCGGCAAGCCGCAGAGCAGCAGCCAGGCGGCGCCCGGTTCGGGCACGCTGCTGGTCATTTCCACCCGCAGGCCGGTCGGCGACTGCGTGCTCAGCGTGTCGAACTCCAGCACGTTCACGCCGGCAATGAAGCCGCTGCTGATGCCAAACCCAGTCCAACGATCGAACTGGGCGATGCCGCTGCCGCTCAGGGCCACGCCATTGAGACGTATGGCCAGGCCGCTGTCATCGGCGGCCCAGCGCCCCTGGATGCGCAGGCTGGCGGCCTCGGCGGCGCTCAGCGTGAACTCGGTGCGCCAGGTGATTGCATCGCTGAGACCGGGCTGGTCGGCGAAGAAGATGGCGGGCGTGGGCACCAGCCAGGACGAGTCGGGCGTATCGAGCACCCAGCCGCCGACGGTGATCGGCGCTCCATCACCGGCGCGCACCGCATAACTGGATGGACCGAAGACCGGCGAACCGACGATCTGGTAGTGCGCATCGATGGCCGCGCCGGAGAGCGGATTGCCGGCGGCGTCGACGCCGGTGTTGTAGGGCCCGAGATGGGCCAGCGCCAGCGGGCTGAAGCAAAGCAGAACGGGCAGCAGCCCGCGGCGCAGATGATGAATAGGCATGTGTAGCTCCCTGAACAGAGTGGCATGCCAGCTGGCATGCCTGGTGAGGCGCAAGGACAAGCTTGCCTGCACACATACGCAAGCCGGCCCGCCCTCCGGCCACCCGACTGCCCGGCCCCCCTAAGGTGTGGGAGCGCAGCCCCTGCTGGTGCCAGGCGCCTGCAGGCCTTGCAAGGCGCGCTCGAGCGCCAGGCCGCTGGGCCGCTGAACCTGAGCGGCACACAGCCGCGCGGCGAGCTCCGCGAGTTCTCGCAACGGCTGCCGCGCCAACCGTGCCTCGGCCCCAAGGCTGGCCTGCAGGTGCTGCAAGGCCTGCAGCGCCGACTGCAGGGCCGGCTCGGCCTGGCCCAAGCCTTGCTGCAAGCGGGCCTGCTGCACCAGCAGGCGGACGTGGTCAAGCGCGACATAGGGTTCCGCGTGCCGCAGCAAGGCTTCGGCCTGCGCGAGCGTCTGCAAGGCCTG
This sequence comes from Roseateles aquae, assembly GCF_032337115.1. Classification (NCBI taxonomy): domain Bacteria; kingdom Pseudomonadati; phylum Pseudomonadota; class Betaproteobacteria; order Burkholderiales; family Sphaerotilaceae; genus Roseateles; species Roseateles aquae. The sequence goes on from NZ_JAVXZY010000001.1 coordinate 763,476, forward strand.
CTGCGAACGCCCCTCGCCGGCCTCCAGGCGGGCCAGGCCCAGCAGCGTCGCAACGCGGCCGCTGTCGCTGGGCGCATCCGCCTCATAACGGCGCAAAGCCTGCTGCAGGGCGCGGTATTGGGCAGGCGCTCGTGCTTGCGGCTCCGCCGTGCCCAGGCCCAGCCTGTCGGCTTCGGCCAGCCACCACTCGGCCCGCAGCATGCCGCGCTCGGGCAACTCGGCGTCGAGCGCCTTCAACAGGCGTTCGGCCGCCGGGCCGTCCTGAAGCGCCAAGGTCGGCCAGACCAGGGCCATGCCGGCCGCCTGGGCGCGCGGGTCGCTGCCACCCCAGCGCGCCAAGGCCTGTGTGCGCCGCAGCTGCCCCAGCGCGCGGCTGCGCTCGGCCTCGCCCAGGTAGTCGTAGACGGTGGCGCTGACCTTGAGCAGCTCGTCGGCCAGCTCCGGATCGCTGGGCAGCAAAGCCTCGATCTGCGCCAGCTTCTGCTGCATCAGCGCGCGCATCAGCAGCTCGGGCCGCGCTGCCTCGGCCTGGCGCGGATCCAGCGTGCGCAGCAGGTCCAAGAGATAGCGATTGGCCAGCTGGGCGCGGCGCGCCTGCACACCGGCCTCGTGGGCCTGCCAGAGCGCCAGCGACAAACCGAGCAGCAGCGCCGCCACGCCCAGACCCGCGAGCGGCGCCGCGGCACGATGACGGCGCAGCCAGCAACGCCAGCGGTAGGCCCAGCGCTGGGGCATGGCCTGCACCGGCCAGTGCTCCAGCCAACGCTGCAACTCGGCAGCCAGGGCCTCGACGCTGCCATAGCGCTGCGCCGGATCGGCCGCCGAGGCCTGTTCAATCACCGCCTGCAGCGCCGGCTCAGGCGCGGCGTCTGGCCGGCCGGCCCTCAGCACATCGAGCAGCACCTGGCCCAGCGCGTACACATCAGCACCCACCGTCAGCGCCTGGCCGGCGCGCTGCTCGGGCGGCGAATAACGCGGTGTGTGCGCAGCCGGCAGCAGCGCGGCGCGAGCCGGGCCGGCCTGGCCCTCGTCGATATCCAGCAGGCGGGCAATGCCGAAGTCCAGCAGCTTCACCTGGCCCTCTTGATTGACGAGGATATTGGCCGGCTTCAGATCGCCATGAACGATCAGCCGCCCGTGGGCATGAGCCACGGCAGCCAGCACCTGGAGGAAGAGCTGCACCCGCTGCCGCAGCGGCAGGCCATGCACATGGGCGTTGAGGGGCTGGCCGAGCACGCATTCCATCGCCAGATATGTCTGGCCGCTGGCGTCGACCCCGGCGTCGTAGAGCCGGGCAATACCCGGATGCTCCAGCGCGGCGAGCAGATCGCGTTCACGCTCGAAACGTTGCGCCGCGGCCGACGGTGTTTCGGCCAGCGCAAACGGCAACTTCAGCGCCACCAGGCGGCGCGGGCCGCCCTGCTGCTCGGCCTGCCAGACGCCGGACATGCCGCCCTGCCCGAGCAGGCGCAACAGGCGGTAGGGCCCGATGGCATCGCCCGGCTGCTGCTGTGGCGGCGCCAAGGCAGCCTGGAGCAGCGCAGCGTCGGGCATGCGCAGTTCGGTGTCCAGCGCATCGGCACGCAGCAAGCGATCCACGGCCCGCGCCACCGCCGGGGAACTCTCGCCCAGCACCTGCAGGCGGCGGGTCCGTTCATCGGTGGGCAGCTCGATCAGCAGGTCAAACTGCGCCGAAACCTCGGCCCACAGCGCGGGGGTCAGCAGCGTTGCCCTGGGACTGTCACTCACGATAGGACGTACGTGAAAGGCCGAGCAAAGCGGTCAACCCTGCAGCTCAGCGAGCAGGAAGGCACGGGCCTTGGCCCACTGGCGGCGCACGGTGCGCTCGCTCAAGCCCAGCGCCTCGGCGGTCTCGGCCTCGGTGTAGCCGCCGTAGAAGCGCAGCTCCACCAGCTCGGCCAGCGCCGGGTCGAGCTGCTGCAGCGCCACCAGCGCGGCATCCACATCGATCAGCGATTCGGCAGCTGCAGTAGCGCCCAATGCCCGGGTGTCCCAGGTCTGGCGTTGCCAGTCGCCGCCATGGCGCTGCGCCTGGCGCCGGCGCACATGATCGATCAGGATGTGGCGCATGGCCTGGGAAGCCAGGCTGTAGAAATGCTTGCGCCCGTGCAAGGGCCCCAGCTGGGCCGAGACAAACCGGATAAAGCATTCGTGCACCAGCGCCTCGGTGTCCAGCAAGGTGGGCACCTGATGGCCATGCAGGCGCGCCCGCGCAATGCGGCGCAGCTCCGGGTAGATCAGGCGAAAGGCCTGATCGCCAGCCGCGCCGTCCCCGGCACGGGCCTGTTCCAGCAAGACCGTGAGCTCCACCCCTGAGTTCATGGGGCGCAGTATGGCAGAGCAGCTTTGCGCTCAGCCCCAGGCAGACAGCTGCGCAGAATCACGCCATTTCAAGAGCGGCTCTTGCGCCCGGTGAGCCCGTTGATCCAGGGGCCTAGCTTGGCCGAGGCGGGCACCTGCAGCCTGGCGTCCTCGGGCAGGCCGCGGGCCGACAGGATGGCGCACTGGCTCTTGGGCTTTTCGACCTTGGCGGCCTTCTTGTCGCCCGCCTCGGCCGCCTCATCTTCATCGCCAAACTGATCGGTCTCGTAGAGGTAGAGCAGCCGGCTGCTGCCATTGGCCCATTGCCAGTGGCCCGGCGGCTCGCCGATGGGTTGGCACAGGGCCACGCCGGACACATCGGGAATCAGCCAGCGAAAGGCCCAGGGCAGCAGGCCCTTGAAATCGGTGACCATGGCACGCAGGGTCTGGTCGGTCTTCTGCAGCACCGCCGGGCTCAAGGTTGCCGGCTTGGCCAGCACATCGAGTTCCAGACCCACGCCCATGCTGCCCTTGGGCTGGTTGGTGATCAGCTTGGCGTGTTCCGAGCGTTCCACACTCAACGGCGGCAGGCGCACCAGCCCCTTGGCATCGAGGCCCACATCCAGCACCTCCTCGCTGCCGTCGTCAAACTCGATCTCGATCTTGGTGCCGCGGGCCGGCCGCCCCCCGTTCTTGCCCACCACCTTGAAGTCCAGGCGCACCGTCTCGTTGCCGTGCTTTTGCGCGATCCGGTCGATCTTGTAGATGAACTTGGCCGGCATCACGGCCGGGTCGGGAGAGCGCTTGCCCACCACCTCGACCGGCGCCAGCGAGGCCTCGGGCTTTGCCTCAGCGCCCTCGGCCCGAGCTACGCCGGAGGCACTAACTAGGGCCGCCAGGGTCAACACGGCCCCACAACACATCATGTTCTGATTCACTGTCAAGACTCACCGCGCTGTCCGCGCTTCAGGCTGCACGCCGGCTGGCGATGCCAGGCCGGTCCAAACAGGGCGGGAGTCTATCGAGCATGCCTCGGCCGTCTGCCGGCATGGGCATGAATTGCCGTCTCAGGCGCATGAAATGCGCCAGGCTGGGGATCAGAATGCTGCGATGCCGGTCATCGCGCGGCCGAGGATCAGCGCATGGATGTCGTGCGTGCCCTCGTAGGTGTTGACGACTTCCAGATTGACCAGGTGGCGAGCGATGCCGAACTCGTCGCTGATGCCATTGCCGCCCAGCATGTCGCGCGCGGTGCGGGCGATTTCCAGGCTCTTGCCGCAGCTGTTGCGCTTCATGATGGAGGTGATCTCGACGGCGGCCGAGCCTTCGTCCTTCATCCGCCCCAGGCGCAGGCAGCCCTGCAGGCCCAGCGTGATCTCGGTCTGCATATCGGCCAACTTCTTCTGGATCAGCTGATTGGCGGCCAGCGGCTTGCCGAACTGCTTGCGGTCCAGCACGTACTGGCGGGCCTTGTGCCAGCAGTCTTCAGCGGCGCCCAAGGCGCCCCAGGCGATGCCGTAGCGGGCGCTGTTCAGGCAGGTGAACGGCCCCTTCAGGCCGCGCACCTCGGGGAAGGCGTTCTCCTCGGGGCAGAAGACTTCGTCCATGACGATCTCGCCGGTGATCGAGGCACGCAGGCCCACCTTGCCGTGGATGGCCGGCGCGCTGAGCCCCTTCCAGCCCTTCTCCAACACGAAGCCGCGGATCGCGCCTTCATCGTCCTTGGCCCAGACCACGAACACATCGGCCACCGGTGAGTTGGTGATCCACATCTTGCTGCCGCTGAGGCTGTAGCCGCCCGCCACCTTCTTGGCGCGGGTGACCATGGAACCGGGGTCGGAACCGTGATTCGGCTCGGTCAGGCCGAAGCAGCCGATCCATTCGCCGGTGGCCAGCTTGGGCAGGTATTTCTGCTTGGTGGCCTCGTTGCCGAATTCATTGATCGGCACCATGACCAGCGAACTCTGCACGCTCATCATGGAGCGGTAGCCGGAATCGACGCGCTCGACCTCGCGGGCGATCAGGCCATAGGCCACATAGTTCAGGCCGGGGCCGCCGTACTCGGGTGCAATCGTCGGGCCGAGCAGGCCGATCTCGCCCATCTCGCGGAAGATCTCCAGATCGGTACGCTCGTTGCGGAAGGCCTCCAGCACGCGCGGCACCAGGCGCTCCTGGCAGTAGGCGGCGGCCGCCTCGCGCACCATCCGTTCATCGTCGCTGAGCTGTTCGTTCAGCAGCAGCGGATCGTCCCAGTGAAAGCTTGCCTTGGTGGCCATGATGGTCTCCTGTCTTGGTCTGGTAAGTCTTTGGTGGCTGGCCGGGTGCCCGCGCGTGCGAACACTGATGACCTTGATGATGCGCAAGTATTCCCTGTGAGACGATTCGTGTCCAATACGATTCAGCCATCCACCAATAGGCATTGAATATGGCCACATCGGGCAATTCCCGCCACGCCAGCAGCGCCGCCAGCGCAGCACTCTCACGCGTCGAACTGCGCCATCTGCGCTACTTTCTTGCGCTGGCCGAGGAGTTGCACTTTGGCCGTGCGGCGCAGCGGCTGGCGATGTCGCAGCCGCCGCTGTCGGTGGCCTTGCAGCAGCTGGAAGCGGCCGTGGGCGCCCGGCTGCTGGATCGCGATAGCAAGGGCGTGCGCCTGACCCCCGCCGGCGAGAGTTTTCGCGCCAGCGCGCAGGCCCTGCTCGGCCGCGTCGAAGAGGCCTGCGCGCAGGCCCGCGAGGTGCAGGCCGGCGAGGTCGGCCGGCTGCGCCTGGGCTTTGTCGGCTCGACGCTGTTCCACGGCCTGCCGGCCTGGCTGCAAGCTTTCCAGGCCTCGCATCCCCGTGTGGAAGTGGTGGTGATCGAGCTGAACTCGCAGGATCAGATCCAGGCCTTGCTGCAGGAAGAGCTGGACCTCGCCCTCTTGCACACCGACCGCTTGCCACCCAGCCTGGCCTGCGAGCCGCTGTACGACGAGCCCTTTCTGGCCTGCCTGCCCGCCGCCCACCCGGCCGCCGCCAAACGCCGCGTCGCGCTGGCCTCGCTGAGCGAACAGCCCTTCATCCTGTTCTCGCGCAAGGGTTCGCCGGACTACCACGCCCGCATCGTCGAGATGTGCCGCCAGCAAGGCTTCTACCCGCGGCTGCAGCACGAGGGCCGGCACTGGCTGTCGGTCGTCTCCCTGGTCGCCCGCGGCCTCGGCGTCTCCATCGTGCCGGCGGCCTTTCAGGACGCGGGCATCCAGGGCGCGGTGTTCAAGCCCTTGGCCGAGACGATGGAGCGCAGCCGGGTCTTTGCGGCCTGGCGGGACGATTCGGCGCCGGCACTGCGGGCCGCGTTTTTGGCGGCGAGGAATGGGGCTTGAGCCAATGGCGTTGGCGCCTTGCGCGTCGGCCTTGAGTTGACAGAGCGCGCTTGTCACGCCGAGTGTGTCGCATGGCCAAGCACTGCCCAGTCCCTGCCAGCGGCCGATTCTTTTGAGCCACCTGCCAAGTCCAAAGCTTTGGACACTCATTCTGTTCGTTACCAGTCATGACCTTGGAGAGCGCCAAGATGATGGGACGACATGCGCGCGGTTAGGATCGACTGTTCCACTCATTCAAGCTCAAAGACCACGCCCCCTGAGCCACCTGATGCGCGGCATTGAGCGCTGCCTCGACTTCGCTGGTCTGCGCGAGCGCCTCGCTGAGCACGACGGCCCGATCAGTCGCCCGTCCATCGATCCTGCGCTGATGCCACGCAGCTCACAGCAGGCTGCAGCGACGGCATTGGCTCCAAACGTCGCCAGTGCGGAGAACACACCTCTTCAAGATCGAGCAGCCTGGCAGCGTTCGTTGCTCACCGGGCCCCGCAGGCGGCTATCGGCCAACAACCGCTTCGCGATCAAGTGCACTCGATGTGGCACTTCCGGCCTCCCCGGCAAAGGCCCACAGCCTCACGCTGCGGATTGCTCAGGCAAGCCAAGCCGGTCAGTTCCTTGAGGGCGGCCGAAGCATTTCACGGTGCAAGCCCCAATACTCGACCGCAGCGACGAGCACAGATGACTCGCCCTCGTCGACATGGGCGTCGACTTCTGCGAGTTCGACACAGACGCGCAACAAGGTCAGCCGCAGCCCCGGATCCTGAATCTCGCCCATCAGGTCCGCCAACGTGCGCTCGTCCACCGGGCACGCGCCGGCCCATTGCAACTGGCCGCTCGAATGCAAGTCTTCGCAGCAGCTGTCCAGCAGCGCGTGCAGCTCATGCCGCGCCAGGCCTAGCCGCTCATGGACGGCAAGCCGGTCGAGACACTCGATCTCAGCGTCTGCGATCTCGCCGTCGGCGACCACCGTCAGCGCGACGATGCGGGCTGCGGCCTGAGGACTGTTCACGGGATAGCTACGCATGAGGGGTCTCCTTGCTGGCTGATGGACTCGGGGCAATCAAAGCTATTGCTCAGCCAGGACTTCCTGCGATTGCCCAGCTGGACTTGGCCTTGTTCATAGTCGGAATAACGAATTACGGCGATGTTTGCACTGACGCGTTGGCGGCCGGCGCTGGCGTCACCGTTGCCGAACGCTCGATCAGCTGGTCGGTTTCACTGCGCTCCAGCCCAACGCCGCCGCATTGCGGCCGGTAGTCGAGCTGAAGCAGGACCGGGGGCAATCGGCGCCGAAGCCGTGGCCTGCACGTGAGTGCGCGAGGCGATGGGTGTCATCGAGTCCATGGTGTTTTGCCCTTCGGTCGTTCGAGTTCAGTCTTCTTGACTGATAAAGCGCAGGCGCAGGCGGCGCGCGTCTTTCCCGCGCTGTCGCAGGCGCATGAGGAAGCGCGCGGCACGTGCCAGCGCCTTGTCCAGCGCGGTGCGCCAATCGCTGGCCACCGATGCCACGACCACCGCCCCTGCGCCGTCGGTCCGCAGTTCAACCTGGCAGCGCTTGTCGATGCCGCCGCGCGGCCCGTTCACATCCGACATCTGCACCTCGGCGCGCGGCACTAAAAAGTCCAGGCGCCGCAGCACGAAGCGCACACGGCGTTCAGTCAGGTCGCGCAAATCGGTGGCTTGCGGATGGCGGGACTTGAAAAGCACCTGCATCACGAATCTCCAGTCGTTGATCGTCAGACGGAATGTGGGGCGCCTGGCGGTTCTGAAAAAGCAGTCTTTCAGGAACCCGAACATCGGATAAACCTGAACATAGGGCGGCGCTTCGGCCGCAGACTTCGGGTTTTGACGGCTCCGTTCGGCGCGCGCTGCAGAACGCGAGCCTCCTGGTGCCTAGCCCCGTGGAGAAACAGCCGATGCCCAACACTCGAACCGCGAATGCCGTCCGTCTGGAGTTCGCGCCTGACTCCCTGGTTCAGTCGAATCTGTCAGGCGCCACCCGGCAGCCTTCCAGGACGCGGTCATCCAGGGCGCGGTGTTCAAGCCACTAGCTGAGAAGATGGAGCGCAGCCGTGTTTACGCGGCCTGGCGGGAGGATTCGGTGCCGGCCATGAGACAGTCGTTTTGGGCTGCCAGGCATGGCAGCCGAGACTCAACATTGCGCCTGCGCAGGCCAAGGAGCAAGCGCGAGTGGAGCGGCTACAACTCGACACCGCGAGTGGCCATCGCACTGCGCAGGCGCTCAAGACCCAGCGAAAAGTCAAAGTCATGGATGGCCCGCTCAATCGGCCCAAACGACTCGCCCAGGGCCGCATGCAGCAGCGCCGTGTTGGCATCAAAGCGCTCAACAGCGCCAAAGTCATCCGCTACCAGCGCCGCAGCCAGCTGACTGCACACACGCCTCAGCTCAGGCACATGGTCATCGGCCTCGCGAGGCCCTGTCGGCTCGGCTGAGGCTGCAGGCTGCAAACGACGGCCAATCGCCGAGACCAAATCGGCCAGCGAGTGCGCCACCTGGGCCGTCGACGCATCGAGCAGTGGCCGTGGGCCATGATCGTTGACGCTGCGCTCCAGCCCGAGCGCCAGGACATGCAGCGCTCCGGCGCCGATCTGCGCGCACAAGCCCTTGAAGGTATGGGCAAGAAGCTCGGCGCTGTGCCAGTCACCGGCGTCCAGAGCAGCGGCTAGGCGGGCTGGAAAATCACGCTGGGTCTTGCTGAACTTGTCCAGCAGCGACAAATACAGCGACTCGCGTCCGAGCGCATGACGCAAGCCGACCTGCACATCCAGACCAGCGATGGGCCCGATATGCGCTGCCACCGCATCGCCGTCTATCGGTGGCGTGGGCAAGGCCATGGCCATGTCGGCCGCACGCAGCGGGGGAATCCATCGCAGCAGCGTTGCCCAAAGCTGCTCGGGATCGATGGGCTTGGCGACATGGTCGTTCATGCCCGCCTCCAGGCATCGCTCGCGATCGCCGCCCATGGCATTGGCCGTCATGGCGACAACAGGCAGCGTCGCGCAGGCCGGCAGCACACGCAAGGCCCGCGTCGCCGTGAAGCCATCCATGACAGGCATCTGCAGATCCATCAGCACGATTGCAATGTCTGGCGCTGCGCCCTGGCGCTTCAGCCGCTCCAGCGCCACGGCGCCGTTCTCGGCCAGTTCCACGACAAAGCCGGCTTGCTGGAGCAGTTCGGTGGCGACCTGCTGGTTGAGCTCGTTGTCTTCAACCAGCAGGATACGCGCGCCGGCAATCGTCGACAGATCGGACGCCGGCCTCGACCCGGCAGCCGGCAAGGCCGCGCCAGCCGGCATTCCGCCCAGCACATGCACCACGGTGTTGAACAGCAGCGAGGAGGTCACCGGCTTGAACAGCACGCCTTCAAAGCCCACGCCCTTGGCAACGCTCATCACCTCGTCGCCCATATGGGCGGTGATCATGACCAGGTGCGGCCCCGATCCTGCAAGCAGACGGCGAATTTCCTTGGCACTTGCAATGCCATCCAGCTCGGGCATCTGCCAGTCGAGAAAGACGATGTCGTAGGGCTCACCGGCCTCGATGGCACGCCGCACTTCGGCAACGCCTTGCCGCCCGCCGCCCGCGGACGCGACCACGAAGGACATGCTGCGCAGCAGATCGACGATCACCTCGCGTGCATGATCGTTGTCGTCAACGACCAGCATGCGACGGCCGCGCAAATCGGGCTCGGGAACGAGAAGGCGCGGCTGGGCCTGGCCCCTGCCAAGCCTTGCGGTGAACCAGAAGGTTGAGCCCTTGCCGACCTTGCTTTCGACCCCGACCTCCCCTCCCATCAGCTGCGCCAGCTGGCGCGAGATGGACAGCCCCAGGCCCGTGCCACCGTACTTGCGCGTGGTCGACGCATCGGCCTGTTCGAAGCTCTGAAAGAGCCGGCTGCACTGCTCTTCGTCCAGGCCAATACCGGTGTCGCTGACCTGGAAGCGCAGCACGACCTCCGCGGCCGCCGACTGCGCCACCGCGACGCTGATGGCGATATCCCCGCGGTCGGTGAATTTGACGGCGTTGTTGGCATAGTTGATGAGCACCTGGCCCAGTCGCAGCGGGTCACCGATCAGGCTGTGCGGAACCTCGCGACCGATTTCCAGAATGAGTTCAAGCTTCTTGGCAGCGGCTTTCTCCGCGATCAGGCCCGCGACGCTGTCGAGCACCTCATCCAGCTCGAATTCGACCGCCTCGACGGTCAGCTTGCCCGCCTCTATCTTCGACAGGTCAAGAATGTCATTGATGATGCCCAGCAGGTGCTGCCCCGCCGCCTGAATCTTTTTCAGATAGGCCTGCTGCTGCGGCGTCAGCGCCGTCTTCATCGCCAGATGCGACATGCCGATGATGGCGTTCATGGGCGTGCGGATCTCATGACTCATATTGGCCAGAAAGTCCGACTTGGTGCGGGCAGCCTTCTCGGCCAGCAACTGAGCCTGGCGCATCTGCTCAATGCCGGCGCGTTCGGCAGTGATGTCGTCAATCACCCAGACGGTGCCCTTGGCGTGGTCGCTCAGATCCACCGCGGTACCGGTCAAGCGGGCCCAGAAGCGGCTGCCATCCCGGCGCGTCAGCTCCTGCTCGCGACGATGGACTTCACCGCGCCAGATCTGCGTGTAGACCGGCTCGCCACCGGCATCATTGGCTGCAGCATCGGCATACCAGATGGCCGTGGGCTGGCCCAGCATGGCGCCCGGCGGCCAGCCGAACATCTCATGCAGGCGACGGTTGCCGCGAAGGATGCGACGGTCCGCAATCAAGGCGATGCCTGAGCTGGCCGTATTGAAGATCGCCTGCTGCTCATCATTGACCTGGCGCAGCGCTTGAGCGGCAGCGCGTTCGGCGGTGATGTCCTCGAATATTGCCACCAGTCCGCGCGTCAGATCGGTGGCATCGATGGCGCGACTGAAAACACGGCACCAGAGCGGCTGCCCGTCCTTGCGCAACAGCGACATCTCGCGCACATCGATCGCGCCGCTGGCCATCTGCGGATAGATCTCGGCGCCGGCCTGCTCGTAGGTGGCATCGTCCGGATACCACAGCCGTGTCGAGCGCCCGGTCTGCTCGCCGAAGCCATAGCCGAACATCTCATCCATGCGCCGGTTGCAGCGAACGATGATGCGCTCCTTCAGCAGCACAATCCCGGTGCTGGCGGCCTCGAACAGCGCGTCCTGCTCACGCATCGCCGTTTGCAGCTCGGCCGTGCGGCTTTCAACAAGCTGCTCCAGGTGATCGCGATGGCGTTCCAGCTCGTCGGCCATCGCCTTCTTCTCGGTGATGTCTTCCTTGATGGCCACATAGTGTGAGACGGCGCCTTCAGGCTGATGTATCGGCGCGATGTTCGCGAATTCCACATACTCTCGGCCATCCTTGCGGCGGTTAAAAAGCTCGCCTCGCCAGATCTCGCCGCGGGCCAGCTGCGCCCACATGGCTTCAAAGCTTGCCTTGGGTGTGCGGCCGGACTGCAGCACCCGCGGGTTCAGACCAATCGCTTCAGCGCGGCTGTAGCCGGTACTTCGCTCGAAGGCCTCGTTAACGTATTCGATCCTGGCGTTGAGGTCGGTAATCACGACCGAGCTGGGGCTCTGTTCGATGGCCAGGGACAGCTTGCGTATCTCCGCCGCCGCCGCCTTCTCGGCGCTGATGTCGCGCCAGATGCCCACCAGGTACTCGCAGCCGTTCTGCTCGATGGCCCGCACATGGACGCGGACATCGATCAGCGTACCGTCCTTGCGCCGGTGCAGGGTCTCGAACTCTGCGCCCCCTTGCTCCACGATGACTTGAACGGCTTCAGTCAGCTGCTGCGGCGTCATGCCAGCCTGCACATCAAACAGCCGCAGGCCGAGCATTTCCTCGCGCGAGTAACCCAGCATCTGGCAACTCGCCTCGTTGACTTCCACATACTCCAGGCTCAGGCGGTCGACCAGCTCGATGGCGTCGGGCGCCTCGGCAATCACGGCATCGATCAGCGCCTGCCGGTCTCTTTCTGACGCAGCGATGCGATGCCGCTCGACGGCCGTCGCCAAGTGAGCGGCGATGGCCTCGAGCAAGGCCTGCTCCTCGGGCAGGAAGGGCTCGCCGGCTTCCGGCGGCAGTGGCTGGCCGTAGACCATGATCACGCGGGACGGCTGTCCGTCGATGCCGACAAAGGGCACGCTCAGAGACGGCCCTTCGGCCTGCGTGCCGTAACGTCGATCACCGCATTCGATACACCCCGCCGCCAGTTCCGGATATCGCATCGCAGCGGCCAGCCGTCCGGCGACCATCTCGAACAAGGTGTCTATGTCGATGTCATCGCGGGCCTTGATGCGGACGACGTCGAACAGGCATGAAAGCTCCTTCATGCGCTCGCCTAGATCAGCCTGCGCCTGACGGTGGGCCAGGCTGGTGTCACGAAAGGCCAGCACGGCGTGGGCGAGGTCGGTCAGCAGGCTACGCCGTTGATCGGCCAGCTGACGAACCTGAGACAGGGTCGGTGGATTGACCGCCCCCTTCGACAGTGCATCCAACGCCGAGGTGATGGCCGACAGCCGCCCGGTGAGGCGAAGCATCAGCCAAGCCCAGATCACAATCAGGCACGCGACCAGCACGCCGCCAACGATGGCGTTCTGGATCAAATGAACGTGCAGCGACTCTTCGCGCGTTGCACTGCGACGCTCCATCTGCTCGTTAAGCTTGGCCGCTACCGCCCGGACCCGCTGCGACAGCTGCAGCTGACTGAGTGTCGCCTGATTGGCGTGCCCCATCGCCGCAGCCGGATCGATCACCGCCAAGTCTGTGGCCTGCACGATGGCCGTGCGATAGGCCTGGAAGTCCTGCTGCATCGCGCGCAGGCTGTCAGCGTCTACAGCATCCTTCAGCCCGGCAAGCTCCAGTTCCAGTACCGCCAGCTGATTGACCAGCTGGGCGTGCAGGCGGTAGGCCGCCGCCTGATCGATGCGCGCTGAACGGGCGCGCTCCATGAGCTCCGTCGCCTGCGCCTGAACCACGGCAATGCCATTGTTGACGTTTCTGTTGAGGCGCAGCTTGCGCTGATCTTGCGCCTCTTCAGCGACGGCGGCCAGGTGCCCTGCCCGCAGTTCCAGAAACGACAGCAGATTGATTCCTCCGGCTAGCAAGGCCACCAGAGCCACCGGCAGAAAGAACGCCAGTAGATAGGGTGGCAGCCTGCGGCGTGAGGCCATCACGGACGCCCCGGGCGCAACAACTCGCCCCAGAGCGCCGGCGGGATGCTGGCCACGTATTCGAAACCGCCCTTCTCACCCAGCGGCCGAAAGACCACCAAGGTGGCTTCCTTGGGAAAGTAGCCCATCAGGTCCATCAGGTTGGGCGCATGCGCAATGAGCAGCCGGTTATTGCCGGCTGCGACGGCCGTGGACAAGAGCTGACGCGTGCGGGCGATGATGGGCGCCTTCTGCACATCGGTGAAATTGGCGGTGTACATCAGTTGCTGATCCAGCACATAGGCCTGGCCCGGGAAGGCATCGGCCACCGTGTCCCTGACCCGGCAAAGCGGGCTGATGAGGATGTCTCCGATGGGAATCCTGGCCTTGCGCATCGCTTCGCCGACGCGAACCGCCATCTTGTGTCCTTCGGCAGAGAGCGGCCGTTGCGTCGAGCAATCGTTCAGATCCACACCCGTGGCACGGTCGGGCTTGCTGTTGTCGGTCGCACCATGGCGCAGATACAGCACGAACCCGCCACGACGCAACTGCTCCAGCGTCTGGGCACTGCCCGGCACCTCGTCAAAGCGGCTGGCCGCCGGGGGTGGCATGCCATAGGCGTCGGCCCGCACGACCGGCAGGCAGCACAGCAGCGCCGCAGCCGCCATGCAAGTCCTGAGCTGGGCTGAAACTGCTCTCATGCTGGATCAGCGAAGCGGGCCGCGATCTCGGCGAACTGCTCGCGCTGCGCCACGAACGCATCAACGACCGCCGGATCGAAGTGCTTGCCCCGCCCTTCAAGAATGATGGCCGTCGCTTCGTCCAGCGTCATCGGCGGCTTGTAAACGCGCCGGCTCATCAGCGCATCAAAGACATCGGCCAGGGCCATCAGGCGTGCGGCCACCGGGATCGCATCGCCAGCGCTGCCCGCCGGGTAGCCGCTGCCGTCCCACTTCTCCTGATGCCCCAGGGCGATGTCCTGCGCTACCTGAAGGAAGGCAAAGGCGCTGTCGGCCACTTCAGCCAAGGCCGGGTCGGCCCCGGTAAGCGCCTGCGCCATCGCTCTGCCGATGGCCTCCGAACCGATGGTCGTGTGCGTCTTCATGATCTCGAATTCTTCGGCGCTCAGCTTGCCCGGCTTGAGCAGAATGGCGTCCGGAATGCCGACCTTGCCAATATCGTGCAGCGGCGCCGCTTTGACGATCATGCCGAGCTTAGGGCCGGCGAGCGCCTTCTGAAATCGCTCATGCGTGAGCAATGCCTTGGCCAACAGCTCCACGTAGATCTGCGTGCGCACGATGTGCTGGCCGGTTTCGTTGTCACGCGCCTCGGCCAGACAGGCCAGCGCTCGCACGCTCAGATCCTGAATCAGCCGATTCTCATGCATGCGGCGCTCGACCTCACGCTCAAGCCAGTCGTTCTGCGCGGCCAGGCGGTCGCGTGCCTGCTTGAGCTCCAGCTGTGTGCGGACACGGGCCAGCACGATGGACGGGTTGAAGGGCTTGGTGATGTAGTCCACCGCGCCCAACTCCAGACCGTGCTCCTCGTCTTCGGTGGCGACCATGGCGGTCACGAAGATGACGGGAATCTCGCGGGTCCGTGCATCGCTGCGCAGCCGGCGCAGGACTTCATGCCCGTCCATATCCGGCATCATCACGTCGAGCAGGATCAGGTCGGGGCGCGGCTCGGTGACAGCAGCGCGCAAGGTTCGTTCACCTGAATTGGCCGCCCTGACGTGGTAGTAGGGTTTCAGCAACTCGCCGAGTACGGTGAGGTTTTGCGGCGTGTCATCAACGATCAGGATCGTTGATGTCGGCAGGCTTGCATGCATGGCGACGTGGCTCCAGGATGAAGACGCTGGGCGAGTCCGCTGCGCAGACTGTCAATATTCATTCTCGGCCTTTTCGCAGGCGCGGCAAAGAAACGATTGACGCTGCCCTCGCCCGATCAGTGCCGAACTTGACCCAGGTCAGGTCGATGCGCGCCACTCATGCAGCTTGGCGCCTGCCACCATGCGAGCCAACCCTTGGCCGCCAGGCAGCGCCTGCGCACGCTTACAGACGCCTGGAAAAGAACCTGAGCACCTCAGCGCGCGCCTGATACGCCTGCTCAACCGAGGGGCTGATCGCGACCGAGGGGACAACGCCGGTCGCGAAGTAGCTGCCCCGGTCGGCATAGGGATCAGGCGCAACGATGGGCACCTGCAGGCGATCCCAGGCATGCCGGGCACCGCCATACACATTGAGAGTGACGACGCCGCCATTGGCCGGATTCACCGCTGACACCATTGCCTCACAGGGCTGGCTGCCGTTGTCGTAGCCGTCCTCGCTGCCTATCTGGATCAGCACCGGCGCGCCGGTCAACTGCTGCCATTGCACGCCGAACTTGGCTGGCGTCGTCTTCAACGCCGACAGCACCGCCGCATTGTTCCAGGCATAGCAGACCGGATAGTGGGCCACATGGGCCTTGAACTTGCGGCCGCCGCCGAACTGCCCGGCGTAGAGTCGCTCGGCGGCGCCGAGACTGATCAGCCCTCCCCACGAAAAGCCGAGCACGCCGACACGGCTGCCATCGATGCCCGGCTGCTGGGCCAGGAAGTTCAGCGCCGAGAAGGCATCGGGATAGGTGAGGATGGGCGCACTGGGCCGCTGGCTCAGATTGCTGACGCCACGGGCCTGCCACATATCGATCTGCAGCGTGACGATGCCGGCGGCGTTCAGCGCGGCTTCGTAGAAATCGCCGCGGGCATCGACACCGGCCGAGCCGTGCAGGATCAGCACCGCGGGCAGTTTGCGCACCGTGCTGTCGTGGCGCTCGGTCGGCCGCGGTACGCTGAGCTTGCCCTGTATCGTCAGCATCGTGCCGGGCGCCGCCAGATTGGGCGACGGGAAGCTGATGAAGGACACGTCCAGCCGCGAGGCGGGCTGCAAGGCCAGTTCGCCGGCGGCCGTTGCCGCGTGTGTCAGCGGCGCTACCGCCAGCAGCGCGGCCAGTGCCAGCCTGGCTTTCCACGTCTGCCACTGCAGATGGCGTTTGATGCGAGATTTCATGCGGGTCTCCGTCGCTATCGGCCGGCACCTCACTGGCGCCTCCCTGCCAACAGCGCCAACATACCACCCGCTAGCGCGTTACGTCCTGCACTCCGCCGCCAAAAGAGAAAGGGTCTGTAAATGCGTGGCGCCGGCCCTTCAGCCCAGCACCGCCGTCACTTCGATCTCGACCTTGGCGCGGTCTTCCATCAGCGCCGCCACCTGCACGGCACTCATCGCCACGCCGTACTCGCGCCCCAGCACCTCGCGGTAGACCTGCCCGACCTCGCGGCCGCGGGCGATGTACTCGCGCTTGTCGAGCACATACCAGGTCATCCGGCAGATGTGCTCGGGCGCCGCACCAGCCTCGGCCAGCACGGCCTTGATGTTCAGCAGCGCCTGGCGCACCTGGGCGACGAAATCGTCGCTGTCGAACTGGCATTGCGCGTTCCAGCCGATCTGGCCGGCGACGAAGATCTGCCGCCCGGTGGCCGCCACGCCATTGGCATAGCCCTTGGGCGCTGCCCAATCGGCCGGTTGCAGGATCTGCTTGTTGCTCTTGTTCTCACTCATGGCTGGCACTCCTGGCACGCTCGAGGGCGGCGCGTAAATCATCGGGGAAAGGCTGGGGCTGGTGGCTCACGAGCGAGGTACAGACCAGCACCTGATCGAAGCCGACGCGCAGGTCCGGCCCGGCACCCGAGCCGTGGAACTCGACGCGCAGCGTCAGCGATGTGCGCCCCAGCTTGACGATGCTGACCCGCTGCGCCAGCCGCTCGCCCATGCGGCTGATGCGCTTGAATTCGGTGTTCAGCTGCACGGTAGGCAGGCCAACGCGGCGCGGCCCGAGCAGCTCGGCGTAGTTCACGCCCAGGCCCTCGGTCAGCCAGTCTTCGATCAGCGCATTGAGCATCTCGAAGTAGCGCGGATAGAAGACGATGCCGGCCGGGTCGCAATGGCCGAAGCGCACCAGTTCCTGTCGCCGATAGACGGGGTTCATTGCTTGATCAGTCATGGGACACTGCTCGTGGGCGGCAAAGCGCCGAAATACCCAGCGACGTCCGACGATCCGGCTCCGCCGGGCGTTCGGACGTGCCCCCTTGAGGGG
Source organism: Roseateles aquae (assembly GCF_032337115.1). Classification (NCBI taxonomy): domain Bacteria; kingdom Pseudomonadati; phylum Pseudomonadota; class Betaproteobacteria; order Burkholderiales; family Sphaerotilaceae; genus Roseateles; species Roseateles aquae. Next base: position 780,478 of record NZ_JAVXZY010000001.1, read on the forward strand.
GCCGGCGCAGCCGGTACGGGGTGGTCCATCTCATACTCCCACGTAACGTTGCCAGAGGCTGGGATCGGCATCGAGCGCCGGCGAGTCGCCCTGCCAGGCGATGCGGCCGCGCTCGAGGATGCTGTGCCGGTCGGCCAGCGCGATCAGGCGGCGCACGTATTTGTCGACGACCAGAATCGTCTGCCCCTGCGAGCGCAGCTGTGCCAGGCAGCGCCAGATCTCTTCGCGTATCAGCGGCGCCAGGCCTTCGGTGGCCTCGTCAAGAATCAGCAGATGCGGATTGGTCAAGAGTGCGCGGCCGATGGCCAGCATCTGCTGCTCGCCGCCGGAGAGCTGGCCGCCCATATGCTGGTGGCGCTGCTGCAGGCGCGGGAACAGGGCATAGACCCGTTCCAGATCCCAGCGCATGCTGATGGCGCCGCTGCGGTTGGCCGCGAAGGCCAGCAGGTTCTCGCGCACGCTCAGGTTGGGGAAGATCTGCCGGCCTTCGGGCACCAGGGCCAGGCCCAGGCGCGCGATGCGGTCGGCGCTCCAGCCGGTGATGTCTTCGCCAGCAAAACGGATGCGACCGCCGCGCGGCTTCAGCCAGCCGCACAGGCATTTGATCAGGCTGCTCTTGCCCATGCCGTTGCGGCCCAGCAAGGTCGCGACCTCGCCGCGCTCGATGCGCAGGTCCAGGCCGAACAGCACCTGGCTGTCGCCATAGGCAGCTTCGAGGCCTTCAACTTCCAGCAAGGTGCTGAAAGGCGTAGAGGCTTTGGTGCTCGTCGTCATGTTCAGATACCCATCGGTACGGTCGGGTCCATGCCATCGCGGTAGGACTGATCGCTGAGCTCGATATCGGCCAGCAGACCGTCGGTGCTGCTGCCGACCGCTGCGCGCTGCGGCGTTTGGCCCGAGGCCTCGCTGAGTTCATCACCGAGATAGGCCAGGCGCACTTCGGGATGGGCGCGGATCTCGGCCGGCGTGCCGCAGGCGATCACCCGCCCGGCCACCAGCGTCGAGATGCGATCGGCGAGCCGGAACACCGCGTCCATATCGTGCTCCACCAGCACCAGGGTCAGGTGTTGCCGCAGATGCTGCAGCAGCGCGAACATGCGCTCCGATTCATCGGGCCCGAGGCCGGCCATAGGCTCATCCAGCAAGAGCAGGCGCGGCTTGGCGGCCAGCGCCAGGCCCAGCTCAAGCAGGCGCTGTTCGCCATGGCCCAGGCTGCCGGCACTGCGCTCCAGCTGGCCGGTGAGGCCGATGCGCTGGGCAATCGCCTCGGCCTCGGCATGGGCCATGATGTCGCGCCGTGCTGAACGCCACCAGCTGCGGCCGCCATCGCGCCGCGCCAGCACCGCCAGCAGCAGGTTGTCCATCACGCTGTAGCGACGAAAGATGCTGGTGATCTGGTAGGAGCGCACCAGGCCGGCGCGCACGTGCGCGTCCATGGGGGCCAGGGTCAGGTCTTGACGCTCGAAGATCACCTGCCCGGCATCGGGCCGCAGCGCGCCGCTGATCTGCTGGATCAGCGTCGTCTTACCCGCGCCATTGGGGCCGATCAGCGCATGCACCTCGCCTTCGCGAACGAGCAGATTGGCCTCATCGGTGGCGCGCAAGGCGCCAAAATTCTTGACCAGGCCTTGCACCCGCAGCAACTCAGCCATGGCGGGCCTCCTTTCGGCGCAGCAAGGCGCCCATGCCCTGCGGTGCATAGAGCACGACCAGCAGCAGGAGCAGACCCAGGGCCATCTGCCAGTGCAAGGTGTAGCCAGACAGGAACTCTTCCAGCAGCAGCAAGACCGCTGCGCCCAGCACCCCGCCCCAGAGCAGCCCGGCGCCGCCGATGATGACCATGATCATCAGCTGGCCGCTTTGCGACCAATGCATCATGTGCGGCGTGACCAGCCCGTTCAGATTGACCAGCAAGGCACCCGCCAGCCCGGCCAGCGCAGCGGCCAGCACAAAGGCCTGCCACTGCAGGCGCTGCACTGGCGTGCCCAAGGCGCGCATCCGCGTCTCGTTGTCCTTGATGCCCTGCAGCATCCAGCCAAAGGGCGCGTTGAGCAGGCGTTGCAGCCCCGCCATCACCAGCGCCGCCAGCGCCAGCACCAGCCAGTAGAACTGCTGGTCGTTGGCCAGATTGAGGCCGGGCAGCAGCGAGCGCGCAGGCAATGGCAGGCCATCGTCGCCGCCATAGTTCTTCAGCGAGACGACGAGGAAATAGAACATCTGCGCAAAGGCCAGCGTGATCATGATGAAGTAGACGCCACGGGTGCGCAGGCTGATCGCGCCGATCACGGCCGCTGCTGCCGCACTCACCGCCATCGCCAGCGGCCAGGCCAGCCAGGCCTGCAGGAGCAGCGGGTGGCCGGCCCGGCCGATCTCGGCCAGCACGGCCACGGTGTAGGCGCCCAGGCCGACAAAAGCCGCATGGCCGAAGCTGACCATGCCGCCGAAGCCAAGGATCAGGTTCAGGCTGCTGGCCGCAATGGCGAACACCAGTACCCGGGTGGCGACGCCGGTATAGAACTCCAGACCCACCGCCGCCAGCGCCTGCGGCAAGGCCGCCAGCAACAGCAACAAGGCCAGCGACCCCCAGCGGCCGAGGCCGGTGTGATGCAAAGAGGCAGAAGAAGATGTGTTCATCAGTCAGGACCGGGCGGGGAACAGGCCTTGCGGCTTCCAGAACAACACGGCCGCCATCAGCACATAGATCAGGATGGAGGCCAGCGCCGGGCCGAGATTGGCGGCCAGTTCGGCCGAAGCCATCTGGCGCAGCAGCAGCGGCAGCAGGCTGCGACTGGCGGTATCGACCAGCCCCACCAGCAGCGAGCCGATCAGGGCACCGCGGATGGAGCCGATGCCGCCGATGACGATGACCACAAAGGCCAGGATCAGAATGCTCTCGCCCATGCCCACCTGCACCGCCAGCAACGGCCCGAGCAGCGAACCGGCCAGCGCGCACAGCGCCGCGCCAAAGCCGAACACCAGCGTGAACAGCCGCGAGATATTGACGCCCATGGCCATGGCCATGGGCCGGTTCGAGGCCCCGGCCCGCACCCACATGCCGATGCGGGTGCGCGTCACCAGCACAAAAAGCAGCGCCGCCACCGCCATGCCAACCGCAATGATCAGCAGCCGGTAGGCCGGGTAGAACAGGCCCGGCAGCAGCTCGACCGGGCCGGACAGCAGCGCCGGCGTATTCAGCATCAAGGGCTGCTCGCCCCAGATCATGCGCACCCCCTCGTTGCAGATCAGGATCAGCGCAAAGGTGGCCAGCACCTGGCTCAGGTGGTCACGCTGGTAAAGCCGGCGCAGCAGCGTCAGCTCCAGCAGCATGCCAAACACCGCTGTGCCCGCCAGCGCGGCCAGCACGGCCAGCAGAAAGGAGCCGCTGGCCGCCATCACCGCAGCGGCCAGATAGGCGCCAATCATGTACAGCGAGCCATGGGCCAGATTGATCATGTCCATGATGCCGAACACCAGCGTCAGGCCGGCCGCCAGCAGAAACAGCATCAACCCGAACTGCAGGCCGTTGAGCAGTTGCTCGGCAACGAGAATCCAATCCATTAAGTACTCACGCAGACACAGGAAGGTATTCCCCAGCGGAGCCCGAGGATCCGGCTCCGCCGGGCCTACGGGCTCGCCCCCTGGAGGGGGCGCGCGAAGCGCGTAGGGGGTGGGTCATTTCATCTTGCAGCTGGCTGCGTATGCGTCAGCATGGTTCTCGAAGATCTTGCCCAGCATCTTGTTCGTCACCCGGCCTTGCGCGTCCTTGCCGATGATGCGCAGGTAGTAGTCCTGGATCGGGTACTGGTTGTTGTTGAACTTGAAGGGGCCGCGCACCGACTCGAACTTGGCCGCCTTCAGCGCCTTGAGCACCGCGTCCTTGTCCTCGATCTTGCCCCTGACATCGCGCACTGCGGCGTTGATCAGCAGCGCGGCGTCATAGCCCTGGCTGGCATAGAGCGAGGGCAGGCGCTTGTACTCGGCCTGAAAATCGGCAACGAACTTCTTGTTCGCCGCGTTGTCCATGTCATGGGCCCAGTGCGAGCTGTTGAACATGCCCAGCATCGGCTCGCCCACGGCCTTGATCACGTCCTCATCGGCCGAGAAACCGGGGCCAAACAGCGTGATGTCGCGAGACAGGCCGGCGCCGACAAACTGCTTGATGAAGTTGATGCCCATGCCACCGGGCAGGAAGATGTACATCGCATCGGGCTTGGCGGCGCGGGCCTGAGCCAGCTCGGCGGCGTAGTCCAGCTGGCCGAGCTTGGTGTAGATCTCGTCCGCCACGGTGCCCTTGTAGAAGCGCTTGAAGCCGTTGATGGCGTCCTTGCCTGCCGGATAGTTGGGCGCCAGCACGACGACCTTCTTGAAGCCCTTGTCCATCACCGTCTTGCCGACCGCCTCGTGCAGGTTGTCGTTCTGCCAGGCGACGTTGAAAAAGAAGGGATTGCACTGCTCACCGGCGTATTGCGAGGGGCCGGCATTGGCGCTGATATAGGGTGTCTTGCTGTCGAACACCGTCTGGCCGACGGCCAGCATGATGTTGGAGAACACGATGCCGGTCATGAAGTCGACCTTGTCGCGCTTGAGCAGGCGATCGGTGGTCTGCTTGGCCACGTCGGGGTTCTGCTGGTCGTCGGCCGTCACCACCTCAGCGGGCAGGCCGCCGAGCTTGCCACCCTGGGTCTTCAGCGCCAGATTGAAGCCATCGCGAATGTCCACGCCCAGGCCGGCGCCCGGGCCAGACAGCGTGCTGAGCAGGCCGACCTTGACCTTGTCGGCGGCGAAAGTCGCTTGAGCGGCCAGCAGCGCCACGGCGGCGCAGAGCATCGTCCTTGTCTTCATCGTCTTTGTCTCCTGGAGGGGGTCAAGCGGATTGCTTCAACTTGAAGCGCTGCAGCTTGCCGGTTTCGGTGCGCGGCAGGCTGGCGCGGAACTCTATCGCACGCGGGTACTTGTAGGGGGCAACGGTTGCCTTCACAAAGTCTTGCAGCGTCTTGACCATGGCGGCATCTTCCGCGTGGCCGGGCCGCAGCACGACAAAGGCCTTGACGATCTGGCCGCGTTCCTCGTCCGGCAGGCCGATCACACCACATTCAGCCACCGCCGGATGGGCCAGCAATGCCGCCTCGACCTCGGGGCCGGCAATGTTGTAGCCGCCGGAGATGATCATGTCGTCGGTGCGGGCCTGGTAGACGAAATAGCCGTCGGCATCGATCAGATAGGCGTCGCCGGTCAGGTTCCAGCCCTTCATCACATAGCCGCGCTGGCGCTCGTCGGCCAGATAGCGGCAGCCGGTCGGGCCCCTGACCGCCAACTTGCCCACCTGCCCCGGTGGCAAGACCTGACCCTCATCGTTCATCACGCAGGCCTGGTAGCCGGGCACCGGCTTGCCGGTGGCGCCGGGGCGGGCCTCGGTTTCGGTGTGCGAGATGAAGATGTGCAGCATCTCGGTGGCACCGATGCCGTCGATCATCTCTATCCCGCTGGCCTCTTTCCAGAGCTTGCGTGTCGCCGCCGGAAGCGCCTCGCCGGCACTGACGCACTTGCGCAAGCTGCTGAAGTCATGCTGAGCGACTTGAGCAGCCATAGCGCGGTATGCGGTAGGCGCGGTAAAGCACACGGTGGCGCGGTACTCGGCGATGGCGGCCAGCAGCGCGTCCGGCGCAGCCTTTTCCAGCAGCACGGTCGAGGCACCCACGCTCATCGGGAACAGCACCAGGCCGCCCAGGCCAAAGGTGAAGGCCAGCGGCGGGCTGCCAATGAAGATGTCATCAGCCACCGGCTTCAGCACATGCGGCGGCCAGCAGGCGCAGATCGCCATCACGTCGCGATGGAAATGCATGGTGCCCTTGGGCTGGCCGGTGGTGCCCGAGGTGAAGGCGATGATGCAGCAGTCGTCGGCCGCGGTGTCAACGTTCTGGAAGCTCGCCGGCTTGCCGGCAGCGCGCGCCTCGATGCCGTCCGCCGCATCGCTCATATAGTGTGCCACCGAGCGCAGCACCGGGCATTGCGCCTGCGCCAGCGTCAGTTCCTCAGCCAGCCGCGCATCGCACAGCGCATGGCTGACCTGGGCCTTGTCAATCACCTGCCCCAGTTCCTTGGCGCGCAGCAGCGGCATCGTCGCCACCGCAATCGCACCGACCTTCATGATGGCGAACCAGCAGGCCGCCATCATCGGCGTGTTGGCACCGCGCAAGAGCACCCGGTTGCCGGGCAGAACGCCCAGATCCTCGACCAGCACATGGGCGATCCGGTTGGCCTCGGCTTGCAGATCGGCATAGCTCCAGCGCAGGCCCGGCGCCTGCATGCACAGGCGATCGCCCTGCCCCGCGGCCACCCAGCGGTCCAGCAATTCGCTGGCGCAGTTCAGCCGTTCGGGGAACTGCAGCTCGGGCAGTTCGAAGTTCATCTCGGGCCACTGCTCGCGCGGCGGCAGGTTGTCGCGCGCAAAGGTGTCAACGTGGGATGACGGGGTCATTGCTTGTCTCCTCTTGCCTGCGGCGGTGCTCGTCGTCACACGCTCTTGAGCAGGTCTCGGCCAATGATCAGTTGCTGGACCTCGCTGGCACCTTCGTAGATGCGCAGCGCACGGATCTCGCGGTAGAGCGACTCCACCATCTCGCCGCTCTTCACCCCGCGGCCGCCGAACAGTTGCACGGCCGCATCGATGACGCGCTGCGCGCCCTCAGTGGCCATCAGCTTGGCCATGGCCGCTTCGCGGGTGACGTTCTGGCCCTGGTCGCGCTGCCAGGCGGCGCGGTAGACCAGCAGGGCCGAGCTGTCCACGGTGCAGGCCATATCGGCCAGCTTGGCCTGGGTCAGCGGCAGATCGGCCAGCGTGGCGCCGAACATCTTGCGCTCGCGGGCCTGCTGCAGGCCTTCCTGCAGCGCGCGGCGTGCAAAGCCCAACGAGGCCGCCGCCACCGAGGTGCGGAACACATCGAGCGTGCGCATCGCTACCTTGAAGCCCTCGCCCGGCGCGCCAATCATCTGGCTCTTGGCGACCCGGCAGTTGCTGAACTTCAGGCGCGCCAGCGGGTGCGGCGCGATCACCTCGATGCGCTCGGCGATCTCGAAGCCCGGCAGCCCGGCATCGACGATGAAGGCGCTGATGCCTCTGGACCCTGGCGCTTCTCCGGTCCGCGCAAACAGCACATAGAAATCGGCAATGCCGCCGTTGGAGATCCAGGTCTTCTCGCCGTTGAGCACATAGCTGTCGCCATCCTCGACGGCGCTGCACTGCATGGCCGCCACATCCGAGCCGGCCTCGGGCTCGGACAAGGCAAAGGCCGCCAGTGCCTCGCCCCGCGCGACCCGTGGTAAATAACGCTCTCGCTGCGCGGCCGTGCCGGCCAGCGAGATCGCGCCCGAACCGAGGCCCTGCATCGCAAAGGCGAAGTCGGCCAGGCCGTTGTAGCGCGCCAGCGTTTCACGCAGCAGGCAGATGGCGCGGGTGTCTATGGTGTCGGCCGCGCCGCCCAGGGCCACGCCGGCAATCGCATGCTTGAGCCAACCGGCCTCACCCAGCGCCTTCACCAGGCTGCGGCATTCGGCATCGATGTCGGCGCCGTGGCCGGCATGCAGGTATTGCGCGCACCAGGCGTCGAGCTCGGTGGCAAGCTGGCGGTGTGGGTCGCCGAAGAAAGGCCATTCAAGATGCTTCAAATGCACGATCAGTCTCCCTCGAATACTGGCTTTTGCTTTGCCACAAAGGCGTGATACGCCCGATGGAAATCCTGCGTCATCATGCAGATTGCCTGGGCCTGGGCCTCGGATTCGATCGCCTCGTCCACGCTCATCGCCCATTCCTGGTGCAGCATCTTCTTGGTCATCGCGTGGCCGAAGCTCGGGCCGGCAGCGATCTCCGCCGCCCACTGCAGCGCAGCGGCTTCCAGCGCCTCGGGCTCGGCCAGGCGATTGTGAAAGCCCCACTGATAGGCCTCGTCGCCGCCCAGTGAGCGGCCCGAGTACAGCAGGTCCGAGGCGCGGCCCTGGCCGATGATGCGCGGCAAGATGGAGCAGGCGCCCATATCGCAGCCGGCCAGGCCGACGCGGGTGAACAGAAAGGCCAGCTTGGAGCGGGCGGTACCAACGCGCAGATCAGCAGCCATGGCCATGATGGCGCCGGCACCGGCGCAGACGCCGTCGATGGCCGCCACGATGGGCTGCGGGCAGGCGCGCATGGCCTTGACCAGATCGCCGGTCATGCGGGTGAAGGCCAGCAGGTCCGGCATCGTCATTTGGGTAAGCGGGCCGATGATCTCGTGCACATCGCCGCCAGAGCAGAAATTGCCGCCGGCCCCTTGCACGACGATGGTCTTGACCTCGTCGACATAGCAAAGCGTGCGGAACAGATCGCGCAGCTCGGCATAGGAGTCAAAGGTCAGCGGGTTCTTGCGCTCGGGGCGGTTCAGCGTGATCACGCCGACCGCACCCTCTTGGCGCCACAGAAAATGCTGCGGCTGATAGGCGGCCAGGCTGTGGCGATTGCCGGCGCTCAGGTGCGCATCGATGGGGCGGCTCATGGTGTCTTCTTCTCCTTGCGGACGGTTTTCTTGCTGGCAGTGGCAGGCGCAGCCTCCAGCGTGCCCAGATGTTGTTTCAGATCGGCCAGCAGACCATAGACCTGGCCCTTCTGTTCCGGGCTCCAGCCGGCCAGCAACTCGACCACCCAGCCCTCGTGCGTGGCGGCCATCTTCTTGAACTGGCGTCGCCCGGCCGGCGTGAGCTTGACGCTGAAGGAGCGCCGGTCGCTCGGGTGCGGCACGCGCAGCACCAAGCCTTCGGACTCCAGCTGATCGGTGATGCCGGTGATGTTGCCGCCGGTGACCATCAGCCGCTGCGACAGCTCGCGCATGGCCAGGCCCTCGGGATGGCGCTCAAGCTGCGCCAGCAGGTCAAAGCGCGGCAGTGTGGTGGCGAAATCCTGGCTCAGGCGTTTGCGGATCTGGCCTTCGATCCGCGTGGTGCAGGCCAAGAGGCGCAGCCAGAGCTTGAGCGCCTGGTGATCATCGGCACTGACGCGCGACTCCAGATCGGGGCCCAGGCTGTCGCCAGCGTCGAGTGTGTTCATGACCATTCCCCGCCGCAGACGGCAATCGCCTGCCCGGTCATCGCGCTGGCGCCGCGCGAGGCCAGCCAGGCCACCGTGTGCGCCACTTCCTCGGGCTGCACCAGCCGGCCCTGCGGATTGCCGGCCGCCAGCTCCTGGCGCGCCGCCTCGGCCGTGCGGCCGGTCTTGGCGACGATGTTGGCGACCGCCTGCTCGACGATCTCGGTCTCGGTATAGCCCGGGCAGACGGCATTGACCGTGACGCCCTTCTTGGCCATTTCCAGCGCCAGCGCGCGCGTCAGGCCGAGCACGCCATGCTTGGCCGCGCAGTAGGCCGCCACATAGGCATAACCTTTCAAAGACGCGGTGCTGGCCACATTGATGATGCGCCCAAAGCCGCGCTGCGCCATGCCGGCCACCACCTGCTGGGTGCAGAGGAAGGTACCGGTGAGGTTGACCTGCAACATCTGCTGCCACTGCGCCAGGCTGGTCTTCACAAACGGCGCCGTCTGCGCCTGGCCGGCGTTGTTGACGAGGATGTCCACCGCGCCAAAGTCCGCCGCTGCGGCCGCAAAAGCGGCCTGCACGCTCGTTTCGTCGCCGACATCGCAGCGCTGCTCGGCCACCGGACCCAGCTCAGTCAACCGCGCCCGCTGCGCCTGCAGGCGCGCCAGATCGCGGCCCATCAGCGTGACGCGCGCACCGCGCAGCAGCAACTCACGCGCCACCGCCGCGCCAATGCCGGAGCCACCACCGGTGACCACCGCATGAAGGCCTTGCAGCTCGCTCATGGCTTGGCTGCTTTCTCGCGTGCAAACAGGCTTTCCATCTGCGGCTTGCCCGAGCGGTATTGCTTGGGCCAGGCCAGCTCGGTGAAGCCGATCTTGGCCGCTTCGGTCAGCGTCCAGGCCGGATTGGCCAGATGCGGGCGGGCCACGGCGCAGAGGTCAGCCCGGCCGGCGGCGATGATGGAGTTCACATGATCGGCCTCGCTGATCGCACCAACGGCGATGGTCGGGATGCCGGCCTCCTGGCGGATGCGGTCGGCAAACGGGGTCTGGAACATGCGGCCGTAGACCGGCTTCTCGGCCTTGCTGACCTGGCCCGAGGAGCAATCGATCAGATCGGCGCCGGCCGCCTTGAAGGCCTTCGCGATCTCTACCGCATCGGCTGGCGTAATGCCGCCCTCGACCCAGTCATGCGCAGAGATCCGCACCGACATCGGCAGATGCTCCGGCCAGGCCGCACGCACCGCGGCGAACACCTCCAGCGGGTAGCGCAGGCGGTTCGCCAGGCTGCCGCCGTACTCGTCGCTGCGCCGATTGGTGAGCGGCGAGATGAAGCTGGAGAGCAGATAGCCGTGCGCGCAGTGCAGTTCCAGCCAGTCGAAGCCTGCCGCAGCGGCCCGCTTCGTGGCGGCCACGAAGTCGGCCTTGACACGATCCATATCGCCGCGGTCCATGGCCCGCGACAGCTGGCTGACGCCGTCCAGATATTGCTGGGGCGAGGCGCTGATCAGCGGCCAGTTGGCGTTCGCGTCGGCCAAGGGGCGGTCGATGCCCTCCCAGGCCAGGCGGGTCGAACCCTTGGCGCCGGCATGGCCCAGCTGCACGGCCAGCTTGGCGTCGGAGTTGGCGTGAGCCCAGTCGACGATGCGTTTCCAGGCGGCGCCTTGTTCGTCCGTCCACAGGCCTGGGCAGCCCGGGGTGATGCGCGCATCGGGGCTGACGCAGGTCATCTCGGCAAACACCAGGCCAGCGCCGCCCATGGCGCGCGCGCCCAGGTGGACCAGGTGGTAGTCGCCGGCGATGCCGTTGACGGCCGAGTACTGCGCCATCGGCGACACCACGACGCGGTTCTTCAGCGTCACCGAACGCAGCGTGTACGGCGTGAACATCGGTGGAACGGCCGGCAAAGCCGGGTCGCGATCCATCCCGGCACGCGCAGCAAACCAGCGCTCGTAGCCCTCCAGCCAGGCCTTGTCGCGCAGGCGCAGGTTTTCGTGGCTGATGCGCTGGCTGCGGGTCAGCATCGAGTACATGAACTGCTCGGGCTCGAGCTGGTCGCAATAGCGCAGGCCGCAGACCTCGAACCATTCCATCGCGTTCCAGGCCGCGTTCTGCAGGCGCAGCGTTTCGATGCGGCGCGCATCCTGGTAGGCAGCCAGCACGGCGGGGATGTGGCAGCGGTCATCGCCTTCCTGCTTGAACAACCGGGTCAGCTCGATCGCATCCTCGATCGCCAGCTTGGTGCCGGAGCCGATGGCGAAATGGGCCGTGTGCACGGCGTCGCCCATCAGCACCACATGGCTGCCATGCTTGTTCTGCAGCGACCACTGCTCGCAGACCACGCGTTGGAAGTTCAGCCAGGCCGAGCCGCGCAGATGGCGGGCATTGGTCATCAGCTTGGCGCCCTGCAGGTTCTTGGCGAAGAGCTGCTCGCAAAAGGCGATCGACTGCTCCTGGTCCGCCTTGTCCAGACCATGGGCGAGCCAGACATGCTCGGGGCATTCGACGATAAAGGTCGTGGTCTGCTCGTCGAACTTGTACACATGGGCCTGGAACCAGCCGTGCTCGGTCTTCTCGAACAGGAAGTTGAAGGCGTCGTAAAGCTTGTGGGTGCCCAGCCAGATGTAGCGGTTCGGGCGGGTGACGATGTCGGGCTTGAAGACGTCGGCGTAGCGGCCGCGGATGCGCGAGTTGATGCCGTCGCTGGCGATGATCAGGTCGGAGTCGGCGTAGTCTTCGTCCGACTGCGCATCGCACTCGAACACCAGCTTGACGCCCAGCTGCTCGCAGCGCGCCTGCAGGATGTTCAGCAGCTTCTTGCGGCCGATGCCGACAAAACCATGGCCACCCGAGCGGATCGCCCGGCCCTTGAAGTGCAGCTCGATATCGTCCCAGTGATTGAAGGCTTCCTGGATCTCGGCGGCGGTCTCTGGGTCCCACTCGCGCATATTGTCCATCGTCGCATCGGAGAACACGACGCCCCAGCCGAAGGTGTCGTAGGGCTTGTTGCGCTCGACTACGGTGATGTCGTGCGCCGGGTTGAGCTTCTTCATCAACAGGCCGAAATACAGGCCCGCCGGACCGCCACCGATGCATGTGATGCGCATTGCCTTGTCTCCCGCGGCCAGGCCGCTTGATCGCTTCTCTGTTGGCAATCAATTTAACCGTGAATAGTTTATGTGTAAAGCATATTCACGAAGATCGAGGCGCGACGGGATGCGAAAAAACCCTGAGAGGGTTTTCAGCATATGTTAGATATATCTCTGGCATTTTTGACAACAAAGCACTGTAATGCGCGGCGTGCGCACCGCTTCTTGTTTCATCCCGCCATCAGGAGACCCTCATGCCTCTTCCCCATCTACGCCGCCCTGGCCGGCGGCTCTTGAGCGTCGGCATCGGCGTCAGCGTCGGCGCTGCCGCGCTGCTCGGCCTGGCCACGCTGCCCGCCAGTGCCAGCCCCCAGTCCACCCCACACGCCATGCTGACTGACAGCGCTGTTCTGGGCGCCGAGCAGGCCCGCCTGGCACAGGCCCCGCGCCAGCCTGGCGAAGCCAAACCAGGCGAACACATCGCCCGCCAGCCACTGCCCGCCACGCGGCTGCCGCTGCGCAATGCCGAATCGCTGCTGCCGCGCCAGCAGCGCTACGGCGAGGCCACCGAGCCCAGCAACGAGCAGAGCGAACGCAGCGCACTCAGTCCGCAGGCCCGTTCCGCCCGTGCGCTGCAAAGCCGGCTGGCCAGCCAGGCTGCCGCGGCCAATTGCAGCGGCAGCGATTTCGTCGGCAAGGCGGGCAGCACGCTGATCGCCTTCATCGACCAGGCCTCGCTGCGCGGCTGCATGTACCAGCTCTACAGCGGCTCGGTGGATCAGTACCGCAGCGTCTTCAGCGATGCCAACATCATCAGTGTCGCCAACGCGCTGAAGCAGCGGGCACTGAACTACCCGGGCAATGACACGGGCAAGGCGATGAATCTGCTGTCCTTTCTGCGCACCGCCGGCTACTGGAGCTTCATGAGCCAGGCGGGCGATGCCAGCAATGGCATTGCGCCAGGCAGCCGCAGCATGCTCAATGCCGCCGGCGCTGCACTGCGCCAGCTGACGCAGGCGCCGCATTTCTACGACATCAGCGAGGACAACGCCTATTTCGTCAGCGAGGTGTTCAAGACTGTGCCGGCCGGCTTTGCACCGCTGTTCGCTCCCGCCGCCAAGCGCTGGATCGACCAGGCCCAGCCATCCAGCTTCGCCACCGGCTACTGGACCAATGACGCGATTCTTCAGGCCATGAACGTGCTGTTCTATGGCGACTACCAGGTCGACTTCCAGAACGCCGTCAAGAACGATCCCAGCCTGCCACGCAGCCTGGACAGCTTCCTGACTCGCAATCGCAGCCTGTTGGGCGGTGACTACGCCTACCACCTCAGCAATGCGATGGGCGAGATGCTGCGCTTTCTGCGCTACCCGGCGCTGAAGGCAGAGCTACGCAATCTGGGCATCAACCAGCTGCGCTACTTCCCGGTCACGCAGGACAACGCCGTCGACGTCTGGCTGCGTGCCGCCACCATGGTCGATCAGTACGACGCCGGCAATTGCAGCGCCTACGGCACCTGCAATGCCTACGATCGCATTGCCGCGATCAAGCTGCCGATTCGCTACGCCTGCGGCAGCCAGTACACGATACGCGCCCAGGCCATGACGGCACAGCAACTCAGCGATACCTGCGCCAGCATCAGCCAGCAGACCGGCTACTTCCACACGCTGATGGGCACCCAGCCCGGCCAGCCGGTCGGCAACGACGGCAATGCCCAGCTGGAGCTGGTGGTGTTTGACAGCTACGCGCAGTACTCGCGCTTCTCCGGCTATCTGTTCGGCAACGACACCAACAACGGCGGCATCTATCTGGAAGGCGACCCGGCCGCACCCGGCAATGTGGCCCGCTTCCTGGCCCACCGGGCCGACTGGCTGGCCGGCTTCGAGATCTGGAACTTGAACCACGAGTTCACCCACTACCTCGACGGCCGCTACAACCTCTGGGGCGCGTTCTGGAACTATCCGCTGGAGCTCAATGCCGCGGTGCGCAACCCGGCGGTCTGGTGGATCGAGGGCGTGGCCGAGTACGTGTCCTACAGCTATCGCCGCCAGTACTACGCCGACGCCACCTCGCGCGCCCAGACCGCGCCGCTGGCGCTCAGCGAGGTGCTGCGCAATACCTACAGCAGCGGCCAGACGCGGGTCTACAACTGGGGCTATCTGGCGGTGCGCTATATGCTGGAACGCCAGCCCAACCAGGACCGCAACTTCCTGCCCCTGATGCGCACGGGCAACTACGCCGGCTACAGCGCGCAGATCGACGCCATCGGCAGCAGCCTGGACAGTGACTTCTCACGCTGGCTGGGCAGCTGCATCGCCAGCGGCGACACCAGCTCGGCCGGCTGCGTCAGCCAGCGCCCCGGCACGCTGCCGCTGCTCAACGCCAGCGCCATCGGCGCCTGCAATCTGGGCAATGCCAGCGCACTGGCCAATGGCTGCAGCAAGGCCTTGAGCGCCGGCTCGGGCAGCTACAACTTCTACATCAGCGCCTCTGGCTGGAACGACGTGCTGTTCAGGCTCAGCCAGGTGCAAGGCGGCGTTGACCTCTATGCCAAGGCCGGCGGCTGGGCCTCGGCCAGCGATCATGACGTCAAGGCCGGCGGCGCCGGCGGCAGCGATCTGATCGTCAAGCTGCCCAGCAAGGGCCAGGGCTGGGTCTATGTGAACGTCGTGCCCCGCGCCGGCTTCCAGGGCGCCCAGCTGCGCGCCATGTTCAGCCAGCTGCCGCTGGGCAGCAGCGCCAGTTTCAGCGCTGCCGCGGCGCACTGAGCCCCCCATTCATTGAAACGGAAACCAAACCATGAATCCCATCAATGCCTCCTCCCCTGCGCCGCTGCGCACCTTGCCACTGCTGACTGCGCTGGCGATGGCCGGGCTGCTGCTCTTGGCGCAGCCGGCCCGGGCCGACCTGCAATTCCTCAATGCCACGCAATTCAGCGCCGCCCTGCAACACAGTGGCAGCGACAGCTTTGCCGATCTGCCGGCCGACACCGTGCTGCCCGGCCCGCTGCTGCGCCAGGCGGGCGACTTCGCCTACCAGCTGCAGGCCAGCAACGCCGGCTTCTACGGCTTTGCCGATGCGGCAGGCGGCCTGACACTGAGTACCGAAGAGCTGCTCTCCGGCATCAGCTTCAGCCACTTTGCCGGGGGTGTGAACGCCTTCGCGCTGGACCTGAGCGCGCTGAACTTCTATGGCCAGCCGCGTGAAAACACGATGCTGGCCCTGAGCGTCACCGACCTCAGCGGCGGCACCAGCACACGCCAGCTGAGCCTGGCCGAGGGCTTCAGCCATCTGGCCTTTGTCAGCAGCGCGCCGCTGGCCTCGGTCAGCTTCAGCGTGCTGGACCACGGCAGCGTCTACACCAGCTATGTGTCGCCGGGCATCAGCCACGTCCAGCTGGCCATCGCCAGCAGCGTGCCCGAGCCAGCCTCGGCCGCGCAGCTGGCCTTCGGGCTGTTCGGCCTGTTCGGCCTGGTGGCGCTCAAGTCACCCAGCAGCCGTCAGCGCCGTCGCCGCCAGGATGCAGGGGGCGCCCCGAACTGATACGAACGCAGAGTCGCTGTCATCAGCGCCCCGGTTGCCGCCCTGGCACCGGGGCGTTTTTCTTGGGCGGCGGCCGTCTGCCCTGTCAGGCAGCGGTAGCAGCCTTGGGTTTGCACCCAATCTGCGGGCATGTTGGAATTAACCGACACCACGCGCCAATCAGGCTTGCTATCGTTTCACCGCAATTTGCTTTAAGCCTAAACCATGTCTGCAAGACGCTTGTGGGACATCTCGCCGCTGGTCAGCGACGATGCCCCAATCTTCCCCGGCGACGAGCCCTACAGCCTGCGTTGGACCGCGCGGCTCTCGCCGCAATGCCCTGTGAATCTGAGCGCGCTGACCATGTCGCCGCATGTCGGCGCCCATGCCGATGCGCCTCTGCACTACGCCGATGGTGTGGCCTCGGCGGCCGAGGTCGGGCTCGATGCCTACCTGGGGCACTGCCGCGTGATCCACGCGATCGGCTGCGGCCCCCTGATCCGCATCGAGCATCTTCAGCATGCGGCCGACGCCCTGCCTGCGCGCGTGCTGGTGCGCTGCTGCGAACGTGCCGACACCGTCTGGAACCCGGACTTCACCGCCTATGCGCCCGAGACCGTGGCCTGGCTGGCCGCGCAGGGCGTCAAGCTGATCGGGCTGGACACGCCTTCGGTCGACCCGGCCAGCAGCAAGAGCCTGGACAGCCATCAGCAGCTCCTGCGCCTGAACCTGCGCGTGCTGGAGAACCTGGTGCTCGACGAGGTGCCTGAGGGCGACTACGAATTGATCGCGCTGCCGCTGAAGCTGGCCGGCGCCTGTGCATCACCCGTTCGCGCCGTACTGCGCGAACTCTGAAGGAGACCATCAAGTGACCACCCGCCAAGACTGCGATGTCCGCGACGCCGAGGACGGCCTGCGCGAACTGCGCCATCAATTCGATTTGCCGCCCGGCGTGATCTACCTGGACGGCAATTCGCTCGGCGTACTGCCCAGCGCCACGCTTTCGCGCGTGCAGGAGGTCATCACCCGCGAGTGGGGCCATGACCTGATCAAGAGCTGGAACACCGCCGGCTGGATCGACCTGCCGGCCCGCATTGGCAACAAGATTGCCCGGCTGGTCGGCGCCGATGCCGGCGAGCTGGTGGTGGCCGACTCGACCTCGCTGAACCTGTACAAGGTGCTGTCGGCCGCGCTGCGCATCAGCCTCGCCGATTCACCCGCGCGCCGCGTGATCGTTTCCGAGCGCAGCAACTTCCCCACCGATCTCTATATCGCCGAAAGCCTGGCCCAGCAGCATGGCCTGACGCTGAAGCTGGTGGACAGCGTCGAGGACATCCCCGCTGCGCTGAACAGCGAGCTGGCGGTGCTGATGCTCACCGGCGTCAACTACCGCACCGGCTATCTGCACGATATGAAGGCCGTCACCGCCGCAGCCCATGCCGCCGGTGCGCTGGTGATCTGGGACCTGGCCCATTCGGCCGGCGCCGTGCCGGTGGACCTGAAAGGCGCCGATGCCGATTTCGCGATTGGTTGCGGCTACAAATACCTGAACGGCGGCCCCGGCGCGCCGGCCTTTGTCTGGGCGCATCCGCGCCATGCCGAACGCTTCTGGCAGCCGCTCTCGGGCTGGATGGGCCATGCCGCGCCCTTCCAGTTCACGCCCAACTACTTGCCAGCCGCCGGCATCCAGCGCTACCTCTGCGGCACGCCGGCGGTGCTGTCGATGGCGGCACTTGAATGTGGCGTTGACACCCTGCTCGCGGCCGAACCCATGGGCGGCATGGCCGCGCTGCGCCAGAAGTCGATCGCGCTGACCGAGCTCTTCATCGAGCTGGTCGATGAACGCTGCGCCAAGCTCGGCGTGCGTGTGGCCTCGCCGCGCCAGGCCGCGCAGCGCGGCAGCCAGGTCTGCCTGAGCCTCGCCGCACCGTTGGAACAGGCAAGCTACGCGGTCGTGCAGGCGCTGATCGCGCGCGGCGTGATCGGCGACTTCCGCGCCGGCGACCCGAACGATCTCGCCGCCATGCCGCACATCCTGCGCTTTGGCTTCACCCCGCTGTACATCGGCTTCGCCGAGGTCTATGACGCGGTCGAGCACCTGGTGCAGGTGCTGTCCACCGAAGAATGGAAGCAGGAACAATTCAACCAAAAGGCAGCAGTGACATGACGTGCCCTCATCACCACACCGAAAACGTCGTTCGTGAAGAAGGCGCCCAGCTCGATTTCTCGAAGGACATGAGCTACGGCGACTACCTGAAGCTCGATCAGGTGCTGTCCGCCCAGCACCCGCTCTCGCCCGAGCACAACGAGATGCTCTTCATCGTCCAGCACCAGACCTCGGAGCTGTGGATGAAGCTGATGCTGCACGAGCTCCATGCCGCCGTCGGCTGCGTGGCCGAGGGCCGCCTGCCCGAGGCCTTCAAGATGCTGGCCCGCGTGTCCAAGATCATGGAGCAGCTGGTTCATGCCTGGGATGTGCTGGCGACGATGACGCCGCCCGAGTACACCGCCATCCGCCCCTATCTCTCCAACAGCAGCGGCTTCCAGAGCTGGCAGTACCGCCAGATCGAGTTCATGCTGGGCAACAAGAACGCGGCCATGCTCAAGCCGCATGCGCACCGCCCCGATCTGCTGACCGCCGTGCAGGCCGCCTACGAGGCACCCTCGCTGTACGACGTGGTGCTGCAGCTGATGGCCAAGCGCGGCATCAGCGTGCCCGAGAGCGCCTTGCAGCGTGACTGGACCCAGCCCTATGCGGCGCAGGACGGCGTCAAGCAGGCCTGGCTGGAGGTCTACCGCGACCCGACGGCCCACTGGGACCTCTACCAGATGGGCGAAGAACTGGTCGATCTGGAAGACGCCTTCCGCCTCTGGCGCTTCCGCCATGTGACCACGGTGGAACGCGTGATCGGCTTCAAGCGCGGCACCGGCGGCACCTCGGGCGTCGGCTATCTGCGCAAGATGCTGGACGTGGTGCTGTTCCCCGAGCTCTGGGCGCTGCGCACCGAGCTCTGAGCACGCCCCCGCCGGCCGCGACTCAGGCGCCCGGCTGGCGATTCAGCGCTCGTGCTTGCCATTCAGCGCAAGCACGGGCCGCGGCCGCGGCTGGGTCGGCACAGTGCGCTCATCGCAACAGCACTTCCCCTGAGGAGACCACGATGAGCCCCACCCTGCGCAAGCCCCACAGCCTGACCCGCCTGATTCAAGGCGCCCTGCTCGCCATCGGCCTCGCCGGCAGCATGGGCAGCCAGGCTGCCACCGCCACCGCCACTGCCAGCACCACCACCGCCAGCACCGCCGCCGACACCGCAGTTCAGTTCAAGGACTTGCGCATCACCGTGCGCGGCGACGGTCAGCCTTTGCTGATGATTCCCGGGCTGAACAGCGCCGCCAGCGTCTGGGACGAGACCTGCGCCAAGCTGCAACCCGGCGTCCAATGCCTGATGGTGCAACTGCCCGGCTTTGCCGGCGCGCCCGCCAGCCCCGCCTTCCAGCAGCAGTTCCTGGCCAGCGCACGGGGCCAGTTGCTGGACTATCTGCGCGAACAGGCGCCGCAGGGTGCCAGCGTCGTCGGCCACAGCCTTGGCGGCGTGCTGGCGCTGCAGATGGCGGCCGAGGCCAAGGCGCCGATCAAACGTCTGGTGATCGTCGACTCCCTGCCCTTTCTGGCCGGCATTCAGAATCCGAACGCCACCGTCGACAGCGTCAAGCCCATGGCCGAGGGCATGCGCGCCGGCATGATGCGGCCGGCCAGCCCGGAACAGCGCCGCGCGACGCTGGCGCCGATGGCTGCCACCATGGTGCATGGCGATACTCAGATCGAGACGGTCGTTCAATGGGGCATCGCCAGCGACGCCGCGTCGACCGCTGCGGCCATGTACGAGCTGTGGGTCAGCGATCTGCGCCCCATGCTGCCGCAGGTCAAGGTGCCAACCACCGTGCTCGGCTCCTGGGCCGCTTACGCGCCGATGGGCTCGACCTTGGAAAGCACCCGCGCCATCTTCGAACGCCAGTACGAGGGCCTGAAGGGTGTCGAGCTGAAGATGAGCACCAAAGGCTTTCACTTCCTGATGTGGGACGACGCCGAGCTGGTCAGCAGCACGCTGAAGCAGGCGCTGCGCTGATGCAGCCTGCCCGCGGCGAAGTGCCGCTGCGCCCCTGACGAACGGCGCCGCTGCCGCACAGTCCTTAGAATTGGTGTCACCACAATCGCGGCGTGCCAGCACCCTGGCACGCCGCTGTCACAAGCAGCGCTGGCCCAGCCGGTTGGCGCCAGACCGGAGACCGCCATGGACACCCGCACTTCCGAGATCACCCTGCGCGTCGAACGACTGCGCGACGCCCTGCGCGCCGAAGGCCTGCACGCCTGCCTGGTGCCCTCGGCCGACCCGCATCTGTCCGAGTACCTGCCCGAGCGCTGGCAGGCGCGCCAGTGGCTGTCGGGCTTCACCGGCTCGGTCGGCACCCTGGTGGTCGGCCTGGATCGCGCCGCGCTGTTTGCCGACAGCCGCTACTGGACCCAGGCCGAGGTTGAGCTGGCCAACACCGGCATCGAGCTGGTGAAAGTGCCCTCGGCCGCCTCGCCGCTGTTCATCGACTGGATCGCCCAGCAGCTGCAGTCCGGTCAGACGCTGGCGGCCGATGGCCAGGTGCTCGGCCTGGCCCTGGCGCAGCAGCTGCGCGGCGCGCTGAATCCGCGCGGCATTCAGCTGCGCACCGATCTGGATCTGGTTGACCGGGTCTGGAACGAGCGCCCGGGCCTGCCCGCTGCGCCGGTCTACGAGCACCTGCCGCCGCAAGCCAGCGTCAGCCGCGCTGACAAGCTCGCGGGCGTGCGCGCCGCGATGCAGCGCCATGGCGCCAGCCACCACCTGATCTCCAGCGTCGACGACGTCGCCTGGCTGTTCAATCTGCGTGGTAGCGATGTCGAGTGCAATCCGGTCTTCATCGCCCATGCGCTGCTGGATGCCGCGCACGCCACCATCTTCCTGGCCGAGGGCAAGGTGCCGGCCGACATCGTCGAGCGCCTCGCCGCCGATGGCGTCTCGTTGCAGCCCTACGCGACCGCAGCCACCGCACTGGCTGCCCTGCCCGCCGGCGCCAGCGTGCTGATGGACCCGCGCCGCGTCACCCTGGGCCTGCGCGAAGCCGTGCCGGCCGCGGCCCGCGTGGTCGAAGCCATCAACCCCAGCACCCTGGCCAAGAGTCGCAAGACCGCCGATGAAGCGAAGTTCGTGCGCCAGACCATGGAGCAAGACGGCGCCGCCATGTGCGAGTTCTACGCCTGGTTCGAACAGGCGCTGGGCAAGGAGCGCATCACCGAGCTGACGATTGACGAGAAGCTGTCGGCCGCGCGTGCGCGCCGGCCTGGTTTCGTCGGCCTGAGCTTCTCCACCATCGCCGGCTTCAATGCCAATGGTGCCCTGCCGCACTACCGCGCCACGCCGCAATCGCATGCGGTCGTCGAAGGCACCGGCCTGCTGCTGATCGACTCCGGTGGCCAGTTCCTCGGCGGCACCACCGACATCACCCGCGTCTGGCAGATCGGCGAGGTCACGCCGGCGCAGAAGCGCGATTACACGCTGGTGCTCAAGGGCACGATGGCGCTGTCGCGCGCCGTCTTCCCGCGCGGCACGCTGGGCCCGATGCTGGACGCGCTGGCCCGTGCGCCGATGTGGGAGCATGGCCTGGACTTCATGCACGGCACCGGCCACGGCGTCGGCTATTTCATGAACGTCCACGAAGGCCCGCAGAACATCTCCAAGGGCATCCCGGACGCCAATATGGCGATGGAGATCGGCATGATCACCTCGATCGAGCCGGGCATTTACCGCCCCGGCAAATGGGGCGTGCGGATCGAGAACCTGGTGCTGAACGTGCCGCATGCCACGCCCGAGCAAGGGGCTTTTGGCGAGATGCTGCGCTTTGAGACGCTGACGCTGTGCCCGATCGACACCCGGCCGCTGGACCTGACGCTGCTGCGCGAGGACGAACGCGCCTGGCTGAACGATTACCACCGCGAAGTGCGGCAACGCCTAGCCCCGCTGGTCGCTGGTGCGGCGCTGGACTGGCTGATCCTGCGCACCGAAGCGATCTGAGGCCAGAGCCCCGTCGCCCTTCTCACCCGTTTCGACACGACCAAAGCGCGGCCAAGCCGCGCTTTTTTTTCGTCCTCAGCGGCAAGCGCTGCGCCCTCCCCGCATCAGCTGCAGCTCAGGTTTGCGCAAGAACAAAGCCATGGCTTTAAAGCCAGCAGCGCGGCGCCTAGAGTTGAAGCGTCAGGCCCATCCGGCTGGCAACGCGAGGAGTGAACCATGTCCAGCAAGCAGATCCATGAGTTCTCGGACAGCAAGCTTCACACGGCCCTGCTGTTCGCCCTGTTCGTGATGGCCGCCCTGGTGGCGGTCGATGCGCTGTTCTTCACACCCGAGGGGCAGACGCCGCTGATCTGGCACTTCGATGCCGTCGTCGTGCACGGGCAGTCGAGCCCACCCAAGCCCTGAGCAAGGGGGTGCCTCAGCCGCTGGCTGACTACATCTGTCTGAACAGGTGCAGATAGCTGCGGCTGACCGGCAGCACCTCGCTGCGGCCACGCAGATGCACATCCGCGGTTTCGTTGGCACCGCGGGTGATGTGGCTGATCGCGTGCAGATTCACGACCACCGAGCGATGTACCTGTGCGAAGCGTTTGGGGTCAAGCTGCTCGATCAGTTCGCGGATGGGCGTGCGAATCAGCGCCTCGCCTTCGTCCCAGACCACCAGCGTGTATTTCTCGTCCGAGCGCAGGAAGATGATTTGCTCGACCGGGATCAGCTTCAAGGTTGAACCCACCGACGCACGCAACCACTGCAGGTACTCAACAGGCTGTGCCGCCCCACTCTGCCCTGGCTGCGATCCGCCAGCTGCTGAGGGCAGGCGCAATCGCTGCGCCAGTGCCTCGATGGCGGCTTCCAGCAATTCGCCCTTGGGCAAGCTGGCCGCCACCGCCGCTGTGTCAGCAGGCGATGGCGCCCCTTGCGCAGCACCATGCTGCAAGCGCTGCTGCAGCCGCTGCACGGTGTCACGCAGGCGTATCTCTTCGACCGGCTTGACCAGGTAGTCCAGCGCCCCCTGCTCAAAAGCCTGCACCGCGTACTGCTCGTAGGCGGTCACGAACACGATCTGCGCCCGGCGAGCAATCTGCCGCGCCGCCTCGACGCCATTGACGCCAGGCATGTGCACATCGAGAAAGACGATGTCGGGCTGATGGCGCTCGAACTGCTCCAGCGCCTCCCGGCCATTGCGCGCCGTGGCCACGATCTCAAGCGCCGGCCAGGTCTGGCGCAGCGCCAGCTCCAGGCTTTCGCGCAGCAGCGGTTCATCGTCGGCAATCAGCGCCCTGGGGCGCTGCTCATATCCGTTATCACTCATGGCCAGAAGCACAGTTGGGCGATCAGCCCGTGCGGCGATTGCTCGGCCAGTTCCAGCCGCGAACGCTCACCGTAAAAGACTTTCAAACGCTCGCGCAGATTGCGCAAGCCGGTTCCGGCGCCCGACTGCACGGACAGGCCAACGCCGGTGTCGCGCACCGACAGGCAGACCATGCCGTCCGGCAGGCGCTCGCCACGCAGCTCGATCACGCCGCCTTCCTCGCTGGGATCGATGCCATGGCGCACCGCATTCTCCACCAGGGTCAACAAGGCCATGGGCGGAAAGCGCAGCCCATGGAGCTCAGCATCCACTTCGATGCTGAAGCTCAGCCGATCGGGCATGCGCAGATGCATCAGTTCCAGATAGGCTCGCACCAGGCCCAGTTCATCCTGCAGCGTGGCCTGCTCGTTCTGCAGCCGCGGCATGGCGGCGCGCAGGTAGGCAATCAGACTGCGCAGCACCGGCGCTGCCTGTGGCGAACCGGCCTCCACCAGCGCCCGCACATTGGCCAGCGTGTTGAACAGGAAATGCGGCTCGACCTGGGCCTGCAGCAGGCGCAACCGGGCGTCCAGCGCGCGCCGCTCCAGCTCGCTGCGCTCCAGCTCGAAACGCAGCGCCTGGCTGCGCGCCTCGACATCGCGCTGGCGAAACAGCGCGCCCATGGCCAGCAAGGGGCCAACCAAGAGACCAGAACCAACAATCCAGAAATAGCCCTGGATGCGGCCCTCGCTGCGCAACAGGCGGCCGAGATCCCCTCCGACTGCCACGAGATACACCAGCAAGGTGGCCAGCGGCACCATGGCCGCCACCACCGCCACCTGCAGCAGCCAGCGCGCCATCCAGGGCGGCAGGCGTCGCGGCCACTGCGCGGCGGCCGAGAAAGCCAGCAGCACCAGAATGCCGACGAACATCGTCCGCCCCAGCAAGACCGGGAACGGCGTGATGAAGATGGGGTTGAGCGCCGCCGCAGCGGCCGTCGCCAGCAGCAACGCAACGCCGATGCGCTGTGGCGTCAGATAGGCCATGAAGCCCCGCCAGGCCTCGGCATGGCTGGGAATGGCGGGCGCGCGAGGCTGATCCAGAGACATGGCCGGCACGATAACCGCGCCGATGGCGCTCACCAAGTGATTGGGCGCAAACAGGCGACGAATGACGGCCTGGCATCCCTCAGCCACGACGGTCGCTGCAGATCATCGCCAGCAACCCGTCCTTGTCACCAGCGGTGAACCGCCACTCAGGCCAGCATGCCGTGGCGACACATCACCACATCGCGGCCGGCATTGATGGCAAAGCGCAAGGCGTCGGCCGCCGAGGCCCAGCCGTAGCCGCCGGCCAGGTTTTCATCGCGAAACGCTTCGCGGCGCGGCTGCTGACCGCGCACCCGCACGACCACCACCGCGGCGATATAGCCAAATGAGCGCGGGCGTTCCATGGCGCCCGCGTAGATCCGATAGTCCCCGGCGTCAACTTCATCAAAATGCATGACAGCTCCTGCACATCGCCATACGACAGCGGCGACGATGAGCACACTGTCGTTGAAGGCCATATCGAAGCCCCGCACACCCGATGGGGGCCCCCATCGGGGGGATAGGCAGCCGCCCGCTTGCGCAACGTTGCCAGAGCGACGGCTCAGGCCGCGCCGCGCTGCACCTTGGCGCCCAGCACCGTGATGCCACGGCGGCCGTCGGCCATGGGCGCGGTGGCCAGGCCGAGGTCCTGGAAGCGCTGCTGCATGGCTTCGCTGACCACCCGCCCCTCTGGCGCCTGCGGAATGAACCAGAGCGCCTCACGCTCTTCCTTGGTCAGCATCTTCAGAATTTCAGCGGCACTGCGTTGTGTCATGGCTCGAAACCAGCGAATGGGGATCTGTGTAGGCGGCAACCATAGTGCACCGCGCCGCCCTCGCGCAAGCAGCCACTGACGCAAAGAACTAGCGCAAAGAAAAAGCCCGCTGGGCTTGCGCTCAGCGGGCTCTTGTCTGGAGGAGAGGGGGGGATTCGAACCCCCGAGACGTTTCCGTCCGCCTGATTTCGAGTCTTCTGGAAAATCCATACAAATCAACCACTTAGGTTGATTTCATTTCCGCAACTGCACAAAAATCGCGCAGCTGCAGCCCGCATGAATACTAGGGGTCACATTGGGTTGCGGAAATGATTTTAGAGGGCTGGTGAGCCTCCATGGCGCCGAAGTTGGTCTGCCACTCAACCTCCAGCCCCAGCTGCTCCAGCGCTCGCGCCACCATGGTGTTGATGGCGTAATGGGGTGGATTCACGGTGATGCTGAAACCGTTCGGGTCGTAGGCCGAGTAGCCAATCACAACATACCAACCCTCGACTCGCACCCTTTCCCAAGGGGGAAGTGCATAGATGTGCATTGCATTCAGTTTCGCAATGAGGTCTGGCAACAGCATGGCCCAATGCTAGCCGGGCCGTCGCCCCTCAAGCCCAGCCAAAACGCCCATTTACCCGACTAAAACGCTCGGTCTTTCATCTTGAATCGGTGCCAGATTCACCCCATAGATGGTGCTCAAACGCAACAACGTCGCGGGCCGGTAGCTTCGATTTCTTTATCGACTCGTTCGCCGACTGTGCGCGCACCAGAGTTAGCAAATGTTGCCGACTTCATAGAGCACCGGCTCTATTTTCATTAGCACTCTGCGTTAGCGAGTGCTAAAGCTGAAGCCAAGCACTGGATAAAACACCATAGCGGCTAGCGACAAAACAGGGAGAGGTCAACGGGGTGCGTGCGGGGAACTGACCCTGCCTACGTCGTACCAAGCCTTGCATAATGGGTTTCATGCACGGGCCGGAGCCCATGCAAAAACGGGCTGCACACGAAATGTGAGCAGCCCGTGATGCCCCTCCGGAGAGGGAACAAAGACCTAGTAGGACTCTGCCGTCGGAAGCGAGATCTTACTTTGTTTGGGTTTCCTTAAATGAGGGTTTTTACCAGCCAACATTAAGGCAATCATGAACAATCTTTTCATTTCATACGATCTGCATGCTCCTGGCAGGAGCTATGACCGAGTCATCGAGACTATCAAGAAGCTCGGCAATTGGGCTGCAGTCAATCAGTCGATGTGGTACGTGCGCTCTCGCTACAACAGCGAATCAGCGGTTGCGGCACTTCGGCAGGCGGGAGACAGCAACGACAGCTTCTGTGTGATCGATGCGACCAACAACAACGCCCATTGGTACAACATTGACCAAAAGGTCGCAGAGCAAATTCAGATGAACTGGCGTGCAAATTAAGGAAGCCGCGGCCCGCACATAAATGGGCCAAAGGCCCGCCGTTTGGTGGGCCTTTTTCGTTTCTGGGTCTGGCGGTGGTTGAGGACTAAGGCAAGCGAGCCGCGCCGCCATTGGGTGCGAGCAGCTCATCGGTGCGCTTGGCATCAGCCAGATCAAATATCTCGACGGGCGAAGGCTTAACTAGCTGGCGCGCTTCGCTTTCACTGCCATGCAGCCATTGCTCCCACTCAGCGGGTTCAAGATGGATAAGCGAGCGCTTGTCCTGGCCATCTGGCGGCAGCTCCGGATCTGGCTTGTGCAACCGGCTCAGCAACGGGTGGCTGTCGCAGTTCGTGGTGATCATGGTGAAGTTCGGCACCACCTCGCCAGTGGAGTGGTCGACCCACTCGGACCAGAGGCCGGCCAGCATCCACGGCTGGCCGTCTGCGCGCTTCAACTGCCACCAGATATTCTTGCCCGTCTCCCAGTTGGGCTCCTGATACCAAGATGCAGGCACCAGGCACCGCTGGCCGGCGGCCCAGGCGGCCTTGAAAGTGGGCTTCTTCTCAATGCCTTCGATGCGCGCGTTGTTGGTGCTGCGCGGCCGGCCTCGCTTGCCAGGCACTTTCGACGGCATGTAGTCGACACGCTCCGGCTGACCGGGCCGAATCAGCCCCCACTGCCCAACGAACCCTTCGACGGTGGCGGCATTCGGCCGCAGGAACAGCCCCGGCTGGAACGGTCCAGCGGTGCGCAGTTCGTAGTCTGGCACCACCCATCCGGGGGCATGGCGGGAGATGTACGTCGCAAACTCCCTCTTTGGGGAGACGTGGTAGAGGTTGCACATCCGCCGAATGTACCCCCTCCTCAGGCCCTACCTAAGAGGGGTGCGCAACTGGCCCCTACAAGCTGAAAATTGCGATCAGCAGGGCCTTGGGCAGCCGGAGTGCACGCCGGCGCGCTGGCCAGGGCGGGCACCCTCAGCGGCGGCCGACCTGATCGCCCTGCTCTCATGGTGGTCAGAGCCGTGAACTGACAAGGGGCCCTTTCGGGCCCCTTGTTCCTTGCTGGGTTTCATGCACCTATTGCGACGTACCGCGCGTAGTCCGAGCCTTCAGGGTTGATGTACATCGTCGGACGTTCCGGCGCTTGAACTGCGACGCAACGTGCAGCTCCGTATTCAATCCCACCCTTCCCTGCCAGCCAGGGGCGCGAGGCGAAAAGGTTGCTGGCGATTTCCTCGTATTCGTTGGCGCTGACCGCGCGGGTTTCGATCACCAAGACTCGCATGCGCTCGCCTTGCTCGGCGCGCACCACATCGAGCGAGGTGGGCTTGCGTACAAAATTCAGGGTTTGGCTGGTTTCCATCTTGGTCTCCGGTTGCGATGGCCCCAGTACCGCTCTACGCCGCAACACAGTCAACGACAGCCGCGACAAGCCCTAGCACCGGAGTCTGGCTTTCAAAACAGCCCAGCTGGTTCCGCCGCTTGGTCCCAGGACCAGATCACCAGCTCCTTTCGATCAGCAGCACGAGCGCCACCGCCCACCGTGTAGCTGATGTCGAGGCTTTCCATGTGGAAGCCCGCAAAGCATGCACGGATGTCCGGATGGTCGTTGATGCTGATGATGGCCTTGCCCTGCAGCTCGCGCAGCGTCTGGGCCATGAGTTGATATTGCTCGAACTGGAACGGCACGCCGTAGCCCTCGGTCTGCCAGTAAGGCGGGTCGAGATAGAAAAAGCTGTGCGGCCGGTCGTAGCGGCGCATGCACTCACGCCAGTCGAGACGCTCGATGTAGGTGCTGGCCAGGCGCAGATGCGCGGCGCTGAGCTGCTCTTCGATGCGCAAGAGGTTCACCGGCGGCGCCGTGGTTGCGGTGCCCCAGGTCTGGCCTTCAATCTTGCCGCCGAAGCACTGGTGCTGCAGGTAGTAGAAGCGCGCCGCACGCTGGACGTCGGTGAGCGTCTCGGGCAGCGTGTCCTGCAGCCATTTGAAGACCTCGCGGCTGGATAGCGCCCACTTGAATTGGCGGACGAACTCCTCCAGGTGATGCTTGACGACCCGATACAGGTTCACCAAATCGCCGTTGACGTCGTTGATGACCTCGACCTCCGCTGGGGGCCGCAGAAAGTACAGCGCGGCGCCGCCTGCAAACACCTCGACATAAGTCTTGTGCGGGGGGAAGCGGGGGATCAGCTGGTCAGCCAGGCGGCGCTTGCCGCCAATCCACGGAATGATGGGTTGTGCCATGCGTGAGGGTCCAGGTGGTTAAACTCGGCCCGCCTCCCGGGAGGTGGCAGGGCCTTGGCTGGGCTCACAGGCGCGATCTGTGGGTTTGGTGGCCGTCCACGGTGTTAGCGCACCGTGGGCGGTCGCCCTGTCTTTTTTTCTTGGCCTTGACGTTAGGGTGTCAGGGCTTCATAGGACTGCTCGCAGAACTGACCGGCAATGCGAGCCCGGTCAGCATATTCAGCGAGCTCTCGTCGTCGGCCGCTGCACCGGCCGAGCAGGTCGGCAAGCATTGCGGCGGACGCGGCGGCTGCTCTGCAGCCTTCGGTAGCTTCGGGATCAGCCGAGGCTGAAGTGGCGCGGGCACGCTCGGTGGCGAGTTGCTCGCGCAGGCTGCGAGAAGCAGCGGCAGCACGGTCGCGATCATGCTGAGCTGCATCGGTCTGAGTCTGGGCCGCATTGAGCGCCTCCCTCTGCTGGTTGATGGTGTGCAGGTCTTGCTGCCTGGCCTGCTCGACTGAGCTGGCCAGCGCGGCGGCGTAGGCCTGGCGATCCTGGCTCAGCGCCACTTCTGCGCGCGCCTGTGCTGCCTGGGCACGTGAGGCGCGCACCTCTGCCCAAGAGCCCCAGGCCACCGTGAGACAGATTGCGAGCGCCAGAAGGCGTGCGGGTAAGTTCCCGGTCTGTGTTGGGATCAGCGACATAGGCGCTTCCTTTTGAGCCATAGCAAAGCAGTCAGGCGTCCCGCCAATCGTCCACCGGCCATGCCGGGATGGGCACCGTCTGGCCGGCCAGTGCATGCGTGCAATCGCCAAGCATCTGCATTCGCCCTTCCACAACGAACGAATGACAAACCTTGGCGGCCAGCGGTACCTTCACGCCCTGCTCGCCAGAGTCACGGCGCCGCTGCACGTCAGCCAGATCGCGCTGCATGGCCTCTGGATCGTGAAGATTGGCCGGCTCGCTCCACGTGACCAAGACGCTGGGTGTGAACGTTGGACTCTCCGCATCCTTGTTCCAGCCCCAGCGCGGCCCAGGTCCTTCGCCGGTCTGAATGGTGTGCGGGCCGTCGCAGCCTGGACACCACCAGGTCAAGCGGCCATCGGTGCCGTCGCGGAGGATCGTTGAGATCAGCGCCATGTCACAGACCTCCGCTCAGCAGCCGCATGAGCCCAGCGATCAGGCATAGTGTCGGGATGCAGCCCGCCGCCGTGGCAACGGCGTCCCACACACTGACCTCGTGCTGGCCCGGGTTGGCGCGGTTATCGAGCCAGTCGGCGCCTTCCTTCGTCACGCCGGCTGTACCGGCAGACAGCACGGCTCCGAAAGCCGCCATCAACGGTGTGAGCAGCGCCGATGGCATGCGCAGCAGCTGCGCCGCATACCAACCCGCCACCGCGCCCACCACGGCACCGGCAAGAGACACGATCAGGCCGCCCTCGAAGTGCTGGATCTTGTCGGGCGCCAGGCCAAGACGCGACAGCAGCGCGCTGAGGATGCTCATGATGATGACCTTCCTTCACAGAGGGCGCGCTCGCGGGCGCGCCGGTTGACGATGCCTGGGCAATGGTTCGCCGGATCGCGGCAGTCCTTGCCGGCGACATAGACCCACCGCGACAGCTCAGCGCACGCAGCTGGCACATCACCGGCCTCCAAGCGCTTACGCAGGGTCGAGCCGCAAAAGTTCTTGGCGCCGACGTTGTAGGTGAAGCTCAACATGGCCGCCTCGACATGTGGCGCCAGCTGGACGCTCAAGCAGGCACGCATGTCCGCGTCGTGCTCGTACAAATTGCTGGCTAGGCGCTGGTCGCACTCGGCCGGCGAATAGCGCCGCTGCTCGACGTTCTTGGTGTCGCCGTCGCAGACGGTCCACACACCACCGACGTCTCGGTAGGGTTTCAGGCTCCGGCCTTCCGATTGCATGATGAGCGGCATGACCAGGGCCAGCACAAGCGCGCTGACGCCCGTGCCCACTGCGACGCGTTGCCCTGCGCTCATCGCCGCCCCCTGCGGCCCGCCGGCCGAGCTTCTCGCCACCAGGACCAGAGCTTGTGGGCGATCTGGATGATCAGAAACACGCAGCCCAGGATTGCGGCCAGCGTATGAATGTCGACCCCTGCCCACCAGGCCCCGATAGCGCCAATGCTCGGCGCTGCCTGGATGAGGTTGGAGGCCGCGTCAGATCGATGGTCAGACATGGCTCTCCCTCAGATGTCGTACGCGACGGTGCTATCGCGCAGCAGGTTGTCGACGGCAGAGATCGTCGCTCGAGCGATGCGGATGCTGACCGTCGCGCCGCTGGCGCCGGCCTGCAGCTGGATCAGGCCGTCCAGGCTGTTCAGCACACCGCCGGCATCGGCAGGAATGCGCCACGGCGGCAGGCCCGCCACTCCACGACACGCGGCATTCGGATGTGCCGAGGTGACAGTGCCTGAGCGGTAGAACGTGAATAGCTGCAGCGTTTGCTGGCTGGCCGATGGCGGCGTGTAGTTGGACGAGATACCGACCTGCAGCTTGCTGATGCCCGTAGGCGTGGGCGATGCCAGCACCTCAAGCTCCATCTCTGCCACCACATCCGCGCCCAGCGCCAGGCGGCCATACACCGGCGATGCCTCGAGGTCGCGATGCGCATTGAGGTAGATCTGCACCAGTGCGTTGGCACCCAGCACGAAATCCATTTGCCACCAGTTGCCGAACTGATCGGCCTGACCCGAGCGGTCGGTGTGCGCGCTGAACGAATTGGTGACCGACGAGCCCGCTGGGATGTCAATCGAGCAGCCGCTCGGCACCGTGCCAGTGACCGTTCCACCGCCGCTGCTCGACCCGCCCGTGGTGGTGACGAAGAGCGGGTTGTCGAAGACGTTGTTGGCCGTGGAGACGTTGATCGTGCCGGTATAGGAGCCGGGCACGGCGCAGGCGAGATCGATGTAGGTCGTGGTCGCTGCAACGACTGTCCAGCGACCGTTCCATGCCTTCTGGCCAGCAACCGGCACGTTGATGGTCGCCTTGTCGCCCTTTCGAATCGCTGCAGTTCCGGCCTGCGAGTTGTTCATGGTGACGCGCAGGGTTCCATCGCCATTGGATGCGAGCGCCGTGCCGGTGAGCTTCAGATTGGTCCATGCATCCACCACGGTGTGCGGCAGGTAGATGTTGGGGCGCACGTAGCTGCCCATGTAGGCGGCCAGCATCTTTCCGCGCAGGAACGCGCCCAGGCAGCCGGGATGGATGCTGTCGCCATACATGCCGCTGCGCACATCACCCGCCGCGCTGACCGGGTCCCACGTGATCTCGTCGAGCGGCACGTAGTGAAAACGGGGATCGCTGGCCGCCAGCCACCGGTACCAGCGGTTGAGCTGTGCCGTCCGGTGGGCGAGCCAGCGCGTCTGGTCGCCCGCGCCATTGGCCGGGGAAGTCTCCGGCAGGATGACCACCATAGCCGCCAGCTTGACCAGCTGGTAGAGCTGCTTGCTCGCGCGGCTGATCAGGATGGACAGATCGGTCTGGTCCGAATCAGTCACGTACGGCAAGCCGGTGTAGCGGCTGTTGCCCGTGTTCTTGGTGTTCTTGAGGTCGTTGATCCCTGCATTCCAGAAGACCGCGGCATAGCGTTCAGCAGCCCCCTGCGAGATACGGTCCGCCATGTCGATCAGGCGCTCACCGCCGATGGCATGGCCGCGCACGATCTCCCAAGGCCGGTCAAGCAGAAAGTTCGCCCAGACGACGGTGCCGTTGAGGTTCTCGATGGGCCGGTTGAAGGTGAAGGTGTCGGTCTCTTGGTCCAGGTAGCTGTGACCAAACAACAGCACCCTGCTGCCGGCGCGGCCGATGGGCAGGGGCTGTGCCTCGCCTTGCCAGTGCATCATGGCGCCGCCGGCGGGGTCTTGGCGAGCGGTCAGGCCCGCGCCCTTGCTGTTCAGTTGCGGCATGGTCAAACCCCCGAGGAATAGGCAGACGCCGCTGTGTTCGCGCCCAGCGCTGTGCAGCGCCAGCGCAAGCGGGCCCAGGTGTGCTGCAGCGGCGGTGTGTTGTCAGAGACGCCGGAGCCGGTGTCGGTGCCAGTCATCGGAAACGTGGCAATCGCGGTCCAGCCGGTGGCGCCAGTTGGGTCGTTGGTGCCCTCGGCCACCAGCGTGGCCGAGACAGCTGCTGGAGCCGCAGCCGTGGTCTTGAGCACGACCTGGTGCGTCCAGTTCAGCCGCGCGAGCGGTGCGATCGCACGGCCCGTGCCCGTGGCGGTGAAGTCCTGCTGAAGGACCGGGATGTTGTCCAACATTACGGCGTCCCTTTCGTGAAATCTTGTTGAGGCTGGGCCTGCGCCTTCGCGGCCGCGGCGCTGGCTGCATCGGAGGTGAACAGCAGGCCCTTCGCGCGCGCTTGCTCGCGGAATTGGAAGATTTGGGCCATGACCTCATCGGGGTTGGCACCACGGCGGCGGATGGCCTCGATCT
Source organism: Roseateles aquae (assembly GCF_032337115.1). Lineage (NCBI taxonomy): Bacteria > Pseudomonadati > Pseudomonadota > Betaproteobacteria > Burkholderiales > Sphaerotilaceae > Roseateles > Roseateles aquae. Next base: position 813,465 of record NZ_JAVXZY010000001.1, read on the forward strand.
CGCTCATGAAACCGGCCTGCGTGAGTTCCAGCAGCGCCGCCGCCTCATGCAGCGGATTGATCCACGGCATGGCCGGCGCCACGGCAAGGAATGCGCCCTCGGTGCCGGGCTTGACGTCCTTCGGCGGCTTGGCCAGGCCGCTCAGCCGAGCAGCCAGTGTGAAGTCGTCGACCATGGGCGTGATGGCGCGGCCCACGAAATCGTCAGTCAGCGCAGCGTAGTTGCACCAGCACTCAACCAGCTCCTGGCGCTGCGCGCTGTAGGTGCCGTTGTAGTCGCGGGCCAGGCTCGAATAGCTCGCGCTGATGCCTGCGGCAAAGGCGCGTAGCTGGCCGCCGCGCCACGTGACGAGGTTGGGGTTGGGTCGGTTGGAGTCGATCATGCCGATCTCCTCGCCCACGGCCAGCGTGTCGATGATGGCGCCGGGTGACAGCGAAATCTGACGCTGGATGACGTTGCCGTCCTCGTCCTGCATCGGGCCTTCATAGCCGCCGCCATCAGGGGCTTGGCGCTTGACGTAGGCCGTCATCATGGCTGCGACCTTGGCGGCAATACGCTCGCTCTCCTCGTAGTCCTTGAGGTCTTCGATGCGGGTGATGACGCTGGCGAAGCGGGAGACGCCGCGCAGCTGGCCAATGCGGGTCAGGTGCGCGACCTGCAGCATGCGGTCGGCCGGGATGGACTTGAGGCCAGACACACTCAGCGCCGAGAAACCCACCATGTCGCCCGGGAAGGCCTTGAACACGTAGTAGTTGCGCTTGCGGCCCCAGGCGTCCAGCTGCACGCCCTGGACAACGCCGTTGGCGGGGTCGTTGTAGGACATTGGCACCATGTCCGGCTCCAGCAGCTCGACGCTGTAGGGCACCTTAGTGCCGTGGTCCAGGAAGTTCACCGGGCCGATCAGGCGCTGTGCAAACGCCTCGCCTTCACGCAGCCAGGTGCGGCAGAGCAGCCTGCACACGTGCTCGAAGTCGTGCGACCAGGTGACCTCCGGCCGGCGCTTCCAATCCTCGTACAGCGAGGCCAGCAGCGACGCGTACTCCTGATGGATGGTGCCGTCGGCTCGCCGTGGCTGGAACTCAACACCCAGGCCGCGAGGCCCGACGATGTTGTTGACCATCGTATCCAGCGCGCCCGCCACGAGGTCGTAGTTGCGGTCGTAGTGCCGCATCTGCTCGCGGATGCTCTCAGCGCCGGATTGCACCGCGCGGTTGGGCGAGACGTTGCCGCGAGTCAGCTTGCGCTGACGGCTGGGCTTTGCGGCCTCGTAGAACGCCATGGCCTGCCTGGCTTGGAGGCGGCGCATGCCCGCGATGGGATTGAAGGCGGCCACTAGGCGGTCAATGACGTTGAGGCTCGTCATCGCTCAGTTCCCATCCAGGCGCGCCACGCCAAAGCCCAGGCCACCGAGGCGCGCGCCGCCGGCAGCACGATTGGCCTGGCTGTTGAGCACCGCCTGCCACTCCTGCCGGCCTGCTCGAATGGCCGGCAGATCCTCACGCGTGAGCATGCGATCACCGGTTCCCAGATTCATCCGAACCTGCTTGCCGGCCAGGACATCGAGCTCGGCCTTCAGGTAGGCATCGAGCATCTCTTGTGCGGTGGGCGTCGTCATGGCCGCAACGGTATCGCTGGGCCTGTCTCATCCTTTGACAGAAGATGAGACGATTTTTTGCGGCGCTGTTTGTGCGCCGGATGCTCAGCCGCTAGCCGAATCTAGTGTCGCTTGGCAAAACGCGCTTCTGAACCTCAACAGGCGGTGAGAGCAAGCTGAGGCTCCCAGCCGCACTGGCCAGCTTGCGCAGATTGATTGCCGCTGGGGCTTCCTTCGTTGGCTGAACGCCATCACACATTGCGCTCGAGAAACGCGCCCCGTCGCCCATGAATAGTCCCTCAAGCCAAAGGCGCTGCGCCGGGAGCGCTCGACCAAATGCGGCAATTTGAAAGGTCTCGATGCACGCCATCAGCACGGCACTCGCCAGGCCGCAGCGGCGCAATTGAGCAGGTACGATGAAGTAGTTGCCCAGGTAGAGCACGGCCTCCGTTTCAGTTCCATCGAGCACGGACTCGATCTGGATGCCGTGGTCAATCACCTTGAGTGTGACTGAGGCTCGTTCGCCCTTGTGCTTTACCCAGGCCAGTTGGACATTGAACTGCAGTGCATGATTTCGGCCAGACCAATCGAACGAGGCTGGTGTGAAATCCCGAAACGCAATCGTGCTTGCCGAGCTGGCAGTCGCCGATGATTGACGGCCGCGCCGAATGAAGCTCAGAAGACCCATGGTGGTGCCGCTATCGCTAGTTTGCCTCGGTAGCCCGATGCTAGCGCACATAGTGCGCACCTCAAGGCCTTCCGACCTAGCGTCTCACTTCATAGCTGAAGTGCAACACAGACGCCCCAAAAGGATTGGGCACGATCCCTATGCGGAGCCCGCTGTCTAGGCGATAGCTGGGCACCAGCATGGGAATTGCCGGCGCCTTTGGGTACCCTGATACACCGCCCACCGTCAGGGCCCAGCGCCCTTGTTCCAGCGTCCAGCCGGCAAACACACTGCGCCGGCCGTGGCTGTTGAGGTAGACGCCGGCAGTTGCGCCACTCTCCAGTTGCACGTAGGCGCCTGGCGTGAGCGTTCGCAGATCACCGCCGCCTGCGTGCAGCGATAGCAGCTGGATGCCAATCACGAGCCCCGCCGCGCTCATGAGCAGATCCCGCAGTTGATGAGCGCTTGGCGGATGCCGTCGATCAATGCATTCCCGCTCGCGCCTGGCAGTGCGTAGGAACTCTGAGGGCTCCTTCCGTTACATGCGAAAGCTCCACCGACTTTCATCGCGCTAAGACACTCAATGTCTCCGTTGGTCGTGATACCAACCTTCGACGTAATCGTGCTATTGAATCCAGATGTTGCTGGACCGAACACCAGGTTATTCGCGCTGTCGATGCCAATGCCCCAGGGATATTGGCCAGACCGAATCAGGCCAATGTAGGTCCGCTTGCTGGCGCTGGCTGGCAGAGTGACTGACAAGACACCAAATGGCTCGGGCGTAGCGCCGTAAGCAACCGTGACCGCGCCTTCCGCTGCAATTGCGTGAGTGCTGACGACTCCGTTCGCGTATAGACCAGCGCCAGTTGAAGACTGAGCAAATACGCCATTCCCACTAGTCGCAAAGCCATGGACACCGGCGCCAGACAGCGCCGAGCCGCGCACGCCACTGCCACCACCGCTGCTCACAAATCCGAATACACCTGCAGGCGCGGCCGTGTTGCAGATGCTGGCGCCAATAGCCCCGGAGCCGCCGAAATCTGCAATGGAGTATGAAGATCCATAGGCCCCACTGCCGGCCTTGCCGATCTGAGCCAGCACTTCGGTGCCGGCACCAACATCCCCATACAGCCGCAGCGTGTTGGTGCTGCTTTCGTTCAACACTGCCCGCCGGCCTGAACTCGCCGTCTGAATAGTTGCCCCGGTAATCGTTCCACCGGAGATAGTCACGCCGTCGATTGAGCCGGCAGTGATCGAACCCAGGTTTGCGCTGATCGCGCTTAACGAGCCCACCTTCAGACTGCTGATGTAGGGCGTTGTCCAGACTGTGTTTCCGGTGGCCGGATCGTAGATGCCATCGCACTGGTACAGCGTGTTAGTGCTGCTCGGATTCGGGTCACTGGCCACCCAGGCCTGATTGATGCCCCAAGTTGCATTCGACTGCGTCGAGGTCGGGAAGCTGCTGCTGCCCGATGTTGTGATGGTGCCACTGGTCGGCGTCGGGTTGCCGGGCACGCGCTGGTAGGCATACCGGGCCGATGCACCGGCGGTGCCCGGTCCACCATCGGTGCCATTGGCCCCGGCGTAGCCGGCCGACACGATGCCGGCTCCCGTCCAGCTGAAGGCCGTGGTTGCATTTGCCGCGTTGTCGATCAAACTCACGGATGCTTGCCAGAGCGTGTACCCCGGCGAAGGCGTAGTGCCAGGGGTCAGGCTCCATCCCGCCGGCGCCGCCCCGAAGCTGCCCGTCGCCCAGGTGTAGGTTGCCGAGCCCGAAGGCCCTGCGGGGATCGTGGCCGCCCACTGCCAGACCGACACGCGCGCCGCATGCAGGCCGCTGGCACCGTTCAATGACTGCGCGTAGACCGAAGCACCCGAACTCCAGCTCACGCTGCTGCTCAGCGCACTCGCCGTGGCCGTTATCGCCTTGGATGCGACCCAGAGAGACACGCCCGGTGTGCCCGGGTTGGCGGGGACGCTGACGCTCCATCCATCGCCCGCTGAATACCCAGCGTTTGCAGCCGTCGCCCAGGTGTAGGTCGACGTGCCCGTCGGCGCGGCCGGCGCGCCGCTGTTCCACTGCCACAGGTTGACGGTCGCGGTCTTGCTGCCGTCGGCTCCTGCGGAGCCCCCGATCCGAATGGCCGCACTCCAGGATCCAGCGCCAACACGCTGGCGCATGTACATGTCGCCCGGCGAATAGGTGCTGTGCCAGCCGGTCACTCCGTCTACCGAGTACTCAACGGTGAGCCCGGCCGCGTCTATTTCCGCGACTGTGATGAGCAGCGAGACTGGCGTGCCGAAGTTCCGGCTCGTGTCTTGGTGCCGCAACCAGAATCGATAGTCGCCCGGCGTGGCCTGAGCCCAGGTGTGCGAGTTCGCAGCGCCCTGCCAGACCAGGGTTGCTGTGGCAAGCGTCGGGCCCAGGAACAGCTGGCTGTCGAGGTAATCGGCATCTGGGCATTGCGTCCAATAGAGGAGCGCGCCACCGAGGACACCTGTGAATCCGAAGCCGCTGGCCGTCGACGGCGGCGCCTGCTTGCCGAGCACCACATGCTGCAATACGACTGGCTCTGACGACACACCATAGGCATTGACGGCTGCGACTGACACGATCACAACGTCGCCATCGGTCACACCGGTGACGAACAGTTCGAGATCCATTGGCGCACCCTGCACGGTGTTCCAGGTTCGACGTCCGACGCTGCGCCATCGGACCTCAATCACGCCTGAATCCATGAAGGCACTGATCGGTCGATTCCAACTGACACGGATGCGGGAGAGCACCGTCCCGTCCGCCTGCCGCAAGAGCTGTGCGGTGCCGCTGTCGAGACTGACACCCGTCAGCGATGGCCGCTCCCAAGGATTCGGCAAGTTGCTGTTAGGTGTCGGGTCAACTTCCGTTGCGTCGGCAGCGTCATAGGCCGCAGCGCCGTCCTCCTGCAAGGTGAGCTGCACGGCGGACCGCAGGCCAAACTGCCAGTCGGTCACCATGAAGTACTTGGCGCTCCAGCCGTATTCGGCACTGGTAACGCTGACACGGTTGCCTGGCTGCAGCGGCCATGCCCGCAGCTTGGCCGGATAGCTGATGATCAAGCCATTGCGGGCGCGCTCCGTTTGCACCCGTGCGATCTGGCGCGCGCGCACCTCGCTGTCGGTGTACGGCAAATCGAAGGCCTGCCAGAGCACCGCGCCGTCAGCCGCAATGAAAGTCTCATTGCGGTAGGGCTGCATGTCCTTGGCGATGGCAGCATCGCCCGGCACATACCGCGCGTGCACCGCATTGAACAGATCACCTGCGGCCTCCCCTGCCTGCACCACTGAGATCGACCCCGCCAGGTCGTCGTCGGTGAGTGCCATGACGGGCGGCGACCAGGTGCCCGCCTGCAAGCGCCAGGCGCCGGCCGGAAAGGCGTAGCCGCACATCGCTTCGCACAGCTCCTGCAGCACGGCTTCTTTGGCCTGATCGCTGCTGAGGACACCATTCACGGTGTAGCGGGCGATGTTCACCGTTGTTGGCGAGCCGCCAGCCGCTGGCGTCACTGGCACAGCGAACACTTCATCACAGGCATTTGCTGCCGCGATCACTGAATCGGTGTCGATGTCGGCCGCATCAGCACGATAGCCCCACTCGGCGCGCAGCCAGTCGTAGATGCAGAGTGCCGGATTGGCGCTCCAGCTCGTGCCACCGGTGCGCGGGTCCAGCACCAGCCGGCCTTGCACCTGGGCAGTGATGCCGGGCGGCCCGCCCTGGAACTGCTTATGCTCCAGATCCAGCGTAATCACGCTGTAGCAGCAGCCACGCAGGCGATGTGCAGAGGTCCACTTGTCACCCGCGACTGACATCAAGAACGCGTCGGCGGCCTGGTCGTCAGCGCCCAGATGGTGGTGAACGCGAACGCAGCTGCTGCCGGTCGGCAGCGCGGCCAATGCCGTGATCTCCCAGGTGTCGTTCTCGTCGGGCGTCTGGCTATCGCCTCGCACCCAAACCGTGCCGGGCAGCGTGATGGTGCGACCGTCGGGTGAGATCGAGTATGCGTAATCGGGCAGCGAAACTGTCCATGGCAGAGAGTTCCTAAAGGTGCGCAATGCCACGCTGACGATATTTGCACCTGCCGGCAGCGTCATGCTCCGAACCTCGCCGGTTGCGTTGAAGACGCGCGTTCCCCGCGTGTCGTTCGTGTTCCATGCATCCCCCTGGGCCCAGCCGTCAGCATCAATCCCACCCAGGCTGACACCCTCAATCTGCAGGTCGACGATGGCCTGGCATTGATGCCGGGCCCAAATGACAACAAGGTGCTTGTAGGCATCGGGGCGGTTGTAGGCCGCGCCCTCCTCATCCTTGGTTGGCTTATCGCTGGAGAAGATGGCAACGATGTCGCCACCGGTCCAGGCCGTGCCATAGACGATGCGCCAGGCTGGGTCTTCTGACAAAACGGTGGCCTGCCGGTCTTGCAAGGCCGCGTTCCGAGCGGCTTTTGCAGCGGCTGCGGCCTGGCGCGCCTTTGACCTCGCCTGAGCGGAGCCGATCGCACTTGCGGTCACCACAATTGCGACCTTGACCCACACGCTTTCGACCAGCGATGTCGCGACGAAGGCGATCACTGAGATGGGGTCGGCATGAGCGGGAAGCGCGACCAACAGCAAGCCGGCAATGATGAGCAACACGCGATTCACAAGACAACCTCCGGCAGACGCCAGCAGGCGCCCGCAAATCTGGTCGGCACATAGGCAAGGCCGCCGCCTTCGAGCGCGATGGCGGTGTGCTCGCCAACACAAATGCCCACCAATGCACCGATCCGGGCCTCAGTGCAGCGCGCCGTGGTTTCGATCAGCACAACATCGCCCACTCTCGCCAGCGTGGCCGGCGAAGAGGCGATGCCCAATCGCGCGCTCCAAGCGGCTCGCAAGTCGCCGCCAAGCGCCCGCACCAGTCGCAGTGCCTGTCTGGCAGTGAGCGTCTCGGCCAGTCCGTTCATTGGGTTGCGGCCGATTGCCAGTTCGACCCAGCCGGCGGCGAAGTGGCAGCAGTTCGCCGTGCCCCAATCGAACGGCTGAATCGGCCTGGTTAGATAGTCGGTTAGCAGATGGGCTCTGGACATCACCGCTCCTGCTGAAAAGCGGTTGAGAGCCATAGCGCTGGCTGCTTGATGAGCCCTGCGAGGTATTCAAGGCCTCGGTCACCAGGGAAGCGGGCGCGCTGCTGCTCGTCAGACAGGCGCAGGCCTTCGACGTTTCTGGCGCGAGAGAGGCCTGCGCTGGTCAGTGGCAGCTCGATAGAGCCGCCAACCACGCCACCGTCCGGCCCCGGCTGATCCCGCTCGATCTTCACCGGCTGCATGTAGCCGGTGTAGCGCAGCCGTGGCACGCCAACTGGGCGATGCACCTCGTCGACCAGTTGCAGGTACAAGCGGGCCGCCTTGCCGCGATAGCTCTCGACATTGCCAAGCGCCGAGGCAAGCACAGCCGGATTCGCCACGCTTAAGCGCAGGGCAATTGGCTGCGTGCTGGGGTCCAGCGATTCCTTCAGCTCGCCGACGGCGAGCAGGTCTCCCGCAGCGCGGTAGGTCTTCCCTCCGATCTCCAGCGGCACGTTCATGCTGGTAAGGCAGATCTGGCCGCTTGTGAAGTCGAGCTCGACCAGCCATACCACGCCTACCACGCGCGTTGCCAGCAGCGCCAGCTGTGCAGTGTCCAAGGCGAGCATCAGGGCTCCTCGATCAACGAAAGCTGTACACCGGTCACCCACCGGCCCGGATGTGATTGCCATCCAAACCGTGGGTCGACACGCCGCATGTACATGCGTGGGTAGGACCACGAGACGCCAAGGCCAGATGCATACGCACGGCGGGCCGGCGGCTCAAAGGCAACTGAAATGCCACCAGCGCCATCCGCGACTGCGTCTGCCGCGACCATCACCACCTGGCTGCTTCCCTGGCCGGAGCCGATCTGCAGAAGATCACCAGTGGCGAGCGTGCGACCGCCCTGCCCTGCGCCAGCGCTGAGGCTCATCACCGAATCGCCCTGTGCCAGGTTGGCCGCCAATGACACAGAGCCTCGCAACGTTCCCGCTGGCTCTGGGCGCGCGGGATCGAAGGCAGCGATCAGGTTCACGAAGCCGCGCATTTGCATGCCCAGCGCCTTCCACAGCGACGCATCGCGGTCATTCATTGGCGAGGGCGCCTGCAGCACCATGGCCCAGACGGGAACGCCGTAGCTGCGGGCCTGCCCAGTGCTTGTGACGTCGCTGCGCGTCATCGTGTCAGCACTGACCAGCTCGATGCTACAGCCCTTGGCACAGGGCAGATTGGTGGGCATGGTGATGACGCTCATCGAATCGCCCCCTTGTCGCGCAGCATCGCCACCAGCTCGCGCGTATGGGCCTGCTGCAGCTGCTGCACAGCGCCGAGCGTGGCCTGCCTATCGGCCGTGGCGTCCAGGTAGATGGTGGGCGAGTACACGATGCTCGGCGCCACCGCCGCTCCCGCGCTGCGCGCCGGGGCAGTGACTCGCCCCGAACGGCCGGACATCATCAGGTAGTCCTTGCCGTTGGCAGACAGGATCTCCGGATCGCCGCGCTCATTGACCTGGTATAGGGTGCCGCGGGTGACGTCGCCACCGTTGGCACGGCCACCGCCGAGGCCGAGGTCGACAAGGCCTGGCCCTCCAGCAGCAGTGATAGGCGTGCCAAACGGATCAAAGCCAAAGCCAGCGCCAAACAAATTGCCGAAGAGCGCCTCGCCAGCAGATGCAAACTGCTTCGACAGGTAACGGTCGAACACCATCTTGGCAAACTGATCGCGGGCGTAGTCCACCAGGCTGCCGATGCTCCGCTTGCCGGTTCGCAGGAACTGCGAGAAGGCGTCGCGCCCTTGATCGACCCAGCCATTCATGAACTCATCGCGCGAGCGTTTCATCTGCAACTGCGCATCGTCCCAAGCCTCGATCTGGCGCTGCCACTCGGGCTTGAGCTGCTCTGTCAGCAGGCGCTCGCGGTTGACGCGCCAGGCGGCCAGCTCCTCCTCGATCAGCTTGCGGCTGGCGGCTGACTCTTCCTCGAGGTGCAGGCGCTTGCGGATCTGCTCCTCCTCCAGCGCGATCTGGGCCATGCCACGGGCCGTGTCGTCCCGGATCAGGTCCACGCCGAGCTGGCGGTTCTGGTCGCGCAGCTGCTGGAGCAGATCGGCATTGGCCTGCTTGGCTTCTTCGGATTGGCGAACGATCTCAGAGTCTTGTCCGTGCTCGAAGCGGCGGAACTGTTGGTTGGGGGTCTCGTAGTCCGACTTGGGCACCGGGTTCAGCTCGCCGGCCCGGATCTTGTCTTCCAGCTCGCGGCGGCGCTGCAGCTGCTCCACGAGCTTGGCTTCCAGATCCAGCCTGCGCGCCTTCTGCGCGAGCACCTCTTCGGGATTCGCGGCAGTGCGCTGGCCTTCGATTTCGATGGCCTTGCGCGTCTGCGCGATTTCGAGTTCAGTGCGCTTGCGAGCCTCGGCGATCACCGCTGCCGTGTAGGTGCTGTAGCCCACTTCGTTGCGCGCCCAGGCGCGTTCCATCAGCATGTGCTGCTGGTCGAGCGCGGCCTGCTGGTCGGCCAGCATCTTGTTGGCGCCAGCACGCGCCAGGTCGATCATGGCGGACTCATGCCCACGCTGCGCCTCTTCGAGTTCCTTGGCGTTTTGCATGGCCGCAGCCGTGGCCTGGGCTTGGCTCTCGACGGCGTTGAGGAAGGTGCGGTTTGCCGCGCCCATGTCCTCACGCGCCCTGCCCTCCAGGTAGGCACCAAGCCGCCCAATCAGGCTGCCGCCGGCGTTCTCCTGCAAGCGCTGCGCCATCCCGATGGTTGACTGGAGCTTGGCGATCTCCTCTTGCGCTGTGTCTGCGCGCCCGACCCCTTTGGCGGCATCCCAGAACCGACTCCACAGCTGCTCCGCACTCTTGAGCGCCTCGCCCAGCGAATTGAGCTTGACGGGCATGCGTGTGCCCATGGTGTCGCCCAGGATGCGCAGGTTGTAGTCCATCGCCTGCTGCACCTTGCCTTGAGCCTCCAGCTGCTGGATGTGCTTGTACTGGGCAGCGGACAGGTAGTTGTAGGCGCTGTTGTGGGTGTATGCCCATTGCGCAACGCCCTGGCGCATGGAAGCGTAGTCCTTCACGATTTCGTCGGCCGCTTGCCCAGTGACGCGCTGCATGGTGAGTGTCGCTGCGATCGCGCTGTTGAGTGACTCCGCGCCGAACTGCCCAGAGCTAACAACGGCCGTCACCGCGTCCCGCGCCTCGCCCTTCGTTGCGTTGGCGAGGTTCGCATGGGCTGTGGCCAGGCTCTCGACTTTCTCGGCAGTGACGCCGGCAATGTTGCCGGTAAGAGCCAAGGACTTGCCCAGCCGATCAGACTCTGCCCTTCCCTGCCCGATTGCGACAACCGCTCCCAGCGCCGCTGCGCCAAAAGCGCCCATGGCTACGGTCGCCGGTGTGATGAGCGAAGCAATACCGCGCAGGAAGTTGCCCGTTCCACCGAATTGGCCGATGGCTTGCCCGCCCTGCTGGAACAGCGCCAAAAGCACGTTCTGGCCGCCAGCGACTTGGCTGATGAAGTCTTGCGTCTGGTAGCCCAGGCCCTTGAGCTGCTCGGCGGTGACCTTGAAGCTGCCCGCCAACTTGCCGCCCGCGTTGTCGACTTCTTTGAACTTTTCCTTGACCCTGCCGAGGGGGTTCTCAACCCCGTCAGCATCGACCGAGATCCTGAACACGTATTCCTGAATCGACATCACATCACTCCGCGTTCATGGCTTCCAGTGCCGCCAGCTCGAGCGTGCGCAGCTGCGCGAGCAATCGACCAGGCTGGGCTTGCTGCAAGTGCTCCGGCAACTCAGCCGCGATGGCCGGCATGACGACACTCAGCGAGCTGTACTGCAGCCCCACCCGGCACGCACCTGCCATGCTCGACACCCAGACCCATTGCGTCTCCATCGCGAGGAACAGGCTGACGGCGTGCATGTTTTCGGGCCACACCGGGAACAGTTCGGGCTCTTGCTGCCCTTTGAGCTGCTCGCGCAGTGCCTCGATGAGTTCAGGCGGCGCTCTCTGGGCTTCAAGCGCTGCGATCCACTGGTGGCCGGCTTCGAGGCCGCCACGCGCCCAGATGCGCGCGGCCTCTTTCAGTTTCCCAAGGCAGCCTGCTTGTGCGCCTCGAAGTAGCCCTTGACCACCGCGCCGGCCAGCGAGGCCACATCGAGCAGTGCCGCCAGCGTCGCAGGGTTGACTGGCACGTTGGCGCCGTTGCGGTCGCGGATCTCGCCATCCGCCCAGCCGATCAGCAAGCGTTCAGCGATTTGCCGATCACTCAGCTTGCCGCTGCGTGCATCCTCGGCCAAGCGATCGATCTCACTGCCAGGCAGGCGACGCAGCTCGGCCGTGAAGGTGTTGGACACCGCAGTGCCGCCTGACTCTTTCGGCAGGGTGAACGTGACGGGCCATTGGAACGAGGGAGAGAGATCGAGGCAGAACATGGTGTGGCGTCCGATGTTGGGTGTAAGCCAGGAACGGCTCAGAAGCAGACGATGCGCAGCTCGTCGTTGCCAGCCACAGGCGTGGCGCGCACGCTGTAGCCGTTGAGGCGCCGGCCGTTTAGTTCTTCCTTGCTGGGGTCGATGAACTGGGCGGCGGGCATGTGCACCAGGGTCTTGAAGCCAGCTGCGGTGCCGTGGATGAGGCTGACGCCGGTGAGCGTGGCAGCCAGCACATCGGCCATCTTCGACACCTCTTGCGCAGGCGTCATGTCGACCACCAGCTTGCCCACGGCCTCGCGGCCGGTGATGTCGACGGATTCGCCGCCGAGCAGCGCGGTGAAGTTCACCGAGTTGCCCAGCGTCACTTCCAGGCCGGTGCTAGGGAAGGCCGTACCGCCGCTGATGGCAGGAGCCCCGGTGCTGGCCACCGTGCCGCCAAGCATCACATCGCCGGTGTTCGCATCGGTGACGACCAGCGGCGTCTTGAACGCCGAGTAGTCCGCCACGCCCGGGCTGCCGGCAACGATGCCACCGTAGAGGCCCTGGAAGGTGAAGGACATGATGGGCTTGCCGCCCGCGTTGAGCTTGAAGGCCACGTCGCCGCGCGCGCCGAGCAACTTGTGATTGACGCCATCGTCGTGATAGATGATGGTGGCGGATTCGGCGCTGTCGGTGATCGGGGTGTAGTCGACACGCGTGCTGGCCGTCACCACCTCGGCCATGGCGCAGGCACGCAGGGCGGCGCCCCAGCGCGGCGCTTGGCCGGCCGCCCCGCTGCCGACGAATTCGATGTCGAAGCTGAGCTCGACGCTGCGGGTGCCGACTAGCTGCTCACTGGCGCCAAAGTAAGGTCGGACCAGCGCACGGTCGACGTTATTGGCCTTGAGCGGCACGATGCGCTGATTGCTCACCAGCATTTCGTTGGCGCCGTAGGCAGGCACTGCATCGGTGCCGTACGTGGTTTCGATCTTGAGCAGCACGGCTGCCTTGCGGGTATTGCGGCTCATGGCTCAGGCCTCCTGGGCGGCATCGCCGTCAGCCTGGGCGGCGGCGGTGCTGGGTTGAGTGGCGTGCACGAGGGTCAGCTCACCGGTGACGGGATCGCGCATGTAGCTGCCGCCTTGTGCCGGGTTCTGCGGCTCGGCCGGCGACTGGGGGTCGGTTTCAGTGTTCATGGGCTGCTCGGGTTGAATGAGTAGGAGGCGGTCTGGTGCTTGACGCGCAGCAGCAGGCGAAACGCCCCGGTTTGCGTGGCAAGCCGCTGCTGGGCGGTGCTGACGGCAGCGGGCTCAAGTTCCATCACCATGGCCTGCACGGCAGAGTCGCCGGCCAGCCGTTGCAGGCATTGGCTGGCCATGGCCCGGCTGGGCCGGCCCTGGCTGCCCGCCTGGTCGTCGCGGGCAAAGCACTCGATACCGATTTCGCTGAGCCAGGTGCGCGGCGCGCCGAACAGCTCAGGATCTTGGGCCGTTCCGCCGATGTAGGACAGGCGCACGGCAGCGGGCACGCCCTCGGCCACTTCGATACCGTCGTCTTCGGCCACATCTGCGCAGATGGCGGGTGCAGCCTGCAGGGCAGCCAGCATGGTCTGGATCAACTGGTCGAACGCGTTCATGCTGTCAGCTCCAACTGCCAGTGCAGCTCGGCACCGAGGGCTTGGGGGTCGCGCACCAGATAGGCCTGGGCGCCGATGGTGATGCGAGCACCGGCGGCGATAGGTTCGGTGGCGTCTGCCGCCAGGCAGATGAATGAGAGCTGGCGCGCGGCCATGCCGGTGCCGAACAGCTCAGCGGTAGTGGGGACGTCGTTCAAGATGCCATCCACTTCGCCGCCCAGCGGCAGGCGTGCCGTGGCGTTCGCGGTGCCGCGAATGCAAGCCCGGGAAACAGCCTGCTCAAGGGCAGCGAACGGGGTAGGCATGGTCAGTGGCGATCCGGGGCGATCAGCAGTTGATCTTGATGTCCACCGTGGTGACACCGCTGCCCGCGGCCGCTGCCGCATAGCCGGCGTAGGTGTTGCCGGCGGCCGTGACGGTGAGGCGCTTATTGGTGTTGTCCCAGTACAGCGCAGCGCCTTGCGCGACCACATCGGTGCCGAGCTTTGCGATGGTCCACACACCGGTAACGCGCACGGCGCCGGGTGTGTTGGCCTTGATGGTGGTCAGCGCGACGCCGACTTTGGTGCCGATCAGGATCACCGAACCACTGGGCGTGTCAGCTCCCGGGGTGTAGTCCAGATGATCGCCTTCCTGCTTGAAGTTGCCGGCCATGGTGCCGTCCTTTCAGAAGAGTGAGTTGCTTGGGTGCCCCGCCAGGATGTAAGCGGGGCCGGTGGTGTCGATCAGGCGCCGGGGTCTTGATAGGCGCCGCGGAAGTCGATGGCGCCGACGCCGTAGTCCATGCGCACCTTCCAGCTGGAGCCGTCGACGGTGAAGCCGGTCTGCTGCTCCAGGTAGGGCTCCTGATTGCCGTCCAGGAAGTCGACCTCGATGACGGGCGCTTCCATCGGATCGGCGAAGGCGTACCAGGCCGTGCCCGAGAGCCGCGGCGTGTCGACGATGTCGCTGAACAGGTTCTGCACGATGTTGGGCACCTGGAACTTGTTGCTGACCTGGGTGTCGTACTGGCTGCCGTTGACCTGGCGTGCCTGGCCGCCCTTGGAGAGCGGGCCCAGCCAGATGCTGGGGCGCAGATCCAGGAAGTCGTTCTTGCTCACATCCTTCTGCTGGCCGATGGCCTGGCGAGCGGCGTCAAAGCTGGTGGTGCTGGGCGCCGAGCCGGCGCCGGCCAAGTTGCCGTGGTTGGCATGGAAGAGCGCGAAGCCGTCGGCCATCACGGGGTTGCTGGCCAGCAGCGCGTAAACATCGGCCTCGATCGTGCGCTTGGCGCCGCGACCCATGGCGACGGTGACGCCGCTCAGGAAGCCGAGGTCATCGTTGATGATGGTCTGGCGGCTGACGTTGACGACATAGCCCTTGGTGCCGGCCTGCATGGTGGCCTTCTCACCGTCAGGGATGCTGACGTTCTTGAATTCCTGCAGCTCGGTCAGGCTGAGCAGGTTGCCCAGCGAGCCGACGCGGTAGCGCGGGCTCGGCCGGAAGTCGCTCACGCTGCCGATGGCGCAGAAGCGGGTCCAGGTGTCGGGCGCGATGGCGTAGGCGGCCAGCAGCGTCTTGCGCATCGTGTTCTCGAGCAACAGCGGGAAATCGCCCGTGCTTTGCGTGAACGCAGCGGCCACGATGTCCATCTGGCTCATGCCGTCGGTGCGCACACCAGCGCGCTGCAGGCAGGCGGCAGCGATCTCGACCATACGGCGGCCGCGCAGCGGATTGGCACCATCGGCGCGCACGTACTGGCCCTTCTCGTCACGCACGGCGGCGCGGGCCATGATGGCGTTGACGCCCGCGGCGCGGAACTTGTCGCGTTCGTCTTCGATGGTCTGAACACTGGTGCCGCGTGCTGCAGCGCCAGCTGGCTCAACGCCGGCAGCCAGCAGCTTGAGGATGGCCTGGCCTGCGGCCTCGGGCGTGCAGGCGGCGTTGGCGATGCACTGGGACCGCAGGGTTTCCAGCTCGGTCTTGAGATCGGTGCGGGACGCGAAGGGTGTGAACTGCGCGCTGATGTCAGCCTGGCGCTGACGCTCGGCTTGAGCGCCTTGCTCGCGCGCAGCAGCGAGGGCGGCTTGCTGTTCAGCCGCGGTGGGGGTGTTGCCACTCATTCGGTTGGGCTCCTTTGGTGATACGGCGGCTGCCGCGGGTGTTGACTGGGACTGGATGCCGAGCAGCGCACTGATGTGCGCGGGCATATCGCGCAGGCTCGAAGGCCGCACGGCGGCCATGGCGACGACCGGGGCCGCGCTGATGACCTCATCCACAAAGCCCATCGCTTGGGCCTCGGCTGCGGTGTAGAAGTGGTCTTTGCCGTCTTGCAAGAGCGCCAGCATTTCGCTCTGGCTCTTGCCTGTCTTGCTGGCATAGGAGGCGCTGATAGCGGTGGCCCAGACGTCGAGCTGATCGGCGACCGCGCGCAACTCAGGCGCATTGCCGCCTGCGACCGTCCACGGCGCATGCACCATCAGCACCGCGTTCTCGGCCATCTGCCGGGTGTCGCCACCGAGCGCGATCAGGCTGCCGATGGACATCGCGCAGCCCTCGATCACCGTGGTGACATGCGCCTGGTGGCGGAGCATGGCGTTGTAGATGGCGATGCCGTCAGGCACCGAGCCACCCAGGGTGTTGATGCGGACGGTGATGTCGCCCACATCCAGCGCGTTCAGCTCACGCACAAAGGATGCAGCGCTGACGCTCTCGCTCCACCAGTTCTCGCCGATGTCACCGTAGATGAGCACCTCAGCCGAGGAGGCATTGACGGCGCCGACCGCATCGGCACTGACGCCGGCCGTGCTGAGCGCTGCCAGCACCGCGGCGGACACCGCGTTGCGAACACGGATGGAATACCAGGACTTGGGTGCGGGTGGTTGCTTCATGTCGATGAGCCTGCGGTGGCAATCGGTCGCTTCGATGTGCCGCAGTCTCTCGACTTCGCTGTCTCATCGCATGGCAAAGGATGAGACGATTTTTTTCTACCCCCTTGACTTACACACGCGATATACGGTAGCCCGCGAGACGCGGAACTTGCGCACCAGCTCGATCACGTTGTCACCGCGCCAGAGCGCACGCATGGCCGCGTTGCGTTCTTCGACGGCACGCTCTGGCATGGGCACATAGAGCCGCTCGCCGCCGTAGCGCTCGCGCAGCTTGCCGAGCAAGCCGGCTGCGATGTTGTCGGCGAAGGCGCCGTGCAGTCCGGTGGCCTCGCTGAGCATTTCTCGCAGCTCGCGATGGAGCTGCAGCGCGCAGTCGGCTTCCATGGCTGGCGAGTGGCCGCCGCCGTTGGGCTTTCCTGGGTGTGGCTGGTTCATAGGCGACTCATCCATTCGGTGCTGGCCAACCCGCCAGGGGCGGCCGGTGCGAGCGTGCGGCGTCGGTCTCGCGCATTGCCGCCAGCTGCAGCAATGGGCTCGGCCTCTTCCGCATCGGCCTCCGGCGCGCTGCTCGGCGCTTCGGGCACTTGCGAGAAGAGGTCGGGCTCCAGGGCTGCGGAGAGCCGGCGCCAAAGCGCTTCGGTGTACTTGTGGACTTCGAGCATCTGGATGCAGAACAGGGCGTAGACGGTGCAGTCCAGCACTTCGTTGCGCTTGCCCACAGGGCAGTCCCAACGCGTGGTCATGCCCTTGGGGGTGCGCACCGGGATGCGCTTCTCGGCAGTGAGCTGCGCATAGAACTCGCTCGGCAGGGCCGGCGTGAAATGGATGCAGCCCTCGCCGGGCTCGGTGACGGACAGTCGGCCGTGCAGCAGATCCTTGGCGGTGTCGGTACCGACAAACCAGAGCCGAACGCCGCGCTTCTGGATGCGGCCATTGGCTTTGATGTCCACCAGCTTGGAGCGGCTCTTGATCGGCTTGCCGTATTCGCTCTCGCCCTTGATGGCGTACCACCGCGGGTGGGCTTTGGCGTTGCGGCTGATGAACTGGTAGCACTGGTGCGTGAAGTTGCCACCGGTATCGATGGCCACCGCATCGGCATGCATCGGCATGCCGGAGTGGTGCTGGAACTGACGCTCGAGCGCAGGCTTGAGCTTGTCATCCCACTCCCGCAGATCGGCCGGATTGCCGTAGACCACCTGGTAGTCCACAGCCCAGAGTTCCTCCCCTCGCCCAACGCCCCAGCTGACCAGTTCCCAGCGGTCCTTCTGGGTGTCGACACCCGTGACCACGTGCACTGCGCACTGCGGCACAGTGCGTAGCGGCCAGGGGTGCGGCTCGGCCTTGGCGCGTTGCTCCAGCACGCTGGATTCGGTGGACTCGAAGTCGAGTTCGTAGGTCTCGCCGCGTGTTTCGTTGACGAAGCCTTGCATGGCACCGTCGTCGCCGGCCTTGAGGCTGGCCGCGGCCTCGATGCATTCACGAGCGATCTTGGCCCAGGTGGTCTGGGGGCTGTAGGCCGTCCAGACATGAAAGGCCACATGGCGTGGTGGCTTGACGGGCATGCCGCTGACCAGACTGAGCCACTGCGCGGTGTGGTGGTCGTAACGGAAGCCGCCGCGGTCATCCACCCAGCTGCCTTGGTCCCAAATGCGGAGGTAGTCGGCCTGCGTGATGCTGCCATGGCAGTGCGGGCACACGTGGTGCGCGGAGTCTGGATCGCCAGCGTTCCACTTGAAGCCGTGCCGGACGTCTTTGCCGCCCCAGGTCAACGGATGGTCGAGGCCGCAGTGCACACAGGGCACCTGGTAGCGCATGTAGGCCTCGGCCACGTTGGCCCGGCGCTCCACGTGGCTCATGCCCTTGATGCGCGGCGTGCTGCCGACGATCAGCTTGGGATAGGCCGCGCCCTCCAGGCGCTTGCCGGCGAGCGTGATCGGATCGGCACTCTTCTCGACGCGTTGGTCGAAGCCGTCGATCTCGTCCAGCAGCGCAGCAGCGACGGTGATGCGGCGGTAGTTCTTCGCGGCCTTGCCGCCGAGCGTGTGCAGCACGCTACCCAGAAAGCGCTTGAGGTGGAGGGTGTTTTCCTTGGACTTCACCGAGGCGCCGACAAAGACGCTGGCCATGCATTCAACGTCGCGCAGCATTGGCTCAAGCTCGGTCTTGACGAAGCTGTCGCGGTCGTCATCGGTGGGTTGCCAGATGGCTTGGTTGCGGCGCCTGTGGTGGGCGTTGTAGGCCATGAAGGCCAGCAGCATCTTGGTGTAGCCCACGCGTGCGGACTTGGGGACGTTGACCTCCTCGATGGCGTCATTCGAGAAGGCGTCCATGATGCCGATCTGGAAGGGATAGGCCACCCAGTCTTGCTGGCCCTGCGAACTCTCAGCCGACAGGTAGAAGTTCTTGGCAGCCCAGGTGCTGAGCCGTTGCGGCGGCACCGCCTTGAGCGGCGACAGGCCCTTGCGCATAGCGCGCTCGATAGCTGCTCGCGCTTCGGCCGCGGCGACGGCCCAGGCCTGGCGAGGGAGCAGCGCCATGTTCATGGCTGCACCTCGTCATCATCCAGATCGGGCCCGCCAGCGCTCGCAGGGTCGACCTCCTCGTCCTCGTCCTGCGGGACTGTCTCGACCTCGGGAACAGCCAGCCGGCGTGTTGCCGCGACCCAGCCATTGCGGGCCACGGCCAGCGTGGCCATGAGCGTGGTGCGCGCGTCGTCAGGTAGATCAGGGCAGGTCTTTGCCAACTTGGCGGGGAGCGCATCAAGGTGGTCGGCAATGCTCTTGCTGGCATTGGCCAGCACCTCGGCCAGCAGGGCGATAGGTGCATAGGTGCCACGCGCCACCTCGTTCTTGATCTCCTGAGCCTCACGCTGCGCGCGAGCCAGCAGGGCGCGCTCGGTGGTCAGATCCAGATCACCAGATGCCGCCCGGCCTGCAGCCTCTAGGCGCAGCCGCTCGCAGTACGCGAGCAGCCAGGCGCCAGCGCACTCATCGCGCACCAGCGTGCCATCGCCCACCAGCTGCGAGATACGTGCAGGCGAGACGCCCACCAGACCGGCCATCTCGGCCTGGGAGATGGGCTGGCGCAGCAGCTGGGCCAGGGTCATGCTTTCGCTCCGGCAAAGCGGCGCTCTACCTCGGCGTCCATCTGCCGCGGCAGCTCAGCGCGGACGGTGCGGTCCGCCACGCCGTAGAAGTCATAGCGCGGCCGGTAGGTGGCGGCGGGCACGAAGAGGAACATGGGCTCGACGATGGAGCCGTGCAGGCCACTGCGCCGCCAAATGCCAGCCGGCAGATGCTGCTCGCGGCCATTACGGAAGCGCGCAGACGAGCGATTGCCCTTGCCGTGCGATACGAAGTATTCAGCGCCTCCCTTGCGAACCGCCAGCGCACCCTGGCGCTGCAGGCCCTTGGCCTTGATCTGGCTGACTGGCACGAATCGGCCATTGATCCAGCGGCCCCGGCCGGAAAGCTGGTCCTTCCGCTTCTGGGTCATGTTCGCTCGGTAGCCCTGCTCCCCGAAGGCCTGCAGGTAGGACAACAGCTGGACGATGAAAGGCCCAGGCACGCCGCCGAAGCCGTCGCGCGGCGCCTTCGCGCCAGGCACGGCCACCCAGCCAGGCGGCAGCACGCCGATGCGCTGCAGTGCGCGCTCGAAGCGCTTCGGCCTACGCTTGCCGCCGTCGATCTCGGCGCGCAGCACGCTGTTCGGGTCGACGCCCTTGCCGCCGAGGCTCTGCAGATAGAGCGTGGCGAACGGCTTGCTGCTGTTGGCGGCCCCCACCCACACTGACCCGGTGATGTACGGCGTCACGCGGTCAAAGACTGCCCGCATTTCCTTCTGCTCTGCCTCTCGGGCGATGAAGGCCACGGCGTTCACGGCACGGACACCAGCGGCCCGGAATTCATTGGGGAACTTGTTGAGCAAGCTGGTGATGCGTGGGACTGGACTGACTATGCGACCCATCACTTAACCCCCCTAGGCACTGCCGCAAGTAGCGAGCGAAGGGGGCTCGAATTACCCGTCTCCGGGGGCTTCCGGGAGGACCCGCAGCCTGCCCGGGTCGGCCGGGTCCGGGGGGCGGACTGGGCCGGTCGGGCGGGCCGTGCGCCGAGAGCAGTCAGGGGCTGACGGCCATCGACCGTGCAAACGAGTGCACAACCCTTTTCTTCTTTCTCACCCTCTACCTTTTCTTCTTTGGAAAGTAGAAAGGGTGTGGGTGTTATAGGTGTTGCGGCACCTGTTACAGCGCAAAGCCGCGCCGTTACTAGCGTTGCGCTGTATCGAATGGGTTTGCTTCGCATGATATGCAGTCCTTTCGAATGAGGTGAGTACAGTTGCAGCGATGCTTGTGCAACGCGCGTACGGGCGCGCGCCCGGAAACCGCGCAACACGCGTAACAGCGGGGCTTCCAGCCGCAACAGGCGCCGCAACAGCCGCAACAGCGATAGGTCAGGAGCCGAGCGCATCGTCGTCATCACGGTCGTTTCTCCTCATGAAGTCGCGCACGACTTTCTCGAAGTCCTTCACGGCAGCCGCAGCCCACTCGCCCTCGCTGATGCCTGGCTCGGGCGGTGCGCACTTACGAGGCACCCAGCAGCGCACGGCGCGCCGCCCGCCACCCTCGGCCACGCTCACCTTCAGCTGGATCACCTTGGTCTGAATGACTGGCGGCAGCCGGCAGCCCTTCTCATCGCGCTCGACGCGCTCGTGTGCAAACCGCCCAGCGGTGCTGGTGAACTGGGCCTGTGTCGGCCAGAACCGCTCGCCGGTGGCATCGCACCAGCGGCGGAAGGCGCGGTACAGCTGCTCGACGCTGCACACGCGCATCGGCAGATCGAGGAAGCCGCGCAGCCACTCATGCATGAACCGCTCGGCCGGCTTGTAGCTCAGCTCGATCAGGTTCTGCTTGGCGACGGTGAGCGGCGGCTTCGTGTGTTCATCGAAGTCCTGCAAGTCCAACGTCATCAGGAAGTGCATGAACTTGGCCGCACCGCCGTTCGCCAGGAATTCGGCGACGCGTGCATACAGCGTGCCGTCCTCAGCCGCAGGCGTGTAGACCACCAGATAGCGTCGATCCAGATCCTCCAGCACCAGCGGCTGGGACTCATTGGAGAGGAACACAAGATTGGCGTGGTTCGATTCCCAGCGCGTGTCCGCATGCATGGCGCGGATCGGGATCTTCGTGCGCTGGGTGACGATCCACTTCAGCCTGTTCTTGCCGTGGTACATCTCCTGCCGGCTGACCACCTCGTCGCCGATGATCAGCATGCGCCCAGACAGCCAGGTGTTGTACTTGTCCTCCAGCTCGGTCTGCCCGACCATCACGCCATAGTCGCCGAAGAAATCCCGGTAGGCATCGAAGAACAGGTTCTTCCCCGTGCCCTGCGGGCCGTGAAAGACCAGCGCGGTATCCATCTTCGCGCCCAGACGCTGCAGTGGCAGTGCAAGCCAGCGCAACACCCAATCCGCGATCTCTTCTGCCCCCAGGCCAGGCGCCTCGCTGGTCGAACACAGATGCCGCAGCAGCTCGATCATCACCGAGCAATCGCCCGGCTCCGGCTCCAGGGGCAGCCCTTTGAACAGATTGATGCATCCCTTGCCAAGGTCTACCCCGGGTTCGAAGGCGATCTCGTGATCCCGCACCACCCAGCGGTCCTCGCTGGCCATCCAGAGCTTCACCACATCGCCGCCAAACGTGTGCCGGAGGTTCGCGATCTCGATTGCCTTCAGTTGCTCGGTGTCCCAGGCCAGCTTGGTGCCGTACTGGTAAGCAAAGGTCTTCTTCAGCACCAACAGGTTCGCCTGTTCACGCTTGGTCAGCGGGCGGCGACGGCGCTTCTGCGCCTTGCCGTCACCCTCGTCCGCGTCTTCTTGGCCCAGCCCATCGTCATCGGAGTCGCCGCCCCCTCCCCCGCCGCCATGCCCGGCGCCGCCACCGTCTTCGATAGGGGGTGGGGGGGGCTCCGGGCGCTGGCTATCACCCCCGCCGCCGTCCGGCTCGGGCCTGCGTGCAGACGCGCGCCTGCGTTGCGTTAGCTGCACGCCCACGCGCTGCGCGAGCCAGTGCAAGGCCTCCTTCACGGACATGCACCCGAACTTCACGACCACATCGATAGCGGTCAGCTTCTCTTCGGCACCGAAGTCCTGAATGCCGCTCGGCAACAGGCCCAGATCCTCCTGGAGCTCACGCCCCAGATCCTTGGAAGAAACGCGGTACCCGTCCTTGTAGGCACGCGCCTTGGGGAACAGCTCCGGCACCCAGCTGGCCAGCGCCCGCAGCGCCTCTTGGTTGACCCGCTTGAAATCGTCGGCGCCCTCCGTCCTGTCCGTGCCTTCACTGCGCCGCTTGGCTTGCGCCGCGCCGGTTGCTGCTGGCGCTGGTGCAGCGGCAGCTTTGCGCGCATCACGCTCCCGCTTGGCCTGCTCGCACATGCCGCGCATCACCGCCAAGGCTTCCGGGTCCGCCGGCTGGGCCTGCTCAGGCGCATTGCCCCAGCGCTCGCCTGTGCACGTGAAGAACTGGCGCCCGCAATACACCTCCAGTCCAATGTCATCGTCTTTGAACGACTCCACCTCGCCGGAAAGAATGATGTGCACGCCCGTGCCGCTCACGGAGCGCTCCGCATAGCTCGGGCACATGCGCAACACGAGGTCGCAGCGGCGAGAGACTTCACCGGTCTCCAGATCGATGGCGCCATCGATGTCAACGCCAACCAGCCCGTCGCCAGGCAGAAAGGCAAAGCCAATGCCATCCCAACTCTGCCGCGATGCAAACGCGGCAATCACCGCGTCAAAGCTCACCAGCTCAGCACGGTCTAGCGGGTCGCCCTGCTGCACCTGGGGCATGCCCTCAGTAGGCTTGCCGTCCTTGGGTTTGCCATGCGGCCAACCGCGCAACTGCCCCGACGCGTAGTACGGCATCTTGGCCGGCTTCTTGGTAGGGTCCTTGCGCACATAGCGCCACACCAACCACTGCGGTAGCGCGCGCATCGCCTCCGGAAGGCCGCGGAAGCGCTCGATCTGCGCGTTCCGAGCCGCCAATGCGTCAGCTCTTGAAACCATCAGGCGCTGCGCCCCTGCTTGGCGAGCGTCAGCAGTCGCCCCTCATGGTCCTGGCGGCAATCGGTATCGCAGTAGACGGCCAGAGGCATGCAGGCGGCGCCGCAATTGCTGCACCAGCCAGGCCGGCCAGCCGGCACGCGCGCTGCAGCGGCCTGCGCTTCGAGCAGCGCTGCTGCCAGGAACTCTGCCTCGCGCTGTGTGGCCAGGTCGTCTGGGCTGAGACGCGTGGATGGGTCTACATCCACCAGGGCATCAGGCACCGGGCTCATGCGCTCACCGCTTCGGCCTGGCGCGCAGCCCGCAGCTGCTTAAGCAACGTGATGTCATCTGCCGGCCGCACCAGGCCTTGCGCGGCCAGCTCGGCGTTGATCTCGTCGATCCGGTCAATGTCGCGGCGCGAGGCCGCATCCTGCAAGGCCACGATCACGGCCGGCGGGAAATGGCTGCTCACAGCCATCACCGGTCTGCGCCCATCGCCCAGACTACTCTGCATCCGATAGTCACTCATTGCTCGCATCTCCTAGGCACTGCGACGCGCCCCAATGAATCGTTATGCTGTCGGCTCAACGCTGCTGCCAGCGCTCAAGCACCGAACAACCAATGGAAAATCCGCTCGCCAAACTTGCGCTCGACTACTGGTACAAGGTGCTCATGGCCGCCGGCTTGGCTGTGTTTCTTGCCACCGGCGCTGGCTTGCTCCCCGCCTTTCCAACAGCCGCCACCGCTCTCACGGCGCTCGGCGTGTTCTTCGTGGGGGTGGGTGAGTGGATCAATCACCCCTTGCAGACCAGGTTGTTGCGAGCCACCGCCCGCTTTCCGGGCGGCGTTGTCACTGGCCATCCCCGAAGCCCGCACTTCGCTGGCATCGCCTTTGACGCTCTCGGCGCAGCGCTCATCAGCGGCGGGCTCTACAAGTTCCTGGCTTAAGCGATGCCCGCACTTTGGGCAGTTGAAGTAAAACGGAGTGATCGTTGCGCCCGGGGGAAGCTCGATATCTGCGCCGATCAGGTAAGGCCCGTGCTCGCTGTCAGAGAGCGGCTGAGCGAACATGGCGTTGACTGCGTCAGTTCGGCGCATGCTGAGCCCCCTGATGACCCGAAACAGGGACGGCGGGATTGGACGCTGGTGCTATTGCTTGGGCCATACGCCATTGCGCAGCCTGGACCATGCTTTGGTGATGCCGCTTCAGCTCGTCTGGCCACTGGCTGAGGGCGGAATGCGAAATACATAGCGCCTTGGCTGCACGCGTCACTGCACCACGCCCATTACCCCCCAAGAGGGTGATAGCTTCAGACTTAGTCATTTGTTCATAGTAGCATGCTTACTTACAATGGCAAGCACGCTCACTCGTTAGTGCACTAAATTCCAAGCATGGATTTGCAGCACCGCCTCGAACACGTGATGCGCACCATGGGCTGGGATCGCGGAGACTTGATCCGCATATCCAAACAGTCCAGCTCGGTGGTGTCGCAGTGGCTTGGCCATGGCAGCAAGCCAATTAAGAGCATCGCAAAGCTTGAAGCCGCCGAGGCGCTTGCCAGGGCGAGCGGCTTCAACGCGTTGTGGATTGCCAGAGGCAAAGGCGCCCCTCGCCCAGCAGATGATGACGCCATCGCGAAGGGCGTCTGGCCTTTTGAGCGCGTCACACTGGCACAGTTGTTGGCACTTGACCCCGCGATGCGCGCGAGGCTGGAAGCCATGATTGAAGGCGCTATTGCATGCAATGCGCCTGCGCCATTCGCGGCGACTCGATCTGCTTGGCACGGCACCGCCATGCAAATTGCAGCTGCCGTCGATGCCGTCAATAGGACCGATCAGTTCACACGGTTCATCGAGTCCATTGACCGGCAGTTTGAGTCGGCCCGGCCAATTGCTGAACTGCCCGACAGCGCCGTCAAACCGACAAGGTAGTCAGCCGGCGATCAGCCCCCGAACTTGCGATGGCCAATCAAACTCGGCTAGCGCGCGAGCAAAGACATGCGCTGCCTCAAGCCGGTTTAGCGCAGCATCGTTGGCATCCAGCAGCCGTGCATTGCTACGGATCATGAACTGATCTAGTACACAGATCTCACTGTCGCCAGGCGCAGCAAACCAGCGCCAAGTTAGGTAAAGCGGCCTTTCACAGTTCACGCTCAGATAAGTGCAAACGCCAGTGAGGCCTGAGCACATTGGCGTTTCGAAGACGCCTTCGACGCGACTGGTGTAGTGCCCCCATTGAACGCGGCAGAGCTCTGGCCAGCGCATAGCGACTCCGAGCCAGTTCGCCCAGTTCTCGGGCGTTGACTCGTAAGCTCGCTCATCAACAAGGTAAGTGGGCAACATCAGGAGGCCGACTTTCCCCGATTTTTGACCTCTGCGCAACCTGCAATCAGTAGCAGGTTGCGTTAGTCGGCTAACTGAACCACAATCTAACGTCCTAATTGGGGTTGCCATGCTTACTTCCAACGCAATCTTTGCCGCGCGTACAGGCAACGAGTTCCGCGATGAGTTGATCCGATTCACGCACGAGCTTGGCTTTCCGACTTGCGACGTGACAGCGTTCATTCGTCGCGGGAACACTAGTGATGAAGATCACATCTACATCGACAATCTTCCCAGGTCTGACGAATGGAAGCACCTCGACCCCGGCCTTGGGAAGCGCTGCCCCGTGATGCAACACTGCAAGACTTCCAGCCTGCCTACGGTATGGGATGAGTCGACCTACAGGAAGCACAACTGCCTCGATATCTTCGATGCTATCTCAGCATTGGGCCTCCGCAGCGGCGCTTCCGTGTCCCTACATCTGCCAAGCATTTGCTTTCAAGTGTCAGTCCACTCTGACTTGCCACTTGAATCGAAGGCCCTCGGTCGGACCCTAAGCAAACTCACAAGTTTTGCAAGCGCAGCGCTCGTGCCAGCAGAAGCACTTTTCTTCGCCGCCTCCTCAGGTTTTGATGTTCAGTCGCTGACCCGCATAGAGCGTGAAGCTTTGGCCTGGATCAGCGATGGCATGACCGTCGAGCAAGTTGCCAGAAAGTTATCGATGTCCATTACTGATACTGAACAGATGCTAGGGCTGGCGGCCAAAACATTGGGTTGCAGCTCTTCACAAGGCGCTTCCTTGAAAGCGATGCGGCTGGGTATCATTTAGACCGCTCTGCCACACCACTTTTTGGAGAACCCATGAATGAGCATCTGAACCCGGTCGACCAGCCTGTTGAATTGTCCGACGAAGATCTGAAGCACGTCGCCGGCGGGAATGACACCCCACCGCCGCCGCCCCAGCCGCAAGCGGAAGTCACCCCCGGCCCACTGCCAACGCACTAAGGCGACAACACCCGTCGGTAACGGCCCGCCTCAGGCGGGCTTTTTTTCGCCCGAAATGGTTAGCGTATTGACATTGTTAGTACGCCTGCTAATCTCCCGCTTACCAACTAGCGGAGTTAGCAATGGAGAGCCAATCCGGAATCCAGTCTCTTGCAGGCACCCAGTCCCCGACTGCGCAATCACCCGATCCCAGCCGCATCGTCGCAGTCGTGCATCACTCTCGGCGGGCGCTGAAGCCAGTTGTCGGCCGCTCCAGCTGGTGCCGCCGTGCGCACGCTTACCTGAAAGCCTGGGGACTGCGCCGCCGCATCAGCCGGCTTGAGAACGCACGTGTTGAGTTGGTGCACTGGATGGCGATGGACGAGGCCTCTTGCGCCGCCATGCGTATCGACTACAAGAAGAGTCCGGTGCTGATGGACCGCATGGCCCGCGACAAGATCGAACTGGCCAACATGGAGGCCCGCATCGAGCAGATGCTGGACGACCTGCAGGCGATGGAGCAAGCGCTGTGAGCCGCGCCCTTGCCCTCACTGGAACCGCCCAGCGCGCACTGGCCGCTTACATGGTGAAGCGCCTGACGAAGGAGCTGGCCGAGGCAGCCACCAAAGCTGAACAGCCAGGCGCCTACGCGAAGGCGGACGCCGCCAGCATGCGGAACACTTCGCTCGAATACGCCCTCGTTTGCCTCATTGGAGCGCTCGGTGGTGAAGCGGCTGAGCGCGAATTCAGGCAGTCGCTGGGCAAGCACTGGAACGAGGAGCAGAGCATCCCTCTTCAGGGCCAGTCGATCCGCGAGCACGCCTACATGCTTGCCAATTCAGCCGGGCTGGCAGCGCGGAGAGCAGCATGCTGAGCTCGCTCAACCCTATCCCAGCTCCCAACGCGTGGATGGCTGCCGAGTCGCGCAGCTATCGCGCTTGCGCCCTGTGCGAACACGGCGCCGGCGATCTGCTGCACCGCGTGTGCTGCTGCCCCGGCCAGGTGCCGCGCGGCGGCATGCCGGTGAGCCTCGCGCGCTCTGCCACGGGGCCTTGCGGCCCGGATGCGCGGCACATGTCAGCCCCGTGGCTGCGCCTGCAGGCCTGAGCATGCAGCGCGATCTGCAGCCCACCAGCGAGGACCTCCAGACCGCCTGGGATCTCGTCGCGCACCGTGATTGGCCCAGTCTGCACGAGCTGGCCCTCGCAGCCGCTCGCTACAAGGTGCTGCAGGGCGCCGCGCTGCGCGTCGCCCGCGGCGAACGCGTCACCCGCGACAACACGCCCGAGCCGCAGGCCCCCGCTGTGCAAACGCCTGCACACGCGGGAGCCTCGCACGCCCCTCACTCGCAGCACCGCTCCGCTGGCCCGGTGCTGCCCAGCGTCCACCCGCACAGCCACGCACGCGCCTTCGACGCCAAACGCGCAGCTGCCGGCGACCGCGACGACGACTGACCGGCCAGCACCACCACCCACATACGAGGCACCACCATGCCGCACCACCACAAGCGCCACGACCGGCGCGACCGCTTCGCCCACGCTGCATTTGCCATCCCGCTGGAGGAAACGCCACTGGGCATTGCGCTCAACCAGGCCGCCACACTGCTGCCTGCCGAGCGCGCGCTGATCACCGAGCCAATGCAGGCGGCCTTTGACGCGCTGCGCGCGGCCCAGGGCGACGCAAGCCAGCTGGCACACATCATCGACGCCATCAACATCGGCAACGAGATCGCCCGCCGCTACCAGATCGCCTCAGACCACCAGGCCACTCGCGATGCCGCCCAGGCTGCTGTTATCGCGCTGCTCGAACGCGCCCAGGCTACGGGCCGCTGGACGCTACGCGGCGCCGAGATCGCGGCATTTGACGACGCGCTGTGGATCTTCAGCGTGCAGCTGCAGTTCGTCAGCCGCGGCGAACTGGCGACCTGCACCCGAGTGCTCAAGGCCCGGGCGCGCTCAGCACTGGCTGGCAACACGGGCCCGGGCGTGCGCGTCTTCAATGCGCCCGCGCCATCGCACGCGTGAAAGGGCCCGCCATGATCTACACCCCACGCGACGGCTCGGTGGCAGATCGCTACCTCACCTGGCTGCGCGCCAATCCGCTCGAAGAGCTGACGGCGCTTGAGATCGCGCAGCGCTTCGGCACGAGCAGCGCCAGCATCCCCGCCCTTCTCGCCTCAGCGCTACAGAGCAAGATGCTTACGCGCCAACGCGATGCGCAGGGCAACATGGTGTACATCGCCGGCCCCGAGTTGGCGAGGGTGCGCCCCGCCCAAGCGCCGGCAGCGGCCAAGGAAGGCGCGGTGCCAGTGCTCACCGCCGCCACGACACTCACATGGCCGGCCGAAGTGCCGCCGCTTGACCTCGTCATTCCTGTGATGGCCACCGGCAAGCCAGCCAGCAAAAGCCCAACCCCCTTGCTGGACCTGAACGCCATCACCGTGCGCCGCGGCATCCCTGCGCCTGTCACCCGCGAGAGCATCCAGCGGGCGTTCTTCAAGCTGCTTGATCGCTTGGACGCGCCGAGCAGCGGTGCCGACGTTCAGTCCCATTACCGCGCGCCGCTGCAGCGCGCCATTCGCCAATACGTGGCCCAAGCCCCGCACCAGGACAAGCGCTTCTGCCTGCTTCCGAGTGACCAGGGCAAGGCCTTCTTCCTGCTCTATCGCGAGGCCTGATTTGCCATGAGTACCACCGCAATTGAACCGTTGAACCCCTCCACCGCCGAGGCCGCCCAGCACCTGCCGCTGACGCTGTTCCGCCGCAGCCCGACGAATCCGCGCACGCGCTTCACGCCGGCCAAGATCACCGAGCTGGCCCAGAGCATCAAGAAGCTCGGCGGCAATTTCACCCCGATCCTGGCGCGACCGAACCCTGACTACACGCCGACGAACGGACAGCCCCCGTTTGAGATCGTGGCCGGCGAGCGCCGCTGGCGTGCCAGCATCGAGGCGCAGATGCCCACCATCCTGGCGCTGGTGCGCAACCTCACCGACTTTGAGGCGCTGGAGATTCAGCTGATCGAGAACATCGACCGCGAGGATCTGCACCCAATGGAAGAGGCCCATGGCATGCAGGCGCTGTTGCGGCAGCCCAAGGGGCTACAG
This sequence comes from Roseateles aquae, assembly GCF_032337115.1. Taxonomy (NCBI): domain Bacteria; kingdom Pseudomonadati; phylum Pseudomonadota; class Betaproteobacteria; order Burkholderiales; family Sphaerotilaceae; genus Roseateles; species Roseateles aquae. Next base: position 843,173 of record NZ_JAVXZY010000001.1, read on the forward strand.
GGCTACACCAGCGTGGACGAGCTGGCGGCGCGCCTGAGCCGCAGCCGCCGCTGGGTCTACAACCGGCTGCAGCTGCTGCAGCTCTGCCCTGCCGCACAAGAGGCTTTCCTCGACGACAAGCTGCAGGCCACGGTGGCGCTGCTGATCGCGCGCATGCCCAACGAAGCCCAGCAGACCGAAGCCACGGAGCGCCTGCTCGCCGGTTGGGGCGGCGAGCCCTTCAGCTACCGCGCCGCCAGCGAGTTCCTGCAAAAGGAATACATGCTGCGCCTGGACGCTGCGCCCTTCGATGTGCATGCGATCTACCCGACAGCAGGCCCCTGCGGCAACTGCGCCAAGCGCAGCGGCGCCACGCCAGAGCTGTTCGACGACGTCAAGGGCGGCGACATGTGCCAGGACAGCGCTTGCTACCACGCCAAGGAAGCGGACGCCCGCGACGCTCTGCTGCAGTCCGCGCGCGACGCCGGCCACACCATGATTGCTGGCGAGGATGCCCGCCGCATGGTGCCCAGCCCCAACTACCTGCCGCCTGGCCATCTGTGGTTCGACCAAGCCGCTCCCACGCTCACTGCCGACCCGCGCACGCTGCGCGAGTTGTTTGGCGCGAAGCAACGCGACGCCGTCACGGTCGACCACCCGAGCGGCAAGATCTACACGCTGGTGCCCATTGCATCGGCCAAGAAGGTACTCAAGGCCAAGGGGCTGTTGCGTGAAGAGGCGCCCGCGCCGGCTGAAGCGCCCCGCCCAACGTTGTCGGCTGCAGCCGCTGCCGTCAGCCCGCCTGCAGCTACCCCAAAGCAGCCTGCGCCCACTGCCGAAAAGCCTCGCACCGCTGCGCAGCTGGAGGCCGCCATCGAAACGCGCGCCAACGCCTTGCTCGGGCAGATGCTGTTCAAGGCCATCGGTGATGCACTGAGTGCGGCCGAGGAGCCACCGCTGCTGATCCTGCGCTTGGCGATCCGCCAGCTGATGGAGCACACCAGCGCCGAGGGCAACCAGCTGCTGTTCGACGCACGCGGCTGGAAGCAGCCGACCTCCAGCGGCCGATACGACGATGCGCTGGCTTCCGAGCTCGGCCAGCTGGACGGCGGCGAACTCGCCGAGGTGCTGGGCCTGGCGCTCTGCGCCGAGGACCTGACGGACGAGGGCCGCTGCCTGGAAGTCATGCGCGACGAAGATCTGCCCGCGCTGCGCCTGGCTGATGTGTTGTGCATCGATGCGACCTCGATCGAGGACGAAGCCCGCGATGCCGCCGAGCTGCAGATCGGCAACGAAGAGCAGCGCCGCCGAGGCATCGCTGCGGCGCCCAAGCCCGATGCCACTGCCGCCTTCATCACGGCACACGCAGCGCCCGCCGTGGCATCCAAGCCCGGCGCCAAGGTTCAGATCAAGTACCGCAACCCGGCGACCGGCGAGACCTGGAGCGGCCGTGGCCTGCAGCCCCGCTGGCTGAAGGCCGCCCTCGCCGCCGGCAAGACGCTTGCCGACTTCGACACCAGCATCGCGTCCGCGGACACCGCGCCTGCCGCCAACGATGAGGCCGAGGAGGCCGCAGCAGCATGATGCCCATCCAACCCATCGAACACGCCAAGATCGCCTGCTACGGCATCTGCTGCGCGAAGCATGGCGACTGCCAGCACTACCACGCTGTAGAGGCCGCCACGACCCATCACGTGATCGCCAGCTGCGACGACGGACACGGCCATCTGCCGGCGTTCAAGGCCGTCAGCCGAGAAACTGCAGCGGAGGCCACATGAATACACCGGAAGGCCTCTCCCCTGCCGCCGACTTCATCGGCAAGACAGTCCTTGTCACAACGGACAACTGGTTCTATGCGCCCAATGGCTGCCAGTACAGAGCCGCCTTCGGCACCTTGCTGAGCATCGACACCGCCGAGCAAACGCTAGGCGTAAAGCCCAACGGGCGAAGCACGAACTGGTACCTGCGCATCGGCAAGCTCGTCATCGCTGGCTGCCAGGTGCACTACGTGTTGGCTTGCGACGGCTGCAATCTCGGCCAAGCGGCAGATTGGACTGCCAACGATGGCAAGCTCAACCAGTACGAGCGCCCTCCAGCCATCTTCGATGCCGACAACAACGCCACCTGGCCTGCAACCGCAACGGAGGCCACTTGAGCGACGACGCTTTCTCCCTCAACCGGGACGTGCACGCGGCACTGCCCAGAGACGCCATCGCCGCGCATGCGGCGGTGGACGCCCTATTGTTTGAGTTCCAGGCACAAGAAGCCCGCACCGATGCAGCCTACAAAGAGCGCAACCAGGTGGTCGCCGCGCTGGCCCGATGCTTTCCTTCGGGCATAGCGCAAACGCCCATCGAGGGCTGGGCGCCTGAGTGGTGTAACTGCGTCTATATCGATCTGCCCACCGGCCAGGCCAGCTGGCACTTCCACACCCGCGAGGCGCACCTTTTCGCTGGATTGCCTAACTACCCAGGTCAATGGGATGGGCACACCACCGAGGAGAAATACGAACGCCTCGCGCGACTGACTGCCACGCCCAAGGTTGAGCAGCTGGCCGCAGCGATGCCTGTGTGCTCATGCCCAAGCGGCGATGGTTCGCTGCGCTGGCCGTGCTCGGTCCATCCAGCAGCACCACAAGCGCAGCCCGACCAAGCAACCAACGCAGGGCTGATCGCTGCAGACGGCCACTTGTCAGCGTTGGTTGACGAGGCACAGGGCCTGCTTGCTGAGCTGGTGGAATATGCCCGCGCCCTTGAAAGCAACACACGCGGCGGCCAGTCTGAGCGCGGCGAGGTGCCGCTGATGGACCGAGTTGATGACTGGCTTGCGGCCCGACCGGATGTTGAGCCGGCACCACAAGTGCGTGAGCCGATGAGCCCGGAGGAAGAGCTGCGCGAATTCGAAGCTCATGCGTCAGAACTTGGTCTTGATCTGACGCGCTTCGATGGCATAGCAGCACCGTGGCGCAGCGTCGAAACCAGCAAGCACTGGCAGACGTGGAGAGCCCGCGCCGGCATCGGCGGCAACGGAGGTGTGTGATGTTCGGACTCACCAAACGCGAACAGCGCTGGAAGGCCGAGCAGCAGGCTGCCGATCTGTATCTCAGCCTCGTCGGCACAACGCTCAAAGCCGCCGCAGCCGTGCGCGTGGCCGAGGTGGAGGCTGATGCCGAGCTGGTCCGACTTCGCCAGGAAAACGCCAGCCTCGTCAGCGACCTCCAGATGAGCACTCGCGTCATCAACATGCAGATCCAGACCATCAAGGAACTGGAGGCGCAGATCGCCGCACTTTCCAACGGCAACCGAGGACAGCCATGAGCAACGACCAAATTCAGATGGAAGCCACCACGCGCCGGCCAGCAGAAATGATCGGTGCCGTCTGGCAAGAGCTTGAGACTGCGTGCGCCAAGTTCCCGACCTGGCCGACTGCCCCGCTGCACGCTCTGGCAGTGTTAGGCGAAGAGTTTGGCGAGTTGACGAAGGACGTGCTGCAGATGGCCTATGAGCCCGGCAAGACCAGCGCCGAGAACGTGCGCAAGGAAGCGATCCAGACTGCTGCGATGGCCCTGCGCTTCGTCGCCAGCCTGGATGCCTACATCTACAAGGCCGGCGAGCAGCATCGTCAGGAGCAGTGGCAAGCCCATCGCGATGCGTACTCCGCCAGCGGGAGCCTTCATCCCTGCTACGACTGAGGAACCAACCAATGAGTTATGACACGCTGGCGCAGGCGCTGCGCGACATCATCGACCCTATCGCTCACATGGAGCGCAACCTTGAAGAAGGGTACAGCCTTGATGGGCACGCGGCACTTCGCGCAATCAACTCCCGCGAGTTCTACGTGAATTTGGCCCGCCAAGCCCTCTCCACCGCAGAGGCAGAGAAGCCGACGCAAGCAGCCCTGGACGTACTGGCCGAGCGCCAGCGCCAGATCGACGCCGAGGGCTGGGCGCCGGAGCGTGACGACGCCTACACCGACGACGAGCTCGCGAAAGCAGCCGCCGCGTATGCCATGTGTTCGGTCACAACCGACCGGGGGCACCTTGCACTTAGCCTCTGGCCCTGGGATCACGAGTGGTTCAAGCCGTCCGGCAGTCGCCGCAACCTCATCAAGGCCGGCGCCCTGATCCTGGCCGAGATCGAGCGCCTGGATAGGGCGCAGCTCAAGCAAGCAGGGAGCGCTCAATGACGCCCGTCGAGATCCGCCATTTCCATCTGTTCGCCGGCCTGGGTGGCGGCGCACGCGGCTTCAACCGCGGCGAATCCCGCGTCGGCCAGCTGGAGGCTCGCTTCCGCTGCATTGGCGGCATCGATGTTGACCCGGCGGCCATGCGCGATTTCCAGCGCCTGGCCGGCGTGCCCGGCACCGTGCTGGACATGTTCGACCGCGAGCAGTACCGCGCCTTTCACGGCGCCGAGCCTGCGGCCGACTGGCGCGAGGCCACGCCGCAGGACATTCAGCGCGCTGCAGGCGGCGAGCGCCCGCACATCGTCTTCCTGTCGGCCCCTTGCAAGGGCTTCAGCGGCCTGCTCAGCGAGAGCAAGAGCAAGACGGCCAAGTACCAGGCCTTGAACAGGCTCACGCTGCGCGGCGTCTGGCTCATGCTGGAGGCCTGGGCCGACGATCCGCCAGAGCTCGTGCTGTTCGAGAACGTGCCGCGCCTGGCCACCCGCGGCCGCGCGCTGCTGGACCAGATCACGGCGATGCTGCGCGCCTATGGCTACGCCACGGCCGAGACGACGCACGACTGCGGCGAGCTGGGCGGCCTGGCCCAGAGCCGCAAACGCTTCCTGCTGGTGGCTCGCCATATCGCCAAGGTGCCGCCGTTACTGTACGAGCCGGAGCGCCGTCCGCTACGCGCCGTGGGCGATGTGCTCGGCCGCATGTTGATGCCTGGCGATCTGCGCGCCGGGCCAATGCACCGCGTACCGGCGCTGCAGTGGAAGACCTGGGTGCGTCTCGCCTTCGTCGAGGCCGGCAGCGACTGGCGCAGCCTGAACCGGCTCGCGATCGAGGGCGGCCAGCTGCGCGACTATCTGATCGTGCCGTCAATGCACAACGGTGGCCTCGGCGTGCATCGGTGGGAAGAACCGACTGGTGTGATCGCGGGTGCCAGCCGCCCAGGCAATGGCTCATTCTCGGTGGCTGACCCGCGCGCTCCGGATGGAGCCCTGCAATATCAGAACTATGGCGTCTTGCCCTGGGACCAGCCCAGCGGCACCGTCATCGGTGTGAAGAGCCCCGGCCAGGGCACCTACAGCGTGGCAGATCCGCGTCTGCCCGAATCTTCAGCAAGGCACACCCAGATGTTCCGCGTGGTCCGATGGGATCGCCACTCTGCGACGGTGACGGGAAGCCAGCAAGTTGGAAGCGGCGCCGCCTGCGTGGCCGATCCGCGCAACCACGGCGCCGACTTCGCCAAATACGCTGTGGCCGACTGGCAGCGCCCCGCTGGCACCGTCATTAGTGGCAGCACCACCGGCCAAGGCGCCTATGCCGTGGCCGACCCACGCAGCGGCATGGACGCCGACCGCGCTGCCTACCTGACCGGCGGCCACTACGGCGTGATGCGCATGGACCAGCCGGCCGGCGCGGTGAGCGCTGCAGCGTGCCACGACAACGGCAGGTGGTCGGTTGCTGACCCGCGCCTGCCCGAGTCCACCGACAACCTGGTGGCCATCATCCGCGCCGAGGACGGCACCTGGCACCGGCCATTCACCACGCTGGAGCTGGCCGCCCTGCAGTCGCTGGTCGACCCCGAGGAACAGCTGGAGCTCGACGGCCTCAGCGATCAGGCCTGGCGCGAACGCATCGGCAACGCCGTGCCCAGCGACGCGGCCCAGGCCATCGCCAGCGAGATGGGCCGCACCCTGCTGCTGGCCTGGAGCGGCGAAACGTTTCAGCTCAACGCTGCGCCGGTGTGGGTTCGGCCGGTGGCTGTTGGGCTTAGCGTCGCACAGGGGGCTTGATGACTCTAGCTTTTAACAATCGTCCAGCCGGCGTGGTCATCGTTTCGATCGTCATCAAGCTGAAGAACGGCTCCGCAGGTTTTGCATCGGTAGTCCGATACGGAGCCAATAGCCATAGCGCCTGTGTGCTTCCGCCGGGCAGTTTGCTCCAACGCGGAATGTGCCGGCTCCTTCCTACCAAGGCCATCTTGCCTCAAGCAATCGCTACATGCAGCCATTGGAGTCTCCCTTGAAAGAACTCCCAATCTTATTCTCGGCCGCCATGGTCCGCGCCATCATGGCCGGAACGAAGACGCAGACGCGGCGGGTAGTGCGCAAGCAATTTGAAGCCGACGCCATCGTCGCAGAGGTGCCGGCGATAACACCTGAAGGCTGGCAGGTCAGCGGACATTCCGGCCGGTGGTGGGACGACGCCAGTGCGAACCTCGATGATGCGGTGCCCTGCCCCTACGGCAGGCCCGGCGACAGGCTGTGGGTGCGGGAGAGCTTTCGCATCGGCGAAGACCTCGGCGCCGGCTGGGAACCTTGGATGTCTACCGGCGACCGCTTCGTCGCCTACGACTCGCCGGCTGCTGACGAATACTGTGTGCCAGCGGACTACACCATCCCGCGCAATGCTCGTGAAGTGCACAACTGCGAGGGCACCGACGAACACTGGCGGAGCTTCGGCCCAATCCCCAGCATCCACATGCCCCGTTGGGCCAGCCGCATCACGCTTGAGATCACCGGAGTGCGCGTCGAGAGGCTGCAGGACATCAGCGAGGCGGATGCACAGGCCGAGGGCGTCAAGCACAGCCTCCACCTTCCCGGTGGGCGATTTGCTCGCGAGAACTTCGCGCACCTGTGGTGGACGATCAATGGCGACGGGGCATGGGAAGCCAATCCCTGGGTCTGGGTCGTGACGTTTCGGAGGCTGCCATGACGTCAGGGCGCCCCGCGCTGCACGCGCGATCCCAGCACCGTGATGCCCCGCCGGCCATCTGCCATCGGCGCGGTGGCCAGGCCCAGGTCTTGAAAGCGCTGCTGCATCTCTTCGCTGACCACGCGCCCTTCCGGCGCCTGCGGGATGAACCACAGCGCCGCGGCCTCTTCCTTGGTCAGCATGGCACGAATCTCGGTGGCGGTCTTGGCTTGAGTCATGCCCGCCACCATACCACCGGAGGCTGATGTGAACGCCATACTCGGACTACCCCAGCGCGATGAGCTGCAACTCACTGCTGAAGAACTTGAACGCATGACCGGCACGCCAGTTCCACGCCTGCAAATTCACTGGCTCGAATCCAACGGTTGGAAGTTCATCAAGACCCGCGCCGGCGTGCCGGTTGTTGGCCGGCTGTACGCGAACCTGAAGATGGGCGGCGTTGAAATGGCTAATATCGTTGCTCCCGAGGCCTGGGAGCCCGACTTCTCATCCGTGCAATGAACCGCCCCAAGTCCACCGGCCGCAACCTACCGCCGCGCATGCTGCCCCGCGTACGCACGCTCAAGAGCGGCGAAGTCTGGGTCGGCTACTACTACAACGGCCGCGACGACGCTGGCAAGCGCAAAGAGATCCCGCTCGGCACTGACCTTGCAGAGGCCAAGCGCAAGTGGGCCGAGCTGGAGCACGTGCCCCCGCCTGCCGAATCCGGCACGATGGCCGTGGCCTTCAACCGGTACGAGCTAGAGGTGATCCCCAAAAAGGCGCCCAAGACTCAGGTTCTGAACCTGGCTGAGCTGGAGAACCTGCGCGCGGTGTTTGCATCAGCACCCTTCAAGGCCGTGCTGCCCAAGCACATCGCTGGCTACCGCGACAACCGCAAGACCAAGCGCCGGCTGCGCAAGGACGGCACCGTTCGCGATCCAGGCGGCAAGCCCGCGCCAGTAGCAGCCAATCGCGAGCTGGCCCTGTTCAGCGACATCTGGAACATGGCCCGCGAATGGGGCTACACCGACCGCGAGAATCCCTGCCGTGGTGTGAGCAAGAACGAGGAGACGCCGCGCGACTTCTATGCAGACCCTGAAGTCTGGGCCGCCGTGCGCAGCCAGGCGCCGCAGGAGCTGAAGGACGCCATGGATCTGGCCTACCTCAGCGGCCAGCGGCCAGACGATGTGTGCGGCTTCACCGTCAAGCACATCATCGACGATGCACTAACCGCCAAACAGGGCAAGACCGGCAAGCGCCTGCGCATCGATCTGACCGACCGCGAGACTGGCGTGCGGACCGAGCTCGGCCAGCTGATTGACCGCATCAAGGCACGATCAGTTCGCACGCTTGCTCTGCTGGCCACGCCCGAAGGCAAGCCGCTAACACGGCACATGCTGCGCACCCGCTTTGAGGATGCCCGAGCAGCAGCACTGGCCCAGGCTCTGGCCGCCAAAGACGCCGACCTGGCCGCCCGCATCAAGCAGTTCCAGTTCCGCGACGTGCGCCCGAAAGCGGCCAGCGAGATCGAGGACATCGCCCAGGCGCAGAAGCTGCTGGGCCACACCAAAGAGCAGATCACCCGCACCGTGTACCGCCGCGTTGGCGAGCGCGTGAAGCCCACGAAATAGGCCGTTTTCGCCTGAGTTGCGGAAATGGGTTGCGGAAATGGGGCTCAGAAAGCAAAAACCCCGCACTTGGCGGGGTTTTTTAAGTCCTTGATTTACAAGGCTTTCTTCTGGAGGAGAGGGGGGGATTCGAACCCCCGAGACGTTTCCGTCCGCCTGATTTCGAGTCAGGTACATTCAACCACTCTGCCACCTCTCCGGAATTTCGGTGCTCGCGTTGGTTGCTGCGAGTAAGCCCGCTAGTATAGCGAGCTTTTTAGAGACTTCAAAGGTTTTTTGAAAACTCTTTGAAAATCACTCCGCGCGCAGCAGCTCGCGACCACCCAGATAGGGGCGCAGCACCTCGGGCACCGTGATGCTGCCATCGGCGTTCTGGTAGTTCTCCAGCACGGCCACCAGGGCGCGGCCGACGGCCAAACCCGAGCCATTGAGCGTGTGCACCAGCTCGTTCTTGCCCTGCTCGTTCTTGAAGCGAGCCTGCATGCGCCGTGCCTGGAAGGCGCCCATGTTGGAGCAGGAGCTGATCTCACGGTAGGTGTTCTGCGCCGGCACCCAGACTTCGAGGTCATAGGTCTTGACCGCACCAAAGCCCATATCGCCGCTGCACAGCAGCACGGTACGGTAGGGCAGACCCAGCTTTTGCAGGATGGCTTCGGCATGCAGCGTCATCTCCTCGAGCGCGGCCATGCTTTTCTCCGGATGCTCGATGCGGACCATCTCGACCTTGTCGAACTGGTGCTGTCGGATCAAGCCGCGGGTGTCACGGCCGGCGCTGCCCGCTTCCGAGCGGAAACAGGGGCTGTGCGCCGTCAGCTTGATCGGCAGCTGGGCAGCATCCAGCACCTGCTCGCGCACCGTGTTGGTCAGCGAGATCTCCGAGGTCGAGATCAGGTACTGCTCCTGCGCCTCGGCGTCGCCGCCGCGCAGCACCCAGAACATGTCTTCCTTGAACTTGGGCAGCTGGCCGGTGCCTTCCAACACCTCGCGGTTGACGATGTAGGGCGTGTAGCACTCGGTGTAGCCATGCTCGTCGCTCTGCGTATCGAGCATGAACTGCGCCAGCGCGCGGTGCAGCTTGGCCGCCGGGCCGCGCAGGAAGGAGAAGCGCGAACCGCTCAGCTTGGCGCCAGTCTCGAAATCCAGGCCCAGCGGTGCGCCCAGGTCGACATGGTCCTTGATCTCGAAGTCAAAGCTGCGCGGCGTGCCCCAGCGGCGCACCTCGACATTGCCGCTCTCATCGGCGCCGACAGGCACGCTTTCATCGGGCAGATTGGGCACGCTCATCAGCATCACATTGAGCTCTTGCTGAATCGCCTCCAACCGCTCCGCGCCGGCCTTCAGCTCCTCGGCAATCGCACCGACCTGCGCCATCAGCTCGCTGGCGTCCTCGCCCTTGCCCTTCTTCATGCCGATCTGCTTGGACAGGCTGTTGCGCAGCGCCTGCAGTTCCTCGGTGCGGATCTGCACGCCCTTGCGCTCGCTCTCCAGCGCGCCAAAGCGGGCCACATCGAGAAAGGCTTGCGGGTTCTTGCGGGTGTTCAGGCGCACCACGACAGCGTCGAGGTCCTTGCGCAGCAGGGTAATGTCAAGCATGGGGTCTATTCCTTGAAACTGGGCTGAATTCTATGAAAGCGAAACGGCGCCACTGCTGGCGCCGCCTGGAGCATCAAGCACCAGGCTTCAAGATCGGGAGGCGGCCACCTCGGCCATGGACTTGTCGCCCAGGCCCAGCGGCAGCGGGAATCGCACATGCTCTTCAACGCCCGGCAGGCTGCGCACCGAGGTCGCGCCCAGCTCGCGCAGCCGGCTGATCACCGCCTGCACCAGCACATCGGGCGCCGAGGCGCCGGCGGTCAGACCCACGCAGGCACGGCCGTCGAACCAGGCCGGCTGCAAATCATCGGCAGCGTCGACCATATAGGCCGGTGTGCCCAGCCGCTCGGCCAACTCGCGCAGCCGGTTGCTGTTGGAGCTGGTCGGGCTGCCGACAACGACGACCACATCCACCTGCGGCGCCATCACCTTGACGGCATCCTGGCGATTCTGCGTGGCGTAGCAGATGTCCTGCTGCTTGGGCTCACGCACCAGCGGAAACTGGCGTTTGACGGCCGCCAGGATGTCGGCTGCGTCGTCAACGCTCAGGGTGGTTTGCGTCACCACGGCCAGACGCGCCGGATCCTTGACTCGCACATGAGGCACGTCGGCTGCGTCCTCGACGAGGTAGATCCCGTCGCTCAGCTGCCCCATCGTGCCTTCGACCTCGGGATGCCCCTTGTGGCCGATCATGATGAATTCGTAGCCTTCCTTGTGCAGCTTGGCCACTTCGACATGCACCTTGGTCACCAGCGGGCAGGTCGCGTCAAAAACCTGGAAGCCGCGCTCGGCCGCCTCGCGACGCACCGCCTGGCTGACGCCATGGGCGCTGAACACCAGCGTGGCGCCCGGCGGCACCTCGGCCAGCTCCTCGATGAAGATGGCACCCTTGGCCTTCAAATCATTGACCACATAGGTGTTGTGCACGATTTCGTGGCGCACATAGATGGGCGCGCCAAACTTGGTCAGCGCACGCTCGACGATCTCGATCGCGCGGTCGACGCCAGCACAAAACCCGCGTGGCTCGGCCAGCAGGACTTCTTTCTCATTCATCGATGGATTCATTCTCGTTTTCAGGGCATGCGCGAGTCTACCCAAGCCTCGTGGCGGATCATGCTCAGAGCACGCCGATCACCTGCACCTCGAACAGCACCGGCTGGCCGGCCAGCGGGTGGTTGAAGTCAAACAGCAACCAGTCCTCACCCACCTCGCGCACCAAGCCGGCATAGCTGCCCTGCCCGTCCGGCGTTGGGAACTGGACCACATCGCCGGGTCGGTATTCCTCGTCAGGATCGCCCAGCTGGCGCAGCAGGCTGAGCTTGACACGTTGCAGCATGTCAGGATTGCGCGGCCCGAAGGCTTCGCCGGCGGCCAGTTCGAACTGGGTGCGCGTGCCTTCGGGCAGGCCGATCAGCCGGGCCTCGATCGCCGGCGAGAGCTCGCCGGTGCCCAGCGACAGCGTGGCCGGCTTGTCGGCAAAGGTGTTGATCACGTCGGTGCCATCCAGGCCCGCCAGACGGTAATGCAGGGTCAAGAAGGACCCTTGTTGAATGAGGTTCACGGTGATTGCGGCCCTGCGGCCGCCGGCATGGAATGCGTGGATTTTAGGCTTGCCCGACAATGCGGCCTTCCTCAGCCCGCCAATGCCCTGCCCGCCATGCCGCTTGACCACCTGCCGCCCGAGTCGCGACCGCGTGAAAAGCTGCTGGCCCGCGGCCCTGCCGCCTTGGCCGATGCCGAACTGCTGGCCCTGCTGCTTCGCTCCGGCATCAAGGGCAAGCCGGTGCTGCAGATGGCTCAGCAGTTGCTGGACGAGTTCGGTGGCTGGGCCGGCTTACTCAATACCGAGGCCAAGGATCTGGCCCGCATCAAGGGCCTGGGCCCGGCCAAACGGGCCGAAATCGCCGCCGTGCTGGAGATCGCGCGCCGCTCGCTGAACCAGCAGCTGGCGCGCCGGCCGGTGTTTGAGTCGCCTGAGTCGGTCAAGCAGTTCCTGCAGCTGCAGCTGGCCGCGCTGGATCACGAGGTCTTTGCCCTGCTCTTGCTCGATGCCCAGCACCGGCTGATCGCGATGGAAGAGCTGTTTCACGGCACGTTGACCCAGACCAGCGTCTACCCCCGCGAGGTCGTCAAGCGGGCGCTGGCCCATGGCGCTGCGGCCGTCATCCTCGCGCACAACCACCCCTCCGGCGTGGCCGAACCCTCGCGCGCCGATGAATCACTGACCCAGGCCCTGCGCAGCGCGCTGGCCCTGGTGGATGTGCGCGTGCTGGACCATCTGGTCGTCAGCCAGGGCTCGGCCGTGTCGATGGCCGAACGGGGGCTGATGTGAGCGAGAAGCTGAACAGCCTGCAGGACCTGCGCAGCCTGCAGCGTGAGCTGATGCTGCGCCGCCGTCTGGCCGAGGAACGCGCCGAGCGGGAGGCCGCCGCCGCGCGGCTGCGCGAGCGCGAGGCGCGGCTGTTCGAGCTGAGCGTGGGCGTGGTGACGCCGCTGGCCCAGCCCCCGCGGGTGCTACACCGGCTGACCCCGCCAGCGCCGGAGCCGCGCCAGCGCGAGGCCGACGAGCGCTTGGCGCTGCAGCAGGCCTTGTCTGACGACTTTGATGTTGACTCGCTGCTGGAAACCGACGAGAGCCTGTCCTTCCGCCGCCCGGAGATCAGCCCCGAGGCGGTGCGCAAGCTGCGCCGTGGTCATTGGGCGCTGCAGGGGCAGATTGATCTGCATGGCCTGCGCCGCGACCAGGCCCGCGAGGCCCTGGGCCAGTTCATCCACGACAGCGCCCGACGCGGCCTGCGCTGCGTGCGCGTTGTTCACGGCAAGGGCAATGGTTCACCCGGCCGCGAGCCGGTGCTCAAGAGCCGTGTGCGTCGCTGGCTGGTGCAAAAGCAGGAGGTGCTGGCCTTCGTTCAGGCCCGCGCCAGCGATGGCGGCGCCGGCGCGCTGATGGTGCTGCTGATGCAGGTCTGAGCCCGCGTCTTCATGGTCAACCACCATCGAGCTTTATAGCCTTGGCATACGGCGCGCAGTGTTGCTCGCAGCGCAAGTGAGCGTCAAAAAATCGGCTTGACCTGGATCAGACCCGCTCGCTAGTCTGGTGCTGCGGAACATCGGTGTCAGCGCAGTGCATCAAGGCCTGGCTGTTTGGGGCTTGATGGCGCCGTGGATCGAGGAGCGACAGCGACAGGCCTGTGCGGCAAGCACGGGGTGATCGCTGTCACGGCGCAGGGCTGCGCCACCGTGGATCGTGAAAAGCTGTACCCATCAACCTTTGACACGACAAGGCCACAGCATGAACATGACGCGTCCCTCCGAAGCCCCTTCCCGCTTCACCGGCATCGGCCTGGTGGCAGCGGTTCACCTGCTCGCCATCTGGGCGCTGGTGAGCGGTCTGAGCAATCACTGGAAGAAAACCGAACCGTCGCTCGCCCAGGTGGATCTCATCGAAAAGACGGAGCCACCACCACCGCCGCCCAAAATCGTGCAGATCGAGGCGCCCAGCCAGCAACTGCCCGACAAAGTTCAGATCGTCGTGCCCGAGATCACCATCATCGAGACCAGCGACAGGCCGCTGATCCAGACCAGGCCGCTGGACGTGGGGCTGACGACGAGCACACCCGGCACAAGCGTCGGCGTGGTGGAAAAGACACCGGGCACGCCGACCGTTGCCAAGACTGAAAAACCCGGCGCCATCTGCACCCGCATGGGCCAGCCCGAGGCGCCAGCGATGAACTGGAGTGGTGACGCCGTGCTGCGCGTGCTGGCCACTGTGCAGGCCGGGCGTGTGACTGGCGTCGAGTGGCTGGCGGTCAGCGGCGTCGGCGATGCGCGCGCCCGGCGCGCGATGCAGGCGGCGGTCGAAAACACGCTGCGCAGCAGCTATGAATGCCCGGGCGAGCATCGCTTCGAACAGGAGTTCCGCTTCAGGATTGACTGAAGCCCCAGCGCCCCCATGGCGCCGCGGCCTGGCTCAGATATTGCGCATCCAGTCCGCGGTGTTCATGAAGGCGCCGTCCAGGCGCTGCTGAAGCTCGCCGTCAACAGCCAGCTCCTGCATCGCCTGGCGCATGCAGGCCATCCATTGATCACGTTCGGCGATGCCGATGCGAAACGGCAGATGCCGGGCGCGCAGCCGTGGGTGGCCGAATCGCTCGATGAAATAGTCCGGCCCACCCAACCAGCCGCAGAGGAACCAGAACAGCTTGTCGCGCGAACCCTCCAGCGAACTGGGGTGCAGGGCGCGCAGGCCAGCATAGGCCGGCTCCAGGTCCATCAAATCGTAGAAGCGGTCGACCAGGGCGCGCACCTGCGCTTCGCCGCCGAGCCAGTCGTAGGCGCTGGCCGGCGTGTTGGCGGGGGCTGGCGAGGAAGAAGTCGAGTCGGCAGAAGCAGTCATCGCCCGAGCTTACCAAGCCCCGGGGCGCCTCAGCTCAGCAGCTTGGCCGCCAGCGCCTTGATCGCCTGCGCGGCGTCGCAGCCCGGATAGTGCTCCAGCATCAGCTGGCGCTTGAGCACCGCCTGGCGCACCGTCGGATCGACCTTGACCTCGCCCCACAGCTCCAGCTTGAAGCTCTGGCCCGGCGCCGGGCCAACAAAGCGCTGCAGCACCTGCTGCAACTGCCCGCAGATCAGCTTGCCCTCGCCGGCACGTGAGGCCTGGTTGACGACCAGGCCAACGTGTCGCCGGTCCTGCTGCGTGGCCAGCACCTTGATGGTGGCGTAGGCGTCGGTCAGCGAAGTCGGTTCGGGCGTGGCCACCACCAGCACATCGGTGGCCAACGACACGGCAAACAGCACCACATCGGAAATGCCGGCGCCGGTATCGAGCAGCACCCAGTCAAAGCGCGGCTTGACGATCTCGACGATGTTCAGCAGCTTGTCGCGCACCTCAGGGGTCAGCCGCGAGTACTCGACCATGCCGGAGCCGGCCAGCAGCACCGAAAACCCGCCCGGCGCGGGCAGGATGGCCTGCTCCAGCGTTGCCTTTTCGGTGAAGACATCGTGCAGCGTCAGCTTGGGGTGCAGATTGAGCACCACATCCAGATTGGCCAGGCCAAGGTCAGCATCCAGCACCAGGACCTTCTGGCCGCGCGCTGCCAGGGCCGCGGCGAGGTTGGCGGTGACAAAGGTCTTGCCCACGCCGCCCTTGCCGCTGGTCACGGCCAGGGTCTTGGCGCCGCTGCGTGGGCCGGGCATCTTGGGTGGTGCAGCAGGAGCAGGTGTCGTACTCATTCACTATCCTGTTGCGTTACGGCAAACAACATGCCTTTTTCCTCGGCGCTGACCAGCGACTCGACTTGCATTTCCAGACAGGCGCGGTTGCGGCCTTCGGCCTTGGCGCGGTAGAGCTGCCGATCGGCCCGCTCCATCCACAGCAGCGACGACGATCGCACCCACTGCGGCGCAAAGGCACCGCCCAAGCTCACCGTCGCCTGCAGCGAGACACCCGAGGGCAATTGCACGACCGAGGCTGCCACCCGTTCGCGGATGCGCTCGGCCACGGTAGCGCCAAAGGTCGCCGGGCAATTGGGCAGGATGACGGCAAACTCCTCGCCGCCCACACGCGCCACCGTGTCCATCGGCCGCACCGTCTGTTCGACGGCCCGCGCGACGGCCTGAATGACCAGGTCGCCGGCCGCGTGGCCATGGGTATCGTTGACCGACTTGAAATGGTCGATGTCCAGCATCAGCAGCAGCGCCGGCTCGCCCGAGCGGGCGACGCGGTCGACCTCGCGCGACAAGGCCATCTCGAAACTGCGCCGATTGACCAGCCCGGTCAATGCATCCTTGCTCGACAGATCACACAGGGCATCAATGACGGCCTGCAGCCAGGCTTCGCTATAGGGCTCGGCTTCGGGCAGCAAGGCCCCTGCCTGTTGCAGCAGCTGCAAGGCCAGGTCGAGCTGCAGCTCGTGGGGATTGATCAAGGTGGTCTGGGGGCTGGATTCCAAAGGTTTCCCCTGAGGATGCCGCGGCAGTCTAGCAGTGCGTTTCTGCCACAAGGGGCGCGAATTACGGGCGCAAGCGCCACTTGTTCCTGTTTTCACAACAGGCCCTGGCGTCGACACTGCAAAAGACCGGAGAATCAATCAGGCGGAGGGTTTGCGCCCTCCGTTGGACAACCAGAAGCGAGTCCCCTACATGCGCGCAGCCATGCCAGCGACCCCGCCTCCCGCCGAGGCCGTGGATCATGAGTTCAGCTTCAGTCGCGCCGACTTCGATCGCGTGCGCCAGCTGATCTACCAGCACGCCGGCATCAGCCTGCACGACGGTAAGCACGCGATGGTCTACAGCCGGCTGTCCCGCCGGCTGCGCGACACCGGCCACCGCAGCTTTGCCAGCTATCTGCAATGGCTGGAATCGGTCACCGGCCCGCAGGGCGAGCAGGAATGGCAGGAGTTCGTCAACTGCCTGACCACCAACCTCACCTCCTTCTTCCGTGAGGAACACCACTTCCACGCGCTGGCCGAGGATCTCAAACCCTTGGCCGGCAAGCCGGTGCGCATCTGGTGCTGTGCCGCCTCCACCGGCGAGGAGCCCTATTCGATCGCCATCACCTGCCATGAGGCCCTGGGCGGCAATGCGCAGGTGCAGATCGTCTCCAGCGACATCGACACCAATGTGCTCAACACCGCGCGGCGCGGCGTCTACAACAGTGATGCCCGTGGCCTCTCGCAGCCCCGGCTGCGCAACTACTTCATGCGCGGCACCGGGGCCAACGAGGGCCGCATGCGGGTCAAGCCCGAGCTGCAGCGCTGGATCGACTTCCGCACGCTGAATCTCATGCACACGCAGTGGTCGCTGGGCGAGCCCTTTCACATCGTCTTCTGCCGCAATGTGATGATCTATTTCGATGCGCCAACGCAGCGCAAGGTGCTGGAGCGCATTCACAAGGTGATGCGCCCCCACGGGCTGCTGTTTGTAGGCCATTCGGAGAACTTCACCGAAGCCAAGGACCTGTTCCGGCTGCGCGGCAAGACCATCTATGAACGGGTCTGATCAACACCTTTGATTGCGCCTCAATAGAACAACCAACTGGCCGATAAAGCACAAATGAGCACGCCCCCCTCCACCTCCGGCGCTGGAGCCATGCTGTCCAGCACGGCCGGCGCAGCGCGCGTCGCCCAGCTCAAAGCCCAGCATCGCAAGAACGGCGAAGCGTCCTTTTTCTTCTACGACGCCCATTTCAAGAATGCGGCCGTCAAGATCCTGCCCGGCGAGTATTTCGTCGACAACGAAGACCTGCTGGTCATGACCACGCTCGGCTCCTGCATCGCCGCCTGCCTGTGGGATCGCCACGCGCAGATCGGCGGCATGAACCACTTCATGCTGCCCGAGGGCAGCGGCGATTCGGGCCGCTACGGCTCCTTCGCCATGGAGTTGCTGATCAACGAGATGATGAAGCGCGGCGCTTCCAAGGGCCGCATGGAAGCCAAGATCTTTGGCGGTGGCGCCGTGATCTCGGGCATGAACACCATCAATGTTGGCGAGCGCAACACCAACTTCGTGATCGACTATCTGAAGACCGAACGTATTCCGATTGTTTCCAAGGATGTGATGGACATCTACCCCCGCAAGGTCTGTTTCCTGCCGCACAGCGGCAAAGCCATGGTCAAGCGCCTGGCCCCAACGAATGCCGACGCGCTGATCCAGCAGGATCGCGCCGCCGCGCAAAAGGCGCAGCCCGTGGTGGCCACCGGCGGCGCCATCGATCTGTTCTGAGCCGCACGACACAAGGAGTAAGCAATGGCCAAGACCAAAGTCGTGGTGGTCGACGATTCAGCGCTGGTGCGCAGCATCCTCACCGAGATCATCAACCGGCAGACCGATATGGAGTGCATAGGCGCCGCCAGCGATCCGCTGCTGGCACGCGAGATGATCCGCAATCTGAACCCCGACGTGATCACGCTGGATGTCGAGATGCCCAAGATGGACGGGCTCGATTTCCTCTCCCGGCTGATGCGGCTGCGGCCGATGCCGGTGGTGATGGTGTCGACTCTGACCGAGCGCGGCGCCGAGGTCACGCTGAAGGCGCTCGAGCTGGGCGCGGTCGATTTCGTTGCCAAACCCAAGATCGGCGTCGCCGATGGCATCCGCTCGCTGGCGCAGGACATCACCGACAAGATCCGCATCGCAGCCAAGGCCCATATCCGCCGCAGCCATGCCGCACCGCCAGCCGCCGCTGCGCCAGGCGCCGCCCCAGGTGCGGCCGCACCGGCGCCCAAGCCGGTGACGGTGGCCAATATCGGCCGGCTGTCGACCGAGAAGATCATCTTCATCGGCGCCTCCACCGGCGGCACCGAAGCGACCAAGGACGTGCTGGTGAACCTGCCCGCCGACGCACCGGCCGTCGTCATCACCCAGCACATGCCGCCCGGCTTCACCCGCAGCTACGCGGCGCGGCTGGACGGCCTGTGCAAGATCCGCGTCAAGGAAGCGCAGGACGGCGAACGCATCCTGCCCGGCCACGGCTATATCGCGCCGGGTGGCATGCACCTGAGCGTTGAACGCTCCGGCGCCAACTACATCGCCCGCGTCCAGGATGGCGAACCGGTCAATCGCCACAAGCCCTCGGTCGAGGTGCTGTTCAATTCGGCGGCCCGTGTGGTCGGCCCGAATGCACTGGGCATCATGCTGACCGGCATGGGCGCTGACGGTGCCCGCGCCATGAAGGTGATGAAGGACGCCGGCTCCTACAACTTTGTGCAGGACGAGGCCAGCTGTGTGGTCTTCGGCATGCCGCGCGAAGCCATCAATGCCGGTGCCGCCGACGAGGTGCTGCCGCTGAACCAGATCGCCCCGCGGCTGATCGAGCGGCTGCGCAGCACCGCCGGCATTTCGATCAACCGGGTCTGAACTGCCGCGCGTCCCGAACAAGCGCCCTCCGGGGCGCTTTTTTGTTGCGCCAACTCGACAAGGCGGCGAGGCCAGCGTGAACAAGCGCACATCAGGGCGGCTTCAGTGCGATGCACGTAGCCAGGCGCCTGCGGCTTCGTCGGCCTGTCATCTGCGCTGCCGACACTGGCTGGCTCAGTGCCTGATGCCAGGCCATGCTCACCCGCTCCGCCATGCCAGCCCTCCTGATCGATCGCCCCACCTGCCCAGCAACTCAGCTGCACAGCGCTCGCCGCCTGATTGCCGAGGAGCGCCTGCACACGCTGTTCCAGCCCATCGTCAGCCTCGACTGCGGCGTCATCTACGGCCACGAGGCCCTGGTGCGCGGCCCGGCCGGCAGCCCGCTGGAAATGCCGGACGCCTTGTTCGCCGCGGGCCGCGCCGAGGGCCTGAGCATGGAACTGGAAATCCGCTGTGCACTTCAGGCGATGAAG
Organism: Roseateles aquae; assembly: GCF_032337115.1. Classification (NCBI taxonomy): domain Bacteria; kingdom Pseudomonadati; phylum Pseudomonadota; class Betaproteobacteria; order Burkholderiales; family Sphaerotilaceae; genus Roseateles; species Roseateles aquae. Next base: position 862,572 of record NZ_JAVXZY010000001.1, read on the forward strand.
GACTGGAGCCAGCTCCAGCGTCCCGGCAAGCTTTTGATCAATATGAGCGCCGCCGCGCTGAGCCAGGCCACCGCCGATGGACGCTGGCAGCGCGGTCTGGGCATCTGCGAGGACTATGGCCTGCAGCCCACCGAGTTGATGATCGAGCTGACCGAGCATGAGCGCGTTGCCGATATCGACGCCCTGCGCCGCGGACTGACGCTGCTGCGCCGGCTGGGCGTCGGCGTCGCGCTGGACGATTTCGGTGATGGCCGATCCAGCCTGCGCCTGTGGTCGGAGATCCAGCCCAACCTGGTCAAGATCGACAAATACTTCACCCGCGAGCTGCCGGCCCACGCCGAGAAACTGCAGACCTTTCGCGCCCTCTTGCAACTGGCCGAAACCTTCGGCGCCCAGCTGGTTGCCGAGGGCATCGAGCAGCCCGAGGAACTGCGCGTGCTGCGCGATCTCGGCGTGTCCTACGGTCAGGGCTGGCTGCTGGGCCACCCCAGCAGCAGTGGCGCCAGCGAAGCCGCTCCGGCCGCCTTGCAGGTACTGGCCAGCAAAGAGATTGCCGTGATGCCCGAGCTGCGCCGCGCCGGCGGCAGCGGCATCACCGCCGAAAAGCTGATGATGCCGGCACCGGCCATCAGCGATCAGGCCAGCCATGAGCAGCTCTATCGTTTCTTCACCGAGCATGAGGACCAGCATGCGGTGGCCGTCATCAATGCCGCGCAGCAACCGGTCGCGCTGATCGACCGCGCGCAGTTCATCAGCCGCTGGGCCAAGCCCTTCTTCATGGACCTGTACGGCCGCCGGCCTTGCACGCTTTACGCCAACCCCTCGCCGCTGATCGTCGATGCCGACACCGGCATCGAGGCGCTGACCCGCGTGCTGACCTCGGCCGACCAGCGCTATCTGCGCGAAGGTTTCATCATCAGCCGCCAGGGCCGCTATCTGGGGCTGGGCACCGGCGAGCAGCTGGTGCGCTCGGTCACGGAGGCGCGCATCGAGGCCGCCCGCCATGCCAACCCGCTGACCTTTCTGCCCGGCAACATCCCCTTGAGCCAGCACATCGGCCGGCTGCTCAGCAGTGGCCGCGAGTTCGTCGCCGCCTACGCCGATCTGAACCAGTTCAAACCCTTCAACGACCAGTACGGCTATTGGCGCGGAGACGAGATGATCCGCCTGGTCGCCCGCGTCATCGGCGCGCATTGCGACAGCCAGCGCGATTTCGTCGGCCATGTGGGCGGCGATGATTTCGTGATGCTGTTCCAGAGCGACGACTGGGAGCAGCGTTGCGAGCAGATTGTCGGCCGCTTCAACGAGCTGGCGCGCAATCTCTTTGATGCCGAGGCGCTCGAGGCCGGCGGCATCATGGCCGAGGACCGCGAGGGCAATCTGCGCTTTCACCCCTGCACCACGCTGAGCATCGGCGCAGTGCGCGTGGCGCCTGGCCGCCTGCACCGCGCCGAAGACGTGGCCAGCGCCGCCGCCGCGGCCAAGCGCCAGGCCAAGCATGGGGCCCTGGCCGTCTATGTGATGGCGGCCTGAGCTGGGCGTTCAGTGGCCCACGCGCAGCCGTGGCGAGCCGAAGTAGAACATTGCGGAGCGGATCAGCCCGCCGTGAATCTGGTAAATCGCCTGCATTTCCAGCTCACGCAGGCCCTCGGACAAATTGCGCGTGACCAGTTCGTGATCGCAGACCATCTCGCCGATGACGCTGCGATAGAGCAGCTGGGCGTGCAGATCGGGCTCGGCAAAGCGCTCGACGATGCGCGCCCGCATCTCGGCGTGGCCGCGGGCCAGCACGGTGCCGGGATAGAGGTATTGCACGGCATCCTCGGCATAGGTCGAGAGCCAGGCCTCGACATCGCGGGCGTTATAGGCCTCCAGCTGGCGCTGGGCGACAAATTCGGGGCTCAAATGGGTAGCGGGCATGCTCGGTTCTCAATGCTGCAGGAACGTGGTGACGCGCTGGCGCCAGGCTTCGGGCTCTTCGATGAAGGGACGATGGCCGCTGTGCTCGAAGATCTGCTGTTCGCTGGGGGCCGCCTTCAGCGCCGCGCCGATTTGCCGGGCCAGCAGTGGCGGTGCCACCGGGTCGTAGCGGCCGGTCAGCACCAGCGTCGGTGCCTTCACGACTGAAAGCCTCGGCAGCAACTCGACCTTGCGCAGGCTGCCGCCAATCTGCCACTCGGCGTCGGGGCCCAGCATGGCCGCATAGACCTCCGGGTTGAAGGCGTCTCGTGGATCCGCACTGGCAGGCGCCTTGGCATGAGGCTGCACACGATCGGCCCAGTACAGCGGCGCGAAGGCCGGCGCCACCAGGGCCTGGGCTTCGGCGCTGGCAGTCAGCGCCCCTTGCGCGCGCAAGGCCAGCAGTTGCTCCCAACGCTCCGGCTCGTGCAGCTTCAGCCAGACCTTGAAGCCGTCGATCTGGCTCTGCCAGCTGGCCGCGCCATGCAGTGTGTTGCCCAGCACCAGATGGTTGAGCCGCTCTGGATGGCTGATCGCAAACTGCTGCGCCACCAGGCCACCGTAGGAATGGCCATAGACCGCGATGGTCTTTTGCCCGAGAAAGACGCGCAGCCGCTCGATGTCCTCGGCATCACGCTCCAGCGTGTAGCGGCTGGGATCAGCCAGGCGGGCGGATCGGCCGCGGCCGATGTTGTCGACGATCAGCACGCTGAAATCGCGCGCCAACGGGGCAAAGGCATGACGCAGATGATGCCCGCTGCCGCCGGGCCCGCCGGGAATGACCACCAGCACCGGCCCCTGCCCTAGGCGCGTGTAGAAAAGCTCGCCGTCTGGCGTAGCCACGCGGTGCTCTGACCATTGGCGCTCGGCCTGCACGGCACGGGCCTCGCTGCGGCCCAGCGCGAGCGCCTGAGCGACGGATTCACCTGGCTTGCAGGCCGCCAGCGCGGCAGCAAGCAAGAGAACACTGGCAGACCAGAACTGACGCTGATTCATCGCGAAACACTCCTCCTGAACAATGCTGGTCATGCTATCCACCCACAATCAGGAAGGAAAACGCGATATTCTTCAGATTCTGGTTAGTTTTCCTTACCAACAACCCTACTGCAATGTCCCGTCTGCCGCGACTGCCCCTGCAATACCTGGCTGCCTTCCGCGCCGCCGCCGCCAGCGAGAACCTGCGCGCGGCCGCCGAGCAACTGCATCTGACGCACAGCGCCGTCAGCCAGCAGATCCGCGCGATGGAATTGCAGCTGGGCTTTGCCCTGTTCGAGCGCAGCGGCCGGCGCATCCAGCTCAATGCGGCCGGGCGAGCGCTGCAACGCGCCGTCGAACGCGCCTGGGTTGAACTGGACCAGGGCCTGCAGCAGGCGGCCGCCGCCAGCGGCAGTGCCGTGCGGGCCTTGCGCATCACCAGCCTGCCCTCGTTTGCGCAGCGCTGGCTGATGCCGCGCATCGGCCGCTGGCATGCCGCGCACCCGGAAATCGCGCTGGAGCTGCATGCCTCGCAGCTGCTGGTCGATCTTGAACGCGAGGGCTATCAGCTGGCGCTGCGCCAGGGTCAGGGGCCGTGGACCGGCCTGGTCAACGAGGTGCTGATGGAATCGCGGCTGATCCCCGTCTGCGCGCCAGCGCTGGCGCAGCGCTTGATCGGCGCACCGCTGGAGACGCTGGCCGAGCAGGCGCTGCTGGGCGACGCCGCGCGCTGGACGCACTGGTTTGCCAATGCGGGGCTGAAGCGCCGCATCGTGCCCATGGCCAGCTTCAACGATGCCGGCCTCCTGGTGCAGGCGGCCGAGCAAGGCATGGGTGTGGCGCTGGCACGCGAACTGCTGGCCGCCGACGCCTTGCTGGAAGGGCGGCTGGTGCGCGTCTCAGCCCAGGCGCTGGAAGGCTTTCACGACCAGAGCTATCACATCGTCTACCCGCCTGCGCTGAAGGATGAGCCGGCGCTGCGTGCCCTTTGCGAGTGGCTGCATCAGGAAATCGCACTCTCGGCCCGCCAGCTGCGCGGTGACTTGCTGCCGCCGCTGATGGATGGAAGCCCGGGCTAGCGTCGGTCCGCTGGATTCACTCGGCCAGATCAGTCGGCAAGAAAGAGCGACTGCAGATCGCTCAAGAAATCAAAGCCGCGCGCGGTCGGCTGGATGCGGGCTGGATCAGCCTCCAGCAGGCCCTTGGCCCGGCCCTGCTCCAGGCCCACACGAATGCTGGACGGCGGCAGGCCGCTGCGCTCAAGAAACGTGGCCAGCGGCACGCCTTCACGCAGGCGCAGCGCATTGAGCATGAACTCGAAAGGCAGCTCACGGCGCGCCACCTCATGCTCGTTGGACACCGCGGCGCCGGCCAGCGCTTTCTCCATGAAAGCGGCCGGCTCGCGCCAGCGCACCTGGCGTAGCACGCGATGCGGGAAGGACAGCTTGCTGTGCGCGCCGGCGCCAATGCCCAGATAGTCGCCGAACTGCCAGTAATTCAGGTTGTGCGCGCAGCGGTGGCCAGGCCGCGCATAGGCCGACACCTCATAACGCTCCATGCCAGCACCTCCGGTGCGTGCCGTGATCAGATCCAGCATGTCGCTGGCCAGATCGGCATCGGGCACCTCGGGCGGCGCTATCGCAAAGCGGGTATTGGGCTCGATGGTCAGGTGATAGACCGACAGATGGGGCGGCGCATAAGACAGCGCCAGGCTCAGGTCCTGCTCCAGTTCGGCCAGGGTCTGGCCGGGCAAGGCATACATCAGATCGATGTTGAAGGTCTCGAAGGCCTCGGCCGCCTCGGCCACCGCGGCGCGCGATTGGGCGCCATCATGCACACGGCCCAAGGCCTTCAGCTTGGCGTCGTCAAAGCTCTGCACGCCGATCGACAGGCGCGTCACACCGGCCGCCGCAAAGCCTCGGAAACGGTCGCGCTCAAAGGTGCCCGGGTTGGCCTCCAGCGTGATCTCGCAGCCCGGTTCCAGCGGCAGCCGGGCGCGCAGGTCCGAGATCAGCTCGGCGATCTGTTCCGGCGCAAACAGGCTGGGTGTGCCGCCGCCGATGAAGATGCTGACGATGGGCCGCCCCCAGATCAGCGGCAACGCCGCTTCCAGATCGGCCCGCAAGGCGGCCAGGTACTCGCGCGCCGTATCGACCGGCAGTTCGCGACCCTCGCGCCACTCATGTGAGTTGAAATCGCAGTACGGGCATTTGCGCAGGCACCAGGGCAGATGCACATAGAGCGATAGCGGCGGCAGCGCCGCCAGGCTCAGCGTGCCTGGGCGCATCAGCTCGGCAAGGCGGTCTGCGCTCATGCTGCCCCGTTCGGCACGCTCGGCTCGTTGAGCCAAACGCTCTTCAGCTGCTGCACCAACTGCGCCGCCGCCAGCGCGCGATGGCTGAGCCGGTTCTTGGTCGCCGCATCGAGCTGGGCCACGCTTTGGCCGAGCGCGGGGATGAACATCAGCGGGTCATAGCCGAAGCCGCCCTCGCCTTGCGCCGACGGCAGGATCTCGCCATCCCAGCGGCCCATGGCGATCAAGGGCTCAGGGTCGTCGGCGCTGCGCACCGCCACCAGCGAGCAGACAAAGCGGGCGCGGTGCGGGCCCGGCTTGCCGGCCAGCTGTTCGAGCAGCACGCGGTTGTTGTCGGCATCGGACTTGGGCTGGCCAAACAGCGTTGCAAAACGCGCCGACAGCACACCCGGCGCGCCACCCAAGGCATCGACCGACAGGCCCGAATCGTCGGCCAGTGCCGGCAGTCCGCTGGCGGCCGCGGCGTGGCGGGCCTTGGCCAGCGAGTTCTCGACGAAGCTGTGAAACGGCTCCTCGGCCTCGGTGATGCCCAGCGAGCCCTGGGTCACGAGTTCGATACCCAGGGGTGCAAACAGCGCCTGCAGTTCAAGCAGCTTCTTGGCATTGTTGGAGGCGAGGACGATCTTCATCGCTTCAGAGCCCCAGCGCGTCGCGCTGCGCCTGCAGCAACTCGCCGATGCCCTTCTCGGCCAGGTCCAGCAAGGCGTTCATTTCCTTGCGGCTGAAGGCCACGCCCTCGGCCGTGCCCTGCAGTTCGACAAAGCCGCCGCTGGCCGTCATCACGACGTTCATGTCGGTGTCGCAGGCCGAATCCTCGGTGTACTCCAGATCGAGCAGCGGCTGCCCGTCGACGATGCCGACCGAGATCGCGGCCACGCCATCCTTGATCGGCGAGCGCGAGATCTTGCTCTGTGCCAGCAGCCAGCTGACGGCGTCATGCGCCGCCACATAGGCGCCGGTGATGGCGGCGGTGCGGGTGCCACCATCGGCCTGGATCACATCGCAATCGAGATGGATGGTGCGCTCACCCAGGGCGGACAGATCGAACACACAGCGCAGCGAACGGCCGATCAGGCGCTGGATTTCCTGGGTGCGGCCGCTCTGCTTGCCGCGCGCGGCCTCGCGGTCGCTGCGGGTGTGGGTGGCGCGCGGCAGCATGCCGTACTCGGCCGTCACCCAGCCCTCGCCCGAGCCTTTCTTGTGCGGCGGCACCTTTTCCTCGACCGAGGCGGTGCACAGCACCTTGGTATTGCCAAACTCGATCAGCACCGCGCCTTCGGCATGGCATGTGTAGTGGCGCGTGATGCGCACCGGGCGCAGGGCGTTGGCGGCGCGCGTCTGGCGCGAAGGCAGGGAGTTGGTCATGTGGTGGCCCTTGCGGAAAATTCGTCGTCGTTCAAGAAAAACGGCCCCGCGAGCGGAGCCGGTCGGTGGTCGGGCGGCAGATGCTCAGGCGTGCTTCTTTCCAGCGCGGCGGATCGCTTCCTGGATCTCGCGCACCGAGCGCTCGATCTCAGCCTCGTCCATCTCATGGCCTTCGGCGGCGGCACCCTGGATTGTCGAGGCAAAGCCGGTGTCGTCCATGCCCTGAGTGGAAATCGAGTCCATCGCCTCTTCGGGCTCGTCCTCGCCTTCCCACTCGACCGCCAGCGCGGTGACGTTGTCGCTGCGCGCGCCACCCATGCGCAGCGCCTGCTCGACCAGCTCGGGCACCGCATCGGAAATCACACGGGCCGACAACTGCTCGGCAATCGTCACATCGGAGAGCACGCTCCACAGCCCGTCCGAGCACAGCATCATCCGGTCACCCGGCTGCAGCGGGATGGGCCCGGTGATGTCGACCATGGGCTTGCCCGGGCTGCCCAGGCAGGTGAACAGCACATTGCGGTTGAAGCGTTCGGCGCCGGTGGGCTGGCGGCCCAGCGCCTCTTGCAGCTCGCTGTAGGAATGGTCGCGTGTGCGCGCCACCAGCTCCTTGCCGCGCAGCATGTACAGCCGCGAATCGCCGCAATGGGCCCAGTGGGCGTTGCCGCGCTGCAGCACGCAAACGACGATGGTGGTGCGCGGCGTATCGGTGAGGCCCTTGTCCGCGCCATAGCGCAGCAGCTGCTGATGGGCCACCAGCACCGCGTCTTCCAGAAAACGCACCACATCGCCCAGCATCGGCTTGGCATCGCGCTGGAACATGCTGGCCACCGTCTGCAGCGCGATCTGCGCGGCGACCTCGCCCTCCGGATGGCCACCCATGCCGTCGGCCAATGCAAACATCACCGCATCGCGGGTGTAGCAATAACCCATGCGGTCTTCGTTCTTCTCCCGGCCGCCGCGGCGGCTGACCTGATAGACGCCAAATTTCACGCCTTGGCTCCCGTCTTCAGGTTCTCCAGCTGCAACTTCAAACGCTCACTGAAAGTCAATTTCGTGTACCGGCGCTCGGTTTCGCGGGCCAGTTCCTTTTGCAATGCAAACACGCTCTGCGGCCGCGACAAGGGGTCCAGCGACATGCACCACTGGGTCACCTCAAGCAGATTGTCCGAATAGACATTGCGCAGTCGCGACAGGCTCAGCGCCAGCCGGTCTTTCTCCATGCGCTGCGGCGCATCGTTGGGCGGATAGCCCTGCATACAGGCATAGATGCAGGCGCCGATGGCGTAGATGTCGGTCCAGGGGCCGAGCGAGCCGTCGCGCCGGTACATCTCGGGCGCGGCAAAGCCCGGCGTGTACATCGGCCGAATGAAGTTGCCTTCCTTGCTCAGCACCTCGCGGGCGGCGCCGAAGTCCAGCAGCACGGCCTTGTTGTCGTTGGTGATGAAGATATTGGCCGGCTTGATGTCCAGGTGCAGCATCTTGTGCTGGTGGACGATGCGCAAGCCCTTCAGGATTTCGTCAAACAGCGACCGGATCGTCGATTCGCGGAAGACCTTGTCCCGCTTCAGATCGCGGGCGGTGACGATGAAGTCCTGCAAGGTATCACCTTGCAAGTAGTTCATCACCATGTAAACGGTTTCGTTTTCGCGCAGGAAATTCAGCACCGAAACGACACTCGGGTGTGAAATCTGCGCCAGTGAGCGGCCTTCTTCGAAAAAGCTGCGCAGGCCCAAACGATAGAGCGGCTGCTTTTCGGGCTTGACGCGGGGGGTCAGTTCGCCGGGGGAGCGTTCTGCCAGTGACGAAGGCAGGTATTCCTTCAACGCCACCAGGTGCTGTTCGGGGTCTTCAGCCAGGTAGACGACGCCAAATCCGCCTGCCGCCAGCTTTTTGATGATTTGGTAGCCCCCAACTACCGTTCCTGCGGGCAATGGCGCCGGTTTCGGCTTTGACATAATCGAGTTTTGATTGCTACACCGAATGCTCATGCCAGTTTACAGCATGACAGGTTATGCCAGCGCCAGCTCGCAACCTGTCCAGGAAGGCGAAACGAGCACTGTCACGGGCACCAGCGTGACCGTGGAAGCCCGCTCCGTCAATGGGCGTTTTCTCGACCTCAGCATGCGCATGCCCGAAGACCTGCGCGGTCTTGAGCCGGCACTGCGTGAATTGGTCAGCGCCACCGTCAAGCGCGGCAAGATCGAGTTGCGCATCAACACGCAGCGCGAATCGGAGTCAGCCTGGCCGCAGCCGCAGCCCGAACAGCTGAACCGGCTGGCACGGCTGGAAAGCACCATCCAGGGCTGGTTGCCCAAGGCCGCGCCGCTGTCGGTGCAGGAGGTGCTGCAATGGTGCAAGAGCGGTGGCACGACCGAGAAGCTCGACGAAGCCACGCTGGACGCCGCCCGCCGCTGCATCGCCGGCCTGGCCGAGGCCCGTGAACGCGAGGGCGAGAAGCTGGTTGCCATCCTGCTGGAGCGTGTCGCCACCCTGCGCAGCCTGGCCGACCAGGCCGAGCCGCTCCTGCCCCAGGTGGTGCAGCGCCAGCAGCAGCGCTTTCTGGAGCGCTGGCAGGAGGCGCTGGCCAGCAGCGGCGCGGCCAACACGGTGTCCGAGGAAGCGCTGCGCGAACGCGCGCTGAACGAGGCCGCCGCCTATGCGATTCGCATCGACGTCGCCGAGGAACTGGCCCGCCTGCGCGCCCATCTCGATGAAATCACCCGGCTGCTGAAAAAGGGCGGCGAATTGGGCAAACGGCTGGACTTCCTGATCCAGGAGTTGCACCGCGAGGCCAATACCCTGGGCTCCAAGTCCTCGGCGTTGGATCTGACCAATATCTCGGTGGAGATGAAGGTTGCCATCGAACAGCTGCGCGAGCAGGTTCAGAACATCGAATAAGACTCCCCAAACACATGGAATACCCCGGCAATCTCTTCGTTGTCGCCGCCCCCAGCGGCGCCGGCAAATCCAGCCTGGTCAAGGCCCTGCTGGAACTGGACGCCAAGCTGGCCGTCTCGATCTCGCACACCTCGCGCGCACCGCGCGGCCAGGAACAGCATGGTCGCGAGTACTGGTTCATCAGCCCGGACGAGTTCCGCGCCATGGCCGAGCGCGGCGAGTTCTTCGAATGGGCCGAGGTGCACGGCAATCTGTATGGCACCTCGCGGTCTGCCATCGAAGCTCGCATGGCTCATGGTGAAGACGTGGTGCTGGAGATCGACTTCCAGGGCGCGCTGCAGATCAAGCAGCTCTTCCCCTACGCGGTGCTGGTCTTCATCCTGCCACCCAGCTGGGAGGAACTGGAGCAGCGTTTGAACCGTCGCGGCGACACCCAGCCCGAGGTGATTGCCAAGCGCATGGCCAATGCCCGTGTCGAGGTGGCGCAGGCGCAAAGCTTCGATTTCGTCGTCGTCAATGCGGTGTTCGAAACTGCGCTTTTCGATCTGAAGGCGATTGTTCACGCGCAGCGGTTAAAATACGCTGCTCAGCGCCGCAATCGCTCGGCCGTCTTCCGCGCACTCGACCTGCCCTGAAGCCGTCCGAAGCGCCTGGATTTGCTCCGGCGACGCTCCCCAACAACATCACCTGGAACCCAAAATGGCCCGCATCACCGTTGAAGATTGCCTGACCAAGATCCCGAACCGCTTCCAGCTGGTGCTCGCCGCGACCTACCGCGCTCGCATGCTGAGCCAGGGCCATACGCCCAAGATCGAAAGCAAGAACAAGCCCGGCGTGACCGCCCTGCGCGAAATCGCTGCTGGCGAAGTCGGCGTGGAAATGCTGCGCAAGGTGCCGGTCTGAGCCTTTGAGCCGCGGCGCACTGCCGCCTGCCTAGCCTGAGTCGGGCGCCCGCTGTGGCGCCCTTTTTCATTTCTATCGCGGCAATAGTGAACCCTGGCTGATGCCTGCTGTCAGCATGCGGTAAATTCGGGCCATGGGTTTTCGCTCCTTCGCCGCCGCTCGCCTGCCTGCCGCTTTGTCCGGCCTGCCCGGTCTCGCCAAGAACGCCCCCGAGGCGACGCAGGCCGAGGCGGCGTCATTCGACATCTTGCTGCACCGCCTGGCCTATCTGCCCAAGGCCGATATCAAGCGCATCCGCGAGGCCTACAAGTTTGCCGATGAGGCCCATCTGGGCCAGTTCCGCGCCAGCGGCGAGCCCTACATCACCCATCCGATTGCCGTCGCCGGCATCTGCGCCGAATGGCGGCTCGACGCCCAGGCCATCATGGCCGCGCTGATGCACGACGCGATGGAGGATTGCGGTGTCACCAAGACCGAGCTGATCGAGCGCTTCGAGGCGCCCACGGCCGAGCTGGTCGATGGCCTCACCAAGCTCGACAAGCTGCAGTTCTCCACCAAGGAAGAGTCGCAGGCCGAGAGCTTTCGCAAGATGCTGCTGGCAATGGCGCGCGACGTCCGCGTCATCCTGATCAAGCTGGCCGACCGTCTTCACAATATGCGCACCATGGGCGCGATGGCCTTCGAGAAGCGCCGCCGCATCGCCCGCGAGACGCTGGACATCTACGCGCCGATAGCCCACCGGCTGGGCCTGAACGAGATCTATCGCGAGCTGCAGGAGCTGTCCTTCCAGTACATCCACCCCTGGCGGCATGCCGCGCTGTCCAAGGCGATTGCCAAGGCGCGCGGCAATCGGCGCGATCTGGTCTCGCGCATCGAGAAGGACGTCAGCAAGGCCTTCGCCGAATCCGGCGTCAAGGTCGAGATCCAGGGCCGCGAGAAGACCCTGTTCTCGATCTACAAGAAGATGCGCGACAAGCACCTGAGCTTTGCCCAGGTCAGCGACATCTTTGGCTTTCGCATCGTCGTGCAGGACCTGCCGCAGTGCTATTTGTCGCTGGGCGTGCTGCACCAGCTCTACAAGCCGCAGCCGGGCCGCTTCAAGGACTACATCGCCATCCCCAAGCCCAATGGCTACCAATCGCTGCACACCACCCTCGTCAGCCCGCTGGGCACGCCGGTGGAATTCCAGATGCGCACCGAGACCATGCATATCGTGGCCGAAAAAGGTGTGGCGGCGCACTGGCTGTACAAGAACAAGGGCGACCCCAAGGCCGCCCAGCAGCTCGGCTCGCGCTGGTTGCAGTCGCTGATCGACATCCAGGACGAAACCCGCGACGCCAACGAGTTCCTCGAACACGTCAAGATTGATCTCTTCCCTGACGCGGTCTATGTCTTCACGCCCAAGAGCAAGATCATGGCGCTGCCGCGCGGCGCCACGCCAGTCGACTTTGCCTACGCGATCCACTCCGATGTGGGCGATCATTGCGTGGCCGCCAAGGTCAACGGCGAACCGGTGCCGCTGCGGGTCGAGCTGCGCAGCGGCGATGTGATCGAGATCGTCACCGCCACCGGCGCGCGCCCCAATCCGGCCTGGCTGAGCTTTGTACGCACCGGCCGGGCGCGCTCCAAGATCCGCCATTTCCTGAAGAATCTGGAACAGGAAGAATCGCGCGAGCTGGGTCAGAAGATGCTGGCCCAGGCGCTGCGCGCCGAGGGCCTGGCCCTGCCGAGCCTCGACGACGAGGACAACGACGCCGCCCAGCTCTGGCAGGAGCTGGCGCGCTGGGCCGGCAACCGTCATGTGGACGAGTTGCTGATCGAAATCGGCCTGGGCCGCAAGATCGCCACCATCGTGGCCAAGAAGCTGGCCCGCATGCTGGCCGAGCAAGGCCAGCGCCCCGACGCGGTGATGCTCAGCATGGGCCGCTTTGCCAGTGATGACGCCCCGGCCCAGGGCCAGGTCACGCTCGATGGCAGCGAAGGCGCCTCCGTGCGCCTGGCCAGCTGCTGCCGGCCGATTCCGGGCGACGACATCAAGGGCTATCTGGGCCGCGGCGAAGGCCTGGTCGTGCACACCGCCGAATGTCAGGTCGGCCGCCGACTCTACCAGCGCGACAGCGAGCATTGGATTGCCGTCGCCTGGGCCGAGGAGCTGACGCGCAGCTTCGAGGCTGCGATTGGCGTGCTGATGCAAAACGGCAAGGGGGTGTTGGCGCAGATCGCGACGGCCGTCAGCAGCGCCGAAGCCGACATCACCCACATCTCGATGAGCGACGAGGCCCAGCAGCGCGAAACCGCCGAGATGCAGTTGCTCCTGAGCGTGCGCGACCGCCTGCATCTGGCCGATGTGCTGCGCACGATCAAGCGCTCGCCGATGGTCTTGCGGGTTTGGCGCATCAAGCCCTAGCTGTGGGCCCCTCGCCCGCGGGGACGCGGGCGGTCCCCCGAGGGGACGCCGCTGACGACGAGGAGCCCTCGCCTTCAGCGGCTCGCCTTGTTCTTGGGGCGGCCCGGCGAACAAGGCAGAGTCATTGAATTCAAACTAGGCCTTCGGTGCCGGATAGCGGACTTCCAGCACCTCGATCTGCTCGACGCCACCAGGCGTCAAAAGCTGCAGCTCATCGCCTTCGCGGGCCTTGAGCAGCACGCGGGCGATCGGTGAGATCCAGCTGACTTCGCCGGCCAGGCTGTCGGATTCGTCGATGCCCTTGATCGTGATCGTCCGCTCCTCGCCCTTGGCGGTCGCATAGGTCACGGTGGCGCCGAAGAAGATCTGGTCGCTGCCATGGTGGATGCTGGGATCGGCCACCTCGGCGATGTCCAGGCGCTTGGTCAGAAAGCGCAGCCGCCGGTCAATCTCACGCAGGCGCTTCTTGCCGTAGAGATAGTCGCCATTCTCGGAACGATCGCCGTTCTTGGCCGCCCAGGACACGATCTCGACGATCTTGGGCCGCTCGACATCGAGCAATTCCATGAACTCGGCACGCAGCCGCGCATAGCCCTCCGGCGTCATGTAGTTGCGGGTGCCCTGCGGCAATGCCGGCAGGCCGACCTCGTCATCGTCGTCCTGCTCGCTTTCCTTGGTGAATGCCTTGCTCATGCCGTGTATTGTGTCGCCATCCATCGTGACGACGAGGCGCAAGGGCCATGGGCTGTCTGACAGGCACAAGAGTGATCGAGTTCGCCGGCATCGGCCCCGGGCCGATGTGCGGCATGCTGCTGGCCGACCTGGGCGCCGAGGTGATCGTCGTCGAGCGTCCGGCGGCCCAGCGCAGCCTCGGCGGTGGCGGCGCCATGAACCGCGGCAAGCGCTCGATCTGCCTGGATCTGAAACAGGCCGACGATTTGGCCACCGCGCGGCAGCTGATCCTCAGTGCCGATGCGCTGATCGAGGGCCTGCGCCCCGGCGTGATGGAGCGGCTGGGCCTGGGCCCCGAGAGCTTTGAAGCCAGCCATCCCGGCCTGATCTATGGCCGCGTCACCGGCTGGGGTCAGACGGGGCCGCTGGCCCAGGCCGCCGGCCATGACATCAACTACCTCGCGCTGACCGGCCTGCTGTCCTTGTCGGCCCGCCCCGGTGCGGCGCCCACGGTGCCCGCCACGCTGCTCGGCGATATGGCCGGCGGTGCGATGTTTCTGGCCTTAGGCCTGTTGGCCGCGCTGATCGAGCGGCAGCGCTCGGGCCGCGGCCAGACCATAGACGCGGCCATGGTCGATGGCGCCGGACTGCTCGGCAGCCTCGTCCATGCGCTGCGCGGCCAAGGCCAGTGGGACGACGCGCCCGAGCGCAATTTCTTCCTGCACAGCTCGCCGTTCTACGACAGCTTTGAGTGCGCCGATGGCCGCTATCTGAGCCTGGGCGCGATCGAGCCGGCCTTCTATCGCGAGCTGCTGCTGCGCCTGGAGCTCAGCGATGTCGACCCGGACAGCCAGTACGACAGCCGCCAGTGGCCGGCGCTGCGTGCGCGGGTCGCAGCGCGGCTCAAGGAGCGCAGCCGTGATGAATGGGCCGTCATGCTCGAAGGCAGCGAGGCCTGTGTGGCGCCGGTGCTCAGCCTGGACGAAGCTGCTAAGCACGCCCATCAGCGGGCACGTGGCAACTTCGTCGAGGTCCAGGGCCAGTGCCAACCGGCCAGCGCGCCCCGCTTCTCGCGTACACCGGGGCCGCCGGCGCGGCCCGCGCCGGAGCCCGGCCAGGATACCGAGGCGGTGCTGGCCGAGTTGGCTGCGTTGACCGCACGGGGCGCGTGCCCTCACCACGCTGAGCCACGCTGAGCGCTTCAAGCGCTGGCTGCCCGGCAGGCTTCAGCGCGCTTGCAGGGTAGCCACGTGCTGGTACGCGCAGTCGAGGTTCAAGCCCGACTCGTCCTCCATCTGCATGGCGACCCAACGTCGGGTCGCGGCCCCATAGCGGGCCTCGATCATGCAGAGCTGCTCACGCAGCTGTGCCACCGGCTTACCGTCGTGCCAGCGCAGCCACCGGCCATCGTTCTGGCCGCCCTGCGGCTGCGCCGCCAGCAGCTGTATGCCGCTACGCAGACGCAAGGCTTGGGGTGCGCCATTGAGCGCCACGGCCTGCACCTCGCTGCGATAGCTGCGTGACCAGGCGTCGGCGATCAGGGCCACAGTGACGTCGTCACTACCGGGCTCAACCGGCAGCTGCAGGCTTTCATGCCGCCAACGCATCAGCCAGTTCGCCGCCACCGTCAGCAAGGGCGATTGACGCAGGCCGAACGGCGCACTGTTGTGCCTCTCACTCCAATCGGCAAGCCCCAGTTCGGCGGCCAGTGGCGCGGCGCGTTCGCGCCCGCCCAGCGCTTCGACCAGCGCGATGCTGACCGTCAGCGACGCACTGACACCGGTGGTACTGAGCACCGGCCCATCGCGCCAGAAACGGCGGTCCGGCATGTGCATGGCGCCACGGTGGCGGCGCAGCAGGCTGTCGCGGTCAAACCAGTGGCCGGTGAAGCTCCGTCCCTCCAGCAAGCCGGCCTGCCCCAGCACCCGCGTGCCCGAGCAAATGCCAACCATCAGCGCACCGCGCGCGGCCTGCTGACGCAGCCAGGCCAGCACCTGCGGCTCGGCATCGTCATGCAGGGCGGGCACGATGACGATGTCGGCACCGGCCGGATAACGGCGATCAAAATCCTGCAGGTCCTGCTCAATGGCGATACGCAAGGCCGGCATCAGCTCGACCGGCCCACGCCGCAGCGCGACCGCCTCGACATCGGCCACGCCCGAGCGTTTCAGCAGCGCATGCGGCACCAGAAAGTCCGTCGTTTCCGTGCCCTCGTTCAAGGCCAGCACCGCCACGATGGCGCGACGCCCGGGCGGCAGTCGCGAGGGGAGCAATTCGGCGACACTCTGCCCCGCTGACGGGCTGCTCTGCGTCGCTGGGTTCGGCTCGTCGGCAGCCCGCGCGCCCACCAACAGACCGCATGCCAGCAGCACCAACAATATTCCAAAGTAGCGCCAACTGCTGTCCATTCCCGCCCTCTCCTCGTCTTGAATCATGGAGCGCAGCATAGAAAGCACCGTCTTGAGTCACAAGGACATCCGAACCGCAGATTCGGCCAGCGTCGCGACGCGCGAGATTGGCCTGATCATCTTTGACGGCGTCGAAGCCCTGGACGTCGCCGCCCCGGCGAGCGCCTTTGCCAAGGCCGCCGAGCTGGTGCCCGGTGCCTACCGGGTCAGGCTGCTGTCGCCGACCGGCGGCCTGGTCACGACCAATGCCGGCCTGCAGCTGGCGGCCAGCGAGGCGCTTTCGGCGCTCGAGCCCGAGCAGTTGCAGCTCGATACCCTGCTGATCGCCGGTGGCGACGAAGCGGCACTGCGCCACGCCATCATCGAACAGGGGCTCGGCGCCTGGTTGGCGCGGGCCGCACCGCGGCTGCGTCGCGTCGCCAGCATCTGCACGGGCGCCTTCGCGCTGGCCGCAGCCGGCCTGCTTGATGGCCGTCGGGCCACCACCCACTGGCATGCCTGCGATCTGCTGGCCGAGCTGTCGCCGCGCACCGACGTGCTGCGCGAACGCATCTTCGTTCACGACGGGCCGGTCTGGACCTCGGCCGGGGTCAGCACCGGGCTGGACCTGACACTGGCGCTGATCGAAGCCGATCTGGGCCGCACGGTCGCCGTCAGCATCGCCCGACAGCTGGCGCTCTTCATGCTGCGCGGCGGCAGCGATCCGCAGCTCAGCCCGGCACTGGCCGCCCAGGCCCAGGCGGGCCAGCGCATCCGCGAGCTGCTGGCCTGGCTGGTCCAGCATCTGCAGGCCGACCTGTCGGTGCCGGCACTCGCCGCCCGGGCCTGCATGAGCGAGCGCCAATTCAGCCGCGCCTTTCGCCAGCAGACCGGGCTGAGCCCGGCCCGCTTTGTCGCACAGGCCCGACTCGACCGTGCCTGCAGCCTGCTCGCCGACAACGATTGGCCCCAGGAGAAGATTGCCCAGCTGTGCGGCTTTGGCTCCACCGATGCGCTGCAGCGCGCCTGCGCCAGGCAGCATGGGCTGAGCCCGGAGGCATTGCGGCGCCGGCGGCGGACGGGCCCAGCTTGAGGACGTTGCGCCGGCAGAAACAAAGGCGCACCGCGCATGCAAAGTGCGGCGCGCAAAGCAAAAAGGCCCGTGATTGCTCACAGGCCTTCAGGCATTTCTTTTTATTTTGGTGCGGCTGGCAGGATTCGAACCCACGACCCCTTGGTTCGTAGCCAAGTACTCTATCCAACTGAGCTACAGCCGCCAAGAGCCTTAGACTATAACATGCTTTTTACGGCTTGCACAAGCTTCGGCTCGATTTTTTCAGTTTCCGATGATCCATACGGCGCGGTGTCATCAACACCCTTGCAGACCACGATGCGAGAGCCTGAGCCCTCTCTCGGTGAAAGCAAAAGGGTCAGTGTCTGGCACTGACCCTTCACTGTTTGGTGCGGCTGGCAGGATTCGAACCCACGACCCCTTGGTTCGTAGCCAAGTACTCTATCCAACTGAGCTACAGCCGCTGAAAGATAAGACTATAACACGAGATTTCCGCTCTCTTTGGAAATTCAAGTAGTTTCTTTGAAAAACCTTCGCGCAGTGCTCAGGCGCTTGCTGGCGCCGTCCAGCAGCTCAAGATTAGACCCACCCATGCTTGATGGCCACGAGCTCATGGCCTATCCGAGTCCGGCCAGCTGCCAAGTGCCGGCGCGCCGCAGCCACTGATTTGCAGCGGCAGCACCGCGCCGAGCTGGCCACCGGCACTCAGGCCTGCAGCGTGGCCGCGGCCTCGTGGCAGCGCGCCCGGCGTTCGAGATCGCCATCCTGCGCGGCGAGCTCGGCCAGCTTCAGCCAGCTGCGCCGCCGCGCGGCCAGGCTGACGCTGCGGTCTTCACAGACCTGCTCCAGCATGGCCCTGGCCTTGCCCCACAGCTGGCGCTCGGCCAGCACATGGCCCAGTGCATAGGCCAGGTGGTGATCGCGCGGAAAGCGCTGCATCGCCTGCTCCAGACGCTGCAGCCATTCAGGGCCGATGCCGATAACGCACAGCACCAGCGCATCGGCCAGCGTCGAACGTTCGTCGCTGGACAGCTCGTTCAAGCTGTCCCAGAAGGGGCGCATCCAGCCGCGACCATCCTCGGGCGCGCCCAGGGCCGCCGCGCATTGCCCGGCACGGGCAGCAACGAAAACATCCTTGCGATCAGCGCTGTCCAGCTGCTGCCAGGTCTGGCGCAGCTGATCGAGATCGCGCGCGCCTTCCAGGGCCTCGAAGGCAAGCGAGCGCAGCAGGCCCTGCGCAGCGACCCGCGAGAAGCCCTGGTGCTTGGCCAGCAGCCGCGCGGTGCGCAGCGCCTCCAGCGGCTGCTTGGCCAGCCGAGCCGCCTGCAGCTTCAGGCGCAAGGCCTGGGTGCGGCGGGCAACACCTGGCCCCATCTGGGCCAGCAGGTCGAGCGCGCGCAGGGCATCGCGGTCGTCCAGGGCCCATTCGGCGGCCAGCAAGCGGGCGCCCTCTTCCTGGGCCTTGGCCTGCGGGGAGCGCTGGGCCAGCTCCAGGGCCAGGCGCAGCTGCTCGTCGCGGCGCTGCTTGTCCTGCAAGCGATGGGCGCTTTGCGCGGCCAGCAGATGGGCCAGGGCCATGAAGCCGGCGTCTTCGGCCAGATCGGCCGTCTGCGACTGGATGGCCAGCGCGCGCTGCACCGCCTTCTGGGCCCGGCTGTAGCGAGCGCCAAAGAAATCAGCCAGCCCTTCGCGCAACGCCAGCTGGGCACTGCGCTCGCGCTGCGACAGCCGCCATTCGCGCGCCCGCCGCGGCAGGCTGATCAGCGAGTCCAGCGTCTGAATCAGCGTCACCAGCGCGAAGCAGCCGCCAATCAAGAGCAGCAGGAACAGGTTCAGCGACAGGTCCAGCCGCCAGCCATTCCAGTAGAAGCTCGCCAGGCCGTCATTGCTGCCCAGCGTCAGCGCAGCCACAACGGCCACGGCGAACAGGAGAACCAACCAGATCACGGTGCGCATCGTTGTCGGCGCTCCGAATCAGCGGCCCGCGGCGGCCAGGGCCGCCAGCGTATCGTCCGGGCGCGGCACCACCACCTGGCGGGCCTGCCCCTGCACCTGGCGCAGCAACTCGCTGGCCGCCACCACCTTGCGCGAGCGGCCATCGAAGTAGCGGTCCAGCATGTTCAGCGTGTCGCGCAGATCGGACTGCGCGGTGTCGAACTGCCGGCTCATCAGCGCCAGCCGTGCATTGAGCAGGCGCAGCTTCAAGTTCTCGCGCAGGAAATAGCTCTGCTCGGGCGCGATCAGCATCGCCTCCGGCTGGTTGATGCGGGTCACGCGCAGCAGCGACTTGGCCTCCTGCCAGACCTGGCCGGCGGTGTCGCTCCAGCGCGTCTGCGCCGCATTCAGCCAGGCCTGCCAGCCCTCGTCGGCCTCAGCCTTGGGCGCCGGCTTGGCCGCCGGTTTCTCGGCGCGGGCCTGGCGCAGCGCGGCCAGCTCGCTGCTCTTGTCGGCGGCCGACAGCAGCGGCAACTCGTCGAGCAGGCGCACCACCTCGTCGAGCTTGATCGCCAGCGTGGCCACATCGATGACACTGACCGCCTTGACACGATCCAGATCGCGCACCACCGCGCGACGCACACCTTCCAGGCGCGGCTGCTTGTGGCGGGCCAGCCGCTCATCAGCCTGGCGCAAGGCGGCCACCAGCGGCTCGGCACTGCCGGTGATCGTGGTCTGCTGCAGGGCGACGCGGATCGCCGCGTCGACATCGCCGACGACGTTCTCATCGCGCGAACGGCTCAGCGCCTGCATCAGCTCTTCCAGCTGACCGCGCTGCAGCGCGACCTCAGCCAGCCGCGCATCAAGCAACGCGACCTTGGCCGCGGTGTCGCGGGTCAGGTCTTGCGCCTGGCGCGCCGCGGCACGGGCTTCGCTGGCATCGCCCTGGCTGCTGGCCTGGCGGCGCACCAGCTCCTGCTCCAGCGCCTGCAGCCGGCTGTTGCCCATCCAGGCCAGCCCCAGGGCGCTCAGGCTGCACAGCGCCAGCACGGCCGCGGTGATCGGCCAGACATGCGCCGACAGGCCGCGCGGCGATGCCGCCGCCTCGGTGCCGGCCGTTGCCACAGTGGGTGCCGCTTCAAGCGCTGGCACAGGGGAAATGGGGGTGTTGGGGATGTCGCTCACAGTGCGGCGATTCTAGGGTCGACCCTTAGAGCCTCGACAGCGCATTGGCAATTGCCTGTGCATCCGGTCGCGCCAAAACCACATGGCCAAAGCCCAGCTGGCGCACGCTGTCGGCAATGCGCGGGTGGGTGGCAATGGCGCGCGCCGCTGACCACTCCGCGGCCGGTGCCAGCTGGCGCAGATGGCCGGCGGCCTCCGAGCTGCTGAACAGCCAGACATGCTGCCCCGGCGCCGCCACCGCTGCCGCCAGCAAGCCGGCTTCCTCGGCCGAGAGCTGCGGGCAGCCGCGCCGGTAGACCGAAAGCTGCAGCACCTCGGCGCCGCGTTCACGCAAGCGCTCGGCCAGCCAATCGCGCCCGCCCTCGCCGCGCAGCACCAGGGCCAGCCGGCCCTGCCAGTCCAGCGGCTCAAGCAGCGGCCAGAGATGTTCCGAATCCAGGCTGGCCGCGTCGGCCGGCGGCTGGCGCAGCAAGGCCTGCGGCACGCCTTGCGCCAACAAGGCCTGGGCGCTGCCGGGGCCGACGGTGGCCGCCAGCGTTTGCGCCGGCCAGCGCCGCTGCGCGGGCCGCAGGGCGAAGAACTGCTCGACCGCATTGGGGCTGACGAACATCGCCAGCGCCGCCTCGGGCAGCCGCCGCCAGCCTTCCAGCGCTGGTCCCGGATCAAGCGCCGGCGCAATCTCCAGCAGCGGCAGTGCGTGCGCCTGCACACCGAGGGCGGCCAGGCGTTGCAGCCAGTCGGCGGCCTGCTGGCGCGGCCGGGTCAGCAGCAGCGTGGAGCCAGAGGGCGTCGGGCCTGGGCTCAAGTCGCGGCCAGATAGTCCGCCGCACCGAGGGCGCGCAGGGCCTCGGCGGCCTGCTGGCCCAAGGCCAAGGCCTGGTCCAGCTGGGTCACGGTGGCCTGCAGCGTCTGCTTCAGCAAGGGCTTTGCGTTCTCTTCCGGATGACCCAGCGCCACTTGCAGCGTCAGTTGCTCACCGTGCCAACGGCCATGCGCCGCCAGCGGCATGCTGCAGCTGCCGCCCAGTGCACGCGACACCGCCCGCTCGGCCTGGGTGGCGAGCCAGGTCGGCGTGTCGATCAAGCCGGCCAAATGCTGCTGCAGCGCGGCATCATCGGCGCGAATCTCCAGGCCCAAGGCGCCCTGCCCGGCACAGGGAATCATCTGCTCGACGTCGAAACGGCTGCGAATGCGCTCGGCCAGGCCCAGCCGCATCAGGCCGGCTGCGGCCAGCACGATGGCGTCGTAGCCGCCTTCGTCGAGCTTGCGCAGACGGGTGTCCAGATTGCCGCGCAGCGGCTCGATGCGCAGATCGGGCCGCAGATTCTTCAGCTGCACGACCCGGCGCAGGCTGGAGGTGCCGACCAGCGCGCCCTGCGGCAGCGCCTCGAAATTCTCATAGCGATTGGACACAAAGGCATCGCGCGGATCTTCGCGTTCCAGGATGGCCACCAGCGCAAAGCCCTCGGGCAGATCCATGGGCACATCCTTCAGCGAGTGCACCGCCAGCCGGGCCCGCCCCTCGGCCAGGGCGGTCTCCAGCTCCTTGACGAAGAGGCCCTTGCCGCCGACCTTGGACAGCGTGCGATCGAGGATCTGGTCGCCGCGGGTGGTCATGCCCAGCAGTTCGACCTGGGCTTGCAGCTTGTCTTCCAGCAGTGCCTTGACATGCTCGGCCTGCCACAGTGCGAGGCGGCTTTCGCGCGTCGCAATCACGATTTTTTCAGTCATGGCGGCATGCTAGCGCAGTGCTGTCGCAGGCCCGCTACGCGACCGTCAAAGAAACTGGTAAAGTCGAAATCAAGTAACTTGGTTACAGCCTCATTTCGATGCCGCGCCGGTTACCGCGCCCTTCACAGGGCGAGATCGTGCCAGTCCTCCCCCCGCATCACCCGCACCAGCCCAACGGACCGACCATGCCTGCCCGACCCGCCTCCGCCCGCCGCCCAACCGCCAAAGCCACCAGCGCCAGCAAGCCCACTGCGCGCCAGCAGGTGCTGGACAAGAACCAGCCGCTGATGGACGACATCCGCCTGCTGGGCCGCATCCTCGGCGAGGTGATCCGCGAGCAGGAAGGTCGTGAGTCCTACGAGCTGATCGAGCGCATCCGCAAGCTTTCGGTGGCCTACCGCCACAAGGCCGATGCACAGGCCGGCAAGGCCTTTGACAAGCAGCTCAAGAGCCTGTCCGGCGAGCAGGCGGTCAGCGTGATCCGTGCCTTCAGCTATTTCTCGCATCTGGCCAATATTGCCGAGGATCGCCACCATGTGCGCCGCCGCGAGATCCACGAGCGCGCCGGCAGCCTGCAGGCCGGCTCGCTGGCCTACTGCATGGAGCGCCTGCATGAGGCCGGCGTGCGGCCCAACGAGGTGGCCAAGACGCTGCAGCATGGCTTCATCTCGCCGGTGCTGACCGCGCACCCGACCGAGGTGCAGCGCAAAAGCATTCTGGACGCCGAACGCGCCATCGCCGAGTTGGTGGAACAACGTGAACGGCTGCACACCGAGCGCGAGCGGCGCGACAACGAGGGCCTGATCCGCGCCCGCATCACCCAGCTCTGGCAGACCCGGATGCTGCGCTACTCCAAGCTGACCGTAGCCGACGAGATCGAGAACGCGCTGTCCTACTACCACGCGACCTTTCTGCGCCAGATTCCACGCCTCTACGCCGAGCTGGAAGAGGCCCTGCCCGGCCATGAGCTGAACAGCTTTCTGCGCATGGGCCACTGGATAGGCGGCGACCGTGATGGCAATCCCAACGTCACCGCCACCACCTTGCGCCATGCGCTCAAGCGCCAGAGCGAGGTGGCGCTGCGCCATTACCTGACCGAGCTGCATGAGCTGGGCGCCGAGCTGTCGATCTCGGCGCGGCTGGCCCAGGTCAGCCCGGCGATGCAGGCCCTGGCCGAGCGCAGCCCGGACCGCAACGAACACCGCATGGACGAGCCCTACCGCCGCGCGCTGACCGGCATGTACGCGCGTCTGGCCGCCACGCTGCACGCGCTGACCGGTACCGAGGCGCTGCGTCACGCGGTGGCGCCGCAAGACCCCTACCTGAGCCCGGAAGAGCTGCTGGCCGATCTGCGCACCATCGAGGCCTCGCTGAAGAGCCATCATGCCGAGGCCCTGATCGCGCCGCGGCTCAAGCCGCTGCAGCGCGCCATCCAGGTGTTCGGCTTCCACCTCGCCACGCTGGACCTGCGCCAGAGCTCGGACCAACACGAAGCGGTGATTGCCGAGCTGCTGGCCGCCGCCCGCATCACGCCCGACTACAGCGCGCTGAGTGAAGCCGAGCGCCGCTCACTCTTGCTGCAATTGCTCAACGACGCCCGGCCGCTGCGCGTGATCGGCGCGGTCTACAGCGAGCGGGCCGAATCCGAGCTGGCCATCTTCAGCGCCGCCCGCGAGGCGCTGCAACGCTTTGGCCGCGAGGCGATCCGCCACTACATCATTTCGCACACCGAGTCGGTCAGCGATCTGCTTGAGGTGATGCTGCTGCTGAAGGAAGCCGGCCTGCTGCGCGGCACGCTGGACGGCGAGGCCATCAGCGATGTGATCGTCTCGCCGCTGTTCGAAACGATTGGCGATCTGCGCGAGGCGCCGGCCATCATGGCCGCCTTCTACGCCCTGCCTGGCATCGCGGCGCTGATCCAGCGCTCCGGGGTTGGCAATGTCGGCGAGCAGGACATCATGCTGGGCTACTCCGACTCCAACAAGGACGGCGGCATGTTCACCAGCTCCTGGGAGCTCTACCGCGCCGAGATCGCGCTGGTGGACCTGTTCACCGCGCTGAAGGCCGAGCACGGCATCAGCCTGCGCCTGTTCCACGGCCGCGGCGGCACCGTCGGCCGTGGCGGCGGCCCGAGCTACCAGGCCATCCTGGCCCAGCCGCCGGGCACGGTAAACGGCCAGATCCGCCTGACCGAACAGGGCGAGGTGATCGCCTCCAAATACGCCAATCCCGAGATCGGCCGGCGCAATCTGGAGACCCTGGTCGCGGCCACGCTGGAAGCCACGCTGCTGCACCCGACCAAGAGCGCGCCCAAGGCCTTTCTGGCCGCCGCGCAGCAGCTCTCGGACGCCAGCTTCGCCGCCTACCGCGGCCTGGTCTACGACACCAAGGGCTTTGCCGACTACTTCTTTGCCGCCACGCCGATCCGCGAAATTGCCGAGCTGAACATCGGCTCGCGGCCGGCCTCGCGCAAGGCCACCCGGGCCATCGAAGACCTGCGCGCCATTCCCTGGGGCTTCAGCTGGGGCCAGGCCCGTGTGGCGCTACCCGGCTGGGCCGGCTTCGGCTCCGGTGTCGAGGCCTTCCTGACGCAAGACCCGGCCCAGCGCGCGCAAAACCTGACCCTCTTGCGCCGCATGCTCAAGCAATGGCCCTTCTTCCAGGCCCTGCTGTCCAATCTGGACATGGTGCTGGCCAAGACCGATCTGGGCCTGGCCCAGCGCTATGTCGATCTGGTCGAGGACAAGCGCCTGGGCAAGCGCATCTTCGCTGCCATCGAGGCCGAGTTCCGCCGCACGCAGGAGGCGCTGACGCTGATCACCGGCGAACCCAAACGCCTGGCCTCCAACCCGGCACTGGCCCGCTCGATCGAGCACCGCTTCCCCTATATCGACCCGCTCAACCATCTGCAGGTCGAGCTGATGCGCCGCTACCGCGCCATCCCGCTGGAACAGCGCGCCGCCGACCCCAGCCTGGAACGCGTGCAGCGCGGCATCCACCTGTCGATCAACGGCATCGCGGCCGGCCTGCGCAACACCGGCTGAGCCCCGCTGCCGTGCGGGCTCAAACCGGCGGATCGAGCAGGCCGCGGCGCTGCTGCTGGCGAAAGCGCGCCGCCCAGGCGGCCTGATCGATGCCGCGCTCGCGCATCTGCTCGTGCAGCACCCCGGCCTCGCCGCGCTGTGCCAGCGCATGCAGCTGGGCCCGCGCGGCCGGCTGCTGGGTGCAGGACTGGCTGGCCTCGGCCTGCAGCGCCGACACCTCGCCGCTCCACTGTCGCATGGCCTCCAGCTGCTCGGCCCGCGCCGGCCAGGGCCTAGCGCGTTCCAGCCCGGCCATGCGCCGCACCAGGCCCAGGGCCATCCCCTGCTCCAGCATGTTGTCACTGGCCCAGAGTTGCTCGGCCGCCTGCTCGCAGGCCGCGCGCACCGCTGCCTCGCTGCGGCCCTGGCACGCATTCATCAGCGGCGCATAGGACGGTGAGGTCCAGGTGAAGAACAGGGCCTGCATCAATTCCAGCTCGATCTGCTGGCGCAAGCCGGGCTGTGGCGTCTGCGGCAGCTGCAGCAGCTGGATCAGGCTGTGCTGCGCATAGCTGCGCACATAGCGGGCCTGCGCCAAGCCAGCGAGCTGGGCACGCCAGTCGTCGCCGGCCCAGCGACCATTGACACTGCGCACCCGCCACAGCCAGGCATGCAGATTGCCCGGCTCGATGCTGGCCCAGCGCCCACCATCAAGCTGCTGGCAGCCGGCCGGGCCCAGGCAGGGCAGCTGCAAGGCCACCGCCAGCGCGGCCGGATCAGCGGCGCTGAGGCTGAGCTGCAGCAATGCCTGCGCGGCCCGTTCGCGTTGCGCCACCGGCGCATCACTGCGCACCACCAACAGCTCCGCCAAGGCCTGGGCCAAGGGCTCCGGCCGCAAGCGCAGCTGTTCGGCCCAGCGCAGCGCAATCGCGGTGCGCAAGGCGGTGATGCGCCGGCCCCAGCCGGGCTCGGCATCGCTGCCGTGTGGGGCGTCTGAGGTCGGGCTTGACGAAGCGGCGGCCGGGTCGATCGGCTGCAGCTCGCGTTCGAACTGCCAGTGCCCCTGGCCGCACCAACGGGCATCAAGCGCCTCGGCCGCCGGGCCGTCCAACAGCGGCGACGCCTCGTTCAGGCCCTGCTCCACGCGCAGCCGCGCCGCGCTGGCCTGTTCGGCCAATTCCCATGGGCCAGGAGCTCCGGATCTGATTCCAGCGCCAGGGGGCTGCTGCCGCAAGGCGGCCTCGGGATCGAGGGCAGGCGCTTCGGTCAGCGGTGCAGGTCTGAGCATGGCCCAGCACGCCAGAACGGCGGCTGCCATCACCAATCCCCGGCGCACCCAGTGCCGCCCTGCCATACCACTCCCTTGCGGCTGTCTATGCCCGCTTATCTGCAAGCAAGATACACCAAGCCGATGACGATGCCCAGCCGGCGACGCGGCGCCTGAATCATCTAACATCGCAGCACAACAGCATGGGACGGAGGGCCTGGCCGGCGCCCAGTCGCGCAAAGCGCAAACGCGCTTTTGCGGTGGCAACGCCAGGCCGGCCAAGACAGCAATGAACGAGGACGCATATCCATCCACCTCTACGGGCAGCAGCGGGCATGACCTGACCCTCTTGCTGCTGGCCTGGAAGCATGGCGACGCCAGCGCCTTCGAGCGCCTGGCTCACGCGGTGCACCAGGAATTCCTGCGCATGGCCGGCGCCCGGCTGCGCGGCCACGACCCGCTGACGCTGACGCGCGGCGATGTCGTCAACGAGGCCATGCTGCGCCTGATGCAGGCCTCCACCGACTGGCAGAACCGCGATCACTTCTTCGCCATTGCCTCGCTGACCATGCGCAGCGTGCTGCGCGAACATGCCCGCGCCCGCCTGGCCGACAAGCGCGGCGGCCAGCGCGTGCAGATGACGCTGGACGACGAGGCATTTGGCGAGGAATCGATGGCAGCCGACCTGTTGACGCTGGACGCGCTGCTGACCCAGCTCTCGCACGACGACGAGCGCAGCGCCCGCGTGCTGGAGATGAGCTATTTCAACGGCCTGCAGCGCGAGGCCATCGCCGAGGTGCTGGACATCTCGGTGCCCACCGTCGACCGCGAGCTGCGCTTTGCCCGCGCCTGGCTGGCCGAGCAACTCGGGCGCGAGCTGCAGGCGTGATCACCATCCAGACCCAGCCGCCGCCGGTTCGGCCCGACCCGGCACTGCGCCAGGTCAAGGCCCTGTTCAACCAGCTCTGCGACCTCACCGATCCGGCCGAGCAGCAGGCCCGACTGCAGCAGGAGGCGGTGCCGCCGGAGCTGGCTGAGCGCGTGCTGGCCCTGCTGCGCCTGGACACCCAGCACAGCACCCGCGTCGCCCCGGCGGTGCAGCAGATGGCACGCAGTGCCGCCAGCCAGGCCGAACGCGCCCAGGTGCTGCCGCCCGGCAGCCGGCTGGGCGCCTGGACGCTGCAGAGTCCGCTGGGCCAGGGCGGCATGGGCACCGTCTACCTGGCCGAGCGCGGCGATGGCCATTACGAGCAGCGCGCCGCCGTCAAGCTGCTGCGCGGCTTCAGCAGCCCCGAGGCGCTGGCCCAGCTCAGCCGTGAACGGCAGATCCTGGCCCGGCTCAAGCACCCGCATATCGCCCGCCTGATCGATGGTGGCAGCACCGCGGACGGCCAGCCCTTTCTGGTCATGGACCACATCGCTGGTCAGCGCATCGATGCCTGGCTGCGCCAGCGCTACGCCGGGGCCGTGGCCGAGCCCGACCCGTCAGGGGCCGGCATCGACGCCTGCCTGACGCTGTTCCGCCAGGTCTGCGACGCTGTGGCCCACGCCCACCAGCAACAGATCATTCACTGCGACATCAAGCCGGGCAATGTGCTCGTCGACGACGAGGGCCGCGCGATGCTGCTGGACTTCGGCATCGCCCAGCTGCCCGGGCGTGACGACGGTGGCCGCCAGGCGCTGACGCCGCGCTATGCCAGCCCCGAGCAGCAGGCCGGCGAGGCCGCCAGCGCGGTGTCGGACATCTACAGCCTGGGCCGCCTGCTGGAAGACCTGCTCGACCTGCTGCCGGCCTACTGGCAGCTGCCCGCCGCCCGCCGCGCCGAGCTGGCTGCCATCATTGCCCGCGCCTGCCGCGCCGATCCGGCCCAGCGCTACACCAACGTCGCCGCGCTGCTGGCCGATCTGCAGGCCTACCAGCAGCAGCAACCGGTGCACGCCGCCAGCGGCGGCTGGGCCTACCGGGCCTACAAGCGGCTGCGCCGCCGCTGGCCCTGGGTGCTGGCCGGCAGCGCTGCCCTCGGACTCAGCCTGGCCTTCACGCTGCGTCTGGTCCATGAGCGCGACCGCGCCGAGGCCGCCCGGCTGCAGGCGCTGGATGAGGCCGCCAAGGCCCAGGCCGTGCGCCAGGTCGTGATCGGCATCTTCGAGGACTTCGACCCTTTCATCATCGGCCGCAAGCCCAAGTCCTTCGCCGAGTTCGTTGACGACGCGCGGCGCCGCGTCGATGCCGATCTTGGCACGCAGCCGCAGGTGCAGGCCGAGCTCAAGCATGTGCTGGGCCTGGTCTACCAGCGCAGCGGCCGTTCGACCGAGGCCATCACCCTGTTCGAACAGGCGCTGGCCCTACGGCGCGCGCAGCCTGAGCGTAATTTCGCCGTGGAGGCCGAGCTGCTGCACGAGACCACGGTGGCCATGGTCAACACCGGCATGGCGGCCCGCACGCTGCCGCTGGCCCGCCAGGCCCTGCTGCTGCGCGAGCAGGCCAGGCCGATCAATGGCAGCCTGCTCGGCGATTCGCTGGCGGCCCTGGGCCTGGTGCTCACCAAGCTCAGCCATTTCGACGAGGCCCGGCCGCTGTACGAGCGCGCGCTGCAGGTGCGCGAGGCGGCCGATGGCGCCGGCTCGGCCAAGGTCGCCTCGGCCCTGCACAGCCTGGGCGCGCTGGCCGAACGGGAGCAGCGCTATGCCGAGGGCCAGCAGTACCTGGAGCGTTCACTGGCGCTGAAGGCCAAGCTGCTGCCCCCCGAGCACCCCTACACGCTGAACTCACGCCACATGCTGGCACTGTGCCTGTTGGGCCAGGGCCAGGTCGAGCCAGCCGTGCGGCTGCTGCGCGAGGTGCTGCGCCAGCGCAGCAGCGTGCACGGCGAGGCCAGCGTGTTTGCCGCCGAAACCCGCAGCGCCTTGGCGCGGGCCTTGCAGGCCGTGCCGGCCGCAGGCAGCGCCACGGCCCGCGCCGAGGCCGAGGCCTTGCTGCGCCAGAACCTGGCCCAGTTCGCCACAGATCCCGGCCGGCGCAGCAGCCTCTACGCCGCCGATCTGGCCGAGCTCGCCCGCCTGCTGGCGCGCACAACGGGCAAGGGCGCCGAGGCCCTCGCCGCGGCGCGCGAAGCGCTGGAGATTCTGCAAAGCCAGCCCGCCCAGGATCGCGTGGCCATCGCGCAGCTACAACTCGACCTGGCCGAGCAACTGATCAAGGACGGCGCGCTCAGCGCCGCCGCCGAACCGCTGCAAGCCGCCCAGGCAACGCTGGCGCTGCGCCACTGGGCCGCCAGCCACAGCCTGGCGCTGCGCCCCACGCTGCTGCAGGCGCGCTGGCAGCTGGCCAGCGGCCAGGCCCCGGCCGCGCTGGCCACGCTGCAGCCCGTGCTGCCATTGCCCGCGCTGGCAGCGGATGCCGAGCAGGCCTTGCAGGCGCTGCTGGCCGACTTGCGCCGCAGCGGCCTGCAGGTGCCGGCACGCGGCACGCCGGGGAAGGTCTGAGGGATGCCCCGCCGGCCGGCGCCGGCCTTGTTGTCAGCAGCGGTAACAGCGATCATCGCCAGGGATCGGCGTCTATACACTGCACGCCGTTGCCGTTCAGCCCTGCCCACGATGACGCCGCCGCCTGACGCCCCTGCCGCCACGGACACCACGCTCGACGCGATGACCCAGCTGCTGCATGCCTGGCAAGGCGGCAGCAGCGAGGCCTTTGGCCGCATCGTCCAGGCCCTGCATGCCGAGTTCCTGCGCATGGCGGCCTCGCGGCTGCGCGGTCATGACGACGCCTCGCTGAGCCGCGGCGATGTGGTCAACGAGGCCATGCTGCGGCTGATGAACAGCCCGGCCGACTGGCAGAACCGCGCCCACTTCTTTGCCACCGTCTCGCTGACCATGCGCAGCGTGCTGCGCGAGCATGCCCGGGCCCGGCTGGCCGGCAAGCGCGATGGCGGCGACCGGGTCGAGCTGACGCTGGCCTCGGCCGAGCTGGGCGAGGAGGCCCAGGCCGCCGATCTGCTGACCTTGGACAAGCTGCTCGAGCGCCTCGGCCAGCACGATCCGCGCGCGATGCAGATCCTGGACATGACCTACTTCGCCGGCCTGCAGCGCCACGACATCGCCACCGTGCTCGGCGTCTCGGTGCCCACAGTGGACCGCGAGCTGCGCTTTGCCCGCGCCTGGCTGGTCGAGCGGCTGGGCCGCGAACTCGAAGCATGAGCACCGACAGGGCCGCGGCCGATGACGATATCGATGCCGACTACGCCCGCGTCAAGACCCTGTTCGGCGAGGTCTGCGAGCTGCCCGACGAAGCGGCGCGGCGGGCCCGGCTGATCGAGCTGGGCGCCGACGCGCAGATCAGCCAGCGCGTGCTGGCCCTGCTGGCTCAGGACGGCGCCACGCGCCAGCTGAGCGCGCCGGTCGAGGCCATGCTGCTCGATGCCAGCGAGCAGCTGCAAGGCGCTGGCAGCGAGCTGCAGCCGGGCGACCGACTCGGCGCCTGGACGCTGCAGTCCGAGCTCGGCCACGGCGGCATGGGCCGGGTCTTCCTGGCCGAGCGCAGCGATGGCCACTACCAGCAGCGCGCCGCCGTCAAGCTGCTGCTGGGCTGGTCCGGCGCCGAGGCGCGCGCGCAGCTGGCCCGCGAACGGCAGATCCTCGCCTCGCTGAACCACCCGCATATCGCCCGGCTGCTCGACGGCGGCACCACACCCGGCGGCCGGCCCTATCTGGTGATGGAGTACATCGAGGGCCAGCGCATCGATCGCTTCTGCGCGGAGAGGTCGCTCGATCTGCAGGCCCGGCTGGCGCTGTTTGCGCAGGTCTGCGAGGCGCTGGCCTATGCGCACCGCCAGCTGGTCATCCACTGCGATATCAAGCCCGGCAATGTGCTGGTCACCGCCGAGGGCCGAGCCATGCTGCTGGACTTTGG
The DNA here is from genome assembly GCF_032337115.1 of Roseateles aquae. NCBI lineage: Bacteria > Pseudomonadati > Pseudomonadota > Betaproteobacteria > Burkholderiales > Sphaerotilaceae > Roseateles > Roseateles aquae. The sequence continues at coordinate 893,580 of NZ_JAVXZY010000001.1, forward strand.
CATCGCCCGGCTGCAGGACCAGGAGCAGAGCGGCCACAGCGGCCTGACGCCGCGCTATGCCAGCCCCGAGCAGCAGGCCGGCCTGCCGCCGACGGTCAGCTCCGACATCTACAGCCTGGGCCGCATGCTGGACGATCTGCTCCAGCCGCTGGGCCGGCAGGCGGCACGGCGCGAGGAATGGCAGGCCATCGTCGCGCGGGCCAGTGCCAGCGAACCGGCGCTGCGCTACCTGAGCGTGGCCGCGCTGCAGAGTGATCTGCGCCGCTTTCATCAACATCTGCCGCTGACGGCACTGCCGCGCCGCTGGCCCTACCTAACCCGCAAATTGCTGCGTCGCCGCTGGCCCTGGGTGCTGGCGGCCGCGGTGGGCCTGCTGATGGCGGGCGGCTTCACGCTGCGCCTGGTGCAGGAGCGCGACCGTGCGCTGCAGGCGGAAGGCCGAGCACGCGCCGAGGCCGCTACGGCCGAGCAGGTCAGCGAGATGATGATTGCGATGTTCGAGGGCGCCGATCCGGCCGTCTCCGGCCGCCCCGATCTCAGCGCCGCGGCCCTGGTCGACAAGGGCCGCGAGCATGTGCAGAGCGATCTGGGCAATCAGCCGGCGCTGCAGGCCCGGATGCGCAGCGTGCTCGGTCGCGCCTACGAGAACATGGGCCAGCCGCGCCCGGCCATCGAGCTCTACCAGCAGGCGGCGGCACAGCTCGGCGCCCAGGGCCGGCTCGACGAGCAGGCCGCCCAGCTCAGCCGTTTGGCGATGGCTTTGGGCAATACCGGCCGCCATGCCGAGGCCGAGGTGCCGGCCCGCCAGGCGCTGGCACTGCGCGAACGGCTGGGCAGCCCGGCACTCGAGCTCGCCGATGCCCGCGACACGCTGGGCTATGTGCTGGCACGGCTGGGGCGTCACGACGAGGCCGAACCGCTGCTCTCGCAGGCGCTGCAGACGCGACGTGCTGCCGAGCAGGGGCCGGACCGGCTGGTAGCCGTCTCGCTGCATCACCTTGGCATGCTGGCGGCCAACCGGGCCCGCTGGGAAGAGGCCGAGGCGCGGCTGCGCGAGGCGCTGGCGATCAAGCAGCAGCTCTTCCCGCCGGAGCACCCCACGGTGCTCAACAGCGTTCAGCAGCTGGCCGCTGCCCTGACCCAGCTGCGCCGGCTCGATGAAGCCCAGGCCCTGCTGCGTGAGCTGCTGCAACGGCGCCGCCAGGTCTTCGGCGTGCACAGCGCGCCCTATGCCACGGCGCTGAACGAACTCGGCAGCGCGCTGCAGGACGCCGGCCAGGCCGAGCAGGCCGTGCCGCTCTACCGCGAGGCGATGGGCATCGTCGAGGCGCTGCAGGGCCGGCGCTCGGCCACCTTTGCCGTCGATCTGAACAATCTCGCCACCGCGCTGGAAGACCTCGGCGATCCGGCGGCCGAGGCGGCCTACCGGGAGTCGCTGGCCATACGCCAGGCGGTGCTGCCCGCTGGCGACCTGTCAATCGCCCGGGCCCAGCACAATCTGGCCCGCTGGCTGCTGCGCCAAGGCCGCGCTGCCGACGCCCTGCCGCTGGCCCAGGCGGCGCTGCAGGGCCGGCTGGCGCGGCTCAAGCCCGAACACCAGGACTGCGTGGACAGCCGCCTGCTGATGACCGAGCTCTCGCTGAATCTCGGCCAGCCCGCCCAAGCCCGCGCGCAGCTCGACACGCTGCTGCCGCTGATGCCCCAGCTGCGGCCCTTGCGACAGGCGCTGCTGCAGCGCATGCTCGCACGGGAACTGCTGCAGCCGCCGCAGCAGCCACAGCAGCGGGCGGCCGCGCTCAAGGCCATCGAATGGCTGCAAATGGCCTTGCCCACGCTACAGGCCCAGCTGCCGCCCAAGCACCTGGAGCTGCTGCGCACGCAGCTGCTGCTCACCACCGCGCAGCGCCAGGCCGGCCAGGGCGCAGCCGCTGCACGAACCTGGCAGGACGCGATGAGCCGCGCCGCCAGCCTGCCGCCCCGGCACCCACTGCGCCGCGCCACCGAAGCGCTCAAGCCCGCCCCGGCCTGAGCCGGCCACGACTGGCACCCAAACCCTGGGTGAACTCCGGACAAACCCTAGGTTTTGATAGTTCCGGGGGCTGATTCGCCCTTAGATCTACAGAGGCCCCGCCGTCATGGTGCGGCCACTGTGCATCAACCAGGGAGAAGTCCATGCATCCATCCACCGTGCCCATGCTTGCGGCGCTGGCGCTCAGCCTTGGGCTGGGCAGCGCGCAGGCCGACAGCCGCTCCTACAGCGGCAGCTTCCAGACCGACGACGAGCTCTTCACCACCAGCTTCACGCTGACCGGTGACGACCTCTTCAGCGCCATCAGCTACTCCTTTGCCGGCGGCAGCAATGCCGCAGGCAGCAGCATCGCCGCCGGCGGCTTTGCCCCGGTGCTGGCGCTGTTCGAAGACCAGCTGGGCCTGGTGCAGCTGGTGCGCGGCAGCAGCACCGTGTGTGGTGCCGGCAGCGCGATCGACCCGCAGAGCGGTTTCTGCTGGGACGCCCGGATGAGCGTAAGCCTGACGGCCGGCCACTACACGCTGGTGCTGTCGCAGGACGGCAATGAGCCGCTTGGCCAATTGCTCAGCGATGGCTACAGCCAGAGCGGCGTGCCCGACTACACCGGCCAGTTCTACCTGGGCCAGGCAGGCCAGCATTTCGTGATGGTCGACGGCAGCCAGCGCAGCGGCGCCTTCGCGCTGGACATCCAGGCCGCAGCCATCCCCGAGCCGGCCAGCGCCGCCTTGCTCAGCCTCGGCCTGCTGGCCCTGCTGCGCCGCCGCCGCGAGCAGTGAGCATTGCCCCAGCCGCCGCCCCCTTTGCACTGAAACAGGACCCATCATGAACAAGCACCACCTCGCCCTGGCCTTGGCCCTGCTGAGCCAGGCCGCCCTCGCCCTCGACCTGCCGCTGGCCGCCGATGCCCACATCAGCAGCGCGCTGCCCGCCAACAACTTCGGCGCCCTGCCCAATCTGAACGTCGGCAACGGGGCGACCGCGCTGCTGCGCTTCGATCTCTCCGCCCTGCCCGCCGGGCTCAAGCCGGCACAGCTGCAGAAGGCGACGCTGAAGCTGCATGTCAATCGCGTCGGCAGCGCCGGGGCGATCGAGCTGCAGACAGTCAACGGCGCCTGGAGCGAAGCCGCCGTCAGCGCCAGCGCGGCACCGCCGACCTCGGGCGCCGGCAGCGGCCCGGTGGCCAGCGTCAGCGCCGCCAATCAGTTCATCAGCATCGACGTCAGCAGTCAGCTGCGCGACTGGATTGCCAATCCCGGCGCGGCCTTCGGCTTTGCCATCACGCCGGCGCTCAGCGCGCCGTCGACGGTGGTCTTCATCGACAGCAAGGAAAACACCAGCACCTCGCATCTGCCGCAGCTGGACCTGACGCTGGCCGAGCAGGGCCCCAAGGGCGACCCCGGGCCGCAAGGCTTGCAAGGCCTGCCCGGGCAGCCCGGCGCCAAGGGCGATCCGGGGCCGCAGGGTCTCCAGGGGCCCAAGGGTGATACGGGCCCCAAGGGCGACACCGGTGCGACCGGAGCGCGCGGAGCGACCGGCGCCACTGGTGCCACTGGTGCCACTGGTGCGACTGGCCCGCAAGGCGCGCAGGGCCCGGCGGGCCCGGTCCGGCTGACCTATGTGCAGGCCGACAGCAATATGGGCGCCAACAGCTGGGGCGGCCTGAATGCCTCCTGCCCCGCCAACACCTTCCTGACCGGCGGCGGCTGCGGCCATCGCGACAACAACAGCGCTCAGGCCGATATCCGGGTCGACTACGCCGGCCCCCATCCGAGTTCGCCGACCAACGCCTTCCACTGCCTGCTGACCAACACCAGCGGCAGCGGCCGCGCCGTGCGGGCCTGGGCCATCTGCGCCTCGGCCACCAGCGTCAGCGTGCAATGAGCAAGCAGGAGACCGCCATGAAGCCATCACCCTCGTTGCACAGCGCCATCGGCGCCGCCTTGCTCGCCCTGATCAGCACCCCAGCCCTGGCGCTGGATGCACCGCTGGCCGCTGACGCGCACATCAGCACCAGCCTGCCGGCCAACAACTTCGGCAGCGTCGCCACCATCAACGTTGGCGGCGGCGCTACCGGCCTGCTGCGCTTTGACCTCAGCGGCCTGCCCGCCGGGCTGAGCGCCAGCAAGCTGGTCAAGGCCAATCTGCTGCTCTATGTGAACCGCGTCGGCACGGCCGGCGCCATCGAGGTGCAGGCACTCAACAGCGCCTGGAGCGAAGGCGGCGTCACCGCGGGCAGCGCACCGGCCACGGCCGGCGCCGGCAGCGGCCCCAGCGTGCCCATCGGCGCGGCCAATCAATTCGTCAGCGTCGACCTGAGCAATCTGGTGCGCCAATGGATCGCCAATCCGGGCAGCAACTTCGGCATCGCGCTCACCCCGTCGCTGAGTGCCCCGGGCACCGTCGTGTTTCTGGACAGCAAGGAGAACAGCGCCACCGCCCATGTGGCCCGGCTGGACCTGACGCTGGCCGACCAGGGCCCCAAGGGCGACACCGGCGCGACCGGGGCCACTGGCGCTCCCGGGCCGCAAGGCGCCAAGGGCGATCCCGGCCCGCAAGGTCTGCAGGGCTTGACCGGGGCGACAGGCGCAACGGGTGCAACGGGGGCAACCGGCCCGCAAGGTGCCACCGGTGCTCAAGGGCCGCAGGGGGTGCAGGGTGTCCAGGGCATTCAGGGCCCGCCGGGACTGTCCAACTATCTGCGCGTCAGCAGCGACGTGAGCGTGCCAGCCAGCTTCCTGGCCCAGCTGGACATCGGCTGCCCCAATGGCCGCAAAGTCCTGGCCGGCGGTTTCAAGCAGCCCGACGGCACGTCGGTGAACAACCAGATCCTGGTCAATGTGCACCAGAGCTTCCCGGCCTCGGACACCCTCTGGCGCCAGTTCATTGCCAACCGCACCGCAGCGCCCTTGACGATCACCATCTGGGCGGTCTGCGCGACGGCCAACTGAGCACAGCGGCCGAGGTAGCGCCGGGTCCGCACCGGACCCGGCCCGCGTTCATGCCTCGCCCGACTCCGGCAGGTGGATCATGCCTGTGTGGTAGTTGTACTCGAAGACCTCGCCATAACGCGCCCATTCGATGGCCACCTTGAGCACCCGCTCGGCCTCGTGGGCGTCCATGCTTTCCTGCAACAGCTTCAGGAACGGCTCCTCGCGCAGCTCGCCGTGCACTTCCTGCTCCAGGCTGTGGCGGATGAAGGCGGCGATGGGCACATGGGCCAGCAGCTGCTGGCCAAAGATCTCGCGGCGGAACTCGTGCTCGCCCTCGACATAGCGCTGGCCCAGCGGCGTGATCAGCAGATCGCCGCGCTCCAGCTGCGCCAGGCCCAGGCGGTGCAGCGCATCGGCCAGCGGCAGCAGTTCCTCGTCGGTGAGGTCGCTTTCCTCGACCAGCTGCGGCAGGTCGGCGCGGCCCTTGAACTGCTCGTCGGCCAGCAGCTCCAGCAGGCTCTCCATCCGACCCACATCGGCCTCGGGCAGGCGGTCGGACAGGTGGGCACGCACCGGCTCGGCCTGACCGCTGGGCACCGAGCCCGCCGTCATCAGGCCGTAGACCTCGTCGATCAGGAGGCGCACTTCGGGGCTGTCCGGATGGCGCGGCCGCGGCAGCGAGATCGGCAGCTCGGCGCGCACACGGCCGGGGTTGCTGGAGAAGATCAGCACCCGGTCGGCCATCATCACCGCTTCCTCGATGTTGTGCGAAACCACCAGCATCGCCTTGGTCGGCATCTGGCCGCCCTGCCAGAGCTCGAGGATTTCGTTGCGCAGTCGCTCGCCGGTCAGCACATCCAGCGCGGAGAAGGCCTCGTCCATCAAGAGCACCGCCGGCTCGGTGACCAGCGCGCGGGCCAGGCCGACACGCTGGCGCATGCCGCCGGACAGCTCACGCGGCAGCGCGCCTTCGAAGCCGGCCAGGCCGATCAGCTCGATGGCCGCTTCGGCCCGGCGTTCCCGCTCGGCCGGCGCCACGCCGCGCGCCTCCAGGCCCAGCTCGACGTTCTGCTGCACCGTCAACCAGGGAAAGAGCGCGAAGGACTGGAACACCATCGCAATGCCCTGGGCCGGCCCGAACAGCGGCTGGCCGCGGTAACGCACATCGCCGCCATCGGCCGGAATCAGCCCCGCCATGATGCGCAGCAGCGTGGACTTGCCCGAGCCCGACTGGCCCAGCAGCGCCACGATCTCGCCTTCCTTGAGCGTGAAATCCACATGCTCCAGCACCGAGCGCGAGCTGCCGTCCGAGGATTTGAAGCTCTTGGCGACGTTCTTCAGTTCAATCAATGGGTTCATACGGTTCTCTGTCTTCCCCAGCGACGCCCGAGGCTCCGGCTCTGCCGGGCCAATGGGCGTGCCCCCTTGAGGGGGCGCGCGAAGCGCGTAGGGGGTGGGCTAGAAATGCATACGCTGTTCGGCCAGGCGGTACAGGCGCCGCCAGACCCAATGGTTCAAGGCCATCACGAACACACACATCACGCCGATGCCCAGCGCGATGCGGGGGAAGTCGCCGATGGCGGTCATGTGCTGGATATAGCTGCCCAGGCCCTGGGCCTGCAGCGTGGTGTCGCCCCAGCTCACATACTCGGCCACGATGCTGGCGTTCCAGGAGCCGCCGCTGGCGGTGATGGCGCCGGTGACAAAGCTCGGGAAGATCGCCGGCAGCAGGTAGCGGCGCCACAGCAGCCAGCCCTTCAGGCCGAGGTTGTGCGCGGCATAGCGCAGCTCGGAGGGAATCGTCGAGGCGCCGGCCACCACATTGAAGAGCAGATACCACTGCGTGCCCAGAATGATCAGCGGCGACAGCCAGATGTCCGGATTCAGCTTCCAGTGCACGATCAGCATCACCGCCACCGGGAAGACAAGGTTGGACGGGAAGGCGGCCAGAAACTGCGCCAGCGCCTGCACCCGCCCGGCGATGCGCGGATTCAAACCGATCCACACACCAATCGGCACCCAGATCAGCGAGGCCACCGCAATCAGCACCAGCACACGGGCCAGCGTGTACAGGCCGAGCTTGAACACATGAGCGGCCTCGCTCCAGCCCACCTCGGCGTGAATGAAGCTGATCAGCCGCCACAGCGCAAACATCACCACCGCGGCCAGCACGGCGTCCCAGACCCGCGCCCACAGGGGGTTGGGCGGGCGCTGCCGGGCGCGGATCGAGGTGCCGTCATGGCGCAGCCTGAAGGTGGCGAAGCTGGCCGTCAGCCAGCGGCCCGGCCAGTCGCCCAGGCGCTTGAGCAGCTTGGTGCGGCGCAGCCAGGTCAAGAGCCAGGACGTCGGCGCATCTTCGCTGCCGCTTTCCTCGAAGCGAAACTTGTCGGCCCAGGCCAGCAGCGGGCGGAAGAACAGCTGGTCGTAAAGCAGGATGCCGATCAGCATGCCGAGAATGGCCCAGCCAATCGCCCCCAGGTCCTTGGCCTCGATGGCCAGCGCGATATAGGAGCCGACGCCGGGCAGCTTGATGTCCTGATTGGCCACCGAGATCGCCTCGGACGCAACCACGAAGAACCAGCCGCCGGACATGCTCATCATCATGTTCCACAGCAGGCCCGGCATCGCAAATGGCAGCTCCAGCCGCCAGAAGCGCTGCCAGCCCGAGAGCTGGAACACCCGCGCCGCTTCCTGCAGTTCGGTCGGCACGGTGCGCAGCGACTGGTAGAGGCTGAAGGCCATATTCCAGGCCTGCGAGGTGAAGATGGCAAAGATGGCCGCGCACTCCACGCCCAGCAGGCTGCCCGGGAACAGCGCGATGAAGCCGGTCACCGTGATCGACAGAAAGCCGAGGATGGGGATGGACTGCAGGATGTCGAGCAGCGGCACCAGCACGCGTTCGGCAATGCGGTACTTGGCCGCCAGCGCGGCGAACACGCAGGCAAACAGCACCGAGGCGGCCAGGGCCAGAAACATCCGCAGCGTTGTGCGCAGCAGGTAGTAGGGCAGCACCAGCGGGTCCAGGCTCAGCGGCAGCTGCTCGCCGACATGAAAGGGCCGGGCCATCTGCGAGGCGGCCAGCGCCAGCAGGCTGAACACGGCCAGCACCAGCGGCAGCAGGGCCCAATCCCAGCGGTTGGTGGCGGGCTCGACGACCTGGCGCGGAAAGAAGCGTTTGTCTTGCATGGTGCGGCAGCGTCGGCACAAAGCTGAGGGAGCGCAGCGGCCGGCCCGGCACCGGGCGGCCACATGAGGCGGCGCGCCATCCTAGCCAATCGAAGCTGAGCGCAAGCTGACCAGACGCGCGCCAGCTCAGCTTGCCCGCGCGGTGCCTACCCGCCGCCCGCCTGGCTCAAGCCTGCTGCTGCGCCAGTGCCTCGCGCACGGCCGCCACCTGGCGGCGCGACACCGCCAGCCATTCATTGACACTGGCCACCCGCACCGCCCAGCCCTCGCCGCCCTCGCTGGGGGCCTCGCCGCCATCGAGCTCGCCAAAATTGGTGCTCGGTGCATGGCGCTCCAGCTCGCGCACCGCCGCCTTGGCCACCAAGGCATTGCGGTGGATGCGCAGGAAGCGTTCGCCCAGGCGCTGTTCCAGATCGGACAGCGAGCCGTCCATCACATAGCTCTGCGCGGCGGTGCGCAGGGTCAGGTATTTCAGTTCGGCCTTGAAGTACAGCACCTCGGCCAGCGGCACGCGCAGCAGGCGGCCGCGGTCGCTGATGGTGATCACCGCCTGCTCGCTCTCGTCCTGCTGGCGCACCGACTGGGCCGCGGCGCGCTCCGCCAGGCGCTGCGCCACCCTAGCCAGCGCCTGCTGCAACCTCTCCCGGCGCACCGGCTTGGTCAGATAGTCCAGCGCATCGAGCTCGAAGGCCTGCACCGCATGCTCGGCATGGGCGGTCACGAAGACCACGGCCGGGCAGACCGGCAGGCTGCGTATCGCATCGGCCAGCTGCAGGCCATCGGGCCCGGGCATCTGCACATCGAGCAGGATCAGGTCGCAGCCATGGTCGCGCAACCAGTGCTGGGCCTGCGAGGCGGTGCCGGCCTCGGCCACCACCTCGGTGCGGGGCTCGCTGCAGGCCTCCAGCAGGCTGCGCAGGCGCAGCCGGGCCAGCGGTTCGTCATCAACAATCAGGATCTTCAGAGGGTTATTCATGGCTGTGGGAAGCGATGGAACTCAACGCGGCAGCACGATGCGCACACTGAAGCGATCGCTGCGCCGATCGATTTCGAAACGCGCCGCCACATCATGCATCAGGCGCAGGCGCTCGCGCACATTGCGCAAGGCCAGGCCATGGCCGGGCCGGCTGGGTGCGCCGCTGATGGTGTTGATGACACGGATCTCGACCTCGCCGCCGCGCACCTTGGTGCTGACCTGCAGATCACCACCGCCATCATTGGGCTCAACGCCATGGCGCACCGCGTTCTCGACCAGGGGCTGCAGCAGCAGGGGCGGCACGCGGGTGGCGCCGGCTTGCGGGTCCAGCTTCCAGTGGATGCGCAGTCGCTCGCCAAAGCGCAGCTGCTCGATCTCCAGATAGCGCCGCGCCAGCTCGACCTCCTCGTCAAGGCTGACCACCGCATGCGTCTCGGCCAGTGCCACGCGGAACAGCTCGCTCAGATCCTCCAGCACACTCTCGGCCCGCTGCGGGTCAACGCGCACCAGCGCAATCGCCGTGTTCAGCGTGTTGAACAGGAAATGCGGCCGGATGCGCGACTGCAGCTCGACCAGCCGGGCCAGCGCATCGGCCGGCCGCTGTGCCCGTTCGCGCAGTTTCAGCCAGTACATCAGCACCCCGGACACGGCGGCGCCCGAGAGCGTCAGCGCCAGCAGGCGAAAGGCCGTGGTCGGCTCGTCGCTGGCCACGTTCAAGAGCTGCCAGCCCAGCCAGGCGGCCAGCGCACCGAGCAGCATCAGCGTGGTCCATTGCAACGCCTCGCGCAGGCCAGCCAGCCAGTGCCGCAGCGCGCACACAATGAGCAGCCAGCCGAGCACCGCGCTCAAGGAGACCACGGTGCCGCTGCTCATCCAGATCAACCACTGTGTCGCATCGCGCGCACCCAGCGCCAGGCCCAAGGCCAACGCCCCCTGCACGCCCAGCACCGCGCGCAACACCAGGCCGACATGGCAGACGTTGAACACCCGCCCGGCCTCGAACAGCGGCAGCACCTCGTCCTGGATTTCGCTCACCGGCGGCGCCAGGCCCAGCATGCTGGTCAGATTGCTACTGTCGGCCCATTCGGTGGAGCTGCGGGTCGTCTCCGGGCCGGCGGTCTTGGTCATTGTTCTTGTCCCTACAATCGAGCGCTGCCGATTCTGCCCCATCCCATGCGGGCGCACCGGCCGCAGCGCCCGCTTCTGGCCCGTGCTGTTACATGCCCTGCCCTTCGCCCCTCAGCCAAGCTCCCATGTCTGACAACCAACTCGCCAACAAATCCCAAGCCTGGTCCGCGCTGTTCTCCGAACCGATGAGCGAGCTGGTCAAGCGCTACACCGCCAGCGTCTTTTTCGACAAGCGCCTGGCCTTCGCCGACATCGAGGGCAGCCTGGCCCATGCCGAGATGCTGGCCGCGCAGGGCATCCTCAGTGCCGACGACCACGCCGCCATCCAGCGTGGCATGGCGCAGATCCTCGACGAGATCAAGAGCGGCGGCTTCGAATGGAAGCTGGACCTGGAAGATGTGCATCTCAACATCGAGGCGCGGCTGACCGAGCTGGTCGGCATCGCCGGCAAACGCCTGCACACCGGGCGCAGCCGCAACGACCAGGTGGCCACCGACGTGCGGCTGTGGCTGCGCGGCGAGATCGACGAAATCAGCCTGCTGCTGAACGCGCTGCAGCTGGCCCTGGTCGAGGTGGCCGAGCGCAATGCCGAGGTCATCCTGCCCGGCTTCACCCATCTGCAGGTGGCACAACCGGTTGCGTTTGGACACCATTTGCTCGCCTATGTCGAGATGTTCGCCCGCGACGCCGAGCGCCTGGCCGATGCGCGCCGCCGCGTCAACCGCCTGCCGCTGGGCGCCGCCGCGCTGGCCGGCACCAGCTACCCGCTGGACCGCGAGCGCGTCGCCCGCACGCTGGGCATGGAAGGCGTCTGCCAGAACAGCCTGGACGCCGTGTCCGACCGCGACTTCGCCATCGAGTTCAGCGCCGCCGCCGCGCTGGTGATGGTGCACATCTCGCGCCTGTCCGAAGAGCTGATCCTGTGGATGAGCCAGAGCTTCGGTTTCATCGATCTGGCCGACCGCTTCTGCACCGGCTCGTCCATCATGCCGCAGAAAAAGAACCCCGATGTGCCCGAGCTGGCGCGCGGCAAGACCGGCCGCGTGGTTGGCCATCTGATGGGCCTGATCACGCTGATGAAGAGCCAGCCGCTGGCCTATAACAAGGACAACCAGGAAGACAAGGAGCCGCTGTTCGACACCGTCGACACGCTGAAGGACACGCTGCGCATCTTCGCCGAGCTGGCGGCCGGCATCACCGTCAAGCCCGAGGCCATGGAGCGCGCGGCCTTGAAGGGTTATGCCACCGCCACCGATCTGGCCGACTACCTGGTCAAGAAGGGTCTGGCCTTCCGTGATGCGCATGAGATCGTCGCCCACGCGGTCAAGACCTCGATCGCCCGCGGCCTGGACCTCTCGCAACTGCCGCTGGCCGAGCTGCAGCAGTTCGATGCCCGCATCGCCGAGGACGTGTTCGAGGTCCTGTCGCTGCGCGGCTCGCTGAATGCCCGCAACATCCTGGGCGGCACCGCGCCGGCCCAGGTGCGGGCCCAGGTCGCGCGCCATCGCGCACGCCTGGCCTGATGCGCGCTCCCAGGATCTCGTCGTGCCCGAGCGCGGGCCGTCGGGCCCTGCTGCTGGCGTTGGTGGCACTGCCGCTGGCAGCGCAGGCCGAGCCCGACCCGCTGTGGCTGAAATTCCTGGCGCATCTGGACGCCGTCAAGACCGTGGCAGCCGATGAGTCCGAGGTCCGGTTCGATGTGCAGCGCAGCGGCCCCGAGAGCCGCAGCGAGCACACGGTGACACGCTACCGGCTGGACCGTTGGGATGGCGACAAACCGGTCTACGTGGTGACTGCTGCCGAGCCGCCGCTGGAAACGAATGACGCCCGCGCCCGCCAGGCCGAACAGCTGGACCAGCTCAACAGCGGCCGCAAGGCCTCGACCGAATGGCTGCGCCCCGACACACCGGTGCGCCGCAGCGACGAGCAGGCTTTCGGCAGCAAGCTGCTGACCCGCTTCGAGGCCGAGGACAAAGGCCTGGGCCGCGCCAGCCAGCTGCAGGCCTGGGTCGACCCGCTCAGCGGCCGGCCCGAGCGCATCGAGGTACGCGGCCGTTTCGTCTTCGTGCTGAACCTGCAGATCGCCACCGACTACCAGACCGACGAACTGGGCCGCAGCCTGCCCAGCCAGATCAGTGGCCAGCTGAACATCGATGCGATGGGCCGCGGCCTGCGCATGGACTTCGGTGTATCCGTGCAGTCCTGGGCCAGCCGCCCCGCCAGCCCCCGAGCCAGCACCCAATAGCGCCAGGGGCAGCGGCGCACGCCTGTATCAAGGCAGCCTGAAGCGCATCACCCCGTCAGACAGCGCCAGCGCCTCATGGCGCAGCGCCGCGGTGGCGGCAGCGGCCTGCTCAACCAAGGCGGCGTTCTGCTGGGTCAAGCGGTCCAGTTCCTGCACATTGCCGCCCACCTGCACCACCCCCTCGCTCTGCTGGCGGGCGCCGACGGCGATTTCGCTGAGCAAGGCCTGCACATGGCCCGCACGGCCGGCCAGCTGCTGCAGCGTCTGATCGGCCTCACGCACCGCCAGATGGCCCTGCTCGACCTGACCCAGGCTGGCGCTGGTCAGCGTCTTGATCTGCCGCGCGGCCTCACCAGCCCGCGCCGCCAGCGCCCGCACCTCGGCCGCCACCACCGCAAAGCCGCGGCCGTGTTCACCGGCGCGCGCTGCTTCCACCGCCGCATTGAGCGAGAGGATATTGGTCTGGAAGGCGATGCTGTCGATCAAGCCGGTGATGTCGGCAATCTCGCGGGCGGCCTGGTCGATCGAGGCCATGCGCTGCAAGGCCAGTTCGATCTGGGCGCTACCTCGTTGGGCCAGCCCGGCCGTGCCGGCCGCCATCTGCTCGGCCTCGCCGGCATGCTCGGCAGTTTGGCGCACGGTGGCCGAGATCTGCTCCATCGCGGCGGCTGACTGCTGCAGGCTGGCCGCGCTGCGCTCGGTGCGGCTGGAAAGGTCCTCGGCCCCGGCGCTCATCTCGCCGCTGGCGCTGACGATGGCCTGCGAACTGTCGCGCACCCGCGCCACGATGCCCTGCCAGGCCAGCTGCAGCTCGGCCAGCGTCTGCATCAAGGCGGTGACCTCATCACGTCCCGGGTTGGCCGGCTGTTGGCTGAGGTCGCCATTGCGCATTGCATCCATCTGCCGCCGCATCCGCGCAAATCCGCTGTGCATGGCGATGAAGAAGGCACGGAAGAGGTAGGCGGCCAAAGCCAGGCAGACCAGGGTCAGCCCGAGCACCAGCTGGCGCCGCCACAGCAGCTCGGCCTCGCGCTCCTGCAGCAAGCCGTCCAGCGCGTCCAGGCCCTGGCGGCCAAAGGCCTGCAGCCCGCGCAGCGCCTGCTCGCCCTGGGCAAAGCGCTCGGCTGCATTGGTAGCGCTCGCCTCTGTGGGCTGGGCCACAGCAGCCAGGTAGTGCTGCAGGCCGTCCAGGCCCTGCAGCGGCAGTCGCTGGTGCAAGGCGGGCCGCGCCCCCTGGGCCCGCGACACATGTCCGCGCATGGCCGACAGGCCATTGACGGCGCCATGGTGCCAGAGTTGATAGCGCTTCAATTCAGCGTCCGGCAAGCCACCGCGTGCCTGGGCATAGCTGGACCAGCCCCACAGCTGACCAACATCCTCCTCCAGCGCCGGCAGCGTCAACACCAAGGCGTTGACCAGGTAGAAGCTGTCCAGCTCCGGGTCCAGCACCAGGCTGCTGTTGTCACCCAGGGTTTGCAGCAACTCCTTCAGCGCCGCCGTGACCGGGCCATAGACGGTACGGCCCTGTTCATCGACCCCGCCAGGCGTACGTGCCGCCTGCTGCCAGACTTGAACAAGCTGCGCATGCGCCGGACCCAGGCGCAACGCCGCTGGCGCGGCATCGATGGCCTGCGCCAGCTGCTTCAAGCCCTGCTCCAGCTGATGTTGGCCGGCGGCGCCGTCCACGGCCAGGCCACCGAGCCGTGCCCGCGTGGCATTGCGGGTCAGCAGCAGCCCCTGCTGCACCTCGCCCAAGGCCCGTAGCAGCTGCACACCCGAGCGCTCCAGTCTCAAGCCGTCCAGCTGCTTCTGGGCATCGGCAATGAAGCAGAGCATCAGGCATAGCAGCGGCACGCCGAATGCCAGGCTGATGCACAAGGCCTTGGCCTTGAAGCTCAGGCGCATCAGCAGCCGCGCCCCCCAGCCAACTTGTTCACGCTCCAGGCCGGCCATGGCTGGCGCTGCGACCTGATGGCGCATCTCACTATTGAATCTCATCATTTCCCTCGACTCGTTCGCGCTTCGCGACGCCGTCGCAGCGACGGCGTGCTGTGGATATGCCTACCCGTGGGCGGCTCTCTTTACTTCGCTACTTCTGGCCGTGCGCACTGCGGCGCCTCATCGTGCCTGCTGGCTTGCCGCTGGTCGCCGCTGCCGCAGGTCTGCAGATTCAGTGCCACGCCCCTTGGCCGAGCGCCGCGCCTGATCTGGCCCCTGTCTGCCGGGGCTTGCAGCGGATTCTTGTGAGCGCCCGTATATGACAAAGCCGAATAAGCACGTCATTGCGGCCTCTGTTTGAGCATCGGCAAGCTGACCAGGCCAGATGCAGCGAAAATGCCGCCTTTGCCACCCATCAGCACCGCGCCACCATGAGCAGTCTTGCCTGGAGCGATCAACTCGCCCTGAATCAGCCGCAGATCGACAGCACCCACCAGGAGTTCGTCGAACTGCTGCAGCGCTTCCGCGACACCCTGGCCAGCGGTGCCGATCCGCTGCCGGCCCTGCGTGAGCTGATCGCGCACACCGAAGAACACTTCGCGATGGAGGAGCGCTGGATGGCGGCCACCGGCTTTGCGCCCGAGAACTGCCACAGCAAGCAGCACAGCATGGTGCTGGACACCCTGCGCGAGGTGCTGCGCTACGCGGTCGAGCTGAAGGACAGCGAGCCGATGCAGATCATTGGCGGCGAACTGGCCCAGTGGTTCCCGGCCCATGCCGAGATGATGGATGCAGCGCTGGTGTTCCATATGCAGCAGGTCGGCTTCGACCCCGCCACCGGCACGCTGCGCGAACCGCTGGCCGCCGAGAGCGCCAGCATCAGCTCCTGCGGCAGCAGCAGCTGCGGCTGAGCCGGGGCGTCCAGCGCCGCGTGATGGCGCGATCCGGCTTACGGCCGCGCGCAGCGGCTCGATGCGGACTTAGCCTGGCAATTGCCGGTAGGGCAGATAGACCACGAATCGGCTGCCCTTGCCCAGCTCGCTGTGCAACTCGATGCGGCCCTGGTGCTTCTCGACGATCTTCTTGCAGATGTCCAGCCCCAGGCCGCTGCCCTCGCCGGTCGGCTTGGTGGTGAAAAAAGGTTCGAAGATCCGTTCGCGCAACTCGGGCGCGATGCCGCAGCCGGTGTCGGCCACCGAGACCACCGCCTCATCGCCCTGGCGACGGATCTCCACCGTCAAGGTGCCCTGCTCATGCATGGCCTGCAGCGCGTTGTGGATCAGATTGGTCCAGACCTGGTTGAGCTCGTCGGGCAGGCACAGCAGGGGCGCCATCGGCTCATAGTGGCGCAGCAGCTCGGTGCCCCGCTTGATCTGGTTCTGGTACATCGTCAGCACCGTGTCCATGCCCTCGTGCAGCTGCGCCTCGACCATGGTGCCGCTGGGGTCGCGACGTGAGAAGGCCTTCAGCGCAAAGACGATCTTGGACACCCGCTCCACTGCCGTATTGATGTTGTGGGCCCCTTGCACGAGGGCGCCGACACCGACAGCGGTCTCGATGATGTAGGGGCCCTGCGGATGGCGCAGCAGCGGCAGGCAGTTGTCCAGTTGCCGATGCGCCTGCAGCTGCACCAGCTGGCTGGCCAGCGCCGCGGCGTTGGCGATCCCGGCCTCGTTCAAGACCCGCATCACCTCGCGCCGCTGCGCCCTTTCCTCTCGGGTGGTCAGCATCGGCGTGGCCAGCGCATCAGGGTCCACCAGACGCATGAATCGTTCGCGACCGGCCTCATCCAGCGCCAGCAGGGCTGCGGGCAGACGCCGCAGGGTATCGTTCAGGGCGCCCAGAATCGTGTCGCCGCTGGACTTGATGGCGCCGATCGGCGTGTTGATCTCATGGGCCACATTGGCCACCAACTGCCCCAGCGAGGCCAGCTTCTCGGCCTGGATCAGCTGCGCCTGGGCGCGACGCAGCTCGGTGACGTCCTGCACCGTCCAGATGTCGCCCTTGGCGGGATCGCCGGTGTCGACCTTGGCACCACTCAGTTCGCACAGCAGCTCTGTTCCGTCGGCCCGGCGCAGCAGCAGCTCGACGCGAAAGACCTGCCCCTCGGCCATCAGTGCATAGCCCCGCTCGGCGGCCTCGAAGCCCGCCTGGCTGGCATAGAACTGACGCGTGTCGCTGCCGACCATCTCCGCCACCTGATGACCGAGCAGATTGGCCAGCGCCTTGTTGACGCGCAGCAGCCGCCGCCCCCGCGTGTAGGCAATGCCGACGCTGGTGTGCTGAAAAATAATCTCGAGCTCATTGCTGGTCTGGCGCAGATCGGTCTGCGCCTGGTCCAGCTCGCGGTTGACCTTGGCCAGCCGGCGGTTCCATGGCACGATCACGGCAATGATCAACAGCACAAAGGCCGTCGCGCCGCCGACGATCTTCCACAGCAGCCAGTAGTCGAAGCCCTGCTCGAAGCGCACCGACACCCAGCGGTTGACGATGGCACGGCGCTCGTCTGCGCTGATCGCGTCGACGGTCTTCTGCATGATGCCCACCAGCAGCGGCTCATCGTTGCGCGCCGCCACCGCCGTCTGCACATTGACCTCGAGCTTGCCGGCAATCTTCAGATCCAGCATCGAGTGCTTCTGCAATTGGTAGCCGATGGCTGCCATGGCATCGACATAGCCCCAGAGCTCACCCCGGCGCACCCGATCGAGCCCGTCCTTGGTGCTTGCAACGTCAACGATCTGCAGCCGCGGATGGAGCTGGCGCAGTTGCTCGGCGAAGGAGTAGGCCCCGATGATGCCGATCTTGCGCTCGCCGATTTCCGAGGCATCCTTGATGAAGAGCTCGCGCGCCTGGGTGGCGATGACCAGCGGTTCGACATCGGTTGGCCGCGTGAAGTTCATCGCGTCGTGCCGGCTCGGCACGTCGGTGGCCATGGGCAGGATGTCGCAGGCCCGGCTGCGTATTGCCGCCAGCGATTCGGCCCAGGTCTTGGTCGGATGCAGCTCGAAGCGCACGCCCAAGCGCTGCTGCATCAGCGCCACCGTCTCGGCAACAATGCCCTCGATCTCGCGCTTCTCATTGATACGCACATAAGGCAGCCAGTCGGGCTCGACGCACATCTTGATGACGCCTTTGCGCGCCAGGTAGCTGCGCTCCTCATTGCTCAGCGGCACCATGGCCTGCATGCTGGCCTCGGGCCCGAACCACTTGGCCTGCAGCTGATGGATCTCACCAGGTGCCAGCGTGGCCAGTGCCTTGTTCAGCATGCTGGCCAGCTCTGGCGACTCCTGGCGGGCATAGAAGTGATAGGCCAGGCCACGCTCGCGCTCGAATTCCAGCGCCGGCGCACCCACTTGAAGCTCGTTCAGGCCTTTCTTGCGCAACCAGTAGCGGACGATCTCGTCAGCCTCGAAGGTCGCGTCGGCCCTGCCATCGGCCACGGCCTGCAGCATCTGCTCGATATTGTCGACCTCCAAACGCAGGATCTCCGGGTGGCGACTGCGCAGAAAACCGTCCTGCGACCAGCCCCGGCCCACTGCCACCGTGCGCCCCTTGAGCTGCCCGAATCCGCTGATCCGGCCTTCACCCTTGCGCGACACAAAGACCGGCCGCAGCTGCGCATAGGGCTCGGTGTAATGGCCGGTACGGGCCCGCTCCTCGGTGTAGTAGATGCTGTGCAGCAGATCGATGCGGCCATCGCGATGCTGCTGCTCGAGTTCATGCCAGGGCGGCCCGCTGACGTAGTCGACCTGCACGCCCAGCCGCTCGGCCAGCAGGTTCAGCAGATCAATGCTGAAGCCCTGCGGCCGGCCATTGACGGCGAAGTCAAAGGGCGGGTAGTCGGTCTCGTTGCTGGCGTGGATGATGGGATGGGCGCGCAGCCAGATCTGCTCGGCCGCGCTGAGCTGTACGGCCGCCGTCCGGCCCGGCTCGGCGTTCAGCCAGCGGCGGCGCAGCTCGGCCTGCTCCTGGTAGCTGATTGAGGCCAGCGCCTTGTCCAGCGCACTGCGCAATAGCGGCCAGTCCTGGCGCACGCCGATGCGGTTGTACTTGTCGCGCGCGCCGCTGAGTTCGGCCTCGCCGCTGACGATGAGCTGCGGAATCGCCCGCTCCAGGATCTGGTAGTTCAAGACCGGGCCATCATCGATGGCCGCATCGGCCTGACCGAAAGCGACCGCCTTCAGCGCTTCCTGGGTATCGCGGGTCAGCAGCAACTTGAGTCCCGGGTGGTGCTTCTCGATCGCCTCCTGGTGCCAGAAGCCGCGCACCACGGCCACCGTCTTGCCCTGCAGCTCGGCCAGATTGCGCAGCGGTTGCTCGCGCCGGCTGGCAATGCCTGGCAGGCTGCTGATCAGCGGCGAAGTGAACAGCGCAAAATGTTCGCGATCCGGCGTCTGCACCATATTGCCAACCAGGTCGATCTGGCGCTTCTTCAGCATCTCGATGAAGGTGGCCCAGTCCGGGCCGCTGACGAATTCGAAGCGAACGCCCAGCTTGGGTTCCAGTCGGCGCAGCAGATCGATGGTGTACCCCTGCGGCTGGCCGTTGCGATTGAAATTGAACGGCGCCCAATCCTGCTCGTTGTGCGCGCGGATGACCGGGTGCTGGGCCAGAAAGGCACGCTCCTCGGCCGTCAACGCCGTCAACGCCGTCAAGGCCGGCGGCGTGGCCGGCTCCCGTCCGGCCGCACGGGCCGGCGCTGACCATAACAGTGTCAGGCAGAGCAGCGCCAGCAAGAGCATCGTCCCAGCAGCGCCAAGATGCCGCCACAAGCCCGGCCCTTGCCCTGCAAGCCTCGGTTGTTCGAGCCGCCACTGACGAGCCATCGCTAACGCCTTCCATGCTGAGCAAAGCGGGCAAATTACAGCATGAAGTGCGCGACACTGCTGACAGGATCGGGCCGCCTCAGGCACGACAATGTGGCATGGCCAGCCCGCACACCCCCACGCTGCCCGAGCGCCTGATCGCACATCTGGACATGGACGCCTTCTATGCGTCCGTCGAGCTGCTGCGCTACCCGGAGCTCAAGGGCCTGCCGGTGGTCGTCGGCGGGCGGCGCATGCATGAACCCAAGACCCTGCCCGATGGCAGCCGCCAGTATGCCCGGCTGCGCGACTACACCGGCCGCGGCGTCATCACCACCTCCACCTACGCCGCCCGCGACCTGGGCGTGTTCTCGGGCATGGGCCTGATGAAGGCGGCGCTGCGCGCGCCCGACGCCATCCTGCTGCCCACCGATTTCGATCGCTACCGGCATTTCTCGCGACTCTTCAAGGCGGCGGTGGCCGAGATCGCGCCGGTCATCGAGGATCGCGGCATCGACGAGATCTATATCGATCTGAGCGAGGTGCCCGGCGTGCGCGAGTCGGTCGGCCACGACCCGCAAGGCGGCGTGCGGGCGGTGGCGCGGGAGATCAAGAACGCGGTGCAGCGTGCTACCGGGCTGACCTGCTCGATTGGCGTGACGCCGAACAAGCTGCTGTCCAAGATTGCCTCCGAGCTCGACAAGCCCGATGGCCTGACCCTGCTGCGCGCCGACGAGATCCCCAGCCGCATCTGGCCGCTGGCGGTGCGCAAGATCAATGGCATCGGGCCCAAGGCCAACGCGAAGCTGGAAAGCCTGGGCATTGAGACCGTTGGCGAACTGGCCGCCGCCGATCCGCAGATGCTGATTGCGCAGTTCGGTCGCAGCTACGGCCATTGGCTGCACGAGGCCGCCCATGGCCGCGACGAGCGGCCGGTGGTCACACACAGCGAGCCGGTGTCAATCAGCCGCGAGACCACCTTTGAGAGAGATCTGCACGCCAAGCTAGACCGCGCCGAGCTGGGCGCCATCTTCACCCGGCTGTGCGAGCAGCTGGCCGGTGATCTGGCCCGCAAGGGCTATCTCGGCCGCACCATCGGCATCAAGCTGCGCTTCGTCGGCTTTCGCACCGTCACCCGCGACCTGACCCTGGATCTGCCCACGCAGGACGCCCAGACGATTCGCCAGGCCGCCGGCGCCTGCCTGAAGCGGGTGGACCTGAGCCAGCGCCTGCGCCTGTTGGGCGTGCGGGTGGGCAGCCTGTCACGGCCGGGCGATCCCGCTCCGGCCCGCCGCCCGACGCGCCGTGTCGACAGCGGCCCCAAGCCCGAGAACCTGTCGTTGTTCTGACGCCGCGCCCGCGCGTCCCAGGGACAGTGAGCGCTGCCCGAGCGGGCCAAACATCGGTATGCTGGCTCGCAAGCCGCCACGGCATGCCCTGGGCGTGCCGGCGTCAGGCAAGGATTTCCCATGCAGTTTGCTTCCCCTGAAGCGTCTCAGCCAGGCCAGGGCCAGGACAGCGCCATGACGCTGGCTCGCTTGCACGCCGTGGCCCTGGCCCACCCCCGGCTGGCACTGCCGCTGTACCAGCACATCGAGGCCGCCTGTCTGGCGCCCGAAGGGGCCGACCCGGCGACCGCACTGGAGGCCGTCTGCGGCCAGTTCTTCGTGCTGGAGCGGCTGGGCCGTGGCGGTGAGCTCTGGCAGCGCCTGCACAGCGCGCTGGAGCAGTCCCGCCAGCTGCATGCCCCGCAGCTGGCCGCCCGGCTGCACGAGGCCTTGGGCCGCATCCACTACCTGCGCGCCGAATATGGCGAGGCCACCCAGCAATGGTCGACCGCGGTCGATCTCGCCGCCGTGGCCGGTGATGCCCGCACCGGCGTCAATGCCCGCATCGGCCTGGGCCAGATCCATTACGCGCTGGGCGACTGGGCCAGCGGCCACCGTTTCCATGCCGATGCCCAGGGCCTGATGGCCGGTCTTGACGACGCCTACCTGGCCGGCAAACTGGCCCTGAACCTGGGCGTCGGGCTGTTCAACCAGCAGGCTTTTGCCGAGGCCGATGGTCAGTTCAGCCAAGGTCTGGCGGCGGCCCGGCGCGCGCGCCACCGCGACTACCAGGCCGAGGCGCTCTGGTACCTGGCGCGCTGCGCCCAGGCCCGTGGCGATGTCGACGGGGCGCTGCTGCGCTGCCAGCAGGCCTTGAGCCTGGCGCTGCGCATCGGCTACGCCTGGCTGCAGGCCAGTGCCAGCGCCACGCTCTGCGAACTGGCCTTCAGCCGTGACGATGCCGTTGAAGCGCTGCGTGCCGGTGAACAAAGCCTGGCCATCGCCAAGCGCATCGGTGCCCGGCGGCTGCAAAGCGCGGCTCATCGGGCGCTGGCCCGCCTCTACCAGTCGCAGGGCAAGCTGGGCGCGGCGCTGGAGCAGCTCTGGCTGCATCAAGGCGTCGAGGCCGAGCTGGCCCGCCACCAGCTGCCCGAACAGGTCGGCCAGCTGGCGCAGTACGACCTCAGCCACAAAGGGCCGGAAGAGCAGCTGCTCGAACTGTCCAACCAGCACTGGCCGGTCGATAACGCCGAAGACTTCCAACGGGCCGTCGAGGCCATGGCCGAGGCCGTGCGCGCCGCGCTGGGGCTGGACGGCCTGCGCTTCTGGTGGGACGAGGAAGCCAAGCACGATTTCCGCGAACTGCGCTGGGACGGCCAACCGGCCGGCAACCTCGCCGGCGCACCACGCTACCTGGCACTGATGGCCACCCAGACCGGTGCACTGGCGCTGGCCGATTTGAGCCTGCACCCCTGCCACCAGGAACTGGCCGCGCTGCAGGGCGCGGCGCAGTCGCGCATCGAACTGGCCCTCACCGTGCAGGGGCGCTGCACCGCCCTGCTGTGGCTGGAACAGCACCAGCTGCGCGCCTGGACGCGCCAGGACGCCCTGCGCGCCAGCCATATCGCCAAGCTCTACGAGCGGCTGCTGCTGGCGCTGGACCTGTCTCTGGCCAAGCAGGCCCGCGCCCAGATGGAGCAGGAAAAGATCACCGCGCTGGGCCGCCTGGTGGCCGGCATCGCCCATGACGTCAACACACCAATCGGCGTGGCCATCACCGCTGCCTCCGGCATGGACGAAGCCGCCAAGCAGCTCAACCGCGCGCTGTGGGCCGAGAAGGTCAGCCGCAACGAGCTGCAGCGCCTGTGCACGCAGATTGGCGCCAGCGCCGAGTTGATCGACCGCAATCTGCAGCGCGCCGCGGCGCTGATCGGCGACTTCAAGCGCGTCGCCGTCGACCAGAGCAGCGGCCAGGTGCTAGAGATCGCCCTGGGCGACTATCTGCGCTCGGTCGTCACCATCCACGGCCCGGCGCTGCGCAAGGCGCGCGCCCAGGTCGAGCTGAAGCTGGAAGATGGCCTGCAGATGACGGTGGCCGCCGGACTGCTGACCCAGGTCGTCTCCAACCTGATCATGAACAGCCTGACCCATGGCTTTGTGCGCGGCGACGGCGGCCAGATCACCATCAGCGCGCGCCGCGAGGGCGAGATGGTGCAGCTGGAATTTGCCGACGACGGCGTCGGCGTCAGCGAAGCCGTGCGTGCCCATGTCTTCGAACCCTTCTTCACCACCAAGCGCGGCCAGGGCGGCTCGGGCCTGGGCATGTTCATCGTGCAGGACATCGTCAACCGACTGCATGGCAGCATCAGCCTGCCGCCCACCAGCAAGGGCTTTTGCGTCAGCATGCGGCTGCCGCTGAAGCCGCCGGCCGAGCCCAAGGCCTAGGCCGGCGCGCGTGTCACGCTCTGCAGGCCCCTAGCGTCCGGTGCGGAAAAAAATTCAAAGCTGGCTGAGCAAAGTTCAGCTGCTGCGCCATGCCTGCCACTAGCATCGGCGCAGCCCTCACCCTTGCCCTGCCGGAGCACCATGCCCACGATCACCTGCATCGAAGACCTGCGACAACTGGCCCAGCAACGCGTGCCGCGGATGTTCTACGACTACGCCGACTCCGGCAGCTGGACCGAGAGCACCTACCGTGCCAACAGCGCGGACTTCCAGGCCATCAAGCTGCGCCAGCGGGTCGCGGTGAACATGGAAAACCGCAGCACCGCGACGACGATGATCGGCCAGTCGGTGGCCATGCCGGTGGCCATCGCACCGACCGGGCTGACCGGCATGCAGCACGCCGATGGCGAGATCCTCGCTGCACGCGCGGCCGAGGCCTTCGGCGTGCCCTTCACGCTGTCGACGATGAGCATCTGCTCGATCGAGGACGTCGCCGCCCATACCCAGGCGCCATTCTGGTTTCAGCTCTATGTGATGCGCGACCGCGATTTCATCGAGCGTCTGATCGAGCGCGCCCGCGCCGCCCGCTGCAGCGCGCTGGTGCTGACGCTGGATTTGCAAATCCTCGGCCAGCGCCACAAGGACATCAAGAATGGCCTGTCCGCGCCCCCGAAGCCGACGTTGGCCAATCTGATCAACCTGGCTACGAAACCACGCTGGTGCCTGGGCATGCTGGGCACGCCGCGGCGCCAGTTCGGCAATATCGTCGGCCACGTCAAGGGCGTCGAGAACATGGGCTCGCTGTCGGAATGGACGGCCAAGCAGTTCGACCCCCAGCTGTCCTGGGCCGATGTCGAGTGGATCAAGAAGCGCTGGGGCGGCAAGCTGATCCTCAAAGGCATCCAGGATGTCGAGGACGCCCGGCTGGCCGTGGCCTCGGGCGCCGATGCGCTGATCGTCAGCAACCACGGCGGCCGCCAGCTCGACGGCGCCGAATCGAGCATCCAGGCGCTGCCGGCCATCGTCGACGCGGTCGGCTCGCAGATCGAGGTCCATATGGACGGCGGCATCCGCAGCGGCCAGGATGTGCTGAAGGCCTGGGCCCTCGGCGCACGCGGCACCTATATCGGCCGCGCCTTCCTCTACGGTCTGGGCGCCATGGGCCAGGCCGGTGTGACCAAGGCGCTGGAAATCATCCACAAGGAGCTGGACCTGACCATGGCCTTCACCGGCCATACCCAGCTCAGCCAGGTCGGGCCGGAGATCCTGCGGCCGGCACGCTGATCAATCCGACGACGATTGATCCCGCCAAGAGAAATCCCCGCCAGACAGCCGTCTGTGCGGGGATTGTTGTCAGCCTTGAGGGCAACACCTGACCCTCATCGCAGCGCCAGCGCTGAGCTCGGCGCTCAGCGTGCGCTCAAAGTCCGCGCAAGGTACGCTCAGAGCGCATTCAGCTCCTTGAGCAGCTTGTCGGCCTTGTCGACCACCTTCATCTGCCACAGCATGTAGCGCGCATCGAGGCAGATGCTGCGCGTGGTCTTGGGGTTGAAGTCCCAGTCGGAGATCACCGCGTCCAGCGTGCCGTCAAACAGCAGGCCGACCAGCTCGGCCTTGCGGTTCAGCACCGGAGAGCCGGAGTTGCCGCCGGTGGTGTCCAGCGTGGCCAGGAAGTTGACCGGCACCGAATCCAGCTCCGGCGCACGGTACTTGTCGAACTGGCGCGCCTTGATGGCAGCGAGCTGCTGGGCCGGTGCATCGAAATCGCCCTTGCCGGTGTGCTTGGCAGGAATGCCGCGCAGCGTGGTGAAGGCCGACCAGCTGGTGCCGTCTATCGTGCCCTGCGCGCGGCCGGCCACCTTGCCAAAGCTGACGCGCAGCGTGCCGTTGGCATCCGGATAGACCGCCTGGCCGCGGCTGGCCTTGAAGGCGATCAGGGCCTTCATCACGCCGGCATAGGCCTGCTGGATATGGCCGCCCAACTCCTTGTTGCGCGCATCGCGCGCCTCGTCGTCCTCATACAGTGCCACGGCGGCAGCGATGAACGGGTCGGAACTGGCCTTGAATTCGTCCACGCTTCTGCCCAGCCAGGCCAGGCGTTCGGCCTTGTCGCCCAGCTTGCTGCCAGCGTACAGCGCGCCGAGCCTGGCCTTGACGGCCACCTCGTCCATGCCGGCGCTGACGCCCAACGTCTTCAGCAGCGTGGCATTGAGCTGATCGGCCGGCAGGGCCAGGTATTGCGCCAGGAAGTGCGAGGCCAGGCGCATGTCGGTCTGTTCGTCGTAGCGGCGTTCCAGCGCCTCCAGGCCCTGGCGGCGGCGCAATGCGTCGCGTTGCTGGAAGCCGGGCCTGCGTTCGGCATCGGGTTTCAGGTTTTGTTGCGCCTGTTGGTAGAGGCTGCGTGCCGTGGTCAGCAGCAGCGGGTTGCTGAAGTTCAACAGCAGTTCGCGCTTCTCCACGGACTGGCGCTCGGCCAACAGCCGCTCAATCTCAGCGATGCTGGCGCCGTACTGC
The DNA here is from genome assembly GCF_032337115.1 of Roseateles aquae. Lineage (NCBI taxonomy): Bacteria > Pseudomonadati > Pseudomonadota > Betaproteobacteria > Burkholderiales > Sphaerotilaceae > Roseateles > Roseateles aquae. The sequence continues at coordinate 919,104 of NZ_JAVXZY010000001.1, forward strand.
GCGCTGCGCTTGGCGTCGCCATTGACCCAGGCCTTCAGCTCATGGAAGGCGGCGGTCTTGCGGGCCAGGATGTCGCTGCCGGTATAGCTTTCCTGCTGGCCCTGCATGTTCTTGAAGCTGTTGCCATAGCCCTGCACCAAGCCGGCCAGCTTGATCTCGGCCTCACGACGGCCGGCGGTCTCCTGCTTGATCAGCTCCAGCGCCTCGCCAAAGATGCGGATCAGCTCGGGGGCTTCCCAGCCGAAATTGAAGTCCACCTCGGTCGGCAGGCGGTGGCGATCGGTGCCGCCGGGGTAGCCGGTGACCATCACGAAATCGCCTTCCTTCAGCGGCTCGCTGGCCAGCTTCAGGTGGAACTTGGGCGCATAGGGCTTGTTGGCCAGGTTGTAGTCGGCCGGCTTGCCATCCGGGCCGACATAGGCGCGGTAGAAGCTGTAGTCGCCGGTGTGGCGCGGCCAAACCCAGTTGTCGGTCTCGCCACCAAAACGGCCGACCATATCGGCGGGCGCATGGACCAGCCGCACATCGCGGATTTCCAGCTGCTTGATCAGCTGGAACACCAGCCCGCCATAGAAGCGCGAGACGGTGCAGCGGTAGCCCTTGTCCTGCTCGCACTCAGCGACCAGCTTCTTCTGGTTGGCCTCGATCGCATCGCTGCGGACCTTGCCCTTGAGCGCGGTGGTCTTGGCGTCGAGAATTTGCGCGCTGACATCACGCACCGCCTCGGTCACATAGACGCGGCTGCCCGGCGCGGCCGGCAACTCCTCTTCCAGGCTCTGGGCCAGAAAACCCTTCTTCAGCAGGTCGCGCACCGGCGTCGAGTTGTACTGGATGCTGCCGTAGGCGCAGTGATGGTTGGTCACCACCAGGCCCTGCGGCGAGACGAAAGACGCGGTGCAGCCGCCCAGGCTGATGATGGCGCCCATCGGGAATTCGGTCAGCTTGGACAGGCTGGCCGGATCGATGGCCAGACCGGTGGCCTTCAGATCCTTGGCGATTTGCGGCAGCTGCTGCGGCATCCACATGCCTTCATTGGCCTGCGCCAAGCCGATGGACAGGGCCAGCGGCGCCAGCGCAAAGCGGGCCAGTGAAATGGGCTTGCTGAGTCGATTCATGGGGGGAGTCTTGCTGTAGGACGAAGCCTGCGACGATAACGCAGATCGCCCAAATCGCCCTGTGGCAGAGGGCACCGGGGGCAACCCCAGGCCAGGCTCGATCCCTGGCCCTTCTTCTTTGGCGAGCCCCTGCAATGAAGGATGGAGAAAAGGCCGGCGATGGCCGATAAATGTCTGACACCAAACTGACAAATTCCCATACCCCACCGCAGGAGCGCACCATGGACCTGACCCAGCTGATGCAAGTGAAGCGCTGGCTGCTGCTGCATGCGCATTACCACCCGGTGGAGCTGGGCGTGTGGAATCTGGTGCTGGTCTGCTGGCTGCTCGGCTGGGTGGCGGTGCCGGGCGCCTTGCTGGCCCAGCAATGGGCCGCCCTGCCCTTGTGCCTCTTGGGCTTCACCAGCCCGAACTGGTACGTCGGCGGCCGCAAGCGCCTGCACCGCGCCGGCCGCCTGCGCTGCGACTGGCTGACGGCCTTGTGAAGCGCCCCATGGACGAAAAAAGCTCTTTGCGCGTTAGCTGTTGATCAGCCAGAACAAACCACAGAGTTGCAGAGGAATTCACAGAGGGAACAAAGGTTTGCTGCGCTTTTCTCCGTGTCTTTGTGCCTCTGTGCTTGCCCTTGGCTGTTTCCAGAGCATCCACACTTGACGCCCAAAGAGCCGAAAAAAAAGCCCTCGCAAGGAGGGCTTGGCTGTTCAGGCGAAAAAGGCCGTGTCAGTGGATCAAGCCAATCCATTCGCCCCGGGCCTGGTAGCTGTCGAACAGCTGCAGGGCCTGAGCCTGCAAATCGGGATTGGCGCTGGCATGGGCTGCGGCCAGACGCTCGAAGGCATAGAGCCGGTCGTAGATCATTCTTGTCGGCTGCAGCGGCAGGCGTTCCAGCTGCATCAACTCGGCGAAGCGCTGCAACTCACCGCCCTCGACCGCGCCACTGACCGTCAGGCCGATCTCGACATGCTGCTGCGGCAGCAGGCCGGCATCAAGCGCCGCGAGGTAGCGCGGATCGCCATGGCGGGCGTCGAAGAACTCCAGCGGTGCCGGTGCGCGCTCGGAATACAGGTGCAGCGGGATGATCATCTGGGGCCTCGTCAAGCGTCAGTGCTGATGGGCTAGATGATGCGCGGGCGGCGCCAAACTTAAATGTGAAAAAGCGGGGGAAAGCCCCGCTTTTTCCATTCAAGTTATTGCAATCAGGCGCCTTGCCTCAGGTCTTGGGCAGCGTCACCCCGCGCTGGCCCTGGTACTTGCCGCCGCGATCCTTGTAGCTGGTTTCGCAGACCTCGTCGCTTTCGAAGAACAGCACCTGGGCACAGCCTTCGCCGGCATAGATCTTGGCGGGCAGCGGCGTGGTGTTGGAGAACTCCAGCGTCACATAGCCTTCCCATTCGGGTTCGAAGGGGGTGACGTTGACGATGATGCCGCAGCGGGCATAGGTGCTCTTGCCCAGGCAGATCGTCAGCACATTGCGCGGGATGCGGAAGTACTCGACGGTGCGGGCCAGCGCGAAGCTGTTGGGCGGGATGATGCAGTAGTCGCCCTCGACGTCGACGAAGCTCTTCTCGTCGAAGTTCTTCGGATCGACGACGGTGCTGTGGATGTTGGTGAAGATCTTGAACTCGGGCGCGCAGCGGATGTCGTAGCCATAGCTGGAGGTGCCGTAGCTGACGATCTTCTCGCCGGCCGCGTTGTGGCGGATCTGGCCCGGCTCAAACGGTTCGATCATGCCGTGTTGTTCGGCCATGCGGCGTATCCACTTGTCGCTCTTGATGCTCATAAACGCTGTCCCTCAGACTGTGCTGCGGCATTGTAGGGCGTGGCCTCGCACAGGCCGAGGCGGCTGGCGCGGAGGACCGGCAGACCGCAGTCGGGCGCAAATTTGACGCGTTAAGCCGACATCTGCCGCCAAAGTCACGCCAAATACAGGCCAAAGCCTCGGGCTGGGCGATCCAGCTCTCTAGAATCCAGCGCATCGCCACCGTTTGCGCCTGCTGTACCCGGGCCTGCCTGCCGCCATGACCCTGCACGAGATGCTTGAGAAGTCCATCTGGGGCCGCAATCTCAGCAGTCTGGAGATGCAAAAGGTGTTGGCCGAAGCACGCGAGCGCGAGTTCAGCGCCGGGCAGGCCATCGTCCGCGTCGGCGAGAGCGCTGAGCATTGGGTCGGCCTGATCAGCGGGCTGGCCAAGATGAGCGTCAGCAGTGCCGATGGCCGCGAGACCACGCTGATCAGCACCGCCGCCGGCGGCTGGTTTGGCGAGGGCACGCTGATCAAGCGCGGCCGCTGGCAGTACGACGCCATCGCCATGCGCGACAGCCAGGTTGCCCTGCTGCCACGCGACACCTTCGAGTGGCTGCGCAACACCAGCATCCCCTTCAACCACTATCTGCAAAACCTGATGAGCGCGCGCATGGGCAGCTTCATCGCCCTGCTCAGCCAGGACCGGCTGCTCGATTCCAGCGCCCGCGTCGCCCGCTGCCTGGCCGGGCTGTTCAACCCCGAGCTGTATCCCGAGCCGGGCCGCTATCTGGACCTGCGCCAGTCGGAGCTGGGCCAGCTCGCCGGCGTATCGCGCCAGCGCGCCAATATTGCCTTGCAGGCCTTGGAAGCGGCGGGCTTGATAACCGTTGAACGGCGCGGCATCTCGGTGCTGGATCTGCAGGGGCTGCGCGATTACCGCGGCCTGACGGCACAGCCGCCTGCACGCTGAGCCCGGACCGCACAGCAGAACCTTCGATCTGCAGGCAGAATCCCGCCCCCGAACATCAATCCTGCCTGCGACAGCGCGTCGCAGGCCCTTCGCGATGGCCGCCTCCACCACCCTTTACACCGACCGGCTGCTGCTGCGCGCCGCCGGCCCCGCACTGGCCGAAGCGCTGGCCGACTTTCATCTGCGCAACGCCGCCCATCTGGCGCCCTGGGATCCGCCCAGCCCGCCCGGCTTCTTTGACACCGAGGCGGTGCGCGAGCGCCTGGCGCTGGCCGGGCAGGCCTTCGAACAAGGCAGCGGCTACCGCTACCTGATCTGCCTGCGTGAGGCGCCCGACCGGGTGATCGGCCAGTGCAACTTTTCGCAGGTCTCGCGCGGCCCCTTTCAGAACACCATCCTGGGCTATTCGCTGGACGCGCAACTGCAAGGTCAGGGCCTGATGGCCGAAGGCTTGCGCGCCGGCTGCGCCGAAATGTTCAGCGAGCGCGTGCGCCTGCACCGAATCCAGGCCGGCGTGCGGCCCGAGAACGCACGCAGCCGCGCAACCCTGCTGCGACTGGGCTTTGCGCTGGAGGGGCACAGCAAGCGCTATCTCTTCATCAACGGTGCCTGGCGCGATCACGATCTGTTCGCGCTGTTGCATCCCAGCTGGCCTGACGATCAGCCTCCGGCCTGACGCCCTGCCCTCAGCTGGCCGGGCTTTCAAGCGCCGGCGTGCGGATCTCGCCAGGAATACCCCGACGCGCGAACAGCGAATACATGGTCGGCACGACGAAGATGGTCAGCAAGGTGCCCAGGCTCATGCCGCCGACGATGACCCAGCCGATCTGCTGGCGGCTCTCGGCCCCGGCCCCGCTGGCCAGGGCCAGCGGCAAGGCGCCCAGCACCATGGCGCCGGTGGTCATCAGGATGGGGCGCAAGCGCATCGCCGCGGCCTCGACCACCGCCTGCTGCACCTCACGCCCCTGCTGGCGCAGCTGATTGCTGAATTCCACGATCAGGATGCCGTGCTTGGTGATCAGGCCCACCAGCGTGATCAGACCGATCTGCGAATAAACGTTCAGCGTGCCGCCGCTCAGCTGCAGCGCCGCCAGCGCGCCGACCATGGACAGCGGCACCGAGAACATGATGATCAGCGGATCGACAAAGCTCTCGAACTGCGCCGCCAGCACCAGGAAGATGAAAAGCAGCGCCAGCACAAACACCAGGCCCAGCGCACCGCTGGACGAGCGGAACTCGCGCGACACGCCGTTGAGTTCGGTCGCATAACCAGCCGGCAGCACCTGCTCGGCGATCTTGTCCATCGCGTTCAGTGCGTCGCCCAGCGCAAAGCCGGGCGCGAGGCTGGCGCTGATGACAACGGCGCGGCGTTGGTTGAAGTGGTTCAGCTCGCGCGGGCTGACCGCCTCCTGCAGCTTCACCAGGCTGGACAGCGGCACCAGCGCATCGCCCTTGCCGCGCACGAACAGGCGCTCGATTTGCTGCGGCGTTGTGCGCCGCTCGTTCTCGGTCTGCACCAGCACGTCGTACTGCTCGGCGCTGCGCTTGTAGCGTGTCACGGCGCGGCTGCCCAGCATGGTCTCGATGGTGCGGGCCACCTGATCGACCTGCACGCCCAGATCGGCAGCGCGCTCGCGATCCACCTCCAGCAACAGCTCCGGCTTGTTCAGGCGCAGATCGTTGTCGACCTGCACAAAGCCCGGGTTCTTGGCCATCTCGGCGATGAAGCGCTGGGTCACCTGGGCGATGTTCTGGTAGCTGTCGCCGGTGACGAGGACGAAGTTGACCGGCCGCGAGATGAAACCCTGGCCCAGGCTGGGTGGCGTGGTCGGGAAGGCGTTGACGCCGGGCAACAGGCTGACCTGCGGGATCAGCAGCCGCGCCAGCTCCTGCGTGCTGCGGTGGCGCTCGCTCCAGTCCACCGTGCGCAGAATCGCCAGGCCGCTGGCCACATTGGGCGCGCCGGCAATCATGAAGCGCTTGTCCAGTTCCGGATACTGGCCGCCGAGGCGCTCGATGGCTTCCAGGTAGCGGCCGGTGAAGGCCAGCGTCGAGCCATCGGGCGCCGAGACCGGCATCACGATCACACCGCGGTCCTCGATAGGCGCCAGTTCCGATTTGGCATTGAGGAACAGCCAGGCGCTCGCGCCGGCCGAGGCCAGCATCACCAGCACCACCGCCCAGCGCGCCGACAGCGCCGCGCGCAGCGCCGCCGCATAGCGATCGCTGATCCAGACCAGCAGCCGCTCCATCCCGCGGTCAAAGCGGGTCGGTGCCTCGACATGGCGCAAGAGCTTGGAGCACATCATCGGCGTCAGCGTCAGCGCGACGAAGCCCGACACCAGCACCGCGCCGGCCAGCGTCAGCGCGAACTCGACGAACAGCCGCCCGGTGCGCCCCGGCGTGAAGGCCAGCGGCGCGAACACGGCCACCAGCGTCAGCGTCATCGCCACCACCGCAAAGCCAATCTCCTGCGCGCCCTTCAAGGCCGCCTGGAACGGCGACATGCCGGCCTCGATATGGCTGAAGATGTTTTCCAGCACGACGATGGCATCGTCGACCACCAGGCCGATGGCCAGCACCAGGGCCAGCAGCGTCAGCGTGTTCACCGTGAAGCCGGCCGCGGCCATGATGCCGAAGGCGCCGATCAGGCTGACCGGGATCGTCACCAGCGGGATCACCGAGGCGCGCAGCGTGCGCAAGAAGACGAACACCACCAGCGCCACCAGCACCACGGCCTCGCCGATGGTGTGATAGACGGACTGGATCGAGCGGTCGATGAAGACGGCGTTGTCCACCGCCAGCAGCACCTGCAGCGTGTCGGGCAGATCGCGGCGCAGCTTGGGCAAGAGGGCCTGCACCGCCGCCGAGACCTCCAGCGGATTGGCCGTGGCCTGCTTGATCACGCCCAGCGACACCGCCGTCTTGCCGTTCAGCCGGATCAAGGTGCGTTCGCTGGCGGCGGCCTCGCTGACCCGCGCGACATCGCGCAGCTTGACCGCATAGCCGTTGACGCTGCGCAGCACGATCTGCTCGAACTGCGCCACCGTGTTCAGATCGGTGCGCGCGGTGACGTTGAACTCGCGCTGCTGGCTCTCGATGCGGCCGGCCGGCACTTCCAGGTTCTGGCGGCGCAGCGCGTCTTCAACATCCTGCACCGTGATGCGGTAGGCGGCCAGGCGGTCGGCATCGAGCCAGACGCGCATCGCATAGACGCGGTCGCCGCCGGTTTCGACATCGGCCACGCCGGGAATCGTCTGCAGCCGCGGCTTGACGACACGGTTGACCAGATCGGTGACCTCCAGCGGGTCCAGCGTGTCGCTGCTGAAAACGATGCGCAGCGTGGCCTGGGCATCGGCCTCGACCTTGGCGACCACCGGTTCATCAACCGCCGTGGGCAGCCGACCGCGCACGCGGGCGACGCGGTCGCGCACATCGGCGGCGGCGTTGTCGGGGTTTTTCTCCAGCTTGAAGCGCACCGAAATCTGGCTCGATTCGGAGCGCGAGCTGGAGGTAACGATGTCGACGCCGTCTATGCCGGCGATCGAATCCTCTAACGGTTTGGTGACCTGGCTCTCGATCACCTCGGACGAGGCACCGACCAGCCGGGTCGAGACGGTGACCACCGGCTCATCGATGCGTGGGTATTCGCGCAGGCTCAGCTTGCCGAACGACACCAGGCCGACCAACACCAGCAGCAGGGACATGACGGTCGCAAAGACCGGACGACGGATGGAAATCTCGGACAGACGCATGACGTTGCGGCGCTCCGCCTCAGGGCTTGGCAGCCGATGGGCCGGCGCCGGCGGGCGCGCTCGCAGTGGCCGGGCGGCGGCCCTGCTGATCGACATCGATGCGCTTGATCGCCTGCTTTTCACCCCGCATCAGCCGCGACTGCCCGGCCGTCACCACCCAGTCGCCGGCCTTCAAACCGGCCAGCACCTCGACCTTGCCGGGCAGGCGCTGGCCCAGCTTGGCCTCGATCTTCTCGGTCAGCGGCAGCTCGGCCTTGGGGTCGACCAGCTTGATCAGGAACTGCTTGCCGCCCTGCGGCACCAGCGCCTCCTCGGGCACCAGCACCGCCTCGGCGCGTTCGCCCAGGCGCACGCTGACGCGGGCAAACAGGCCGGACTTCAGCTCCGGCGCGCTCTTGTCCAGCCGCGCCCGCACCAGCATCGAACGGCCCGCCGTGTCCAGCTGGGCGTCCAGCGCCTCGACCCGCGCTTCGAAGCTGCGGCCGGGCATGGCGTCCAGCGTCAGGCTGACCGACTGCCCCTTGCGCAGCCGCGGCAGATCGCGTTCGGGCAGGCGGAAATCGACCCACATCGAGGACGCGTCTTCCAGGCTCAGCAGCGCGGCGCCGTCCTTGACGTAATCGCCCAGATTGACCTGGCGGATGCCGGCCACGCCATCAAAAGGCGCGACGATGCGCATGCGTTCCAGCTGGGCGCGGTTCAGCGCCACCTGGGCCTCGGCCACATCGAGGGCTGCCTTGGCCTGATCGACCACGCTGGCCGACACGAAGCTCTGCGCCAGCAGCTCGCGGTTGCGCTGCAGCTGGGTGCGGGCGATGCCGGCCTGAGCCTCGGCCTGCTGCAGCTGCGCGGCCTGCAGGCTGTCGTCGAGCTGGATCAAGACCTGACCCCGGCGCACCCGCTGGCCGTCGCTGAAGCCGAGCTTGACGACCCGGCCGCTGACCTCGGGCTTGAGCATCACGCTCTGCCGGGCGCGCAGGCTGCCAACGGCCTGCGACTCCTCGGCCAGCACACGCAGCTCGACCGGCTGCGCCTCCACCGGCGTGGCCGCGGGCGCCGGCGCCGCGGCGGCCTGAGCCGGGCGATGCTGCCACCAATAGGCGGCCGCACCGAGGGCAAACAAGGCCGCCAGGGCAGCGATGGAATGAAGCTTGGATCTGGTGTTCTGGCTCATGCGCGCGAAGGTCTCCGAGCGCGCACTGTAGCGGGGATAACCCTAGGGCGATGCCCCCTGAATCTGCTCGTGCGCCGAGCGACGGAAACAAGGCCCTGAGCGGCGGTGCAGTGCGCTGGCCGCCCTTTGCACGACTTCAGCCGCGGCCGACCGAGGCCACGCCCTTGTTGGCCAGGCCGTCGGCCCGCTCGTTGCCGGGGTCACCGGCATGGCCCTTGACCCAACGCCATTCCACCTGGTGCAGCTTGCGCAGCGCGTCCAGGCGCTGCCAGAGCTCGGCGTTCTTCACCGGCTTGCCGTCGGCCGTCTTCCAGCCGCGGCGCTGCCAGCCAGAAATCCATTCGGTCATGCCCTTGCGCACGTATTCGCTGTCGGTATAGACGGTGATCTCGCAGCTGCGCTTCAAGGAGGCCAGCGCTTCGATCACGGCGGTCAGCTCCATGCGGTTATTGGTGGTGTTGGCCTCGCCGCCGAACATCTCCTTCTCGTGGCCAGGCGTCGACAGCCAGGCCCCCCAGCCGCCGGGGCCGGGATTGCCCTTGCAGGCGCCATCGGTGTAGATGGTGACCTTGGGCTTGGCAATCTTGGCCGCAGGCGCTTGTGATTCAGTCATGGAAGCTTTGAAACCGATGTCGTTGAAGAGGAAGCTGCGGCGCTCGCCGCAGGCGCGCCACTGAAATGTTGTTGGTGCAGGGCCACCGCCGGCGCCGCTGCACCGGCCGGCCGCTTGCTGCGCAAGAGCCCCACCAGGCGCATGCCATGCACACGCTTGACGGCCGTGACGCAATAGACGGCGCCCAGCACCGGCCACCAGCGCGGCCCCAGCCGCTCCAGCCATTCCCAGCGCGCCAGCCAGCGCTCGCTGCGCAAGGGCGGCCGGTAGCAGCCGAAGTGGGCGCTGTCGATCTCGAAGCTGAGCAGGCGCAGCCAGTCGCGCAGCCGCCAATAGCCGATGAACTCGCCGGCGCGCGGCAGGAACAGGCTGTCGTCCAGGCTGGGCATCAGCCGGTCGCGCAACCGGCCGAGATTCTGCCTCAGTCCCCAGAGGCTGGCCGGATTCAGACCGACGACGACCAGCCGCCCTTCCGGCCGCAGCACCCGCTCGACCTCACGCAATGCCTGGTGCGGGTCAGCGGTCAGCTCCAGCGTGTGCGGCAGCAGCACCAGGTCGAGGCTGTTGGCCTCGAAAGGTAGGGCATCGAAATCGGTCAGCAGGGCCACGCTCTGCGGGGCCGCACCCTCGGCAAAAACGCTCGCCAGCGCATCAGCATCAGCGTAGGCCTCGGCATCGGCGCCGGGCCAATGGGCGACATCGGGCAGTGGCCGCTCGGCGTCATCATGGCTGTTCAAGGCCAGCCAGCGGTGCGGCATCCGGTTGGCCGCCAGGCCGGCCAGCTGCGGCAGGCCCAGCTGCAGCGCATGAAAGCCAAACATGTCGACAACGATCTCGTCCAGCCGCGCCTGTTCCCAGGCCAGCAGATAGCGCCCAGGCGGGGTTCGCAGCCACTGGCCCAGCCCTACAATGACGCCTTCCTTGCGCTCCTGCGTCACCGCAGCACCTCCTGCCCATGCATCTGCTCGCCATCCCAGCGTTTGACGACAACTACATCTGGATGCTGCACGATGGTGTTCAAGCCCTGGTGGTAGATCCGGGCGATGCCGCCCCGGTGCTGGCGACGCTGCAATCGCTGTCGCTGCGTCTGGCCGGCATTCTAGTGACCCATCATCATGGCGATCATGTCGGCGGCGTTTCCACGCTGCAGCAGGCCTGGCCCGACGCGGCCGTCTACGCACCGAGCGCAGAGCTGGCCAGCGGCAAGATCAAGGGCGAGTACCAAGGCCTGTGCGGCGGCAACAAGCTGCGCCTGCTGGATCAGGAACTGAGCGTCATCGAAGTGCCTGGCCACACCGCTGGGCATATCGCCTACTTCATCGCCGCGTCGGCCGGCGCAGCACCGCTGCTGTTCTGTGGCGACACCCTGTTCAGCGGCGGCTGCGGCCGGCTGTTCGAGGGCACGCCGGCACAGATGCATGCGTCCCTGCAGGCGCTGCTGGCCCTGCCGGCAGACACACGGGTCTGCTGTGCGCACGAGTACACCTTGTCAAATCTGCGATTTGCAGTGACAGTCGAGCCCGGCAACGAGGCGCTGGCGGCGTACCAGCACTGGTGCCAGGACCAGCGCAAGCAGGGGCGGTCCACCCTGCCCTCGACGCTGGCCAACGAGGCTGCGATCAATCCATTCCTGCGTTGTGATGTGCCCGGCGTGCAAGCGTCGGTGCGCCAATGGCAGCGCGAACAGTCTTTGCCCATCGCGGCCGACGGCGACGTTGTCGCGATCTTTGCCGGTCTGCGGCAGTGGAAGAACGAGTACCGATGAGCCCATCCGCCCTGCCACAGCACGCTGCACTTTCTGCACCCACCCACCCACGCCTGGGGCTCAGTGCCCTGACTGCCCTGCTCGCCGCCATCCTGGCTGGCTGTGCCAGCACGCCGACCGTCACCGATCGCAACGCCAATACGCCAGCGCGCAACTGGGTGCAGGCTGCGCCACTGACCCAGGCCGAGGCCCTGCAACAGGCCGCTGCCCCCAGCGCCACCGCCGTGGCCAGCAGCGCGCTGCTGGAAGACAGCCTGAACCCCGGCAGCAGCATCGATTTGAACAATGCCGAGGCCCGTGCCGATCTGTGGGCCCGCGTGCGCCGCGGTTTCAAGATGCCCGAGCTAGACAACGACGGCGTCAAAAAGGCCGAGGCCTGGTACAGCGCCCGGCCCGACTATGTGCAGCGCATGACCGAGCGCGGCAGCCGCTACCTCTATCACATCATCGAAGAGGTCGAGCGCCGCGGCCTGCCCAGCGAGCTGGCCCTGCTGCCCTTTGTTGAGAGCGCCTTCCGCGCCGATGCGCAATCGAATGCCAAGGCCGTCGGCATGTGGCAGTTCATGCCGGCCACCGGCCGCGATTTCGCGCTGAAGCAGAACATCTTCCGTGACGATCGCCGCGACGTGCTGGCCTCGACCCGCGCCGCGCTGGACTATCTGGAACGACTGGCCCGCCAGTTCGATGGCGACTGGCAGCTGGCGCTGGCGGCCTATAACTGGGGCCAGGGCAATGTGCAAAAGGCGATCGCGCGCAACCAGAAAGCCGGGCTGCCGACCGACTACGACAGCATCAAGATGCCGGACGAGACGCGCTACTACCTGCCCAAGCTGCAGGCGGTGAAGAACATCGTGCTGCGCCCCGAGGCCTACGGTTTGGCCCTGCCCGAGATCGCCAACCATCCGTACTTCCTCAGCGTGGCCATCGAGCGCGATATCGATGTGGACTTGGCCGCCCGGCTGGCCGGCATGGAACTGGAGCAGTTCAAGCAGTTCAATCCGCAGATGAACAAGCCGCTCATCCTGGCCGCCAGCACGCCGCGGGTGCTGCTGCCCTATGACAACGCCGAGACCTTCGTCGGCAATCTGGCCGCCCACCGTGGCCCGCTGGCCAGCTGGACGGCCTGGGTGGTGCCCAAGACCATGAAACCAGCCGACGCCGCCCGCCAGGTCGGCATGAGCGAGGCCGAGTTGCGCGCCATCAACGGCATTCCGGCACGCATGCTGGTCAAGCAGGGCTCGACGCTGCTGGTGCCGCGTACCGCGCACCGCGATAGCGATGTCTCCGTGCATCTGGCTGAAAACGCCAGCATGACGCTGACACCAGACGCCCCGCCGCTGCGCCGCGTCAGCATCAAGGCCGGCAAGGGCGAAACACTGGCCATGCTGGCCAAGCGGCAAAAGGTCAGCGTCGAACAGCTGGCCAGCTGGAACAAGCTGAGCGCCCATGCGGCGCTCAAGCCCGGTCAACAGCTGGTGATCTACACCAGCAAGCCGGCCGAGCCGGTGCTGCGTACCGCCGCGGCCAGCAAGGCGCCGGTGCGCGCCAGCAAGCCGCAGCGCGCCAAGCCGATCACGGTGGCCATGGCCCCGGGGGCCGGTGCGAACTCAGGCCGACAGCTGGCCCAGGCACAGCGCTGAGCCCAGGGCCGGCTGAGTGTTGGCCGGCGCCTGATTCGGCTGGAAATCAGGCGAAAAACAAGGCCACGCTGCAAGCCACGCCAGCCGCCCAGACCACGCTGCGCAGGCTGGCCTTGTCGGCCAGATAGCAGGCGATATAAGCCAAGCGTAGCGTGATGAAGGCCAGCGCCAGCAGGTCGATGCGAGCCTGCGCGGCCTGCATCTGCTGCGCCGCCAGCACACCGGCGATGAACAGCGGCAGCGCTTCAAAGCTGTTGGCCTGCGCCGCATTGGCGCGCGCCTGCCAGCCCTGCTGGCGCGCCAGCCAGGCGCGCGGATCGCGGTTGTCAAAACCGCCCTCACGGCGCGGCTTGCCAAAGCCCCGCGACTTGGCCAGCCCGGCACAGACGATGGGCAACAGGCAGGCGGCGATCAGGCAGTAGTTCGCGAGGGTCATGTCTTGCCTTTGGGTTCGGATTGAGGATGCGCTTGAAGCCAGCGCCGTGGCCAGGTGGCTGGCGCGCGTGGCCTCAGCGGCGGTCGACCAGCGCGTGGGCGATGGTACCCAGATCCACATATTCAAGCTCGCTGCCCACCGGCACGCCGCGCGCCAGCCGGGTGGCACGCAGGCCGCGCGCCTTCAGCGTCTCGGACAGCACATGCGCCGTCACCTCGCCCTCGGCGGTGAAACTGGTGGCCAGGATCACCTCCTCCACCTGCCCATCCGCCGCGCGCTCCAGCAGCTGGGCCACACCCAGCTCGCGCGCGCCAATGCCGTCCAGCGGGCTGACGCGGCCCTGCAGCACGAAGTAATAGCCCCGGTAGGAGCCGGTACGCTCCATCGCCGCCTGATCGGCCGGCGTCTCGACAACGCAGAGCAGCCGCGCATCGCGCGTGGCGTCCTCGCACAGCGCGCAGATGCGCGCCTCGCTGAAGCTGTGGCAGCGCTCGCACTGCTGCACCCGCTCCGCCGCCGCCGCCAGGGCCGTGGACAGCCGTAGCGCTGCCTCGCGGTCATGCTGCAACAGGTGGTAAGCCATGCGCTGCGCCGACTTCTGACCCACACCCGGCAGGCCACGCAGCGCATCAATCAGTTGCTCAAGAGCGTTCAAAGCAGTGACTTCCGTGGATCCAGCTTCATCGGGCTGCGCGAGCTGCAAGGCCCGAGCGCGCAACATGCTCAGGCCTTCACACAGTGCCGGTATTGACCGAGTGGCGTCCGAGGATCCGGCTTTGCCGGGCCTACGGACGTGCCCCCTTTGAGGGGGCGCGCGCAGCGCGTAGGGGGTGGTCCATCAGAACGGAAACTTCATCCCCGGCGGCAGCGGCATACCAGCCGTCAGCTTGCCCATCTTTTCCTGGCTGACCGTCTCGGCACGGCGCAGGCCGTCGTTGAAGGCGGCGGCGATCAGGTCTTCCAGCATGTCCTTGTCATCGGCCAACAGGCTGGGGTCGATGGTGACACGGCGCACCTCGTGCTTGCAGGTCATCAAGACCTTGACCATGCCGGAGCCCGACTCGCCCTCGACCTCGATATTGCCCAGTTCGTCCTGCGCCTTCTTCAGGTTGTCCTGCATGGCCTGAGCCTGCTTCATCAAACCGGCCAGTTGACCCTTCATCATGATTGCTTCTCCTTCGAGTTCAGTGATTCACTGGCGCTGTACAGAGCCCCGCTCCTGCAGCGCCGATTTCGATGGACTGGCCCACGGCGTGCGACGCGGTATCGCCCGTCGCTACGCCAGCCGGCTCGCCCCAGTCAATGCGGCTTGATCGACCCCTGCACAATCCGCGCCGTCCTGAACTGGCTGAGCAGTTGCTGAACGAAGGGGTCTTCAAGAATGATCTGCTCGGCACGCCGCTGCCGAGCCTGCGTGGCCGTGGCCTCGCGCAGCGCGGCCGAATCGGTGGCCACGCCGGGCTCCAGCTCGATCTGCACCGGCTGATCCAGCAGGGCGGCCAAGGCGGACTGCAGCTTGTCCTTCAGCGCCGGCTGGCGCAGCGATTCGCGCTCGACGCGAAAGCGCCAGCGCTGCGGCGTGCTCTGCTCGTCGATGGCCAGGCACTCGGCCTGCATCGCCAGTTCACGCGCCAACGCTGTCAGCCCCAACTGCCTGACCAGGCCCGCCCAGCGCTCGCCGAGTGCTGTCGGCTGCAAGGGCACATCGGCGCCGGCAGTGCTGGCGTAAGCGCCCTCGCCGCGATCCGATCTGGCGGCGCGACGGGTGGGCTCGGGCAGGTCGCCATAGCCACCGTCAGCATCTGTTGCACCCGGAGCGCCCTGGGCACCATCTTCAGCCTCGGCCGGCCGGCCCGCTTCGCCAGCCTGGGCCGCGAAGCCGTGCCCGTCTTCATCGGCCGGCGGCGCGTCGAGCCAAGGCGGCAAATCATCGTCAGGGGCCGGCGCAGGCGCTGCAGCCACCGGCCGCGGGCGCAGCCGCGCGCTCATTGGCCCGGCATCGGCAGCATCGCGTGACAGGCGCCTGGCTGGCGCTGCCGTCGGCGCGGCAGGCAGGGCTGGCGCTGCTGCAGCTGCGACCTCGTCGACCGCAGGCTCGGGCGCAGCGTCTGGTGCAGCCCCAATCGCCAAGGGCTCGGCGGCTGCCGACTCAAACGCCCTCACTGGCGGCCGTTCACTTGGAGCGTCAGACGGCAGCTCGCTCGGCGAAACAAGGGGTGCGGCGGGCTCAGGCTGATTCAGCGCCGTGTTGGCGGCCGCATAGCCTGGGTCTGGCGCGGGCTCGCTGACTTGGGCTTGAGGGACTTCGGCATCGGCCGAACCGGCGGGCGCCCTGCTTACCGCTGATGCAAGCGGCAGGCTGGCGCTCGGTGGCGCGGTTCGTAGCAGCGGCGCTGTCGCAGCCGGGGCACTCGCGACCGGCGCAGCGTCAGCAGCAGCCGCAACAGGGGCCGGCGCGCTGCTGGCGGTCGACGTCGCGCCGCTCGTGCTCAGCGCCTTGCCGCCACCGCTGCCCCCACCACCGCCACCGGTCGGGCGAAAGCTGAGCATGCGCAGCAGCACCATCACCAGGCCTGCATATTCGTCCGGCGCCAGCGGCAGCTCCTGGCGGCCATGCAGGGCCAGGCTGTACATCAGCTGGGTCTCGTCGGGCGGCAGCAGCGGCGCCAGGCGGCGCAGCTCGGCGGTATCGGGGTCTTGCTCGTCCAGGGCGGCAGGCGCGGCCTGGGCCACGGCGATCTGCTGCAGCGTCGTCGCCAGGTCTTCCAGCGTGCCGGCCGCAGAAAGGCCGAGGCTGCGCAAGCGATCGGCCTGGGCGACGACGGCCGGGCCGTCGGCCGCGATCAGCGCATCAAGAATGGCCACCACATGGCCGCGGTCCACCGTGCCCAGCATCTGGCGCACGCCGGCCTCGGCCAACTGCCCGGCGCCGAAGGCGATGGCCTGGTCGGTCAGCGACAGCGCATCGCGCATCGAGCCGCGCGCCGCGCGCGCCAGCAAGCGCAGCGCGCCCGGTTCAGCCGGCACGCTTTCGGTCTGCAGCACCTGGGTCAGATGCGAGAGCACGTTTTGCGGCGACATCGGCCGCAGATTGAACTGCAGGCAGCGGCTCAGCACGGTGACCGGCACCTTCTGGGGGTCAGTCGTTGCAAGCACGAACTTCAGGTACTCGGGCGGCTCCTCCAGCGTTTTCAGCATCGCATTGAAGGCGGTGTTGGAGAGCATGTGCACTTCGTCGATCATGTAGACCTTGAAGCGGCCAACCACCGGCTTGTAGACGGCCTGATCAAGCAGCTGCGAAATTTCCTCGACGCCACGGTTGGAGGCCGCATCGAGCTCCACATAGTCGACAAAGCGACCGCTGTCGATATCGCGGCAGGCTTCGCAGACGCCGCAGGGCTGGGCGGTGATCGTGCCCTGGCCATCCGCGCCGGTGCAGTTCAGGCTCTTGGCCAGGATGCGCGAGACGGTCGTCTTGCCCACACCCCGCGTGCCGGTGAACAGATAGGCGTGGTGCAAGCGCTGCTGCGTCAGCGCATTGGCCAGCGCCTGCACGACATGCTCCTGACCCACCAGCTCCTCAAAGCTGTGGGGACGGTATTTACGCGCGAGGACCTGATAACTCATGAAGGCATTCTAGGGCTGCTGGAGGGGTAGGCCCCTCGCCCAGGTCCCCGGGCCTTTGGCCCGTGGGCTGGTCGGTCCCCCGAGGGGACGAAGCTTGGCGCCGCTTGCGCAGGCGCCGAGCTTCAGGGCAGCCGCCTTGGGGCGGCCCGGCGGCGGCTGAGGCTGCAGGCCCCTCGCCCAGGTCCCCGGGCCTGCGGCTCCGTGGGCTGGTCGGTCCCCCGAGGGGACAAAGCTCGGCGCCGCTGGCGCGGGCACCGCGCTTCAGGGCAGCCGCCTTGGGGCGGCCCGGCGGCGGCTGAGGCTGCAGGCCCCTCGCCCAGGTCCCCGGGCCTGCGGCTCCGTGGGCTGGTCGGTCCCCCGAGGGGACAAAGCTCGGCGCCGCTGGCGCGGGCACCGCGCTTCAGGGCAGCCGCCTTGGGGCGGCCCGGCGGCGGCTGCAAGTGCGGCGCTCAG
Source organism: Roseateles aquae (assembly GCF_032337115.1). NCBI lineage: Bacteria > Pseudomonadati > Pseudomonadota > Betaproteobacteria > Burkholderiales > Sphaerotilaceae > Roseateles > Roseateles aquae. Next base: position 936,396 of record NZ_JAVXZY010000001.1, read on the forward strand.
GCTTGGCCTGGCTTGGTCTTGGCGCTGGTGACCGATAATGTCCCGATGAGCACGCACGCCCCCTCCTCTCCCGACACGCTGAGCTACGAGCAAGCCGGCGTCAACTACGACCTGATCGACCCGCTGAAGATCAGCGCCCAGCGCGCCGCTTCAGCCACTGGCGCCCATCTGGGCGTTCATGGCTTCAGCGAAGTGCCGGCCTCGCGCGGCGAGTCGGCCTATGTCGTCGATGTGGGCCCGTTCTATATGGCGTCCATCGTCGAGTGCCTGGGCACCAAGACGCTGGTGGCCGATGAGATGCATCAGCTGACCGGCAAGAGCTTCTATGCCGGCATCGCCCAGGACACCATCGCGATGGCGATCAACGACCTGATCACTGTTGGCGCCACGCCACTGGTGGTGCAGGCCTACTGGGCCGCCGGTGGTTCCGACTGGTTTGGCGACAAACAGCGCGCCCAGGCCTTGGTCGAAGGCTGGAAGAAGGCCTGCGACGTCTGCCAGGTCGCCTGGGGCGGTGGCGAGACGCCGGCGCTGGCCGGCATCGTCGAGTCCGGCCGCATCGATCTGGCGGCCTCCTGCACCGGCCTGATCAACCCGAAGACGCGGCTGTCGGTCGGCGACGATCTGGCTGCCGGCGATGCCATCGTGCTGCTGGCGTCCAGCGGCATCCACGCCAACGGCCTGTCGCTGGCGCGCAAGCTGGTTGAGCGGCTGCCGCAAGGCTATCTGACCGAAATCTCGCCCGGCCTCAGCTATGGCGAGGCGCTGCTGGCGCCGACGGTGCTGTACTCGCCGGTCACCGAAGCCCTGTTCAAGGCCGGCATCCAGCCGCATTACTGCGCCAATATCACCGGCCACGGCTGGCGCAAGCTGCTGCGCCATCCGGCGCGCTTCACCTACCGCATCCACACGGTGCCGCCAGTCACGCCGGTGCTGAAGTTCATCCAAGAACAGGCCAAGCAGGATGACCGCGAAGCCTATTCGACGCTGAATATGGGCGCCGGTTTCGCCATCTTCGTGCCCGCTGCCGACGCCGAGCGCACGGTCGAAATCTCGCGCGCCTGCGGCATCGAGGCCTGGGTGGCCGGTCAGCTGGAAGAAGGCGAGAAGCAGTTGCTGATTGAGCCGCTGAACATCCGCTTCAGCGACGACGATTTGCAGTTGCGCTGATCCGCAAGGCCGCCCCGCCACGGGGTGGGCTGATCACATCAACAAAGCCCGCCAGACTGCGACGCCTGGCGGGCTTTGTCGTTCATGGCGCCAACAGTGCGCCGCTCAGGCTCGCAGCCGCCAACCGGCCTGCCACAAGGCCTGCACTGCGGCCTTGCGGGCCTGTTGCAGCAAGTCGCCGGGCTGCAGCGCCGCGCCGCGCGGCAGCGCCGGGCTCAGCCATTGCGGGCCGGTATCGCGCCCCAGACGCGGCTGACCATGGCGCTCGGCGCGAAACAGCGCCAAACGCCAAGCCGGCTGACCGGGGTGGCGCGAGCGGTCAGATGCCTCATCGGCCAGCAGGCCGCACCAATCGTCGGCCTGCAGGCGGTAGGCGGCGGCGAGGATTTCTGCACTGCTGGGCGTGGCGCTCAGCTCGGCAACCTCGTGCCCATGCGGATCAAGCAGATGAAGCGGGGCTTGGACAGCGCTGGCGCCCCAGAGGCGGGCAGACTGAGCCTGGCTGAGCAGACGATCGAATTGAGCCAATCCGTGCATGAATGAAAAACTCCGAGAGCCCACTGGTGTACCGGCGTTTGCCGGCCCGGGGCATCTCGGAGCCGCAACGCTTTAGCCGTATTTGTGATCCGCCCGCAAGTAGTTGGTAAATCGGCGGCAGACAGCTCAAAGCTGAGCGTCTGCCACCATTGTAAGCGCGCTTTGCGCAAACAGCCAAGAGCGCCTGTGCCACATATCACCGCTTTTCGGCCGCCAGTCGCACGGCTTGCTGCGCCGCGATCGCTGGCGGCTGCAACTCGTTCGAGGACGCTGCGCCATCGCTTACAATGCGCGTTGACGGGCCTCCTCGCATGGAAGCGCGGCCAACCGGGTCAGGTGGGGAACCAAGCAGCCCTAGTCGTTGTGACCAGTGCCGGGGGTAAGGCTCGTCAACCCCGAATTCACGCGCGCCGCCTGGCGCACCGCCTCAAGCCCTCGATTCCTGTGAACGAGGGCTTTTTTGTTGCGACGTCCGACCGGACCAGGCCCACGTCAGTCTTGGTACTGGGGTTTGCTGCGGCGCAGATAGAACTCGTCAAACTGCGGTCGCAGGCGTTCGGCCGTGTCAGCGTCCAGCCAGGCGCGGCCCGTCTGGCGCAGCATCTCCGCGCCGGCCGGCGTGCCCAGCGTCCGATCGATGGTGCGTATGGCCGCCAAACCCCAGGGGGTGCGCGGGCAGGCAATGCCCAGCACCAGGGGCGCCGTGGAGCCCTGGATGGGCAGGCCAACAAAGTCGTCTGCGGCCAGCTCGCGCCGGCGCATCTGCTCCAGAGCGCCCTGCGCATCGATCAGATAGTCGCTGCGGCCATGGGCCAGCATGTCTTGCAGCCGCGTGCCAAAGCCCGCCGTGGCGTAATCGGTCAGCGATTTATTGCTGGCCTGCGCCTGCAGCAGGCTGTCGATGCGCTCGCCAAAGCTGCGGCCGCGCAGATAGGCGCCCTGCAAGCGCCCCTGCCGAAGCAGCGTTTCCAAATCCACCTCGCCAGCGGCATTGCGGGGCAGCGCCGTCAGCTTGTCGCGCCTGACGATCAATTCGGCCGGCGGCGCCAGCATGGTGTCGGCGAAATAGGCTTGAGCCTCACGCGCGGCCGTGCGCACCGTGGTCGGCCGGCAGGCATGCTCACCCCGTTCGATCATCTGCCAGCTGCGCAGCGCATTGGTGGCCAGCGGCTCGTGCTTGATCTCGGGCAGCTGCTTGGCGAGGTAGGCAACGATGGGATTGGGCTTGCTGGCATCGGCCTGCAACCAGATGATGTGCTCGACGGCAGGCGCGCCCCCTGCCGCCGCAGCTCGGGCAGCACAAGACAACATCATCAGACCCAGCGCACACAAGGTTCTCATGGCCATCGCTCAGAGATGCTTGCCACCGCGCTGGCTTTCGCTCAACCCGCCTGCTTGAAGGCCATCACCGCCTGGTTGCGCAGCGTGCGCAGCAGCGACAGCTCCTTTTCATCGAGGTCGATACCGCCGGGGCCGGACTTGTCGGCATAGATCATCGCGAAAGGCGCACCGCGCATGGCCATGGGCAGCAGCAGAAAGCTCGGTGACCAGACCGCGCCATTGAACCAGAGCGGCAAGCGACCGGCAATCTTCTCGGCGGTGGCATCGGCAATCAGGGTGTCGGCGCCCTTCTGGCAGACCGCCGAGAACAGATCGGCCTGGCCGCCGGCCGGCGTCCGCAGCGGCACGCGGAACTGACTGACCACGGCCTCAACGCCCTCACCGAGGCCGAAGCGGCCGGTCAGCATCTCCTGCTTGGGGTCGCGCAGGCAGAACACCACCCGCCTGAAGCCGAGGCCGCGGTAGATGGTTTCCAGAATCATCCGCAGCACTTCGTTGAGCTTGAAGTTCTCGACCATCACATTGGTGATGTCCTGTATGCCGGCGGCCAGCGTCTCTGCTGCCTGCTGGCGGAAGATCAGCCGCTCGTCCAGCGTCGGCTCGTGGATGACTGTGGCCTGCAGCTCATGCGGCGACAGCGTGTCGCTGAGTGCCGGGGCCAAGGGCGCCAACAGGCGCAGGCCCGGCGAGCTCTTGGGCAGATGAATTTCCATCGCATCGGCAATCTGCGTCAGCCGCTGGCGGGCCGCAACGGCCGCGGTGTCGAAGGCCTCGGGTGTGGTGCCCAGCGCGCGGGCGTAGCGCTGCGCCATCGCCTTGACGCGGGCATGGGCCTCGGCCGGGTCGGTGTGCAGGATCAGATCGGCCACATCATTGGCCGCCCGAGCCAGCCAGCGCTGGCGCTCGATGGGGCTGTCGACCAGCTTGTGCGAAGCCTCGCCATCCGGGCGACGCATGCTGCGCTGCAGCGACTCAGGCAAGCCCCAGGACTTCGCCACCCCCAGGCCCAGCTGTTCGTAGCTGATGCCCAGCACCTGGGTTGCGGCCACCGCCTCGCTCACCGGCGCCGCGGCACCAGGGCGACGTTCGGCGCGGGTCAGGCGGCGAATCTGGGCCGCTTCTTCCGGGAAGTAGAACTCACTGAGCAGGCGGCCGAGATTGAGGAACATCGCCGCCAGAAAGGTCTCCTCGCTCTCGCGCGGATTCAGGCACAGCTCGCGGGCCAGCGAACCGGCCATCAGCGAGCGCAGGAACTCGACGCGCAGCTGCTGCGCATGGGCCTTGTTTTCCATCCGCTCCAGCAGGATCAGCGACAGGGCCAGATTGCGTATGCCGGCAAAGCCGACCAGGGCCACCGCACGCGACACCGTGCTGATGCTGCCGCCGCCGGCGTGGCTGAAATGGGCGGTATTGACCAGGCGCAGCAGCTTGTGCGTCAGCGCCACGTCCTTCAGGATCTCGTTGGACAGGCTGGTCAGGCTCTCGTTCTCTGAGGCCGTCAGCTTTTGCACTCGCGACACCGCATCCGACATCGCCGGGAAATCGCTCTTGTGGCGCATGCGGCGCAGCAGGAAGTCCAGCGTCGCGTTATCGACCATTTCCTCGGCGGGCACCTGCAGCGCGGGATGCAGCCACTCGGCCAGCGCATTGTGGAAGTCCTGCGCACTGGCCCAGCGCTGGGCCGGGTTGCGCGCCAGGCCGCGTTGCACGATGGCACGTAGCGCATCGTCGACATCCGGCCCCAGGCCATGAGGCAGCAGCAGGTCTTCGGCGATCACCCGGCGCACCGCGCGCCAGGGATCGGGGTCATGGTTCAGGCGCACGCCCGACAGCAGCTCGGCCAGCATCACCGCCACCGCGAACACATCCATCTGCGGCGTCGGCGGCAGGCCGCGCGCCGCCTCGGGCGAGATATAGCCCGGCGTGCCGACGATGCGCTGCGGCGTTTGCGCGCCCAGGCCTTCGACCACGCGCGCGGCGATGCCAAAGTCCATCACCCGCGGCCGCCCCTTGGGATCGAGCAGGATGTTGGAGGGCTTCAGATCGCGATGGACCAGCCCGGCCGCATGGGCCGCCGCGAGCGCGTCCAGCACGCCCAGCATCAGCTCGACCGCGGCACGCGTGTCCAGCGGCGCGCCGCTGCGCAGCCGCTCGCTGAGCGTGCCGCCGGGCACGTATTCAAAGGCCATATAGGCTTGGCCATCCTGCATATCGGCCTCGAACACCGGCACGATATTCGGATGGGTCAGTCGCGAGACCGCACGGGCCTCGTGCAAGGCCTCGTCAAAGTTTGGTGCATCGGCGCCGCGCTTGAGCACCTTCAGCGCCACTTCACGGTCCAGCCTGGGGTCGTGAGCCAGCCAGACTTCGGCCTGCGCGCCCTGGCCCAGCAGCTTGAGCAGCTTGAATCTGCCCAGGGCGGGTGGCGGCTTGGTGGCTTGCATGATGGGGCGCTGGGTTCTGGCCTGTATCAGGGCGGAGAAGGAGCTGTTCAGGGCGTGCCTCGGGTGGTCGGCTTGGGCGAAGGCGGCTGCGCACCGAGGCGGGCGCGCAGCGGCGAGGGAATCGGCGCGGCGGGCGATTCGGGCATCGCCAGATCACTTGTCATCTGCGCTGCACTCTGGCCTGACATCAGCGGTTCGCTGCTGAAGCTCGGTTCGTCCATCAACTCGGCTGCGGCTGCGGCACGGTCAGGCAGTGCCGGTTCGCTGTCGCGCGAGGCCAGCTCCGGATGCAAGGCATGCATCACGTCGCGCAAGCCCAAACCCAGCGCCCGCGAATAGCGCCGCGCGGCCAGTTCGACCGCCTGCTGGCGCTTGTGTTCGGGCAGCAGCTGCGCATCGACCAGCTCATTGGCCAGGCTGCAGGTCAGGCGCAGCAGTTCGGCATCACTGTCGCCGGCGCGCACCGGCGCATCGGGCGATTGGCGGTGCATCATGTGCATCACCTCCTCGCCCAGGCTCCAGTGCCGCGCGACGGCCAGGCCAAAGGCCTCGACATCGCAGCCCAACACCGCATAGGCGGCGGCCTGCTCGCTCATGCCAACCGGATTGGGGTTGTCCTCGGTCGGCTCAGCCGGCTGCATCAGCTGGCGCACCTGCTGAGCGTCATCGGGAAAGTGGTACTGCAGCAGCAAACGGCCCAGGTTCTGCAGCAGGCAGATCAGGTAGACCACCTCGGCGTCGTAGCCGGCCGGCCGCAAGGTGCGCGCAATCACGCCGGCGCGGTGCACCCGCCGCATCAGGCTTTTCAAGAGCTCTGCCTGCACTTCGCCCAAGGGGCCTGGCCAGGGTTTGATGGCGCGTGTGGCCTGCTGCAAGCCATTCAGTCCCAGCATCGCAATGGCACGCTGAAGATTCAGCACCGTGCCGCTGCCGCCCTGCTGCTTCAGCGCGTTATTGACCCGGCGCAGCAGCTCGAGGCTCAGCGCCATGTCCTGCAGCACCAGCGTCGACAACTCGCTGGCATGCTGCGCCTCCAGCGCCGAGGACTGCGCGATCCGCGCCAGCTTGGTCGAGCTGCTGGGCAGATGCCCGGCCCGCTGCATCTTGTCCATCAGCAGCGCGATCGGGCCGCCCTGCTCGTAGGCCGCCGCCGTGCGCCAACCGTCGAGTGCCCGGTGGAAGCTGCGCGCCAGGTGGTAGCGCTGGCGGGCCTGACGATCGGTGGCACGGTTGGCGATCGCGCGCAACGGCTCGGCGATCGGATGCGGTGTCTCCCAACTCAGCCGCACCAGCTCGCGGCCCAAGGGCTGCATCTGCTGCACCGCCGCCTGCAAATCGGTTTGCTCCAGCACGGCTCGGCCGGTCAGCAGCCGGTGCAGGATCAGCCCGACGCAGAGCACGTCCTCTTCCGAGGATTCGCGCACCGCGCGGCGGGTGACGGTGTTGAAGTCGGCGCTAGCCGGAAACACCTCCTGCGCTACTTCCAGGCCCACTAGGCGCACCTGGTTGGCCGCATTGATCAGCACATGGGCGCACTGGATATCGCGGTGGGCATGGCCGGCCTCGTGGGCAAAGGCCAGGCCCTCGAGCAGCTGGCAGACCCAGTCGGCCGCGTCCAGTGGCGTCGGTGCGTTCTGCTTCTGCAAGCGCTCATCCAGCGTTTCGCCCAGTGCACGGTCATAGGCGATATAGGGCCACATCTCGACCCGGCTGACCTCGACCACATGGGCCAGGTTGGGATGCTGGACGCGGGCGCCGGCCTGCGCCATCTTCAGCCAATGCGCGAGTGCCTCCTCGCTATTGGGCTTCTCGCGCGGCATGGACAGCAGCATCTCCTGGCCATGGCGTGAATCGAAGACCAGCCACAGCATGCTGCGCGCACTCTTGCCCAGCAGGGCACGCAACTCGAAACGGCCAAAGCGGCGCATCGGCGCAGCGGAGGCTGCCGGTGCGGGTGCCGGCGAGGACGGGGAAGAAGCAGACACGGCGGAAAGGACCTGGGAGCTCTGTTGGCTAGCTTCGCCGATTTGAACCGCAAGCGCCAGCCCGCAATCGCCGGAACTGGGCAGAATTACTGCCGCTTCCGCAGTGCAGCACGCCGCCTCAGTTGCAGATCTGCTGCCAAACCTTGTCCAGCCGCTTGACGCTGACCGGCTGCGGTGTGCGCAGCTCCTGGGCAAACAGGCTGACGCGCAACTCCTCCAGCTGCCAGCGGAAATCGCTCAGCCGGGCATCCTGCGTCCCCTTCAACTCGGCCAGCCGGCGCAGATAGCGCTGCTCCAGCGGCTTCAACTCGGCCATCAGCCGGGCATCACGGGCCGCGTCAACCCGCCATTTGTCCAGCCGCGCGACGATGGCCTTCAAGTAGCGCGGCAGGTGCTGCGCCTGGGCCCAGGGCGTCTGCAGCACAAACTGCTTGGGGCAGAGCCGCTGCAGCTGGGCCTGGATGTCCTCGGCCACGTCCTTGGGCGCGCGGCTGTCCTTCAGCTTGCGCAGTGCCGCCTGGTACTCGAGCAGGATCACGCCGCTCAACCGTGCCACTTCCTGCGCAATCAGGTTGAGCCGGCTGCGGCCCTCCTCGATGCAGCGCTTGAAGGCGAACTCGTCGCTGGGCAAGGGCTCGCTCAGAAAGGCGCGGTCCAGCGCCACGCCGATGATCTGCTCGCGCAGCTCCTCGGCCGTGCCAAGCTGCATATAGGCCACCGACATCTTCTGCAGGTCCGGAATGTTCTTTTCCAGATACTTCAGCGGCTCCTTGAGCTGCAAGGCGACCAGGCGACGCAGGCCCTGGCGGTGCTTGGCGGCCGCGACATCGGGTTCATCGAAAACCTCGATCTCCACATGCGCGCCCTTGTCGATCAGCGCCGGGAAGCCGATCAGCGCCTGCTTGCCGCGCTGGATCTCCATCAGCTCGGGCAATTCGCCAAAGGTCCAGCTGGTGTAGGTCTGGCTGGCCTCGCGCTTGTTCCCTGCTTCGCCAGCAGCAGACTTGGCCTTGCTCACGACCTCCGCACGCAGCCCGCCCGCCGCCACCGGCGGCAGCGGTGCCGGCTCGGGCGCCGTGCTGGCCAGCTTCAGCTGCGCCAGGGCCTGGAAGGCCGAGCGGGCCTGGCCGCCCAGCTCCGCCTTCAGCGCGGCCAGATTGCGACCGATGCCGAGTTGGCGGCCATGTTCGTCAACGACCAGGAAGTTCATGAACAGATGCGGCTGCAGCTGTTCCAGCTTGAAGTCATTGCGCTGCACGGCCAGCTGGCTGCGCGCCTTGACCGCCTTCAGCAGCACCTCGACCAGGCTGCCCTGGGCAAACGGGTTCAGCTCGACGAACTCGGCCACGAAGTCCGGCAGCGGCACCAGCCGTGCGCGCGGCTTCTGGTGCAGGCTCTTCAGCAGCGCCATCACCTTGGCTTCCAGCATGCCGGGCACCAGCCATTCGCAGCGTTCCTCGTTGACCTGGTTCAGCGCGTAGATCGGGATGCTGACGGTCAGGCCGTCGCGGGCATCGCCGGGCTGGTGCAGATAGTCGGCACGGCAATCGACGCCGCCCAGCCTGATCGTCTTTGGAAACGCGTTGCTGGTGATGCCGGCCGCCTCGTGGCGCATCAGCTCATCGCGGCTCAGATGCAGCAGGCGTGGATTGCCGCGCGAGGCCTCGCGGTACCAGCGCTCCAGGCCGTGGCCGGAGCAGATGTCCTGCGGCAGCTGCTGGTCGTAGTAGGCGAAGATCAGCTCATCGTCGACCAAGACGTCCTGGCGGCGCGATTTGTGCTCCAGCTCCTCGACCTTGGCGATCTGCTTCTGGTTGTGCGCCAGAAAGGGCAAGCGGGTGTCCCACTCGCCATTGACCAGCGCCTCACGGATGAAGATCTCGCGTGCCTTGGGCAGGTCCACACGCCCGAAGTTCACCCGCCGGTTGCTGTAGATGACGATGCCGTAGAGCGTGGCCCGCTCGAGTGCAATCACCTCACCGGCCTTCTTTTCCCAGTGCGGCTCCAGCAGCTGGGTCTTGAGCAGATGGCCGGCCATCGGCGCGATCCACTGCACATCGATATTGGCGATGCCGCGGCCGAACAGCCGCGTGGTGTCTACCAGTTCGGCCGCGATGATCCAGCGACCCGGCTTCTTGCTCAGATGCGCGCCGGGATGGCGCCAGAACTTGATGCCGCGTGCGCCGAGGTACCACTCGTCCTCATCGCTCTTGCAGCCGATATTGCCAAGCAGGCCGGCCAGCATCGACAGGTGCACCTGCTCGTAGGTGGCCGGGCTGCCGTTCAAGCGCCAGCCATGCTCGGCCACCACGGTGTGCAGCTGCGAGTAGATGTCGCGCCATTCGCGCACCCGGCGCGGCGAGACGAAGTTGTCGCGCAGCAGTTGCTCGTAGCGGCGGTTGGACAGCTTGTGCGAGGGGTGGGCACCGTCCGCACCCGGGCCCTGCCCGCCCTTGGACTCTTCCAGCCATTTCCAGAGCTTCAGATAGCCCATGAACTCCGAGCGCTCATCGTCGAACTTCTTGTGCTTTTCGTCGGCCTGTTGCTGCTGCTCCATCGGCCGGTCGCGCACATCCTGGCCGGACAGCGCGCTGGCAATGATCAGCACCTCGTTCAAGGCCTCGCGGCTCTTGGCCTCCAGAATCATCCGGCCGACGCGCGGGTCCAGTGGCAGCTTGGACAGCTCGCGGCCCATGCTCGTCAGCTCATTGCGCTCATCGACCGCGCCCAGCTCGGCGAGCAGCTGATAGCCGTCGGCGATCGCCTTGCGCGGCGGCGCCTCGATGAAGGGGAAGTCCTCCACCTGCCCCAGATGCAGCGCCTTCATGCGCAGGATCACACCGGCCAGCGAGGAGCGCAGGATTTCCGGGTCGGTGAAGCGCGGGCGCTCGTTGAATTCCTTTTCCGCGTAGAGACGGATGCAGATGCCGTTCGAGACCCGGCCGCAGCGGCCGGCACGCTGATTGGCTGCCGCCTGGCTGATGCCCTCGATCTGCAGTTGCTCAACCTTGTTGCGATAGCTGTAGCGCTTGACGCGGGCCAGGCCCGGGTCGATCACATAGCGGATGCCAGGCACCGTCAGCGAGGTTTCGGCCACATTGGTGGCCAGCACGATGCGGCGCTGGCCATGGGGCTCGAACACCCGATCCTGCTCGGCCTGCGAAAGCCGCGCGAACAGCGGCAGGATCTCAACCCCGGGCGGATGGTGCTTGCGCAGCGCGTCCGCGGCCTCGCGGATCTCGCGCTCGCCGGGCAGGAAAACCAGCACATCGCCGCCGCCTTCGCGCCAGAGTTCGTCAACAGCGTCGGTGATCGCGTTGTTGAGGTCGTACTCGCGCGACTCCTCGAAGGGCCGATAGCGCTGCTCGACCGGGAAGGTGCGGCCCGAAACCATGACCACAGGCGCAGGACCCTTGGCCGACTCGAAATGCTTGGCGAAGCGCTCGGCATCGATGGTCGCCGAGGTCACCACCACCTTCAGATCGGGCCGGCGCGGCAGCAGCTCGCGCAGATAGCCGAGCAGGAAGTCGATGTTCAGGCTGCGCTCATGGGCCTCGTCGATGATCAGCGTGTCGTAGGCCTGCAGCAGCGGGTCGGTCTGCGTCTCGGCCAGCAGGATGCCGTCGGTCATCAGCTTGACCGACGCACCCGGCTGCAAGCGATCCTGGAAGCGGACCTTGTAGCCCACGATCTCGCCCAGCGGCGTCTTCAGCTCATCGGCAATGCGCTTGGCCACGCTGGACGCGGCAATGCGCCGCGGCTGCGTGTGGCCAATCAGCCGGCCGGTGTTGGCCCGGCCACGGCCCAGCACCAGCGCCAGCTTGGGCAGCTGGGTGGTCTTGCCCGAGCCGGTCTCGCCGCAGACGATGATGACCTGATGCTCGTTGAACAGCCGGGCAATCTCCTCGCGCCGGGCCGAGACGGGCAGCGATTCGGGGAAGTCGATCGGGGGCAGTGGGTTGGCCGCTGCCACAGCCTGTGTCGGCCGCGGAGGTCGAGCCGAGCGCCTGGGCGCCGGTGCAGATGTTGGGGGGAGCTTTGCATTCACGAGGCGCGGATTATCCGCGCCCCGCGACGGTCGGTGTTCAGCCGGCCTTTGGCTCGTAACTGATGATGTTGATCACGGCCCCCTGCGGGTCACTGATACAGGCCATTCGCCCGACTGTCGGCACATCCATGGCCGGCATCAGCACGGCACCGCCCAGGGACCTGCACCGCTCAATAGCGGCATCGACATCTGCAACTGTCACATAGCACCGCCAGACCGGTGCTTCGCCGCTGGGATCCGGAGATGCCATCATGCCGGCAATTGCGACATCGCCAATTTTTGCGACTCGGTACTGGCCGGTCGGCATGTCCATGCTTTCAATCGACCAGCCAAACAGCTGGCCATAGAACTCAGCTGCAGCAGCCGCGTCCGAGGTCATCAATTCCGACCAGCTGAAGGCACCTGGGGTCGTGAACGCATCCATTCTGGGCTCCTTTTGAAAGTGGAACCTGATGCTCGCGAGAAGTAACGCGGCATGCAAGTGACCAAACGCATGCATGGCTGCGGCACAATTCCGGCCCATGAGCCTGGTCTTCCCCCACACCTTCGTCCCCTGGTTTCGCGCCGTCGCCCCCTATATCCACGCCTACCGGGGTGAGACCTTTGTGATCGGCATGGCCGGCGAGTTGATTGCCGCCGGCAAGCTGAACGCCTTTGTGCAGGATCTCTCCATCCTGCATGCGATGGGCATCAATATCGTGCTGGTCCATGGTTTCAGACCCCAGGTCAATGAGCAACTGGCCGCCAAGGGCCATGCCTCGCAGTACAGCCACGGTGTGCGCATCACCGACGCCATCGCGCTGGACTGCGCCCAGGAAGCCGCCGGCCAGTTGCGATTCGAAATCGAAGCCGCCTTCTCGCAGGGCCTGCCCAACACGCCCATGGCCAATGCCACGGTGCGGGTGATCTCGGGCAACTTCCTGACCGCGCGCCCGGTCGGCATCGTCGATGGCGTTGATTTCCAGCACAGCGGCCTGGTACGCAAGGTCGATGCCTCGGCCATCCAGCGCGCCCTGGACACCGGTGCCGTCGTGTTGCTGTCTCCGTTCGGCTTCTCGCCCACCGGCGAGGCCTTCAATCTGACGATGGAAGACGTGGCCACCAGCACCGCGATTGCGCTGCAAGCGGACAAGCTGCTGTTCGTCTCCGAGGTGGCCGGCGTGCGCGAGGATCAGGATGACCCGGAAAGCGCCATCGACACCGAACTGGCCCTGGCCGATGCCGAGAAGCTGCTGGCCCGCCTGCCCGAGCCGACCCAGCCGACCGATGTGGCCTTCTACCTGCGGCACTGCGTGCGGGCCTGCCAGGCCGGCGTCGAACGCTCGCACATCCTGCCTTTTGCCGTTGATGGCGCCTTGCTACAGGAGGTCTATACCCACGATGGCATCGGCACCATGGTGGTTGACGAGAAACTCGAATCCCTGCGCGAGGCCGGTTCCGACGATGTCGCCGGCGTGATTGCGCTGATCGAACCGTTTGAGCGCGATGGCACCTTGGTCAAACGCGACCGGACCGAAATCGAACGTGATATCGAGCTGTACACGGTGATCGAGCACGATGGCGTGATATTTGGTTGCGCCGCGCTCTATCCCTATGTCGAGGCGCGCACCGCCGAAATGGCAGCGCTGACGGTGTCGCCGGCAGTGCAAGGCCAGGGCGATGGCGACCGGATACTGAAACGGGTCGAGCAGCGCGCCAAGGCCATGGGTTTGTCCAGCATTTTCGTGCTGACGACACGAACCATGCACTGGTTCATCAAACGCGGTTTTGCGCAGGTCGACCCCGAATGGTTGCCCGAGGAACGCAAGCGCAAATACAACTGGGATCGGCGCTCGCAGGTGCTGGTCAAGAAGCTGTTCTGACCCTACGAAACAGCCGACAAATCGAGCTGCGCTAGAGTGCGCAGCATTCATCACTAGCGCGAATTCAAGAGGTTGATATGGCTCGCAGCGTCCAATGTGTTTATCTGAAGAAAGAAGGCGAAGGCCTGGATTTCGCGCCCTATCCCGGCGAGCTGGGCAAGCGGATTTACGAGAATGTTTGCAAGGAAGCCTGGGCGGCCTGGATGAAGCACCAGACCATGCTCGTCAATGAAAACCGCCTGAATCTGGCCGACCAGCGCGCCCGCCAGTATCTGGCGCGGCAGATGGAGCAATTCTTCTTTGGCGCCGGCGCCGAACAGCCGGCCGGTTATGTGCCGCCCAGCGCCTGAAGCCACACGCTGAGGGCTTAGCAAGGCCGGCAATAGAAAGCACGGCCTTGCGATATGGCTCTGGCCACGCGCTCTAGTTTCAATTGGCCGACTGGTGAATACCCAAACAATTCACATTTGCGCGACAGTGGCCGCTAGCAACATTTGAAACCCTGTGCCTATAATCAACTCGCCTAGGTGGTTTGTGATCTGCCTGGAAACCAACGCGAGGATTTGCACAGATGGCATCACTCAAAGACCTGCTTGCCCAACGGGCCGCTCTGGATCAACAGATTGCAGAAACGCAGGACAAGGAGCGCAGCGAAGTTATCAACAAGATCAAGGCGCTGATGGCTGAATACAGCCTGACGATTGCTGATCTGAGCTCGCGCCAGCCCAAGGTTCAAAAGGCTTCCAAGGTTGCCGTCAAGTATCGCAACCAGGCTACAGGCGAAACCTGGAGTGGCCGCGGCCTGCAACCCAAATGGCTGAAGGCGGCCATTGGCGCCGGCGCCAAGCTGGAAGACTTCCACGTTTGAGCAGCCGCTGATCTCGCCTGGATGAGTGTCCAAGCGCGGCCAGGTTTTCGCCCGATCTTTGCCGGGTCGACAGCACGATAGATAGGTCGCCCTTTTTCCTGACTGCTGAATGAATGCTGCCTCCGGGCAGCATTTTTTATTGCGCAGCAGTTTGTGCGGGCAGCAATTTCGCCGCAATTTCGCCGCAATGGCGCCCGGCGCAGCGCCTCGGATATTTGTCGTGCGAATTGTGGCTCGGGGTTTATGAGCCCGCCCATTCGCAGGGGGCGGATCGCCGCCTGTCGGCAGCGGCGCTGCTAGCATCACCGACCGTCCGCCTTCTCGGCCACTTTGCCCTGCCCGCCCCTTGCTCTCCCTGTTCGCCAACGACCGCACACCCGGCCCCGCCAGGCACCCGGTACTCACGCTGCTGCTGCCATTGCTGCTGACCGCCGCAGCTGGCACTGCACTGCTGGCGCTGACGCCCGGGCTCAGCCTTCAAAGCGGCATGCCCGCCTTGGTCTGGCCATTTGCCGGGCTTGCTCTGGGCAGCCTGGTGCGCTGGGGTTGGTCCATGCTGCTCGGCCTGGCTCTGGCTGCGGCGGCGGCTTCGCTGTTGCAAGGGCAGAATCAAGTTCATGCGCTGAGCTCGGCCATCGCCGCCTTGAGCGGCGCCAGCATCAGCTATGCCGCCTGGCTGACCTTGGGGCGCAGTCGCAGCCTGCGTTTTCGCGCCGATGTGCTGGCCTTGCTGCTGCCGGGTGCCGTGCTCGGCGGTGGCGCCCATGCGCTGAGCCTGGTTCTGGCCGAATCGCTGGCTCAAGGCTCGCTGCTGGCCCAGTTGGACCGCCAGTTCCTCACCCAGGCACTGCAATGCTGGGCCGCCGCCGCGGCGGGCACCCTGCTGCTCGCGCCCTGCTGGCTGGCCGACTGGCGCGCTCATCGTCTGGCTGCCGGTGGTGCTTGGCAGCCCGGCAATCTGCTGCTGATGCTTACCGCCTTGGGCCTGAGCTTGGCGGGCGCCAGGCTGCCGCTGGCCGGCGCGCCGCTGCTGCTGCTGCCCCCCTTGCTGCTGGGCTGGCTGGCCCTGCGCTGCCCGCTCGGGCCCGCTGCACTGACCGCGCTGGGCATGGCCATCGCGCCACTGTTGCTGGCCCGCCAGGGCCTGGCACCTGTCTTTGCCGGCGAGCAGGGGCAGCTGCTGCTGTGGATCTGGTGCAGCGCCATGCCCCTGGTCGTGCTGCTGACCCATGGCACCCAGGGCGAACTGCAACTGCAAAGCGAGAACTGGCGGCGCAGCATGGCCGCCACCGGGGCCGCCTTTGCCGAATGGCACACCGAGCCGGGCCGCAACTACCGTTCGCCAGGCTGGATGCTGCTGATGGGCCACAGCATGGGTTCAACGGCCCATGCCGACGATTGGCTGGATCGCCTGCACCCCAACGACCATCAACGCGTGCTGCAAGCACTGGAGCAACTGCAGCAGGGCAGCGAGGAATGGCAGGACCAGATCCGGTTGCGCAGCGAAGATGCCCAATGGCTGCCCTTCGAGCTGCGCTTGCAGGTGCGCTCTCGCGATCTTCACGGTCGCGTCGGCCATTGGCTCAGCTGCCTGACCGACACCAGCCTGCAGCGCCAGGCTCGCGAGCAGCAGCGCCTGGCCAACAGCCTGTTCCAGCATTTGCATGAGGGCTTGCTGATCACCGATGCCCAGCACCAGGTGCTTGATGCCAATCCGAGCTACTGCGAGCTGATGGGCATGGAACGCGAGGCCCTGATTGGCAAGCCAGCAGCGCCGCTGGACATTTACGTGCTCAGGCTGTCGGGCCATGACCCCCAGGATGTGCGCGAACTGCTGGAGGAGCGCGGCCACTGGCAGGGCCTCGTCACCTTGCTTGGCGCACAGCACACCCAGCGCCGTGTGCAGCTGACGGTGTCTGTCGTGCCTGAAGCCGAGGGCTCGGCGCGCTATCACGTGCTGGCAGTCAGCGACCGCAGCATCGAGCTGCAGCAGCGCGAGCTGATCGAGCGTCAGACCCGCTACGACCTCAAGACCGGCCTGCTCAATCGCAGCGAATTCATGCTGCGCCTGAAGAGCGCCTGCCGGCAATCCGAGCGCGAGGGCTTCATGCTCTGCCTCTGCCATCTGGACCTCGACCAATTCAAGCGCATCAACCAGGGCCTGGGCGAGGCTGAGGCGGATCGCGTGCTGGTCGAGGTGGCAGAGCGTCTGCGCAGCAGCCTGCGCAACGCGTCGCAATGGTCAGACGAGGTGGCTCGCCTGGGTGGCGATGGCTTCGCCCTGCTGCTGCGCTGCCACAGCCTGGAGGAGGCACGCCAAGCGGTCGAACGCTTCCTCACTGTGCTGCGCGCGCCCTTCTACCTTGACGATCAACAAGCGCCACTGAACCTGACTGGCAGCATTGGTGCCACCTTGTTCCCGCAGGATGCCTCCGGCGCCGAAACGCTGATGCGGCATGCGGCCCACGCGCTGTATCGCGTCAAACGCTCGGGCCGCGATACCTACGAGTTCTTCGACACCGAGAAGCGCCTGCGCAACGAGCAGCGGGTGCTGGCCATGGGCCGCATGCAGCAGGCACTGGACTCCGGCGAGCTGCTGCTCTACTACCAGCCCAAGGTCGATATGCGCAGCGGCAAGGTGCTGGGCATGGAAGCGCTGCTGCGCTGGCACCATCCAGAGCGCGGCGTGCTCGGCCCCGGCACCTTCCTGCCGCTGATCGAGCAGACCGGCCTGGGCGTGCAGGTCGGTGACTGGGTGTTTGAGCAGGCCATGCGCCAGTGCTCGCAGTGGCTCGCACTCGGTCTGGACCTGAATATCTCCGTCAACGTGGCGGCCCGGCATCTGCAGGCCGAGGACTTTGCGCTGCGCCTGAAGGAACTGCTGGCCCGCCACGAGGCCGCCGTCGCCAGCCATCTGATGCTGGAAGTGCTCGAGTCCGCCGCGCTGGCCGATATCGATGCCACCCATGCGCTGATCCAGCGTTGCAAGGGTCTGGGCGTCAGCTTCGCGCTCGACGATTTCGGCACCGGCTATTCAACGCTGACCTATCTGAAGCGCCTGCCGGTCGACACGCTGAAGATCGACCGCTCCTTTGTGCAGAACATGTTGATCGACAACCAGGACCATGCACTGGTCGAAGGCGTGCTGGGCCTGGCCCGCACCTTCGGCTGCGAGGTGGTCGCCGAAGGGGTGGAATCGGCCGCCCATGCCGAGGCCTTGCTCGCCCTGGGCTGCCATATCGGCCAAGGCAATGGCATCGCCATGGCCATGCCGGCGGCCCAGGTGTCTGACTGGGTCAAGGCCTTCGAGGCCGCCCCGAGTTTTGGTGGTCGTGTCGAGCTGCCCCGCACCGGCACGCTAGACTGACGCGGTGATTCCTCCCGGCTTTATCCAAGATCTGCTTGCCCGCGTCGACATCGTCGATGTCGTCGGCCGCCATGTCGAGCTCAAGAAAGCCGGCATCAACCACAAGGGCCTCTGCCCCTTCCACGGCGAAAAAAGCCCCAGCTTCATCGTCAGCCCGACACGCCAGACCTACCACTGCTTTGGCTGTGGTGTGCACGGCAATGCCATCGGCTTCCTGATGGAGCACACCGGGGCCGGCTTTGTCGAAGCGGTCGAAGATCTGGCCCAGCAGATGGGCATGAAGGTGCCCGAAGACGAGCGCAGCCCCGAGGAGCGTGAGCGCGCCCAGGCCCAGAAGGTGCGCCAGGCGACGCTGACCGAGGTACTGGCCCGCGCCGGCGAACACTACAAGAACCAGCTGAAACAGAACCCACGAGCGATCGACTACCTGAAGCGCCGCGGCCTGACCGGGCGTATCGCAGCCCAGTTCGGCCTCGGCTATGCGCCAGAGGGCTGGCGCGCCCTCGCCAGCGCCTTCCCGTCCTACGACGATCCCTTGCTGGTCGAATCAGGCCTGGTGATTGTTTCGGGTGACGACGGTGGGGAACCCAAACGCAGCGGGCCGAGCGCCGGGCCGCCCCAAGCCGGCCCGCATCCCCTCGGGGGATCGAACGGCGTACCCGCTGGTCGAGAGGTCAAAAGGTATGACCGCTTCCGCGATCGCATCATGTTCCCGATCCGTAATGTCCAGGGCGAGGTGATCGGCTTTGGCGGCCGCATCCTGGACAAGGGCGAACCCAAGTACCTGAACTCGCCGGAGACCCCGGTGTTCAGCAAGGGCCGCGAGCTCTATGGCCTGTTCGAGGGCCGACAGGGCCTGCGCCAGCGCGGCTATGCGCTGGTCGTCGAGGGCTATATGGACGTGGTCGCCCTGGCCCAGCACGGCTTCAACAATGCGGTGGCCACGCTGGGCACGGCCTGCACGGCCGAGCATGTGCAAAAGCTGTTCCGTTTCACCGAATCGGTGATCTTCAGCTTTGATGGTGACGCGGCCGGCCGCCGTGCCGCCGGCCGCGCGCTGGAGGCCGCCCTGCCCCACGCGACCGACACGCGCAGCATCAAGTTCCTGTTCCTGCCGCCTGAGCACGATCCCGACTCCTATGTGCGCGACCTCGGCGCCGAGGCCTTCGAGCGCTGCGTTGAAGCGGCCCTGCCCTTGTCGCGGCAGTTGCTGGCGGTTTGCACCGAGGGCTTGGACATGAGCAGCGCCGAGGGCCGGGCCCGCATGCTCGCCAATGCCAAGCCACTCTGGGCAGCGCTGCCGCAAGGCCTGCTGCAGCGCCAGCTGCTGGGTGAATTGGCCAAGCTGGCGCAGCTGCCTGATCAGGAATTGCTGGGTCTCTGGCAAGGCGCCACGACGACACGCGGTGCGCGGCCCGTGCGGGGTGGTGAACGCCGCCAGCAAGGCAGCGCCAGCATGCAGGACTTTGCCGGCGCCAGCGCCGCCGCAGACCCCTTCGACGATTTCGGCCCACCCCCAGAGCATCCGGGCCACGATGCCGATTACGGCGGCCCAGAAGGCTTTGAGCATTTCGAGCCGATGACGGACAGCGGCCCAGCTGCCGCGCGCAGCCCGTATGCGAGCCGCAAGGACAGCCAGGGTCAGAAGTGGCAGGGCAAATCGAGCAGCAGTGCGGGCGGCAAGGGAAGCGGCGATTTCAAGCTCGACTGGAAGGAACGCAAGCGCCGCGAGCTCGACGAAACCATTGGCATGCCGCGCCACCAACCGGCCTCGCCGATGGATCACGCCCTGCGCATGCTGCTGCTGCAAAGCAGTTGGTGGGACCAGCTCAGCGACCAGGATCATCAGCTGCTGCACGAGCTGCCCGGCGAACATGGTGAGATGGTGGCCTGGCTGGAGCGCTTTCTGGTCAATCACGGCGCCAGCGCTTGGTCGGTGCTGCAGGCCGATCTGCAGGAACAGGGGCGCTACGAGCAGGCGCTGCGCGTTTGCGGTGGGCGCCTGGATGAGAGCGCGGCCGACGATCTGGTCGTCGACGACCTGCGCCAGATCCTCAAAAAGCTGTGGATTGCCCGGCTCGAGAAGGAAAGCCAGGCCATCGCCAGCGGTGCCATTCAAGCCGACACGCTGGAGCGGCTCAAGGCGCTGCGCCAGCAGATCATCGAGCTGAAGAGCGCCTGAGCGCAGCGCTGCCGGTCCAGCGCGCCTGCAGCCCCCAACGGGGCCCCGGGGTATTCACCTATTTCACGTCATCTTTGACCTGCCCGTAATATTCGCCGATAATTAAGGGTTTTCGCGCGTCAAGAGTGACGGCAACCACTTCCGGACCCGGCCACCCACTGATCCTGGGCACCCACTGAGGTATCAGGCCACCTTTATCCGCCAAGGGCTGCACTCTCAAACGTTCACGCTAGCCTTGCACGCGCAAAGCCTTGTCAGTTCGAAGCGGTGTTCGCATCGCTTCGTCGGGCAAGGCCCTGTTTTTGCCGCCTGAGTTGATCGCATCAAAAAAATATTTGATGCTGAGCACCCAGGTGGCCGACTGCATTGCGCCCCCCCAACTCGTCCGAGGATCTGCATGACTGCCAAGAAGACCGCGCCCAAGGCTGCCGCCACCAAGGCTGAAGACATGGCTGAAGAAATCAAGAAGCCGGCCGCCAAGGCCAGCAAAGCCAGCAAGGCAGCCGCCGCGCCGTCGGCCAGCGACGACGACGCCAAGCCCAAGCGCGGTCGCAAGCCCAAGGCAGCCACCGAAACCAAGAAGCCCGCCGGCAAGGCCAAGGCTGAGGTCGAGGAAGAAGATTTCTCCGACCTTGAAGCGGAGCTCGAAGGCGAGCCCGAGGCCGAGGCGGAGACCGAGGAGGTCGCCGAAGACAAGCCCAAGGCCAAGCCGCTGCGCATGAAGGTCAGTCGCGCCAAGGAGCGCGCGCTGATGCGTGAGTTCGGTCTGGACGAGACCGCGCTGACCGAGGAAGAAGTCGCCAAGCGCCGTCAGGAGCTGAAGACCCTGATCAAGATGGGCAAGACCCGTGGTTTCCTGACCCATCAGGAAATCAACGACCACCTGCCCGAAAAGCTGATCAACGAGGAAATCCTCGAGGCCATCGTGTCCATGTTGAACGACATGGGCATTGCCGTCTACGAGCAGGCACCTGATGCCGCCACGCTGCTGATCCAGGGCAGCACCTCGCCGACTGCGACCGAGGAAGAAGCCGAGGAAGCCGCAGAGGCTGCCCTGTCCACCGTTGACTCCGAGTTCGGCCGCACGACCGACCCGGTGCGCATGTATATGCGCGAAATGGGCACCGTCGAACTGCTGACCCGCGAAGGCGAAATCGAAATCGCCAAGCGCATCGAAGGCGGCCTGCAGGCGATGATGCTGGCCATCTCGGCCTCGCCGACGACGATTGCCGAAATCCTGTCGATGGCGGCCAAGATCCGCGCCGGCGAGATGCAGATCTCCGAGTCGGTGGACGGTTTCGTCTCTGACGATGAGGCCGACGACTACGTGGCCGAAGAAGACTTCGACGAATTCGACGAGGAAGACGACGACGACGGCAATGGCGGCTCCAAGGCGCTGACCAAGAAGCTCGAAGAGCTGAAGAACGCCGCCCTGGTCAAGTTCGACAATCTGTCGACCAACTTCGACAAGATGCGCAAGGCCTTCGAGAAGGACGGCTACAAGTCGGCCTCCTACAACAAGGCTCAGCAGGCCATCAGCGCCGAGCTGATGACCATCCGCTTCACCGTCAAGACGATTGAACGCCTGTGCGACATCCTGCGCTCGCAGGTCGATGATGTGCGCCGCTACGAGCGCGAGCTGCGCAAGATCGTCGTCGACAAGTGCGGCATGCCACAGGAGCACTTCATCAAGGTGTTCCCGCCCAATGCACTGAACCTGCAATGGGCCGAAAAGGAAATCGCCACGGGCAAGCCCTACGCCGCCGTGCTGAGCCGCAATCTGCCGCCGGTGCAGGAGCTGCAGCAAAAGCTGATCGACATCCAGGCCCGCGCCGTCGTGCCGCTTGATGACCTGAAGGAAATCAACAAGCGGATGAACGAGGGCGAAAAGGCCTCGCGCGATGCCAAGAAGGAAATGATCGAGGCGAACTTGCGTCTCGTGATCTCGATTGCCAAGAAGTACACCAACCGCGGCCTGCAGTTCCTCGATCTGATCCAGGAAGGCAATATTGGCCTGATGAAAGCGGTGGACAAGTTCGAATACCGTCGCGGCTACAAGTTCTCGACCTATGCGACCTGGTGGATCCGTCAGGCCATCACCCGCTCGATCGCCGACCAGGCCCGCACCATCCGCATCCCGGTTCATATGATCGAAACGATCAACAAGATGAACCGCATCTCGCGCCAGCATTTGCAGGAATTCGGCTTCGAGCCGGATGCCCCGACCCTGGCCGAGAAGATGGAGATCCCCGAGGACAAGATCCGCAAGATCATGAAGATCGCCAAAGAGCCGATCTCGATGGAAACGCCGATCGGCGATGATGACGACAGCCACCTGGGCGACTTCATCGAGGACACCAACAACACCGCGCCGATCGAAGCAGCGATGCAAGCCGGCCTGCGCGATGTGGTGAAGGACATCCTCGACTCCCTGACCCCGCGCGAAGCCAAGGTGCTGCGCATGCGCTTCGGCATCGAGATGAGCACCGACCACACGCTGGAAGAAGTCGGCAAGCAGTTCGACGTCACCCGCGAGCGCATCCGCCAGATCGAAGCAAAGGCCATCCGCAAGCTCAAGCACCCCAGTCGTTCGGACAAGCTGCGTACGTACTTGGACAATCTGTAAAGCTTGGACAGGGGCGTGTCCTGCTGTGCTTATGCACCGCAAGATGCCGCACAGCGGCGACGCAGTTTGCGCCGCAGGCACAAGTTGCGGACTTATTTGGACAATCTCTGATTGGGCAAAAAGGCCGCCGAGTGCCTCAAGACGCCTGCGCACCGCCCAAAAGGGCCGGACCCCCGTCCGGCCCTTTTTCATGGCAAGCACCAGCGTCGCGCGCTTCGTATTTGCACGACAACGACTCGTCACCCTGCCCGGCTACACTGAGACTTTCGTCACAGACCGATTGACCCGCCGCCCATGACCCAGATTCGGGAACGCTCCGTCCTCTTTGCCGATTTGCGCGGCAGCACGGCGTTGTTTGAGACCCTGGGCAATGCCGAGGCCACGTCGGTGGTCACCCACACGGTCAGCCTGATCGCCCAGGCCGTTGACGAATGCGGCGGCAAGCTGGTCAAGACCCTCGGCGATGGCCTGATGGCCGTGTTTGACAACGCCGCCGATGGCGTACGCTCCAGCGTGCGCATGCACGAACTGCTGGAGCGCGTGGTCTCACGCGGCAAGCAGCATGGCGCCTCGCAGGGTCTCAGCGCCTTGCGCATGCAGGTGGCGCTGGCGCATGGCGAAATCGTCGAGATGAGTGGCGACTGTTTTGGCGATGCGGTCAACGTCGCCGCCCGGCTGCTCAACCATGCGGGCGACAACGAGACGCTGATCACCAAGGAAGTGCTGCTCGGCCTGGGCTCGGCGATGAAATCGCGCTTTCGCAGCCTGGACCTGATCGCGGTGCGCGGCCGTGCCGAGCCGGTTCATGTGTACGTCCTGGACAAGCCGCAGGTGGGTGACGTGGCGGCCACGCAGTTTGGCGACATCATCCAGGCCGTCGAGCCGGACGGCATCCGGCTGGTCTGGCTGGACCTGGATCGCGTTTTTGACATCGGCAGCATGCCCATCGTGCTGGGTCGCAGCACCCAGGCCACCTACTGCATCACCGATGGGCGCGTTTCCCGCTCGCACGCCCGCATCGACTGGCATGGCGGCAGCTTCTCACTGACCGACCTCAGCTACAACGGCACCTTTGTGCGCTTCGGCAATGACGGCGAAATCGTCAGCCTGCGCCGCGGCTCCTGCACATTGCATGGCAGCGGCTCGATCGGCCTGGGCAGCTCGCCCACCGACCTGAGTGCGCCAACGGTGCGCTTCGAAGTGCTGCACTTTGCCGATACCGAACCGCTTCCCCTGGGCCAATCGCGCTCACGTGGCTGACATGACATTCAAATCCGAAGCTCCCTACCGCCACGGCAGCGCGCCCAAGACGGCACTGCTGTTCTGCAATCTGGGCACGCCCGAGGCCCCTACGGCCGCCGCACTGCGCCGCTATCTGGCGCAGTTCCTCAGCGATCCCCGCGTCGTCGAGATTCCACGGCTGGTCTGGATGCTGATCCTGCACGGCATCATCCTGCGCGTGCGTCCGGCCAAGTCGGCCGCCAAATACGCCAGCGTGTGGATGAAGGAAGGCTCGCCATTGAAGGTCTGGACCGAGCGCCAGACCAAGCTCTTGCAAGGCATGCTGGGCGAGCGCGGCCATCGCCTGGAAGTGCGCCATGCGATGCGCTACGGCAATCCCTCGATCGCCAGCCAGCTGGACGCCTTGCGAGCCGCCGGTGCGACCCGCATCCTCGTCTTTCCGGCCTACCCGCAGTATTCCGGCGCCACCACAGCCAGCGTGGTCGACGACGTCGCCCGTTGGGCCTTGAAGACCCGCCATCTGCCCGAGTTGCGCTTCATCAACCGCTATCACGACGAGTCGGTCTTTATCGCAGCACTTGCTGAAAGCGTGCTCAAGCACTGGAAGCAGCATGGCCGCGGCGAGAAGCTGGTGATGAGCTTTCACGGCTTGCCGGCGCGCACGCTGCAACTCGGCGACCCCTATCACTGCGAGTGCCTGAAGACCGGCCGCATGCTGGCCGAAGCCCTGGGCCTGGGCAAGGATCAATACCTGGTGACCTTCCAAAGCCGCTTCGGCAAAGCCAAGTGGCTGGAACCCTATACCGAACCCACGCTCAAACAGCTGGCGGCCAGTGGTACGCGCCGGGTCGATGTGGTCTGCCCAGGCTTCAGTGCCGACTGCCTGGAGACGCTGGAAGAAATTGCCCAAGAGGCCCAGCAGGCATTTCTCGACGCCGGTGGCAGCGAATTCCGCTACATCCCCTGCCTGAACGACAGCGCCGAAGGCATGCTGGCGCTGTGCAGCATTGCCGAGCGCCATCTGCTGGGATGGCCTACACAAAGCGCGCCCGACGACAGCGCCCTGCGCGCACAGGCCGAGCGCGCGCGGGCGGCGGGAGCCACGGCGTGAGCAAGCCTGCCGATTTGGCCGAACGCGGCCTGCGCCTGGACAAATGGCTGTGGGCGGCACGCTTCTACAAGACACGCTCCATCGCCGCCGAAGAAATCGGCAAGGGCCGAGTCAGCGTCAATGGCCAGCCGGCCAAGGCCTCGCGCGAGTTGAAACTTGGCGACTGCCTGCGTTTCCGTCAGGGCGTGATTGAGCGGGAAGTGATCGTGCGCGGGCTCAGCCATGTGCGCGGCCCTGCGCCCCAAGCCCAGGCACTTTACGAAGAAACGGCGGACAGCATCGCCGCCCGCGAACGCGCCGCCGAGGCCCGCCGCCTGGCACCCGAGCCGGCTCAAAGCATCACCCAGGGCCGCCCGACCAAGCAGGACAGGCGCCGCCTCAGCGACTGGGACCGCTGGAGCGCCCAGCTGGATTGAATCGCGCACCGGCCTGCGGGTTTTTCCCGCATTGGATGCGAAAATCCCCCTCTTGAACGTCCGGGCTCTGGCCCCATATGGACGCGGTTACCCGAAAAGCCTGTAGCAACTCGGGGGCCAGCACTTGCAAAGCACATGACGACCGAGAACAACATGTCCCAGGAATCCCAGGCCGCTGCTGCCGCCGACACCCACGCCGCCAGCAGCGCCAGCGCGGCCACCGATGCCCCGGCGAGCACGCCGGAAGCCAAGCTGGCTGAGCTGGAAGCACGACTGGCCGAAATGTCTGACGCCTATCTGCGCGCCAAGGCCGAGGTCGAAAACATCCGCCGCCGCAGCGAAGAGGAAATGTCCAAGGCGCGCAAGTTTGCCGTCGAAGGCTTTGCCGAGGCGATGCTGCCGGTGATGGACAGCATGGAGGCCGCCATCGCCCGCCCCGACGCCAAGGTCGAACAGGTGCTCGAAGGCGTGCACGCCACGCGTCGCCAACTGGCCGCCGCGCTGGAGCGCAACAAGGTGAACGAGATCAACCCGCCGGCCGGCGCCAAGTTCGATCCGCACCAGCACCAGGCGATCTCGATGGTGCCCGCCGAGCAGGAGGCCAACACCGTCGTGGCCGTGCTGCAAAAGGGCTACTCGATTGCCGAGCGCGTGCTGCGCCCGGCGCTGATCACGGTGGCCGCACCAAAGTAATTCACAGTCCGCCGTCCCTTGAAATACGGCGACTTATCCACAATTCAGAAGCATTCCAGCGAATTCAGGAGCAAGAACATGGGAAAGATCATCGGCATTGACTTGGGCACCACGAACTCGTGCGTGGCCGTCATGGAAGGCAACACGACGCGTGTGATCGAGAACGCTGAAGGCGCTCGCACCACCCCGTCCATCATTGCCTACCAAGAAGATGGCGAAATCCTGGTCGGCGCCTCGGCCAAGCGCCAGTCGGTTACCAACCCGAAGAACACGCTGTACGCGGTGAAGCGCCTGATCGGCCGCAAGTTCTCGGAAAAGGAAGTGCAGAAGGACATCGACCTGATGCCTTACACCATCGCCGCCGCCGACAACGGCGACGCCTGGGTGGAAGTGCGCGGCAAGAAGTTCGCACCGCCGCAAGTCTCGGCAGAAGTGCTGCGCAAGATGAAGAAGACGGCCGAAGACTACCTCGGCGAAGAAGTCACCGAAGCCGTGATCACGGTGCCGGCCTACTTCAACGACGCCCAGCGTCAGGCCACCAAGGACGCCGGCCGCATCGCCGGTCTGGACGTCAAGCGCATCATCAACGAGCCCACCGCCGCGGCCCTGGCCTTCGGTCTGGACAAGCATGGCAAGGGTGACCGCAAGATCGCCGTCTATGACCTGGGTGGCGGCACCTTCGACGTCTCCATCATCGAAATTGCCGATGTTGATGGCGAGATGCAGTTCGAAGTGCTGTCGACCAACGGCGACACCTTCCTGGGCGGTGAAGACTTCGACCAGCGCATCATTGACTACATCATTGCCGAGTTCAAGAAAGAACAAGGCGTTGACCTGACCAAGGATGTGCTGGCCCTGCAGCGCCTGAAGGAGGCCGCTGAAAAGGCCAAGATCGAGCTGTCGAACTCCTCGCAGACCGACGTCAATCTGCCCTATATCACCGCCGATGCCTCGGGTCCGAAGCATCTGAACATCAAGCTGACCCGCGCCAAGCTGGAGTCGCTGGTGGAAGAGCTGATCGAGCGCACCATCGCGCCCTGCCGCACCGCGATCAAGGATGCGGGCGTGGCCGTCAGCGCGATCGACGACGTCATCCTGGTTGGCGGCATGACCCGCATGCCCAAGGTGCAGGAGAAGGTCAAGGAGTTCTTCGGCAAGGAGCCGCGCAAGGACGTCAACCCCGATGAGGCCGTGGCCGTCGGCGCCGCCATTCAAGGCCAGGTGCTGGGTGGCGACCGCAAGGACGTGCTGCTGCTGGACGTCACCCCGCTGTCGCTGGGCATTGAAACCCTGGGCGGCGTGATGACCAAGATGATCAAGAAGAACACGACTATCCCGACCAAGTTCAGCCAGACCTTCTCGACCGCCGAAGACAACCAGCCTGCCGTGACCATCAAGGTCTACCAGGGCGAACGTGAGCTGGCCTCGGGCAACAAGAGCCTGGGCGAATTCAATCTGGAAGGCATCCCGCCGGCACCGCGTGGCACGCCGCAGATCGAAGTGTCCTTCGACATCGATGCCAACGGCATCCTGCACGTTGGCGCCAAGGACAAGGGCACCGGCAAGGAAAACAAGATCACCATCAAGGCGAACTCCGGCCTGTCTGAAGCCGAGATCGAGAAGATGGTCAAGGACGCCGAAGCCAATGCGGCCGAGGACAAGAAGAAGGTCGAACTGGTGCAGGCCAAGAACCAGGCCGACGGCCTGGTGCACAGCGTGCGCAAGTCGCTGACCGAGCATGGCGACAAGCTCGACGCCGGCGAGAAGGACAAGATCGAAGCCGCCATCAAGGAGCTGGAAGAAGCCATCAAGGGCGACGACCAGGCCGCGATCGAGGCCAAGAACGAAGCGCTGATGGCTGCCAGCCAGAAGCTCGGTGAAAAGGTCTACGCCGAAGCCCAGGGCGCGCAAGCCGCTGCCGGCGCTGCCCAGGCAGAAGCCGCTCAAGGCCATGGCCACGAGCACGCCGCGGGCGCCTCGGCCAAGCCGGCCGACGACAACGTCGTCGACGCCGAGTTCAAGGAAGTCAAGGACAGCAAGTAAAGCCTTGCTGAGAGGGCGGCAGGCTGCAAGGCCGCTGCCCTTTTACGCCGCCGCGCGGGAGCCCGAGGTTCACACCGAGTTGCTCAGCGCGGCGCAATTGTTTCAAACGCCGGGACCCTGCGATGGCAAAGCGTGACTATTACGAAATCCTTGGTGTCGCCAAGAACGCCAGCGAAGACGACATCAAGAAGGCCTACCGCAAGCTGGCCATGAAATTCCACCCTGACCGCAATCAGGGGGATGGCGCCAAGGAGGCCGAAGAGAAGTTCAAGGAGGCCAAGGAGGCCTACGAGATGCTCAGCGACGCGCAAAAACGCGCCGCCTACGATCAGTTCGGCCATGCCGGCGTCGACCCGAATATGGGTGGCCGTGGCGGCCCGGGTGCCGAGGGCTTTGGTGGTTTCGCCGAGGCCTTTGGCGACATCTTCGGCGACATCTTTGGCGGTGGCGGCGGTGGCCGGCGCGGCGGTGGCGGCCAGCAGGTCTACCGCGGCAGCGATCTGTCCTACGCGATGGAAATCACGCTGGAAGAAGCGGCCCGCGGCAAGGAATCGCAGATCCGCATCCCGTCCTGGGAAAGCTGCGAAACCTGCCACGGCAGCGGCGCCAAGCCCGGCACCAGCGCCAAGACCTGCGGCTCCTGCGGCGGCTCGGGCACAGTCCATATGCGCCAGGGCTTCTTCTCGATCCAGCAGACCTGCCCGCACTGCCATGGCAGCGGCAAGATCATCCCCGACCCCTGCACCGCCTGCAGTGGCCAGGGCAAGATCAAAAAGAGCAAGACGCTGGAAGTCAAGATTCCCGCCGGCATCAACGAAGGCATGCGCATCCGCTCGGCTGGCAACGGCGAACCCGGTGTGAATGGCGGCCCGGCGGGCGATCTCTACATCGAGATCCGCATCAAGCAGCACGAGATCTTCGAGCGCGATGGCGACGATCTGCACTGCACGATGCCGGTCGGCATGACGACGGCCGCCTTGGGCGGCACCATCGAAGTCCCGACACTGGGCGGCAAGGCCGAGATCGAACTGCCCGAAGGCACGCAGCACGGCAAGACCTTCCGCCTGCGCGGCAAGGGCATCAAGGGTGTCCGTTCCAGCTACCCCGGCGACCTCTACTGCCACATCAGCGTGGAGACGCCGGTCAAGCTGACCGAGCATCAGCGCAAGCTGCTCAAGGAGTTGGACAAATCCTTCAAGGACGGTGGCGAACGCCACTCGCCAAATGCGAAGAGTTGGACAGATCGCGTGAAAGATTTGTTTAAATAAGCACTTGCGTTCGCTTATCAAAGCGTACGCTCAAGTTCTGGGTGAACGCGCCGATAGGCAGGATGTGAGAGCTAAACGTCAGAGCATCAAGGCCAGCTCGCTGTCTGCGACAGCGGCTTGGCCTTTGTCTTGCGCCAGGAGTCCGGCATGCACATGCTAGACGCCCATATCCAGGACGCCAGCGCCCTGGTCATCGACAGCAACGCGACCTCACGCAGCCTGATGGCGGCGCAGCTGCGCGAGCTGGGCGTCGGCACGGTGCGCCAGGCCACCCGTGTGAAGGATGCGCGCATCATCCTCGAGCACAAAGCCTATGACATCGTCCTGTGCGACTATCACTTCGATGGTTCGGAGATGTCCGGCCAGGACCTGCTGGACGAGCTGCGCCGCGAGCAGCTGATGCCCTACTCGACCGTGTTCATCATGGTCACCGGCGAGGCCACCTATGCCAAGGTGGCGGAGGCCGCCGAGGCGGCGCTGGACGCCTACCTGATCAAGCCCTACACCAGTGCCTCGCTGGCCGAGCGCCTGGCCAGTGCACGCCACCGCAAGCGCGTGCTCAAGGACATCTTCGAAGCCATCGAGGCGCAAAACTTCGAGCTGGCCGCCGGCCATTGCATGAAGCGTTTCGAAGCGCGCGGGCAGTTCTGGCTGTATGCGGCGCGGATCGGCGCCGAGCTCCTGCTGCGGCTGAACCGCTTTGACGATGCCAAGGCGCTCTACGATGCGATCATCGAGGCCCGCACCGTGCCCTGGGCTCGCCTGGGTGTGGCTCGCACCCAGCTGGCCTCGGGCAATGTCGTCGCCGCCAAGCGCACGCTGGAATCGCTGATCGGAGACACGCCCGATCACGCCGATTCCTATGACGTGATGGGCCGGGTACAGATGGAACAGGGCGAGATCGGCGAGGCGCTGAAGACCTACCGCATCGCCACCAACCTGACGCCGGGCTGCCTGCTGCGCCAGCAACGCGCAGGCACGCTGGCCTTTTATGTTGGCGAGCGCGATGAGGCGCTCAAACAGCTGGAGCGCACCGTCATCAACGGCCTGCGCTCCAAGCTGTTCGATATGTTCACGCTGGTGCTGATCGCGCTGTGCCGCTTCGACATCAAAGACGGCAAGGGCCTGAAGGCCACCCACGAGACCTTGCTGCGCGAGCTGGAAAAAGCGCCGAAGTCGACCCGCCTGCAGCGCTTCAGCACGGTGATGCAGGGCTTGCGCCTGCTCTACGAGCGTCGTGTTGCCGATGCCCTGCAACTGGTACGCAGCTTTGGCCATGAGCTCGAGCAGGAGAACTTCGACCTTGAGGCCGCCAGCCTCTTGGTCGCCCTCTGGGTGCGCTTGAGCGGCCAGGAGATTCAGCTTGAAGAGATGAACGGCGTGCTGACCCGCATCGGACTGCGCTACTGCACCTCCAAGTCCAGCACCGAGGTGTTGATTGCGATGGCCGAGAGCAATGAAGTGGCCAGCGCCGAGCTGCGCAACTGCCATGCGCGCATCTTCGAGATTGCCGAAACGGCGATGCGCCACGCGATGCGCGGCAGCGCCCGGGTGGGCGTCGAGCTGCTGATCCAGCAAGGTGGCCATACCCGCAATGCCAAGCTGATCGATATGGCCGGCGCCGTGCTCAAGCGGCACAGCGAAAAGATCGACGACGCCGAGCAACTCAACGAGCAGATCGACGAGCTGCAAAAGCGCTACGTGCTGCCGCAAAACGGCGCGGCACTACGTCGCCGCTCGGCGGGCGGTCTGGCACTGCGCGCCTGAGCGTCGCGACACACAGGGACCATCGGCTCTGCGTCACAATTCGGGCCTTCTCGGCTCAGATGGCAAGGCATGACGCGCTTCGGCAAGCTCCACTCCCTGATGCGCACCCCGCTGGTGTTAGCCTGGTTGACGGCACTGTGGATCGGCACTTTGGCCAACTGGCCGCTGTGGCAGCAACTGCTACAACTGCCCGAGCTCGACAACAGCGCCGGCCGTCTGTTCGTGCTGGCCTTCATGGGCATCGTGACGGCACTGCACGGCGCCGTCTTCAGCCTCGTGGCCTGGCCATGGTTGCTGCGCCCGCTGATGGTGTTCAGCCTCTTCAGTGCCGCCGCGCTGGCGCATTTCATGGGCAGCTATGGCATCGTGGTCGACCCCAGCATGGTGGTCAACATCGTGCAGACCGATGTGCGCGAGGCCCGCGATCTGCTCAGCCTGCGCCTGCTGGTCAGCCTGCTCATCCTGGGCCTGCTGCCGGCGCTGTGGCTGTACCGCTCACCTGTCCGGCGGCTGGGCGGCTGGCGGCAGCTGGCGCTCAATGCAGCAGGCGCCGTGCTGGGCCTGGGCGTGGTGCTGGCGCTGGGCATGGCCAGCTTTGCCACACTGGCGCCGACGATGCGCGACCACAAGGAGCTGCGCTACATGATCAGCCCGCTGAACGCGTACTGGTCATTGGGCGTGGTGGCCTACGAATCGCAGGCCCAACCCGATGGTCCGCCCGCCGTGGTCGGTGCCGATGCCCGGCTCTTGCCGCGCAGCGCCGATGCCAAGCCGCCGCTGCTGTTGCTGGTCGTCGGCGAGACCGCCCGCGCCGCCAATTTCTCGCTCAATGGCTATGCAAGGCCGACCAATCCGCGGTTGCAGCAAGAGACCGATCTGCTCAGCTTCCGCCAGGTCAGCTCCTGCGGCACCAGCACGGCCGCTTCGCTGCCTTGCATGTTTTCGCACCTGGGCCGCAATGCCTTTCTCGACTTGAAGGGCAGCCAGGAGAACCTGCTCGATGTCTTGCAGCGCGCCGGGCTGGCCGTGCTCTGGTTGGACAACCAATCCGGCTGCAAGGGCTTGTGTGATCGTGTACCCAATGCGCAGGCCAACCAGCCGGCGCCCGCCGCGGCAGCATTGCCCGCCGGCCTGTGCGATGCCGAGGAATGCCTGGACGAAGCGTTGCTGCACGGCCTGGACCAGCGGCTGGCGGCACTGCCCGCCGAGCGACGCGCCCGCGGCACGGTGCTGGTGATGCACCAAATGGGCAGCCACGGCCCGGCCTACTACAAGCGCTCGCCGAGCGGCGCCAAGCCCTTCCAGCCCGAATGCCGCACCAATGCACTGCAGCAATGCCCGCGCGAGCAGGTGCTCAATGCCTACGACAACACGATCGCCTACACCGATCGCATCCTGGCGGGTGCGATCGACTGGCTGAAACAGCAGTCGGGCCAGCACCAGGTGGCCATGCTCTATGTGTCAGATCATGGCGAATCCCTGGGTGAGAACAATCTCTTCCTGCATGGCATGCCCTATGCCGTGGCGCCGCGCGAGCAGACCCATGTGCCGCTGCTGCTCTGGCTGCCGCCGGCCACAAGCGCGGCGCTGAGGCTCCAAGCCGGCTGCCTCGCCCAGCGCATCGACCAGCCCTTCAGCCATGATCAGCTGTTTCACACGGTGCTGGGCTTGAGCGGCGTTGCCACTTCGCTGTATCGCCCCGACTGGGATCTGCTGAGCCCCTGCAAGGCTCATTGAGGCAAGCAGCGCCGCTCAGAACAGATTGGCCTGCTCGCCCTGACGCTGTTCGCCCAGACGACGAAACTGGCTCAGATCCAGCGGCAGGCGCTGGCCGTCCAGACCCAGTCGAGCGCAGGCCTTGCGCTTGCGCTGCTGCAGCAACTGCGCCCAGATGCCCTCGCCCTGCATGCGGCTGCCGAAGCGAGGATCGTTGTCACGCCCACCCCGCATCTCATGCAAGCGGGCCATCACCCGCTCGGCCCGCTCCGGATAGTGCTGCTGCAGCCAGGCCTTGAACAGCGGCGCCACCTCCCAAGGCAGGCGCAGCGGGATGCTGAATGCGGCGCGCGCACCGGCCTCGGCGGCCGCCTCCAGCACCTGCTCCAGCTCGGGCTCGTTGATGAAAGGGATCAAGGGCGACACGCTGACGCCGACCGGCACGCCAGCCTCTGCCAGGCGGCGCATGGCTTGCAGGCGCCGCTGCGGAGAGGCCGCCCTGGGCTCCAGAATGCGCGCCAGCACAGGGTCCAGCGTCGTGATCGACACATAGACGCCGACCAGCCCCTGCGCCGCCAGTGGCGCCAGCAGATCCAGGTCACGTTCGACGCCGGCCGATTTGGTGATCAAGGAAAAGGGATGCTTGAACTCGGCCAGCACCTCGATCAGCGCTCGGGTGATGCCCAGCTTGCGCTCAATGGGCTGATAGGCATCGGTGGCCGTCCCCAGGCAGAGCAGCTTGGGCTGATAGGCCGGGCTCATGAAGCCGGCACGCAGCCGCTCGGCCGCGTTGACCTTGGCGATGATGCGGGTCTCGAAGTCCAGGCCTGGCGACAGGTTCAGATAGCTGTGCGTCGGCCGGGCAAAGCAGTAGATACAGCCATGCTCGCAGCCTCGGTAGGGATTGATCGACAGCTCGAAACTGATGTCAGGTGACTGGTTGCTGGAGAGTATGCGTTGGGCTCGCTCCTCGATGATCTGCGTTTGCGGCGCCAGCCGCTCCTCGACAGCGCGCTGTTCCAACGTGCCCCAGCCATCATCGAAGGCCTCGCGCTGATCCCGCTCAAAACGATGGGCCAGCCTTTGTCCGGTGCCGCGCCCCTTGAACTGCGGGATGGGCAGTGCGATCGGCACGCTCGCCGTGTCTGTCGATGGCGAATCGCTGTTCGGCGAATTGAGGTCTAGGCGTTCACGCATACTGTATTTTCATACAGTCTTTGGCGTGCCGCCAGCAAAACGAAAAAGGCCCTGCATCACAGGACCCTCGGGACGAAACGTCAGGTGCCGGACGCCGGCTTCACTCAGTATTCGCTACCACCGCTATAACCGGGCGCCAGGTTTTCGAACTTGGTGTGCATGCGCTGGAAGGCCAGCTTCACCGTGCCGACCGGGCCGTTACGCTGCTTGGCGATGATGATCTCGGCCACACCGGGTTCCTTGCACTCTTCCTTGGTGTAGTACTCATCGCGGTAGATGAACATGATGATGTCGGCATCCTGCTCAATGGCGCCCGATTCGCGCAAGTCAGACATCATCGGGCGCTTGTCCGGCCGGGTTTCAACCGAGCGATTCAGCTGCGACAGCGCAATCACCGGGCACTTGAGCTCCTTGGCCAAGGCCTTCAAACCCCGCGAAATTTCACCAATGACGGTGGCACGGTTTTCCTCGTTGCCACCATTGCCGCTCATCAGCTGCAGGTAGTCGATGATGATCAGGCCGAGCTGGCCGCTGATCCGCGCCTGCCGGCGCGCCCGCGCTCGAACCTCGCTGGGCGACAGGCCTGGGCTCTCGTCGATATAGATGCTGGCCTTGCCGAGCTTGTCCACCGCTTCGGAGAGCCGGCTCCATTCGTCATCGGTCAGGCGGCCGGTACGCAGATGGCCCTGGTCAATGCGGCCGATGGAGCCCACCATACGCAGCGCCAGCTGTGCCGCGCCCATTTCCATCGAGTAGATGACGACCGGCAGGCCTTCATCGATGGCGACGTTTTCGCCGATATTGATCGCGAACGCCGTCTTGCCCATCGAGGGACGTGCGGCCAGCACGATCAGATCGCCGGGTTGCAGGCCGGCCGTCATCCGGTCCAGATCGAAGAAGCCGGTGCGCACGCCCGTCACATCCTCGGCGCCGTTCTCGGCCAGCTCATTGACGCGATCGATCAGTTGCACGACCAGGTTGTCCATGCTCTGGAAACCCTGACGGCTGCGCGAACCTTCTTCGCCGATGCGGAAGATCTTGCCTTCGGCCTCGTCAAGAATCTGCGTCACCGCCCTGCCCTGCGGTGCCAGGGCCGCGGTCGCGATCTCATCGCTGGCGCTGACCAGCTTGCGCAGGATGGCGCGCTCGCGAACGATTTCGGCATAACGGCGCAGATTGGCGGCGCTGGGCACGCTCTGCGCCAAAGCGTTCAGATAGGCCAGGCCACCGCATTCATCGGCCTTGCCCAGCGAAGTCAGCTCTTCAAAGACCGTCACCACGTCGGCCGGTTTGCCGGCATTGATCAGCTTGCCCACCGAGGCAAAGATCTGCTTGTGCTCGTAGCGGTAAAAGTCGGTGTCGGTCAGCAGGTCGCCGGCGCGGTCCCAGGCGCTGTTGTCGATCAACAGGCCGCCGAGCACACTCTGCTCGGCCTCAATCGAATGCGGCGGCACGCGCAGCCGCGCCACTTCGTCGTCGCGTTTCTCGGTGCCCGGCGAGCCAGGCATGGGGGTGGAGCTGAAGATCGCGGACATGGTCTTGACTATACGGCCGAGGGCCGCTCATCCCCTGTGGACAAGCTTGTGGAAATCCTGGGGGCCGGGCTGTATAAGCCGCGGCCCAGAATGCAAAAAGCCGACGGCTGCGGGAGTCGTCGGCTTTTCTTGTGCCAGCCCCACGAGGAGGCGGCAGCGGGGGCAACGCTTATTCGGCGTCAGCCACCACCTGGACGCTGATCTCAACGACCACGTCGGTGTGTGCAGCAATGTGCACCGGGAACTCGCCAACGGCCTTCAGCGGACCCAGCGGCAGACGCACTTGCGACTTGGCCACGGTCGTGAAGCCCAGCTTATTCAGGGCGTCAGCGATGTCAGCGTTGGTGACGGAACCGAACAGGCGGCCGTCAACGCCAGCCTTCTGGCTGATGCGCACGGTCTTGCCGGTCAGGCTTTCGCCCAGGGCTTGAGCGGTGGCCAGCTTTTCAGCGGCGATCTTTTCCAGTTCGGCGCGCTTGGCTTCGAATTCCTTGATCGCGGCCGCGGTGGCACGACGTGCCTGGCGGGTCGGGATCAGGAAGTTGCGTGCGTAGCCGTCCTTGACCTTGACGACGTCGCCCAGGTTGCCGAGGTTCGCGACCTTTTCAAGCAGGATGATTTGCATGTTGGCTTACTCCTCAGACCTTGTGCTGGTCGCTGTAGGGCAGCATGGCCAGGAAACGAGCGCGCTTGATGGCGACCGTCAGCTGACGCTGGAAGAAGGCGCGCGTGCCGGTCAGGCGAGCGGGCGTGATCTTGCCGTTTTCGCTGATGAAATCGCGCAGCGTGTCGATGTCCTTGTAGTCGATCTGCTCGACACCGGTGACGGTGAAGCGGCAGAAACGCTTGCGGCGGAACAGCAGCGACTGTTGATTGCGCTTGGGCTTGCGGTCCTTGGAGAACCGACCTTTACCACGTGCTGGGGGCATGTTGTGACCTCTTAACTTTTCAATCCGGATGGAAACTCTTGCGCCGTGCTTTGCTTGGCAACCGCATTCAGTTCGGTGATGTGGAACACAGTTCCTCTGCCGTTGCGCTGGGCTGCCAGGAAGCCGCCGTAGCAGCTTTCGTGACCGACACCCAGTGCCTGAATCCGTTTGGCCAACTCACCAATCGCCACCGCCTTCATTTCCAGCAGCACCTTGCGGGGGCTGCCGGCTTCCAGAACCTGGGACTCGTGCTTCAAGCCGATGTCCAGGGCCGGCAATCCGGCGGGCGTGTATCTGAGTAGGCCCAGTTGCTCTATCCTGGCCTGCAGCAGCAGTTGGTTCACAAGTGCCGGGCAGAAACAGAACAGATCGCTCGCATCAGCGAAGCGACATTAGGCAGAAGCTTCTTGAGGGGCCTTGCGGGCTTCCTCGCGTTCCACAGCCTTCATCATCACTGACGGGGTGGTCTCGGCCTTGGCCTTGACAACGGTCATGTGACGCAGGACGGCGTCATTGAAGCGGAAACCGGTTTCCAGCTCAGCCAGGACTTCCTTGCTGCACTCGATGTTCAGGCACAGGTAGTGCGCCTTGGCCAGCTTCTGGATCAGGTAAGCCAGTTGACGGCGGCCCCAATCTTCAACACGGTGAACCACACCACCACCAGTGGTGATCAGGCCCTTGTAACGCTCCAGCATGGCCGGAACCTGTTCGCTTTGATCCGGATGGATCAGCAGAACGATCTCATAGTGACGCATAAACACTCCTTGTGGATTCCAAGCCTTGTTTGCCCGGGAAATTCCAAACCAACGCGGCTTGTGGAAGCCGAACCCAAGCGTCATACCTGTGGGCCCGGCAAGGGAAAGCCAATGATTATAGCGCGCTGATGAGATTTCGCAAAACCGTCATTCGGTCCGGCAGCGAGATCAGCCTGGCTGAGGCGGCGAACGCAGCTCAGCCAGCAGTTCGCGCACGGCCTGCGCGGGCGCCGGCGTCAGCAGGCTGACCAGCACGATGAGCAGCACACTGAAGGGCAAACCAAAGACCGCCGCCGAGATGGGCTGTATGCCCCACCACAGCGTGGCCGGCCCCGGCACGCCAAAGAGCAGGCGCAGGCCGTCGTGAGCCTGCACCATATAGAACAGCGTCAAGGCAAAGCCGCCCAGCATGCCAGCGATGGCGCCCCAGCGATTGGCCCGCTGCCAGAACACGCCGAGCACCAGGCTGGGCACAAAGGTCGCCCCCGCCAGCGAGAACGCGGCCGACACCAGGAAGAGGATGTCGGCCGGCTTTTGCGCCGCGAAGGCGGCGGCGCTGAGCGCCGTGGCCAGCAGTAGCGCCTTGGACAGCGTCACCCGGCGCGTGGCGCTGGCTCGCGGGTTGAGCACCTTGTAGTAGATGTCGTGCGACAGCGCGCTGGAGATCGTCAACAACAGACCATCGGCGGTCGACAGCGCGGCAGCCAGCCCGCCGGCCGCGACCATGCCAGCAACCACGTATGGCAGGCCCGCCAACTCCGGCGTCAGCAGCATGACGATATCGCCGCCCATTTGCAGCTCACCGAGTTGCAGAACGCCGTCGCCATTGACATCGTTGATCGACAACAGGCCCGGGTCGACCTTCATCCACTGCCCGATCCAGCTAGGCAACTCGGCAATCGGCGTGCCCACCAGGCTGTTGAACACCTCGTACTTGACCATCACGGCCAATGCAGGCGCGGTGAAGTACAGCAGGCCAATGAACAGCAGCGACCAGGCGACCGAGCGGCGCGCCTCACCCACCGATGGTGTCGTGTAGTAGCGGGTCAGGATGTGCGGCAACCCGGCCGTGCCCACCATCAGGCAGAACACCAGCGCAAGGAAGTTGCGCCGCGACAGATCAAAGCTCTCGCGCTCGGCGGCGCTGCCTTCGGGATCGCCACTGAAGGGCAGCGCGTGCGGCGGCATGCCGGCCAGCGGCTTGGCGCGCTGCTCATCAGCCGCACGACCACGCTGCCATTGCTCGCTGGCCTCGGCTTCGGTCTTGGGCAGCGCGGCGCGGCGCTTCTCGGCCGCCTGAATCTCGGCCAGCGAGGCGCCCTGCTGCTTCAGCGCCGCGACCCGGCGTGAGGCCTCGGTGCGTTCGCGCGCCAGCGTGCCGGCAACGTCTTCAAGCTTGCCGGACAAAAGCTTGGCATGCTCGGCGTAATAGCGACGCACCGACAACTCGGCCGGATCCTGGATCAGCTCGCGCTCGCGCTCACTGAGTTTTTGCAGCTGGTAGCCATAGACTGCCTGCGGCACCGGCACACCGGTCTGCTTGATCGACAGCCAGACCACCGGCACCAGATAAGCGGCGATCAGGATGATGTACTGGGCCACCTGTGTCCAGGTCACCGCTCGCATGCCGCCCAGAAACGAGCAGACCAGCACACCGCCCAGGCCGACAAAAACCCCAAGCTCAAAACTCAGCCCGGTCAGGCGCGCCGTGATGAGGCCGATCCCGTAAATCTGCGCCACCACATACACAAACGAGATCAGCACCGCCGCGCTGGCGCCGATCAGACGCACGGCCTCGCCACCATAGCGGGCGCCGAGAAAGTCCGGCACGGTGAACTGGGCAAAGCGCCGCATGAAGGGCGCAATCAGGATGGCCACCAGGCAGAAGCCGCCGGTCCACCCCATCACAAAGGCCAGGCCGCCATAACCGCTCAGGTAGAGCGTGCCGGCCATGCCGATGAAGGAGGCCGCGCTCATCCAATCGGCGCCTGCCGCAAGACCGTTGTAGAAGGCCGGAACGCGGCGACCCGCGACGTAGTACTCGTCGATATCGGTGGTACGGCCGATGATGCCGATACCGGCGTAGACGATCACCGTCGCCGCCAGAAAGCTGAAGCCTATCCAACTCTTGGGCAGGCCGATGCGCTCCAGCAGGGCCAGCACCAGCACGAAGGCCGCAAAGCCCAGCGTGTACCAGAGGTAGATACGGTTGAGGCGCGAACCCAGGCCCTGGGATGCGCCTGGCTCTGTATGGGCGGTTGGGGGTGGCACGCGCGACAGCCTAGGAACGGTGAGCGGCCATCATGCGATCAGCCGCGCCACTGCGCCATAGCGGGAACCCCGGGGCAGCAAACGCTCAGGAATTGGCGCCGGCCAAGCGGCTGGCACGCGGCCGGCTCGGCAAGGCATGGCGCAGGATGCGCCAGATCACCTGTGAGAACTGCATGGGCAGCGAACCGGTGTTGTAGTGCACGCCGTAACGCTTGCAGATCGCCCGAACCTCGGGCGCCATCTCGACGTAGCGATTGGCCGGCACATCGGGGAACAGATGGTGCTCGATCTGATGGCTCAGATTGCCCGACAAGGTGTTGAGCAGAAAGCCGCCGGACAGGTTCGACGAGCCGCGGATCTGCCGCCAGTACCAATGTGCGCGTGTCTCGTTCTTCAGCACGCCCTTGGGAAAGGTCTCGACGTCAGTGGTGAAGTGGCCGCAAAAGATGATGGTGTAGGTCCACAGATTGCGCAGACCGTTGGCGACCATATTGCCGCTGGCCACGAACAGAAAGCCTGGCCCCGCCAGCAGCGGGAAGACAAGATAGTCCTTGATCAACTGGCGCCCGATCTTCTTCAGCACCGGCACGCCGGCACGACGCAGCTCGGCGCGTGCCTGCTGCTTGCGCGCACCGAACAGGCGGCCCAGGCGCAGGTCCTGGATGGCCACACCCCATTGAAACAGCAGTGCAAAGACAATGGCATACAGCGGCTGCAAGAGCGCCGCCGGCGTCCAGCGTTGCTCGGGGAAGAGACGCAGCACGCCATAGCCGATGTCGTCATCCAGGCCGTGGATATTGGTGTAGGTGTGGTGGCGGAAGTTGTGGGTCTTGCGCCAGTTGTCGCTGGTGCCGACGATGTCCCACTCGAACTGCTTGCCCTTGAAGTGCGGATCGCCCATCCAGTCAAACTGGCCATGGATGACGTTATGGCCGAGCTCCATATTGTCCAGAATCTTGGACAGGCCCAGTGTCAAGGCGCCGAGCACCCAGCAGGCGATCAACCAGGGCTGCGGCAGGAAGGCCCCGACCATCAGCAGTGCCCGACCGGCGAATTCGGTCCAACGCACGGCCTTGAAGATAGTGCGGATGTAGCGGGCGTCGCGCTCGCCGAGGTCGGCCACCGTCTTGGCGCGCAGCGCCTCGATCTCGGCGCCAAACTGCTCCAGTTCCTCGTTGCTGAGCTTGCGGGTCAGAGATTTATTCATGCTCGGTGTCTCAAAGATCCAGGCTGATATTGCCGCAGGCGCGGCTGACGCACAGGCGCAGCGCGCTGCCAGGCTCGCCATCTTGTTCGGCGGTCAAAAGGTTTTGCGTCTGGCCTTCCAGCTTGGTGCAGACACAGCTGTGGCAGATGCCCATCCGGCATCCCGAGGCCGGGCGCAGACCCTGAGCCTCCAGCGCGCCAAGCAGGCTGTCGCCCGAGCTGATCGTCAGGCTGCGGCCACTGCGCTGCAGCTGAACCGTGACCGGCCGGACCTCATCAACGCGCAGCGGTGTGGCGGGCGAAAACGCCTCGGCCTGGAAGCCGGCCACGCGCGAGGCCAGCAACTGCCGCGCCGTTTCGACGAAGCCCCCGGGACCACAGGCCAGCACGTGCAGGTCGGCCACAGCGGCTGCATCGAGGAGCAACGCGTCGAGCGGCGCTGCACCGATGCGTGCCGCCGGCGTGGCGGGATGTTGCGTCAGCAGCAGATGCAGGCGAAAGCGCGGCTGCGCCTCGGCCAGCGCCTGCAGCTCTTTGGCAAAGCACAGCTGTTCCTTGGTGCGCGCCCAGTAGGCCAGCGTCAGCCGGCTCTCGCCCCCGGCGGCCGCCCAGGATCGGATCAGGCTCATCAGCGGCGTGATGCCGCTGCCCGCCGCCAGCAGCAGATAGCCACCCTTGCCGGTCTTGGGCAGCGCCAAGTCGCCATACGCCTGACCTATGGTCAAGATGTCGCCAACCTGGGTTCGATCGCACAGCTGGGTGGACAGCAAACCGCCGGGCACCTGCTTGACGGTGATGACAATCAACCCGTCCGGGCGCGGCTGGTCGCTGAGGCTGTAGCTGCGGGTGACGCAGCGGCCATTGACCTCGGCGCCGATGTTCAGATGCTGGCCGGCGCGAAAGCCTTGCCAGTGCCGGTTGGGCTTGAGCAGCAGCGTGACGGCATCGGCCGCCTCCTGGCGCCGCTCAACCACGCGGGCCAAGGGTCGCTCCCAGGTCCACAGCCGGTTCAGCTGACCCAGCCAGAAATCGACGATGGCCTGATCGACCAGAGGATCGACCAGGCGACGCAGCAGACCGCCACGCCCAAGGCTTTGAGAGGACGCAAGTGAGGACACAAGAACTCCGTTCGACGCGGCGGCAAAAAGCCCGAGGGCTCTGCACCCCATCTCCCGAGGCGCAACCGTGCTTGGGCACAAGTATACAGACATAAGCACAAGCGTCTATACACATGTATAGCAATTCAGCTTGGTTATGATGCCGACTCTCGCACACGCCCATGACAAGCCTTCTACAGCCTTCCGCCGACAACAGCCTTGACCCGCAGCCCCCTGCCGGGCCGGGCCGCAAGGCGCATATTTCGCGCGAAGACATCGTGAGGGCGGCGCTGAACCTACTGGGGCCGCATCGCAGCGTGTCGACCCTGAGCCTGCGCGAAGTGGCCCGCGAAGCCGGCATTGCGCCGAACAGCTTTTACCGCCAGTTCCGCGACATGGACGAGCTGGCCGTGACGCTGATCGACATGGCCGGCGAATCGCTGCGCGAGATCATTGGTGAGGCCCGGCTGCGCGCCAGCAATGGCAGCAGCGTCGTGCGTTGCGCGGTGCAGGCTTTCATGGAGCAGCTGCGCTCGGACGACCGCCTGCTGCACATCCTGCTGCGTGAGGGCACGGTGGGCTCGGACGCCTTCAAGCGCGCCGTCGACCGTCAGCTGCTGTTCTTTGAAGATGAGCTACGGCTCGACCTGATCCGCCTTGCCGAAGTGCATGGCACCGGCCTGTACGAGCCGGCGCTGACGGCCAAGGCCATTACCCGGCTGGTTTTTGCCATGGGCGCCACGGCCATGGATCAACCACACGACAAGCTGGCCGAATTGACCGAGCAACTGATCGTGATGGTGCGAATGATCATCACCGGCACCCAGACCCTGGCGGTCGTGGGCTCGCCGGATCACCGAGCGGCCTCAGGCGCCTGAGGCTCGGCGCTCGCTTGGGTCAAAGCCGACCGCGCCGCCCCTTCCCGATTCGGGAAGGGACGACATCAGCGGCTTGACTTACTTCGCCGCCAGGCGCTGCCAGGTGTCGATCACCGTGTCGGGGTTCAGCGAGATCGAGACAATGCCTTCGGCAGCCAGCCAGTCGGCGAAATCCGGATGATCGCTGGGACCCTGGCCGCAGATGCCGATGTACTTGCCGGTGGCGCGGCAGGCATTGATGGCGCGCGAGATCAGCGCCTTGACGGCCGGATCGCGCTCATCGAAATCGCCAGCCAGCTGTTCCAGACCCGAATCGCGATCCAGGCCCAGGGTCAGCTGGGTCAGGTCGTTGGAGCCGATCGACATGCCGTCGAAATGCTCCAGGAACTGATCGGCCAGGATGGCGTTGCTGGGCACCTCGCACATCATGATGACGCGCAGGCCGTCCTGACCGCCGGTGGCCGCACGCTTCAGGCCACGCTCGGCCAGCATGCCAACCACACGTTCAGCCTGGCGCACCGTGCGCACGAAGGGCACCATGATTTCGACATTGGTCAGGCCCATGTCGTTGCGCACGCGGCGCAGCGCTTCGCACTCCATCGCGAAGGCATCCGAGAACTCGCCGCTGATGTAACGCGAGGCGCCACGGAAGCCCAGCATCGGATTCTCTTCATCAGGCTCATAGCGTGAGCCACCGATCAGCTTGCGGTACTCGTTGCTCTTGAAGTCCGACAGGCGCACGATCACCGGCCGCGGATAGAAGGCTGCCGCGATGGTGGCGATGCCTTCGACCAGCTTGTCGACGTAGAAGGCACGCGGCGAGGCATGACCACGGGCGACCGACTCGACCGCCTTCTTCAGGTCGGCATCGATATTCGGATAGTCCAGGATGGCCTTGGGGTGGACACCGATATTGTTGTTGATGATGAATTCCAGCCGGGCCAGGCCAACACCGGAACTGGGCATCTGCGCGAAGTTGAAGG
Source organism: Roseateles aquae (assembly GCF_032337115.1). NCBI lineage: Bacteria > Pseudomonadati > Pseudomonadota > Betaproteobacteria > Burkholderiales > Sphaerotilaceae > Roseateles > Roseateles aquae. The sequence goes on from NZ_JAVXZY010000001.1 coordinate 979,933, forward strand.
CCAGCTGCGGATTGCCGACGTTCATCATGATCTTGATCGGGCAGTACGGCAGCTCGCCACGATGGACTTCGCTGACTTCGGTTTCCAGCAGGCCGTCGTAGATATAGCCGGTATCGCCCTCGGAGCAGGCGACGGTGACCAGTTGGCCATCCTTCAGCCGCTCGGTCGCGTCACCGCAACCGACCACGGCCGGAATGCCCAGCTCGCGCGCAATGATGGCGGCGTGGCAGGTGCGGCCGCCACGGTTGGTGACGATGGCCGCGGCCCGCTTCATCACCGGCTCCCAGTTCGGGTCGGTCATGTCGGTCACCAGGATGTCGCCTGGCTGCACGCGTTCCATTTCGCTGATGCTGTGCACCAGACGCACCGGGCCGGTGCCGATCTTCTGACCAATGGCGCGGCCCTCGGCCAACACGGCGCTGTGGCCCTTGAGCTTGTAGCGATGCTCAACCTGGCCTTCGGCCTGACTCTTCACCGTCTCCGGGCGAGCCTGCAGGATGTAGATCTTGCCATCGACACCGTCGCGGCCCCATTCGATGTCCATCGGGCGCTGGTAATGCTGCTCGATGATCAGCGCGTACTGGGCCAGCTCGACCACCTCGGCATCATTCAGCGAGTAGCGATTGCGTGCTTCGGGCACGGTGTCCACCGTCTTGACCAGCTTGCCGCTGGCGGCCTTTTCTTCCGGCGTTGCGAACTCCATGCGGATCAGCTTGGAGCCCAGATTGCGGCGGATGATGGGCTGCTTGCCCTTGTTCAGCGCTGGCTTGTGGACATAGAACTCGTCGGGGTTGACGGCGCCCTGCACCACCGTCTCACCCAGGCCGTAGCTGGACGTGATGAAGACCACATCCTTGAAGCCGGACTCGGTGTCGATGGTGAACATCACGCCGGCCGAACCGAGGTCGGAACGCACCATGCGCTGCACACCGGCCGACAAGGCCACCTCGGCATGGGCAAAGCCCTTGTGGACGCGGTAGCTGATGGCGCGGTCGTTGTAGAGGGAGGCAAACACCTCCTTCATCTTGTGCAGCACTTCCTCGATGCCGACTACGTTCAGGAAGGTCTCCTGCTGGCCGGCAAACGAGGCGTCCGGCAGGTCTTCCGCGGTGGCGGACGAGCGCACGGCAAAGGACACGCCGGGATTGTCGGCCGTCAGCTTCTCGAAGGAGCTGCGGATCTGCGCCTCCAGATCGGCCGGGAAGGGCTGCGCCTCCAGCCAGCCACGGATTTCGGCGCCGGCCTCGGCCAGCGCGCGGACGTCGTCGGTGTTCAGCGTGGCCAGGCGCGCTTCGATGCGCTTGTCCAGACCCTCATGCTTGAGGAACTCGCGGAAGGCATGGGCCGTGGTGGCAAAGCCGCCGGGCACACGCACACCGGAGGCGGCCAGCTGCGAGATCATTTCGCCGAGGCTGGCGTTCTTACCGCCAACGACCTCGACATCGCTCATTCTCAGATTCTCAAAGGGAACGACCAGGGCGGTCGCGTCAAAGCGAGAAGACATGGGAGGGCTCCGTGATGTTGTGAAACTGGCACTCCCGTGCAGCGGCGGCTCAGGGAGCTCGCACCGTCCTGCACGGCTTCAGCGCACGCACCCGCCCCACCATTTGTGGATTCTGATTGGGGGTGGAAGGAATGCATGTGGCTTTGATCGACAAACTGCGGCCGATTGTAGGGGGAGGCGCGCCTATGATGGAAACCCTTGCTTGACAGGTTTGCCACCATGCCCAATCGCACCGTGTACTTTGTCTCGGACGGCACCGGGATCACCGCCGAAACCTTCGGTAACTCCATCCTCGCCCAGTTCGCCGGCAAGCCCCGCCATGTGCGGCGCCCCTTCGTCGACAACGCCGAAAAGGCCTACGAGGTGGTGCGCGAGATCAACGCCACCGGCGTGGCCGAGGGGCGCCGTGCCATCGTGTTTGCCACCCTGGTCAACCGCGAGGTGCTGCAGATCGTGCGTGAGCACTGCCAGGGCCTGGTGCTGGACATGTTCGGCACCTTCATCGAGCCGCTGGAGGAAGAGTTCAAGATCAAGTCCAACCACCGCGTTGGGCGCTTCTCCGATGTGGCACGCAGCCAGGAGTATCACGACCGGATCGAGGCGATCAATTTCTCGCTGGCTCATGACGACGGGCAGTCGGCCAAGAACCTCGAGGCCGCCGACGTGATCCTGGTCGGCGTGTCGCGCAGCGGCAAGACGCCGACATCGCTCTATCTGGCCATGCAGCACGGCATCAAGGCGGCCAACTACCCACTGATCCCGGAAGACTTCGAGCGCAGCAAGATCCCTTCGATGCTGGAGCCGCACAAGAAAAAATGCTTCGGCCTGACCATCGACCCGGAGCGGCTGTCGCAGATTCGCAATGAGCGCCGACCCGGCAGCAAGTACGCCGATCTGATGAACTGCCGCTACGAGATCAACGAGGCCGAGGCGATGATGAAACGCAACGGCATCTCCTGGCTGTCCTCGACCAACAAGTCGATCGAGGAAATCGCCACCACCATCCTGCGTGATATCCGGCCGGACCGGCTGATTTACTGAGCCGCCACCAGGCGCTGCCGGGCACTCTCGTACAGGCAGATCGCGGCAGCGCTGCCCACGTTCAGCGACTCCTCGCCGCCCGGCTGGGGAATGCCGACGGTCAAGCTGCAGCGCTGCATCAGCGCCGGCTGCACGCCCTGCCCTTCATGGCCCATCACCCAGGCGCAAGGGCTGGGCAGCGCCAGCTGATGCAACTGCGCCGCGGCATGCGAGCTGGTGGCGACCAGCGGCACGCCCAGTGCATCAAGATCCTCCGGCGCCAGGCCTTCCACCAGCTGCAGGCCGAAATGCGCACCCATGCCGGCACGCAACACCTTTTGCGACCACAGCGCCGCTGTGCCCTTGAGCGCCAGCACCTGGCGAAAGCCCATCGCCGCCGCGCTGCGCAGAATCGTGCCGACATTGCCGGCATCCTGCAGGCGGTCCAGCACGACGGAGTCGACGCCCGGGGTCAGGTCTTGCCTCGCCTCGTGGGCAATCTCAAAGCCCAGCTGCGCCGGCGACTCCAGGCCGCTGACCGTCTTGAACAATGCCTCGGGCACAACCAGCACCTTGGGCGCTGCGTCGGCCAGGGCTCGCAAGCCTGCATGTGCGTAAGCCTGCTCGGTGATCAGCGCCAGGCCAGGCTGGCGGCCGCGTTCCAGCGCCGCGCGGGCCAGGTGATCGCCCTCCAGCCAGACGCTACCAATCTTGCGATAGGCCGCGCCATCCTGGCTCAGCTTGCGCAGCCGCTGCAAAACCGGGTTATCACGCGAGCTGATGTGAACGATCTGGTTCATGGATGCAATACCTCGCGGACCGGGCCGAAGCTGCGCCGGTGCCAGACGGTGGCGCCGTGCTGGCGCAAGGCGGCGATGTGATCGGCCGTCGGATAACCCTTGTGGGTGGCGAAGCCGTACTCGGGATGGGCCTCATGCATGGCCAGGCAGAGCCGGTCGCGATGCACCTTGGCGAGGATGGACGCCGCCGAGATCGCCTGCACCTTGGCATCGCCCTTGACGATGGCCTCGGCAGGCACCTTGAGCACCGGCAGCCGGTTGCCATCGACCAGCACCTTGGCCGGCTTCAGCCGCAGGCCTTCGACCGCCCGGCGCATCGCCAGCAGCGTCGCCTGCAGGATATTAAGCTCGTCGATCTCCTCGACCGAGGCCTCAGCGATGCAGCAGCACAGCGCCTTGGCGCGGATCTCGTCAAACAGGCGCTCACGCTTCTTCTCGGTCAGCGCCTTGGAATCGGCCAGGCCGGCAATCGGCTGCTGGTCGTCAAGGATCACCGCCGCAGCCACCACCGGGCCGGCCAGCGGGCCACGGCCGGCTTCGTCGACGCCGGCCATCAGGCCCGGCACGTCCCAGAGCAGGCCCAGCTGTTCGGGCGCGGCCTGCTTAGGCGCCGAGGACTTGCGCGATCGCATCGGTGGCGCGCTGTGCGGTATTGCAGCGCAGCAGCTCATGTTGTTGACGGAAGATGGCCACGGCATGCTCGCGGCGCGCCGCATCGTCCAGCCAGGCCAGGCCTTCACGGGCCAGTGCCTCGGGCGTGCAGGCGTCCTGCAGCAGCTCGGGCACGACGAAGTCTTCGGCCAGCACATTGGGCAGCCCTACCCAAGGCTGCAAGCGCTTGGTGCGAATGCGCCGCCAGTTCAGCCAGTGCATCCGGTAGGCAATCACCATCGGCCGCTTGAAGAGCGCCGCCTCCAAGGTCGCCGTGCCGCTGGCGACCAGCGTGATGTCACAGGCCGCCAGCGCTTCGTGCGAGCGCCCGTCCAGCACCTCCAGACGCAGGCCCTGCGCGTGACGCTGCAGCAGCGGCGCCATCAGCTCACGCATGCCGGGCGCCACCGGCATGATGAAACGCAGCTCGGGGCGCTGCCGCTGCATCAGCTGCGCCGCACGCAGCAGCGGTTCAGCGATGTAGCGGATCTCGCTCCTACGGCTGCCTGGCAACAGGGCCACCACGGTGTCGGTCTCAGAGAGGCTCAGCGCCGCGCGGCAAGCTGAGCGCGGCGGCTCCATCGGGATTACATCGGCCAGCGGATGGCCGACATAGCTGGCCGCAATGCCGGCCTTGTGCAACAGCGCCGGCTCGAAGGGAAACAGGCAGAGCACATGGTCGACCGAGCGGCGGATCTTCTCGACGCGCTCGGCCCGCCAGGCCCAGATCGAGGGGCAGACGAAATGGATGCTCTTGATGCCGGCCGCCTTCAACTTGGCTTCGAGCGCGAAATTGAAATCCGGTGCGTCGATGCCAATGAAGGCCTGCGGTGCCTCGGCCAGCAGCCGTTCACCGAGCTGCTTGCGTATGCCCAGGATCTCGCGCAGATGGAGCAAGGCATCGACATAGCCGAACACCGACAGCTTGTGGTGCGGCCACCAGGCCTTGAAGCCCTGGGCCGCCATCTTGGGGCCGCCGATGCCATCGGCCTGCAGCTCGGGCCAGCGCTGGCGCAAGCCGGCCAGCAGCAAGCCGCCAAGCAGGTCCCCGGAGGCCTCGCCGGCCACCAGGCTGAAGCGAGGCGCGGATACGGACATGGCGTGTTAGCGAATGATGCCGCGCGTGGCGGTATTGAGGAAGTCGATCATCAGCTGAATGGTGTCCTTCGCCTCGGCCAGCGTGGCCTGCAGGGCGATCATTTCCATCTTGGCCTGATCGACGGTCAGGCTCTTGCGGTAGAGCAGCCGGTACATCTGCTTGACGGCATTGAGCTGCTCGGGCGTGAAGCCGCGGCGCTTCAGGCCTTCGAGATTGAAGCTGCGCGCCTCGGCGGTATTGCCGCTGGCCATGATGAAGGGCGGCAGATCCTGGAACAGGATGGAGCCCATGCCGGTCATGCTGTGCGCGCCGATATGAACAAACTGGTGCACCGCCGTGTAGGCGCCAAGGATGGCGAAGTCGCCGACGTGGACATGCCCGGCAATCTGTGCGTTATTGGCGAAGATGGTCTTGCTGCCGACCACGCAGTCGTGGGCCAGATGCACATAGGCCATCAGCCAGTTGTCATCACCAAGCCGGGTCACGCCTTCATCTTGCGCGGTGCCGCGGTTCATGGTGCAGAACTCGCGCACCATATTGCGGTCGCCGATGATGAGCTGGGTCGGCTCACCGGCGTATTTCTTGTCCTGCGGCGCCGCGCCGATGGAGCTGAACTGGTAGAACTGGTTGTCGCGGCCAATCGTCGTCGGCCCTTCGATCACGCAGTGCGGGCCGATCTTGGTACCCGCGCCAATCTTCACGCCGGCACCGATCACGCTGTAGGCGCCGACCTCGACCGTGCTGTCGAGCTCAGCGCCGGCATCGATGACGGCGGTGGGATGGATCTTGCTCATGGCCGAACAACCTTCTGCGCTAGAACTGCCGGGCAGCGACTCAGGCCTCGATGCGACGCATCGTGCACATCAACTCGGCCTCGCAGGCGACTTCATCGCCCACATAGACCTTGCCGGTGTACTTGAAGATCGAGGCCTTGGCGCGATCCAGCGTCACGTCCAGGATCAGCTGGTCGCCGGGCTCGACCGGGCGCTTGAAGCGCGCGCCATCGATGCCGGCGAAATAGCACACCGTCTTGTCGTCGAGCTCAGTGTCCAGGCTGACCAGGGTCAGCACGGTAGCGGCCTGTGCCATCGCCTCAAGCATCAACACGCCCGGCATCACCGGGCGGTGCGGGAAGTGGCCCATGAAATAGGGCTCGTTGATGGACACGTTCTTCAGCGCGCGGATGCGCTTGCCCTTTTCGATCTCCAGCACACGATCCACCAGCAGGATCGGATAGCGATGGGGGATCTTCTTCAGGATTTGATGGATGTCCATGGTGCTCATGTTTTCTTTTCCAGCGTGCGGATGCGGTCGCGCAGCGCATGCAACTGTCTCAAGGTGGCGGCGTTCTTTTCCCAGCTGGCATTGTCGTCGAAGGGGAAGACGCCGCTGTACTGGCCCGGCTTCGTGATCGAGCGGCTGACCACGGTGGCGGCCGACACATGCACATGGTCGGCCAGGCTCAAATGCCCCAGCACGATGGCACCGCCACCGACGGTGCAGTGGGCGCCGATGCGGGCACTGCCGGCCACGCCGGCACAGCCGGCCATCGCGGTGTGGGCGCCAACGTGCACGTTGTGGCCGATCTGCACCAGGTTGTCGAGCTTGACGCCGTCTTCCAGCACCGTGTCGCCCAAGGCGCCCCGGTCGATACAGCTGTTCGCGCCGATTTCGACCTCATCACCGATGCGGACCGCACCCAGCTGCTCGATCTTTTCCCAACGCCCCTGGCTCAGCGCAAAGCCAAAGCCATCGGCGCCTATCACGACGCCGCTGTGCACGATGCAGCGCGCGCCGATGCTGCACTCGAAGCCCAGCGTTACACGCGGCGCCAGGCGGCTGCCCGCGCCAATCTCAGCCTCGCGCTCGATCACGCTGTTGGCACCGATGCGAACGCCGGGCCCAATGCGCACGCCGGCCTCAACAACCACGCCGGGGCCGATATCGACGCCCTCACCGATCACGGCCGATGCGTCGATATGAGCGCTCGGATGGATGCGCGCCGCGAGCTGCGGTCGCAGATGGCGCGCCCACCACTGCGTCAGGCGCGCGAAGTAGAGATAGGGATCGGGGGTGACGATGCAGGCAGCGCCAGCTACACGGGCCGCGGCCGCCTCGGCCAGCGCGGGGGCCACGATGACACAGCCAGCGCGCGTGCTGGCCAACTGCGGCTGATAGCGCGGATTGGCCAGAAAGGAGATGGTCTGGGCGTCCGCCTCTTCCAGGCTGCCAATGCGCGTGATGAGCAAGTTGGCTTCACCAACAAGATCGCCGCCCAAGGCGGCGATCAGTTCAGCCAGCGTGATGCGGACTTCTGTCTTCAATCAATCACTTCTGCGCGTTGAGCGCATCGATCACCTTCTTGGTGATGTCCACGCGGTTGCTGGCGTGCAGTGCGTCTTGCACGATCAGATCGTACTTCTCGGTCTCGAAGATCTGCTTGACAACGCGGTTGGCCTTGTCGACCAGACCCTGCATCTCTTCGCTCTTGCGCTGCTGCAGGTCTTCTTGCCATTCGCGGCGCTTGCGCTGCAGATCGCGATCCTGCTCGACCAGATCGCGCTCACGGCGATTGCGCTCGGCCTCGGCCAGCATCGGCGCATCCTTCTGCAGCTTGTCGGCGGCGCCACGCAGCTTGTTCTCCAATTCCTTCAGATCCTTCTCGCGCTTGCCGAATTCGGCTTCCAGCTTGATCTGGGCCGATTTGGCAAGGTTGGTTTCGCGCAGGATCCGCTCGGTGCTGACGTAGCCAATCTTCAGTTCTTGTGCGTGTGCAGTGATGGCCGAGGCGGCCAGCAAGGCAGCCGCGGCCACCGTCTTCAACAGCTTGCTCTTCATCAGAATGCAGTCCCGATCTGGAATTGGAATTTTTCGATTCTATCCGTCCGCTGTTTGCGAATCGGCGTGCCATAGCTCAGCTTCAACGGCCCCATCGGCGACAGCCAGCTGATACCGATGCCTGCAGACACGCGCATGGTGTCCCAACTGACCCTTTCGGTGTTGGCAGCCGTGCGCTGGGTCGACCACACATTGCCCGCGTCAACGAAGCCAAACAGGCGGAAGCTCTTGTCGTTGCCTGCACCGGGCACCGGCACATACAACTCGGCATTGGTATTGAATTTCACGTTGCCGCCACTGTAGGAACCAGTGACGTCCACCGGCCCCAGCGAGCCCTGCTCGAACACCCGCACCGAGCCCAAACCGCCCGCATAGAAGTTCTTGAACACTGGGTAAGGCCGGCCCCCGAGTCCATAACCCAAGCCCAGTTCAGCATTCAAGCCCACGGTGAACTTGCGACCCAGCGGAATGTACTGCTGATGTTGCAAATTCAGCCTGGCGTATTGCGCCTCGCCGGCCGGACTCAGCTCCATATAGACCTTTTGCAGGCGCCCGGCGCTGGGCGAGATGACGCTGTCACGCGCATCGTTCTGCCACCCGATAGTCAACGGATACGCTGCACTGCGAGCGCCAAACTGTTTGGCGAACTCGAAATACGCATTGGGCACGCCGGTCGAGTTCGTGATCTTGGTCAGCTCGTAACCGATACCGAAGAACACGGTGTCGAGTTCGCTGAAGGGCACGCCGAAACGGAGCGAGCCCCCATACGAGGCAAACTCATAGACCTCGCCCAAGCTGTTCAGCGGTTTGCTGGTCCGGTAGAACACGTCGACCGCGCGTGACACGCCATCGACGGTGAAATAGGGATCGACAGTACTCACCGACAGCGCACGGCCGGTGCTGGCCGTATTCACTTCCAAGCCCAGATAGTTGCCCGAACCGAAGACGTTGTCCTGACGGATCGCGCCCTGGAAGGAGAGCTTCTGCGCACTCGAGTAGCCCGCCCCCACAGACACATTGCCGGTCGGGCGCTCGGTCACCGTCAAGGTCACGTCGACCTGATCAGGCGCGCCAGCAACTTCGCTGGTGTCGATGGTCACATCCTTGAAGTAGCCCAGGCGCTCGACGCGATCACGCGAGGCCTTGATCCGCTGGCCGTCGTACCAGGCCGATTCAAACTGACGGAACTCGCGACGAATGACTTCATCGCGAGTCTTGGTGTTACCCGAGACCAGCACCCGGCGCACATAGACGCGACGCGCCGGATCAGCAGTAAAGACCACCACAACCTGACCCGTGGCTTTGTCGACTTCGGTGCGGCTGTCCACACGCGCAAAGGCGTAGCCGAAGGTGCCGTAGTAGTCGGAGAAAGCGCGCGTGGTGGCCGCCACAGCGTCACCGCGATACGCATCGCCTGGGCGTACCACGATCAGACGCTTGAACTCTTCCTCGCGACCGAGGAACTCCCCCTCGAGCCGCACGCCGGACACCGTGTAGGGCTGGCCCTCCTTGATGGTGACCGCAATGCTGATGCTTTGCTTGTCCGGCGAAATCGTCACCTGCGTCGACTCGACCGAGAACTCCAGGTAGCCGCGGTTCAGGTAATACGAACGAAGCGTCTCTAGATCAGCATTGAGCTTGGTACGCGAGTAGCGGTCGGTCTTGGTGTACCAGGTCAGCCACCCCGACGTGGTCTGCTCCAGTTGGCCCAGCAACGTGCTCTCCGAGAAGGCCTTGCTACCGTTGATCCGAATATCGGCAATCTTGGCCGGTTCACCTTCAGTGACGGCAAAGCTGACGTTGACACGGTTGCGCTCCAGCGGGGTGATCGTCGTCGTGACCTCGGCGCCGTAGAGGCTGCGCGTCAGGTACTGCCGCTTCAACTCCTGCTCGGCGCGATCGGCCAGCGCCTTGTCAAAGGGCTTGCCTTCGCCGATGCCGACTTCCTTCAGCGATTTGGTCAGCGCTTCGGTATCGAACTCCTTCAAGCCGATGAAGCTGACGTTGGCGATGATGGGTCGCTCTTCGATGACGACAACGACGTCGTTGCCATCGATATTGATGCGCACGTCCTTGAACAGGCCGGTGGCGAACAGGGCACGCAGGGCGGCCGCGCCCTTGTCGTCGTTGTAGGTGTCGCCAACGCGGAAGGGCAGGCTCGCGAACACCGTGCCGGGGTCGGTGCGCTGCACGCCCTCAACCCGGATGTCCTTCAGCACAAAGGGCTCAACCGCCCAAGCGGCGCCCGAGTGCAGGGCGGCGATCAGCGCCAAGGACATCAATGAGGGGCGCAGAGGCGATCGCTGGGGCAACTTAGGCAAGTACATGCAGAAATGGATTCAGTGCAGACCCAGCAGGCGGGTCATGTCGTTGGAAAGGGCCAAAGCCATCATCAGCAGCATCACGAAGGCGCCAGCGCGCTGGAGCTGCTTGAGCCACCACTCGGATACGGGGCGACCGCTCAAACCCTCGAAAAGATAATACATCAGGTGTCCACCATCGAGCATTGGCAATGGCAGCAGGTTCAGCACCGCCAAGCTGACGCTGACCAGGCCGAGGAAATTCAGGAAAGCCACCAGGCCCAGACTGGCCGACTGCCCAGCATAGTCGGCAATCGTGAGCGGGCCGCTCAGATTCTTCAGCGAAGCTTCACCTGTGAGCATGCGGCCAAACAGGCGCAGGGTCATGCTGGCCACGTCAAAGCTGCGACGTGCGCCCTTGGTCAGACCATCTAACAAGCCCTCTCGCACCAGCACCATCTGTGGGCGACTACCGACCAGGGCTTCGATGCGGGCCAGCCTCTGCCCGCCGTCTTCGACCAGGCGCGGGCGCACTTCGAGGCTCAGCACCTGGCCAGCACGAGACACGGTCCATTGCATGGGCAGCGCTTCACCGTCGCGGACAGCACGGCGAATCTGTTCTCGCAAGCTGGCGGCATCCTGGGTGGCAATACCGTCCACCGACAGCACGCGGTCGCCTTCGCGCAGACCGGCTTGCTCGCCGGCCCCACCCGGCGTCAAACGGCCCAAGACCGGCTCGCTGAAGGCCGCGCCCAGGCCCAGTTTGCGCAGCGCCTGGGCATCGAGCTCACGGCTGGCCAGCTGATCCAGCGGCAGCACGATCTCGCGCCGACCATGGCCGGCCGTGTCGCTGAGCAGCAGATGCAGTGCTCGCCCTTCGGTGATGGCCTGAGTCAGTTGCCAGTGCAGATCGGGCAAGGCCTGAATTTCGGTCCAAGTCTGACCGTCCAGCGAGCTCGCCTGCACGCGGTCACCGACGCGCATGCCGGCCACTTCTGCGATGCCACCTGCGGCCGGGGCACCCAGCACCGGCTGCGCCTGTTCCTGGCCCAGCCAGGCGACAGCACTGAACATCGCCACGGCCAGCAAGAGGTTGGCGATCGGGCCGGCCGCCACGACAGCAGCACGCTGCCACAGCGGCTTGTTGTTGAAGGCCTGGCCGCGCATGTCCGCCGGCACCGGCGCCTCGCGCTCATCCAGCATGCGCACATAGCCCCCCAGGGGCAGCATGGACAGCGTGAATTCGGTGGCGTCCGGATGCGCCTGGCGGCGCCAGATCACGCGGCCAAAGCCCACCGAAAAACGCAGCACCTTGACGCCACAAGCCCGCGCCACACGGTAATGCCCGTACTCGTGCACGACGATCAGAATCGCCAGCGCAAGCAAAAAGGCCGGCACCGACATCATCATGCCGCGGCCGCCGCGATCAGCTGACGCGCATGGCGACGCGCCCGGCCATCCAGATTGAGCAGGCCGTCAACACTGGCCGCCTCATCGGCAGCCGGCGTCAGCTGCGCCAGCGTGCTGGCATTGATCTGATGGATCTGGTCGAAGCGCAAACGGCGATTCAGGAAGGCTTCAACCGCCTCCTCGTTGGCGGCATTGAGCACCGCCGTCGATCCCTCGGCACCTCGCAGCGCCTGCCAGGACAGGTACAGGCCGGGGAAGCGCCGCTCATCAGCCTCCTCAAAGCTGAGACCAGCGCTGCTGCTCAGCAGATCAAGCCGGCTGGCGCCGGATTCGATCCGTTCGGGGAAGGACAGGCCATAGGCAATCGGTACCCGCATATCGGGCGTGCCCAGCTGGGCCAGCACCGAGTTGTCGCGGCAGACCACCATCGAATGGATGATGCTTTGCGGATGGATGATGACCTTGATCTGTGCCGGCTGCAGATCAAACAACCAGCGCGCCTCGATCACCTCCAGCGCCTTGTTCATCATCGTTGCCGAGTCGACCGAGATCTTGCGGCCCATCACCCAGTTCGGGTGCGCACAGGCCTGTTCTGGCGTCACCTCGGCCAGGCTGGCTGGGTCACGCTGGCGGAAAGGGCCGCCGGAGGCCGTCAGCACGATGTGATCGATGCGCTGCGCCCAGCTGCTGCGGTCTTCGGGCAGGCACTGGAAGATGGCCGAGTGCTCGGAGTCGATGGGCAATAGATCCGCCCCGCCCTGCTTCACCGCATTGATGAACAGCGCGCCACCCAGCACGATGGCTTCCTTGTTGGCCAGCAGCAGCCGCTTGCCAGCGCGCGCCGCCGCCAGACAGGGCGCCAAGCCCGCCGCGCCAACAATGGCCGCCATCACCACATCGACATCGGGATGGGCCGCCACCTCGCTGAGCGCTGCAGCACCATCGAGCACCTCGGTGCGCGAACCCTGTTCCCGCAAGGCGGCGCGCAGCTGCGCCGCGGCCGCCGTATCGGGCATCACCGCGAAGCGCGGCTGCCATTGCAGGCATTGGGCCAGCAGCGCATCCACACGGCTCATCGCACTGAGCGCGAGCACCTCATAACGCTCAGGGTGGCGGGCCAAAACGTCCAGCGTGTTGGTACCGATCGACCCGGTCGATCCGAGCACACAAACGCGTTGACGGCGCGCGCTCATGCTGGTGCTCCCAGCGAGGCCAGCGCCATTGCCAGTGGAAACACCGGCAGCAAGGCATCGACTCGGTCCAGCACACCGCCGTGTCCGGGCAGCAGCTGGCTGCTGTCCTTGGCGCCGACCGCCCGCTTGATCAAGGATTCAAACAAGTCACCCACCACACTCATGGCACTGAGGAACAGCAGCGCCAGCACGCCAATCGCCAGGCCCTGGCCGTGCAGCAGGCGCTGATAGAGACTGGCCGAATCGACAGCCAGACGCTGGTCAATCACATAGGCCCACAAAAAGCCGAGCAGCAAGACCGCCACCATGCCGCTCCAGACACCTTCCCAGCTCTTGCCCGGGCTGATGGCTGGGGCCAGCTTGCGCCGGCCCAAGCTGCGGCCGCCGAAATATGCGGCGACATCGGCCATCCACACCAGGCTGAAGATGGAGAGCAGGAAATTGATGCCTACCGCCTTGGCCTGCGCCATGGCCAACCAGGCCGCCCAGAGCGCCAGTACACCAAGCCCAAGGCGCAAGCCGCGGGAGATTTGTGGCCAATGGCTCGGGCCGCTGCGCAAGGCCTGCGCACCACCGAGCACCCAGATCGCCCCCCCCAGCCACCAGCACCAGGCCGGTGCCGCTTGCAGGCCCAGCCACTGCAGGCTGGCCGCACACAAGGCCGCCAGGCCCAGGCCCATGCCCCAAGCCGGCAGACCGGGCGCGCCATTGAGGCGTGACCATTCCCAACCCGCCGCGGCGATCAAGACCAGCGTGAGCAGTGCAAAAGGCAGCGGCGAACTGGCGAACAGTGCCGGTAGCAGGATCGCCAGCAGCACCAGGGCGGTAATGATTCGGGTCTTCAGCATCTCAATCGCTCCAAGGCGCTTTGCGCGACCCCGTTCAGTTCGAACACGTCAAGAAACCAGCGGGCATCCGGACCAATAGCGCGGCTCAAGCCGCACTCAGCGAGCCGCCTGCGTCCTTGACTCCGCCAAAGCGCCGATCACGATCACGGAAGGCACTGATGGCCGCATCCAGCTGCGCCTCACCAAACTCCGGCCAGAGGCAATCGGAAAACACGAATTCGGTGTAGGCCACCTGCCAGAGCAGGAAATTGCTGATGCGCACCTCGCCGCCGGTGCGTATGAACAGATCCGGATCCGGCGCATAGCTCATCGCCATGAACTCGGACAGCTTGGCTTCGCTGAGCTGATCGGGCGGCACACCGGCAGCCATGGCCGCCTTGCAGGCCTGCACGATGTCCCAACGGCCACCATAGTTGAAGGCCACCGACAGCGTCAGCTTGGTGTTGTGCTGAGTCAGCGCCTCGGCCTCATTCCAGGCATTGCGCAGCTTCTCGGACACCGCCTCACGGTCGCCGACGATGCGGATGCGCACGCCCATTGCACCCATGCGCGCCAGGTAGCGGGACACCGCGGCCAGCACCAGGCCCATCAGGCCCGAGACTTCGTCGCTGGGGCGCTTCCAGTTCTCGCTGGAGAAGGCAAAGACGGTCAGGTAGCCGATCTCGCGGTCGATACAGGCCTGAACCACCTTGACCAACGCATCCACACCTTGCTTGTGGCCGAAGAAGCGCGGCAGAAAGCGCTTCTTGGCCCAGCGACCATTGCCATCCATGACGATGGCGACATGGCGGGGAACCGCCTTGTTATCGCTAGTCACAGCGTCAGACGGCCAGGATCTCGGCTTCCTTGCCCGCGACCAGCTTGTCGATCTCGGCAATGACGCGGTCGGTCAGCTTCTGGACTTCGTCCAGGCTGCGACGCTCGTCGTCCTCGCCGATTTCCTTGTCCTTGAGCAGCTTCTTGGCCTGCTCGTTGGCATCGCGGCGCAGATTGCGCACGGCCACCTTGGCGTCTTCGCCGGCATTGCGCACGACCTTGGTCAGGTCGCGGCGGCGCTCTTCGGTCAGCGGCGGCATCGGCACGCGGATCAGATCGCCTTGGGCGGACGGGTTCAGGCCCAGGTCCGACTCACGGATGGCCTTCTCGATCTTTGCGCCCATACCTTTTTCCCAGGGTTGCACGCTGATCGTGCGAGCGTCCAGCAGGCTGACGTTGGCCACCTGGGAGATCGGCACCATCGAGCCGTAATAGTCGACGCTGACCTGGTCCAGGATGCCAGGGTGGGCACGACCGGTACGGATCTTGTGCAACTCGTTCTTGAAGGCCTCGACGGACTTGGCCATCTTGGCCTCGGCGTTCTTCTTGATCTCTGCAATGCTCATGATGCTCAAACCTTGAAACTTGTCTGACTCGGCGGCGCTAAATGCCACTCAAACGTGAACCAGGGTGCCTTCGTCTTCGCCCATCACCACGCGCTTCAGGGCGCCCGGCTTGAAGATGCTGAAGACCTTGATCGGCAGCTTCTGGTCGCGGCACAGCGCAAAGGCGGTGGCGTCCAGCACCTGCAGATTCTTGGTGATGGCCTCATCGAAGCTGATGCGCGTGTAGCGCGTCGCGTTCGGATCCTTCTTGGGATCGGCGGTATAGACGCCGTCGACCTTGGTCGCCTTCAGCACGATCTCGGCACCGATCTCGGCACCACGCAGCGCCGCGGCGGTGTCGGTCGTGAAGAAGGGATTGCCGGTACCGGCGGCAAAGATGACGACTTTGCCCTCTTCCAGGTACTGCAGCGCCTTGGGACGCACATAGGGCTCGACAACCTGCTCGATCGAGATCGCCGACATGACGCGGGCGGTCATGCCTTCCTGGCGCATCGTGTCGGCCAGGGCCAGCGAGTTCATCACCGTGGCCAGCATGCCCATGTAGTCGGCTGTGGCACGGTCCATGCCCACGGAACCACCCGCGACGCCGCGGAAGATATTGCCGCCACCGATGACGACCGCCACCTCCACACCCAGCTGCGTGACCTCCAGGATTTCACGCACCATGCGAACGATGGTGGCGCGGTTGATGCCATAGGCGTCATCGCCCATCAGGGCTTCGCCGGAGAGTTTGAGCAGGATGCGTTTGTGCGCGGGCATTCTTACCTCGTCATTGCTGTGTGGATTGGCCGCGATGCCGCGCTTCAGAGGCGCGACCGCAGGCACAAGTGTAAAGGGCGCCAGAGGCGCCCTTTTGTTGCGGAGCGCTTAGGCGCCCTTGGCGGCGGCCACTTGGGCGGCCACCTCGGCGGCAAAGTCGTCCACCTTCTTCTCGATGCCCTCGCCCACGACGTAGAGCGTGAAGGCCTTCACCGTGGTGGCCTTGTCCTTCAGCATGGCGCCGACGGTTTGCTTGCCGTCAGCCGCCTTCACGAAGACTTGGTCCAGCAGCGAGACTTCCTTCAGGAACTTCTGCACCGAGCCTTCAACCATCTTGGCGACGATCTCGGCCGGCTTGCCGGATTCGGCAGCCTTCTCGGTAGCGATCTTGCGTTCCTTCTCGACCAACTCGGCCGGCACATCGGCCGACGACAGTGCAGCCGGCTTCATCGCGGCAACGTGCATGGCGACGTCCTTGGCCGACACATCGTCGCCTTCGAACTCAACCATCACGCCGATGCGGGTGCCGTGCAGGTAGGAAGCCAGCTTGCTGCCATTGGCATAGCGCTGGAAGCGGCGGATCGTCATGTTCTCGCCGATCTTGCCGATCAGGCCCTTGCGCACGTCTTCCACCGTCGGGCCGAAGCCTTCTTGCGACAGCGGCAGTGCCGACAGTGCAGCCACATCGGCCGGCGCGTGTTCAGCGATCAGGGCGGCTGCGGCGTTGACGAAGGCCAGGAAGGCATCGTTCTTCGACACGAAGTCGGTTTCGCAGTTCACTTCCAACAGTGCGCCGGCATTGCCGACCACGGCGGCGGCAACCACGCCTTCGGCGGTCACGCGCGAAGCGGCCTTGCCGGCCTTGTTGCCCAGCTTGACGCGCAGGATTTCCTCAGCGCGGGCCAGATCGCCATCGGCCTCGGTCAGCGCCTTCTTGCATTCCATCATCGGGGCGTCGGTGCGAGCACGCAGTTCGCCGACCATGCTTGCGGTAATAGCAGCCATTTCTATCTCCGTTGAACTCAGGATCAGGCAAGACCTGACCCCATGTTGATATTCAGCTTGGAAAAAGGGGGCTGAATCAGCCCCCCTCTTTTTGCAGGATTCCTGCGAGCAGACCAGCGCTTAAGCGCCTTCGCTGACTTCCACGAACTCGTCGCCAGCGGGTGCCACGGCTTGCAGCACTTCGTTGGTGGCGTTGGCGCGGCCTTCCAGCACGGCGTCAGCAACGGCGCGGGCGTACAGTGCCACAGCCTTGGCCGAGTCGTCGTTGCCGGGGATCACGTAGTCGATGCCTTCGGGCGAGTGGTTGGTGTCAACCACGCCGATGACCGGAATGCCCAGCTTCTTGGCTTCGGCAACGGCAATCTTGTGATAGCCGACGTCGATGACGAACAGCGCGTCGGGCAGCACAGCCATGTCCTGGATGCCGCCGATGTTCTTTTCCAGCTTGGCCAGATCGCGTTGGAACAGCAGGGCTTCCTTCTTGATGGCGGGCTGGGTGCCGCTCTCGACCTGGGCTTGCATGTCCTTCAGGTTCTTCAGCGAACCCTTGACCGTCTTGAAGTTGGTCAGCATGCCGCCGAGCCAACGCTGGTCAACGTAAGGAACGCCAGCGCGCTGGGCTTCCAGAGCGACGACTTCGCGAGCCTGGCGCTTGGTGCCGATCATCAGGATGGTGCCGCGCTTGGCCGACAGCTGGCGCACGAACTTCATCGCTTCCTCGAACGCGGGCAGCGTCTTCTCGAGGTTGATGATGTGAATCTTGTTGCGATGGCCGTAGATATACGGGGCCATCTTGGGGTTCCAGAAGCGGGTTTGGTGACCAAAGTGGACGCCGGCTTCCAGCATCTCGCGCATCGTAACGGACATATTCAACTCCGAAGGTTGTGTCTTAAAACCGGCATGAATCACCGCTCGCGGGCCTCAAGCCTCACGGGCAGCAACACCTCGAATTGCCGGGTTTGCGGATGGATTTGTCAGGCGGAATTGCCTGTCAAACCTGCTTTGCTGCATGGCCCACCCAGCAACTTCCGCCACAAGACAGCCTTTAGTCAGGCCCATGTTCGCGAAGGTTCTTGGGGTGGCTTGGCACTGCACTCTCGAAGAGAACCTGAGCGGAAATCCGTCAAACAGTCTGTCAGACAGCTCTCGCCTACAAGACCCTTGCACGGGCAGTGACCAGCAAAGCCCAAAGATTGTATACCAATATGACTCACCCATCAAAGGGCGACAGCGGCTGGCGAGCTCAACACGGCGCAGCTCGGCTTGATGCTGATTCCGCGACAGTCACACGCGCCGAGTGACAATGCAGCCGATTCGGGCCCTGCCGCCGCCAGCTCCAGCCGGCGCACGACCCTCACAGATACAAAAGGTTTGAGATGCGAATCGCGATTGTGGGCGCCGGCCTGGTTGGCGTCACCACGGCATATCAGCTGGCCAGCGAGGGCCATGAGGTCTCGGTGTTTGAGCGGCGCGGCAGCGTCGCCTCAGAAGGTAGTTTTGCGATCGCCGGACTGGCCGCTCCCGGCCTCAGCGGATTGAGCTGCCAAGCACCGGTGCAAGGGGTGGGCCGCGCGATGATCGGTCTGCCGTTGCCGGGCAGTCGCGCGAGTTGGGCCTGGCAGCGCTGGCGCGGCGGCCGCGCCAAGGCAGGTGAGTCGCAAACGCTGGCCCTCAACCAGATGCTGGCCGCCGGCCTGCAGCAGCTGCAGCTGTGGCGCCAGCAATTGGGCATCGACGATGAGCACAGCAAAGGCTTGCTCTGCCTGCTGCGCAGCGCCAGGGATGAACAGCAGATTCGTCGCCAGGAGACGCTGCTGAACGACCTTGGCCAGACGCCACGCTGGCTGGATGCGGCCCAGTGCCTGCAACAGGAACCCGGGCTGAGCCCCGAACTGGCGCTGCACGGCGGTCTCTATCTGCCCCACGCCAGTGCCGGCAATGCGCGGCAATTCGCCCATGCCTTGAAGAGCGCCTGCCAGCGCCTCGGGGTGCGCTGGCGCTTTCACGCGACCGTCACCGCCATCACCGCCGGCGCGCCGGGCAGCAGCCCAAGCCTGACCCATGCGCACACCCCGCCTGAGCTGCGCGAGCTGCGCCGCTCAGAGGCCCTCTCGGAGCAAGGCCCCAGCACCGTGCCGATGCCGCTGGAACCGCAACAGGAACGGTTTGACGCGATCGTGGTTTGTGCCGCGCAGGGCAGCGCCGACTTGTTGAAGCCACTGGGGCTGAAGCTGCCGCTGGTCGCCATCCATGGCTTTTCAATCACCGCGCCACTGCGCCAGCTGGAAGCCCATCCCAACCTCGGCCCGCGCGCCGCGCTGCTGGATCTCGCAAGCGGCATCAGCATCTGCCGGCTCGGCCAGCGGGTACGCGTGGCCGGCCTGCCCACGCTGGGCGTGCCCAGCCGCCGCCAGCAGACACTGGCGCAGCAAAGCCTGCATCGCGTGCTGCACGAATGCTTCCCCGGCGCCGCGCAAACCACCGCCGCTCTGGCCTGGAGTGGCGCTGGCACTGCACTGCCCGACGGCCTGCCGCTGCTGGGTCCATCCGGCCTTGCAGGCATCTGGCTCAATCTCGGCCAGACCGATGAGGGCTGGGCACTGGCCTCCGCCAGTGCCAAGAGCCTGGCTGAGCTGCTCGCCGGCCGCAGCTCCAGCATCGATGCGCAGGCCTTCAACATCGAGCGCCTGCGTTGAGGTGTAGCGACAAGACCAGCCGCACCAGACTCAAGCAGACCCGCAGCGCAAGCGCTAGAGTCGCGCCATGCATAAGGTCCTGCCCGTCACCCAACGCCAGCCGCTGCTGAACGTCGCCCACAGCCGCCAGCTGGAAGCCCAGGCCGCAGCCGCACTGCCGGCCCACACTCTGATGGCGCGAGCGGGATTGGCCGTGGCCAAGCTGGCACACGCACTTGCCGCGCCCGAGGCCTGCATCTGGATCGTTTGTGGACCAGGCAACAACGGCGGCGATGGGCTGATTGCGGCGCGCTGGCTGCATCAAGCCGGGCGGCGCCTGCGGGTGCAGTGCCTGGCTGACCTGAGCCGGCTGCCGGCCGATGCCGCCTGGGCCGCCGCGGCAGCGCACGCGGCTGGTGTGACGCTGGAGCGCTCACTGGAGTTGGACTGCGCGGCCGGCGATCTGTTGATTGACGCGCTGCTGGGCATGGGCCTGAGCCGCCCTGCCGAAGGGCTGCTGGCTGCTGCGATCACGGCCGTCAATCGCAGCGCGGCGACCGTGCTCGCCGTCGATCTGCCCAGCGGCCTGCAGGCCGACACCGGCCAAGCCCTTGGCGAGGCGTTGCGCGCCGATCACAGCCTCAGCCTGCTCAGCCTGAAGCCGGGCCTGTTCACTGCCCAAGGCCGCGCGCTGTGTGGCACGCTCTGGCACGATGATCTGGGTGTGGTCAGCCCCATCGAGGCTGATGCCTGGCTGAGCGGTGCCCAAACACTTCAGGCGTGGCAGACCCGCCATCGGCGCACGGCCGACAGCCACAAGGGCAGCTTTGGTGATGTGCTGGTGGTGGGCGGCGCGCCCGGCATGGCCGGCGCCTTGCAGCTGGCCGCGGGTGCTGCCCTCAGTGCCGGCGCCGGCCGGGTCTATGCCTGCGGACTGGACGACGGCGCCAATGTCGGCGTCATCCGATGCGGCCGGGCCGAGTTGATGCACTGCCCGCCTGAGCGACTGGCACAGCCGGAATCACAGAGCCAGGCCACGGTGGTGGCCGGCTGCGGTGGCGGCGCAGCCATCACCCCGCTGTTGCCAAACCTGCTGCGCCATGCCGCACGCCTGGTGCTGGATGCCGATGGACTCAATGCCGTTGCCGCGTCCACCGATTTGCAAGCCCTGCTGCGCCAGCGCGCCAGCGCAGGGCAAAGCA
The DNA here is from genome assembly GCF_032337115.1 of Roseateles aquae. Lineage (NCBI taxonomy): Bacteria > Pseudomonadati > Pseudomonadota > Betaproteobacteria > Burkholderiales > Sphaerotilaceae > Roseateles > Roseateles aquae. The sequence continues at coordinate 1,000,619 of NZ_JAVXZY010000001.1, forward strand.
GCATCCTCACCCCCCACCCGCTGGAAGCGGCCCGCCTCTTGGGCATCAGCACCAGCGAAGTCCAGGCCGACCGACTGCACAGCGCGCAACTGCTCGCCGAGGGCTTTGCCGCCACCGTGATTCTCAAAGGCTCGGGCAGCGTGATTGCAAGCCCATCAACCACGCCATCGATCAACAGCAGCGGTAGCGCGGCGCTGGCCACGCCGGGCAGCGGCGACGTGCTGGCCGGCTGGCTGGGCGGCATGTGGGCACAGGCCGAGGAGCAGCCGACACAGGAGCTCGCAGCCGCCGCCTGCTACTGGCATGGCCTTGCCGCCGACGGCTGGGCCGGCCCCCTGCGCGCCAGCGATTTGATCGAGCAGATGGCGGCCCACCACGGCCGCTAGTCCAGCGAATCAGCCACACCGCTGAGGCGCCGAACAGCGCCTCAGCTCAGCGCCGCTTGCGTGTCCGTGCGCCCTCGGCTGCAGGCGCAGCCTGGCGCGCCGCCTGCCGAGCGGCCTTGACCGGGTGGGCGGCCGCCCCTACCGTCTTGGACCTGGCCCGCCCTGCCTTGGCCGCCTTGCTGGCCTTGCTTGGCCGCGACTGCTTGCGCTCGGCCTTCAGCGCGCGATCAGCACGTTGCAGCAATTCCAGCGCTTCGGTCGGCGCGACGGCCGATTCCTCATCCGCCGGGCTCGCGACGGCCTTCACCGCCGCCTTCGCTGCCTTGGCCGCCTTGCTGGCCGAATCGGCACGCGATTGCTGGCCATGTTTGTCGCGCTGCGCCCGGGCAACAAGACGCGCCTCGTCGCTGTCGCGGACCAAGCGGAAGTCGATCTTGCGACCATCCAGATCCACGCGGCTGACCTGGATCTGCACCCGCGCGCCGGTGGCGTAACGGATGCCCGTGCGCTCACCACGCAATTCCTGGCGCACCTCGTCGAAGCGGTAGTACTCGCCACCCAGCTCGGTGATGTGGATCAGGCCCTCGACATAAAGCGCATCGAGCTGCACAAAGAGGCCGAAGCTGGTGACCGCGCTGACGGTGCCGGCAAACTCCTCGCCCAAATGCTCGCGCATATAGCGGCACTTCAGCCAGGCCTCGACGTCGCGCGAGGCCTCATCGGCGCGGCGCTCATTGGCGCTGCAGTGGGCGCCGGCCACCTCCCAGCGCTCGAGCTCGGTGCTGGCCGTGGCCGGATTGATCGGCTTGCCTTTGCCGGGCCGCTTGGGCGGCACTGGCACATTCATCTTGCTCGCGTCAAGCTGGTAGCGCTTGTTGCCCAGCATCGCCTTGATGACCCGGTGCACCAGCAGATCCGGGTAGCGGCGGATCGGGCTGGTGAAGTGGGTATAGGCCGAATAGGCGAGGCCAAAGTGGCCCGAATTCGCCGAGGTGTAAATCGCCTGCTGCATTGAGCGCAGCAGCATTGAGTGGATCTGGGTCGCGTCGGGCCGGTCCTTGGTCGCGTGGGCAATGGCCTGGTACTCGCCCGGGCTTGGATCGTCGCTCAAGCCCAGCCCCAGGCCCAGGGCGCGCAGATAGGCTTGCAGCGCGGTGCGCTTTTCCGGTGTTGGGCCCTCGTGCACGCGGAACAGCGCGTGGTGCTTGTTGCCGGCGATGAAGTCGGCCGCGCAGACGTTGGCCGCCAGCATCGCCTCCTCGATCAGCCGGTGCGCCTCGTTGCGGGTGCGTGGGACGATCTTCTCGATGCGGCCGTTGTCGTCGCAGATGATCTGCGTCTCGGTCGTTTCGAAATCAATGGCACCACGCTTCTGGCGGTTAGCCAGCAGCGCCCGATAGACCTCGTGCAGATGCAAGAGATGCGGCACCAGATCGCGCCGCTTGGCCGCCTCGGGCCCGTGGGTATTGGCCAACACCGCGGCCACCTCGGTATAAGTGAGGCGCGCATGCGAGCAGATCACCGCCGGATAGAACTGGTAGGCCTGGGTCTGGCCGTCCTCATCGATCAGCATGTCGCAGACCATGGACAGCCGGTCGACATCCGGATTCAGCGAGCACAGGCCGTTGGACAACTTCTCCGGCAGCATCGGAATGACGCGGCGCGGGAAGTAGACCGAAGTCGCCCGTTCGTAGGCATCGAGATCCAGCGCCTCGCCAGGCTTCACGTAATGGCTGACGTCGGCAATGGCGACCAGCAGGCGCCAGCCGCTGAACGCATTCTTGCCGCGGCCTTGCTTGTGCGGCTGGCAATAGACCGCGTCGTCAAAATCGCGCGCATCCTCGCCGTCGATGGTGACCAGCGGCACATCGCGCAGATCGATACGCTGCTTGAGATCGACCGCGCGCAGCCTTTCCGGCAGCTTGGCGGCTTGTGCCAGCGCGTCGGTGCTGAAGGCATGCGGCACATCGTATTTGCGCACCGCAATTTCGATCTCCATGCCGGGATCGTCGATTTCACCTAGCACCTCGGTGACGCGCCCAACCGGCTGCGAATAGAGCGACGGCGGCTCGGTCAGTTCGACCGCGACCACTTGGCCGGCGGTGGCGTTGGCGATGCCGTTTTTTGGAATCAGGATGTCCTGGCCAAAACGCTTGTCCTCGGGCGCCACCAGCCAGATGCCCGACTCGAGCAGCAGGCGGCCGATGATGGGCCGCTTCTTGCGCTCAAGAATCTCCAGCACCCGCCCTTCCGGCCGACCGCGCTTGTCGAAACGCACCACCCGCACCCGCAGTCGGTCGCCGTGCATCACCGAATGCATTTCCTGCGCGGACAGATAGACATCACCCTGCCCTTCATCGGGAATCAGGAAGCCATGGCCATCGCGGTGGCCCTGCACCGTGCCTTCCACTTCGCTGAGCAGCGCTGCCGCGTTTTGCGGGCCGCCAGCGGCGGGTGTAGTACTTGTGTTCTTGGTATTTTTGATGATAGAATCCTTCTCTTTCCTGAATTGCTCAAGCTTTTATAGCGCAGCAATTACAGCGATCTGATTCGATGGCAAGCCACGTTGTTGCGTAGTTTGACACCGGTTTGGATGGTTCAGGGAACAAGCCCAGGTGGCGGAATTGGTAGACGCACTAGTTTCAGGTACTAGCGGGTAACTCCGTGGAGGTTCGAGTCCTCTCCTGGGCACCAAACAATAAAGGCCAGCACGCAAGTGCTGGCCTTTTGCGTTTGTGGCCGCCGCGGCGTCAGCGACGATGTGGGCTTGGGGCAGCAAGCACTTGCTCATGCCTTCATTCTGCCGCCTGCGGGCACAAAACTGATGGCGTGCAACAGCCTGGGCGCTGAAACAACAAACCGGCCGGGCATTGCGCATGCCGAGGCCGGTTCCAGGTGCTAGCAATGGCGGGGTCAGGTCTTGCCTAACCCGTGGAGACCTAGCGCGAACGGCGCCACCACATCGGCTGATGCAGCCACCAGGCTGCAGTTCCTGCCGAATCGATGCGATGGTCGCGCGCTCGTCAGACGACAAATTTCTTCGCCAGCGCGTCCGGGCGCATATCGTCGTACTCCTCGAATGGCTGATGGATCCAGGGGCTGGTCTCCAGCATTTCGACGTAGTAGTCCGGCGTGTAGGTCGACACGCTCTTGGTCCAGATCACCGCCGAGCGCAGCTCACTGATGGCGGGCATGCCACGCAGTCGCTCAACGACGGCCTTCAGCGTCACACCCGAATCGGCCAGATCATCAACCAGCAGCACACGGCCAGCCAGCTCACCCTTGGGCATGGTGATGTACTTGGCAATGTCCAGTCGGCCCTGAATGGTGCCAGCTTCGGCGCGGTACGAGCTGGTGGACATGATGCCCAGCGGCTTGTCGAACACGCGTGAGAGCACGTCGCCAGGACGCATGCCGCCACGGGCCAGGCAGAGGATCTGGTCAAACTCCCAGCCGGAAGCATGCACCTTGAGCGCCAGGCGCTCAATCAGCAGATGGTATTCATCCCAGGACACATACAGGTGCTTGCCGTCGTCGGTCAACATGGATGGGGTCTCCTTTGCGGTGTTTATCGGCTGTAGCTACTGCCAATCCAGCAGCCGACGCCTGAGGGGAAAACGTCTGGGCACTCAGCCCTTGTAGGGGTGGCGCAGCAGGATGGTGTGATCGCGATCCGGGCCGGTCGACACCATATCGATGGGCGCGCCGATCACTTCCTGCACCCGCTCCAGATAGCGGCGTGCATTCAGCGGCAAGGCATTCCAGTCGGTGATGCCAAAGGTGGTTTCGGTCCAGCCCGGGAAGGTTTCGTAGATCGGCTTGCAGGCGCTGATCTCGTCACCATCCAGCGGCAGGATGTCGATGGTGCGGCCGTCAAGCTCGTAGCCCACGCACATCTGGATCTCGCTCAGGCCGTCCAGCACATCCAGCTTGGTCAGGCACAGGCCGGTGATGCCGTTGATGATGATGGAGCGCTTGAGCGCTGCCGCATCCAGCCAGCCGCAGCGGCGCGCACGGCCGGTTACGGTGCCCTTTTCCTGGCCCACCGTGCTCAGGTGATAGCCGACCGTGCCTTCCTTCTCCCATTCCAGCTCGGTCGGGAACGGGCCCGAGCCGACACGCGTCGTGTAGGCCTTCGTGATGCCCAGCATGTAGTGCAGCATCTGCGGCCCGACGCCGGCACCAGCGGCGGCATTGCCGGCCACGCAGTTGCTCGAGGTCACATAGGGATAGGTGCCGTGGTCGATGTCCAGCAGCGTGCCTTGCGCGCCTTCGAACAGGATGTTGGCGCCGGCCTTGTGGGCCTTGTGCAGCAGATAGCCGACGTCGGCCATCATCGGGCGGATCTGCTCGGCCATCTTCATGGCCTGGTCGTAGATCGGCTGGAACTCCAGCGCATTGGCCTTCAGATAGCCGTTGAGCGCAAAGTTGTGCAGGTCCAGCAGCTCGCGCAGCTTCTTGCCGAAACGCTCGGGGTGCTTCAGGTCTTGCACACGCAGGGCACGGCGCGCCACCTTGTCTTCATAGGCCGGGCCGATGCCCTTGCCGGTGGTGCCGATCTTGCCGCTGCCACTGCTCTCGCGCAGCGCCTCGCGTGCCTTGTCGACCTCGACATGGAAAGGCAGGATCAGCGGGCAGGACTCGCTGATGAACAAGCGCGAACGCACTTCGACGCCAGCCTTCTCCAGCCGCTCGATCTCGGACAGCAGATGGGTCGGATCAACGACCACGCCATTGCCGATATAGCAGGCCACGCCGTCGCGCATGATGCCCGAGGGAATCAGCTGCAGCGCCGTCTTCACACCCTTGATGACCAGCGTGTGGCCGGCATTGTGGCCGCCCTGGAAACGCACCACACCCTGGGCGTGATCGGTCAGCCAGTCGACCACCTTGCCCTTGCCTTCGTCGCCCCACTGGGTTCCAACCACGACCACGTTGCGGCCGCGCGCGATGTCACTGTGCATGATGCTCATCCAATGAAAAAAGTTGTTCCGGGCACGGGCGCTGTCAGCGCGCCCGCGTCACCCAGCGACCGTCCTGCAGGACCAGTTCGCGATCGCAATCGAATTCGTCGTTCTCGTGCTCATGGCCGGGCAGCACGCAGACCACCGTCTCACCGCCCTCGCGCAGCGCACGGATGGCCGCACGCAGCGCCGCATCCTCACCCCAGGGGGCGCGCACCGCCGCGCGCAGCGGCGAGGCCGGCGCCAGCGCGACCAGGCTCTTCAGATCCAGGCTGAAGCCGACGGCCGGACGACGCCGGCCAAACACGGCACCGACTTCGTCATAGCGACCACCGCGCAGCACCGCGTCGCTGGAGCCCGCGGCGTAAAGTGCGAAGCGCACGCCGCTGTAATAGGCGTAGCCACGCAAATCGGCCAGATCAAAGCCCAGCACCACCTCGGGATGGGTAGCCTGCAAATGCGTGGCCAACCATTGCAGATCGGCCAGGGCGGCGTCGATCAGCGGATGCTTGGGCAGGCGCTGCTTGGCCAACTCCAAGACCTCGATGCCGCCGTACAGCGACAGCAAGGCCTGTAGCCCCTGCACCGCGCCGGCCGGCAGGCCGCTGCTGGCGCTGGCCAGACCCACCGGATCCTTGGCGGCCAGGGCGGCAATGATGGCATCCAGCGTGTCCGCCGGCAGGCTCAGCTCAGCCAGCACACCCTGCACCAGACGGGCGTCACCGAGGTCCAGCGTGACCTGCGTCAGCGCCGCGCGGCGCACCGCATCCAGGGCCAGTTCCTGCACCTCGAGATCGGCTTCCAGCCCGGCGTGGCCGTAGATCTCGACGCCGAACTGCAGCGGCTCACGGGTGGCATGCAGGCCTTCCGGCCGGGTATGCAGAACCGGGCCGCAGTAGCACAGCCGGGTCACACCTGCGCGATTGAGCAGATGGGCATCGATGCGAGCGACTTGCGGCGTGGTGTCGGCACGCAGACCGAGACTGCGACCGGACAGCTGGTCCACCAGCTTGAAGGTCTGCAGATCCAGCGCGTGACCGGTGCCAGACAGCAGCGAGTCCAGGTGCTCCAGCAAGGGAGGCATCACCAGCTCGCAACCATAGGTCCGCGCCATGTCCAAGAGTTCGCGGCGCAATTCTTCAATGCGGCGCGCTTGGGAGGGCAGGACGTCAGCAATGTGCTCGGGCAGCAGCCAAGCTGAGGACATGGACGTATTGGGGGGGATTAAAAACGGCATTGTACCGGCCCGGCGCGGCGGCCACAAATGGGCCGGCGCCTGGCGCGCAGAATTTGCCGATTTTTTGGAGCCACGCCGCGCAAGGCCTGACCCTGCGGCGCAGCAGCGGTCGGTCGTCAGGCTTGGCCGCCGCCGCGCATCAGCGCCAGAACAGGAACAGCAGCAAACCGGCCAGCATGCTGGACAGGCCGATGAAGCGGATCTGCCCGTCGCTCATCGCAAGCACGCGAGCAAACACCTGGCGCCAGGCGGCCGGGCTGATGAAGGGCAAGAGCCCCTCGATGATCAGCATCAGCGCGAGTGCGCCGAACAGGAGATCGGACATGGCGAACTGGGCGGTGAGCTAGGCAGCGCTGACGCTTTCAGCTCACTTGCCGCGCGGCGCGGCCGCAGCCGGCGCGCCGGGGCCACCGGCACGCATGGTCTTGAAGAATTCGTTGCTCGGGTCGACCACCATCACATCCGACTTGTTGCGCCAGGCCGCACGATAGGCCTCCAGCGAGCGATAGAACTGCGCGAACTGGGGATCACGGCCGAACGCTTCGGCGTAGATGGCCGAGGCCTTGGCATCGCCCTCGCCCTTGATCTTCTGTGCGTCGCGATAGGCCTCGGCGACGATCACTTCGCGCTGGCGATCGGCATCGGCGCGGATCTTTTCGCCATCGGCACCGCCGGTCGAACGCAGTTCGTTGGCCACGCGCTTGCGCTCCGATTCCATGCGGCTGTAGACCGAGGAGGTGATATTCGCCGAGAAGTCGACGCGCTTGATACGCACATCAACGATCTCGATGCCGAACTGCTTGGCCTCCTCTTCAAGGCGCTTGCGCACATCGGTCATCACCTTCTCGCGCTCGGTGGCCAGCACGGCGCGCACCGAACGCCTGGTCACTTCCTCGTTCAGCGCCGCCTGCACGATGGGGCTGAGGCGGTTCTCCACATTGCGCATATCGGCGCCGCTGTTGCGGATGAACTGGCGCGGCTCGCTAACACGCCACTTGACCAGCCAGTCGATCACCAGGCTCTTCTTTTCGGCGGTGAAGATGGGGCGCGATTCCGGGCTGTCCAGCGTCTGCATACGGCGGTCCAGGAAGACCACGTTCTGGAACGGCGGCGGCAGCTTGAACTTCAGGCCGGGTTCGGTGATGACTTCCTTGATCTCACCGAGGGCATAGACGACCGCGAACTGGCGCTGGTCAACAATGAACAGGGTGGAACTGGCGAGCAAGAAGGCGATCAGCGCGCCGATGGCCATCGAGGCAATGCGATTCATGGTCATGTCTCCCTGCGCTTAACGGCTGTCGCGCTCACGGCCGCGTTGGCCATCGCGGGTGCGTGAGTCATTGTTGGTGCTGGGCAGCACCGTCTCCGGCACCGTCACCGCCACCGGCGGCGAGGTCGTCACCGTGCCGCTGCTTTGCTGCAGCAGCTTGTCCAGCGGCAGGTAGAGCAGATTCGAGCCGCTGCGGCTGTCCACCATCACCTTGGTGACGTTGCTGTAGACCTGCTGCATGGTGTCGATGTAGAGGCGATCGCGGGTCACCGCTGGCGCCTTCTGGTACTCGGTCAACACGCTCTTGAAGCGCTGCGCGTCACCCTCGGCCTGCGCGACCACACGGGCGCGATGGGCCTCGGCCTCTTCACGCAAGCGGGCCGCCGTGCCCTGCGCCTTGGGGATCACGTCATTGGCGTAGGCCTCACCTTCGTTCTTCAGGCGCTCGCGGTCGGCATTGGCCTTGAAGGCGTCTTCGAAGGCGGCTTGCACCTGATCGGGCGGCTGCACATTCTGAACGTTGACGTTGGCAATCAGGATGCCGGCCTTGAGCCGGTCCAGCTGGGCCTGCACCGAGCGAGCCAGCTCGGCGGCGATGGCATCGCGCTGCTCATAGAGCACCGAGTCCATATTGCTCTTGCCGACGATCTCGCGCACCGCCGATTCGGCGGCCTGCACCACCGCATCGTCGGGCTTGAAGTTCTCGAACAGGTACTCGCGGGCGTCCTTGAGCCGGTATTGCACGGTGAAGCGGATGTCGACGATGTTCTCGTCCTGCGTCAGCATCGAGGAGTCACGCAGTCCGGTGGCCTGCACCACCGCGTTGCGCCCGACCTCGGCCGAGCGCAGCTGCGTCACCGAAACCGTCTCGCTGGCCTGGAACGGATACGGCAGACGCCATTGGAAGCCGGCATCCACCGTCTTCGAGTACTTGCCGAAGGAGGTGATGACGGCCTGCTGGCCTTCCTGCACGATGAAGAAGCCGCTGCCCAGCCAGGCCAACGCCACCACGCCTGCTATCAACCCTACGCCGATGCCGGCGCTCTTCATATCGGGCTGGAAATCGCCGCCGCCACCACCGCTGTTGCTGCTGCCACCGCCCTTGCCGCCGAACATGCCGGACAGCTTGCGGTTGAAATCTCGCCAGAGCTCGTCAAGGTCCGGCGGGCCGTCGTTGCGGCCGTTGTTCAACGTACGACCTTCACGCCAGCCACGCGGCAGCACAAGGCCGGCCAGCAGGGCCCGCGCAGCGGCGGCCGTGTCACGCAGTCGCACCACCGCGCCACTGTCAGAGTTGTTCATGCTCATGCCTGTCTTGCTGAGTTTGTGTCTGGCCGTCCTGCTGGGCCTCGTCATGGTCTGGCGCATCCGACTGCGCCAGCTCTGGCGCAGATGGAGACGATAGCTCGGGATTCAAGTCGGGGGTCAGTCCTTGCGCACGCATCGCTGCCACGATCTGCTCGCGGATCAACTCCATGCCCTCGCCGGTCAGCGCGCTGACGAAGACGCGCGGCACACGCACGCCGCCGTCACGCTCCAGCCAGTCCTGCGCTTCGCGCGGCCGCTGATTGTCTTCCAGCCGGTCGACCTTGTTGTAGACCAGGATCTGCGGCACATCGGCGGCACCGATTTCAGCCAGCACGCGCTCAACCTCCACCATCTGCTCATCGAGCACCGGCGAGGCGGCATCGATCACATGCAGCAGCAGATCGGCATCGGCCGCCTCCTGCAGCGTGGCCTGGAAGGCCTCGACCAGCTTGTGCGGCAGATCGCGGATGAAACCCACGGTGTCGGACAGCGACACGCTGGCGCCGGCGGCCTCCAGGTAGAGCGAACGGGTCGTCGTGTCCAGTGTCGCGAACAGCTGATTGGCCGCGTAGGTGCGCGCCTTCACCAGCGCATTGAACAAGGTCGATTTGCCGGCATTGGTGTAGCCCACCAGCGAGACGCGAAACACGCCATTGCGGGCCCGGGCGCGCCGCTGCGTGCTGCGCTGGCGCTGCACCTTCTTGAGCCGCTCCTTGATCGCCTTGATGCGCTCATCGATCATCCGGCGATCCAGCTCGATCTGCGCCTCACCAGGGCCGCCGCGCATGCCGATACCGCCGCTCTGGCGCTCCAGATGGCTCCAACGACGCACCAGCCGCGAGGCCAGGTATTGCAGCTGCGCCAGTTCGACCTGCAGCTTGCCCTCGTGGCTCTTGGCCCGCGCAGCGAAAATTTCAAGAATCAGTGCGGTGCGATCGGCCACCGGCACGCCGAGCAAGCGCTCCAGATTGCGCTGCTGAGCCGGCGAAATCGCCTGATCGAAAAGCACGGTGTGGGCCTGGTGCGCCTGCACCAGCAGCTTGATCTCATCGGCCTTGCCCGAGCCGACGAACAGTGCCGCGTCGGGCGCCTGGCGCTTGGCAGTGACGCGGGCCACTGGCGTGTCGCCGGCTGACTCGGCCAGCAGGGCCAGTTCGTCCAGGCTGGGATCGAAATTGCCGCCGTGGGGACCGGTGCGACCGAAGTCGACACCCACAAGAATGGCGCGCGCCGCCTCGGAGGGCGGCGGCGTGGAGGAGGTAGAGGAAGAACTCAAGGTCTTGCTGGCAGGCGCCCCGGCCTGGACTGGGGCGCCCCAAGCCTCAGGGGGCTTCGGCGGCTGCGTCGTTGGCGTGGAAGTTCACCGCGCGGCCCGGCACGACCGTGGAAATCGCGTGCTTGTAGACCATTTGAGTGACGGTGTTGCGCAGCAACACCACATACTGATCAAAGGACTCGATATGCCCTTGCAGCTTGATGCCGTTGACCAGGTAGATGGACACCGGCACATGCTCCTTGCGCAGCAGGTTCAGGAAAGGATCTTGCAGGAGTTGTCCTTTGTTGCTCACGATATGCTCCGTGTTGTGAGAGAGGGTTGGAGAGCCGCCACCTTAACACAGGGTGGTGTTTCCCCGCAGTCGACTTACGCGTCTTTCTCGTCGAAGGGATTCTTCGACGAGCGCATTTCGATCTTCATCGGCGTGCCGGTGAGCTTGTAGTGCTCGCGGATGCGGCCTTCCAGATAGCGCTTGTAGGCGTCGGTGATGTGATCCAGCGAGTTGCCGTGGATGACGACGATGGGCGGGTTCATGCCGCCCTGGTGGGCGTAGCGCATCTTGGGCCGGAAATGGCCAACGCGCTTGGGCGTCTGGTGCTGCACGGCCTCCTGAACCAGGCGGGTCAGCACCGGCGTGGTCATCTTCTTGTAGGCCGATGAATAGGCATCGGCCAGCGCATTCCACAAGGGCCCCAGGCCCTGTCGCTTCAGCGCCGAGATGTGCAGGATGCTGGCGAACTTCAGGAAGCTCAGTCGGGTCTCGATCGAACGCTGCAGCACCTCACGCTGGTAGCTGTCGACGGCATCCCATTTGTTGATCGCAACGACGACGGCACGGCCGCTGTCGAGGATATAACCGGCAATGTGCGCGTCCTGATCGGTCACGCCCTGGGTCGCATCGACCAGCAACAGCACGACATTGGCGTCGGCAATCGCCTGCAGCGTTTTCACGACAGAGAACTTCTCGATCGCCTCGAACACCTTGCCCTTGCGGCGCAGGCCAGCGGTATCGATCAGCTTGAATTTCTGGCCTTGGCGCTCGAAATCGACCGAGATTGCGTCACGGGTCGTGCCCGGCATGTCAAAGGCCACCAGGCGCTCTTCACCGAGCCAGGTGTTGATCAGCGTGCTCTTGCCGACATTGGGCCGGCCGGCCACCGCCAGGCGGATGCAGGGGTCTTCCTGCGGGCCGTCGCCGAACTCGTCGGTCGACTCAAAGCCTTCCAGAACCGCTTCGAGCATGCTGCGAATGCCCTGCCCGTGCGCCGCCGAGATCGGATGCGGCTCACCAAGACCCAGCTCATGGAACTCACCGAGCAGCGGCGATTCGCTCATGCCCTCGGCCTTGTTGACGGCCAGGAAGATGCGCTTGTTGGCAGTACGCAAATAACGCGCAATGTCAGCATCCTGCGCCGACAGGCCCAGGCGGATATCAACGACAAAGACCACCGCATCGGCCTCGGCCACGGCCTGGCGCGTCTGCTTGGCCATTTCCTTGACGATGCCGGTGGTGCTGTCGGGCTCGAAGCCACCGGTGTCGATGACGATGAAATCGCGATCACCCAGGCGGCCGTCACCGTAGTGACGGTCACGCGTCAGCCCGGCGAAGTCTGCCACGATGGCATCGCGGCTCTTGGTCAGGCGGTTGAACAGCGTGGACTTGCCCACATTGGGGCGTCCGACCAGGGCGATGACGGGTTTCATATTGTTTTTCTTCTCGAGCTTGTTACTACAAATGGGCTCAGTCAACCCGCAGGGCAAACAGGCCGCCGTTCTTGGTCGCCACCAGCGCAGTATTGCCGAGCACAACGGGTGCTGCCACGATGGCCGAACCATCGGTGGCAATGCGTTGCTGGGTCTTGCCGGTCTCGCGCGACAGCAGATGCACCTGGCCGTCCAGATCGCCAACCAGCACTTGTTTGCCAACCACCACCGGCGGGCTCAGCTTGCGGTGCTGGAACTGGTCAGCCGTCCACAGCACGTCGCCATTGCTGGTCTTCCAGGCCGTCATGCGGTCGGAGCCATCGGCGCCGATGATCTGCTCCTTGTCGCCGCCGACGCCGCGCACGCCGCCGGTATTGCGCATCCACTGCTGCACGCCACGCTCTGCGTTGACGCAACCCACAGCGGACTGGAAGGCGCGTGCACAGAGCAGATTATCGGCACGCACCAGCGGACCAACCAGATCGGCCAGGCGCTCGACCTCGTTGGTGCCACGCGGCGTCGCCACACTGGCTTCCCAGCGCACCGTGCCACGCAGGGGATCAACGCCCGCCAGACGCGGGCCTTGGCCGACGATCAGCGTGTCCTTGTAGGCGCCAAGCACGCTGGCCTGCGCCAGCGTCAGTGCATCACCGGGGCGGCGCATTTCCCACAACTTGCGGCCATCGAGCACGTCGTAGGCCAGCACGGCGCGGTCCAGCGTCAGCACGAAGACGCGCTCACCGGCCACCAACGGTGCCGTCGAGACCGGCACCTGCAAGGTCTTGCGCCACTGCACCTTGCCGCCATCGAGCACCACCAACTCATTGGCACGCGTGACGACTGCCGCAAAGCGACCATCGCTGCCGACGCCGGCGGTCAGCTTCTGGCCGACTTCAGCGCGCCACTGCACCGCACCGGTGTCGGCGCTCAGGCTGCTGACGGCACCATCGGTACCGGCAACGATGAATTGATTGCCACGCGCCGCAATCGACAGCGGGAACTGCACGCTGTCGATGCGCGCCTGCCACAACACCTTGGCGCTGCCGCCAGCGGGCAGCGTTTCCAGCGGCGCGGGCTTCTGCGCCGTCGACGAGGAAAACAGCGAGCAGGCCGACATCAGGCTGGCCACGGCCAGCACGGCGGCGCCCTGAACGCAGCGGCTCAGGCCGCGCTTGCTGCCAGTCATTGCGAGGCTCCCTGCGCGGTGGCCTTGTCGGCGTCAGGCACAGCAACACCCAAGGAAGCCAGCTTGGCCTCGATCAGGATGCGGTAGTTCTGCGTCTTCTCGATGCCGGCATAGGCCTTCAGGAATTCGGCCTTGGCCTGATCGGGCTTACCTTGGGCCAGGGCCAGATCGCCGCGACGGTCGGCCACCAGGGCGGCGAGCTCGCTGCTCTTGACGGCGTCCAGTGTCTTGGCAGCCTCGTCGTACTGCTTGGCCTCGGTCTGCAAGCCGGCCAGGCGCAGGCGGGCGATATCGCGATAAGGCGGCTCGGACGCGTTCTCGGCCACCCAGCCCAGCGTGGCACGGGCGGCGTCGGCTTGGGCCTTCTCATGCTGGAGCTTGGCGGTCAGCAGCGCAGCCTGCGCGGCGTAGGCGGTGCCGGGGTAGCGCTGCTTGAGCTCGCTGAACAGGCCGTTGAGCTTGTCCAGCTCGCCGGCCTTGGCGACGCGCTCCAGCTCATCGAACATGGCCGCGGCCTTGACGGCCTGCTGCTGCTGCCAGTAGTTCCAGCCGGTCCAGCCTGCATAGGCGGCCAGCGCCAGCGTCAACACCCAGGTGATGAGGTTGCCATAGCGCTTCCAAAAGGCCTTCAGCTCTTCCAGCTGTTCCTGTTCTTCGAGATCGAGATGTGACGCCATGGGAATCGTTCTTGTGCAAATGGGTGAGAGAGCCGCGATTATGCGTTGAGCAGATCAGGGGCCCAGGAAGACACGCTATCGAGCGAGCGCAGCGTCTGTGCGGCAGCCGCATCGCGCAGCGGCTTGACGGCGACCTGGCACTGGGCCAGCTCCTCGTCGCCGAAGATCAGCGCGTAGCGGGCACCGCTGCCATCGGCCTTCTTGAACTGCGACTTCATGCTGCTCTGGCCGGGGTGCATGACCACGGCCACGCCGGCCGCGCGCAGCTGTTCCAAAGCGATCATGATGCGCGGCAGCTGGACCGCCGAGGGCACGATGGCATAGGCATCGGGCACCGGCTCGGCGGGCAGCAGGCCCACCGCTTCCAGCAACAAGAGCATGCGCTCAAAGCCCATGCCAAAGCCGACGGCCGGTGTCGACTTGCCACCGAGCTGCTCGATCAGGCCGTCGTAGCGGCCGCCGCCACACACCGTGCCCTGCGAGCCCAGCTTGTCGGTCACCCACTCGAACACGGTCAGGTTGTAGTAGTCCAGCCCGCGCACCAGGCGCGGATTGATGCGGTAGGCGATGCCGGCCGCATCGAGGATGGCGCGCACGCCGTCGAAATGCGCACGCGAGGCGTCCCCCAGGAAGTCCAGCAGCTTGGGCGCGGCATCGGCCATGGCCTGCAATGCTGGGTTCTTGGTGTCCAGCACACGCAGCGGGTTGCTGTACATGCGGCGCAGGCCGTCTTCGTCCAGCAGCTCCTTGTGCGCCTCCAGATGCTGGATCAGCGCCTCGCGGTGGGCGCGCCGTTCATCGGGCTGCCCCAGGCAGTTCAATTCCAGCTCCACATGCTCACCGGCCTTCAGGCCCAGCTCGGCCAGCAGGCGACTGGCCAGCAGGATGACCTCGGCGTCGACATCCGGGCCATGAAAGCCCAACGCCTCGATGCCCATCTGATGGAATTGGCGGTAGCGGCCCTTCTGCGGCTTCTCGCGGCGGAACATCGCGCCGAAGTAGTACAAGCGCCGGCCACCATCGCGCAGGAACGAGTGCTCGATCATGGCGCGCACGACGCCGGCCGTCATCTCCGGGCGCAGCGCCAGGTGCTCGGCCTGGCCGTGCTTGTCGGCACGGTCTTCGAAGGCGTACATCTCCTTCTCGACGATGTCGGTCACCTCGCCGATGCCGCGCACAAACAGCGCCGTCGGTTCGACGATGGGCGTGCGCACATTCTGGTAGCCATAGCGCTGCAGCACGCTGCGCATCTTGGCTTCCAGCCATTCCCAGCGCGCCGATTCCGGCGGCAGGATGTCATTCATGCCCTTCACCGCTTGCAGCTGGGGCAGTTTCTTTGTGTCAGTCATTTCTTCAATCGGCTTAGTGCGCCGAGTATTGTCTAGCGGAGGCCACGGAACCGGCTCCGCCGGGCCGCTGGGCTCGCCCCTTTGAGGGGGAGCGCCGCAGGCGCAACGGGGGTGGGCCACTACCCTCCAAAACGCTTTTCGATGTAGTTCTCGACCAGCGCATGGAACTCGGCAGCGATATTGTCGCCACGCAGGGTCAGGGCCTTCTGGCCGTCGATGAAAACCGGCGCGGCCGGCGCCTCGCCGGTGCCCGGCAGGCTGATGCCGATGTCGGCATGCTTGCTCTCGCCCGGGCCGTTGACGATGCAGCCCATCACGGCCACCTTCATCGCCTCCACGCCCGGATACTTGCTGCGCCAGACGGGCATCTGCTCGCGCAGGAAATCGTCGATCTGCTTGGCAAGTTCCTGGAAGGTGGTGCTGGTGGTGCGGCCACAGCCAGGGCAAGCCGTCACACTGGGGTTGAACTGGCGCAGGCCCAGCGACTGCAGGATCTCCAGCGCCACCACCACCTCTTGCGTGCGCGACTCTCCCGGCTGCGGCGTCAGCGACACGCGGATGGTGTCGCCAATGCCTTCCTGCAGCAGGATGGACAGCGCCGTGGCCGAGGCCACCGTGCCCTTGGTGCCCATGCCGGCTTCGGTCAGGCCCAGATGCAGCGCGTAGTCGCAGCGTTGGCTCAGGCCGCGATAGACCGAGATCAGGTCCTGCACACCGCTGACCTTGCAGCTGATGATGATGTTGTTGGGATTCAGTCCCAGCTCGGCCGCATAGCTGGCCGAGGACAGCGCCGATTCGATCAGTGCCTGGTACATGACCTGCTGACCATCCCAAGGCTCGGCACGGCCGGCGTTCTCGTCCATCATCTGGGCGAGCAGTTCCTGATCCAGGCTGCCCCAGTTGACCCCGATGCGCACGACCTTGTCGTACTTCATCGCCGCCTCGACCATCATTGCGAACTGACGGTCCTTCTTGTCGCCCTTGCCGACATTGCCTGGATTGATGCGGTACTTGGACAGCGCCTCGGCCATCGCCGGATACTCGGTCAGGAGGCGGTGACCGTTGTAATGGAAGTCGCCCACCAGCGGCACGTCGATGCCCATGCGGTCGAGCTGCTCACGGATATGCGGCACCGCCTCGGCGGCCTCGGGCGTGTTGACGGTGATGCGCACCAGCTCCGAGCCGGCGATCGCCAATTCCTTGACCTGGATGGCCGTGCCAATCACGTCCACCGTGTCGGTATTGGTCATCGACTGCACGCGCACCGGCGCATCGCCCCCGATGGTGACCAGCCGCGAGCCCCAGCGCACCTGGGCCTGACGGCTGCGCCGCGCTGCCGGACGCGCTGCGGCAATCGCGGCGGAAATACTGCTTTGTGTGTCGATCATGAATGCAAAGAATCAAGGCCTGCGACGCCGTGAGCGCGTCGCGGTTTACTGCAAATCCAGCCGGGCGACGTTGTCGCGAGCCACTGCGGCCAGGTCGACTTTCTCACCACGCAGCAAGAGCTCGGTGCCGGCCACATTGCCCACCCGCAGCTTTAGCGGCGCCTGCACCTGCAGATCCGCCTGCTCGCCGCTGCGCAGCAGTTTGGAGATCAAGACCTGACCCCGCGCATCGACCACCTCAACCCAGGTGTCGGCGTGCGCACGCAGATGCAGCGGCGCCAGCGCAGCACCGGACAGCGCAGCGGCACCGGCGGTGGGCGTGAGCGCCGGTTTGTTGTTGACAGCCAGCGGGGCCGTGGTCTGAGATGGAGGCGGCACAGACGCCGCTGGCGGCACAGCATTGGTCGCCACGGGTGTTGCCGGTGCGGCTGCCACATTCGATGGCGCCGGCGCGTTGATGGCGGTGCCGGTAGCGGGCTGCGATGCGGCCTCGATCACGGCTTGCACGGCACTGGCCGCAGCGGGCGCAGCGCTGCCATCGGGCGTGGCAGCGAGAGGCACGCCGGCGTCAGTGGCAGCCGTGCTGGCGGTCGATGGGCTCGATCCGTGGTCGAAGTTGAGCCACTGCGGCGGCAGGAAATACACCACCGCCGCGGCCACCAGCAAGCCTAGGGGCGCGAGCACGGCGGGCCGCTTCAGCCAGTCCAGGCTCGGCCCGTCGTTACGCCCCATCCGTTCACGGAAAGGCTGGTTCAGCCCCTTGGAGACACGGTCAAGCTCCAGCTCCTGGCCCTTGGGCAGCAGTGCCAGCACCGGCGCGGCGTCGACCTTGAGCGCACGGCACATGGCCTTGGCCAGCGCGCGGGCAAAGGTGGCGTCTGGCAGATCCTGATGACGGTCGGCCTCCAGCGCTTCCAGCTTGGCCTGCGGCACCTTGAGCAGCGCAGCCAGGGCGGCGATATGCATGCCGCGCGCCAGGCGCGCCTCGCGCAGGCAAGCCCCTGCCGTCTGCGGCGCCGCGCGCGGTGTCGGCGCTTCCGTCTCCACTGTCGTCATGCGATGTCCCTCATCCATCGAACCGGCCATTGTTCAGCGCCTGCGTCTCAGGCGACTGCGGATGGCGCTTGCGCAGCTGCTGGGACAGCTCCTCCACGCTCACCGTATTGCCCAGGCGGCGCTCCACGCGCAGTTCCAGCCACAGGCTTTGTGCATTGCTTTGCTCGGCCTGGGCATTGACCCGGCGGGCATAGAAACGGGCGCGCTCCAGCTGCCCCTGGCGCAACAGCACCTCGCCGAGGTTCAGCGAGATCGACGGATTGGCCGGGTCGAGCTCAAACGCGCGGGTCAGGTTGCGTTCGGCCTGCTCCAGGTCACCGGCCCGGGCATCACAAACGCCCTTGGCCAGGTAGGTGCGACCAGGGCTGCGGTACTGCGGTTGCGCCAGCGCAATGTCGAACTGGGTGCGTGCCTGCGCATAGCGCGACTGCTGGCACAGGAACCAGCCATAGTTGTGGGCCGTGTCGCCATCATGGCCGTTCAGCGATAGTGCGCGCTTGAAGCCCTCTTCGGCCATCTCGTTCTCGCCCATGGCGGCATAGACCAGGCTGCGCAGATTGATGGCTTCACGCAGATCCGGCTTGGCGATCAGCGCCTGCTTGATCTCGTCCAGCGCGGTGCTGTACTGGCCACGGGAAAAATAGCCGGCCGCCAGTTCGAGGCGCACCGAGGCACGTCGATCAGCGTCGGTCTGGTCGCTCTCGGTGCGCGGGCTGTTGCTGGCACTGCTCGAAGGCCCGGAGGCGCAGCCAGCGCCGAGCATGGCGAGCAACAGCAGGCCAGCGGCCGCGCCAAGGCGAGCCAGGGAGAGGGACTTCAGGACTTGCTTCGCGTCGTTCATGCCGGTGGCTGAGGGCTCAGGAAGAGTTGCGTTGCGGGGGATTCTTGACCACCACGGGCGCGCGCACCATGCGTATATGCGCGCGGGTCCGGTCCTGCACCTCACCGGCCAGCTGGCCGCAGGCGGCATCGATATCGTCACCGCGGGTCTTGCGCACCGTGGTGACGATGCCGGCCTTGATCAGCACCTCGGCAAAGGCCTTGACGCGCTCGTTGCTGCTGCGCTTGAGGCCCGAGGCCGGGAAGGGATTGAAGGGAATCAGGTTGAGCTTGCAGGAGACCTTGCTGTTGCGCACCAGGCGCACCAGTTCCTCGGCCTGCTCCGGCGTGTCATTGACGCCGTCCAGCATGCAGTACTCAAAGGTGATGAAGTCGCGCGGCGCGCGCTCCAGGTAACGATTGCAGGCTTCCAGCAGCTCGGCAATCGGGTACTTCTTGTTCAAGGGCACCAACTGATCGCGCAGCGGATCGGTGGGCGCATGCAGCGACACCGCCAGCGCCACCGGGCAGTCCTCGCGCAGCCGGTCCATCATCGGCACCACACCCGAGGTGGAGACGGTGACACGGCGGCGCGACAGGCCATAGCCATGGTCGTCCAGCATGATGCGCAGCGCCGGCACCAGCGCGCCGTAGTTCTGCAAGGGCTCGCCCATGCCCATCATCACCACATTGGAGATGACGCGCTCCTCGGTCTGCAGCCGCTTTCTCAGGCTGTGCTCGGCAAACCAGAGCTGGGCGACGATTTCAGACGTCTCCAGATTGCGACTGAAGCCCTGATGCCCGGTCGAGCAGAAACGGCAGCCCACGGCGCAACCGGCCTGGCTGGACACGCACAGCGTGCCGCGGTCGTCCTCAGGAATGAAGACCGCCTCGACAGCATTGCCCTGGCCGACGTCGAACAACCATTTGACCGTGCCGTCGGCAGAAATATGTTCGGAGATGACCGTCAGCGCAGCAATCTGCGCCCGGCCGGCCAACTTGTCGCGCAGCGACTTGGCCAGGTCGGACATCTGAGCAAAGTCAGACGCGCCTTTTTGATGAATCCAGCGGAACAACTGGGTCGCGCGAAAGCGCTTCTCGCCCAGCTGCTCGCAGTACGCGGCCAAGCCCTCAAGATCGAATCCAAGCAGGTTGACCGCGTCCATAGCAACTCTTCAATACCCCCTCACCGCCGTGCTTTGCCGTCTGATCCAGCAGAGCCCGGAGATCCGGCTCCGCCGGTCTCTCGGGCTCGCCCCCTTGAGGGGGCACGCGCAGCGTGTAGGGGGTGGGCCGATCAGCGGCTGTAAACGTTCATGCCCGGGAAGAAGAACGCCACTTCAACAGCGGCGGTCTCGGCAGCGTCCGAACCGTGGACGGCGTTGGCGTCGATGCTGTCAGCGAAGTCAGCACGGATGGTGCCCTTCTCGGCCTTCTTCGGGTCGGTAGCGCCCATCAGGTCGCGGTGCTTCAGGATGGCGTTCTCGCCTTCCAGGGCCGAGACGACGACCGGACCGGAGATCATGAAGCTCACCAGGTCGTTGAAGAAAGGACGTGCCTTGTGCACGGCGTAGAAGGCCTCGGCCTCGCCACGCGACAGGTGGACCATCTTCGAGGCCACGATCTTCAGGCCGGCGCCTTCAAAGCGCGAGTAGATTTGGCCGATGACGTTCTTGGCCACGGCATCGGGCTTGATGATGGAAAGGGTGCGTTCGATAGCCATGGTTTTTCTCCTGAAATCTGAGGCTTGGCAAAGCCTTGTATTGTACTGCGTGAAGATGAGCGGCCTGTGTCAGACCGCTGCTGAAAGCCATGCGATAGCGCCGAATTGAGGGCTCAGCGACGACCGCGACCGCCGCCACCGCCGCCGCGATTGCCCCCACCACCGCCACGGTTACCGCCGCCACGGCGCAGGAAGGCATCGCCACCGATATAGCCCACCGAGGTCTGCATCGGATCCGGCTCGCGCGGGCCGCCTGCCGGTTTGCCCTTGCCGCCACGGCCCTGCCCCCCGCCATGCTGGCCACTACCGCCGCTGCCAAAGCCGGACGGAATGCCGCGACCCTTGTTGCCGGCGAAGCGGCGGTCAAAGGTCTGCTCCAGCGGATTGATATTGCGCGGGATGAAGTCGTCATCATCCTCGTCGCTGCGCTCGCGCGGCCGGTCCTCGCCACGGCTTTCATTGAAGCGATCGCGCTCGGGACGGTCCGGACGGTCAGGGCGATCGGCACGCGGCTCGGGACGACTCGGGCGCGGGCCCACACCGGCCTGACGACCGTCGGCACGCCGCTTCTCGTTGCGGCCACCGCGGCCGCCGCGTTCATTGCGCTCTCCGCGGTCTGGGCCGCGATCGGCCCCACGCTCGGCGCCGCGCGGGCCGCGGCCCTCGCCACCACGTTCGCCGCGCTCACCCCGATCGCCGCGATCATCGCGAGCGCCGGCCAGGCGACGAATCACCCGCACATCGTTGTCATCCAGCTCAACCCAGACACCGCGCTTCAAGCCACGCGGCAGTACCACCGTGCCGTAACGAATACGGATCAGGCGGCTGACCGTCAGGCCCACGGCATCAAAGAGCTTGCGCACCTCACGGTTGCGGCCTTCGGTGATGATGACGCGGTACCAGTGATTGACACCTTCGCCGCCACCATCTTCAATGCTCTTGAAGCTGGCCGCCTGGCCTTCGATCTCGACACCGGCCAGCAACTTGGCGCGCGCCTCGTCGCTGAGCGTGCCCAGCACACGCACCGCATACTCACGCTCGACGCCAAAACGCGGGTGCATCAGCTGATTGGCCAATTCGCCGGAGTTGGTGAACAGCAGCAGGCCTTCGGTATTCAGATCCAGACGCCCCACCGACTGCCACTTGCCGTTCTGCAGGCGCGGCAGGCGACGGAACACCGTCGGCCGACCTTCCGGGTCGTTGTGCGTGACCACCTCGCCCGCGGGCTTGTGGTAGGCAATGATGCGCGGCGCCGGCGGCGAGATACGCACCTTGATCGGCCGGCCCGCAACAGCCACGCGATCGCCAAAGGAGATGCGCTGACCGATATGGGCAACCTCGCCATTCACCGAGATCTTGCCCTCGGCAATCATGTCTTCGATATCGCGGCGCGAGCCCACGCCGGCCTGCGCCAGCACCTTCTGCAGCTTGGGCGCATCGGGCTCGGGCGCCAGCACCCGCTTGGTGTCTTGCACCGCCTCTTCGGCTGGCGCTTCGGCCTCGCCGTCGAACTCGCCCGCCAACAATTGCGCGAAACGCTCGCCAACCTCGGCGCGCACCTGCTCGGGCGCCACGGTGCGCGGCGCGGCGTCGCCGGCCTCGGCAGTTTCACCGTCATCGTCAATCGGCTCACCCAGCGTGAACACGGCCTCGGCCGGACGTGCGGGGCGTGCCTGAGCACGATCACCAGCGCCGGCCTCACGTGCGCCCTCGCCGTCACGGTTGCGGCGGCCACGCCGACGATTGCGCGAGCCACGGCCAGCGCGCTCTTCACGCTCTTCGTTCGACTCGCCGCTGTCCCGCTCGCCGCCCACATCCTCGCCTTGCGCCGCCTCGGCCTCGCCGGCAGTTGCGAGGGGAGCCGGCGACGGCGCCGCATCCTCAGCCTGCACATCGCGCGGTTTGCTGGCCCGCTTGGGCTTGACGGCCTTGGCCTCAGGTTGACGTTCAGCCTGACGCTCCGGCTGCGCCTCCTGCGCTGCCGCAATCACCGGCTCTGCAGACGGCTGCTGAACCGCCTCGGCGCCTGCAGCGGCACGCTTGCGCGGTGCGCGCTTGGCCGGCGCGGCCTCTTCGGCCGGTGCTGCGGGCGCCTCGAGCTCAGCAGCCTTGGCTGCCGTCTTGCGCGGTGCGCGCGGTTTCACGACCTTGGTCGGCTCGGCGGCCACCGCATCGGCAGCGGACTGCGGCTCGGTTGCCTTGGCCTTGGCGGGCGCGCGGCGCTTCTTGGGCGCCGCCTCGGCAGCACTCAACTCGGCAGCGGCGCCTGCGTCGGCAGCGCCCTTGGGATCGGTGTCATTGGCATTCATGCGTCAGCTTGCACCTTGTCGTCGTTCAAATCGGTAGGAGTTTCCGGCTCGGCCGGGTCACTGGCAGCCTGAGTGGGCTCGCCGTCTGTGGCGAGCGCTTCAGGCGCCTTGTCAGTTTCAGGGGCCGTCGCGTCGGCAGCTTCGTCAGCAGCCGCCTCGAGCAGCGAGCCTTGCGCGGCTTCCAGGGCCTCGGCCAAGCCCGCGGCCGGCTCGCCCGTGGCCTCGATCGCGGGCAGTTGCTCCAGGCTCGCCAGCCCCAATTCGTCGAGGAACTGCTTGGTGGTCGCATAGAGCGCCGGACGGCCCGGCGCCTCACGGTGGCCGATCACATCGATCCAGCAGCGGTCTTCCAGCTGCTTGATGATCTGGGTCGACACCACCACGCCGCGAATGTCTTCAATATCGCCGCGGGTGACCGGCTGGCGATAGGCAATGATGGCCAGCGTCTCCATCACCGCCCGCGAGTAGCGCTGTGGCTTCTCGGGATTGAGCCGGTCCAGGAACTCACGCATCTCGGGTCGACTCTGGAATCGCCAGCCACTGGCAATGGCGGTCAGTTCAACGCCGCGACCGTCCCAATCGCGCATCAGCTCGTCGAGCAGACCGCGCAGGCTGTCGGCACCGATCTCATCGGCAAACAGGCTGCGCATATCCCGAAGGGTCAGCGGTTGTTGGGCGCAAATCAGCGCGGTCTCAAGGACGCGCTTTGCATCCTGCGTGTTCATTGACAGTGGTCATCCATCCCGGCTTGTCGTCCGGGCCTAGTTTTTGGTCGACCCATCGGGCCCCATCAAGGTCTTTACGGCCTCGCGCAAATTCCGCGTCATGCTTCGCCGCCCTTGACGGCGATCCTGGAGGTCTTGCCCCGCCGCCTCTTGGCTTGCCGACGGCGCTGATGGCGCCGGGCGAGTCAGACAGGGCTTGGGGCCGTTTGTCACCGGGCCCCGGCCGCCCTCACGAACGACACCGACAGACCCGCACAAACCATCTCGGCGCGCTTGCGAAAACGCTCTTCTGAGCATTCCGTCCAGCAGCTTCATGGACGCCGAGTTTTGCCGATTGTAGCCTGCTCGCGCGGCCAGACCTCACCACTGCGGGCTGGCAAAGCCTCCCAAAGCCCAGGCGGAGGCCAAATCCTGTGGCATGGGCGCATCAAATTGCAGTGCTTCGCCGCTGATCGGGTGGGCAAAACTGAGCCGGGCCGCATGCAAGGCCTGGCGCTGCAGGCCCAGCGCCTGCGCGCCACCATAGAGCGCATCGGCCAGCAGCGGGTGGCCCTTGTGAGCGAGATGAACCCGGATCTGATGGGTGCGCCCGCTGTGCAGCACGCAGCGCACGGCACTGATGTGCTCGGCAAAGCCTAGCAAATGGACATCGGTACGCGAGGGCTTGCCACCGGACAACACCGCCATCTTGATACGCGTCGCCGGGTCGCGGCGCAGCGGCGCATCGATCTCCAGCAAGTCCGGCACCCGACCATGGGCCAATGCCAGGTACTCGCGATGAACCTCGCGGGCAGCAATCATCCGCACCAGCGCCGTCACCGACTCCAGCCGCTTGCCCACCACCATCAGGCCAGAAGTGTCCTTGTCCAGCCGATGGACGATGCCGGCCCGAGGCAAGGTGGCCGCCGCCGGGTGATGCGCCAGCAGGCCATTCATCACCGTGCCCGACCAGTTGCCGGCAGCCGGATGCACGACCATGCCCGGCACCTTGTTGAGCACCATCAGGTGCTCGTCCTCATAGACGATATTCAGCGGCAGCGCCTCGGCGCGGAAGGCCCGGCTTTCTTCCGTCGGCAGCAACTCCACGTCGATTTGCTGCCCCGAACGCAGCTTGACCGCCGCGTTTTTGGCCGGCGCCCCCTGCACCAGCACGCAACCGCGCTCGATCAGTGACTGCAGGTGATTGCGCGAAAACTCGGGCGCCAGCTGCACCAGCCAACGGTCCAGGCGCTGACCATGCCAGTCGGCCGCAACCAGGCCTGAGCGCTGCTCGGCGGCGTCCTGCGGCGCGTCAATCGCACCGGCGTCGTCTTCATCGGCATCGAGGCCGTCATCTTGCAGAGGCCTGGAAGCCTGAACCATATAATCGCCGCTCCGTATTCAGCTCAAGGTGGCACCGATCGGTGCACACCCACAGGGACCATGATCGAAATCTGGGGGAAGCGTCAGCCGACGCAGGCAGCAGCGACCGAAGCCGCTGGCCGTGAAACTGGTCCGTCGTCACGCGTGGGGCTCGGCCTGGTGCTGGCCGCCGTCGCTCTGGCCTTGGCCGCCTGCTCGTCCCCCTTCAAGGATGACCCGAACTCGCAGGCCAGCCTGGACAAATTGTACGCAGAGGCCAAGGACGATCTGGCCAGCGGCAGCTACGAGCGCGCGATCAAGTCGCTGGAACGCATCGAAGGTCGCGCCGCCGGCACGACCATGGGCCAGCAGGCGCAGCTGGATCTGGCCTGGGCGTACCACAAGAGCGGCGAACGCGCCCAGGCGGTCAGCACGCTGGATCGCTTCATCAAGCTCAACCCGTCCAGCCCGGCAATGGACTACGCCCTCTATCTGAAGGGCCTGGCCAACTTCAACGAAGACCTGGGCCTGTTCGGCCGTCTGGCCAACCAGGATGTCGCCGAACGCGACCAGCAGGCCTCGCGCGATGCCTTGCTCGCCTTCCGTCAGCTGGTTGATCAGTATCCCGACTCACGTTATGCCGGCGACGCCGCCGTGCGCGTCGACTTCATCACCAACACACTGGCCAATTACGAGGTCCACGTGGCGCGCTACTACTACAACCGCGGTGCCTATGTGGCCGCGGCCAACCGCGCCCAGCAGGCGGTGCAGGAATTCCAGCGCGCACCGGCCACCGAAGAAGCGCTCTACATCATGTCGCAAAGCTATGCCAAGCTGGGTCTGGACCCGCTGAGCAAGGACGCTTACCGCGTGCTGGAAAAGAACTACCCGCAAAGCAGCTTCATCACCGGCGAACTGCGCAACAAGAAGGCCTGGTGGAAGCTCTGGTGAGCGGCCTTCGCTGACACTTCAAAAGCGCGTCCGTCGACGCGCTTTTTTCATGCCTGCGCTTTGTTGCGCCGGCGCACTCAAAGCAGCTGGCGCTGTGCGGCCAGTTCCTGCAGCCAGGCCAGCGCCTCGCCCTCGTTGGCGGCCGTGCCAAAGGGCGGCAAGGCGGCGCGCAGCCGGCGACCATAGTTCATGCCGGCCATGCGCGGGTCGCAGACCACCAACAGGCCGCGATCCTGCTCGGTGCGTATCAGCCGGCCGGCGCCCTGCTTCAGGGCAATCGCCGCCTCGGCAATGAAGTAGTCGGCAAAGGCATTGCGCCCTTGCGACTCCAGATGCTGAACGCGGGCCTCGACCAAGGGATCGCTGGGCGGCGGGAACGGCAGCTTGTCGATCAGCACGCATTGCAGATCGTCGCCGGGCACGTCGATGCCCTCCCAGAAGCTGGCCGAACCGACCAGCACGGCGCGCGGATCATCCTTGAACTGCTGCAGGATCACGCGCTTGGGCGCCGCGCCCTGCACCAGCACGCGAATGTCGTCGCCGGCCTGCTCGAAGTCCTGCCTCAGCGCATCGCCAATCGTCTGCAGCGCACGCAGTGTCGTCGTCAGCACGAAACAGCGCCCGCCCAGCGCCCGCGCGCAACGCGCCGCCATCGTGGCTACCGCCAATGGATGCTCGGCCTCGGACGGCTTGGGAAAGCCACGCGGCACATAGAGACGCGCATTCTCGGCGTAATTGAACGGGCTGCCGACGCGCAGCACGCGCGCATCGTCCAGGCCAGCCGATTCAGTGAACCAGGTCAAACGCTCGTCGTCACCCAGCGTGGCCGAGGTGAAGATCCAGGCCTTGGAGGCGCCGGCACCGGCCAGCACCTGTTGTTGCATCGCCTCGCGAATGTCCAGCGGCGATTCAACCAGCCGCGCCTGATTCGGGCTCAGGTCTATCCAGCGCACCGCGCCCGGCGCAGCCTCGCTGGAGAACTGCAGCGCCAGAGCGCTCAGTTGCTGAGCCCGCTCATGCAGCCGGGCAAAGTCAGGCGAGGTCTCGACCACGGTTTCCAGCGCGGCCACCGCCGCATCGGCGGCGCAGGCCACATCGGCCAGGGCCGGCGCGAACTCTGGCCGTGTGGCGCGTTCGGCCCAGCGCAGCTTGAGCATGCCGCGCGGCTCGCGCATGGGCCCGGCACAGGCCAGGCGCAGCTCGCGCGCGGCGCGCTCCAGTTGCTGCTGCAAGGCCTGCCAGTCCTGCAGGCCGCGCGCCTGCGCCAGGCCCAGGCCGAGCAGATCGCGGGAGAAGTCCAGCAACTGCCCGGTACCCAGCATGCTGCCGAGAAACTGCACGCCGACCTCGGCCAGCGAATGGGCCTCGTCAAAGATGGCCATGTCGACACTGGGCAGCAGCTCGGCCACCCCGCTGTCGCGCAGCGCCATATCGGCAAAGAAGAGGTGGTGATTGACCACCACCACATCGGCCTCCATCGCCTCGCGCCTGGCCTTGACCACATGGCAGTCGCGGAACTCGGGGCAGTCGCTGCCCAGGCAGTTGTCGCGTGTCGAGCTGACGATGGGAATCACCGGCGAGCGATCGTCCAGGCCATCGATCTCGGCAAAGTCGCCGCTGCGTGTCTGCATCGCCCAGCGTTCGATGCGTGCCAGCGCCATCACGGCGCGGCGGTCTGGCAATTCCGCGCTGTGGCGGGCCTGCTTGAGCCGGTGCAGACAGAGATAGCTGCCGCGCCCCTTGAGCAGCGCCGCGCGTACCGGCACCCCCAGCGCCTCGCACAGGCGCGGCAGGTCACGCATGAAAAGCTGGTCCTGCAGGCTCTTGGTGGCGGTGCTGATCAGAGCCCGGCCGCCACTTAGCAGGGCCGGCACCAGATAGGCAAAGGTCTTGCCGACACCAGTGCCGGCCTCGACGACCAGGGTCTCCCGCGCCGCGATGGCCTGGGCCACCGCCTGCGTCATCTGCAGCTGCGGCTCACGCGGCGAATAGCTGGCATCGGCGCGCGACAAAGGCCCGCCGCGATCAAAGGCCGCGGCCACCCATTGCTCCAGCTCCGAGGCGCTTGTCTCGTTCAGATCGTCGTCACTCAAGGGCTGTTGCCGCGGGCCAGCGCCGGCGGTCCTGGTGGGGTGGCATCACGCCGGTTCGTCGGGATCGCAGGCAATTTCCAGCCGGACGATCTGATCACGCAGCGCCAGCCGGCGCTTCTTCAGGCGCCGCAGCTGCAACTCATCCAGCGGCTGCTGCAGGGCAACGCGGTCGATCAACTCATCCAGATCGCCATGCTCGATACGCAATTCGATCAAGCGACGCGACAGAGAGTGAAGTTCTTCATCCATGAATGCCTGGGGCGACGCTGCGCGGGTAGTTTCACGATTATAGTTTTCGGATGAGTCGCATCCCCCCGGGCTTTCGCCTGAGCGCCGCCACCGGCATCCACCGTGGCGACCGCGTGTACCAGCAGGATCAGGTGGAAATCATCAGCCATGCCCGCATCAGCGGCTGCGTGCTGGGCGTGCTTGCCGATGGCATGGGCGGCAAGAGCGGCGGACGCAAGGCGGCCGACCAGGTTGTGCTGACCGCCCAGCAGCTGTTCGAACGCTTCTCGCCCGAGGATGAAGACCCGGCCGAACTGCTGCGCCAGTTGGTCTCGGAAGCGCATCTGATGATCAAGCTGACCGCGCTGTCGGCCGA
This sequence comes from Roseateles aquae, assembly GCF_032337115.1. Taxonomy (NCBI): domain Bacteria; kingdom Pseudomonadati; phylum Pseudomonadota; class Betaproteobacteria; order Burkholderiales; family Sphaerotilaceae; genus Roseateles; species Roseateles aquae. The sequence goes on from NZ_JAVXZY010000001.1 coordinate 1,028,985, forward strand.
AGAGGAGCCACACAGCACGCTGGCCGCCTATCTGGTGATGCCGGACCGGCGCTGCTTCTGGATCCATGCCGGCGATTCACGGCTCTACCACTTCCGCGGGCCCAAGATGGTCAAGCGCAGCATGGACCATTCCTATGTGCAGCGCCTGATCGACCAGGGCCAGATCACCGAGGCCGAGGCGGCGGTGCACCCGCAGTCCAATCTCTTGACCGGTTGCCTGGGCACGGTCAATGAGCCGGTGCCGACCGAGGACATGATCGAACAGCTGGAGGTCGGCGACAGCCTGATGGCCTGCAGCGACGGCCTGTGGCACTACTTCAATCCCAACGAGCTGGGCACCGTGCTGCACAGCCTGCCGCCACGCGAGGCGGCCGAACTGCTGATCAGCAAGGCCCGCCAGCGCGCCCATGGCAGCGGCGACAACCTGTCGCTGGCCGTTGTGCGGGTCGAAGCGCTGCGCTGATCAGTGCGGAGCGCTCCCGGCAGGCGCCTTGGCCCGCCCCGGCGTTGACGCTGCGGCAGACACCGCACTGGCTGACGGCAGCGGCAGTGGTGCAGCCGGCGCCTTGCGCGCCGCACGCTCGGCATTGCGCCGCTCCACCGCCTGACGATGCGCTTGCGCCGCCTGCTCGCGCTGCAGCAGCTGCTGACGCTGCAATTCCGCCGCCTTTTCGTCAGCCACCCGGCGCGCCAAGGCCTGGCGGCCGCGCTCGTTGCTGTCCGGCGCGTCGGGCCGTGCCTTGCTCACGGGCTCCGCCTGCATCGGCGTTGGCTCAGCCAGCAGGGACTGCGTCTTCTGCCTGGCGTCACGCTCGGCATAGTCGGCCTGTTTGGCCTTGACCCGCTGGCGCTGGGCCTCAGCTCGCGCCGCGCGCTCGGCGGCATTGAGTTCGTACTCACGGGCCTGCAGCGGCTTGATCGCCTCATGCCTTTGCTGCTTGGCTTGCAACTGGCAGTCAATGACGGCAAAGCGCTGCGCACATTGCGCCAACGCCTCCTCGTAACGCGCCTCGATGGCCGCCCTCTGCACACGCAGCTGCTCGGCTTCGGTCGCCTCGGCGCTCCAGGCGCCAGGTCCGGCAGCCATCAACAGCAGGCTCAGCATCAGGTGCTTCATGTCAGCGAGGTATCCACATCACGCCGCTCCAGCGACAAATACTCCCGCGACTGCATCTCCTGCAAACGCGAGATGGTGCGCGGGAACTCGTGGGCCAGCGGCCCCTCGGTATAGAGCTGTTCAGGCGGCACGGCAGCCGAGATGATCAGCTTGCAGCGGCGGTCGTAGAGCACATCGACGAGCCAGGTGAAGCGCCGCGCCTCACTGGCCAACCGCGGCGGCATTTCCGGCACATTGGCCAGGATGAGGGTGTGGAACTGCGTCGCCAGCTCAAGGTAATCGTTCTGCGAACGCGGACCGCCACAGAGCGTGCGGAAATCGAACCAGACCACGCCGCCAGCGCGGCGCACCGCGCGCAGCTCGCGGTGTTCGATGTGCAGACATGGGTCTTCGTCGCGCGCCTCGGCCAGCGATTCGAAGGCCGAAGTCAGCGCCGCGTCGGCCGACTCATCGAGCGGGCAATGGTAGAGCTCGACATGCTCCAGCGAACGCTGGCGATAGTCGGTGCCGTTGTCGACATTGATCACCTCCAGCTTGTCCTTCAGCAAGGCGATGGCCGGCAGGATGCGATCGCGGTGCAGGCCGTTGGGGTACAGGCCATCGGGGTGGAAGTTGGAAGTGGTGACGATGGACACGCGGTTCTTGAACATCGAGTCCAGCAACCGGTGCAGGATCATCGCGTCGGTGACATCGGCCACATGGAACTCGTCGAAGCAGATCAGCCGGAAGCGCTTGGCGATGCGCTTGCCCAGCTCATCAAGCGGGTCGGCAATGCCCTTCAGATCCTGCAGCTCGCGGTGCACCTCGCGCATGAATTCGTGGAAGTGCAGCCGTGTCTTGCGGGTCAGTGGCACGGCCTGGAAGAAGCAGTCCATCAGAAAGCTCTTGCCCCGGCCGACACCGCCGAACATATAGACGCCACGCGGCAGCGGCGGCCGCACCAGCAGCTTGGTGACGGCATTGCTGCGCCGCGCCTTGTAGTCGGCCCATTCGTCCTGGCAGCGCTGCAGCGCTGCGACGGCACGCAGCTGCGCAGGGTCGGCCTTGTAGCCGCGCTCGGCGAGGGTCTGCTGGTAAAGCTCGGTGACTGAGGTCATGCAATTACTGCCAAAACAAAGGGGCGACCATGGCCGCCCCTTTCACTTCATCGTCGCGGCTCGCGCGATCAGAAGTTGAGGGTGCGCTTGTCGATGGCCAGTGCCGCTTCCTTGGTCGCTTCGCTCAAGGAGGGGTGGGCATGGCAGATGCGTGCGATGTCTTCGGCCGAGGCCTTGAATTCCATCGCCACCACGGCTTCCGAAATCAGCTCCGAGGCAAAGGGGCCAATGATGTGCACGCCGAGGATTTCGTCGGTCTTGGCATCGGCCAGGAACTTGACGAAGCCTTGCGTATCACCCAGCGCGCGGGCGCGGCCATTGGCCAGGAAGGGGAACTGGCCGGCCTTGTACTCGACGCCATCGGCCTTGAGCTGCTGCTCGGTGCGGCCGACCCAGGCAATCTCGGGGCTGGTGTAGATGACCCAGGGGATGGTGTTGAAGTTGACATGGCCATGCTGCCCAGCAATGCGCTCGGCCACGGCAACACCCTCTTCCTCGGCCTTGTGCGCCAGCATCGGGCCACGCACCACATCGCCAACGGCCCAGACATTGGGCAGATTGGTCTTGCACTCGTCGTCCACCACGATGGCGCCACGCTCGTCCAGCTTCAGGCCCACCGCCTCGGGGTTCAGGCCAACGGTGTTGGGCACGCGGCCGATCGAGATGATCAGCTTGTCGACGGACAAGGTCTGGGCAGCGCCCTTGGCATCGGTGTACGCCACCGTCACGCCGTCCTTGCTCTTGGCGACTTCGCCAATCTTCACGCCCAGCTCGATCTTCAGACCCTGCTTCTTGAACAGCTTGGCGGCTTCCTTGGCGACCGATTCATCGACCGCGCCGAGGAAGGTCGGCAGGCCTTCAAGCACGGTGACTTCCGCGCCCAGGCGGCGCCAGACCGAGCCCATTTCCAGACCGATCACGCCGGAGCCGATCACGCCCAGCTTCTTGGGCACTTCGCCCGAAGTTTTCCCGATCTGCAGGGCGCCGTCGTTGGACAGGATCAGCTCTTCGTCAAACGCTGCGCCGGGCAGCTGGCGAGCATTGGAGCCCGTGGCCAGCACCACGTGCTTGGCCAGGATGACTTCTTCACCGGCCTTGATTTCATACAGGCCGTCCTTGGCCGCCACGAAGGAGCCGCGGCCGTGGAAGAACGTGACCTTGTTCTTCTTGAACAGGTAGAGGATGCCATCGTTGTTCTGCTTCACGACGGTGTCCTTGCGACCGATCATCTTCTTGATGTCGATGCGCACGTTGTCCGCCGAGATGCCGTGGTCGGCAAAGTGGTGGTTGGCGTGCTCAAAATGCTCGCTCGATTGCAGCAGCGCCTTGGACGGGATGCAGCCGACATTGGTGCAGGTGCCACCGGGTGCCGGACCGCCCTTCTCGTTCTTCCACTCGTCAATGCAGGCGGTGTTGAAGCCCAGCTGGGCCGCACGGATGGCAGCGATGTAGCCGCCAGGGCCACCGCCGATGACGACGACGTCGAATTGTTTGGTGCTCATGTCTTGATTCCTTGTCCCAGCATGCCCCAGTGTCTCAGGGCGTAGCGAGCGGGTGTGTGGCTAGGCGCGGGTGCCGACCCACCGGAACGTAGCGGCGCTACGTGAGGATGGGAAGGACGGGCCCCGCAACGACGCCACGCGCCCGCGCAGTAGCCCTCGCTCTTAGATGTCGAACAGCAAACGGGCCGGATCTTCCAGCGCTTCCTTCATGGTCACCAGGCCCAGCACCGCCTCGCGGCCGTCAATGATGCGGTGGTCATACGACATGGCCAGATAGTTGATCGGGCGCACCACCACTTGACCGTTCTCAACGACAGCGCGGTCCTTAGTCGCATGCACACCCAGGATGGCCGATTGCGGCGGGTTGATGATGGGGGTCGACAGCATGGAGCCGAAGGTGCCGCCGTTGGAGATCGAGAAGGTGCCGCCGGTCAGATCGTCCAGCGAGATCTTGCCTTCCTTGGCCTTCTGGCCAAACTCGGCGATCTTCTTCTCGATGTCGGCAAAGCTCAGCTGGTCCGCATTGCGGATGATGGGCACCACCAGGCCGCGCGGCGAACCGACGGCGATGCCGATGTCGAAGTAGCCGTGGTAGACGATGTCATTGCCGTCGACCGAGGCGTTCAGCACCGGGTACTTCTTCAGGGCGGCGACCGCGGCCTTGACGAAGAAGCTCATGAAGCCCAGCTTGACGCCGTGTTCCTTCTCGAACTTTTCCTGGAACTTCTTGCGCATCTCCATCACCGGGGCCATGTTCACTTCGTTGAACGTGGTCAGGATGGCGTTGGTGGCTTGCGATTGCAGCAGACGCTCGGCAACGCGGGCACGCAGGCGGGTCATCGGCACGCGTTGCTCGGGGCGGTCGCCCAGGTTCTGCGCCACCGGTGCAGCCACGGCGGGCAGCGGCTTGGCCACCGCAGGAGCGGCAGCCACAGCCACAGGCGCAGCGACGGCAGCCGGCTTGGCCGAAGCGGCCAGCGCGTCACCCTTGGTCACGCGGCCGTCCTTGCCGGAACCGGCGACGTCGGTGGCCGACAGGCCCTTCTCGGCCAGGATCTTGGCGGCGGCCGGCATGGCCACATCGCCCTTGGAGCCGCCCACAGCAGCAGCGGGTGCAGCGGCAGCAGGCGCGGCAGCGGCTGCAGCGGGTGCGGCAGCAGCCGGGGCAACAGCGCCGGCCTTGCCTTCGCTGTCGATGCGCGCGATGACTTCCTCGCTGACGACGCTGGAGCCGTCGGCCTTGACGATCTCGGCCATCACGCCGGCCGACGGTGCCGGCACTTCCAGCACGACCTTGTCGGTCTCGATCTCGACCAGGATTTCGTCGATGGCGATGGCCTCGCCGGGCTTCTTCTTCCAGGTCAGCAGCGTGCCTTCGGCCACGGACTCAGACAGTTGGGGAACTTTGACTTCTACGATTGCCATGATGATTCTTTCGATTTCGGTGCCGTACTTCCGCGCCGTCTGGCTGTTGAGCGGCACGCGCCGCTCGAACAGCCAGAGTTATTGCGTCGCGGAGCGCCGCAATAACGTTATTTGGTCAGGATGAAGCCCTTGAGCTTGGCAAAGGCCTGATCCAACAGGGCCTTCTGCTGCTCCTGGTGCAGATGCGCGTAGCCAACGGCCGGCGAGGCCGAGGCCGGGCGGCCGGCGTAGCCGAGTTTCTGCCCATCGAGCATGTTCTCGTGCACATAGTGCTGCACGAAGAACCACGAGCCCTGGTTCTGCGGCTCGTCCTGGCACCAGACGATGTCTGCGGCGTTCGGATACTTCTTGAGCTCGGCAGCGAAAGCCTTGTGCGGGAAGGGATACAGCTGCTCGACGCGGATGATGGCCACATCGCTGGCCTTCTTCTCGGCACGGGCCTTGACCAGGTCGTAGTACACCTTGCCCGAGCAGGCGATGACGCGCTTGACCTTGTCGGCCACGATGCTGTCGTCGCGCTCACCGATGACGGTGCGGAACTCGCCCTTGGTGAACTCGGTGATCGGCGAGGTCGCGTCCTTGTTACGCAGCAGCGACTTCGGCGTCATGATGATCAGCGGCTTGCGGAACATGCGCAGTTGCTGGCGACGCAGCAGGTGGAAGATCTGCGAGGCCGAGGTCGGCTGCACCACCTGCATATTGTTGTCAGCGGCCAGCTGCATGAAGCGCTCCAGGCGCGCCGAGCTGTGCTCAGGGCCCTGGCCTTCATAGCCGTGCGGCAGCATCAGCGTCAGGCCGTTGGAGCGGCCCCACTTCACTTCACCGGAGGCGATGAACTGGTCGATCACGACCTGGGCACCGTTCACAAAGTCGCCGAACTGGGCTTCCCAGATCGTCAGTGTCACCGGGTCGGCCGAGGCGTAGCCATATTCGAAGCCGAGCACGGCTTCTTCGGACAACAGCGAGTCGATGACGACGAAAGGCGCCTGGCCTTCGGCGACATTCTGCAGCGGCACATAGGTGCCGGTGTCCCACTTCTCGCGGTTCTGGTCGTGCAGCACGGCATGGCGGTGCACAAAGGTGCCCCGGCCGCAATCTTCACCGGACAGGCGCACCGGATAGCCCGAGGCCACCAGCGAGGCGAAAGCCATGTGCTCGCCCATGCCCCAGTCGACATTGATCTCGCCACGGCCCATGGCCGCACGGTCGGCAATCACCTTCTCAACCAGCGGATGCAGCTTGAAGGTGTCGGGGATGGTGGTGATCTTCTCTGCCAGGCGCTTGAACTCGGCCACCGGCAGCGCGGTATCGCAGCTGTCGGTCCACTTCTTGCCGAGGTAGGGCGACCAATCGGTGGCGTACTTGCTCTTGAAGTTGGTCAGCACCGGGTCAACGGTGTGGCGGCCTTCGTCCATCGCCGAGCGGAAGGCCTTGGACATCACGTCCGGGCCGTCAGCCGGCAGCACGCCCTGGGCAACCAGCTTGTCGCCATAGAGCTTGCGGGTGCCTGGGTGTTGAGCGATCTTCTTGTACATCAGCGGCTGGGTCAGTGCCGGCGTGTCCTGCTCGTTGTGGCCCAGCTTGCGGAAGCAGATGATGTCAACGACGACATCCTTCTTGAACTGCTGGCGATAGTCCAGCGCCAGCTGGGTGCACAGCACCACGGCTTCCGGATCGTCACCGTTCACGTGCAGCACCGGGGCTTCGATCATCTTGACGACGTCGGAGCAGTACAGCGTCGAACGCGAATCGCGCGGATCGCTGGTGGTGAAGCCGATCTGGTTGTTGATGACGATGTGCACCGTGCCGCCGGTGTAATAGCCACGGGTCTGGGCCAGTGCCAGCGTCTCCATCACCACGCCCTGGCCGGCAAAGGCTGCGTCGCCGTGCACCAGCACGGGCAGCACTTGCGCGCCGTCCTTGTCGCCGCGGCGGTCCATACGCGCCTTGACCGAGCCTTCGACGACCGGGTTGACGATTTCCAGGTGCGAGGGATTGAAGGCCAGCGACAGGTGGACCGGGCCGCCTGCGGTGGTCACATCGCTGGAGAAGCCTTGGTGGTACTTGACGTCGCCAGCTGGCAGGTCTTCCGGCGCCTTGTGCTCGAATTCGGCGAACAGGTCCTTGGGCATCTTGCCCAGCGTGTTCACCAGCACGTTCAGGCGGCCGCGGTGGGCCATGCCGATGACGATTTCCTGCACGCCCTTTTCGCCGCCGCGCTGAACGATTTCGTCCATCGAGGCGATGAAGGACTCGCCGCCTTCCAGCGAGAAGCGCTTCTGGCCGACGTACTTGGTGTGCAGATAGCGTTCCAGGCCTTCGGCCGCGGTCAGGCGGTCGAGGATCTGCTTCTTCTTTTCGGCGCTGAAGCTGGGCTTGGAGCGGATCGACTCCAGGCGCTCCTGCCACCAGCGCTTCTCGGTCGGATCGGTGATGTGCATGTACTCCGCACCGACCGAGCCGCAGTAGGTTTCACGCAACGCCTGAACGATCTGACGCAGGGTCATGTTCTCGGCGGTGCTGAAGTAGGTGTTCGACGCGCTGAACGGGATGTCCATATCGGACTCGCTCAGGTCGTAGAACGAGGGCTCGAGTTCCGGAATGCGCGGGCGCTCGGTGCGCTGCAGCGGGTCCAGATCGGCCCAGCGGGAACCCAGGAAGCGATAGGCAGCAATCAGCGACTGCACATGCACCTGCTTGCGCGCGACGGCCAGATCGGTGCTGGACGCCTTGTTGCCAAAAGCATTGGCCTTGGCTCGCTGCGCGAAGGATTCGATCACCGGGGCGTGAGCGACATCGCGGGCGTCGCTGCCGTCGGTGGCCGGCACGTGTTGAAGCGCGTCGAAGTAGGCGCGCCAGTTGTCAGGCACGGAGCCCGGGTTGTCGAGGTAGGCCTCGTACATCTCTTCGACGTAGGGCGCATTGCCCCCGAACAGGTACGAGTTCGACCTGTATTGCTGCATCATTTCGCTCACCTTTCACCCCGGTATCCAGGACGTTGGCTGGTTAACAAACCTTCCGCGACACGGCTCGACCGGTTGGCGGATTGCGACCCGCCTTCACTGTTGCCAGAAAAGGGGACGGGAAGGACCTCAAGTCTCAAGGGGACGACTGTAACACCCTTGACTTATCCGACCAATGCGCGACATCGACTGAAGAGCCCTGGATATCGGCCCGCGACGGCCAAAGCTGAGCAAAAAGGCGCAATCCAAGACGCAAACCGCGCTGCCGTTCTTGCCGATAAGAACCGCTCACCGCGCCAGGGGCCCCGGTAACCCTGCGTACCCGGCCGGCCGTCCTGAAGTTGGCAAACGTTTGCGATTCGGCCGACCATGCCCTAGACTTTGCCCCGCGCGACCAGCCCCGCGATTGAATGGCTGCGCGCCGCGACAGATTCAGGAGACCCCATGCAAGTTCGCGTTGTCGATTACCGCGCCGCCGATGCGGCCGAACAATTCACCCGCTCGCTGCACGAAACCGGCTTCGGCGTGCTGGTCAATCACCCGATTCCGCAGGATCTGGTCGAGAAGATCTATGCCGACTGGCTGAGCTTCTTTGACGGCGGCAACAAGCACGACTTCGCCTTTTCGCGCGAGACCCAGGACGGCTATTTCTCCACCGAGATCTCCGAAACCGCCAAGGGCGCAACGCAAAAAGACATCAAGGAATACTTCCACATCTACCCCTGGGGCCGCATCCCGGACAGCCTGCGCGCCGATGCGATGCGCTACTACGAGGTCGCCAACGGCCTGGCCGCCGAGCTGCTTGGCTGGGTAGAACGCTACACACCGGCCGACATCGCGCAGCACTACAGCGAACCGCTGTCGCAGATGATCCGTGACAGCCGCCAGACCCTGCTGCGCGTGCTGCGCTATCCGCCGCTGACCGGCCAGGAGCCGGCCGGCTCGCTGCGCGCCGCCGCCCATGGCGACATCAATCTGCTGACGATTCTTCCCGCCGCCAACGAGCCGGGGCTGCAGGTGCAGGACATGAACGGCAACTGGGTCGACGTGCCCTGCGATTTCGGCATGCTGATCATCAATATCGGCGACATGCTGGAGGAAGCCTCCAAGGGCTACTACCCCTCGACCCAGCACCGCGTCGTCAACCCAGCTGGCGAAGGCGCCAAGAAGAGCCGCGTCTCGCTGCCGCTGTTCCTGCATCCGCGCAACGAGGTGGTGCTGTCCGAACGCCATACCGCTCACAGCTATCTGGAAGAGCGCCTGCGCGAACTGGGCGTCAAGACCTGACCCCACCAGCACACTTGGCCTGCCCTGCCTGGCCAGCAGCGGCCTCTAAGATCGCTGCATGGCCCACCCGCCTCGCACCATCCTGATCCACGCCGACGCGCCAGCCAAGCCGGCCCTCGGCCAGACCTGCAATGGCTGTGGCCTGTGTTGCCTGGCCGAGCCCTGCCCGGTCGGCATCGCACTGAGTGGGCGCTGGCGCGGCGCCTGTAGGATGCTGCGTTGGGATGCGGCTGCCCGGCACTATCGCTGCGGCGCGCTGCAGTCGGCACCCGCGCTGCTGAAGCCGCTGTTCGCACGCTGGATCGCCGCGGGACAGGGCTGCGATGCCGAACTCGACGCGGCTCCGGACAAGCCCTAGCCTGGCCATGCACGCGGGCCGCTAGCATGCGCTGGCGCCTTGCCGCTGTCCGTGCCTGCAGCCCATGCATGCAGACCCTAACGGCGGCGTTCTTCGGTTCACTCGGAGTGCCCCATGCCTGCTGCCCGCCCTCATCGTTTTTGCCAACTGCTCAGCGCCAGCCTGCTGGCCCTGCTGAGCTGCCTGCCCCTCCCCTCAAACGCCGCCGCGCTGCGCTGGGCCGCCCAGAACGACATCCTGACGATGGACCCGCACTCGCAGGACCACACCACCTCGAATGCGATCGCGGCCCATGTCTACGAAGGCCTGACACGGCGCAACGAGAGCTACCAGCCCGAGCCCGCGCTGGCCACCAAATGGTCCTATGTATCGCCGACACAGGTGCGCTTTGAACTGCGCCGCGGCGTCAAATTCCACGACGGTAGCCCCTTCACCGCCGACGATGTGCTGTTCAGTTTCGATCGCATCCGCCAGCCGCTCGGCACCAAGCAGACCTATGTCTCCGGCATCAAGGAAATCCGCAAGATCGATGAGCACACCATCGATTTGATACTGGAGTCGCCAACGCCCATGCTGCTGGCCAATCTGGTCAATTTCAGCATCATGAGCAAGGCCTGGTCGGCGAAGAACAACGCCACGAACATCTCCGACTACAAGAGCAAGGAAGAGAACTACGCGACCCGCAATGCGGTCGGCACCGGGCCCTACAAGCTGATTTCCTGGCAGCCGGACCAAGCCGTCAAGCTCGTTGCCAACAAGGACTGGTGGGGCAGCAACAAGGGCAATATCACCGAACTCAGCTATCTGCCGATCAAGTCGGCCGCGACCCGGGTCGCCGCCCTGCTCTCCGGCGATGTCGACATCGTCACCGACATGCCACCGGCCGATTTCCTGAAGCTCAAGGAGGAAGGCCGCGTCAAGGTGATCGAGGGCCCCGAGGTGCGCACCATCTTCTTCGTGATGGACCAGGGAGCCGAAGATCTGCGTGGCGCCAGCGTCAAAGGCAAGAACCCCTTCCGCGACAAGCGCGTACGCGAAGCGCTGAACCTGGCGCTGGACCGCGAGGCGATCAAGCGCAGCATCATGCGCGGGCTCTCTACGCCTGGCATGCTGATGGTGCCGCCGGGTGTGAATGGCTATGACGCCGCCCTCGATGCGCCGATCAAGCCCGATCTGGATCGCGCCCGCAAGCTGCTCGCCGACGCCGGCTATCCGGCAGGCTTTGAGCTGCCCCTGCACTGCCCGAACAACCGCTATGTCAACGATGAGCAGATCTGCCTGGCAGCGGTATCGATGTGGGCCAAGATCGGCATCAAGGCCCGCCTGGTGGCCGCGCCCTTCCAGACCCACAGCCAAACCTTCCAGCGCGGCGAATCAGCGCTGTACATGCTGGGCTGGGGGGTCTCCACCTACGACGCGCAATACGCCCTGCAGGCCTGGGGCCATAGCCATACCGGCGGTGCCGACGGCAATTTCAACTTTGGTCATCTGAGCGATGCCAAACTGGATGCGTTGATCCAGAAGGTCAAGGCCGAGGCCGACACGAACAAGCGCAATGCGCTCTTGCGCGAGGCCTTGATCTATGTGCGCGATGAAGCGCTGTTCGTGCCCATCCATCACCAGATGCGCCCCTGGGCCATGAAGCAGAACATCGACACCCTGCACCGCTCGAACGACTACTTTGAAGCGCGCTTCACCTCGATACGCTGAGCGGCTGCGAAGTCTGAAAGCAGAACGGCCCCTCGCGGGGCCGTTTTCACATCAGCGCAGTGCCAGTCGCTCGCGCGCGGCCAGGTACTCGCGGCGCAGCCGCTCCACCAAGGCGGCAGCGGGCAAGACCTCGCGGATTGCGCCAATGCCTTGGCCACAGCCCCAGATGTCCTTCCAGGCCTTCTTGGAATCGCCACCGAAGTTCATCTTGCTGGGATCGCTCTCCGGCAGGTGATCCGGGTCCATGCCGGCATTGACGATGGAGCCGCGCAGGTAGTTGCCGTGCACGCCGGTGAAGAGATTGCTGTAGACGATGTCGTCGCTATTGCTGTCGACGATCATCTGCTTGTAGGCATCGGCCGCACGCGCTTCTTCGGTGGCGATGAAGGCCGAGCCGATATAGGCGAAGTCAGCGCCCATGGCCTGCGCCGCCAGCACCGCATCGCCCGAGGCGATCGAACCGGACAGTGCCAGCGGGCCGTCGAACCATTCGCGGATTTCCTGGATCAGCGCAAAGGGGCTCTTCACGCCCGCATGGCCGCCGGCGCCCGCCGCCACGGCGATCAGGCCATCGGCGCCCTTCTCGATCGCCTTCTTGGCGAACTTGTTGTTGATCACATCGTGCAGCACCACGCCGCCCCAGCCATGCACGGCCGCATTGACGTCTTCGCGGGCGCCCAGCGAGGTGATGATGATGGGCACCTTGTACTTGGCGCAGACGGCCATATCCTGCTCGAGCCGGTCATTGCTCTTGTGCACGATCTGGTTGATCGCAAACGGCGCCGCCGGCTTGTCCGGGTTGGCCCGGTTGTAGGCCGCCAGCTCAGTGGTGATCTCGTTCAGCCACTCGTCCAGCAGCTCGGCCGGGCGGGCGTTCAGCGCCGGCATGGCGCCCACAATGCCGGCCTTGCACTGGGCAATCACCAGCTTGGGGTTGCTGATGATGAACAGCGGCGAGCCGATGATGGGCAGGGGCAGGTTTTGCAGCACGGGAGGCAGGGCCAATTCGAACTCCTAGACAACAGAAGCAATGAGTGGGGATGGGGCGCGCGCGGTGCCCCATCACCCAGGCGACAAGATCGGGCCGGCGCTCGACGCCGGCTGCGCGATCAGAAGGCGTCCAGCGCCATCGCGGTGACGCTGTCGGCGCCTTCGACGATGGCATCGCGCAGGCCGCCGGCACGAGTCAGGATGTGCTCGGCGTAGAAGCGCGCGGTGGCGATCTTGGCGCTCATGAAGCCACTGTCCTCGCCCGCGGCCAGCTTGTCTTCAGCCACCAGCAAGGCGCGGCCCAGCTGCCAACCCGCGACCAGATTGCCGGCCAGCATCAGATAGGGCACCGAGCCGGCAAACGCCGCGTTCAGGCTGGCCTTGCCCTGGCCGGCAATGAACTCGGCCGATTGCACAAAAGCCTCGCGCGCGGCGCCCAGGCGCTTGGCCATCACCTGCGCTGCGGCGCTGCTGCGCGCGGCCAGCAGGCTCTCCGTCTGAGCCACCTGGGCGGCAATCGCCTTGGCCATTTGTGCACCGTCGCGCAGCGTCTTGCGGCCGACCAGGTCGTTGGCCTGGATCGCCGTCGTGCCCTCGTAAATCGTCAGGATCTTGGCATCGCGGTAGTACTGGGCCGCACCGGTTTCCTCGATGAAGCCCATGCCGCCGTGCACCTGCACACCCAGATCGGTGACTTCCAGGCTCATCTCGGTGCTGTAGCCCTTGACCAGCGGCACCATGAACTCATAGAAGGCCTGGTTCTGCTTACGGGTGTCGGCATCCGGGTGATGGTGGGCGGCGTCATAGGCGGCGGCGGCCACCAGGCTCATCGCGCGGCAGCCTTCGGTCAGCGAACGCATCGTCATCAGCATGCGGCGCACATCGGGGTGGTGGATGATGGCAGCGCTGCCGGCTACCGAGCCATCGACGGGGCGGGACTGCACGCGGTCGCGCGCATAGCTGACGGCCTTTTGATAAGCCCGCTCGGCAATCGCAATGCCCTGCACGCCGACGCCAAAGCGCGCCGCGTTCATCATGATGAACATGTATTCGAGGCCACGGTTCTCTTGGCCCACAAGGTAACCGATCGCGCCGCCATGGTCGCCAAATTGCAGCACCGCGGTAGGACTGGCCTTGATGCCCATCTTGTGCTCGATGGAGACGCAGTGCGCATCGTTACGCGCGCCCAGCGAGCCATCGGCATTGACCATGAACTTGGGCACGATGAACAGGCTGATGCCCTTCACGCCTTCGGGCGCGCCTTGCACACGAGCCAGCACCAGGTGCACGATGTTCTCCGACATATCGTGCTCGCCATAGGTGATGAATATCTTGGTGCCGAAGATCTTGTAGCTGCCATCGGCCTGCGGCTCGGCGCGGGTGCGCACCAGGGCAAGATCTGACCCCGCCTGCGGCTCGGTCAGATTCATCGTGCCGGTCCAGCTGCCATCGATCAGCTTGGGGATGTAGGTCGTGCGCTGAGCCTCGCTGCCGGCGGTCAGCAGCGCCTCAATCGCGCCATCGGTCAGCAGCGGGCACAGCGCAAAGCTCATGTTTGCGCTGTTGATCATTTCGCCGCAGGCCGCTCCAATCGTCTTGGGTAAGCCCTGGCCGCCGAATTCGGCCGGATGCTGCAGACCTTGCCAGCCGCCCTCGGCGAACTGCTTGAAAGCCTCCTTGAAGCCCGGGGTCGTGAAGACCTGGCCGTCCTTCCAGTAGCTGGGGTTCTTGTCGCCTTCCCAGTTCAGCGGCGCGATCACATCTTCATTGAGCTTGGCGCATTCTTCGAGCACGGCCTGGGCGGTGTCGATGCCGAAATCGGCGAAGGCGGGAATCGCGGTCAGGGCCTCCAGGCCGGCGAGTTCCTGCATATTGAACAGCATGTCCTTGACGGGGGCGCGGTATGTCATTGCTTGTCTCCGGAAGAAAACAAGGGCGCCGCGACCGTGAAGTCGGGCGCCCTGGATAGGCTCAGTCGATAGCTCGACTTAGAGGCTGTTCACGAGTTCGGGCACGGCGGTGAACAGATCGGCTTCGAGGCCGTAATCAGCCACCGAGAAGATCGGCGCTTCGGGATCCTTGTTGATCGCGACGATCACCTTGGAGTCCTTCATGCCGGCCAGATGCTGGATGGCGCCGCTAATGCCGGCCGCGATATAGAGCTGCGGTGCGACGATCTTGCCGGTCTGACCGACCTGCCAGTCGTTCGGCGCATAGCCGGCATCGACGGCAGCGCGCGAAGCGCCCAATGCGGCGCCGAGCTTGTCGGCCAGCGGGGTCAGCACTTCATTGAACTTGTCGCTGGAACCCAGGGCACGGCCACCGGAAACGATGATCTTGGCGGCGGTCAGTTCGGGGCGATCGCTCTTGGTCACTTCACGACCGGCAAAGCTGCTCTTGCCGCTGTCAGCGGCGGCCGCGAGCGTTTCGACGGCGGCGCTGCCACCGGTGGCAGCGGCGGCATCGAAGCCGGTGGTGCGAACGGTGATCACCTTGGTGGCGTCAGACGATTGCACGGTGGCAATCGCGTTGCCGGCGTAGATCGGGCGCTCAAAGGTATCGGCGCTGATCACCTTGGTGATGTCGCTGACCTGGGCGACGTCCAGCAAGGCAGCGACGCGCGGCGCCACGTTCTTGCCCGAGGCCGTGGCCGGGAACAGGATGTGGCTGTAGCCAGCGGCAATGGCCAGCACCTGGGCGGCCAGGTTTTCTGCCAGCCCATCGGCCAGCTGCGTGGCATCGGCGTGCAGCACCTTGCTGACGCCGGCGATCTGTGCCGCCGCAGCGGCTGCGGCGGCGGCATTGTGACCAGCCACCAGCACATGCACATCACCACCCGCCGCGGCAGCCGCGGTGACGGTGTTCAGGGTTGCGGCCTTGATGGACGCGTTGTCGTGTTCAGCAATGACGAGTGCAGTCATGTCTTTTCTCCGTGGGTGCGGCGCATCAAATCGCCGCACAGCATCAATCCGTATTTGACTTTCCCAGTGGAGCCCGAGGATCCGGCTCCGCCGGTCCTACGGGCTCGCCCCCTTGAGGGGGCGCGCGCAGCGCGTAGGGGGTGGGTCAGATCACTTTCGCTTCGTTCTTCAGCTTGTCCACCAGGGCAGCCACATCGGCCACCTTGATGCCGGCGCTGCGCTTGGGCGGCTCTTCGACCTTCAGCGTCTTGATGCGCGGGCTGACATCGACACCCAGATCGGCAGGCTTGACCACGTCGAGCTGCTTCTTCTTGGCCTTCATGATGTTGGGCAGCGTCACATAACGCGGCTCGTTCAGGCGCAGATCGGTGGTGACCACAGCCGGCAGGCTCAGGGACACGGTTTCCAGGCCACCATCGACCTCGCGGGTCACGGCCACCTTGCCGCCATCAACCACCACCTTGGACGCGAACGTGCCTTGCGGCAGGCCGGTCAGGGCGGCCAGCATCTGGCCGGTCTGGTTGCAGTCGTCATCGATGGCCTGCTTGCCCAGGATGACCAGCTGCGGCTGTTCCTTGTCGACCAGCGCCTTCAGGATCTTGGCCACGGCCAGCGGCTGCAGTTCGGCATCGGTCTCGACCAGAATCGCGCGGTCGGCGCCAATGGCCATCGCGGTACGCAGCGTTTCCTGGCATTGCGTGACGCCGCAGGACACGGCGATCACCTCGGTGACCACGCCCTTTTCCTTCAGGCGCACGGCCTCTTCAACAGCGATTTCGTCAAAGGGGTTCATGGACATCTTGACGTTGGCGATGTCCACACCGGTGCCGTCACTCTTGACGCGCACTTTGACGTTGTAGTCGACGACTCGTTTGACGGGAACCAATACCTTCATCGAAGCACTCCAAGGCGAATTGACGTTAACGTTAATCAGGATTCTACGGGGGTCTGAGCACCCCGCCCGTCGCCGCGCTGTCAAAGCAGCAAATTAAAACGAACGATCGTGCTATTTTAGCGACGAGATCAGCACTGCCAAGCGAAGCATTTAGACTGCGCTCCCTGATGACAGCGAACCCAAGCACACACCCCGCCAGCGCAGCGCTCATGCCGTTCATCGGCGTATTCGATTCCGGCGTTGGCGGCCTGACGGTGCTGCGCGCCCTGCGCGCACGCCTGCCAGATGTGGCCCTGCGCTACGTCGCCGATTCTGCCCACGCCCCCTATGGCCCACGCAGCAGCGAGTTCATCGCACAGCGCAGCCTGGCCATTGCCGAGTTCCTGATTGACGAAGGTGCCGCCCTGCTCGTGGTCGCTTGCAACACCGCGACCGCCCATGCGGTCAATGCGCTGCGTGAACGCTGGCCGCTACTTCCCGTCGTTGGCATTGAACCCGGCATCAAGCCGGCGGTGGCGGCCAGCCGCAATGGCAAGGTCGGCGTCATGGCGACAACGGCAACGCTGGCCAGCGCCCGCTATCAGGAGTTGCTCCGCGCCCATGCGCAGGGTTGCCAGATCATCAGCCAGGCCTGCCCGGGTCTGGTCGACCTGATCGAGACCGGCCAGCTTGATCAGCCAGCGATACGCGAAAAGATCCAGCAATGCTGCGCGCCCTTGCGCGAGGCCGGCGTGGACACCGTGCTGCTGGGCTGCACCCATTACCCCTTTGTGCAGCAGCAGATTCAGGCCGAATTGGGTGCGGCGGTGAGCCTGCTGAATATCGAGGACGCGGTCGCCAGGCAGGCGCAAAAGCGCTGGCAGGAGGCTGGACTCGCCAGCACACCAATCGCGCCTAGCACGGCAATGACGCAGCCACTGATCTACAGCACTGGCAAGACGGACGCGGTCAGCCGCATGGCAAGCCTGGCCTTGGGAGCAAACCTGAGGGCCGCACCTATCGAGGTCTGAAGCCTCACCAGACAAGCAAAAAGCCGACGCAAAAACGTCGGCTTTCTTGTTTGGTGCCCGGGACGGGAATCGAACCCGTACAGCCTTTCGGCCGGCGGATTTTAAGTCCGCTGCGTCTACCAATTTCACCACCCGGGCGACATCGTGCTGCGGCCGAATTATGCGGGTTTACAGACCACCCGATAGAGCGTAAACGGGGCCACAACGAAAAAGGGAAGCCAAACGGCTTCCCTTTTCGATTTGGAGCGGGAGAAGAGTCTCGAACTCTCGACCTCAACCTTGGCAAGGTTGCGCTCTACCAACTGAGCTACTCCCGCAAAATCCTGGAGGCGCGGTCCGGAGTCGAACCGGACTAACCGGATTTGCAATCCGGGGCATAACCGCTTTGCTACCGCGCCCTCAAAATCCACCGCCACAGCCTTTATGCGGCGCTGTGACGAAAAAGAGAAGCAGCTGCTTCTCTTTTTAATGACGCAAAGAGCCTGGGCTCTTCACAAAAATCCTGGAGCGGGAGAAGAGTCTCGAACTCTCGACCTCAACCTTGGCAAGGTTGCGCTCTACCAACTGAGCTACTCCCGCATGGACTTCAACACACGACTCGCAAGGCTTGAAGCTTTTCAACTTCTTGCGTTGCGCTGTTTGCGCTGAAGCTCACATTCTAGCTCGATTTTTCCGCCCCTTGCAAGTGCTTGCGCAGACTTTTTGGCAAACTCTTTGCTCGGGCCGGAAATCACAAGCCGCCAATCAGTGCTTGATGGCCTCGCCGCCGGCGGCCACCACAGCCGCTTCCGGCTTGGCGGTTTCGGTCGCACTCTTCTCGGCCACCACCTCGTCGTCAGGCAAGGCCTGCGGCGCCGATTCCAGTGCCACCTCGAGCACGCGATCGATCCACTTGACCGGCACGATCTCAAGCTGGTTCTTGACGTTCTCGGGGATGTCCTGCAAGTCCTTGACGTTCTCTTCCGGAATCATCACGGTCTTGATGCCACCCCGATGGGCCGCCAACAGCTTTTCCTTCAGGCCGCCGATGGCCGTGACCTCGCCGCGCAGCGTGATCTCGCCGGTCATTGCCACGCCGGCACGCACAGGGATGCCCGTCAGTGCCGAGACAAAGGCCGTCGTCATCGCGATGCCGGCGCTTGGGCCATCCTTGGGCGTGGCGCCATCGGGCACGTGGATGTGCACATCGCGCTTCTCGAACAACTCGTCCTTGATGCCCAGGCGGCGAGCGCGTGAACGCACCACCGTGCGAGCGGCCTCGACCGATTCCTTCATCACATCGCCCAGCGAGCCGGTGCGAATGATGTTGCCCTTGCCCGGCATAGCGGTGGCCTCGATGGTCAGCAGATCGCCGCCCACCTCGGTCCAGGCCAGACCGACCACCTGACCCACCTGGTTCTT
Organism: Roseateles aquae; assembly: GCF_032337115.1. NCBI lineage: Bacteria > Pseudomonadati > Pseudomonadota > Betaproteobacteria > Burkholderiales > Sphaerotilaceae > Roseateles > Roseateles aquae. The sequence goes on from NZ_JAVXZY010000001.1 coordinate 1,047,661, forward strand.
CTTCTCGGCGCGGCCGAAGTCGTACTTGCGCACGCCGAGGAAGTCGTTCAGGTTGTCTTCGGTGACCTCGACCTTGCCTTCGTAGGTCTTCAGCGCCAAGCCCTTGACCACCTTGCGGCAGATCTTGGAGATCTCACGTTCCAGCGAGCGCACGCCGGCCTCACGGGTGTAGTAGCGAATGATGCCGCGGATGGCCGACTCGGCCACTTCCATCTCCGCATCCTTCACGCCGTTATTGCCGCGCTGCTTGGGCAGCAGATAGCGCTGGGCGATATTGACCTTCTCGTCCTCGGTGTAACCCGACAGGCGGATCACTTCCATCCGGTCCAGCAGGGCCGGCGGGATGTTCATCGAGTTCGAGGTGGCGACAAACATCACATCGGACAGATCGAAATCGACCTCGATGTAGTGATCGCCAAAGGTGTGGTTCTGCTCAGGATCCAGCACCTCCAGCAAGGCCGACGACGGGTCGCCACGGAAGTCCATGCCCAACTTGTCGATCTCGTCAAGCAGGAACAGCGGATTGCGCGTGCCCACCTTGGTCAGGCTCTGCAGCACCTTGCCCGGCATGGAGCCGATATAGGTGCGGCGGTGACCACGGATCTCGGCCTCGTCGCGCACGCCACCCAGGGCCATGCGAACGAACTTGCGGCCGGTGGCGCGCGCCACTGACTGCCCCAGCGAGGTCTTGCCAACACCCGGAGGGCCAACCAGGCACAGGATGGGGGCCTTGACCTTGTCGACACGCTGCTGCACCGCGAGGTACTCAAGGATGCGATCCTTGACCTTTTCCAGGCCGTAGTGGTCTTCGTTCAGCACCGCCTCGGCATTGGCCAGGTCGTGCTTGATCTTGGTCTTCTTGCTCCAGGGCAGATTGACCAGGGTCTCGATGTAGTTGCGCACCACCGTCGCTTCGGCGGACATCGGCGACATCAGCTTGAGCTTCTTGAGCTCGGCATCGGCCTTCTTGCGCGCTTCCTTGGGCATGCGAGCAGCCTGGATCTTCTTGTCCAGCTCCTCCATGTCGGCGCCGTCTTCGCCGTCGCCCAATTCCTTCTGGATGGCCTTGACCTGCTCGTTCAGGTAGTACTCGCGCTGGCTCTTCTCCATCTGGCGCTTGACGCGACCACGGATGCGCTTTTCAACCTGCAGGATGTCGACCTCATGCTCGAGCAGATCGAGCAGTTTCTCCAGTCGCTTGGACACTTCGGAGAGATCCAGTACCGACTGCTTGGCATCGAGCTTCAGCGGCAGATGTGCGGCGATCGTGTCGGCCAGACGGCCGGCATCATCGATGCCCGCGATCGAGGTCAGGATCTCGGGCGGGATCTTCTTGTTCAGCTTGACGTACTGGTCAAACTGCTGGGTCACCGCACGGCGCAGCGCCTCGACCTCGGGCTTGGTATCCACCTCGGGCGGAATGGGCATCACCTCGGCGACGAAATGCTCTTCGCCATCGGTGATGGTTTGCGTGGTGGCGCGCTGCAGGCCTTCGACCAGCACCTTCACCGTGCCATCGGGCAGCTTGAGCATCTGCAGGATGCTGGAGACGCAGCCCACCTCAAACATATCGTCCGCCTTGGGCTCGTCCTTGCCGGCGGCCTTTTGTGCCACCAGCATGATCTGGCGGCCGGCTTCCATCGCCGCTTCCAGGGCCTTGATGGACTTGGGGCGACCGACGAACAGCGGAATCACCATATGCGGAAACACCACCACATCGCGCAGCGGCAGCAGCGGCAGCGTGATGGGTTCAGCAGGCAATATCGGATGACCGGACATAGAAACCTCTCTTTCTCAGTCCCATCTAGGGCCTGAGAGGGCCATTACAAGATGCGCACTGGGCGCTCGCACGCCAAATCGGGTCTTGCGACCGTCATGACGCCAATACCGGTCAAGCGCTGGCCTTGGCCTGCTCGCGATAGACGAGCAGCGGCTTCGCGTCTTCATCGATGTTGTGCTCGTCAAGCACAACCTTGGCCACACCATCGAGGGCGGGCAGTTCAAACATCGTATCGATCAGGGAATGCTCCATGATCGAGCGCAGGCCACGGGCGCCGGTCTTGCGCGCCAATGCCTTGCGCGAGATGGCGGCCAGCGCGGAGGGACGAATCTCCAGCTCGACACCATCCATGGCGAACAACTGCTGATACTGCTTGACCAGCGCGTTCTTCGGTTCGGTCAGGATCTGCACCAGCGCGTCTTCGGTCAGCTCGCCCAGCGTGGCGACCACCGGCAGACGACCGACCAGTTCGGGAATCAGGCCGAACTTGATCAGATCCTCAGGTTCAACCTCGCGGAACAGCTCGGACACCTTGCGTTCAGACTTGGTCTTCACCGTCGCGGCGAAACCGATGCCCGACTTTTCCGAGCGGTTCTGGATGACCTTTTCCAGGCCATCGAAAGCACCGCCACAGATGAACAGGATGTTGGTCGTGTCGATCTGCAGGAAGTCCTGATTCGGGTGCTTGCGGCCGCCCTGCGGGGGCACCGAAGCCATCGTGCCTTCAACCAGCTTCAGCAGCGCCTGTTGCACGCCTTCGCCCGACACATCGCGGGTGATCGACGGGTTGTCGGCCTTGCGCGAGATCTTGTCGATCTCGTCAATATAGACGATGCCGCGCTGTGCCCGCTCGACGTCGTAATTGCAGTTCTGCAGCAGCTTCTGGATGATGTTCTCGACGTCTTCACCGACGTAGCCAGCTTCTGTCAGCGTCGTTGCATCAGCGATCACGAAGGGCACGTTCAGGAGGCGCGCCAAGGTCTGTGCCAGCAGCGTCTTGCCGGAGCCGGTCGGGCCGATCAAGAGGATGTTGCTCTTGGACAGCTCGACCTGATCCTTGTTGTCCGCCATATGGCGCAGGCGCTTGTAGTGGTTGTAAACCGCCACCGCCAGCGTGCGCTTGGCGACGTCCTGGCCGATCACATACTGATCGAGGCTGGACTTGATCTCGCTGGGCACAGGCAGATCGGACTTGCTGGCGCGGGTTTGCGCCGCGTCGGCGGGGACTTCATCGCGAATGATGTCGTTGCACAGCTCGATGCATTCATCGCAAATGAACACCGACGGGCCAGCGATCAGCTTCTTCACCTCATGCTGGCTCTTGCCGCAGAAGGAGCAGTACAAAACTTTTTCGCTGGAGTTGCCTTTTTTCTCGGCCATGGATCTGCTTTTCGATTCAGGCGTGAGTACCTGATGGGATGATAGTTCAAATGCACAAGGGCCCCTTTTGTCGATAAGGGCCCCGTTTCAAGTGCTAGTTGGCGCGGCTTGCGCCGCACCCGCAATGTCCGAGATTCAGCCGCCGCGCTTCTCAATGACCTGATCGATCAGGCCATAGCTGGCCGCTTCGGCCGCCGACATGAAATAGTCGCGCTCGGTATCGTTCTGGATCTTCTCCAGGCTCTGGCCGGTGCGTTCGGCCAGGATGCGATTGAGCTGCTCGCGGGTCTTCAGGATCTCACGGGCATGGATCTCGATATCGGTGGCCTGGCCCTGCGCACCACCCAACGGCTGGTGAATCATGATCTTGGAGTTCGGCAGCGCCAGGCGCTTGCCCTTGGCACCAGCGGCGAGCAGGAAGGCGCCCATGCTGGCCGCCATGCCCATGCACAGCGTCGACACCTGAGGCTTGATGAACTGCATGGTGTCGTAGATCGACATGCCGGCAGACACGCTGCCGCCCGGCGAGTTGATGTAGAGCGAGATTTCCTTGTCGGGGTTTTCGCTCTCCAGAAACAGCAGCTGGGCGACGACCAGATTGGCGACCGCATCATTGACCGGGCCAACCAGGAAGACGATGCGCTCGCGCAGCAGGCGGCTGTAGATGTCGTAGGCACGCTCACCGCGGCCCGATTGTTCGATGACGATGGGCACCATGCCCAGATTGCTTGTTTCCAGCGCGCTCATGAATGGGGTTCCTGTAGAAGCAGTCTTGTTGTGGGGCCGATTATGTCGCGTCAATTGAAGACCCGCTGAAAAGGACAAAGGCGCCGGCCTCACGGCACGGCGCCTTTCTGCGACGCTTGAGCCGCTGCGGGGCCGCTACAGCCCCGGGCGGCGCGGCAATCAGCCAGCGGTGGCCATCAGTTCGTCGAAGGGCAAAGCCTTGTCGCTGACCTTGGCGGTGGCGAGCACGAAGTCGGTGACGTTGTTTTCGATCACAACGGCTTCGACCTCAGCCAGGCGATTGCGGTCGCTCAGGTACCAACGCACGACTTCAGCCGGCTTTTCGTAGCTTTGCGACAGCTCTTCGATATGGGCTTGCAGCTGCTCGGGCTTGGCTTGCAGATTGTTGGCACGCACCAGCTCGGCCACCACCAGACCCAGGCGCACGCGGCGCTCGGCCTGAGGCTTGAAGATTTCTTCGGGGATAGGCGCCTTGTCAGCATCCTTCACGCCGCGCTTCTTCAGGTCTTCACGGGCCGAAGCAACCAGGCGTTCGACTTCGTTGGCCACCAGCGCGTTCGGCACATCCAGCTCGGCAGCACCGACCAGTGCGTCCATCACGGCGCCCTTGTTGCGAGCCAACACGCGGAACTTCACTTCGCGCTCGAGGTTCTTCTTGATGTCGGCGCGCAGCGCTTCGACCGTGGCGTCCTTGATGCCCAGGGCCTTGGCAAAGGCCTCGTTCACTTCAGGCAGGTGCTGGGCTTCGATCTTCTTGACCGTAACCAGGAAGTCAGCTTCCTTGCCGGCCACGTCCTTGCCGTGATAGTCCTCGGGGAAAGCCAGCGGGAAGGTCTTGGACTCGCCCGCCTTCATGCCGCGCACAGCCTTTTCGAAGGCTTCGAGCATCTGGCCTTCGCCCAGCAGGAACTGGAAGCCTTCAGCCTTGCCGCCGGCGAAGGTTTCGCCGTCGATTTTGCCTTCGAAGTCGATCGTCACGCGATCGCCGTCGGCAGCCACGTCAGCGGCAGCGCGCTGAGCGAAGCTGCGGCGCTGCTTGCGCAGGATGGCGACGGTCTTGTCGATGGCTTCTTCGGTGACGTCACTGCTGACGCGCTCGACTTCAGCGGCGGCCAGGTCGCCAATCTTGACTTCTGGATAGACCTCGAAGGTGGCGTCAAAGGCCATCTGGCCTTCCGGCGCTTCGTCCTTCTGGGCGATGCGGGGCATGCCGGCGACGCGCAGCTGCGCTTCGTTGGCGGCGCTGGAGAAGGCCTCGCCCAGCTTGTCGTTGACGACTTCGTACTGGACGGAGTAGCCATAACGCTGAGCGACGACGCTCATCGGCACCTTGCCGGGGCGGAAGCCATCGGCCTTGACGGTGCGGGACAGCTTCTTGAGACGCTGTTCGACTTCGCTGTTGATGTCAGCGGCCGCCAGCGTGAGCGTGATGCGGCGTTCGAGCTTTTCGAGGGTTTCGACGGTGACAGCCATATGTGACTCTGAACAAAGTGTTATCTGGTGCGCGGGGCCGGACTCGAACCGGCACGCCCGTGAAGGCGTCAGGACCTAAACCTGGTGCGTCTACCAATTTCGCCACCCGCGCTGAGTGGTCTCAGGACTGACGCGATGCAAGCATCACCTCAGCCCTGCGGCATTTCGGCAAACCGGTGATTGTAGCCACTTAAAGGGCCGAAATCCGGCGCCAAGGAAAACCCGCAGCGACGTCTCGCCCGGGAGCGTGAAAAACAAGAGGCCTCGCACGCGTCAGCGGCGAGGCCTCGGGCTGAGCGCTTTAGCTTGAATCAGGCCTGATCGGGCAGTTGCGACGCCTCGCCAAAGCGCGAGGCTTCGGCAAACCGTGAGGCCTCGGCCGGGCGCAGCACACGGAACCAGGCCGCGTACATGGCCGGCAGCGTGAGCAGGGTCAGCACGGTGGCGACCAGCAGGCCGCCCATGATGGCCACCGCCATCGGCCCCCAGAACACGCTGCGCGACAGCGGAATCATGGCCAGCATCGCCGCCGCCGCCGTCAGCACGATGGGACGGAAACGCCGCACCGCGGACTCAACGATAGCCTGCCAGGCCGGCACGCCCCGTTCGCGGTCCTGCTCGATCTGGTCGATCAGGATCACCGAGTTGCGCATGATCATGCCCATCAGCGCAATCACACCCAGCAGCGCCACGAAGCCGAAGGGCCGATTCAGCAGCAGCAGCGCTGCCGCCACGCCGGCAATGCCCAGCGGGCCGGTCAGGAAGACCAGCATGGCCCGCGAGAAGCTTTGCAGCTGCAGCATCAGCAGCGTGAAAGTGATGAACAGCATGATGGGCATGCCGGCCAGGATGGAGCCGGAACCCTTGCTGCTCTCCTCCACCGCGCCGGCCACTTCGATGCTGTAGCCATGCGGCATCTTCTTCTGCAGCTCCTGCAGCTGCGGCCAGATCTGGTTGGACACCGTGGCGCCCTGCAAGCCCTCGGCCACATCACCCTGCACCGTGACGGTGTAGCGGCGGCCGTTGCGATGCAGGATGCCGGGCTCCCACTCGAAGCCGATCTTGGCAATCTGCGTCAACGGGATCGCGCGGCCGGTGCTGGTGGGTACATAGGCGTTGCCGATGTCGGTGATCGCATTGCGCTCCTCCAACGGTTGGCGCAGCACGATGTCGATCAGCTTGTCGCCCTCGCGGTACTGGCCAATCGTCGAGCCCGACAGAATCGTCCGCGAGGCCTGGGCCAGGCTCTGGCTGCTGACGCCGAGCGCGCGCGCCTTGTCCTGATCGATGTCCAGCTTCAAGGCCTTGATCGACTCATTCCAGTTGTCGTTGACGCCGCGCATATTCGGATTGGCACGCAGGATCTCGCGCGCCTGATCGGCCCAGCGGCGGACCTCCTTCATGTCCTCGCCGGCCACCCGGAACTGCACCGGATACTGCACCGGCGGCCCATTGGGCAGCAGCTTGATGCGCGAACGAACCTCGGGGAATTCCTCGGCCATCAGCGTCGGCAGACGCTTGCGCAGCTCCTCGCGCAGCTTCAGGTCCTTGGGCAGCACGATGGCCTGGCTGACATTGCTGGCCGGGAAGACCTGATCCAGCGGCAGGTAGAAGCGCGGCACACCGGTGCCGACCCAGATCGTCACCGCCTCGACGCCGGCCTCCTTCAACATCCGCTGCTCGAAGCGCTTGGCCATGGCCTCGCTCTGCTGGATGGTGGCGCCTTCGGGCAGCCACAGGTCGACCAGGATTTCGGGCCGGCTGGAATCCGGGAAGAACTGCTGCTGCACCTTGGCCATGCCACCCAGACCAGCCACAAAGAGCAGCAGCGTCATGCCAATCGTCTTCCAGCGGTTCTCCACGCACCAGCGCACCAGATGACGGAAGCGGTTGTAGAACGGCGTGTCGAACAGCTCGTGCGGGCCGTCGTCACCGCCGGAGCGCGTCTTCAGCAGCAAGGCGCCCAGATAGGGCACAAAGTAGACCGAGACGAACCAGGAAATCACCAGCGCCGCCGCGGTAACGGCAAAGATCGCGAAGGTGTACTCGCCGGTGGCCGACTTGGCCAGACCGATGGGCAGGAAACCGACCGCCGTGATCAAGGTGCCGGTCAGCATCGGCATCGCCGTCACGTCATAGGCATAGGTGGCGGCATGCAGCTTGTCGTAGCCCTCCTCGAGCTTGCGCACCATCATCTCGACGGCAATGATGGCATCGTCGACCAGCAGGCCCAGTGCGATGATCAGCGAGCCCAGCGAGATCTTGTGCAGGCCGACGCCCCAATAGAACATGGTGACGAAGGTGATCGCCAGCACCAGCGGGATCGTGATCGCCACGACCAGGCCCGGCCAGATGTCGATGCGCAGCGGCCGCGTATGCAGGCCCAGGCTGATGAAGCTGACCGCCAGCACGATCACCACCGCCTCGATCAGCACGCGAACGAACTCATTGACCGAGCGCGACACCGCCTTGGGCTGATCCTGGATCTGGGTCAGCTCGATGCCGGCCGGCAAGGCCTTTTGCGCACCGGCCACCGCCTTGCGCAAGGACTCACCCATCGCAATGATGTCGCCGCCCTTGGCCATCGAGACACCGACGGCGATCACCTGCTTGCCCTGGTGGCGCACCGAGATCGCCGGCGGGTCGACATACTCGCGCTTGATCGCCGCGATATCACCGAGGCGCAGGCTGCTGGCCTGGCCGGTGAAGGGATTGACGCCGCGAATCGGAAACTCCCTCAGAGCCTGCACCGAGTTCAGCTGCCCCTGCACCCGCACCTCGATCTTGCTGCTGCCGGCATTGAGCACACCGGCGCCCTCGATCGCGTTCTGCGCGCCCAGCTGGTTGATCACCTGGCTGAAGTCCAGGCCCAGCTCGGCCAGGCGCTTCTGCGAGATCTCGATGTAGAGCTTCTCGGGCTGCACGCCGAAGAGCTCGACCTTGGCCACATCATTGACCGTCAGCAGCGCCCGGCGCACGTCTTCGGCGTGGACGCGCAACTCTTCCTGGCTGAAGCCATCGGCCGAGATCGCATAGATCGAGCCATAGACATCGCCAAACTCATCGTTGAAGACCGGGCCGAGCACGCCTTGCGGCAGCGTGTAGCGCATATCGCCGATCTTTTTGCGCACCAGGTACCAGACGTTGCTGACCTCCTTGGGCGGCGCGCTGTCCTTGAGGAAGAACATCGTCACCGATTCACCAGGCTTGGTGAAGCTGCGGATCTGATCGCCGTAAGGCACTTCCTGCAGCGTGCGCTCGATCTTGTCGGTCACCTGCTCGGCCATCTGCTGGGCCGTCGCGCCGGGCCAGAAGGCCTGCACGACCATGATGCGGAAGGTGAACGGCGGGTCTTCGTCCTGGCCGAGCTGGAAGTAGGCGGCAAAGCCCATCAGCATCAGCACGATCATCAGATAACGCGTCAGCGCCGGATGTTCCAGCGCCCATCGCGAAATATTAAAGCGCGAGGCGCTGTGACTGCGGTGCGGGGTGTTGCTCATGAACGCTCCCGACTCAGCGCGATGCGGCCACAGCGGCAGCAGAGACCGCCGGCGCTGCCGGCGCTGCAGTCACTGGCGCAGAGGGGCCCTGATAGCGCTTGACCTTCTGCCCCGGCATCAGCACATGGACCCCGGCAGTCACGATCTCCTGGCCGGCCTGCAGGCCGCCGGCGATCACCACCTCATTGCCATCGGCGCCGGCAATCTGCACCGGCTGCTGCTTCAGCGTCATGCTGGCCGGATCGAGCACCCAGACGATGCTCTGGCCCTTTTGCTCCAGCACGGCAGACAGCGGCAGCTTGATGATATTGGCCTGGCGCGGCAGCTCCAGCTGCACCGTGGCCGTCTGGCCCAGCTTGGCGTCGATCTTGCCGAGATCGGCCTTGACCAGGAAGGTGCGCGTCACCGGATCGGCCGCGGCCGAGACCTCGCGCAGCTGCACCGGCTGTGCCGGCCCGCTCGCCCCCCAGATCTTGACGCGCAGCGCACCGGGCTGCGCCGCAGCGGCGCGCAGGCTGCCCACCTGATCCTCGGGCACGGAAAACACCACGTCGCGCGGCCCCTGATGGGCAATACGCACAATCGGCGTTCCCGGTGCGACCACCATGCCGGGCTCGGCATCGATGCCGGTCACGACGCCAGCACTGTCGGAGCTCAGCACCGCGTAGCCCACCTGGTTGACCTGCACATCCATCTGCGCCTTGGCCTGGTCCAGCTGCGCCTGTGCCGCCTTGAACGCGGCATCGCGGCGCTCCAGCTCGGCCGCGCTGATGAACCCTTGATCGCGCAGATCAATAAAGCGCTTGTAGTCGGCCCCGGCCTGGTCACGCTGCGTGCGCGCCGCCAGCATGGCCGCCCTGGCCGCTTCCTGGCCCAGACGCAAATCCTGTGCATCCATCTGCGCCAGCGCCTGGCCCGGCCGCACCACATCGCCGAGATTCACATAGCGCTGCAAGAGCTTGCCGCCAACCCGGAAGGAGAGCCGGGACTCGGTGCGCGCCCGCACCTCGGCGGCGAATTCGCGCGTCATGCCGGCGGAATCGGCAGTGATCAATTGGGTGCGCACGGCACGTTCTGGCTCGGGGGCGGCGGCCTGCTGGCCACAGGCGGCCAACAGGGCCAAAGCGCCCGCTGCCGCCACATTCAAGACACCCTGGAAACCCTGGATACGGATATTCGGCATGAAAAACCTCTTGGAGCCTGGGCACCATTTCGGCGCAAGCTGGCGCCGCGCCAAAATAACTGACTAACCGGTCAGTAATGTATTCAGGCACCCGGACGCTGTCAAACCTGCAAACGTGGTGCGCCGTCTTCCATGCGCCCAAGGCCAACGCGTACACAATGCCGGCCGTGAGCATAGACCACTACGAGAACTTTCCCGTCGCCTCGCTGCTGTGCCCGCCGGCGCTGCGTCCGGCGGTGGCGGCCATCTACCATTTCGCCCGCACCGCAGACGATCTGGCCGACGAAGGCAACGCCTCCAGCGAGCAGCGTCTGGCCGATCTGCGCGCCTACCGCGCCGAGCTCCATGCTTCGGCCACGGGCAGCCCCCCGCCGCCCGGCGCGCGTTGGCAGCAGCGCGTCTTTGCCGCCCTCGGCCCACAGATCCGCCAGCACCAGCTGCCCCTGCCCTTGCTGGAGGCGCTGCTGGATGCCTTTGAGCAGGATCTGGTCAAGACCCGCTATGAGGACCGCGAGGAACTGCTGGACTACTGCCGCCGCTCGGCCAATCCGGTGGGGCGCCTGCTGCTGCACCTCTATCGTGTCAAAGACGAGACGGCGCTGCGCCGCTCGGATGCCATTTGCAGCAGCCTGCAGCTGATCAATTTCTGGCAGGACATGAGCCGCGACTGCCCGAACGGTCGCATCTACGCACCACGCGCCGATCTGCGCTGCCACGGCGTCGACGAAGCCGCGCTGTTGAACTGCCAGGACAGCCAGGCCGCCCGCGCCCTGCTGGCCGAGCTCTGTGCCTGGGCCGAGCAGCTGATGCTGCAAGGCGCGCCGCTGGTTCATCAGCTGCCCGGACGTGCCGGCTGGGAATTGCGCCTGGTTGTCCAGGGCGGGCTGCGTATTCTTGAGAGAATCCGCGCCATGGACTTTGCCACCCTGACCCAGCGCCCCGCCCTCGGCGCGCAAGACCTGCCCCCGATGGCCTGGCGCGCCCTGCGCATGAAGCCGGCACTGCCGCAGCCGAGCGGAGCCGCGCCTTGAGCCCCGAACAGTACGTCCAGGACAAGGCGGCCCGCAGCGGCTCCAGCTTCTACTACGCCTTTTTGTTCCTGCCGCCGCCGCGCCGCGCCGCAATCACCGCCTTCTACGCCTTCTGCCGCGAGGTCGATGACGTGGTCGATGAAACGCAAGATCCCGGCGTCGCCGCCACCAAGCTGGCCTGGTGGCGCAAGGAGGCCAGCGCCGCCTTCGCCGGCAAGCCCAGCCATCCGGTCATGCTGGCGCTGATGCCACATGCCCAGGCCTACGACATCCGGCTCGAGCACCTGCTCGCCGTCATCGAGGGCTGCCAGATGGACCTGGACCAGACCCGCTATCTCGATTTCGCCGGCCTGCAGCGCTACTGCCATCTGGTGGCCGGCGTGGTTGGCGAAGTGGCCTCGGCGATCTTTGGCCGCGAGCACGCCGGCACGATTGCCTATGCCCACAAGCTGGGCCTGGCCATGCAGCTGACCAACATCATTCGCGATGTCGGCGATGACGCGCGCCGCGGCCGCATCTACCTGCCCGTCAACGAGCTGCAGCAGTTCGAAGTCAAGGCCAACGAGATCCTGCTGCGCCAATCGCCCTGGGGCTATAGCGATCGTTTCACCGCGCTGATGCGCTTCCAGGCCGAACGCGCGCACCGGCTCTACGACGAAGCGTTTGCGCTCTTGCCCGAGGCCGACCGCCGGCCGCAAAAGCCCGGCCTGATGATGGCCAATATCTACCGCGCCCTGCTGCGCGAGGTCGAGGCAGAAAACTTCCAGGTGCTGCACCAGAAGATCTCGCTGACACCCCTGCGCAAGCTCTGGATCGCGATGCGCACCAACTGGCGCGGCCATTGAAGAAGCGCTTGGCCATCGTTGGCGGTGGCTGGGCCGGTGTGGCCGCCGCCCTGCGCGGGCTCGAAGCCGGCGCCGAGGTCCATCTGTTCGAGATGGCTGGCCAGCTGGGCGGAAGGGCGCGCAGTCTATCAGTTAGCCAAGCAGACGAACCGCGGCTGGACAACGGCCAGCACATCATGATCGGCGCCTACACGCACAGCCTGGCGCTGATGCGCAGCCTGGGTCTGAAGCCCGAAGACTTGCTGCTGCGCCGCCCGCTGCAGCTGCGCTACCCCGATCGCGCGGGCCTGCACCTGCCACCCGGCGCCGCCCTGCCCGCCTTTGTGCGCGCCGTGCTGGCCCTGAGGCACTGGCGCTGGCGGGACCGGCTGGCCCTGCTTGCCGCCAGCAGCCTCTGGGCCTTGCGCGGCTTCCGTTGCGCGCCAGACATCAGTGTGGCCCAGCTCTGCGCTGGACTGCCGCCGCCTGTGATGCAGGAGCTGATCGCGCCGCTGTGCGTGGCGGCGCTGAACACGCCGGCCGAGGCCGCCAGCGCCAGCGTGTTTCTGCGCGTGCTGCACGATGCCTTGTTCAGCGGCCCTGGCTCGGCCGATCTGCTGCTGCCGCGGCGCCCCTTGAGCGAACTGCTGGCCGAGCCGGCCCAGCGGCAGCTGCTGGCCGCTGGGGCCACCCTGCATCTCAATCACACGGTGCGCCAGCTTGATCGAAAGGGGCAAGGATGGTCTGTGGACGGCGAGCACTTTGACGCCGTGCTGCTGGCCTGCAGCAGCCGCAGCGCGGCCGATCTGGCGCGCGCCCATGCGCCCGCCTGGGCCGAGCGCTGTGCGGCCCTGCAGTTTCAGCCCATCATCACCGTCTATCTGCGCAGCCCCGGCAGCCGCTTGGCCGCACCCATGCTGGCGCTGGGCGAAGGCCCCGAAGCGCCCGCCCAGTTTGTTTTCGATCTGGGTCAACTTGGCCACGCGCCCGAGCTGTTCGCTTTCGTCGTTAGCGGCGCTGCCCCCTGGGTCGAACGGGGCCTGCCGGCCACGGCCGAGGCCTGCATCGCTCAGGCCAGCGACCAGCTGCACTGGGCCAGCCCGCCGACGCTGCTGCGCGCGCTGGCCGAGAAGCGCGCCACCTTCGCCTGCACGCCGGGCCTACAGCGTCCGGCAAGCTCCATCGCGGAGCGGTTGGCCGCTGCCGGCGACTACATCGCCGGCCCCTACCCTGCCACGCTTGAAGGCGCGGTGCGCAGCGGTGAGGAAGCCCTCGCCTTGCTGCGGCCAGTGCTCACAGCCTGAACCGGGCGCCGCTCATTGGCGCGACACGGCTGACGCGGCGCGCGGCGGTACCGCCGCAAAGGGAGCCGCCAGCGGCTCGCCGATGAAGACGCCCTGCCCCGGCCAGGCGACGCTGCGCCAGTAGGCCTCCAGCGCGGTGGCGCCTTGCAGATAGTGCAGCAGCAAGACCTGGGGATGCGGGAACTTCTGCAGATGATTGCAGGGCTCGCTGACCGTGCCATAGCTGGCCGTGGCACCAGCGTCCAGCCACTCGATGGCGCTCATCTGGGCCGACTGCGGCGGCGCGTCAAGTCGCCCGCCAAACGAGGTCAGGTGGTCGGCCAGCGCGCCGGGCAGCCAGCCAATCTTGTCCAGGCCCTCGACGCGCATCTGCCCGCTGCTCAGCAGCAAGGCGTTCGGCAGCGGCTCGGCGCTGACCGGTTGTTGGCGGATTTGCATGCCGGCCAGCACACCAGCGCGAGGAAACAGCGCGGCACGCACGTTTCGCGCCTTGTCATCACTGCTCAAGAAATAGGCCTGCGGCAGCACGCTCCCCGGCCGGCGTTCTGCCGCTACGGCGCTGCCGTCCGCCGCGATGCCGCGTTCAATCAGCGCCTTGCCGGCCTCCAGGCTGCGCGCGGCCAGCAACATCGCCGGCAGCACGCCCAGATCGGCATGCGGCCGGCTGCTGGCGCTGTTGAACATCGGCGAGGGCCGGCTTGGCGCGCAGCTCTGCTGGCACAGCGCGCCCTGGAAGCCGATCGCCAGCGCGGCAGTGATGGAGTTGCACTCGACGGCATAAGGCTGTGACCACACCAGCGCCAGCGCCTGCACGCGGCTGCCCAGCGTGGTCTGGATCTTCTCGCGCAGCGCTTCGAACTCGGCGAAGCTCAGCGCGGGTTTGAGCGGCACCTCCACGCGCAGCACCTGCTCGGCGGCGATGCCGCGGCGGCGGATGTAGTACTCGCCCAGGGCGACCGACAGCGGGTCGTTCTGGTTGATCACCACGCCCAGTTCGCTGGCCTGCAGACGCGTGGTCAGCCTGGGCACCGCAACCCAAGGTGCGCCGGTGCCAGCCGCTGACGCTGCTGCCGGCGACGATGTAGCAGACATCGGCAAGACCTGACCCTGCACCAAGGCAGCCAGACCCAACAGCAGCGCGCCTAAGAGAGCCCGCCCTAATTTCGCGATGTAAGACAAAGCCACATTCCTTGATGAAATCCCGCACAATGGACGGATGAAAAACAAAGAGGCACAGGCACCCGCGATTCAAGTGCTGGAACGCACCTTCGCCTTGCTGGATGTGTTGGCCAGCCATCAGGACCCGGTGTCGCTGAAACAGGTCAGCGAGGCCACCGGCCTACACCCGTCCACCGCCCACCGCATTCTGAACGACCTGGCCATCGGTCGATTCGTTGATCGGCCCGAAGCCGGCAGTTATCGACTCGGCATGCGCCTGCTTGAGCTCGGCAACTTGGTCAAGGCCCGCCTGGATGTTCGCGACGCTGCCATCGGCCCGATGCGCGAGTTGCACAAGTTCACCCACCAGCCGGTCAATCTGTCGGTTCGTCAAGGCGACGAAATCGTCTACATCGAGCGCACCTACTCCGAACGCTCGGGCATGCAGGTGGTGCGTGCCGTTGGCGGCCGGGCGCCACTGCACCTGACCTCGGTGGGCAAGCTCTTTCTGGCCAGCGACGACCCACAGCGTGTGCGTGCCTACGCCACCCGCACCGGCCTCGCCGGCCACACCCGCAACAGCCTGACCGACATCACTGCACTGGAGCGTGAGATGGCCCTGGTGCGCCAGCGCGGCGTAGCCCGCGACGATGAGGAACTGGAACTCGGCGTGCGCTGCATGGCTGCCGGAATTTACGACGACCAGAGCAAGCTGATCGCCGGCCTGTCGATTTCGGCGCCCGCCGATCGCCTGGAGGAGGCCTGGCTGGCGCGGCTGAAAGACACCGCGGCCGCCATTTCGGCGGCCTTGGGCTATCGCGGCTGAGCGCCACGGCTTCGGTCGCGGCGGAGGCTGCAGTTGCAATGAAAAACGCGCCCATGAGGCGCGTTTTCCGTTTTGACTGATGCGAGGTATCAGCCGTCGATCTTGACCGCGCTGCTGGCCACGCCGGTACGGCCGGACAGCCACTTGCGCACCGTCTCGGCATCGCTGATACGCGAATACTTGCCGGTCGAATCAAGGAACACCATGATCAGCTTGCGCCCGGCCAGGCGGGCTTGCATCACCAGGCACTTGCCGGCTTCGTTGATGAAGCCGGTCTTTTGCAGGCCGATGTCCCACTCGCCGCTGCGCACCAAGCCATTGGTCGTGTGGAAGGCGACTTGGCGGCGGCCCAAGGCCACGCGGTAGTCGCGCGAGGTCGAAAACTCGCGCAGCAGCGGGAACTCATGCGCCACCTTGACCAGAGCCGCCAGATCTTTGGCACTGGACTGGTTGCGGCTGGACAGCCCGGTGGGCTCGACATAGCGGGTATCGGCCATGCCCAGCAACTGCGCCTTCTGGTTCATCGCCTCGACAAAGGCTTGCAGCCCACCCGGATAGGTGCGGCCCAGTGCATGGGCAGCACGGTTCTCCGAGGCCATCAGCGCCAGATGCAGCATTTCGCCACGGCTCAGCGTCGTACCGATGGCCAGACGCGAGCCGGTACCCTTTTCGGTGTCCTTGTCGTCGTCGGTGATGGTGATTTTCTCGTCCAGCGGCAGATTGGCTTCCACCACCAGCAGAGCCGTCATCAGCTTGGTGATCGAGGCAATCGGCAGCACCGCCTGCGAGTTCTTGGAGAACAAGACCTCGTCGGTGTCCTGATCAAGCACCAGGGCCACGCTGGACTTCAGATCCAGCGGATCGTCGACCGCATGCAGGCCGTAGAGCTGGCCGAAGGTGGGGGCAGCGGCCACAACCGTGGCCTTGCGCGGCGCCCGTGTGGCCGGCTTGGCCTTGCGCGCATTGCTCTTCACCTTGGCGGGCGGCTGCGCTGCTGCCTCGGCCGAGGCCACCGGCAGGGCCAAGCCCGCCGTCAGCAGCACCGCGCTCAATACCGCACTTGCAATGGCGGCCCCGGTGAACCCAAGCGTGAATGTCTTCAATCCAGTCCCCAACAACTCGCAGCCAGTTTAGGCGATCGCAAAAAGTCAGGCAAGATCAAAAACTTAGCGCGCACTTTTGAAGTGCCGCAGCGCTGAATTTGTGCACGGATGACGGTGTTTGCCACCGCCACCGCTGCCTTCATCAGCCCTGCGCAGCCACCCGTTCGGTCTTGCTCTGCAGTTTGTTCAGTGCACTCAAATATGCCTTGGCCGATGCGACCACGATATCGGGGTCGGCACCAACACCGTTGACCACCCGCCCAGCATGTTGCAGCCGGACCGTGACCTCGCCCTGCGATTCTGTGCTGCCGCTGGTGATGGCATTGACCGAATACAGGATCATTTCCGCGCCACTCTGGGCCTTGGATTCAATCGCCCGTAGACAGGCATCCACCGGACCATTGCCGTCGCTCTCGACCCGGTGCTCGACGCCGGCCGCATGGAAGACCACGCTGGCATGCGGCCGCTCGCCCATTTCCGAGCGCTGCGAAAGCGCGACCAGGCGGTAATGCTCGCTGTCCTGCTGCACCGATTCATCCATCACCAACGCGATGATGTCCTCGTCGAAGATTTCGTTCTTGCGGTCTGCCAGATCCTTGAAGCGCACAAAGGCGGCGTTGACCTCGGTTTCGGACTCCAGCGAGATGCCCAACTCCTGCAGGCGCTGCTTGAAGGCATTGCGGCCGGAGAGCTTGCCCAGCACGATCTTGTTGGCGCTCCAGCCCACGTCTTCGGCGCGCATGATCTCGTAGGTGTCACGCGCCTTCAGCACGCCGTCCTGGTGGATGCCGGAGGCATGGGCGAAGGCATTGGCGCCAACGACGGCCTTGTTGGGTTGCACGACGAAACCGGTGGTCTGCGAAACCAGGCGCGAGGCCGGCACGATCTGGGTCGCATCGATACCGACGTCCAGCCCGAAGTAATCGCGGCGGGTCTTCACCGCCATCACCACTTCTTCCAGCGAACAATTGCCGGCGCGCTCGCCCAGACCGTTGATCGTGCACTCGATCTGGCGGGCGCCACCGATTTGCACCCCGGCCAAGGAGTTGGCCACCGCCATGCCGAGGTCGTTGTGGCAATGCACCGACCAGATGGCCTGATCGGAGTTCGGCACCCGCTCGCGCAGCGTCTTGATGAAGCTGCCGTAGAGCTCGGGGATGGCGTAGCCGACCGTGTCCGGAATATTGATCGTGCGGGCGCCTTCACGAATGACGGCCTCGACGACCCGCGCCAGGAACTCTGGATCGGAGCGATAGCCGTCCTCGGGCGAGAACTCGATGTCATCGGTCAGGTTGCGAGCGAAACGCACGGCCTGGATGGCCTGCTCCAGCACCTGCTCGCGGGTCATGCGCAGCTTTTTCTCCATATGCAACTCGCTGGTCGCAATGAAGGTGTGAATGCGCGAGCGGGCCGCGCCCTTCAAGGCTTCGGCGGCGCGGGCGATGTCGCGGTCGTTGGCGCGGGCCAGCGAGCAGACCGTGCTTTCGCGAACCACATCGGCAATCGCCTTGACGGCCTCGAAGTCGCCGTTGCTCGATGCGGCGAAGCCCGCCTCGATCACGTCGACGCGCATCCGTTCCAGCTGACGCGCAATGCGTAGCTTCTCGTCCTTCGTCATCGAAGCGCCGGGCGATTGCTCGCCGTCACGCAAGGTGGTGTCGAAGATGATCAGCTTGTCAGCCATGGGGGTTCTCCGTGAAAGGCTGGTTGGAAAGAGCTAGCAGCAAAAAACAAAAAGCCCGCGAAGCAATTGCTTGGCGGGCTCTTGGTTGGAGAGGACTGTCGGTTTCAGGCGTGAACCGGCCTCGTGCCCAAGGGCCCGATGGCTAGTAGCAGTGCGTTGAAAGCGGTCTTCATGGATTTGAATGTAGCACGGCAGCGGCGGAAAAAACCAGCCAGCCTACGTCAATGGTGAAGACCCTTTTCATCAGGCTCATCGGTCGAGGTGGCAATCACGCTGACGGGCTTGCCCTTGGCCTTTTTGATCGCAAACACGATATAGCCCGAGAGGCCGTAGGTGCAGAACAGACCAAACAGCACATTCGGCGGATCTATATTGATCGCGGCAATGCCCAGGGCGATGGCCACGATGGAAATGAAGGGCACGCTGCGCTTGAAGGTGATGTCCTTGAAGCTGTAGAACGGCGCATTGGTCACCATGGTCAGCCCGGCATAGAGCGTGAAACCGAAGGCCAGCCAGGGCATCCAGCCCGGCATCACCGCTCCACCCGCCTTGGCGTCCTCCACGGCCCAGATCAGGCCCATCACCAACGCGGCCGCCGCCGGGCTGGGCAAGCCCTGGAAGAAGCGCTTGTCGACCACCGCCAGATTGGTGTTGAAGCGCGCCAGCCGCAACGCCGCCGCGGCACAGTAGACGAATGCAGCGATCCAGCCGGCCTTGCCCAGGCCCTTGAGTGTCCATTCATAGGCAATCAAGGCCGGTGCGGCACCGAAGGACACCATGTCCGACAGGCTGTCCATCTGCTCGCCAAAGGTGCTCTGGGTA
Source organism: Roseateles aquae (assembly GCF_032337115.1). NCBI lineage: Bacteria > Pseudomonadati > Pseudomonadota > Betaproteobacteria > Burkholderiales > Sphaerotilaceae > Roseateles > Roseateles aquae. The sequence continues at coordinate 1,066,476 of NZ_JAVXZY010000001.1, forward strand.
TTGGTCATCCGGGCAACGCGGCCATCCAGGCTGTCCAGCACCATCGCGCAGAACACGCCATAGACCGACTGCTCGAAACGACCGTGCATGGCCATCACGATGGCATAGAAGCCACCAAACAGCGCTGCCAGCGTGAACAGATTGGGCAGGATGTAGATGCCCTTGCGGCGCGGGCGCACCGGCTCCAGCACCTCGCCGTCGTCGTCGTCGTGCAGGGCGTTATCGTTTTTAGCGTCGGTCATGGGGCGGGAGGATACAACAGCGACTCAATGAAAAATGCCGCGGTGGGCACCGCGGCACTGGGGAGGCACGTCCAGCAGCGCCCTGGAAACGCTGCCGTCGACCAGCCTTAGTTCTTCGACTGGTCGACCAGACGATTCTTCTTGATCCAGGGCATCATCGCGCGCAGCTTCTCGCCGACCTGCTCGATCTGGTGCTCCGAGGTCAGACGGCGGCGCGACAGCAGCGTAGGTGCACCGGCCTTATTTTCCAGGATGAAGCTCTTGGCGTACTCGCCGGTCTGGATGTCCTTCAGGCACTGGCGCATCGCGTCCTTGGTCGCGGCGGTCACCACGCGCGGGCCGGTCACGTACTCGCCGTATTCGGCGTTGTTCGAGATCGAGTAGTTCATGTTGGCGATGCCGCCTTCATAGATCAGATCGACGATCAGCTTCAGTTCGTGCAGGCACTCGAAGTAAGCCATTTCGGGCGCGTAGCCGGCTTCGACCAGCGTTTCGAATCCGGCCTTGATCAACTCGACCGCACCACCGCACAGCACCGCCTGCTCGCCGAACAGGTCGGTTTCGGTTTCTTCACGGAAATTGGTTTCGATAATGCCGGCCTTGCCGCCACCATTGGCCGAGGCGTAGGACAGCGCCAGATCGCGAGCCTTGCCAGTCTTGTCTTGATAGACGGCGATCAGGTGCGGCACGCCGCCACCCTGGGTGTAGGTGCCACGCACGGTGTGGCCGGGGGCCTTGGGAGCGACCATCCAGACGTCGAGGTCGGCGCGCGGCGTGACCTGGCCGTAGTGGACATTGAAGCCGTGTGCGAAGGCCAGCGAGGCGCCCTGCTTGATATTGGGCTCGACCTCGCGCTTGTAGACATCGGCGATCTGCTCGTCGGGCAACAGAATCATCACGACATCGGCCGACTTCACGGCGTCAGCGATCTCGGCCACCTTCAGGCCGGCGTTCTCGGCCTTGGCCCAGGACGCGCCGCCACGGCGCAGACCGACGGTGACCTTGACGCCGCTGTCGTTCAGGTTCTGAGCATGGGCGTGGCCTTGTGAGCCATAGCCAATGATGGTGACGTTCTTGCCCTTGATCAGGCTGAGGTCGGCGTCCTTGTCATAAAAAACGTTCATGTCGGTCTCCAGAAAAACTGTGCAAAAAATGTTCGGGCCCCTTCGTGGAGCAAGCCTTATGCCGGGGCCACACCGAGCCAGGCTTGCTGCCAGGCAGGCTCATGGCCGCCCGGCGACGCCACGGCCAAGGGCCGCAGCGCCAGGGGAAACTCAAATCCTGAGAATGCGTTCGCCGCGACCGATGCCGCTGGCACCGGTGCGCACCGTTTCGAGAATCGCGCTGCGATCGATGGCGTCGATGAACGCATCCAGCTTGGACGCATCGCCAGTCAGCTCGATCGTGTAGGTCTTCTCGGTCACGTCGATGATGCGGCCGCGGAAGATGTCGGCGGTGCGCTTCATCTCCTCGCGCTCCTTGCCGACGGCGCGCACCTTGATGAGCATCAGCTCGCGCTCGGTGTAGTTGCCCTCGGTCAGGTCGACCACCTTGACGACCTCGATCAGTCGGTTCAAGTGCTTGGTGATCTGCTCGATCACCTCGTCGGAGCCAGTGGTCACGATGGTCATTCGCGACAGCGACGGGTCTTCCGTCGGCGCCACCGTCAGGCTCTCGATGTTGTAGCCGCGGGCGGAGAACAGCGCGACGACGCGCGACAGCGCGCCCGGCTCGTTCTCGATGAGCAGTGCAATGATGTGTTTCATGAATCTCGTCCTTCGCGCTCTTCAGCCCGGCGGCGGTAACCGACGGACCTTGGCCACGCTCTTCGATCAAAAGGGAATTGCAGGCATTCCGCTGCAAGCGACTTCCACCCAGTGATCAACGTCGGCGCGGTAACGCCGACGCTGTCACAGCGTTTCAGTCGCTCACAGGTCTTCGGAACCCAGCAGCATCTCCGAAATACCCTTGCCCGCCTGGACCATGGGCCAGACGTTCTCGGTCGGATCGGTGCGCACGTCGAGGAAGACCGTGCGGTCTTTCAGGCGCATGGCTTCGCGCAGCGCCGGCTCAACATCTGCGGGGCGCTCCACCAGCAGGCCGACATGGCCATAGGCCTCGGCCAATTTGACGAAGTCCGGCAGCGCGTCCATATAGCTGTGCGAGTAGCGCTTGCCGTAGTCCAGTTCCTGCCACTGCCGCACCATGCCCAGGTAGCGGTTGTTCAGGGAGACGATCTTGACCGGCGTCTTGTACTGCTGGCAGGTCGAGAGCTCCTGGATGCACATCTGGATCGAACCTTCGCCGGTGATGCAGAAAACATCGGATTCCGGCTTGGCCAGCTTGATGCCCATCGCATAGGGCAGGCCCACGCCCATGGTGCCCAGGCCGCCGGAGTTGATCCAGCGGCGCGGCTCGTCGAATTTGTAGAACTGCGCGGCCCACATCTGGTGCTGGCCGACGTCCGACGTGATGTAGGTATCGCGCTCCCGGGTCAGGTTCCACAGCGTCTCGACGACCATCTGCGGCTTGATGACCTCGCTGTCGCGCTTGTAGGCCAGGCAGTCCTTGCGGCGCCATTCATTGATCTGGCTCCACCAGGCGTTGATCGCCTGACTGTCCGGGCGGGCCTGCGCCTCCTTGATCTGGTGGATCAGCTCCTGCAACACATCCTTCACGTCGCCGACGATGGGGATGTCCACACGCACCCGCTTGGAAATCGACGAGGGGTCGATGTCCACATGGATGATCTTGCGCTCGACCTGGGCAAAGTGCTTGGGGTTGCCGATCACACGGTCATCGAAACGGGCACCAACGGCCAGCAGCACATCGCAGTGCTGCATGGTCATATTGGCTTCGTAGGTGCCGTGCATGCCCAGCATGCCAAGGAAGCGGGGGTCGCTGGCCGGGAAGGCGCCCAGGCCCATCAAGGTGTTGGTGCAGGGATAGCCGAGCAGATCGACCAGCTCGCGCAACTCCTTGTGCGCCTGGCCGAGGATGACGCCGCCACCGGTGTAGATATAGGGCCGCTTGGCCTGCATCAGCAGCTGCACCGCCTTGCGAATCTGCCCGCTATGGCCCTTCTTCACCGGGTTGTAGGAGCGCATCTCCACATGGGTGGGGTAGCTGAACGCCGTTTTGGCCAGCGACACATCCTTGGGGATGTCCACCACCACCGGGCCCGGGCGGCCGGTGCGGGCGATGTGAAAGGCCTTCTTCATCGTCATCGCCAGGTCGCGGACGTCCTTGACCAGGAAGTTGTGCTTGACGATGGGGCGGGTGATGCCCACGGTGTCGCATTCCTGGAAGGCATCCAGGCCGATCGCCGGCGTAGGCACCTGGCCGGTGATGATCACCATCGGGATCGAGTCCATGTAGGCGGTGGCGATGCCGGTCACGGCATTGGTCACACCTGGACCCGAGGTGACGAGCGCCACACCCACTTCACCAGTGGCGCGGGCATAGCCGTCAGCGGCATGGACGGCGGCCTGTTCATGGCGCACCAGCACATGCTGGATATTGTCTTGTTTGTACAGTGCGTCGTAGATGTACAGCACCGAGCCGCCCGGATAGCCCCAGAGGTGCTTGACCCCTTCGGCATGCAGACAGCGAACAAGGATTTCAGAGCCGTTGGGCTCCGCGTGGGAATTTGAATGCGGTTGTGCTGTGGAAGCACGCTTGACGTCCGCGGCAGACATGTCCATTTTCGAACCTCTGTGAATTTCTCTAACGAAAAACCATCGGTGCCCCTTCTCGCACCCTCGTGAGGTGGATTCGGAGCCTGCGCGGTCAAAAACGAGGCGCCCCGGTCGGGCGGCCAGCTTGAGACCAAAAACTCTTTGTGCGAAGCAACATTATGCATGCAAACCCGCAGCATCCCGAACAAAGCCTAGGGTCTGCTCTCGCAATGCGATAATCCGCGGCGTTTTGCCTGCTTCAGGGCTTGCCCGTTCACCCATTGGCCACCGACAAAGAACTCAACGACTTCTTGCGCAGCATCGACAGGCGTGCCTTCAAGCGCACCGCCTATCTGGTGCGCAATGACGATGCGGCACTGGACATCGTCCAGGATGCGATGATCCGCCTGGCCGAGAAGTACTTTGACCGGCCGGCCGCCGAGCTGCCGCTGCTGTTCCAGCGCATCCTGTCGAATGCGACGATGGACTGGTTCCGCCGCCAGAAGGTGCGCAATGCGGTGATGAGCAATATGTCCGATTTCGAGTCTTCGGATCCGGACGGTGACTTCGACCTGCTGGAATCATTGGAATCGCAGGACGGGGCCCTGGGCGCGCTGAGCGCCGCGGACGAGGTGTCGAGAACGCAGATCCTGCAGGCGATCGATGACGAAGTGGCCCAGTTGCCGGCGCGTCAACGGGAAGCCTTCCTGCTGCGTTACTGGGAGGAGTTGGACGTCGCCGAGACGGCCGCTGTTATGGGTTGCTCCGAGGGAAGTGTTAAAACACACTGCTCTCGCGCTGTCCATGCCTTGGCCAAAACGCTCAAAGCCAGAGGAATCACGCTATGAACAAGCCGCAACATTCGCATTTCGATCAAGAACTGGACGCCCGCATGGCGCGTTTCGGCTTGCGCGTGGCCGCCGGCTTGTCAGAACAAAGCGAGCAATTGCCGGCGGATATCGGCGAACGGCTGCGCTTCGCGCGCGAACAGGCGCTGCTGAAGGCGCGTACCGCGCGTGCCGCCCAGCCCGAACTGCAAAATGCGCCATCCGTCGTGGCCGTGGGCGCATCGCTGGCCATGCGCGGTGGCCCGGCCGACAAATCGCCCCGCTGGCTGAAGCTGGCGTCGCTGACTCCCCTGCTGCTACTGGTGCTGGGCCTGTTGCTGATCCAGCACAGCCAGTGGTACCAGCAGATTCAGGCCGCCGCCGAAGTCGATACTGCGCTGCTGTCCAAGCCCCTGCCGCCGGCCGCCTACAGCGATCCCGGCTTCAGGGAATACCTGAACGAAGAGCAAGAGTGATCACCCCTTGACCATGACCCGGCCACTGCCTCCAGGATTCCTCAAGCACCTGCATCTCTGCACCGCACTTGTCGGCCTGTGGCTGGCCGGTCACGCCTCGGCGCAAGCGCCCGCTGCCGCTGCCGCTGCCGAGGCACCCTCCGCCCCGGACGCGGCGGCCAGTCAAGCCGCGCCGCCACTGAATCTCCCCAAGGCGCCCGCGCCGAAGCCGCTGGCCCCAGCAACCTTTGTCGGTGGCCCGGCCTGGCAGCAGCTAAGCAATGAACAGCGCCAGGTCCTGTCACCACTCGCCACCGACTGGGACAAGTTGGACGGCACTCAGCGCGGCAAATGGCTGGAACTGGCCGCGCGCTTTCACGCCTTGCCGGCCGATGAGCAGCAGCGCGTGCGTGAGCGCATGAGCGAGTGGGCGCGGCTGAGTCCGGCAGAGCGTCAGCAAGTGCGCGCCGGATTCCAGAACACGCAGCAGTTGAAGAAGCAGGATCTGCAGGCGAAGTGGGAGGCCTACCAGTCGCTGCCGCCGGAGCGGCGCCAGGAACTGCTGGACAAGGCCGCGCAAAAGAAACCGCCGGCGCTGGCTGCCACCGCATCGGCGCCGGCACGGATGACTAAATCCAATCTTGTCCCAGCCCGCCCGCCCCAGCCGATCACGGCCGTGACGCCCTCGCTGCGCCAGGCCAAGCCGGGCGCGACAACGCTGCTGATCACCCAGGGCAGCAGCCTGCCCAGCCACCAGCAGGCGGGCATGCCCAAGGTGCTGGCGAATCCCGAGCTGATCGATCCCAAGACCCTGCTGCCCCGGCAGAGCGCCAGCAAGAAACCATGAGTGAAGCCAGCAGTACCGAGGCGCCCAGCTTGATGCGGCGCCTGGCCAGCTTTATGTACGAAGGCGTGCTGCTGTTCGGCATCGTCTTTGTCGCCGGCTACCTGTTCTCGGCGTTGACCCAGCAACGCCACGCCTTGCAGGGCCAGCATGCCTTGCAAGGCTTTTTGTTCATCGTGCTGGGCGTCTATTTCATCTGGTTCTGGTCGCATGGCGGCCAGACGGTGGCGATGAAGGCCTGGCATTTGCGCGTCGTTGATCGGCAGCGTCAGCCCTTGACGCAGGGCCGCGCGGCATTGCGCTATCTGCTGGCTTGGCTGTGGTTCCTGCCGGCACTGCTGAGTGTCTGGCTGATGGATCTGCACTCGCTGGGCGCTATCTTTGGTAGCCTGGGCGCCGGCGTGGCCGCCTATCTGCTGATCGCCCGGCTGCATCCGAGCCGGTTGTTCCTGCATGATGTGCTCAGCGGCTGCCAGCTGATCACCGAGCAGCCCGCACTGAAAGCCAAAGGATGAGCCCGAATCCGCACAAGGGCCGCACCGGCATTGATCGCGTACTTCATGCTACTGGATACTCGATGGCCGGACTCAAGGTCGCTTACCAGGGCGAGAGCGCATTTCGCCAGGAGGTCTGGCTGGCACTGATCGCGTCGCCCGCGGCGTTCTGGCTGGGGCGTAGCTGGGTTGAAGTGGCTTTGCTACTCGGTTCGTTGATGATCGTGCTGATCGTCGAGCTACTGAACTCAGGCATCGAGGCGGCCATCGACCGCGTCTCGCTGGATCTGCACGAACTCTCCAAGCGCGCCAAGGATCTGGCCAGCGCTGCCGTCTTCCTGTCGCTGCTGCTGTGCGCCGGCATCTGGGGCGCGGCACTCTGGCATCGCCTGCTGGGCTGAAGCACAGGTTCAACCTAGCGCAGCCCTCGCAGGCTCAACGCCAACTCAAACCGCCGCTTCGTCGGTCTCACCGGTGCGGATGCGGATCACCTGCTCGACCGGCGTGACGAAGATCTTGCCGTCACCGATCTTGCCGGTCTTGGCCGCCTTCAGGATGGCATCGATGCAGCGATCAACGTCCTCATCCTTGACCACCACCTCGACCTTGACCTTGGGCAGAAAGTCCACCACGTACTCGGCGCCGCGGTACAGCTCGGTATGGCCCTTCTGGCGGCCAAAACCCTTGACCTCGGTGACCGTCAGTCCAGATGCACCCACTTCGGCCAACGCTTCGCGGACCTCGTCGAGCTTGAAAGGTTTGATGATGGCGGTGATCTGTTTCATCGATAACTCCGAAGCGATGGGATAGAGGCAAACTGCCCCGATTTAAGCATGGAACTCAGGCCGGAATGCGCTGCAGATCGGCCAGCCAGACGCTCGCCTCGCCATCGCTGGGCGCCCGCCAATCGCCGCGCGGCGACAGCGAGCCGCCACTGCCCACCTTGGGCGCGTTGGGCACGCAGCTGCGCTTGAACTGGCTGCCCTGGAAGAAGCGCCGAACGAAGATGCCGAGCACCCTTTTGATTTCGGCAAGCTCGTATTCGTTGCGCTGCACATGCTCGCCATCGGGCCAGTCACCGCGCTGCCTGTCACCCCAGGCCTGCAGCGCCAGGAAGGCAATCTTGGCCGGCGCATAACCATGGCGCAGCGTGTAGAAGAGGTTGAAATCCTGCAGCTCGTAGCGGCCGATATGGCTCTCGGTGCTCTGCAGCGCTTGCCCTGGCACGAGCTCGGGGCTGATCTCGGTGGCCAGGATGTCCAGCAGCACCTCGCTAGCCGTGGCGGCGCCGAGCTGGCCAGTCTCCGCGACCCAGCGCACCAGGTACTGGATCAGCGTCTTGGGCACGCTGGCATTGACGTTGTAGTGCGACATATGGTCGCCGACACCATAGGTACACCAGCCCAGCGCCAACTCGCTCAGATCACCGGTGCCCAGCACCAGCGCGCCCAGATGGTTGGCCAGCCGGAACAGGTGGCTGGTACGCTCGCCCGCCTGGACATTTTCGAAGGTGACGTCGTAGACCGCTTGACCCTGCGCGTAGGGGTGCCCCAGGTCTTTGAGCATCTGCGTGCAGCTGGGCCGGATGTCGATCTCGCGCGCCTCGCAGCCTATCGTCTGCATCAGCCGCCAGGCCTGATCGCGGGTGCGGGTGCTGGTGGCAAAGCCAGGCATGGTGACGCCGATGATCTGTGTGCGTGGCAGGCCCATCCTGTCCATCGCCCGTGCTGCCACCAAGAGCGCATGGGTGGAATCCAGTCCGCCGGAAATACCAATCACCAGCTTGCCGATACCGCTGGACTGCAGACGCTGCACCAGTGCCTGCACCTGGATGCTGAACACCTCTTCGCAGCGCTCATCGCGGCGGCTGCGCTCGGCAGGCACATAGGGGAATCGTTCAACACGCCGCTGCAGCGGCAGCACAGTCTCGCGAGGCGGCGCAAGCGCCACCTCAACGCGCCGAAACGCCTGCAGCGCCTGCTGATGCACACCCACCGAGGCGCCAAAGCTGCTCTGGCGCATGCGCTCGCGGCTGAGCCGCTCCAGATCGACGTCAGCGACGATCAGCTGCGACTCGCGCTGATAGCGCTGCGACTCCACCAGGGTCTCGCCGTTCTCGCAAATCAGCGCCTGACCGTCCCAGGCCAAATCAGTGCTGGACTCCCCCGCCCCGGCCGAGGTGTACACATAGGCAGCCAGGCAGCGCGCCGACTGCTGAGACACCAGCTGGCGCCGGTAATTGGCCTTGCCAACCGTCACATTGGAGGCGGACAGATTGACCAGCACCGTGGCCCCGGCCAGTGCCGCAAAGCTGGACGGTGGGATTGGCGTCCAGACGTCCTCGCAGATCTCGCAATGCAACACTAGGCCCGGCAGATCCTGCACCTCGACCAGCACATCGCTGCCCAGCGGCACCGACTGCCCCAGCAGCTCGATCTGCTGGCTCAGCAATTCGCTGGCAGCATTGAACTGGCGCGCTTCGTAGAACTCAGCGTAATTGGGCAGATAGGTTTTGGGCCAGACGGCCAGCAGGCGGCCGCGATACAGGGCCACAGCGCAGTTGAACAGCCGCTGATCAATGCGCAGCGGCAGCCCGACGATGGCAATGCTCATCAGCGTCTCGGAGGCCTTCAGCAGCTCAGCCAGCGCCTGCTCGCAGGCATCCAGCAAGGCACGCTGATGGAACAGGTCGTCGCAGCTGTAGGCCGACAGGCCCAACTCAGGAAACGCGACCACTGCAGCGCTGGCTTGATCGGCCTGCTGCATCAGCGCCAGCGTCTGCGCCGCATTAAAGACAGGATCGGCCACGCGGCACAGCGGCACGCCAACGGCGATGCGTGCGAACTGGTGGTTGTAGAGATTGTGAAATTCCATGCCCGCATCCTGCCATCAAACGCACGATCGCCAAATCCCTGCAGCAGCGCGTCATGCAATGCGCACCTATCATCCGCCCCGACGATGAACACGCCACCACTTACGTTGCGCCTGCAGATCGATGAGGACCCGCTGCAACTCGATGCCGGCCGCTGGGACGCGCTGCTGGCGCAAAGCGCGCAGCCCACGCCGTTCATGCGCCTGGCCTTCCTGCGGGCGCTGCAGCGCAGCGGCTCTGCCTGCGCGGCCACCGGCTGGGAGGCGCGCTTTCTGAGCGTCTGGGACGGTGATCAGTTGATGGGCGCCTGCCCGGCCTATCTGAAATCGCACTCCTGGGGCGAATACGTGTTCGACTGGGCCTGGGCCGAGGCCTACCATCGCCATGGCCTGCACTACTACCCCAAGCTGCTGGTCGCCGTGCCCTTCACCCCGGTGCCGGGCAGCCGCCTGCTGGCGCGCACGCCAGCGGCCCGCCAGGCCTTGATCGATGGCCTGCGGCAATTGGCCCTGCGGGAGCAGGCCTCTTCGGCCCATGTGCTGTTTGGCGATGACAGCGATCAGGCCGCCTTGTGTGCGGCGGGTTGGCTGCCACGCCAGCAGGTGCAATTCCATTGGCAGGGCAATGGGCAGCCCTGCAGCTTTGCCGATTTTCTGGCCAGCCTGCAGCGCGAAAAACGCAAGAAAATCCAGCAGGAGCAGCGCCGCGTTCGCGAGGCCGGCGTCAGTTTCCGGGCGCCGCGCGGCTCAGACATCAGCTCTGCCGACTGGGACTTCTTCTACCGCTGCTACCAGCTCACCTACCGCGCACATCACAGCAAGCCCTACCTGAGTCGCGATTTCTTCGCCCAGATGCAGGCCGAAATGCCTGAGCACTGGCTGATGTTCATCGCCGAACGGGAAGGCCAGCCCGTCGCTGCCTCGCTGCTGGCGCTGGACCCCGCCAGGCGCAGCGCCTTCGGCCGCTACTGGGGCGCCACCGAGGCCATTCCCTGCCTGCACTTTGACGCCTGCTACTACCAGCCGCTGGCCTGGTGCCTGGCGCAGGGCTGGCTGCGTTTTGAGGGTGGCGCACAGGGCGAGCACAAGATGGCGCGTGGCCTGCTGCCGGTGGGCACCCAGTCAGCACATTGGCTGGCCCATCCGCAGTTCCGCGACGCGGTGGCCGACTTCCTCGCCCAGGAGGGCCAGGCCATGCAGAACTACGTCAATGAACTGGAGCAGCACCAGCCCTTCAAGCCCGCGTCGACCAGCAAGACCTGACCCTCAAGCGCAGCCCATCGCAACCCATTCCGGGCATGAAAAAAGCGCCCGAAGGCGCTTGATGCCAAAGCTCACCGCAGTGAGCCAGCTGGCCAGGCTTACTTGGCGGCAGCCTGCTTGGCGTAGGCGGCCATGCCCGAGCTGATCTCGGCCTTGGCAGCTTCCGGGCCTTCCCAGCCCTGCACCTTGACCCACTTGCCCGGCTCCAGATCCTTGTAGTGCTCGAAGAAGTGCTGGATGGCGTTCAAGCGCATCTTGTTCACGTCTTCGGGCTTTTGCCAGTGGGTGTACATCGGCAGGATCTTGTCGATGGGCACGGCCAGCAGCTTGGCATCGCCACCGGCTTCGTCGTCCATCTTCAGCACGCCGATGGCGCGGCAGGTCACGACCACACCAGGGGTCAGCGGATAGGGCGTCACCACCAGCACATCAACCGGATCGCCATCGTCGGACAGCGTCTGCGGGATGTAGCCGTAGTTGCAGGGGTAGTGCATCGCCGTCGTCATGAAACGATCGACGAACAGCGCGCCGGTTTCCTTGTCGACTTCGTACTTGATCGGGTCGGCATTCATCGGGATCTCAATGATCACGTTGAATTGCTCGGGCGCCTTGGCGCCAGGGGTCACGTTGTGCAGGCTCATTGTGTTCTCTACGGCAAGGGGAAACCCGCATTCTAGAGGCAGCCCTGGCATGAGCCTGACAGCGCAGCACTGAATCTTGCATGAATCTGGTTTACCCCAAACCACTGGTAAACGCTCAATCGCGGCAGCGTGCCGCTCACTTAGCATGATTCCACCGACCTGTTTCGCAGCGCGCAGGACTGGCGTTGGAGAGAACAGGCGTCTTTTCAAAACGGCAGATACAACACAGGAGACATGTTCATGTCGACGAGTTTGGCGCTGTATTTCGCGCTGGCCTGCGGCCTTGCCGCGGTACTTTATGGCTTCATCCAAAGAAGCTGGATCCTCAGTCAGGACGCGGGCAACGCGCGCATGCAGGAGATCGCTGCGGCGATTCAGCAGGGTGCGGCCGCCTATCTGGCCCGTCAGTACAAGACGATTGCCGTGGTCGGCGTCGTGCTGGCCATCCTGATCGCCCTGTTCCTGGACAAGACCACCGCCATCGGCTTCGTCGTCGGCGCGGTGCTCTCAGGCGCCTGCGGCTTCATCGGCATGAACGTCTCGGTGCGCGCCAATGTGCGCACCGCTCAGGCCGCCACCAAGGGCATGGCCCCGGCGCTGGATGTTGCCTTCAAGGGCGGTGCCATCACCGGCATGCTGGTCGTCGGCCTGGGCCTGCTCGGCGTGAGCCTGTTCTTCTGGTTCCTGAGCGGCGGCGACAAGGTGGACTCCGCCACGCTGAAGCCGCTGCTGGGCTTTGCCTTCGGCTCCTCGCTGATCTCGATCTTCGCTCGCCTGGGTGGCGGAATCTTCACCAAGGGCGCCGACGTCGGCGCCGATCTGGTGGGCAAGGTCGAAGCCGGCATCCCCGAGGATGATCCGCGCAACCCGGCGGTGATCGCCGACAACGTTGGTGACAACGTCGGCGACTGCGCAGGCATGGCCGCCGACCTGTTCGAGACCTACGCGGTGACACTGATTGCCACGATGGCTCTGGGCGCCCTGGTCGTGACCGCTGCACCGATGGCCGCCGTGCTCTACCCGCTGTTACTGGGCGGCGTGTCCATCATCGCTTCCATCATCGGCTGCAGCTTCGTCAAGGCCAGCCCCGGCATGAAGAACGTGATGCCGGCGCTGTACAAGGGCCTGACCGTCGCTGGCGTGCTCTCGCTGATCGCCTTCTTCTTCGTCACCCGCGCCGTCGTGCCCGATGACGCGCTGGGTGCCGGCACCCAGCTGCGCCTGTTCGGTGCCTGCGCCGTCGGCCTGGTGCTGACCGCCGTGCTGGTCTGGATCACCGAGTTCTACACCGGCACACAGTACTCGCCGGTGCAGCACATCGCCCAGGCCTCGACCACCGGCCATGGCACCAACATCATCGCCGGCCTCGGCGTCTCGATGCGCTCGACCGCCTGGCCGGTGCTGTTTGTCTGCGTTGCCATCATCGCCTCCTACTCGCTGGGCGGCCTGTATGCGATTGCCGTCGCGGCCACTTCGATGCTGAGCATGGCCGGCATCGTCGTTGCCCTTGACGCCTACGGCCCGATCACCGACAACGCCGGCGGCATTGCCGAAATGTCCGAGCTGCCCGAGAGCGTGCGCGCCGTCACCGATCCGCTGGATGCCGTCGGCAACACGACCAAGGCCGTGACCAAGGGCTATGCCATCGGCTCGGCCGGTCTGGCTGCGCTGGTGCTGTTCGCCGACTACACCCACTCGCTGTCGGCCCGTGGTATCAATGTGCAGTTCGATCTCAGCGATCCCAAGGTCATCGTCGGCCTGTTCATTGGCGGCCTGATTCCCTACCTCTTTGGTGCGATGGCCATGGAGGCCGTTGGCCGCGCGGCCGGCGCCGTTGTCGTTGAGGTGCGCCGCCAGTTCAAGGAGATCAAGGGCATCATGGACGGCTCGGGCAAGCCGGAGTACGGCCGTGCGGTCGACATGCTGACCACCGCCGCGATCAAGGAAATGATCGTGCCCTCGCTGCTGCCAGTCGTCGTACCGGTGCTGGTCGGCCTGCTGCTCGGTCCGGCCGCGCTGGGTGGCCTGCTGATGGGCACCATCGTCACCGGCCTGTTCGTTGCCATTTCGATGTGCACCGGCGGTGGCGCCTGGGACAACGCCAAGAAGTACATCGAAGACGGCCATCACGGTGGCAAGGGTTCCGAGGCGCACAAGGCCGCCGTCACCGGCGACACCGTGGGCGACCCCTACAAGGACACGGCAGGCCCTGCCGTCAACCCCTTGATCAAGATCATCAACATCGTCGCCCTGCTGATCGTGCCACTGCTGCCGATGGCGTCGCAAAGCGTGGAACCGGTCAATGCCGGCCACCTGCCCGCCGTGGCCGCCAGCGAGCCCGCTGCTGCGGCCTCTGTGAGCCTGGTTGGAGCGCTGCCGGCTGAGCCCGCAGCTTCGGCAGCCTCGGCCATGGAGTCTGGCGCGTCCAAGCCCTGAGGTGTTTCCCTAATCAGGCCGAAACGGCCAGGAAGCAGCCCGCAAAGCAGTGGTTTTGCGGGCTGTTTTTCTTTTCCCAAACGCGTATTGCCGTGCAGAATAGCGCTATGCCCGACCCGCGGCCCCATCGGCGGCACACACCGCTCACTGCATGAGAACACCGACGATCACCAGGCATGAACTCGCACGTCGCCGCGGCCAGCTGAGCGACCTGCAAGCCTATGTACAGAGCCTGGAAGGCGAGTTTGGCGCCCTGCACCAAAGGCTGCAGGAGTTCGTTGCCCGCTACACCGATCTGCTAGGCCCGCTGTACCTGGAGCTTGATGCACTCGAGTCGCAACTCCATCTGGCCACCAGCTACCTGTCTGAAGCGCTGCGCCGCAACGGCGTTGATGTGCGCATGCCCATGCCGCCCAAGCCCACCGCCCTGCCCCAACTGCCCACGCTTCCCGCCGCCGCGCCGCTGCCCCACGAGCCCCAAGGCGGCATGGTTGAAATCGAGCCGCCCAGCCTGAAGCAGCTGTATCGCCGCGCCGCGATGCGCCTGCATCCTGACCTTGCGCGCAGCGATATCGAACGGCTGCAGCGCGAAACCGACATGATTGACGCCAACGCGGCCTACGCCGCTGGCGACAGGCCACGCCTCGAGCGCTTGCTGCTGCGTGCCGGCGAAGACCCCTTGAAGGTCACCGGCAGCAACGGCGATGCGGTGCTGGAATGGCTGCGGCGCAGCGAGCTGGGCGTGCAAGGCCGGCTGCGCGTCGTGCAAGCCCATTTGCTCGCCCTGCAAGCCCATCCCATGCACCAGCTCCTGCAAGCCATCAGCCAGGCCGAGGCCAAGGGGCTGGACCCGATGGCGGTGATGGCCAGCCGGCTGCGCACGCAAATTGCCGAGCGGCGCCAGGAGCTTTACATCGGGCAGCGCCTGCAGCCCGAATCCAGCCTGGCACAGGCCTTTTTGCATCAGCGCATCGAGCGCATGGGCGCGGCGACCAGCTGACTCTCCGGCGCCGGCAGCCCCATCACAACGGGGATCGCCCAACAGGGCGAGCAGCGCATACACTCGATCGGGTCGGGGCCTCGTCCAACCCCGCCAGAGGTGTTCATGCAGTACCCATCCGCCGTCGTGGCCGCCCTGGAGGCCGCGCTGGCCGAGCTGAGCGCACAGTTCGCCCTCGGCCAATTCACCGAAGTCCTGGCACAGCTGCCACCGCTGTTTGAAGGCGTAGATGGCTTGGAAGACAGCCCCTGCAAGCGCGATCTCCAGCTTCGACTGCTCTTCATCCGCGCCCGCTGCCACAGCAAGTTCGATCGTTTTGGCGACACGCTGCAGGACTGCGCCGAGATGCTCAATCTGCGCGCACTCGACGAAGGCTCGCGCCAGCGTGCAGAACTGATGGAGTTGATCTCCTACTGCCATGTGAACCTGTCCATGCCCGAGCAAGCCCTGCGCGCGGCCCAGGTGACGCTGCAAGACGGCCTGCTGCTGCGCGATCCGCTGCTCTGCTCGCAAGGCCTGGAGCGCAGCGCCATGGCCTATCTGTGCATGGGCGATGCCTTGGAAGCTGAGCGATTCATGATTGAGTCGCTGGGCTTTGTCGAACAGCAAGGCCTGGGCTATGAACGCTTGCGGCGCTACTCCAACGCCATCCACCTGCTGTGCGCGCTGCACGACAACTATCTGAGCGCCGGCAATCAGCGCATGGCCCAGGGCGTGCTCGAACGCGGGCAACGCCTGCTTCCGCTGGGCGACGCGCTGGCCAGCGGCGAACCCAGCGAGTTCATCCGCCTGATGTGGCACGCCAATATGGGCCGCTGGAAGCGCCGTCAAGGCCGCCTGAGCGCGGCCCAGGAGCAGCTTGCATCGGTGCTCGCCTCACCCTCGACAAGGCAATGGCATGGGCTGCGCCGCTCGATGCAGCTGGAGCTGGCCCTGATCGCCGAAGCCAGCGATCGGCTTGATGACGCTCTCGCCTTGCTGCAGGCGCTGTTCGAGCCGCAGTCGCTGCGCGTGCGCGACGTTGAAGCGTTAGGTGCCATGGCCGCGCAGCTGCGTGTCTTGATCCTGCTACAAAGGCCGGCCGAGGCCGAGCGGGTCAGCCAGGCCCTGGCCCAGCGCCGCAATGAACGCATGCAGGCAGCGCGCCAGGCGCACCAGCAGCTGCAGGGCGTGCGCCAACGCATCATCAGCGCCTTGGCGCAGGCCGACCGGCAGCGCGTTGAGCACGAGATCCACAGGCTGCGCGGCTTGCGGCATCAGTCGGCGGCACTTCAACCGAGCCCCGAGGCTCAGGCCTGGATCAGCGAGCAGGACATGGCAGGCTGAATGCCGCCGCCAAGCAGGCCCAGACCCCCACTTCACTTCGTTTCACTGCGCCCTGAAAAGCAAAAAGCCCGGCATCTTTCGATACCGGGCTTCAGCTGTTCTTTGGTCGGGGCGGCGGGATTCGAACTCGCGACCCCTTGCACCCCATGCAAGTGCGCTACCAGGCTGCGCTACGCCCCGACTGAGAAAAAGATTATAGAACGAAAAAACACTATTGCGCAAGCAGTGTCGATCGAATCGATAGCAATTCTTCGCGGACCTGGGCGATCGACAGCTTCTCGAGGCTCACCGTCGTGCGCGCACTGTCCTGCACGCCGGCCGCCATCACCGCCGGTGCGGCGGCGCGCGGGGTCAGGTGTTGCCCCGCAAGCAACAGGTCTTCATCCAGGCGCTGAGCGGCCTCGGCCTCGTCACGGAAGCTGCTCTGCGGCTCGCCACGCGCGGCCCCATCGGCCAGCTGATTGCGGGCACCGCTGATGGTGAAGCCCTGGTCGTAGAGCAGATCGCGGATGCGGCGAATCAGCAGCACCTCGTGATGCTGGTAGTAGCGCCGGTTGCCGCGCCGCTTCATCGGCTTCAACTGGGTGAACTCCTGCTCCCAGTAACGCAGCACATAAGGCTTCACGCCACACAACTCGCTGACCTCACCGATGGTGAAGTAACGCTTGGCGGGAATGGCAGGAAGCGCTTTGTCCATTGAAATCAAGGGCTTCAGGTGGGGAGGTCAGACTCTACTCGAAGTCATCCGCGGCGGGAACATCCCCTTGTACCGCACCCTTGAGTTTGTGGCTGGCATGAAAGGTAACAACGTTGCGCGCCTTGATAGGAATCGCTTCACCGGTGCGCGGATTGCGCCCGGGGCGCGAGGCCTTGCGGCGGATATTGAAGTTGCCAAAGCCGGACAGCTTCACATCCCTGCCCTGCACCAGGCTGCCATGGATGATGTCGAAAAAGGCCTCGACCATGTCCTTGGACTCGCGCTTGTTCAGGCCCAGCTTGTCGAACAGCAATTCGGCCAGCTCGGCCTTGGTCAGCGTGGGCGTCTCCAGGCTCGGCAGCAGCACCGGCACCGTCTCGGCGCCCTTACTCACGTCATCGTCGTTCATCGCGCTCATCACCCCTTGCCTCGTCAGGCGCGCAGTCGGGCACCGAGACGCTCAGCCAGGGCCTGCAGCACCTGGCTCACCGTCTGCTCGATGCGTTCATCGGTCAGCGTTGCTTCGTCGTCCAGCAATTCGAGGCGGATTGCCATGCTGCGTTCGCCAGCTTGCAGATCGCTGCTGCCCTGCACCGGCTTGAACACATCGAACAGCCGCGCCGAGCGTACCAGGGTGCCGCCCACGCCGCCAATGGCCTGCATCAACAATTCGTGGGTGACATGCTCGCCGACGATGACGGCGATATCGCGCAGCACCGCCTGCTGGCGCGGTACGCCCTGGCCTTGCGGCAGCTGCTGCGACAGCGAAGCGTCGAGATCCAGCTCGAACAGCACCGGCGCGCCGCCGTTCTGCGGCAGCTCATAGGCCTGGCGCCACTTCGGATGCAGTTCACCGATCACGCCGATCTCGCGACCGTCCAGCTCCACACGGGCGCTGCGGCCCGGGTGCAGGGCTGGATGCTCGGCGGCCACAAAGCGCAGCTGGCGCGGTGCGAACAGCGCTTCCAGATCGCCCTTGACGTCGAAGAAGTCGACCGCGCGATCACGCTGACTCCATTGCTGCTGATCGGCCGCCCCCCAGGCCAGACCACCCAGGTGCTGCGGTTGCGCCACGCCGGCGATGCTGGCATCGCCCTGGCCGACGCTGGCATCACGCAGGAAGACGCGGCCGATCTCGAACACGCGCACCCGCGGTGCCTTGCGAGCGAGGTTGTGACGCAGCACCTGGATCAAGCTGCCGATCAGGCTGCTGCGCATCACCGACAGCGGCGCTGCAATCGGGTTCAGCAAGCGGATCGGGTCGGCATTGCCGGCCAGCTCCTGCTCCCAGCGCGCCTCGACAAAGCTGAAGTTGATGGTCTCGAAATAATCCCGTGCAGCCACGGCACGGCGCAGCGCGTGAACACCACGGCGTGACTCCGAGAGCACCTTTCCGACCACCGGCGCCAGCGGCGGCGTCGCCGGCAGCTTGGGATAGCCAAGCACGCGAATGATTTCCTCGATCAGGTCTTCCTCGATCTGGATATCGAAACGCCAGCTGGGCGGCGTGACCGTCAGCACACCGGGAGCTTCACTGAAGCTCAGGCCCAGGCGCGTGAAGACGCTGACGCAATCGGCCTGGCTGATCGGCATGCCGATCACCTTGGCCGCACGCGCCACCCGCAGCTGCACCGGCTTTTGCTCGGGTAGACGCGTGGTCTGGTCGTCCATGGGACCAGCCTGGCCACCACAGATGTCCAGAATCAGCTGGCTGATGCGCTCGATGTGATCAACGGTACCGGCCGGATCTACGCCGCGCTCGAAGCGATGGCCGGCATCGGTGGAGAAGTTGTAGCGTCGGCCGCGGCCCATCACGGCTTCCGGCCACCAGAACGCGGCCTCGACATAGATGTTCTGCGTGCTGTCCGACACCGCCGTGTGATCGCCCCCCATGATGCCGGCCAGCGACTCAAGCTGCTCGGCATCGGCAATCACGCCGACCTTCTCGTCGACGGTGATGGTGTTGCCATTGAGCAGCTTCAGCGTTTCGCCGGGTTTGCCCCAGCGCACCACCAGTTCCTTGGCAATCTTGTCGAGATCGAAGATGTGCGAGGGGCGGCCGAGCTCGAACATCACATAGTTGGAGATGTCGACCAGCGGCGACACCGAGCGCTGACCGCAGCGCGCCAGACGTTCGACCATCCAGGCCGGCGTCTGCGCCTGGGTGTTGACGCCACGGATGATGCGGCCCGAGAAACGACCGCAGAGATCCGCGGCTTCGATGCGCACCGGCAGTTTGTCCTGATGGCTAGGGGGAACCGGAGCGATGGCCGGCAGCGCCAGCGGCACGCCGGTCAGCGCCGAGACCTCGCGGGCCACACCCAGCACGCTCAGGCCATGGCCCAGATTGGGCGTCAGCTTCAGCGTGAACAGCGTGTCGTCAAGGTTCAGGTGGGCGCGGATGTCCTGGCCCACGGCGGCGTCAGCAGCCAGCTCCAGCAGGCCACCATGATCCTCAGACAGCTTGAGCTCACGGGCCGAGCACAGCATGCCGAAGCTCTCGACGCCGCGCAGCTTACCCACCTTGATCAGGAAAGGCTTGCCGTCCTCGCCCGGCGGCAGCTCGGCACCAACGGTGGCCAGCGGCACCTTGATGCCGGCGCGAGCGTTCGGTGCGCCGCAGACGATTTGCAGCGGCTCGCCGTTGTTAAAAGCGCTACCCGCATTGACCTTGCAGACACGCAGCTTGTCGGCGTTAGGGTGTTGTTCGGCTTCGAGGATTTCGGCCACAACGATGCCGCTGAAAGGCGGGGCGGCCGGACGCAGCTCCTCGACTTCCATGCCGGACATGGTCAGCAGATCGGCCAGCGCTTGGGTGTTCAGCGGCGGGTTGCAAAAGGCGCGCAGCCAGGACTCTGGGAATTGCATGTTCTTCGCTTCTTGTTCAGGCTTGTTCGTGGGCAGGCGTTGAGGGCTTTACTTGAATTGGCTCAAGAAGCGCAGATCGCCATCAAAGAACAGGCGCAGGTCGTTGACGCCATAGCGCAGCATGGCCAGGCGATCGATGCCGGAGCCAAAGGCAAAACCGATGTACCGCTCGGGGTCCAGGCCCATATTGCGGATAACCTGCGGATGCACCTGGCCGGCGCCGGACACTTCCAGCCAGCGGCCTTTCAGCGGGCCGGCCTCGAACATGATGTCGATCTCGGCGCTGGGCTCGGTGAAGGGGAAATAGCTCGGGCGGAAGCGCAGTTGCAGCGCATCGGTCTCGAAGAAGGCGGTGATGAAGTTCAGGTAGACCGACTTCAAATCCTTGAAGCTGATGTTCTCGCCCACCCAGAGGCCTTCGACCTGATGGAACATCGGCGAGTGGGTCGCGTCGCTGTCGACCCGGTAGGTGCGGCCGGGCGCAATGACGCGGATCTCCGGCATGCTGTCCTGGCCGGCATACTTGCGCGCATGGGCCTGGGCATAGCGGATCTGCATCGGGCTGGTGTGCGGGCGCAAATTGAAGTAGCGGCCGCCCTCGTCCTTCATGTCGACATAGAAGGTGTCCTGCATCGAGCGCGCCGGATGGTTCTCCGGGTTGTTCAGCGAGGAGAAGCTGAACCAATCGGTCTCGATCTCGGGGCCGTCGGCCACATCAAAACCCATCGAGCCAAAGATCGCCTCGATGCGCTCCATCGCGCGGGTGATCGGGTGCAGACCACCAGTGCCACGCTGGCGGCCGGGCAGGCTGACGTCCAGCGCCTCGGCCTTCAGCTGCAGCGCCAGTTCAGCATCAGCCAGCGCCTGGCGGCGGGCGGTCAGTGCGGCCTCGATGCCCAGCTTCAGCTGGTTGATCTCGGCCCCGCGGGTCTTCTTCTCTTCCACCGACAGCGCGGCCAGGCCCTTGAGCAGTTCGGTCACACGACCGGACTTGCCCAGAAAGCGCGCCTTGGCGTTCTCCAGGTCGGCGGGCGTTTGGGCTTGGTCAAACTCGGCCTGAGCGGCCTGCAGCAGTTGAGCTAGATCGTTCATCGCGGGGCGATTCGTTGTCGGTCTGGCCCCGCAAGCGGGACCGTGACGGGAATAAAAAAGGCCGAGCACCAGGGTGTCGGCCTTTGAAAGGTGCGCGCCACGGCTACCAGAGCCGGGGCTGCCGCACCCTCCTGCCCTCCGAGGAGGCCAGAAGGGTATCGGGCGATTTAAGCGAGAGCGGCCTTCACCTTGGCGAAGATGCTGGCAAAACCAGCAGGATCGTTGACGGCGAGGTCAGCCAGGACCTTGCGGTCGATGTCGATCTGAGCCTTCTTCAGGCCAGCGACGAACTTGCTGTAGGTCAGGCCCAGGCCACGGCTTGCTGCGTTGATACGAGCAATCCACAGCGCACGGAACACACGTTTCTTGGCGCGGCGGTCACGGTAGGCATACTGACCAGCCTTCATCACCGCCTGCTTGGCGATGCGGAAGACGTTCTTGCGACGACCACGGAAACCCTTGGCCAGAGCCAGGACCTTCTTATGACGAGCACGTGCGGTAACACCACGTTTAACGCGAGGCATGTTTAACTCCTTGTGTTAGTGGGTGAATTACAGACCAGCCAGGGGCAGCATCTGTGCGATGTGGCCCATGTTGGTTTCGTGCACGTTGGTAGCACCACGCAGGTGGCGCTTGTTCTTCGTGGTCTTCTTGGTCAGGATGTGGCGCTTGAACGCTTGACCGCGCTTGACGGTACCACCCGGACGAACGCGAAAACGCTTTTTCGCGCTGCTCTTGGTCTTCATTTTGGGCATTTGAGTGCTCCTTTTAAGTGCGTCCCAGGGGCGGCTTCGATTCCTCGACGCGCTTTCCTTGCCTCTGGAGACTAATAAGCCCGCCGACGACCAGATCGACGGGCCAGAACTTTTTGCAAACAGCTGCATTTGGGCCGTTCGCCGAGCCGCCTCAAGGACGGCCCCAAGGTAATCAAAATCGGACCAGCGCCCGATTTTGATTACACCCCCTCGGGGGTGAAGCCCGCGTACCCGCGGGCCGGGGGTTAGCGTTTCTTCGGCGCCAACACCATGATCATCTGCCGGCCTTCCAGCTTGGGCATGTTCTCGACGACCGCCACATCCGCCAGCTCGTCGCGAATACGCTCCAGCAAGCGCATACCGATGTCCTGGTGGGTGATTTCACGGCCGCGGTAACGCAGCGTGACCTTGCCCTTGTCACCGTCTTCAGCGATGAAGCGACGCAGATTGCGCATCTTGATCTGGTAGTCGCCTTCGTCCGTACCCGGGCGGAACTTGACTTCCTTGATCTCGATGACCTTCTGCTTGGCCTTGGCTTCGGCCGCGCGCTTCTGCTCCATGTACTTGAACTTGCCGTAATCCATCAGCCGGCACACGGGCGGCGTCGCGGTTGCGGAAATTTCAACCAGGTCCACATCCAGATCACCTGCCATGCGCAGGGCTTCCTGGATGCTCACGATCCCGATGGGCTCGTTCTCCGGGCCGTTCAGGCGGACTTCGGGAGCAAGAATTTCACGGTTCAGCCGATGCTTGCGCTCGGGAATCGCTCGACGGTCAGCAAAAGTAGCGATGGTGCGTACCCTTCAAAGAACCCAAGGCAACAGGCCCACAAATAATAAAAACGCGCCCTTGTGAGAACCGCATCAGACCTTGGCGGCGATGTCAGCCTGGAGCTTCTCGATGAAGGATTCCAGCGACATCACACCGAGGTCTTGGTTGCCACGGGCGCGCACCGCAACGGCTCCATTTGCCTTCTCCTTGTCGCCGACGACGAGGATGAATGGAACCTTTTGCAAAGAATGCTCGCGGATTTTATACGTGATTTTCTCGTTCCGCAAATCGCTCACCACCCTAAGCCCTTGTTTTTGCAGCGATTTCACGATTTCCGCGACGTAATCGGCCTGTGCATCGGTGATATTGGCCACGACCACCTGGGTCGGCGCCAGCCAAACCGGCAGTGCGCCGGCGTGCTGTTCGATCAGGATGCCGATGAAGCGCTCCAGGCTGCCGACGATGGCGCGATGCAGCATCACCGGGCGGTGGCGCGAGCCATCCTCGCCGACGAATTCAGCGTCCAGGCGCTCGGGCATGTTGGGGTCGACCTGGATGGTGCCGCACTGCCAGGGGCGGCCCAGCGCATCCTTCAGCGTGTACTCGATCTTAGGGCCGTAGAAGGCGCCTTCGCCCGGCAGGTATTCGAATTCGCAGCCGGAAGCACGCAGACCTTCGGCCAGCGCGGCCTCGGCCTTGTCCCAGCTTTCATCGGTGCCGATGCGCTGCTCGGGGCGCGTCGACAGCTTGTAGATGATGTTGGTGAAGCCGAAGTCCTTGTAGACCTTTTGCAGCAGCGTCGTGAAGGCCTTGACCTCGGTCTGGATCATGTCTTCGGTGCAGAAGATGTGGCCATCATCCTGCGTGAAGCCGCGCACGCGCATGATGCCGTGCAGGCCGCCGGTCGGCTCGTTGCGATGGCATTGACCGAACTCGCCGTAGCGCAGCGGCAGGTCGCGGTAGCTCTTAATGCCCTGCTTGAAGATCAGGATGTGGCCCGGGCAGTTCATCGGCTTCAGCGCGTAATCGCGCTTTTCCGACTCCGTCGTGAACATGTTCTCGCGGTACTTGTCCCAGTGGCCGGTTTTCTCCCACAGGCTCTTGTCAATGATCTGCGGACCCTTGACCTCCTGGTAGCCGTTGTCGCGATAGACCCGGCGCATGTACTGCTCGACCTCCTGCCAGACGGTCCAGCCCTTGGGATGCCAGAACACGGTTCCGGGCGAATGCTCATCGATATGGAACAGATCCAGTTCGCGGCCGAGCTTGCGGTGGTCGCGCTTCTCGGCTTCCTCGAGCAGGGTCAGGTACTTCTGCAGATCGTCCTTGCTGGCCCAGGCCGTGCCATAGATGCGCTGCAGCTGCTCGTTGCGGTGATCGCCGCGCCAGTAGGCGCCGGCCACCTTCATCAGCTTGAAGTGCTTGAGCTTGCCGGTCGAGGGCACGTGGGGGCCGCGGCACAGATCGGTGAACTTGCCCTCGGCGTACAGCGACACATCCTGATCGGCCGGGATGCTCTCGATGATCTCGGCCTTGTAGGCCTCGCCGATGCTCTTGAAGTAGGCCACGGCCTCGTCACGCGGCAGCACCGAGCGCACCACCTTCTCATCCTTCTTGGCCAGCTCGCCCATCTTCGATTCGATGGCCGCCAGATCCTCGGGCGTGAACGGGCGCTTGTAGCTGAAGTCGTAGTAGAAGCCGTTGTCGATCACCGGGCCAATCGTGACCTGCGCCTCCGGGAACAGCTCCTTGACCGCATAGGCCAGCAGGTGGGCGGTCGAGTGGCGGATCACTTCAAGGCCATCGGCATCCTTGTCGGTGATGATGGCCAGCTGTGTATCGGCCTCGATCAGATGACTGGTGTCGACCAGGCGGGCGGATTCACCGCTGCCAACACGACCGGCCAGGGCCGCCTTGGCCAGGCCAGCGCCAATGGACGCGGCCACATCGGCCACGGTGACGGCTTGCGGGAATTCGCGCTTGGAACCGTCGGGCAATTGAATCGAAATCATGCTGGTGAACTCCGGATCGGAAGGGCTGCCAGTTCAATAGGAAAAAAGGCAGGCCCGGAAAAACAAAAAGCGCGGCTGCTGGGGCCGCGCTTTGTGGGGAGGCTGCTTGCTTCAAGCAGCGAAAGACGTGACGAGCCGCAGCCGACTAAACCTCTGTGGGGGTGGTCGTAGTTCGCGGTGTCATAACCATCTCGCCTTTCTCAGCCCTTGTTCGTTGATCGAGCGCCGATTGTAGGCCAGCCGGCGCCCTGGCCGTCAAGCGCGTGCGCGGCGCTTCTGTTGCCTCACAGCGGCAGGGCCTCGATGCTGCCTTGCTCGCAGGCGGCGGCAAACTCGTCGCGCAGGCGCTGGCTCTCGGCGATGGCCCGCTGCCAGGCCGCCACCCGCGCCGCCAGATCGCTGCCGAAATGCTGGAAATCTGCCCGGTCGGGCAGCTTGGCATTGGGCAGGGTCTTGATCCAGTCCGGGTTCGGTGCCAGCAGCACGACATTGTCGAGAAAACGGCTCGGCCGGTGGCGCTGCTTCAGCCCCTTGTCCAGCCAGCCTGGAATCACCTCGCGCTGGAAATGTGGGTACAGCACCAGCCCGTCACCGGCCATGGCCGCGTAATCCAGATGCAGGTGGTAGTCGGTGATCCCACCGTCCCAGTAGGCGCCGGCCGGCGCACCGGCGATGTCGTGCACCGCCTTCAGCCAGAAAGGAATCGAGCAACTGGCCAGCAACGCCGGCTGCAGATTCAGCGCATTCAGCGCCACCTGGCGGCTGCGGTAGTCCTGCAGTGGCATCGGCAGCGGCGCGCGCGGATCGGAAAACACCACCCGCTCCAGCCAGCCGCCCATGGCGCGACGCGATAGCAGATTCGCCGCAAACGCGCCACCATAGCCCAGCGGCGTGCGCCAGCGGCTCTCGCGCGCCAGCAAATGCCGGCCCCGCGAGGTAAAGATGTGCAGACGCAGGCGCGGATGGCTGAGCAGTTCGGCCTCGCGGCCGGCAAAGATCTCGCTCAGCTTGGCGCCAAAGACGCGCGAGACCAGGGCCGCTGACGGCGCCTTGCCGGGATCGCTGTCGTAGTGCTGATGCACATACTCGTGGGCCATGCGTGCGAACTCGACCTTGGCCTCGGCGCCGCTGCGCGCCAGGCAGGCCGTGGCCATGCGCCAGGAGCCGATGGAGGCGCCGAGCAGATGCACATCCTGGCGGCTGCGCGGCAGCCATTCGCCAAACACATACTGATCCAGCGGATTGAGGATCAGCCCCTTGGGGCCACCGGCCGCCGCCGGGATCACGCGCACCTGCGCGGGCCGCAGGCCCTCGGCCGCCAGGCGGGCGCGGGCCCGGGGGCCGGCAAGGATCTGCAGTGCGCGCATGGGTTCTCTCAGAGCTTGGTCTCGTACTGCACGCCGAACCAGGTGCGCCCCAGTCGCTCGCTTCTGCTGCCATAGCCGCTGGCCAGCAGCGCCCGCGAGCTGGTTGGCAGCGGCAGCAGATTGCCGGCCGAGAAGCGCAGGCTGCTCTGGCGGCTCAAGGTCCACTGCGCGAAGGCATCCAGCGAGCGCGAGCGCGACTGCAGCAAGTCCTGGCTGGCCGTCTGCTGGGTTTCATAGCCGGGCGTGTAGGCCAGGCTGGCGCCGAAGTTGACCGGCAGGCTGCTCATCCGGTAGTCAAAGCCCAGGTTCGCCGACCAGGGCTGCTGGCTGTCGAGCCGGTTGTTCGGGCCGCTCAAGGCCGCTACCTTGGAATGGTAGACGTTGAAAGAACCGCGCAGATTCAGCGGCAGCTTGGCGTCAAACAGGGCCGGCATCAGCTCGCCGGCCCGGCCCTTGACCTCAAACTCCAGGCCCATGCTGTGGGCCTTGGAGAAATTCACCGGTCGCGAGACGTAGCGCGGCACCGTCGACCAGGCCGGCTGCTCCAGCGTGGTGACGTTGCGGATCAAATCGGTGACATCGCGGTAAAAGCCGCCGATGCTGATCATGCCGCCGCCGGCCAGGTAGGTCTCGAGGGCGATGTCCAGGCCCGTGGCCAGTTCGGGCTTCAGCAGCGGATTGCCGACGCGGTCTGGCGACAGCTCGGTATTGGCCTGGCTCGCGTCCGGGAAGAGGCTGCTGAGGCTGGGGCGGGCCAGCAGTGCGTTCAGCTCGGGGGCCTTGTAGCTGCGCGTCAGTGAAGCGCGGATCAGATCGCGGCCCTTGGCATCGAGCTTGTAGTTCAGGTGCCAGAGTGGGGTGATCACGCGACTGACGTTGCGCGCGCCGTCACCGCTACCCCGGCTTTCGGTGGCAATGCGCTCGGTGCGCAGGCCCAGATAGGTGGACCATTGCGACGACAGCTCCCACTCGTCTTGCACAAACAGGGCCTGACGTTCGATGCGGGCGCCGAAGGGCTGGCCGTCAAACTCGGGCAGCTGCGGCTTGCCAAGCTCCGTCGTGGTGCGATCCTCATCGCGGCGGCGCCATTCCAGATCCCAGCCCATCGTCAGGCTGTGCTCGTCGCCGAGCAACTGGCTGAACTTGCCCGCCTGGGTCAGGCTCTGGTCGTGGTTATTGCCCACCGAGTGGCGCTGGTCGGCGCCCTGGCGGTAGGTCTGGGTGTCGAAGCGGCTCTTCGAGTCCTGCAGGCCGCCCTTGAGCTCGACGCGCTGGCTGTCGTTGAAACGGCGAGTCCACTGCAGATTGCCGCGCAGCATCTGCCAAAAGCCGTGGCTGTAGGCATCGTCTTCAAGCTGCGCGTTCGGCGTCGATTGCTCGTTGACGTAGAACTGCCGGTTGTTCCAGTTGCCACGCTGGGCAAAGCCCTGCAGGCTGAGGTTTTCGTCGTCGCTGAGCTTCCAGTTCAGCCGCGGCGTGGTGTTGAAACCGTGGCCCCAATTCGGCTGGGTCTGGCGCTGGATCGCCTGCGAAGGCGCCCCATCGGCGCCAGGCATACGACGCTCGCTGGTCGCCGTGCTTTCGCCGCGCCATTCAAACATCGATACCGGCAGCGACAGTGCCAGGGCACCAATGCGCTCGCCGTAGGTGAAGGTGGCCGAGGGTGTTGGCCGCTGAGCGCTGTAGCCGACGCCGACACGCAGATCGCGCTGCGACACCCGCGGCGCTTCCTTCAGGATGATGTTGATCGCGCCGGCCACGGCCTGGGCGCTTTGATCGGCCGTCGGGCCCTTGGTGATCTCGATCCGTTCGACCTGGGCGGGATTGAGCTGGTCCAGCGCAAAGCCCGGCGGTGCCGGATCGCCGTTGATCAGGATCAGCGTGTAGCCGGCGCCCAGGCCGCGCATCCGTGGCGAGCCGCCCTGCAGATCAACGCCCGGCAGGCGCTTGAGCACGTCGGCCAGATTGGTGTCGCCGTATTTGTCCATCTCCTCGCGGCCATAGATCTGCTTGGCCACCGGCGACTTGCGGCGCAGATCCGTATCGCCGAGGCTGCGCGAGCTGATCTCCACCCGCTCCAGCTTGGTGCCGGCCGGGCGCGGCTGCGGCTCGCCGACACCGGGGGGCAGGTCTTGCGCATGTGCGGATGGCGCGGCGAGGACGGCGCTCAGCGCCAGCATCTGAGCACAGGCGGCGGCAATGCGATGAGGATTCAAGACTGGGGCTCCAGGGCTCGCGGGCACGGGGACCCAGACGACAGAGATTGAGAAACTGGGCGCCACGATAGCGGCGGCGCCCGGCCCTGTCTGTCACCTTGCGACCAATGGCGAGAAAGCCACCTTCACTGGCGGTTTGCCCGCCGGCTGGCCGCAAGGCTTGAAAGCGAACTCAGCGCTTGGGCTGCAGCTTGGCAAAGGCCGCT
This sequence comes from Roseateles aquae, assembly GCF_032337115.1. Classification (NCBI taxonomy): domain Bacteria; kingdom Pseudomonadati; phylum Pseudomonadota; class Betaproteobacteria; order Burkholderiales; family Sphaerotilaceae; genus Roseateles; species Roseateles aquae. The sequence goes on from NZ_JAVXZY010000001.1 coordinate 1,094,536, forward strand.
GCCATCGCACCGCCGGCCGCCGGCGCCGCGGCCGGCCGGGCCGGGCCGCGCTCATGGCGGGCCGCCGGGCGGAAGCTGTTGTCCTGCGCCTTGCGTTCGCCGCGGGCCTGGGGCGCTGCGTCGAGCTTCATCGTCAGCGAGATGCGCTTGCGGGCCAGGTCGACCTCCAGCACGCGCACCTTGACGATGTCGCCGGTCTTGACCACCTCGCGGGCGTCGCTGACGAACTTGTTGGCCAGCTGGCTGACGTGAACCAGCCCGTCCTGATGCACACCCAGGTCGACAAAGGCGCCGAACTGGGCGACGTTGGACACCGTGCCCTCCAGCACCATGCCTTCGACCAGGTCCTTGATGTCCTCAACGCCCTCATTGAAGCGTGCCACCTTGAAGTCCGGACGCGGGTCGCGGCCCGGCTTTTCCAGCTCGGCCAGGATGTCCTTGACGGTGATGGCGCCGAATTTCTCGTCGGCAAAGGCTTCGGGCTTCAGCGTACGGATGACATCGCTCTTGCCCATCACCTCGGCAGCCGGGCGGGCCAGCTTTTCCAGCATGCGCTCGACGACCGGATAGGTTTCCGGGTGCACACCAGACAGATCGAGCGGGTTGTCGCCATCACGGATGCGCAGGAAACCGGCCGATTGCTCGAAGGTCTTGGGGCCGAGGCCCGTCACATCGAGCAGCTGCTTGCGGTTGCGGAAGGCGCCGTTGGCATCGCGCCAGCGCACGATGGAGGCTGCCACCGCGGCCGACAGGCCCGACACACGCGACAGCAGCGGTGCCGAGGCAGTGTTCAGATCGACGCCGACCGAGTTCACGCAATCCTCCACCACCGCGTCCAGCGTGCGCGCCAGCTCGCTCTGGTTGACGTCGTGCTGGTACTGGCCGACGCCAATGCTCTTGGGGTCGATCTTGACCAGCTCGGCCAGCGGGTCCTGCAGGCGCCGCGCAATCGACACCGCACCGCGCAGGCTGACGTCCAGATCGGGCAATTCCTTGGATGCAAACTCCGAGGCCGAGTAGACCGAAGCGCCGGCTTCGCTGACGACCACCTTCTCGATCTGCGTGCCGGGCGCGAGCTGTTGAATGCGCTTGATCAGATCGGCGGCCAGCTTGTCGGTTTCACGGCTGGCCGTGCCATTGCCGATCGCGATCAGGTTGACGCCGTGGGTGGCGCAGAGGCGGCCCAGCGTGTGGATCGACCCTTCCCAGTCCTTGCGCGGCTCGTGCGGGTAGACGGTGTGGGTGTCCAGCACCCGGCCGGTGTCGCTGACCACGGCCACCTTGACGCCGGTGCGGATGCCGGGATCCAGACCCATCACCACCCGCTTGCCGGCCGGCGCGGCCAGCAACAGATCGCGCAGGTTTTCGGCAAAGACCTTGATCGCCACCTTTTCGGCCTCGTCGCGCAGGCGGGCGAAGAGATCGCGCTCCAGGCTCATGCTGAGCTTGACCTTCCAGGTCCAGGCCACCGTCCTGCGGATCAGCTCATCGCTGGGCCGCTTGGCATGGCTCCAGCCCAGATGGCGGGCAATGCGGCCTTCCGCCAGGCCAGGCTGGCCGACCACCGTCTCTTCGTCGAGCACCAGCTTGGCGTCGAGAAACTCCTGGGTGCGCCCGCGGAACACGGCCAGGGCGCGGTGCGAGGGCACGGTCTTGATCGCCTCGGCGTAGTCAAAGTAGTCGCGGAACTTGGCGATGTCGGGGTTGTTCTCGTCCTTGCCGTCCATCAGCTTGGACTGGAACAGGCCCTCCTCCCACAGCCATTCGCGCAGCTTGCCAATCAAGAGCGCATCCTCGGCCCAGCGCTCGGACAGCAGATCGCGCACGCCGTCCAGCACCGCATGGGCATCGGCAAAGCCGGCCTCGGGGTTCAGGAAGGCCGCGGCTTCGGCCACAGGGTCCAGTGCGGGATCGGCAAACAGCTTGCCGGCCAGCGGCTCCAGGCCGGCCTCGCGGGCGATCAGGCCCTTGGTGCGGCGCTTCTGCTTGTAGGGCAGGTAGAGGTCTTCCAGCTCCTGCTTGGTCGGCGCGGCCTCAATGGCAGCGCGCAGCTCGGGCGTCAGCTTGCCCTGCTCTTCAATGCTCTTGAGCACCGCAGCGCGACGCTCTTCCAGCTCGCGCAGATAGCCCAGCCGCGATTCCAGATCGCGCAGCTGGCTGTCATCCAGGCCGTCGGTGGCCTCCTTGCGGTAGCGGGCGATGAAGGGCACGGTGGCGCCGCCATCGAGCAGCTCAACGGCTGCATTGACCTGGGCCGGCCGAACTTTCAGCTCGGCAGCAATCTGAAGCAGGATCTTGTCCAAAACGTCTGGGACCAGCAAAAACTAGGGAAGCGCGGGAGTGTGCCACAGGCCTTGACCACGTCCGGCTGCTGATACCAGCGACATTTTTAACGCTTCAATGCGATCAATTTAATTAGCACTAATATCACTTTAATCAATTGATCTAGGATAGCGCCATGTCCAACTGAGGCCGCCGGCAGCAAAAGCCCGCGGTACAGCACGATGAGCAGCATGGCCCTGATTTCCGCCAGCCCCAGCAGCGACGCCCACGGCGCAGCGCCTGTCGGCCTGAAGGCTGCAGCCGGTGAGTACCTGAGCCTGCGCTTGGGCAAGGAGGAATACGGCATCGATCTGCTGTGCATCCAGGAAATTCGTCGCCACGAGGAATGCACCCGCATCGCCGGCGCGCCCGATCATGTGCGTGGCGTGCTCAATCTGCGCGGCGATATGGTGCCCATCGTCGATCTGCGTCTGCACTTCGGCCTGCCGGCGCGGGTGGACGACAACACCGTCACCGTGGTGCTGCGCCTCGGTGATCGCACCGTCGGTGCCATCGTCGATTCGGTCTCCGATGTGCAGCGCCTGGCTGAAAACCAGATCAGCCCGCTGCCGCCCTTTCGCGGCGGCACGCTCAATACCGCACACATCCGCGGTCTCGCCAACCTCGACCAGGACGGCCAGCGCCGCCTGCTGATTCTGCTGAATATCGAGAGCCTGATGCAGGACTTGGCGCTGGCAGCGCAACTGCAGTGAACCCGACCGACATCGCAAGGAGACGCTCATGCTCAGACTCAACACCCTGGCCCTGCGCACCCGGCTGCAGCTGGCGTTCGGCAGCCTGCTGCTGCTGTCGGTACTCTCCTCGGCCCTGGCGCTGAAGGAACTTGCCGACATCGAAGCGAACCTGGATTTGGTGGTCACCCAGAACAATGTCGAGCTGGAACTGAGTGTCGACATGGCCGATGCCGTGCACAAGGTATCGCGGCAGATGCGCACACTCGCGCTGTTGCATGACGACCAGCAAATCGACGCCGAGTACAAAAAGGTCGAGCTCTCGCGGCAGGACTACGCCAAGGCTCGTACGGCCTTGGAGCGACTTGTGCCCGACGAGGCCGGCCGCAAGCTGCGTGCCCGCATTGATGCCGCGCTGCAGCACGCACAGCCGTTGAACGACAACTTCATCGCGCTGGCACGCCAGCACCGCGATGGCGACGCCCTGGCACTGCTGATGGACCAGGCCGCGCCGGCCACACAGGCCTTGCAGGACGCGCTTGATGCCAACACCGAGCTTGTCAAGGCCAATAATCTGCAACGCCACGCCGCCGCACAGACTGACTACCAAGACGCCCGCCGACTGATGCTTGGCTTCGCCCTGGCCTCGCTCGGAGCGGCTTTGCTGCTGAGTTGGTTGGTGACACGCAGCGTTTTGAACGAATTGGGTGGCGAGCCCGCGGAGGTGGCACGCGTGGCGCAGACCATTGCCGATGCCAGATTGGACATCCTGGTCCCGCGCCGCGACGGCGATAACAGCAGCGTGATGGCGGCAATGGCGCGCATGCAACAGTCGCTCAGCAGCCTGGTGGCAACCATGCGTGGCAACGCCGAGTCGGTGGCCACCGCCAGTGCGCAGATCGCCCAGGGCAACCAGGACCTGAGCCAGCGCACCGAAGAACAGGCCAGCGCCCTGCAGCAGACCGCGGCCACCATGGACCAGCTTGGTGGCACCGTGCGCCACAACGCCGACAACGCGCAGCAGGCCAATCAACTGGCCAGCGGCGCCAGCGATGTAGCCAGCCGGGGCGGCCAGGTGGTCAGCGCGGTGGTCGACACCATGCGCGGCATCAATGACAGCTCACGCAGAATTGCCGACATCATTGGCGTCATCGACGGCATCGCCTTTCAGACCAATATCCTTGCGCTGAACGCTGCCGTTGAAGCAGCACGTGCTGGTGAACAGGGGCGCGGCTTTGCCGTTGTCGCCGCCGAAGTACGCAGCTTGGCGCAGCGCAGCGCCGAGGCCGCCAAGGAGATCAAGAGCCTGATCACCAGCAGCGTCGAACAGGTCGAGAAAGGCACGCATCTGGTTGATCAGGCCGGCAGCACGATGGAGGAAATCGTCGCCTCGGTTCAGCGTGTGCGCGACATCGTCGCTCAGATCAGCGCCGCCAGCGCTGAGCAAAGCGGTGGCGTGACACAGATCTCGCAGGCGGTCACGCAGATGGACCATGTGACCCAACAGAACGCCGCGCTGGTGGAAGAAGGTGCCGCTGCCGCCGAAAGCCTGCGCCAGCAAGCCCAGCAGCTGCTTGAAGCGGCGGCAGTCTTCCAACTGCCGCCAGAGGTGACTGCGCCTCGCGCCAACGAGGCCACGCAGCACAGTCCCAAGCTCGTCGCCGCCGCCGCGATTGGCAAGATTCGTGCGAATGCCGCCGCCAGCAGCAAGCGCACGATGCCGGCCAAGCCCGCGCGCGGCGCGGCAGCGCCAAGCCGTGCCTCCAGCACGCTGACCGAACAGCAGTGGGAGGCGTTCTAGCCCGCGGCGCACGCCGCTCATTTATAGCGCTAGCACGATCGACCCAGCGCAGCATCTCCCATGACCAACGGCACCGGCAGCGGCTGGCGCCGGCCGGAAAGCCGGCAACATCTGGCGCCGATCCACGACATTTCATCGCCACCATCCGCGCCTTCGTCGCGCCAGCAGCGACGCTCGCGAAGCCTGCCCCTAGTCTTCGCGGCGTTTCCTCAACCGCTGATCTGCGACACCATGTCTAGCCACACTGCTTCTCTGTCTTCCTGCCTCCGCAACAAGCGTCGTCCGGCGCGCGCCGTGCTGCCTGCCGCCGTCCTGATGGCCGCATGCATTTCGAGCGCCCAAGCGCAAGGCCCGGCCAAAGCCGACGACCAGACCCACTACAACGTCGGTCTGGGCGTCATCAGCCACGCCGAGTACTTGGGATCGGATGAGCGCCGCACCCAGCTCTTCCCTTACCTGGACATCGCCTGGTCCAACGGCTTTGGACTGGGCCAGAACGGCCTGACGTACTCGCTGTCGCGCGACCCCCAGCTGAGCTACGGCTTCAGCCTCGGCGCCAGCAGCGATCGCAAGGAAGGCCGCGCCAAGGCCCTCAAGGGCATGGGCAACATCTCCAGCCGTGCCGAGTTCGGCGGCTTCGTCAACTACGCGCTCAGCCCGGCGCTGTCGCTGAGCTCGAGCGTCAAGTACGGTTCCGGCAATGACCGCAAGGGCCTGGTCTGGGATCTGGGCCTCAACTATGCGATGCAGCTGGCGCCGGACTGGCAGTTGCGCCTCGGTGCCGGCGCCACCGTCGCCAATGCGCGCTATATGCAGAGCTATTTCGGCGTCAATGCAGCCCAGGCGGCCAGCAGTGGCTACGCGCTCTACACGCCCAAGGCCGGCCTGCGCGACGTGCACGGCAGCGCCATGTTGATGCACCCGATCAGCGAGTCGCTGAGTCTGGTGGGTATCGTCAGCGCCACCACCTTGCTGGGCGACGCCAAGAGCAGCCCGCTGACCTTGAAGCGCACCGAGCTGATGGCCGGCGTGGGCGTGATCTACAGCTTCTGAGCAGCGCAAACGCCATTGGCCTGGCGCCGGCGCATCAAGCCAGCCAGCCCCGCCCCGCCCAGCAGCCCTAAGGCCAGGCTGCTGGGCTCGGGCACCGCGCTCAGCTGCAGGCTCGCCTGCAGGGCTCTGTTGCCCGAGTACAGATAGCTCAAGCCCTGATTGGGGTTCCCGGGCTGACTGCTCAGCATGAGCGTCAGCGTACCGGCGGACAGCACATCCAGGTGCAGCGTGCCCAGTTCCACAGCCGCCTGCGCCAGATTAGCCAAGGCTGGGAAGCGCGAGCCGGCCATGCTGCCGTCGCCCAGCAGCGCCCCATCGTCATCCCAGCCGCTGGCCACGCTGATGCCCTTGATACGTGCCTGCGTGGCATCCAGGCCGATGCCAAAGCCAAAGCTGAGCAGCAGTTCGTCGCCGGCCAAAGCCGCAAAGGGTTGCTCCAGCACGACCTTCACATCCAGACCTTGGCCAACGATGGCCGGCCCCTGTGCCTGCAGGCTCAGGCTGACGGCAGATGCTCCGGTTGCCGCCGTCGCCAGACCCAGTGCCAAGGCCAGCGTACGCCACAGTGATAGCTTGCTCATTTCGTTCCCTTCGGTGCACTCATTGCTTGTTGAAGATGTCGTACCAGGCGCGGTAGTCGACCTGGGTGATGCAGCTATCCGCATCGAGATTGGCCAGCGGCTGATAGCGAGGCTGACCAGCACAAGCACCTAGCGCATTGCGCAGCTGCTCGCGATCGGCGGCGTCAATGCGGCCATCGCCATTCAGATCACCGGGCTTGAGTACCCGCAGGTCCAGCCGCGGTGCGGCCTCGCCGTAGCCATCGTTGAGGAAGAGACCGATGAAGTACTCACCTTCGGCTAGGCCGCTGATCACCTGGCTGCCCGCGGGCGCGGCCACATAGTTCCACTTCAAGGAGCTGTTGCTGCCGGGCACCCAACCCTTGCGATAAATGCCAATCCAGTGCTTGCTGCCTGCCGGTAGCCCCTGCCAGGCCACCGACAGCGACTCGCCCACGCGGATTGCCTTGGCATTGCCGCTGAATGTGACCGTCGAAGCCGGTGGCGGCACCGTCAGCGGCGGCGGCGAGGCCTGGGCCACGGCCAGGCCATTGAGCACGGGATCGGTGTAGTCCAGGCCGCAGCCCTCCAGGTGGCCGCTGAGGCGGCGCCAGTAGCTGCTGTCGCCATCGACGGTCACGCCAAGGTCGTACCAGCCCTGGCTGTATTCAACATTGCGGACCAGGCTGCGCGTCTGCCCCGCTGGCACCGTCACGCTGAGCTGGGCCTTGTCGCCATAGGACAGATCGCTGAGCTTGAAGCTCAGGCTGGCGCTGCCGCCGTTGAAGCAGTCGATGCGGACCGACCTGCTCGCCGCATCGTCCTGCACCGACACCTCGGCCAGCCGGGCGCTGCCGGCGAAGTTACCGCGGTATTCACGAACGAAGCCGTTGTGGCTGTGCACCGCCAGCGCGTAGTCCTTGCTGCTCCAGTTCCAAACCTCGTTGTCGATGCGTTTGCCGGCCTCGACCGTGTAGTGCCAGGGCCCGTCACTGCGCAGCGTCGAGTAGACGATGAAGGCGGCGGCAGCCGAGCCCGTTGCGGCGCCATTGGCCAGGCTGAGCATGAACTGCTGCGCGCTGGCCGAGGCCTTGCCGCTGGTAGCGCAGCGGTAAGGCAAGGCGCAGGCTGGCCGTGCCTGCGCGCCGCTGACGCTCTCTTGGCGAGGCAGCACCTGCTGTGCAGGCGGCAGCGCCGACGCCGAACCCCAGCCCTTGAAATAGAGCGCGGTGGCCGGCACGGTGGCCGGCCAGGCGGCATTCGGGTTGAGGAAGTTGAAGGCGCTGGTCAGATCGCCACTCACCGCGCGCCGCCAGGGCGAGATCGCCGCGCAGTGCACGCGCTCGCGCGCCAGGCCCCGCCCCTGCACCGCCCATTCCTCGATGAAGCGGATCAAGGAGGTGTGATCGAAGAGCTGTGAGCAAACACGCCCGCCCTTGCTCCAGGGCGACACCACCGTCGTCGGCACCCGCGGGCCCAGGCCTATCGGCTCGCCCTGGTAGACCTCGCCCTGCGTGGCATTGGCCAGCGTGCTGCGGCCGCGATCGCTGTTGAGCGCGGGCATGGTCGGCGGCATGTGGTCAAAGAAGCCGTCGTTCTCGTCGTAGGTGATGATCAGCGCCGTCTTGGCCCAAACAGCAGGATTGCTGACCAGAGCGGCCAGCAGCCGGGCGCTGAAGTTCTCGCCGGCATTGGGCGTGGCTTCCGGATGCTCGCAGTATTCGGTCGGCGCGCAGATCCAGCTGACCTGGGGCAGGCGATCGGCTCGCACATCGGCGGCGAACTGGTCGATCAGCCACTGGCCGCTGGTGCCGCTGGCATTGGCTGCCGTCGAGCCCGGCGCATAGGCACGGCCCTTCTGGTACAGCGGCGAGGCCGGTGTCAGCGGCCGGCCCTGGGCATCAACACGGAAGTTCTTGAAGTACTGCAGGTAGTTGTCGCCGTAGTTGTCCCACTCCTGGTAGACCTTCCAGCTGATGCCGACGCCCTCCAGCTGTTCCGCATAGCTCGGCCATTCGATACCGGCGGCGGCCGGGTTGTCGTTGGCGATATCGGCGTTGTAGACGCCGTTGGTGACGTTGTAGAGGCGGCCATCGCCAATGCCGGTGACGTTGCCGCCGCTGTGACCACTCAGCGCGTAAAAGCGGTTCGGGTCGGTCGGGCCAAACACGGCGCAGTGGTAGGCATCACAGACGGTGAAGGCATCGGCCAGCGCGTAGTAGAAGGGCAGGTCCTGGCGATTGAAGTAGCCCAGGCTGCGCACGCTCTTCTTTGCAATCCAGGCGTTCCAATCCTTCCAGGTTTGTTCCGAGCCCTTCCAGGAATGGTCCAGGCCGATGCGCAGCGCATTGGTGTTCTTGATGTCGAAGTGATAGGGCAGCACCGTCTTGCTGCCATCGGGCTGATACCAGACCGGCTTGCCCGAGGGCAGCGTGATGGCGCGCGGATCGCTGAAGCCGCGCACGCCGGCCAGCGTGCCGTAGTAGCTGTCGAACGAGCGGTTTTCCTGCATCAGGACGACGATGTGCTCGACGTCGGCGATGCTGCCGCTGCGCGCCTGCGCCGGCAAAGCGGCGGCACGCGCCAGTGTCTTGGCAAACAGCGGCGGCGCCGCCAGCCCCAGCATCGAAGCCCCGAGGAATTTACGACGTGAAGCGCCTGCCATGCTGAACCTGCCATCCCTGCGTTTGAAAGGGCGGCAGTATCGGCAGCGCTCAAGTCAGCATGGTGACGGCACGATGTCAGCGTTGGCGCAGGTAGGCGGCAGCGCCCTCGCCGGCCACCCAGCCGCTGGCCATGCTGGCGGTGAGCAGATAACCACCGGTCGGTGCTTCCCAGTCCAGCATCTCGCCGGCGCAGAAGACACCGGGCAACTGTTGCAACATCAGCGTCCCGTCCATGCCTTCCAGGCGGACCCCGCCCGCGGTGCTGATCGCCTCGGCCATCGGCCGCGGCGCTGCCAGACGCAGCGGCAGGCGCTTGAGCACGGCCGCCAGCGTCATCGGATCGCCGTACTCCTCTTTGCTCAAGACCTCATGCAGCAGGCCGGCCTTCAAGCCCTCGATGCCGAGCCGGCTCTTCAGATGGGTAGACATCGAACGCGAGCCTCGCGGCCGTGCTACTTCAGCGCTCACAAAGTCGACGCTGCGATCGGGCAGCAGGTCGAGATGGATCAGCGCCTCGCCAAACTCCTCGATCTCATCGCGCAGCAGTGCCGAGGCGGCGTAGATCAATGAGCCCTCGATACCGCTGGCCGTGATGACGAACTCGCCTTGCCGTTCGAAGCGGCGGCCGCTGCGGCCCTCCAAGTACAGCGCGACCGGCTTGACCGGCAGACCAGCGAAGCGCTCCACAAAGAGCGGGCTCCAGCCTGCACGCCCTGCACCAGCTCGCGCCAATCCGAGGTCGAAGCCGCAATTGGCTGGCCTGAGCCCGGCGATGTCGACCCCCCGGGCTGCCAGCACCGGCACCCAGCCGGCATTGGAGCCCAGCTGTGGCCACGAGGCGCCGCCGAGGGCCAGCACCAGCACGTCGGCAGCAACGGTGATCTCCTCACCGCCATGCGCAAAGCGCAGCTCGCGGGCCTCGTTCCAGCCCAGCCAGTGGTGCCGCATATGAAAGCGCACCCCGGACTCGCGCAGCCGCGACAGCCAGGCACGCAGCAGCGGTGCTGCCTTCATGCTGACCGGAAAGACCCGCCCCGAACTGCCGACAAAGGTTTCAACCCCCAGCCCTTCGGCCCAGCGCCGCAGGCCCGGTCCATCCAGATGACGCAGCCAGGCCGAGACCTGTTCGCAGCGCTCGGCAAAGCGGCTGTTGAACTGTTCTTCCGGCTCGGAATGAGTGAGGTTGAGCCCACCCTTGCCGGCCAGCAGGAATTTGCGGCCGACCGAGGGCATGGCGTCATAGACATCGACTTGCAGCCCTGCCGCCTGCAGCCGCTCTGCCGCCATCAAGCCAGCCGGACCACCGCCAATGACGATGGCATGGCGCTGAGGAACTGGGCTGGCGATGGACTGCGGCATGTGGCAAGACAAAGTGCGTACGGGGGGCGACAGTGTGACAGAGATCAGTCAGGCGCTGGTGGCAGCGGCAGGCTGACAAGAAAACGTGTTCCCAGCCCCGGTTCACTGCCAACCTCGATCTGCCCACCGTGGCGTTTGACGACGCGCTGCACGATGTCCAGGCCCAGGCCGCTCCCTTCGCCGATGCCCTTGGTTGTAAAAAAGGGCTCGAAGATGCGCGGCAGCACCGCGGGATCGATGCCGGTTCCGCTGTCCTGGCACTCGACATGCAACAGCTCACCCTGCTGGCGCAATGCCAGGCGCAGCCGGCCTCCCTGCGGCATCGCCTGCAGCGCGTTGTGGATCAAATTGCTCCAGACCTGGTTGAGCTCATCAGGCCAACAGAGCAGGCGTGGAACCGGCTCGAAACAAGTCTCCAGCTCGATGCCGCGACGCAATTGGTGCTGACATAGCGTCAGCGCCAGTTCCAGACCTTCACGCACATCGGCCAGCACCGGGCTGGCACCGGCATCGATGCGCGCATAGCTGCGCAGCGAGAAGACGATCTTGCCGACCCGCTCGACTGCACGGCCGATGTTGTCGGCGTTGACAAACAGTTGCGACAGGCCGAGCGCCCCTTGCAACAGCCGCGCCTGCTGCGCATGCCTCAGCAAGGGCAGCAGGGCCTCCAGCTGATCGTCGCAACGCATCTGCACCAACAGCTCGGCACAGCGCTGTACATCGGGCACACCGAGTTCCTGCAGGCGCTGGGCCAGCTGTCGTTGCAATGCCCGTTCCTCTCGCGAGCCCAGCCAGCGAGGTGGTCGGTCCAAAAGCTTGATCCAGTCCAGGAAGCGCTGCAAGGCTTCGACATCGAGGCTGCGCAGCAGCGCCGGCAGTGTCAGCAAGCTGGCGCTCAGCGCCTCACGCAGGTTCTCGCCACTGCCCTTGATCGCGGCAATCGGCGTGTTGATCTCATGGGCCACATTGGCAACCAGCTGGCCCAGGGACGCCAGCTTCTCCTGCTGAACACGCACCGCCTGCGCCTCAACATTGGCCAGCGCGATCGCCGCATAGGCGCCGAGGCTGCGCATGATGGCCAGCTCGCGCTCGCCGAAGGCGCCAGCGCGAAAGGCCTGGGCGCTCAACACGCCAAGTACGCGATCACCTTGGCGCAGTGGGGTGTAGATCTTGCTGCGGGTGTGGCGCGTGCCGGCGATCACCAGGCGCGGGTCGTTGTCGTCGTGAACCACGATGTCAATGCCTTCTCGGGCGCAGCGTGGCGCGCGGCGCTGCGGGTCATCGAGCGCATAGCTCAGCGGCGCGATCCGCTCACCGGCTTCCATGCCATAGAGCAGCTCCAGCCGGCCCGCGAGGCTGTCCACACGGAACAGCGTCAGGCTGTCCAACGGCAGCATCGAGTTCGCATGGATCTGGAGCGCCGCGAAAATCGATTCAAACTCCAGAGAAGCAGTGATCTCGCGGCCCACTGCCGCCAGTTGCTCCAGTGTTGTCTTCGACTGCTGCAGCGCTTCGGCCCGCAATGCCTCAGCGCGCGATTCCTCGCGCAGCCGCGCCAGCTCAGCCCTTGCTCGCTGCCCCTCCTGCTCCAACTGCACCGCCACGGCACGCTGTTTCAACTCATGCCCCTGGAGCTCACGATTCGCCTGCCAGGCAAGTTGATCGGCGGCATAGGCTTGCTCGTAGTCGCCCAGCGCTGCATGAGTTTGGGCCAATTGCTGCAGCAACTCGACGGGCAGTCGATAACCGTCAATGCCCCTCGCCATGTCCAACGCCTGCTGCAAGTACAGCAGCGACTGCCGCAAGTGCGCAGACCGAACGGCGCCCTCGGGTGCAGCGAGAACGGTGGCGCGCGCCAGCACCATCAGCGCAGCGACCTGATCGTTCTTCAGCGCCGTCGGCAAGTCCAGCAACGCTCGCGCCTGCGCCGCCGCCTCGTCGATCCGACCGAGCGCGAGAAGGCACCTGACGACATCGATCTGTACACGCAGCCACAAATCACTGTGACCCTGAGCAAGTGCGGCACGCTGTAGGCTCTGGTAATGCACCAGGGCCTGCGCGTCCTCACCGCGTTGACGCTCCAGATCGCCCAGTCGGCGCAGACTCAGGCCATGCAATCGGGAGCCCGGCTGCTGCATGGCCAATGAGTCGATCAGCAAGGCCTGGGCGGCATCCAAATGACCCAGCTCGGCCAATCTGGCCGCCGTCTGCGACATCGCCAGTCCCAGCACATAGGGCGCGCCGAGCGCACGGGCGAGTTCCAGGCTGTGCTGCGCCCAGATCAAGCCGTTGCCCGGATCGTTCAGATAGGCGTAGGCATCACTCACATTGCCCGCGGCGATCACCGCCAGGCGCTTCTGCCCTGTGGCCATGGCGCACTCGCCTGCTGCAATGGCATGCTCTATGGCGGCTCGCCAGCGAGCTGCGCGCGCCGCATGAGCAGCCAGGGTGAATTCGCTCAAGGCACGCATGGCGGTGCCGGCGCCGGCACCAAAGTCGAGCGCATGCTGGGCTTCGTCAAGACCTTCAAAGGCACCGCGATACAGCGCCATTCGAACGACATAGGCGCGCGCCATCCAGCGCCTGTTCGCCTCAGGCTCGGCGGCATCGAGTACGGCCTCCAGAGCCTCGTCAACGCCTCTCTGATTGCCCAATGCGAAATGCATTTCGGCCAGCAAAAGCCAGGCGTCGGCCTGCCCGGTGACATCGGCACAGGCGGCAAAACCCGCCATAGCCAGATCCGCTTTCTGACTCGCGAGCTCGAACTGGCCAAGCAGCAAGGCGTGCTCGCCGCGCACCAAGTCCAGCCGTGCCAATACGGCTCGCCCCTCGGCAGCCGGCAGTTTGGCGGCGGCCAGCCGCGACTCGGCGACTTCCACCAGCTGCAGCGCGCGCGACGTGTCGCGTTGCCGCAGGTGCCAGGCCAGATGCAGGGCAGTCTCCAGGCACTCCTGCGCGCTGCAGGCCGCCTGGTAAGCCTGTTCGAGCAGCGCGAGTTGCTGCTCATCGATAAAGAGTTCAACCCGCCGCATGCACGTCCTCCGCTGCAGCAGCGTGCCCTTGGCCGCCTCGCCGCGGCCTCGATGCTAACAAGCCAGTGGCCAGTGCAGGCCAGCTCAGGCGCCGCGCAGCAACTCGGCGATGTGCTCGCCGAGCTCCGGCTTGTCCTTGAACGGGCTGCTCGGATTGCGCAGCTGCATCACATCCTCGCAACGCGTCTGCACGCCGGACAGCACCTTGGGGTGGCTGAAGATGTAGAACTGCTCGTCGTCCGTCGCGGCGAAGACCATGGCCGCGACCTCGGCGGCCGTGACCTTGCCCGAGCTGACCGCCTTGTCGCTCATGGCCTGCGAGATCAGCTGGCTCTTGGTCGGCTTCGTCATCGCGAACTCGCCCGGCCGGTTGCGATGGCTTTGCGAGATGCCGGTGGGCACGAAGAAGGGGCACAGCACCGAGCAGTGGATCCGCTGGGTGACCAGGGCCAGGTCTTGATACAGCGTCTCGCTCAAGGACACCACCGCATGCTTGGAGACGTTGTAAACGCCCATATTCGGCGCGTTCACCATGCCGGCCATCGAGGCGGTGTTGACGATATGGCCTTCATACGCGGGATCGGCCTCGGCGGCGGCCAGCATCATCGGCGTGAACAGGCGAACGCCGTGGACCACGCCCATCAGGTTCACGCCCAGCACCCATTCCCAATCGGCCAGGGTGTTCTCCCAGATCAGGCCGCCGGAGCCGACGCCGGCATTGTTGAAAACGAAATGCGGGGCGCCAAAACGGGCCTGCACGGCCGCGGCCAAGGCCTCCATCTGATCGGCCTTGGCCACGTCAACACGCTGGGCCAGGACCTGATGGCCGGCGAATTCGGCCGTGGCGCGTTCCAGCGCATCGGCCTGCACATCGCAGAGCACCAGATTCATGCCGCGCGCGGCGGCCAGGCGAGCCACTTCCAGGCCGAAGCCCGAGCCTGCGCCGGTGATGACCGCTGTCTTGCCTTGGTATTGCTTCATCGAATGCCTCACTGATCTTGGCTGCGCAAGGCATAGCCGATGCGCGGGAAATGCACGTGCACGGTGCCGGCGCGCTCGTCCTGGCGGCTCAGCGTGATCTGCCCGGCGCTGAGGCCGACCAGCTTGCCGGCGATGACGTCGCTGGCGTAATCGGTGGCGCTGACGTTCACGGGTTGGCCGGCCTCGAATCCCAGCCCCGGCTCGACCTGCACCGGCCACCCCGGCCCCTGGCTGCGAGCAATGGCGATGGCCGCTTCGCTGTCGAGCTTCTCAGCCTGGCCATGGCCAAAGGCAGCCACGCGCTCATACCAGGCGGCCAGTCGTGTGAACGGCGCCAGCATGCCCGCGACCGGCGGCGCCCGGCGGATGTACCAGGGGCTTTGCACGACGGCGAAATCGGCCACGCAGGCCTGCTCACCGAGCAGATAGGGCCGGCCATCGGCCAGCAGCGCCTCGAGGCGCTGCAGATAGCTCGCCAAGGCCGCGGCCGCATCGCGCGTGCTGGGCCGCTTCATGCCGGCCGTCATCGCCGCGCGATCAGCCGCAAAGGCTTGCAGGAATTCCGGCGGTGCACCAGCGAAGATGGCCGCAGCGCCGGCCGGCTGCATCGTGTAGGGAATGGCGGCCCAGAACAGATCGCTGTCGGCCCACTGGGCCAGGATCTCGGCCGCACCTGCCGAGGCTGCAGGATACAGCGAGGGCTGCGGATGCAAGGCCTCAATCACCCGGCACATCAGCGCGGTGTCGCAGAACACATCGCCGCCGATCTGCAGAAACGGTGTGCGCCGGTAGCCGCCGGTGAGCGCCGCCACATCCGGCTTGGGCAACATCACCGGCACGGTGACGCTGTGCCAGCTCAAGCCCTTGAAGCCCATGATCAGCCGCATCTTCTCGGAGAAGGGCGAACCGGCGTAGTGATGAAGAATCAAGTCGTTCAAACCTGTGACTCCCGGCGCATATCGATGTGCGCGATGCCGTCTTCGTCATAGACCGCCGAGCAGGGCACAAAGCCCAGGCTGGCGTAGAAGTCCTGCAGATGGGCCTGGGCACTCAGCGCCACGGCCTGCCCCGGCCACAGGCGCTCGCAGTGCAGCAGCGCCTGCTGCATCAACGCCCGGCCCTGACCGCTGCCGCGGGCCTGGGGGGCGGTGAGCACCCGGCCTATCATCGGCTCGCTCTGTGCCGCACCCTTGGCCCCGGGCGGCAGCAAGCGGGCATAGGCCAGCAGCTGGCCGCTGGCCTCGTCCAGGCCGCGCAGATGCCAGAGATCCGGGTCAAGCCCGTCCAGGTCCTGGTAGATGCAGCGCTGCTCGACGACAAAGACCTCGGCACGCAAGCTCAGCAGCTCGTACAAGGCCGCGCCGCTGAGCGCACAAAAACGCTGGCACTCCCAGCGCATCAGACCAGCTTGACCAGCTGTTTGCCGAAGTTCTTGCCCTTGAGCAGGCCCAGAAAGGCCTCGGGCGCCGCGGCAATGCCCTCGGCCACGCTCTCGCGGAACTTCAGCTTGCCGGTGGCCACCATGGTGCCCAGCTCCTTCAGCGCCTCTGGCCAGACTTCCATATGCTCGGAGACGATGAAGCCTTCGACCTTCATCCGGTTGACAAGAATCAGCTGCGGCGCGGCCATCGGAATCGGCTCGCCGTTGTAGCCGGAAATCATGCCGCACATGGCGACGCGGCTGAAGGCATTGGCACGCAGCAGCACCGCGTCAAGGATGATGCCGCCAACGTTCTCGAAGTAGCCATCAATGCCATCGGGGCAGGCCGCCTTCAGCGCTGCAGACAGCGACTTCATATCGCGATGTTCCTTGTAGTCGATGCAGGCATCAAACCCCAGCTCCTCGACGACATAACGGCATTTGTCCGCACCACCGGCAATGCCCACGGCCCGCGCGCCGCGCGCCTTGGCCAACTGGCCGACGACGCTGCCGACCGCCCCGCTGGCCGCGCTGACGACCACCGTCTCACCCGCCTTCGGGTTGATGATCTTGACCAGGCCGTACCAGGCGGTCACGCCGGGCATGCCGACCGCACCCAGATAGGCCGACAGCGGCACATGCGTGGTGTCGACCTTTTGCAGCACGCCGCGCTGGCTGGCGTCAACCAGCTGGTACTCCTGCCAGCCGCCCATGCCGACGACCTTGTCGCCGACCTTGAAGTGCTCGTTCCTGGACTCGACCACCTCGCCGACGGTGCCGCCCAGCATCACCTCATTGAGCGGTTGCGGCTGTGCATAGCTCTTGCCATCGTTCATGCGGCCGCGCATATAGGGATCGAGGCTCAGGAAGTGGTTGCGCACCAGCACCTGGCCCTCGCTCAAGGCCGGCACCGCCGCTTCGACCAGGCGGAAGTTGTCGGCCGTGGGCTCGCCCTGGGGGCGCGAGACCAGCTGGATCTGACGGTTGACGTGGCTCATGGGGGCTCCTGTTCAATTGCTTTTCAATCGGGCGCACCGCAGTCGCTGCATGGCGCGCCTTGACGACCTGCGCATTGAATCACGCGTGCCATGGCCCTGGCGTCCCACGGGTGACAAAAAAGCACGATCGTTCGCTTCAAGATCAGATCTCCGCCCGGCGATTCATGCGCACAATGGGCACTGCGGGGGAGCCCACGAATACGTTGGACCAAGAGTCCGCCCAACGAGTCCAACCCGACGATGTTGAAGTCCCGAGCCCTGCGCGGCCTGCTGTTCGCGCTGCTGCTGTCGCTGCTGCAGAGCAACGCCGTGGCGGTGACGCTGAGGCTGTGTCAAACCGATGCGGCTCGCTATGGCTACCGCATGGCCCTGTTGCAGCTGCTGCTGGACAAAACCAGCCGCGTCGGTGAGCACAACCGTCTGCTGCCCTGGAGCAAGGGCGGCGACCCTGCACAAGATCGCTGCCTGGGCCTGCTGCGTGAGCGCGAAGTGGATGTCGTGTATCTGCCGCCCACACCACAACGCCTTGCCGAACTGGCCGTCATCCCCATCGACCTGCACCAGGGCATGCTGGGCTACCGCTTGTTGCTGATCAACCGAAAGGACACGGCCCGTTTTGCCGACGTGCACAGCCTCGCTGACTTGCGACAGCTCAAAGGCGGCTTTGGCCGGCAGTGGAGCGATTTCGTGTTGTTCGAGCGCAACCAGCTCCCCGTCGTTGGCGCAAACAACAGCAAGACGCTGATGGCCATGCTCGAGGCCGGCCGCTTCGACTATTTCCATCGCGGTCTTCACGAGGCCTGGGCCGAGCTGGCCGAACAACCGGCGGGCAGCCCGCTGATCGTTGAACCCCATCTGGCCCTGCACTATGCCTTTCCGGTCTATCTGATGCTCCATCCTGACGATCGGGCGCTGCACCAGCGCCTGCAGCGTGCCTTCGAGCTGGTGCTGGCCGATGGGTCCTTCAAGGCCTTGTTCGTGCGCGAGTTCGGCGACATCGTTCAACGCGCCCAGCTCAAGCGCCGCACCATCATCGAGCTGGATTTCCCCTTGCCATCGGGCTTACCAGCCATAGACAGCCAGCTCTGGCTGGGCCGCTAGGGCCCCGATCACGCGATCGGCGACAAGTTTCAGCTCAAGTCTGGCACTGGCCGGCCGATGCATTGACTGAGTTCGTGCAACGGCTGAGGTCGTGGCGCGCCCGGTACTGCCTCCCCGCTGGAAAGGTTCATGATGCAGTTGTCCGACTACAAAATCCAGGTGAAGCTGGTCGCCGCCTTCGTGCTGGTTGCCATGATCGGGCTGGCGCTGGGTGCCTTCGCGATTCGCAATATGAATCGACTGAACGACGCCGACACCAGCCTCTACGAGAACGGCTTGACGAGCCTGGTCACACTGAAGGACGCCGAGCTCGAACTGGTCAAGGTCACGCGCTCGGTGCGCAATGCCCTGCTGGCCACAACGGCCGAACAGCGAGAGGCCGCGCGAGAGGCGATGAAGAAAGGCATGGCCCAGGTCAAGGCACGGATGGATGCCGCCGCCAAGCTGGCCGAAGGTGACAAGGAGCGCCAGCTGAACAAGGCCGTGATGGACGAGATCGCGAAGTACGAGATCGCCCTGGCTGAAATGGACAAGTTGATCACTTCCAGCGATTTGACGACTTCCAACCCGGCCCTGAAGTTCATGGACGCCACCTTGTTCCCGCAGGTTCAGGTTACCGGCGCCAAGCTCAGCGAACTGCTCAAGTTCCAGGATGCCGAGGCCAAGAAAATCTCCGACGACAACACGGTACTGTATGAAAGCAGCCGCAACACCATGCTGGTGCTGATGCTGCTGGGCCTGGGCGTCGGTGTTGGCCTGGGCATTGCGATTTCCCGCCATGTCACCTCACCGCTGCAAAAAGCGCTGGAAGCCGCCCACCGGATGAGTGAGGGCGATATGAGCCAAGCCCTGGAGTCCCATGGCAAGGACGAGACGGCCCAGCTGGTGCAGGCGCTGGAAACCATGCGTGCGCGGCTGCTGGACATCGTCAGCTCGGTGCGCTCCAACTCCGAAAGCGTGGCCACCGCCAGCGCCCAGATCGCCCAGGGCAATGCCGACCTGAGCCAGCGCACCGAGGAGCAGGCCAGCGCGCTGGAACAAACCGCGGCGACGATGGACCAGCTCGGCTCCACCGTGCGCAACACCGCCGACAACGCCGCCCAGGCCAACCAGCTGGCACATGGCGCCTCGCAGGTGGCCACGCAGGGCGGCGAGGTGGTGGGCCAGGTGGTCGAGACGATGAAGGGCATCAACGAGAGTTCGCGCCGCATCTCGGACATCATCGGCGTCATCGACGGCATCGCCTTCCAGACCAATATCCTGGCGCTGAATGCCGCGGTGGAAGCCGCGCGGGCCGGCGAGCAGGGGCGTGGCTTTGCCGTCGTTGCCAGCGAGGTTCGCTCGCTGGCCCAGCGCAGCGCCGAAGCGGCCAAGGAGATCAAGGCCTTGATCGGTGCCAGCGTCGAGCGGGTCGAGCAAGGCACGCAGCTGGTCGACCGTGCCGGCCAGACGATGGAAGAAATCGTCAGCGCCATCCGGCGTGTGACCGACATCGTTGGCGAGATCAGCTCAGCCAGCCGTGAACAGAGCTCGGGCGTCGGCCAGGTCGGCGAGGCCATCACCCAAATGGACAAGGTGACGCAGCAGAATGCCGCCTTGGTGGAAGAAAGCGCTGCGGCCGCCGAGAGCCTGCGCAATCAGGCCGACCAGCTGGTGCAGGCGGTGTCCATCTTCAAGCTCAGCCACCATGCTGCCCCGGCTTCCAGCCACCGGCCCGCCGCACACAGCAAGCCCCGCACGGCCAGCGTGCCTGCACCTCGGGCTGCCGCCGCGCGGGCTCCTGCGCCCCGCCCAGCGCCGCCAGCGGCCGCTGCGCAAAGCCCGGCTCCTCGGCCTGCACGTGCTGCGGCCAGCCCCGCGCCTTCAGCCACCAGCGATCACAACGATGACTGGGAAAGTTTCTAAGGCCGGCATGGCGCTTGGCCCATCGCTCGGCTGTGCCAGATGGTCAGACTGAGTGAACACAGCAAGCCGGCACCAGGTGCCGGTTTTTTCTTTGCAAGGGCTTGAGCGCAAATGCCGCGACTGCAGCGGCTCTAGCGCTCGTCAGCCCTTGGGGGGCGCGGGCTGGCTGAACCTGACCTGCAGACGCTCCGCACGCTGCCACTCCGCCAGCTCACTGGGCCCCTCACCGGGCCTAAGCCCGTCGGCACGCAGCGCGCCAACATAGCCGTCCCGTCCTTGCGCCTTGGCCGCGTAGAGCGCCGAGTCGGCCAGGCCCAGGCTGGATTGCCAATCCCAGGCCCGTGGCTGTGACGGATCCAGCGGATAGGCGGCGAAGCCAATCGACACGGTGACCCGCACCGACTGCCCTGGGGCAATCTCGAAAGGCTGCTCGCGCACGGCGGCACAGACCCGAGCCGCCAACTCGGCGGCATCGTCGCGCTGGGTCTCGCGCACCAGCACCAGCACCTCTTCGCCGCCCCAGCGCACCAGTGAATCGGTATCGCGAAACACCTGGCGCAGCCGCTTGGCCATTTGCACCAGCACCGCGTCACCCGCCGCATGGCCGTAGGCATCATTGATACGCTTGAAGTAGTCCA
Organism: Roseateles aquae; assembly: GCF_032337115.1. Lineage (NCBI taxonomy): Bacteria > Pseudomonadati > Pseudomonadota > Betaproteobacteria > Burkholderiales > Sphaerotilaceae > Roseateles > Roseateles aquae. The sequence continues at coordinate 1,115,064 of NZ_JAVXZY010000001.1, forward strand.
GATCCAGCAGCATCAGCAGCAGATCGGCATCCGGCCCGGGCAGCCCCGGCTCGCTGCTTTCAAAGCGGCGCAGGCACAGGCGCAGGTCATCGTCCAAGCGCAATTCCAGATAGCGACGGTTGCGCAGGCCGGTCAGCGCATCGGTCAGGCTGGCCTCACGCAGCTCGGCGGTGCGCTCGTCGACCAGGGCCTGCAGTTCCAGCTCGCGCCGGCGCAAACGGCGGGTACGCCAGCGCACCCAAGCCCAGATGCTGAACAAGAGCACAGCCAGCCCCGCCAGCCTGGCCCAGACCGTTTGCCACCATGCCGGCAGCAAGACGATGGGCAGGTCCAGCTGCGCGGCATCACCGATGGCCAGCGGCAGTGTGGCGCGCATCTGCAGCGTGTAGCTACCGGGGCTCAATGGGCCGAAGCTGGGATTGCGTGTGCTGGTGTCGGCACTGGTCCAATCGCTGTCCAGGCCGAGCAGCCGGTACTGATAGCGCAGCCGTCCCGGGTCGGCATAGTCCAGGCCGGCAAACTCGACACCGAGCGTGCGCGTCCCGGCCGGCAGCTCGAGTCCCTCTTTCAGACTGGCGGGATGATAGGGTTGCCCGTTGACGCGCAGCGCACTGATCACCAGGGGCAGTGCCGCCGCCGTCGGCTTGAAGGCGGCCGGCTCGACGCGCAGCAGGCCCCGGCTGCCGCCGAATAGCAAGCCACCTCCAGGCAACTCGGCGCTGGCAAAGAACCAGAAGCTGCCAAAGGACGCCCCTTCTGCCGCCCCGAAGGCCTGCACCTGGTTGCTGTGCGGGTCGTAGACATAGAGCTGGCTCCAGATCCGGCCCTGCGCATCCTCGTGCAGATTGGCGCCGAACACGCCCTCCATGCCGTGCTGCTCGCCGATCCGTTCAAAACGAGCCCGGCCCTGCGCATCCCAGCCACTCAGCCGGTGCAGCCCACCCACCGGGGTGTCCAGCCACATCGTGCCATCGCGGCCCTGCAGCAATCCCATCACCACGGGGCTGGCCAGGCCCTCGCCGGGGGCCTGCGGCACGGGCAACAGCTGCCCCTGGCGTTCACGGAACAGGCCCATCTGCCCACCCACCCAGATGCTGCCGTCCTGCGGTGTTTCCAGCAGTGCGTAAACGCCACCATGCAAGGCCTGACCCTCACTCGGATGGACACGCTGCAGCGCATCGGCCTCGGCACTGCGCAATCGGTACAGGCCTTCCTGCATGCCCAGCCAGACCTCGCCATTGCTGCGCAGCAGAATTTGCTGCGCCCGCCCGCCATCGAGCGGCCAGTCGCGCAGCAGGCGGCCGCTGGCATGGCGGTGCTCCAGACGGCCCGCCGAGGCCAGCCAGAGGCTGCCATCGGCGGCCTCGTTGAGCTGATCGACGACCGCCTTGCGTTCACGCGCCAGCACACCCAGCGTGGCCAGATGCCCGCCTTCGCGCCCATCCAGCCTGACGACCGGACCGGCCTGCGTTGGCGCCAGCACCTCGCCATTGCGCAGGGCCAGCAAGGCACGGACATCGACTTCTGCCAAGGGACTGCCCGGCGCCGCGTCCGGCCCGCGCACGGCCAGGGCCGGATGGTGCTGATGCCGCTGCAGGCCCAGCCCATAGCCGGTGACCCACATCGTGCCGACCTGATCGCGCAGCAAGCCGCTGATGTCGTTGCCCGCCAGACCGCTCAAGCGGCGCGGATCGTGCCGCAGCCGGGCCTCGATCGCGCCACTGGCCCGATTCACCCACAGCAGCCCGGCCTTGGTGCCCACCCACAGACGACCATCGCTGGCCTCGGCCAGGGCCTGCACCGGCCCGCCCAGACCCTGCTGCACCCAGCGCACTTGATCATCCCTCACCAGTCCCAAGCGGCCGTCCTGCGTACCCAGCCAGATGCCTGCGTCGCTGGCCTCGCCCAGGGCCAGCACCGGCGCGCCCGCGGGCAGTCCGGGCAAGAACAGCGACTCCCATTGCGCACCGGCCCCGGCGCGCAAGCGCGACAGGCCGCGCCAATGAGCCACCCAGACGGTGCCATCGCGCCCCACCAACAGGGCCAGCACGCGGTTCTCGGCTTCACCCTGCCAGCGCAGTGCCTGTGCTTCGTAGCGCCTCTCGGCCGGGACGTAGCGAAACAGGCCTTGACCGAGCGTACCGATCCAGACGGCGCCCTGCGCGTCTTCGCCCAGCGCACGAATCGGCGAACGGATGGGCGCCTCGGCGGCAGCAACGGAGGCGCTTGAAGCGCTTGAAGCACCACGACCCACGCCATGCGGTTCGACGCGATCCTGCTCCGGGTCATAGGCCATCAGGCCGCGGAACTCGGTCCCTATCCACATCCGGCCATCGCGTGAGGGCGCCAGCGCCCGCACCCAGCCAAGATTGCGCTGGGCGCTGGTCTCGCCCTCGGCCTCGATGGCGCGCAGGCGATAGCCGTCGTAACGGGTCAGGCCGCGCGCGGTGGCCACCCAGATGAAGCCGGCGCGATCCTGTGCCAGCGTTGGCACCGTGCTCTGTGGCACGGCGATGCTGCGGAACTGCACCTCGAAGCTGGGCGAAATCTCGGAAGCTGGTGAGGTCGCTGCAGAGGCTGCCCCCAGGCTCAGCAGCAAGAACTGGCAAACAAGAAAAAGGAAACCCACGACGGTACTGCGCATGGCGCCCATCGTAAGCGGCGCCAGGCCCGCCGCTGCGAGGGAAGGCCCTGCATTGATGGAATCAGATGCGCGGAACTCACAGAATTCCCAGCGCTGCTGACCGGCCCAAGGCCCGCCCTTTGAATCGCGATGTTTCAGCCAGCAGAATCGTCCTGGCGCTGCAACGTCTTGACGCTGCGGGCGCGCCCCGGCAGCGCCTTCAGGTACTTGAAGGTGGCGGTGGCATGGGCACACAGCTGCCCGTCCTCGCCGAACACCGAGCCTTCGCAGAAGGCCATCGTGGTCGAGCGGTGTAGCAATTTGCCCAGCGCCCGCAACTCACCTTCGCCCGGGCGCATGAAGCTGGTCTTCATTTCTATCGTCACCACACCCGGGCCCATGCCGGGCTGATGCTTGTGCACGCTGCGCGCCGCATGGGCCATGGCGACATCGAGCAGCGTCATCAGCACGCCGCCATGAGCGACCTCCCAGGAATTCAGATGGCCCTCCTTCAGGTCCACCCGCAACTCGGCCTGGCCATCGCCCAGGCTGTGCAGCTCGAAGCCGAGCTGTTCCACAAAGGGAATGTGCACCGGGAAACTCAGCTTGCTCTTCTCACTCATCTTTCGTCCATTGTCCGCGTCCGCCCGCCTCGCTTCACTCTGACCCAGCGGAGCCCGCGGATCCGGCTCCGCCGGTCCGCCAGGCTCGCCCCCTCAAGGGGGTGGCGCGCAGCGCCTCGGGGGTGGGCCGTCTAAGCTCCATGAATGGCACTGACGCCGCCGTCGACCGCGAGGATCTGGCCGGTGATGTGTTTGCCGGCCCGCGAGGCGAACAACAGCGCTGCGCCTTTCAAGTCCTCATCATCGCCGATACGGCCCAGCGGCGCGGCAGCGGCGAGATTGTCTTCGCCCAGCGCGGCCAGCAGACCCTTGGTCATCTTGCTCGGGAAGAAGCCCGGCGCCAGCGCGTTGACGGTGATGCCGTGCCGCCCCCATTCGCCAGCCAGCGCGCGGGTGAAGTTCACCGCCGCGCCCTTGCTGGTGTTGTAGGCAATCGTCTTCATCGCGGCCGGATTGCCGCCCAGGCCGGCGATCGAGGCGACGTTGATGATGCGGCCGTAGCGGCGCGGAATCATGCTTTGGCGCGCGGCCTCCTGGCTGATGACGAAGAGGCTGCGGATGTTCAGGTTCATCACCTTGTCCCAGGCCTCCAGCGGATGCTCCTCGGCCGGCGCACCCCAGGTGGCGCCGGCGTTGTTGACCAGGATGTCGATCTGGCCCAGTCGCTCCATGGTCTGGCTCACGATGGCGCGGCCCTGGCCTTCGTCGGCGGCGTCCGCCGCAATCCAGCGTGCATCGATGCCACGGGCCTGCAGGTGGGCAACGGCCTCCTCCAGATCGGCGGCCTTGCGCGAACTCAGCATGATCTTGGCGCCGGCCTCGCCCAGGCTCTCGGCGATCTGCAGGCCCAGGCCGCGCGAGCCGCCGGTCACCAGGGCCACCTGGCCGCTCAGATCAAACAGCGCTTGTACGTTCCTTGTTGTCATCACCGATTCCTTTGAAAGAAAACAAATCGACCACAGAGACATGGAGATGCAGAGAAAGACACACAGAGGGCATGCAACTGCATTCCTCTGTGTCTCCGTGTCTCTGTGGTCCGTTCCAAAAGCCTTCAGAACCAGGCGTCCTGCATCTCGCGGGTCAACGGCTCGCGCGCGGCGGCCACGGCCAGCCAGGCGGCAATCTTGGGCAGCTCGTAGCGGTAGAAGTACTGCTGCGCGGCCCGCTTGCCGCGCTCGAAATCGCTGTCGCCCTGGGCCACCAGCGCCACGTCCAGCCACAGCCAGGCCAGCACCACATGGCCGAAGGCCTGCATATAGGGCGTGGCATTGGCCAGCGCCTCCTCGGGCAGGCCGCTGGCCCAGGCTGATTTCGTGGCCTTGCCGACCTGCCCCAGCGCACCGGCCAACTGATTGGCGGCCTCGGCAAGACCTGGCACCGCCAGCGCCCGCTGCACCGTCTGGTTGATGCGGCCGGCCAGGGCCAGCAGTGCCTGGCCGCCATTCATCACCACCTTGCGCCCGAGCAGATCCAGTGCCTGGATGCCATGAGTGCCTTCGTGAATCATGTTCAGCCGGTTGTCGCGCCAGTACTGTTCGACCGGGAAATCGCGCGTGTAGCCATAGCCGCCCAGCACCTGGATGGCCAGGCTGTTGGCCTCCAGGCACCACTCGCTGGGCCAGCTCTTGGCGATCGGGATCAGCACCTCGAGCAGAAGCCCGGCCGCCGCGGCCTCATCGGGCTTGGCGGTGTGCAGCTCGTCGACCAGCCGGGCGCAGAACAGCTCCAACGCCAGCGCACCTTCGACATAGCTCTTCTGCGCCAACAGCATGCGCTTGACGTCAGCATGCTCGATGATGGGCCGCTGCGGCGAGGCGGCATCCTTGCCAGCCTGCGTCATTGGCCGGCCCTGCGGGCGCTGCCGGGCATAGGCGAGGCTCGCCTCATAGCCGGCATAGCCCAGCATCGTGGCGCCCAGGCCGACGCCGATGCGCGCCTCGTTCATCATGTGGAACATGCACTTCAGGCCCTCGCCGGGCTTGCCGACCAGATAGCCGATGGCGCCGCCCTGCCCGCCCGGCTTGAAGCGGCCTTCACCGAAGTTCAGCAGGCAGTTGGTCGTGCCGCGATAACCGAGCTTGTGGTTCAGCCCCGCCAGGGCCACATCATTGCGCTCGCCCGTCAATTCGCCGCGCTCGTTGACCAGGTGCTTGGGCACGATGAACAGCGAGATGCCGCGGGTGCCGGGCAGCGTCTTGCCATCAGGCCCGGGAATCTTGGCCAACACCAGATGGATGATGTTCTCGCTGATCTCATGCTCGCCGGCCGAGATCCACATCTTGTTGCCCTTGAGCCGGTAGCGCGGCCCCAGCGCATCGGCTGCAAAGCCCTCGCCATCGGGCTCGGCACGCGTGGCCACATCAGACAGCGACGAACCCGCCTGCGGCTCGGACAGGCACATGGTGCCGAACCAGCGGCCGGAAAACTCGTTCTTGGCAAAGACCTCGCGCTGCAGCGGCGTGCCATGGGCCATCAGCAGATTGGCATTGCCGCTGGTCAGCATCGCGTAGCCGCCCATGGCGATATTGGCCATGCTGAAGAAGGCATTGGCCGCCATCTCGATCACACAGGGCAGCTGCATGCCGCCGGTGTCATAGTCCTGCGCCGCCGCCAGCATGCCGGACTCGACATAGGCCGCCAGCGCCGCGTGTGTGGCCGCTGGCAGATGCACGCGTTCGCCGTCGAAACGCGGCTCCTCGGTATCGGTCAGCCGATTGACCGGCGCGAACTTCTCGCGGGCAATCTTCTCGCAGGTGTCCAGCACCGCGGCAAAGGTCTCACCGCTGTGCTCGGCAAAGCGCGGCCGCTGGTTCAGTTCATTGACCTTGAGCCAGTCGTTCAGCAGGAAATCCAGGGTCTGGCGCATGGCCACTCCTTCAAAAATTCAGCGCCAACAGCCAGTTCTAGCCGTCAGCTCTCACCGTCAGCCTTGACGGACGATGGTGCCCTGGGCCAGCGCACAGAGCTTTTCCTCGCCGCCGCTGAGGGCAAAGACCTCGCAGCGGCACACCGCCTGCGATTTGCTCACCGCCAGCGCCGAGGCACGCGCGATCAGCCGATCACCGACGCCGGGCCGCACATAGTTGATCTTGAACTCCGAGGTCAGCACCGGCACCTGCATCGCCGTGCCGCCGGCAAAGGTCAGTGCGTTATCGGCCAGATAGCTGATCACGCCGCCATGGGCGAAGCCGTTCTGCTGTTTGAGCTGATCCGTCAGCGCCAGCCGCAGCTCGACCTGGCCCGGCGACAGCGCCGTCAACTCGGCGCCGAGCAAAGTGCTGAAGGCCTGCTGGCCCAGCACCTCGCGGCCCATTGCCAGAAAGACTTCGGGGGAGACGGTCATATCAAGCTTTCCTTTTGAAGCAGGAGATCCAGGGTCTGGTGCATGCAAGCTCCATCAAACAGGGCGGCATCGGCGAAAGGGGCAGGCGCCCATCAAGCGACGCCCGCCGATCCGGCTCCGCCGGGCGGTCGGGCGTGCCCCCTTGAGGGGGCTGGCGAAGCCAGCAGGGGGTGGGTCACAAGACTTCAAAGATGCCAGCCGCCCCCATGCCGCCGCCAATGCACATGGTCACGCAGACGCGCTTGGCGCCGCGGCGGCGGCCTTCGATCAGCGCATGGCCGGTCAGGCGCTGGCCGGACACGCCGTAGGGGTGGCCAACGGCAATTGCGCCACCGTTGACGTTCAGGCGATCCATCGGAATGCCCAGCGTATCGGCGCAGTAGAGCACCTGCACGGCGAAGGCCTCGTTCAATTCCCACAGATCGATGTCGGCCACGGTCAGGCCCAGCTTTTTCAGCACCTTGGGCACGGCAAAGACCGGGCCAATGCCCATTTCGTCGGGCTCGCAGCCGGCCACGGCAAAGCCGAGGAAGCGGCCCAGCGGCTTCAGGCCGTGCTGCTCGGCATAGGCCTCGCTGACGACGACGCAGGCGCCGGCGCCATCGGAGAACTGGCTGGCGTGCCCGCCGTCACCACGCCGCCGGGCAGGGCCGAGCGCAGGTTCTTGATGCCGTCGTAGGTCGTGCCCTCGCGCAGGCCTTCGTCGACGCTGACGGTCACTTGCTTGCTCGTCATGCCCAGCACCTTGTCGGCCACGCCGGCGGTCACAGTGATGGGCACGATCTCATCGACGAACTTGCCGGCGGCCTGTGCAGCACAGGCCTTTTGCTGGCTTTCGGCGCCAAAGTGGTCCATGCGCTCCTTGGCAATCTTGTAGCGCGTGGCCACGTTCTCGGCCGTCTGCAGCATGCTCCAGTAGATCTCGGGCTTGTTCTTGGCCAGCCAGCTGTCGCTCAGCATGTGCTTGTTCATCTCCTGCTGCACGCAGGAGATGCTCTCCACGCCACCGGCGACGAAGACATCGCCCTCGCCGGCGATGATGCGCTGCGCGGCCAGCGCAATCGTCTGCAGGCCGCTGGAGCAGAAACGGTTCACCGTCAGGCCGCTGACCGTGATGGGCAGGCCGGCACGCAGCGCAATCTGGCGGGCGATATTGTTGCCGGTGGCACCCTCGGGGAAGGCGCAGCCCATGATCACGTCTTCCACATGGCCGGCATCGATGCCGGCGCGCTCGACGGCCGCCTTGACCACATGGCCGCCCAGCGTCGCGCCATGGGTCATATTGAAGGCGCCCTTCCAGCTCTTGGCCAGCGGCGTGCGTGCGGTGGAAACGATGACGGCCTTGCTCATGATGTGTCCTTCAGGGCTGAATCGATATCGGGGGATGGCTCACTGCGTGCTCAGCGTGGCCAGGCGGTGATAGAAGCGGATCATCTCGACCAGATTGCGGCTGGCGATGCGTTCATTGGTGCCGTGGAAACGGGCCAGATCGTCGGGCCCGGCGCGCACCGGCGAAAAGCGGTAGATGTGCTCGGACAGCGCGGCGAAATGGCGCGAATCGGTCGCCGCGGTCATCAGGCCCGGCGCCACCAGCGTGCCGGGAAAAACCTCGCGGATGCCGCGCGCCAGTTGCTGGTAGGCCGGCGCATCGCTGGGCGACACCGGGCTGGGCTCGGAACTGCCGGGCACGGTGCTGAGCGTGAAGCGGTTGGCATCGGGCAGCGCCTGGCGCACATGGCCCAGCACGGCGGCAATGCTGTCGCCAGGCAGCAGGCGGAAGTTGACGGTGGCCTCGGCCTCGCCGGGCAGGACGTTGTCCTTGTTGCCGGCCTTGACGATGGTCAGCGCCGTGGTCGTGCGCAGCAGCGCATTGCTCGAGGCCTTGGCCTCCAGCTGGCGTTGCACCACCGGGCCGAACAGCCAGAGATTGCTCAGCGCCACGCGCTGAAAGCCGTCCATCTCCGGCGCCAGGGTCTCAAACATCTCGCGGGCGATGCCGCGCAATCCAGCGGGTAGCTGATGTTGATCGAGCTGCTGCAGCGCTTGGGCCATCATGCCGATGGCGCTGCTGCCCGGTGTTGGCGGCATGCTGCTGTGGCCCGGCGTGGACAGGGCCTTCAGCTCGACCGAGAGATAGCCCTTCTCGGCAATGCCGATCAGCGCCGCCGGTGGCTTCAGCCCCGGCACGATGCCTTCGGTGATGACCAGGCCTTCGTCCAGCACCGACTCCAGCTTCACGCCGCGCGATTGCAGCAGCTTGGCAATCACCGCCGCGCCCTGCAGGCCGCCCAGCTCCTCATCGGCGCCAAAGGCCAGGTAGAGCGTGCGGCGCGGCTTGAAACCGCTGGCCGCCAGCAGCTCCAGCGCCTCCATCTGGCTGATCAGATTGCTCTTGTTGTCCCAGGCGCCACGGCCCCAGATATAGCCATCGCGCACCACGCCGGCAAAGGGCGGCTGCTGCCACTGCGATTCGGTGCCAGGCGCCACCGGCACCACATCCTGGTGGGCCAGCCAGAGCACCGGCTTGGCCGCAGCATCACTGCCCGGCCAGCTGTAGAGCAGGCTGGACGCACCGACCTGCTCGCGGCGCAGCAGCGCGTGCAGGCGCGGGTAGTCGCGCTGCAGCTGCGCGTGCAGGGCCATGAACTGATCGCGCCGCGCCTCGCCCTCGGCCGAGATGGTCTGGTGGCGAATCGCCGCGGCCAGATGCTCGGCCGCGGCGTGCTCGTCAACAGCGAGTTGGGGCAGCGGCGCCACCTCGATCTGCCGGCTGCGCCGGCCCAGTGTGTTCACCGCCAGCAGCAAAGCCAGCGCGAGCAGCAGGCCGAGCAGCCAGCGCAACAAGGTCTTTAGCAGTTTCATTCAGTCAGCTTCAGTCGTTGAAGCCCTTGCCCTGCTCGACCAGGCGAGCCAGCAGCGGCGCCGGCTGCCAGAACTTGGCGTCGTCCAGCGGGTTCTTGGCAAAGCGCTTCATCGCCTGCACGACGTTGAACAAGCCCACCGTGTCGGCGTAGCACATCGGGCCACCGCGCCAGAGCGGGAAGCCGTAGCCTGTCAGGTAGACCATGTCGACATCGGAGGCGCGCTGCGCAATGCCTTCTTCCAGCAGATGGGCGGCCTCGTTGACCAGGGCATAGACCAGGCGATGGACGATTTCGTCATCGCTGATTTCTCGCGCTGTGATGCCCAGCGCAGCGCGGTGCTTGTCCAGCATCTCGCCCACCACCGGCGAGGGAATGGCATCGCGCTTGCCCGGCACGTAGTCGTACCAGCCGGCGCCGGTCTTCTGGCCAAAGCGGCCCAGCTCGCAGAGGCGGTCGGCACTGGCCGAATAGCGCAGCTCCGGCTTTTCCTGATAGCGGCGCTTGCGGATCGCCCAGCCGATGTCGTTACCGGCCAGATCGCCCATGCGGAAGGGGCCCATCGCAAAGCCGAACTTCTCGGCGGCGCGGTCGACCTGCTGCGGGCTGCAGCCCTCGTCGAGCAGGAAGCCGGCCTGGCGGCTGTACTGCTCGATCATCCGGTTGCCGATGAAGCCATCGCAGACGCCGGACACCACCGCCGTCTTCCTGATCTTCTTGGCCACTGCCATCACCGTGGCCAGCACGTCCTTGGCCGTGGCCTTGCCGCGCACCACCTCCAGCAGCTTCATCACATTGGCCGGGCTGAAGAAGTGCATGCCCACCACATCGGCGGGGCGCTGCGTGAAGCCGGCGATCTTGTCGACATCCAGCGTCGAGGTGTTGGAGGCCAGGATGGCGCCGGGCTTCATCACTGCGTCGAGTTGCTTGAAGACCGCTTCCTTGACGCCGATCTCCTCGAACACCGCCTCGATGACCAGATCGGCATCACCAATTTCGGCATAGCTGAGCGTGGTCGACAGCAGGGCCATGCGCTGCTCGTACTTGTCCTGTTTGAGCTTGCCCTTGGCGACCTGGCCCTCGTAGTTCTTGCGGATGGTGGCCACGCCGCGGTCCAGCGCTTCCTGCTTGGTCTCCAGGATGATCACCGGCAGACCGGCGTTCAGGAAGTTCATGCTGATGCCGCCACCCATGGTGCCGGCGCCGATGACGGCCACCTTGTTGATCGCGCGCACCGGCGTGCTGTCCGGCACATCACTGATCTTGCTGGCCGCCCGTTCGGCAAAAAAGGCGTGGCGCAGGGCCTTGGATTCCGGCGTCACCATCAAGGCGGCAAAACCTTCGCGCTCGGCGCGTAGGCCATCCTCGAATTTCATGTTCACCGCAGCGGCCACCGCCTCCAGGCAGCGCAGCGGCGCCGGGAAGTTTTTGCTCATCGCGCCGACGGTGTTGCGGGCGAACTGGAAGAAGGCCTGCGGCTCGGCGTGGCGCGCCTTCAGATCGCGCACGCGGGGCAGCGGGCGCTTGTCAGCCACTTCGGCCGCAAAGGCCAGCGCGGCTTCCATCAGATCGCCGTCGACGATGCGATCAAACAGCTTCTGCCCCGGCAACTGGGCCAGCATCTCGCTATTGACCGGCTCGCCACTGACGATCATGTTCAGCGCCGGCTCCACGCCCAAGGCGCGCGGCAGCCGCTGCGTGCCGCCGGCGCCGGGCAGCAGGCCCAGCTTGACTTCGGGTAGCGCGATCTTGGCGCCCGGTGAGGCCAGCCGGTAGTGGCAGCCCAGCGCAAGTTCCAGCCCGCCGCCCATGCAGACACTGTGCACCGCCGCGACGATGGGCTTGCTGCAGGCCTCGACCAGGGCGATCAGCGACAGCAGATTGGGCTCGGCCAGCGCCTTGGGGCTGCCGAATTCCTTGATGTCGGCGCCGCCCGAGAAGGCCTTGCCGGCACCGGTGATGACGATGGCGACAACGCCGGCATCGGCCTCGGCGCGCTCGACCCCCTCGGCCGCGGCCTTGCGGGTCGCATAGCCCAGGCCGTTGACCGGCGGGTTGTCCAGCGTGATCACGGCCACATTGCCGCGGACTTCATAGGAGGCGGTCATCGCAACACCCTTTCAGCGAAGCTAAAAATAGAACGATCGTTCGATTCTAGGCAGGAGCCCCCGCGATTGTTTGTCCCAGTTGTGACAAGTTGACAGGGCGGCGCGAGGACCGGCGCTTCCAAGGCTCGGCAGCGCGAATGATGGTAAGCACACTGCAGCGCCTGCCTGCGAAAAACCCCTGGTTTACCCTGCTCGCGCGCCGCAGAACCGTCGCCAGTGTCCTGCTCGGACGGGCCGGCACGGCGCGCTAGCAGGCCAAGTCAACAGGCCAAGTCCGCAGGCCGGAATCGCATCGTCGCAGCTGCACTGCCCTGCAGATCGCTCAGCCGCCGCGCACCGGCGCCGACCACACCGAAGGCTGGCCGTGATCGCTGCACCTTCTTGCCGTCGCACGCGCCATCGCCGCCAGGGCCAGGCCGATCGGCAAGACTGTCGCTTCCACCACCCAGGCCTTGTTGAACACCGCCAGCCCGATAACGACTTCGCACAGGCCCAGCAAGGGAATGGCCAGGCTGAGCACCACGGCGAGCCGCAACACAGGCAGGGCAGCACGGGCTGCACCGCGCCAAACGCTCCAGCCCAGGCAGGCCAGGAATATGGGGTAGTACAGCGCCGCTGGGCGCAACGCCGACTCAGGCAGGCAAAGCACTTGCAGCTTCAGGCCCAGCAGCGTCCCCGACAGCGCGGCGATGCAGCCCAAGCTGACACCGACGCTAAGCGCTGCCATGACGCGGCTCCCTCGCGTTTGCAGCGCTTCACCTGCAGCCACCGCGCGCTTGCGTCGGCTCTCGATCCACAGCAGATTGCCGCTGTAGAACAACCAGGCCCCGGCCAAGGCAAGCAGGAAATACATCCAGCGCACCTCTGTGCCGCCAAAGGAGGCCATGTGTAGCGCGAAGGCGCTGCTGATGATCAGCGCCGCCGCGCCCTGTTGGCCGGGCAGGAAATCGCGGTTCAGCACACGTCCGCTGTAGGGATCCAGCGCGAGAAAGCCGCCGCGCGCCCGTGGCGATACCGCACGCTCGTCATGGCCCCAGACCCGCAGCAGCGGGCGTGGCCCCAGCAACTGCTGGTATTGCAGCTGCTCGATGCGCAAGCCCGGCGCCTCGGCCTCGGCCCGCGCGACAAGCTGCTGCGGCGACAGCATCTGCGCGAGATCTGGCGGCGGCGCCGCGACGCTGACCGCGGGCCTGCCCTGTAGCTGCGATTGATGCAGCCAGCGGTCCTGCAGGGCGTAGAGGCCATCGTGAACGGCAAAGACCACCGCCGTCACGGCCATCACCAGATGAAAGGGCAGGCTGGCGACGCCCACCGCATTGTGCGCATCCAGCCACAGCCGCTTCAAATTCTTGCCCAGGCGCAGCGCCAGGAAGTCCTTGGCCAGCGTCGGTAGCACCAGCACCAGGCCGGAGAACAGGGCCAGCGCGTACAGCGCGGCGATCACACCCATCAGCCAGCGACAGACGTCGTTGTCGACGGGCAAGCCGACGACACGGTGCAGATCATCGACAAAGCGCCCAAGCGGCATGGCCGCCGGCAGTGTCTGCAGCTGCAGCTGCCCGGCGGCATCGAGATGCGCGCTGCGCCTACGGTCCGCGGCGCCACCCTCTCCCTCATCGTCTTCATCCCCGTCGCCGCCAACGCCCCCCGCGGCGGCCTGCCAGGACAGGCTGGCGCGGCGCTGCACCCCCTCGCCCTGCAGATCCAGGCGCAGCTCGCGCGCCGCGGCCGGCTGCTCGCGCAGCAAGCGGGGTAACAGTGCGCCGAGCTCGTCCAGGCTCTGCTGCACTGCTTGCTGCTGCTGCGCTGGCCGCAGCCAGTCGTCCAGCTCCGCCTTGAACAAGGTGAAGGCGCCCGCATAGAAAGCGATGAACAAGGCCAGGCCGCTGAGCAGACCGGTCCAGCCATGCACCGCCTTGTAGATGCGCAGGGTTTCGCTCTTGAGCTTCATCAGCGCTCCAGCAACACAAAGGCCAGGGCCAGCAGCGCCGTGGCGCCACCAAGGCTCAGCCAGGCGCGCCGACCGCTGCTGAAACCAAAGCTCAGCGCCAGCAGGGTGAGCCAGATCGGCGCCACCATCCACATCGCCAGCTGAGAGCGCAGCGCAAGGGTCAGGCCCGGCTGCGCCAGGTGGTTGAACAACGCGCTGCACAGCAGGGCCACGACCAGCCCGCCCAGCGCGCCGGCCAGCGTCTTGGACCACCAGTCGCGCCGCGGCGCGGACCGCGGCGTCTGCACCAGCGGCATCATGGGCACCTCCGCATCAGCGGCTTCAGCAACTGCCGCGCCGCGGCCAGGTGAGGCAGCAGCACCAAGGCCAGCATCCAGACCGTCAGCAGGGTGTAGACCAGGGCCAGGGCTTGCCGCTGCTCGGCAAGCATCAGGCCACCGGCCATGCCGCACAGCAGCGCCAGGCCGTAGGCCGGGCCGCGCCGCCAGGGCCGCGCCAGCCATCGCTGTTGCGCCAGGCCCAGGTAGACACAGACGGGCGCCGCGGCCAGCAGCGCCAGCTTGATAGCAATCGCGGCCATGCTCAATAGTCCAGGCTCAGCGACGCGCTCAGCGCGCGCGCAGGCCCTAGCGTTGCAATCGGCGTGCTGTCGCTGAAGGCCCCGTTGAAGAAGCGCTGGTTGAGCAGGTTCGTCACACCCAGCCGCCATTGCGCGGCCTGACCGAACAGCCGGCTGTTCAGCCGGGCGCCGACATCGAGCTGCTGCCAGGCAGGCAGGCGCAGCTGATTGGCCGCATCGAGATACTGCGGCGCCGTCGCCGCCAGCCGGGCGTTCAGCGCCAGACCCGGGATGCTGCTGAGCTCGGCATCCAGGCCCAGATTGGCCTGCCAGGCCGGACCGCCGACGGCGCGATGGCCGTCCTGGAGCCCGCCCTCGGTGCGCGCCAGCACGGCACGGGACAGCGTCGCCCCGACCAGCAGGCGCAGGCCCTTCTGCAGCTCTCCGCTGCTGCTCCACTCCAAAGCTCGCACCCGCTTGCGGCCACCGTCGACATAGGTCGGCCGAGTGCTGGGGCCGGTCGCGATCAGCGTTGGGCGGCGAATCTCGTAGACCGCCAGCGCATGGAGCATGCCTTCTTGTTCCCATTTCAGACCCAGCTCGGTCTGCTGCGTCTTGTAGGGTGCAAAGACCTGCTGGTAGTTGCTTGCCGAGTTGTCGTCGATGGTGTCGCCCTGGCTCAGCCCCTGCACATAGTTGGCATACAGCGACAGCTGTGGCCCCCAGGGCTTGAGCACCAGACCCAGCGAGGGCGTCCAGGCGCTCTGGTCATAGTGATCCCTCAAGGCGCCGCTGGCCGCCAGATAGCTGCGCGTGCGCACGTTCTGGCGGCGCACACCGAGGTTCAGACTGAACAGCCCATCAGGGCTGCTGATGCTGTCGACCAGGGCCAGGCTGCTCAAGCGCGCGTCGCCGGTCTTGGGCGCACCGGCCGGCAGCTCCACCATCGCGGCCTCGGTCGGCTGATAGAGGTTGGAACTGAACGGCCGCATATTGACCGCCGAACCGCTGTCCTGATCGAGACGGCTGAGCTGCAGCACCCATTGATGCTGCAAGCCGAGCCAGTCGGCACGGGCGCGCAGCCCCAGCTCCCCGGAGCGGCCGTCGTTATACCCGCGCTGGCCAATCATGCGGGCGCTGTAGTTGCCCTGCGGATCGATCATGCGCGCATGGGTGCCGTTGATGAAACCACTGAAGCGGTGCGTGCGCTGCCCGAAACCGGCGAAGGCCTCCAGCTGATCGCTGAGCGCCAGATCGACATGGGCGATCAGGGCGCGGCTGAGCAAGGCGCCCTCGGCCTTGGGAAACTGGTTGATCGTAGGGGCCGGCACGGCAGGCAGGCTGGGTCCGGCAAACCAGTACATCGCCGCCGTGCCGCCGCTGAACGATTCACGGCTGTGGTAGCCATCCAGCGTCGCGCGCACCGCGGCACTGCGGTAGTCCAGCGCAGCGCTGAGCAATTCGCGGCGCTTGGCCTGCCCCTGCAGCGGGGTGCGGCCCTGGCCATGCGCGGCGTTGACGCGCAAACCCCAATCCTGCTGCTCGCCCAAGCGGCGCGCGATGTCCAGTCCAAGCTGCGCCTGCGAGCGGCTGCCCCACCCCAGATTCACCCGCGTCAGCGCTTGATCGCCAGCGCGCTTGGGCACCAGGTTGATCACACCGCCGACACCACCATCGGGCGGCATGCCGCTGAACATCGCATTCGGCCCCTTCAGCAGCTCGGCCCTTTCGACGAACTCGACCGGCACATGGCCGACCGGCGCCAAACCGAACAGACCCTCGATCGCAATGTCGCCGGCATTGACATCAAAGCCGCGCACCCGAAAGTTCTCGTAAGCATGGCCGCTGCTGGTCGTCAGGCGCAGCGCCGCGTCGTTCTGCAGCACCTCGCCCAAGGTGCGCGCCTGTTGGGCCTCTATCAGTTCGGCGGTGTAGGCGGTCTGGCTGAACGGGGAGTCCAGCAGCGACACATTGCCAAGCAGACCGAGCCGGGCACCGCGCGCGAGCTGGCCGCCCGCTTGGGTCTCTGGCAACTCGGCCCCCAGCGGCACGCGGGCGCGTACACGGACAATGGGCAGGCTGTCCGAAAAGCCATCGGCCTTGTCGGCCTTGTCGGCCGAGCTGGCGCGCTCTACGCCACCGGCGCCCTCGGCCGGCGTCTGCGGCCTGTCGTTCGCCCGGGCCATATGGCCAAGGCTGAGCAGGCCAAGCAGCATCGGGGTCCATCGAAATCGCGCAGCGCGCATGGTGTTCACTCCTCTGGCAGTGTTGTTGTGAAAGGCAAAGCTGCGCCCCACCCTCTCGGGGCGCGAAAGAAAACTCAGGGATCGCCGCGGTGGGCGGAGCTGACCTCAGGGCTCGGAAGCCGCCCCTGGGTTCAGGCTGTCCAGCGCGCGCTGCAGGCCGCTGGCGCTGGGCTTGTCGACGAACACGCAGCGCTTGCCATGACGCTTGCAGTGCTCCTTGACGCGCCAGTAGGCGTCATGGCTGATACAGCCGGTCTGGCAGATCACCAGGTCCGCCGCTGCCAGGCTGGCGTCCAGCTTGGTGACCGCATCCTCCTCGCCGCCGTCGTGGTGCAGGAAGCGCCCGCCGGTGCGCTCGATCAGCTGCCGGTAGATAGGCACGACGCCGGCCCGCCCGCCCACACAGAGCACCGCGCGCTCGGCCAGCCTTGGCAGCGGTGCGGACTCGGTGCAGCCCTGGGCTTGATCGGCCGGCGCCGGCCGCAGCCCTGGCCGCATGTCGGCCGCTGGCGCGCGGGCCGCTTGGGCCAGCGCTTCACGCGCCTCGGCCAGCGCAGCCTCCAGCGCCTCGATACGGGTACGCTGGCGCGCCAGGCGCTCGGCATCGTCACGCCGTCGCAGCACGGCATCACCGCCTTGCTGCAGCGACTCGCGCAGACTGGCGATCAGCGTATCGCGTGCCAGCAGCTCGGCGCGCAGCTGAACGACGCTGGCCTGTAGACGATCACGCTCACGGCCCTGCAGCTCGGCCAGCTGGGTGCAACGCGACTGCGCCTGCGCCAACTCGCGGCCCAGCACCAGATTCTCCTGGGTGAGCGATTGAAGACGGCGCTGATCGACCCGCTCGGCACTGCCCAGCTGGTGCTGCAGCATGTGGATGTCGCGCAGCACCAGCTCCTGCAGCGCCTCGTCGCAGCGCGCATGGGTCAGCGTGGCCCACAAGGCGCCATCGACCGTGGCGCCCTGCACATGGGCGCGCCACCAACGCGTTAATGCCTCGGTGCTCTTCTGCCGCGCCGCTTCCTTCAGCGCCAAGGCAAAGCGCTGATCCAGCTCGCGCTGCAGCAGCTCGGCGACCGGCGAACGGCGGCTGCTGTCATTGATCGCACCGCAGTGCAGTTCGTAGTCGCCCGCTTCGATCAGGCCGCCGAACAGCCGCCCCAGGGCCTTGCGCAGCACCGGCATCGGCAGGCAGACCCCCACCACCGGGCACAGCGCCTGGGACGGCAGCTCCCAGAGGCGGCGACGGCGCGAGCCCTGGCGAGTCGGTAGTGGCGGTGCGTCCGGCGTTGCCGGCCTCGCTGCCGCAGTCAGCAAACGGGCGAAGTCGGGGCGGCGCTCACACATGAGCAGCTCCCCGGCGCAAACGGCGAAGCGTCAGTCGGCGTGTCCGCAATGGCGGTGCATGGCGTGGCGTCAGCATGGCGAGTCCTCGGCATGAGGGGCACGGGCTGGCGCTCAGCTGGCTGGTGCGGTGGCGGTGGCGTGGGCAATGGCCATCTGGCCAGGCCCGATTACTTGGTCAGGATCAGCTTGCCCTGCGCGGTCAGACTGAGCCTGTACACCTGACCGGCATGCTCAAGCTCGACCTGGCGCTGGCCCTGCAAGAGCTGGGCACTGCTCCAGCGGATGATGGGGCCGCGCGGTGCACCATCACGGCGAACGGCAGACACGGCGCGGTCGCCACCAAGCTGGGGGACATCGCCGGGCTGCATTGGGCTCAATAGCCGGGGCGTGTTTGTCGTCGTCATGGCCTCAATCATAAATGATAACCATTCTCATTAACAAGCAAAATGCGCACAGGCAGGAAACAGCGGCAAGGGCGTGACTCGGTCAGGGACGGCCTGCATCAGGGCTTGATCAGCTGCGAGGTCGCCCAGGGGCCGGTGATGCCGTCCAGGTCGCAGTCCCACAGCGCTTGCGCATCCTGCGGATCCTTGATGCCCTCGGCATAGACGCGCACATTCAGGCTGCGCAGCATGATGACCATGCCGCGCACAAAGGCCACGCGCGCCGCCTCGTCGGCCAGACCGCTGACCACCGAGGCGTCCAGCTTCACATAGTCCAGCCCGGCCTGGAACAGCCGGTCGACCTGGGCAAGACCTGCCCCGGCATGCTCCAGGCCCAGCTGCACGCCCAGCGGGCGCAGCTGCCGGCCCAATTCGTGCAGCAGCTCGAAGTGCTGGATGGCCGCGGCCTCAGCGAGCTCCAGGCCCAGCTTGCGCGCCGCCTGCGGCGACTGAAAGACCAGCTCGCGCAGCCGGGCCAGGAAACCGCCTTCCAGCAGCGAGGCCGGCGCCAGATTGACGCAGCGCGGCCGGCCATCGGCAGCAATCGCCTGCAGGGCCAGCGCCACCGCCTGGGCATCGGCGTCACCGCTGAGCCGGCTGCGCAGCGCCAGCGGCAGCCATTCCGATGCCGGCTGGAAGCCACCTTGCGGATCGAGCTGCAGCTGCAGCGGGCACTCCAGATGCAGCAGCTTGCCCTCGCGATCAACCAATGGGAACTCGACCAGCCGGGCGCGGTTCTGCAGCACCGCTTCCTGGATCTGGCGCCGCCAGACCCGCTCGCCATGGGCCTGCCAGTCCGACACCGGCGCGGCAAAGGCCTCGACGACCACGCCACTGCCCTGCTCGGCCCGCGCCAGCACCGCATCGGCCTCGCCGAACCACTGGCTCAGCGTGCGCTGCCGCGGCAATTCAACCGCGCTGATCGCCACCTGCAGCCCCTGGCCCAAGGGTGCCAGGCCAGAGCGCAAGGCCTCGGCCAGCGCGTGGGCAGTGTCGGCCGCCACGCCGGGTGCCGGTAGCCAGAGCGCGAAATCGGAACCGTTCAAGCGGCCAGCCAGGCAGCCGCGCACGCGGTCCGGATAGACCTTCACCGCCCGGGCGATCGCCTGCAGGATCTGATCGACCTGCTGATGGCCCATGCGCTGATTCAGGCCCGGCAGGTCGCGCAGGCGCAGCAGCACCAGGCCGGCGCGAGCCGGGCCGTCGTCGCGCGTCAGCACCGACTCCAGCTCGGCCAGGAAATGCTTGCGCTGCGACAGCCCCGTCAGCGCATCGCAATGGGCCTGCTGCTGTAAGACCTTCAGCTGCCCGGCCTGCGCCTCGAACAGGCTCTTGATGCGCGCCACCATGGTGTTCATCGCCCGCGTCAGCCGCTGCAGCTCAGGGATGGTCGGTTCATCAACCGTGGTGAACTGCCCCTCGGCCAGGGCCTGGGCCTGGGCCACCGCGTTATCCAGCGGTTGGCGCAGCTTGCGCAGGCCCCAGGCGGCCAGCAACAGGCCGATCAGGCCCAGCAGCAGCAGCAGCGAACCGCTGCGCAGCGTGCTTTGCCAGAGCTCGTCATGGGCATAGGCGCTGTGGCTGCGCAGCTCGACCGAGCCGGCACTGTTCCAGCCATTGGAGACCTGGGCGACACCAGCTTGCACGGCAATCGGCGTCAGCGCGATGAACCAGGCCGGCGCCTCGCTGGCGCGACCATCCATATGGCGCTCAAAGGCCACCGAACCATCAGCGCGGCGCCAGATCACGCTCTGGTAATGGCCGGTATCGAACTGCGCCGAGATCAGCAGCGACATCAGCTCGGCATCGCCGCGCTGCTGCGACAGGGCCAGCGCCAGCGCCGCTGCGTTGTCGCCGTTCTTCACCTGCAGCTGGGTCAGCAAGAGCTGGCGCACCGACGCCGTCGTGACGGCCACACTGCCCAGCAGCGAGACCAGCACCACCGCCAGCACCAGCAATCCCAATCGGCGTATCAAGGACATGAGGTTTCTTTCGCTGAACGATTCTAAAAGCCCTCGGCACGCGCCTTGGCGAGCAGATCCCGCCATTGCGACAGCCGGTTGACCGGGTTGCCGGCGCTGCTGCCGGCCACGCCGTTCCACAGCCCTTCGGCATTGAAGCTGAACACCGGCTGCAGATCGCGCCGCGCCGAGGCGGGCCGCAGCTCGGTTTGAAGATTGTCAAGAATCGTCGGCTCGGCCTCGGGGCTGGCGTAGTGGGCCAGCACCATGTGCGCGACCGAGCGACCCTGCAGCTGCGCCCGCACATAGACCATGCGCAGCTGCTCGCCCGGCACACCGGCGGCGAGCAGGCTGAAGTACTTGGCGCTGGCGTAGTCCTCGCAGTCGCCACGGCCTTTTTGCAGCGTCTCCAGCGGGCTGGCCCAGTAGTCGATCACGCCCCAGGCGTCGGTGTCCTCGGCATAGGCGACGCGCTGGTTGAAGAAGTTGTTGATCAAGGCCAGCTTGGCCGGCGTGTCCAGCGAGGCGGCACGTTCAACCAGCTGGCGCAGCGCCTGCACCTGGCTCAGCGTCTTGGCGCCGCGCTGCTCGGCCGCCTCCAGCACCCGCTCGACATCCCAGGCCAGCCCGGGCTGTTGCGCCAGCCAGGCGGCCAGCAGCACGCCGAGTCCCCGCCACAGAGACCAGCGTCGGCAAACGGGGAGCAGACGAAAGGGAGAAGGCGCCATGCGTGAACAGCCCTGGCAGCGGACCGGGCCGCCACGACCATGGCACTGACTGTAGCGGGGCCGCCCACTGGCAATCGCTGCAAATGCACTCAAGCCGGCCATCTCTGCGCACAATGCCCGGCTATTCCTTGCCTAGAAGTCGCGGGCGGGGCTGATAATTCCACTCAGTCTTTGCCAATGAAAACTGCCGCGCCGGCGCCCCGCATGAAGTCACTCGCCATTCGCCAAGAGCTCGACCAGGCCCGTGAACGCGGCCCCTTGCGGCAGATCATCATTCCGCCCTGCCCCGAGCTGCTGCAGCGCCTGCAGCAGGCCATGGCCGAGGCCGAGCCCGATCTGACCGAGGTGGCGCGCATCGCCGCCAGCGATGTGGCCATGTCGGCCACGCTGCTGCGCATTGCCAACAGCCCCTTGCATCTGGCCGATGGCCAGCCCTGCACCACCGTGGGCCAGGCGATGACGCGGCTGGGCTTGGACGAGACCACCCAGGTGATGATGGGCTTTCTGGTCAAGCACGCCATTCCGGTCAACAACCCCCAGCTGGCACGCTTCTGGGAGCGCTCGACCAAGCGCGCCCTGGCCATGGCCTTCATCGCCCGCCAGCTGCCGGGCCTGCCCACCGATCTGGCCCACACCTATGGGCTGTTCTGCCATGTCGGCATCCCGGTGCTGCTGCAAAGCATGCGCGGCTATGGGGCCACGCTGGTCGAGGCCAATGCGCGCATTGACCGCCCCTTCATCGCCACCGAGAACGTCAACCACAAGACCGACCATGCCGTCGTCGGCGCGCTGGTCGTGCGGGTCTGGAACCTGGCGCCGCAGCTGATGTCGGCGATCCGGCTGCACCACGATTTCGTCTCGCTGGGCGACGAGGGCATTGACCCCGAGACCCATACGCTGGTCGCCGCCGGCATGGTGGCCGAGCACCTGATGCGCATGCATGAAGGCCTGAGCGTCGACGCCGACTGGGCCGACAACCACCAGGCCGCGTTGCAATGGCTGCACATCTCGCTGGACGAACTGGAGCAGTGGGACGAGGCGCTGCGACCGATCCTGGATGAGGCCTGAGCCCCAACGGACGGCACGGGCCCACTCTTCACCTGGGCGTGAGGGCTTGGCGAATCGCTCGGCGTAGGCACTGGCGCGCAGGATGGCCTCGGCATCGCTGAACTTCAGCAGCTGGGCCAGGGCCTGCGGCCTGTCAGCCGCTTGTTCATAAAAGGCCTTGGCGATCCGGTAGCCGATGAAATAACCCAGGTCAGCGGGGCGGTCCTTGCTGTTGTCGCCGTTGTACAGCCAGGCTGACAGATCCGTGCCATGACGCTGCTCGCTGAATTCGCGCCACAAGGCCGCCTCATGGGCCAGACCATAGACGCGCTGAGTCTCATTGGCGGTCTTGCCCGTCGTCAGCTCGGCCAGCAGGTCGGCGACACCCTCCTTCAAAGCCTCATCGAGCAGCGTGTGTCCAGGTGGCGGCGTCTGCTGGAAATGCGCCAGCTCATGGAGCACGATGTGCGGCAGCTGGTCGCCCGACTGCAGCGACGCCTTCAGCCAGGGCGTCAACTCCTCACGTGGCACCGTGGCACTGAGGCTGTACATCTCGGCGCCCATCAGCAGGCCGGTGTCGGTCGAGGTGCCGCCACTGCTGAGCACACCGATGACGAAGTAGATGTCCGGAAACAGCGCCGCCGGATAGACGGCCTTGAGCCGACGCAGGCCAGCGCGTATCGCTGGCTCTGACCGATCGATGGCCAATGTGTTGGCACGGATCGCAGCAAAGTAGCGCGGATAGGTCTGAATCGTCTTCAACAGGCGTTGGCCGCTGCCGATGCGCTGGCCGATGAAGTCCTGCAGTCCCGCCGAGCCTTCTTCCAGATAGGCCTGCTGCAAGAGCGCTGCGCCATCCTTGCTCGATTCAAGCTGATCGTAGACATGCCAGAAGCGCGCCACATCCTCGGTATGCAAGCGGGCTTTATCGGGGTCGGCGTGTTCGGCGCGATAGCGCGTGGCGTTCGCCAACACGCGCTGCTCCAACGCCGCCCAACCGCTCAGCTGGCGTACCGGTGCCAGCTCGGGCGAGCCGCGCAGCTCATCGATATTCCAATAGCCTGCCGAAGCCGCCTCCTGCAAGGCCTGCAATGCCGGCTCGGCCTCACCGGCCAAGGCCAGGGCCACGGCCTTCAGCACGCGCGGCGTCCGCGTCTTGGCGCCGGCGGCGCTTGCCGCGGCGAATTGAACCGCTGCCTGCTTGAATTCGCCCTTGCCCAGGGCCTGAAAGCCCGCCCCGATGGCCGTCGAGGCGGGCGCCTCGGCGGCTCGCCCTGCTGACGCCAGCCCGAAGCTCAGGCACAGCGCTGCCAGCGTTGCGATCACGGGCCGGGGAACCGGGGCAAAAGCGGAAAGCAGCAACATGCGCGACTCCAAAAACGGAAGTCGCGCATCTTAGCGATCAACAATGGCTCACGGCAGCCTGGCTCACGGCAGCCTGGCTCAAGGCAGCGGCGGGCTGTTCTCGGCGAAGTACTCGTGGCTGTCGGCGTTGTCCAGCGCCTTGGCCGGATTGGAGATCGCCAGCGACTTGGCGGCGCTCTGGCCGTAGGCCCAGTCATCGGTGCTGGCCACGACGTTGAAGTGCGTCATTTCATGGACCAGCGTGCCAGCCTTGGAGTCGGTGCCGGTGGCGGGTGCCGACCAGAAGGCATTGCAGACATAGATCTTGTACGGCTGCGTCGGGTAGACATAGGCGTAGTAGGACTGCTTGCAGCTGCAGTCCAGTGTCAGCGGCTTGTTCTTGAAGGCATCCAGCGTCGAGGTGTAGTGCGACTTGGCGGTGTTCCAGCCGCTGGCGCTGTAGGTACCAAACCAGGTCTTGTAGCGCTGTGTGCCGGAACCTGCGCCGGACAGATAGCTGGTCGCCCCCTGTGAGTAGTTGGTGGCCGCCGTCACCGCGTTCTGCAGCGCCGTCTTCTGTGAAGACGAACAGTTGCCGGTGTAACTGATGCTGCCGGCCAGCGCGTTCAGGCCCTGAGAAGCCTGCAGATCCGGCGTGAACTTGGCCGTGCGGCCTTCCAGCCAGAAATAGGTCGGCGCAGTGGCGGCGACCAGGCCTTCGGCACCATCATGCTTGTTCAGCCCCACATACTCGAGCGCATAGCGGCCGTTCTGGCTGAGGTCGTAATAGGCGGTCAGTTCCACCTCATAGCTCAGCGAGACACCGGGGGCCAGGCTGAGGAAATCGGCCGCGGTGCGCGGGCCACGCTTGACCAGCGGGCCGGTGTAGTCCACCGGCAGTCCATCGCGGCTGATGCGGAACAGCGCGCCTTCCTGCACCTGGCCGGGCAGCTGACTCTTGGCCACCTGCTGCACGGCGCGGGAGGTGTTGGTCACGGTGACGTTCACCACCACATCGACATCGCCAATCAGCACCGGCTTGGCCAGGCTGACCCGCACATCCAGACCCGCTGCCGCAGCAGCCTGTGCACCCAGCGCCGCAGCGCACACCACCGTGGCCTGACGCCATTTGCTCGAAAACAAGTTCATCGTGGACTCCATCGTTGCTTGTGAGGGCACCGGCTCGTCCGCCGGGAGGCGGTCGGCAACGGCTGAGCCACTCTAGGAATGCCGGCCATCGCGGCACAGCTGTCAACTTCTACAGCTTGCCGTTTGTACTTTTTTTGGCCATTTGGGCGAATATCGCACGTTTCTCAAATTTCTTTGCGCGTCGTGATAGGCCGCCTGAGACGGCTGCCATTGCTGTGATGGGCGAGGACGGCTTGGCAGCTCAGCCAGGCGATGGCGCCCGCCAACCCACAGCCAAGGACCGCCATGAAGCCAGCTCTCTCACCCAGCCTGCCCACCACGTCCACCGTCGAGATTTCGGCCGCAACCACCCGGGTGCACGACTTCGTCGCCCAGGGCTACAACTCGCACAGCGGCATCATTGCGCGCAAGAACCGAATCGCCTTCGACGCGCTGGCCGAGCATTGGCGCGGCCACAGGGCGCCGCTGAAGGTGCTCGACCTCGGCGTTGGCGATGGCGCGCTGCTGGCCCAGCTGCAGACCTTGCCGTTGAACTGGGAGATGACCGGCCTGGACATCTCGCCGGCGATGCTCGACTGCGCCGCCGCCCGCGTGCCGATGAAGCGGGTGCTGGCGCCCGTGGAGCAGGCCGCCGCCCATCTGCCGGCCTCTCACTTCGATCTGGTACTGGGCCATTACGTCCTCGCCTACGTGGCCCTGCCCACACTGCTTGACCAGGCCAAGCAGTTGCTGGCGCCAGGCGGCGTGTTCTCGCTGGCCACCTCGACGCTGACCGGCGCCAAGCCGCTCTTCCTGCAACTTGAACAATTCCGCCAGGACAGCCGCCTGCCCTGGCGCCGCTGGATGGCCCGGGCAATCGAGCGGGCACTGGACAGCACCAGCATCCCGCCCACCTACGCTGAACTTGAACAGCAGATCGAAGCCGCCGGCCTGCGCGTGCAGCAACGCCAGACGCTCAGTGAGCCGCTGGTGTTCAACAGTGCCGAAGACGCCTTTGACTTCTTCATCCGCCAGGGCTGGGGCGCCTCGCTCCTGGCCGGCTTCGGCCGCCTGCCACTGGCCTGCAGCCGGGCGCTGGTCTATCTGGGCCTGTGCGACTACACCTACCCGATCTGCTGGACCCATCACACCGAAGTCTTGCAGATTGTCCGTGCCGATGCCTCGTGCTGATCCCGGCCGGCAGCGCCGGCGCCTGGCGCCATGACGGCCTGGATCACGGCCCTGCCGGCCTTGCAGCCGCTCGAGCCCCTGCAGGCCTGCACCCTGGCGCTGCTGCCCGGCCTGGCCTGCCTGTTGATCTGCCAGCGATTGCTTGTCGAACGCTGGCCTGACAAACCGCCAGCATCGCCGACGCTGCTGGGCCCGCTGCTGCCGCTGGCCGCGCTCGATCCCGGCCCGGCCACCGCCTGGGCGCTGGCTTTGCTTGGCGCTGCTCATCTCTGCCAGCCGCGCCTGCCACGGCACTGGCGTGCCTGGCTGTCACCGGCCCTGGGCGCCAGCCTGGGCCTACTTGGCCTGGCGCTGCTTCACCAGGCCGGCAACAGCCTGCGCCTGGCCTGGCCAGACCTGGCGCCGCCAGCGCCCACGCCTGCCCACACGCTGGTCCTCGCGCTTGGCGCGCTGATCTGCCTGCTCACAGGCCGCGCGCTGGCAAGCCAGGCGGCACAGCGGCAAGGCCCAAGCCCCAGCAAGTTGGCAGAGGCCGCGCTGCCCCTGCTGGCCGCCCTGCTCTACCTGAGCGCGCTGCTGGCGCCGCCATCGGCAGGGGGCTGGCTGCTGCCGGCCGCTGTGCTGATCGGCGCGAGCCTTGGCGCTGACTCCCTTCGTTCCCGCCAGCGCTGGGCCGCGGTGGACAGCGGACTGCTGATCGGCAGCACTGTCATCGTCGCAACGCTACCCGCCTGGCCGGCGAGCGCGTCATTGACGCTGCTGGGCTTGATGGCGCCGATGACGTTGCTGCTGCGCCGGGCCGGGGCGCTGTTGACACGAGGAACGCGACGCGCGGCGCTCGCCACGCCGGCTGCCACCGATGAGCTGGCCAGCCCTGCCGCCCAGCTCGACCAGTGGGACGAACAACGCCGCCAGCAGCTGGCCGCACTGCCGGCCTTGCTGGAGGCACCGGCAGATCAGCGCAGTGCCAACAGTGCCGACGCCCTGGCGCTGCAAGCGCTGCTGCAGCAGCTGATGCGCTTTTGCCAGGGCAGCCAGTTCGCCGAGCGCCGGCTGCAAACCCGCGCGCTGCAGCTGCGCGAGCAGGTCCAGCAGCTCTTGGCCTTGCGCGAGGCGGTGCTGGAGCTGCTGCGCCAGGCGGCCGAACCTGCCCTGGCCGGCGAGGCGCTGAACGACCATCTGCAGCAAAGCCTGGCCCTGCTCTTGGGCCTGCTGGCCGAGAGCGAGGCGGCGCCCAGGCCGGCTCACCAGGCGCAGGACCCGGAGCTACACACCGAGCTGCGCCTGCTCAGCCACGATCGCTCGGAGCAGATGCACGAGTTGCGCCGCCAGCTCGTTCGCGAACGCAGCGGCGATCCCGCCCTGCCGGCCCTGCTGCAGCTGAGCAGCCAGTTCGAACACTGCGTCTGGCTGCTGCGCCGGCTGGCGCTGCTGCAGGCCAGCGCTGGACAGCAGCGCCAGCAGGGGCAACGCCAGCCCTGGCGCGGCAACCGGCTGCTGCAAGGCCTGGGCGACGATCTGCTGCACCAGCTCGAGCCCCTGCTGCGCCCGCAACGCCTGGCTGCCGGTGAGCTGCTCTACCAGGCTGGTGACGCGGCCGAGCAGGTCTGGCTGATCACGGCCGGTGAATTGCTGCTGCAACATCCGGGGCAGGCCCCCACGTCACCGATCGCGCCACGTGGCGAACGCGTGGGCGCTGGCGAGGCGCTCGGTGAGCTGGAGCTGCTGCAACAGCTGCCGCGCCAAGCCACGGCGGTGGCCTGCGGCGAGGTCGAGCTGTGGGCCCTGGATCGCAGCGCCTTGCAGGCCTTCGAGAGGCGCAGCGGCTATGCGCTGCTGCCGCTGGCCCTGGCGCGCCAGCAGCTGCAACTCGGCGAGCAGTTGGACCAGGCCCGCCAGCGTGGCCTGCAAGCCCTGCAGCAGGGCATGGAAGAGTTCCGCCTGCGCAGCGCCTTCGGCACCGTGCTGAGCAATCTGATCCTGCTGATCTTTGTCTACACCTCGGCGCTGAGCCTCTTGCGCCAGATTGCAAAGGGCCAGGCCACGACCACCTTCGTCACCTCGACGGCACTGGCGGCGATGGCGCTGACCAGCTGGTGGATGGTGCGCCAGACCGGCTTCAAGCCGGCGGTGTTCGGCTTCAGCCTGGCGCGCTGGCGCTGGGTGCTGATCGACAGCCTGCACTGGACCTTCTGGGCCTGCGCCTTGTGCACGCTGCTCAAGCTGCTGCTGATCAAGTTCGTGCCGCATTTTGCCGAGCTGGCCTTGATCTCACCCTGGGTCGCCAAGACCGGCTGGCGCGACACCCTGGCCGCCTATGCGCTCTACATCGTCTGTTCGCCGGTGCAGGAATTCGTCGCCCGCGGCGCCATCCAGGGCTGCCTGCAACACATGCTGACCGGCCGCCATGCCGCCTGGCGCGCCATCATTGTGGCCGATGCGGTGTTCTCGATCAGCCACCAGCATCTCGGCCCCGGCTATGCCTTGATCGTGTTCATCCCGGGCCTGTTCTGGGGCTGGATGTACAGCCGCCAGCGCTCGCTGCTGGGCGTCAGCGTCTCGCATGTGCTGATCGGCCTGTGGGTGACCGGCGCGCTCGATCTGGCCAGTGTCGTTGGCGACTGAACAGCAAGGTACTCATCTTTTCTGCAAGGCCTCGGCCTCGGCAAAGCCATAGAAGCGCTCGCCCAGCAGCTGCCAGCGGCCGTTCTGGCGCGCTTCCCGGGCGATGTCGCGCAGCTGGCCCATGCAGGCCAAGATGGGGCAGACGCCCAGGCTGACGCGCCGCGCGCCAGCGGCGAACAACTCGGCCGCCGACGGTGCGCCGGGCTGCACCATCACGCTCAGCGGCCCGTCGATCGCGTCGGCCAGACGGCGCAGCAGCACGGTGTCGATCAGGCCCGGCACGAACACCATGTCGGCGCCGGCGGCCAGATAGTGCTGGGCCCGGGCCACCGTCAACGCCAGGCGCTGTTCAAGGTCGCCGCCCTCGCCGAGCAGCCAGCTGTCGATGCGGGCATTGATCCACAGCGGCGCGCCGTCAGCGGCGGCCCGTGCGGCGCGCAGGCGTTCGGCCTGCAGGGCGGCATCGAACTGGGCCGCTTGACCCTGCCCGTGGATGCGGTCTTCCAGATTGATGCCAACGGCACCGGCGGCGATCACCGCACGCACCGTCGTCGCGACATCTTCAGGCGCAGCACCGTAGCCGGCCTCGATATCGGCCGTCACCGGCACCGGCACGGCGGCGCAGATGCGCGCAATCTCGGCGACCATGGCCTCGCGACCGATCAGCTCGGCATCGGCAAAGCCGCGCGCATAGGCGATGCCACCACTGGTCGTGCCCAAGGCCGGAAAGCCTTCGGCGACCTGGACGCGGGCGCTGGCGCAGTCCCAGGCGTTGGCGAGCAGGAACTCGCCTTGTTGATTGAGTTGGCGGAATTTCAGGGCGTGTTCGTATTGAGTCGGGTTCATGGCTGGAAAGCTCAGAAAGGTCTGCATCAGTCGTTGACAAGGCTGCGCATGGTGCCGCCGGCCTTCAGCCTCGGCTCGCGGAATCCGGACCTCGCCATCAGCCGCCCAGGCCGCGATGGCGATGTCCGAAAAGCGCTAGACAGCGCCCGCCGCCCTGGCGACGATGCGCGCCATGGAGCTTCTCGACCACGACACCTGCTACCGCGCCCTGGCCAGCCGTGACGCCCGCTTTGACGGCCGTTTCTTCATCGCCGTCAAGACGACCAGGATCTACTGCCGGCCGATCTGCCCGGCCCGCACCGCACGTTCCGAAAACGTGCTGTTCTTTCCCACCGCCGCCGCCGCGCAGGAAACCGGCTACCGGCCCTGCCTGCGCTGCCGGCCGGAGGCGGCGCCGGACTCCAGCGCCTGGCGCGGTGTGTCCAATACCGGCGTCTCGCACACGGTGACGCGGGCGCTGGGCCTGATCGAGATGGGCGCGCTGGACGAGCACGGTGTCGAGGCGCTGGCCGAGCGCCTGGGTGTAGGCGACCGGCAGCTGCGCCGGCTGTTTGCCGAACATGTCGGTGCCACACCGGTCGCCGTGGCCCAGACCCGCCGCGTGCTACTGGCCCAACAGCTGATCCACGAGACCACGCTGCCGCTGACCGAGATCGCCTTCGCCGCCGGCTTTGGCAGCGTGCGCCGCTTCAACGAGGTGTTCCAGCAGCTGTTCAAGCGGCCGCCGACGGCGCTGCGCCACAGCCGCCAGGCCGAGATCGCCACGCCCGAAGGCGAGGTCACGCTTCTATTGCGCTACCGCCCGCCTTACGACTGGCCGGCCATGCTGCGCTTCCTGAGTGATCGCGCAATCAGCGGCATCGAGGCGGTGCACGAGGGCCATTACCTGCGCAGCTTTGCCGTCGACGGGCCTGGCGGCCAGCGCTGCCTGGGCACGCTGAAGGTGGCTCATCGCCCGGCCGAACAGGCGCTGCAGGTGACGCTGCGCTGCAACCAGCTGGTGGTGCTGCCGCAACTGATTGCGCGGCTGCGCCGCGTCTTCGATTTGGCCGCCGATCCCGGCGTGATTGCCGAGCAGCTGTCGGTTGACCCGCTGATGGCGCGGCTTTGCGCCGCCCGCCCGGGCCTGCGCGTGCCCGGCGCCTGGGACGGCTTCGAGCTGGCGATGCGGGCGGTGCTGGGCCAGCAGATCACCGTGGCTGCCGCCGTCAAGCTGGCGGCCAAGCTGGTGGATCAATACGGCGACGCCCTGCCCTGCGCCAGCGAGGACCGGCCCGGCCTCAGCCGCCTGTTCCCGACGCCGGCACAGCTGCAAGGCGTCGATCTGGCCCGGCTTGGCATGCCGCGCAGCCGCGGCGCCACGCTGGCCGTCATCGTTGACGCCGCCCTCAGCCAACCGCGGCTGTTCGAGGCCGCGGCCAGCCTCGATGAGGGCGTGGCCGCGTTGCGCGCGCTGCCCGGCATCGGCGACTGGACGGCCCAGTACATCGCCATCCGCCAGCTGCGCGAACCCGATGCCTTCCCGAGCAGCGACGTCGGCCTGATGCAGGCGATAGAAAAGCTGGAAGGCCAGCGGCCCGATGCACGAGCGCTGCTGCAGCGCTCGCAGGCCTGGCGGCCCTGGCGAGCCTATGCCGCGCAGCAGCTGTGGACGGCCCTGCTTGGCGATTTGCCTGTGCCGGCCACACCCTGATCAATCCGCATCCTTGACGGCATAGCGATCCGCCTGCCGATCACCGCGCACAAAGTGGGTGTAGGCCTCGGGCGGAATGGCCAGCATGGAGGCGTTCCAACGCTCCCAGGCGGCACGCAGCCCGGCCAGCTGGGCGGGACGGCGTGTGGCGAGGTTGGCGCGTTCGCGTTCGTCGGCGGCCAGGTCGAACAAAAACTCATGGCCCTTGATGCGCAGGTACTTCAGATCGCCCCGGCGCAGGGCCCGCTGGCTCTGCGCCTTGTAGCGCCAGGCCAGTTCGCGCGGCTGCGCGGCCTGGCCGCTGAGCATCCAGGGTAGCAGGCTGATGCCGTCAACCGGCTCCGGCACGCTGACGCCCGCCGCCGCGGCCAGCGTCGGCAGCCAGTCCATGCTGATTGCCAGCTGCTCCTGCACGCCCACCGGCACGCGACCCGGCCAGCGCAGCAGCAGCGGCACGCGGATGCCGCCTTCGAGCAGCTCGGTCTTCTGGCCGCTGAAGGGCCAGGTGCGCGAGAAGCGCTCGCCGCCGTTGTCGCTGGTGAAGACGACCAAGGTGTTGTCTGCCAGGCCCAGGCGCTGCAACGCGGCCAGCACGCGGCCAATGCCCTGATCCATCGCCGCGACCATGCGGCCGTAGATGCGCAAATTGCCGCCATCCAGATGCTGCAGGCCACGCAGCTGCGCCGCGGTGGCGGCATCGTCCGGCCCTTCCCAGGGCCAGTGCGGCGCGGTGTAGTGCAGGCTCAGCAACAGCGGCCGTGCATCGTCCTTGCAGCGCTCCAACTGCGCAATCGCCTGCTCGCTGAGCAGATCGGTGTAATAGCCCTGGCGCTGCACCTGCTGCTCGCCATCCCAGAGGTCGTTCTGCGCGTCCTTGCCCACGCCGTCCAGATGGGTGAAATAGTCGATGCCACCACCGAGATTGCCAAAGAAGCTCTCATAGCCGCTCTTCAGCGGCCCGTAGGCCGGCGGGTGGCCCAGATGCCATTTGCCGACCAGCGCGGTGCGATAGCCCTGGGCGCGCAACAAGGCCGGTAGCGTCTGCGTCTGCGGCGGCAGGCCGTGGGGGGAATCGCGCCCCGGAATCGGCTCTTCCAGGCCCACGCGCAGCCGGTGCGGATAGCAGCCCGTCATCAGCGCGGTGCGTGTCGACGAGCAGACCGGTGAGCTTGAATAGGCCTGGCGCCAGCGCTGGCCCTGGGCGGCCAGCGCATCCAGGGCCGGTGTGGCGAAATCGGTCTGGCCATAGCAGCCCAGATCGCCCCAGCCGAGATCGTCGGCGAGGATGAAGAGGATGTGCGGGCGGCGCGGCGCCGTTGCGTTGCCGGCCCCTTGCGTTTGCGCTTGTGCGGCGAGCACGCTGGCGCCACCCATGCCACAGCCCAGCCCGGCGGCCATCAACCGCCGGCGCGTCGTGAACCCCGGCAGCTTGCTGACTCTTTTCATGTGCGCCTCCCTTCGCTTGATCTGAGGGAGGCAATCTAGCCGGCAGCGCCGCAGTTGTAGAAATCAATTCAGGCCGGTTCGCGCGGGAGCGCCTGCGCCAGCTCACGCGCCAGGGCCATCGCGCCCTCGGCCGCTGGCGACAGGCTGCGGCCGCGCAGCCAGATCGCGTGCATCTGCACCGCCATGGCCGGCGGCGCGCCGCTGATCTGCAGACGCCGCAGGCCGCGCTGCTCGGCCGCCAAGGCATGCGGCAGCAAGACCAGCGCATCGCTGTCGCGCGCCAGCCGGGCCAGCGTCGTCAGGTCATCGCATTCCACACGCAAGGGCAAGGGCTCAGTTGCGGCAAGGCCCAGGCTGGCCCGGAGCATGGCGCGCAGCGGCGCCGAGGCGGCGACCACCCCAATGCCATGCCCGACCACGACCGAGATATCCAGGCTGCGGCGCCGCGCCAGCGGATGGCCGCTGCGGCAGTACAGACCACCGTGGACCTCGCCCAGGGCCTGCGTTTGCAGGCGCGCATCGGGGGCCAGCATCCGCGGATCGGCGATGAAGAAGTCGATCTGCTCTGCATGCAGCAGGGCCAGCAGGCTGTCCGCGTGGCCGCTGCGCACCCGCGTCACCAGGGCCGGATGCTGGCGCTGCAAGGCCGCCAGCAAGGCCGGCACCAGCGTCGCCCCCGGCACCGGGCCGGCGCCAAAGCTCAGCTCGCCCAGCGCCCCCTCGCGCAGCAGGGCCAGATCACGGGCGAAGCAGCGCTGCTCAAAAGCCAGCTGCCGGGCGCGCTCGACGACGACGCGGCCGGCGGCCGTCAGCCTTGCGCCCTTGGGCCCGCGGTCGAACAGCCGCAGGCCCAGCCGCGCTTCCAGCTTCTGGATGCTGCGGCTGAAAGCCGCCTGGCTCAGATGCACCCGCTCGGCGGCCTGCACGAAGCGGCCGGTTTCGGCCAGGGCAATCAGGTGATTCAGCTGACGTGGGTCCATTCGACGGCTCTCCTTGGAAGCACGGCTCAATATGCGCGGCTTGCAATGACTATGGAAGCAATATGCATTGGACAGCAAGATGAAGCGCGGCGAAGCTGTGCGCTCCACCCGCCCAGACGGGATTTACGGAGACAGCCATGCCCAGCCCAAAGCCCCGCCCGCAGCGCGCCCTAGCCGTCTTGGGCGTGGCCGCGGGTCTGCTGTTCAGCCTCAGCGCCTGCCAGCGCCAAACCAATGGCGGCGACAGCGCTGCCGGCCAGGCCAGCCCGGCCACACTGGCGGCGCAGGCCGCCGTGGCGCAGGCACTGCCGCTGGCCGATCAGCAGGATTTCGAAGACGCACGCCGCGGCCTGCTGGCCCGCCCCGAGGGCCAGATACGCGCCGCCGATGGCACGGTGCTGGTCGATTTCGACGCCTTCAAGTTCGTCAGCGGCGAGGCGCCGGCCACGGTCAACCCCAGCCTCTGGCGTCATGCCCGGCTCAATGCCGAGATCGGCTTGTTCAAGGTGGTCGACCACGTCTACCAGCTGCGCGGCTTCGACATCGCCAACATCACCCTGATCGAGGGGCAGACCGGCTGGATCCTCGTTGACGCGCTGACGGCCCGCGAAAGCGCCGCGGCGGCGCTGGCCTTTGCCCGCCAACATCTGGGCAACAAGCCGGTGACGGCGCTGGTCTTCACCCACAGCCATGCCGACCACTTCGGCGGCGCCCTGGGCCTGCTCACGGCCGAGCAGATCGCCGCCGGCAAGACGCCGGTGGTGGCGCCCGCCGGCTTCATGGAAGAGGCAACCAGCGAGAACGTGATGGTGGGCACCGCGATGGCGCGGCGTTCGATCTACCAGTTCGGCAAGGACCTGCCACGCTCGCCGACCGGCCTCGTCGACACCGGCCTGGGCAAGAACGTGGCCTACGGCCAGGTCGGCATCCTGCCGCCGACCCAGCTGATCACCGAGGCCACGCAAGACCTGACCCTGGACGGCGTGCGCTTCGTCTTTCACAACGTGCCCGGCGCCGAGGCACCGGCCGAACTGACCTTCAGCCTGCCGGACTTCAAGGTCTACGGCGGCGCCGAGAACCTGGCCCAGACCATGCACAACCTGCTGCCGGTGCGCGGCGCCAAGGTGCGCGATGCGCTGCGCTGGGCGCAGTACATGCAGCAGGCGCTGGACCAGCTGGAGGCGAGCAATGCCGAGGTCTATGTGGGCCAGCACAACTGGCCGATATGGGGCCGCGAGAAGATCCGCGACTTCATCACTGCCCATCGCGATGTCTACCAGTACACCCACGACCAGACGGTGCGGGCCATCAATGCCGGGCTGACGCCCAATGAGATCGCCGAACGCGTGCAGCTGCCGGCCTCGCTGCAAGGACATTTCGGCGCCCGCGGCTATTACGGCGATCTGCGCCACAACGTGCGCGCCGTCTACCAGCATTACCTGGGCGCCTATGACGGCAACCCGGCGCATCTGAACCCGCTGCCCGCGCAGCAGTCGGCACCGCGCTATCTGGCGCTGATGGGCGGGGTCGACCGCGTGGTCGCCGCCGCGCAGGTCGCCTACGATCAGGGCGACTACCGCTGGGCCGCCGAGCTCTTGAACCAGGCGGTGTTCGGCGAGCCCAAGCAGCAGGCCGCCCGCGAGCTGCTGGCGCGCTGCTACGAGCAACTCGGCTACCAGGCCGAGGCCTCGACCTGGCGCAACAGCTATCTGAGCGCCGCCCAGGAGCTGCGCCAGGGCCCGCCCGCCAAGGGTATCAGCCGCGCCACGCTGATCGACATGCTGGGCCAGACGCCAACGCCGCGCTTTCTCGAAGCCATGGCCGCCGGCCTCGATGCCGCCGCGGCCGATGGCAAGCGCTGGAAGATCAATCTGCAGCTCAGCGATGTCGGTGAGAGCTATCAGCTCTGGCTGGAAAACGCGGTGCTGCATCACCGCGCGGCAAAACCTGACCCCGAGGCCGATGCCACGCTGACGCTGACCAAGCCGCTGTTCATCAAAATGATGGCCGGCACCGCCGGCCTGCGTGACACCTTGCTCAGCGACGAGCTGAAGATCAGCGGCAGCCGCGTCACGCTGCTGCGCTTCCTCGGCCTGATCGACAAAGCCAGCGGCACTTTTGCGATCGTGACGCCGCGCTGACTCGGCACTGCGCACTTGGGGGCTAAGTTTCAAAAGAACTCGCCGAAGGCAGCCCTCACAATACGCGGCCTATGACCGCCGCCGACGACTTCTTCCGCCAGCGTCCACGAACGCGCCTGCAGCGCCTGCGCTGGCTGCTGCCCGTGGCGCTGGTGGCCGGCACAGCGCTGTGGGTCTTTGGCCCCAAGGGCTACAGCGTCGAAATCACCGGCAAGCGCTGGCAGCTTGATATCGAGATCGAACGCATCATCGAGGAGAGCAGTTCGGCCTGGTGCGACGAGATGCCGCCCGGTGCACGGGTCTTGAGCCGGCGCCTGGTCAGCGATCCGCGCGGCCAGCGCCCCGCGCCGGCCGAGCACTGCCGCTACAGCGCGCCCGAATGGCGCAAATGGCGCATCGCCACGCGCAAGGGGCCCGCCAGCGAGACGCCGCAATGGCCCGACCTGGAGCTCAGCGACATCGCCCCGCCAGCCCTGGGCGCCGAACAACCGGGCAAGCGGCACAGCTATTACGAGCTGCTGCTGCATGACAGCAATGGCCGCGATTGGGCCTGCCTGCAGCCGCGGGCAGACTGGCAGCGCTGGACGACCGGAGCGCGTTTCTATCTCCAAATCGATCGCTTTGGCACCGCCAATTGCGCGAGCCTGCCGGCGCCGCGTTGATCCCCCGGGCCTGCCCCGGTGCCAGGCCGCAGCCGGCATCGCTATCATCTCGCCGCGATTTCACCCCCGCCGGCTTGCAAAAGCCGGCAGCCACAGGACGGCATCTTGACCACACTTTCCGCTCGCCTCGCCCAGATCCCGCCCGGCTCCGCCGTGCTTTTCTTCATCCAGACCTTCGCGACGCTGGGCTTTGCCGTGCTGTATTCCAGCCTGGTGCTGTACGCGACCGAGCATCTGCACTTCAGTGCCGAACATGCGGCGCTGATCATGGGCGTGTTTGGCGCCTTCAACTATGGACTGCATCTGTTCGGCGGCTATCTGGGCGGCCGTTTCCTGAGCAACCGCAATCTGTTCGTGGGCGGCATGCTGCTGCAAGTCTTGGGCTGTGCAGCGCTGGCGACCGGCAGCGAGGCCATGCTGTACTGGGGCCTGGCGCTGTTCCTCACCGGCAGCGGCCTGAACGTGACCTGCCTGAACATGATGCTGACCCAGCGCTTTGCGCCCGAGGACAGCCGCCGCGAAGGTGCATTCCTGTGGAACTACGCCGGCATGAACGTCGGCTTTTTCATCGGCTTCACGATGGCCGGCCATTACCAGCTGAGCCACAGCTACAGCAGCCTGTTCTGGTTCGCCACACTGGGCAATGCCGCCGCCATCGTGCTGGCGCTGATCTTCTGGCGCACGCTCGCCGACATCGACACGCCGCTGCTCAAGGCCAACGCGACGCAGTTCAAGCTGCGTTTCGCTGCCGGCTGCGCCATCCTGGTCGGTCTGGTGCCCGTGCTGTGGTGGCTGCTGCAGCATCCGCATGGCACCGAGTCGCTGGTCAAGTGGATCAGCGCGGGCGTCGCCCTGGCCCTGCTGGTGCTGACGCTGCGCCATCGCGATGCGCCGGAACGCCGCCGCATGTGGGCCTATCTGGTACTGACGCTGGGCTCGCTGATGTTCTGGTCGCTCTACCAGATGGCGCCCAGCGGCCTGCAGCTGTTTGCCGTCGGCAATGTGCGGCTGGAGCTCTGGGGCGTGACGATTGCACCGCAGTGGGTGCAGAACATCAACTCCGCCGTCATCGTGATCGGCGGCCCGCTGCTGTCGGCCTGGTTTGCCCGGCTGCGTGCGCGCGGCTGGCCGATCGACGTGCCACAGCAGTTCGCCGCCTCGCTGCTGCTGATGGGGCTTGGCTTCCTGGCCCTGCCGCTGGGCATCCATTACGCTGACGCCCAAGGCCAGGTTGCCTTCGTCTGGCTGTTCACCAGCTATGTGCTGCAGTCGATCGGCGAATTGCTGATTTCACCGGTCGGTTACGCGATGATCGGCCGCCTGGCACCGCGCCAGTACCAGGGCGTGATGATGGGCAGCTGGATGCTGGTGACCGGCCTGGCCTCCTTGTTCGCCGCCGATTTCTCCGGCATGGTCGCCCAGCCGCCTGAGAGCACGGCGCTGAGCAGCAATCCGGCCTACGCCCAGCTGTTCACCCAGCTGGGGCTGGGC
Organism: Roseateles aquae; assembly: GCF_032337115.1. NCBI lineage: Bacteria > Pseudomonadati > Pseudomonadota > Betaproteobacteria > Burkholderiales > Sphaerotilaceae > Roseateles > Roseateles aquae. Next base: position 1,152,451 of record NZ_JAVXZY010000001.1, read on the forward strand.
AGCGTGGCCGTCGGCATCGCGCTGATCGCGCTGGTGCCGTGGCTGAGCAAGCTGATCAAGAACGAGCGCTGAGCCTCTCGATCAGCCGAGCGTCACGCCGGCCAGCGTGAGCAAGGCCGCTGCCGCCAGGCCCAGCCAGCCCAGATGACGGCCGGCCGTCGCGCCAGCCAGCCCCGCGGCGCCGGCCAGCAGGGCCAGCGTCAGCTCGAGGCCGAGATGCTGGTCGGCGGCGCTCAGCGGCAGGCCGGCACTGCCGCGTTCCCAGAGTGCCGCCGCCATCACCCATCCGAGCAAGGCCGTCAGATGCCAGCTCACCCATTGGACGCCGAGGCGATGTCCAGCGGCATAGGGCACCACCCGCCCGGCAGCGCGGTGCGGCGCGAAGATCCGTCGCTCACCGAGCAGGCTGTGCACCAGCCCGACCAAGACCAGCAGCACGGCAGCGGCCATCCAGAAGTAGTTCATCTCAGCCTCTCCCGGGGCGCAGCAGCCCCCACACCGGCGGCAACAGCAGCCAGAAGCCCGAAGCCGGCATCAGGCTGATGCCCAGCAGGGCCAGCCCAAGCAGGCCCCAGCCGAGCTGGCGCAGCAGCGCGGGCCGGGCGGCCGACTGCAGCGCCGGCAGCAGCCAGGCGAGCAGCGCCAGCGGTGCGCCAAAGAGCATGAACCAGCTGGCCGCCGCCAGCGGCGCGGAGCTGGTGGCCGCGCCGATCCAGCCGGCAGCGACGATCTGGCGCAGCATGGGCGCGAAGGCCCACAGCCCGAAGGCCGTGTGCAGCGCGGCCACGCCCAGCAGCCAGGGGCCGATCCAGCGCGGCGAAGCGAGCGGCTGGGCGGCTGAAGACAAGGGGGCGGGAATAGCATTCATCAAGGACTCCTGATCCATTGGTTGCAGGTCTGTACACGGGCCCCCAGCCGCATCAACAGCTGATTCAGACCCAGATAGGCGCGGTCGAAGAAGGGCAGTTCGCCGGGCATGCCGCGCAGCCGGCGCATGGCGTCGCGTTGCTGCTCGGCATCCAGGCGCGGCAGCGGCTGGCGCTGGCTGAAGTCGTAATGGCTGTGGCGAAACGGTTCGAGCTGCCAATCGATCAGCGGCCTGAGCGCGGGCAAGAGCTGCTGGCAAAAGCTGTCCGGCGTCATCGCCGGGTCGACCAGGCCCAGTGCCTGGTAGGCGGCCAGCAGCGCGTCCTCGCCAGCGGGCCTGAGCACGGCGTTCCAGGCCTCACCCAGATGAGCGACAAAGGACGCCGACAGACGGCGGGTGCAGCCAAAGTCCAGCAGCGCCAGACCGCCATCGGGTAGGAAGAGGAAGTTGCCGGGGTGCGGGTCGGCATGCAGCCAGCGCAGCTCGAAAACCATGGACCAGAAACTGTCGAACAGCAGCTGGCCCAAGCGGTCGCGCTCGGCCTGGCTCGGCGATGTGGCCAGCCAGTCGCCCAGATGCTGGCCCTGCATCAGCTCGCTGCACAGCAACTGGCCATTGCCGAGCTCAGGCCAGACGGCCGGCACGCTGAGGCCCAGTGGCTGCAGCCGCTCGCGCAGCTCGGCCTGGGTGGCAGCCTCCTGCTGGTAGTCCAGCTCGGTGGCCAGGCTGTGCTCGATATCGTCGAACACCCGCTGCAGCGCCGCACGGGCCGTGTCATCAACATCGCCGATCAGGCGCTGGCCCAGCGGCCCGAGCAGCAGGCCGCGCAGCAGCTGCATATCGCTGCGCACCGTGGCCGCCATGCCGGGGTATTGCAGCTTCAGCGCGACCTGGCGGCCATCGTGCAGCCGGGCCCGGTGGACCTGGCCGAGGCTGGCCGCCGCAAAGGCCTGGGGCTCGAAGTCGGCAAAGCGCTCAGCCCAGTCGGCACCGAGGGCCTGGCGCATGCGCTTGTCGACCAGGGCCTGATTCATCGGCGTGGCCTGGTAGCAGGCCTGGGCCAGCTGCTCGCGCAGCGCGGGGGGCAGCAGCTGCACCTCGGAAGCGAGCAGCTGCGAGGCCTTCAGCGCCACGCCCTTGAGCTGGTTCAGCGCTGCAAACAGGATGCGACCCAGCTCAGCTTCGCGCTCGCGCTGAAGGCGCTCGCGGGTGGCTTCGTCCTGCGCTTGACCTGGACTCAGGTCTTGCATCTTGTGGCCCAACCGCGCCAGCCCCGCCCGAGCAACGGCACCGCCCGCCACCAGGCCGCGCCCCAACCGACCGGTGCGCGGCGCGCGACCGGCGGCGCTCATGGCCTGCGCTCCGGCTGCGCCTGCAGCCGCCGACCCAGCTGGCGCAGCAGCAGCGGCACGATCAGGCTGTGCACCGGGCCGACCAGCGCCATATAGCAGCGGCCCAGCAGATTGTGTTCATGGACCACCGTCGACAGCGCCAGCCGGCTGCTGCCATCGGCGTTCTGCAGCCGCAGCAGCGAGACGCGCACATGCAGATGCCTGTCGCGATCCCCGAGCACCAGCTCCTGCGGATGCTGGGCCTCCAGCGTGAAGATGCCGACGCGGTCGCCCAGCTTGAAGTCGCCCGCTGGCCGGCGCCTGGCAGCCGCCGCACTGCCGGCCATGCCGCCGAGGTCCTTCAGGCCGAACACCTTGACCACACGGTTGCGCAGCCACATCAGGCCGTCCATCCAGGCCGGCGTGCGGCCCATCAGCCGCAGCCAGCTCTCCAGCAGGCCCAGCTCGGGATAGGGATCGGGCAGCAGATAGCTGTCGGCAAAGTCTGCCGTGGCCAGGCTGGGCGCCAGGCAGCTTTGCGCCGGCACGGCGATCTTCAGCGGTTTGGCGTCTGGCGCAATGACGGCGCTGGTTTGCGGCTGGCTGCTCATCGCCTGGCCTCCGCCGCGCTCGTGGCCGCCACCGTCGACAGCCCGCGCCGCGCCAGCTGCAGCAGCTCCAGCACGCCGCCCTGGCCTTGCAGGAGGCGCGCCAGCTGATTGCGCAGCAGAAAGCCGGCCAGATCGCTGAGCTTGTTGATCAGCCCGCTTTGCAGCACCAGCACCAGCACCGACAGGCTCAGATCGGCCAGCTGGGTGGTGTTGGCGAACTCCTCGCTGTCGTCATCCAGCCAGTAGACCAGCAGGCCAAACAGATAGTCGGTGAACATGCCGGCCACCAGGCCCTGGAAGTCGCAGGGCGCAATCTGACCCGCAGCCTGCGCCTCGGCCAGCCAGTCCTGCACACAACGCTTCAGCGCTGCCTTGCCCGGCAAGGCATCGCCAAGCAGCAGCAGCGGCGATTGACGCGCCAGACCGCGGGTCAGCGCAACGAACTCCCGATCGGGCAGCAGGCGCTCCAGCACCGCGTCAACCAGGCGCTGCAGCTTCTCCTGCAGCGTGAAGCGCTCGAAACCGCGCGTCTTGCCGGCCTGCGCGAGCGCCTCGGCCAGCGCCAGCTCGTAGTAGCCCAGCACCAGCTTCTCCTTGCTGGGAAAGTACTTGTAGATCGTCGCGTCGCCGATGCCGGCCTCGCGAGCGATCTGCTTCATGCTGGTCGCCTCAAAGCCCTGGCGGCTCATCAGCTCGACCGCCGCGGCCAGGATCTGGCGCTGGGTCTTGTCTTGCTGGCTCTTGGATGTCTTCATTTGCTATCCAATACTTCATCTATTTGCATTTTTTTACGATAGTACGTATTCATTAAATTGGTGGCAAGCGCTTTTTCTTGCGAATGGCTGCGCGTGACGGTGGCGCGCCGAAGTCAAGAACGCAACAGCCAAACGCGGCGAGCTGACGCAGAACGACAGCGTCGCCACGGCGCTCGAGATGGACGCGCTGGAGGGACTGAAGGTCCTCAGCGTTGACGAGATTGACAAGTAGCCTGAGCCGCCCGCGCGCAGCGTGCTCTCCCACCAAGCCCCCCACAAGGCGCTGCAGACGTCGATTCCCGGTGCATTCGACCGCCTCCTTCGGCAGCTCAGGCTGTCGCCGAAGTGGCATAAGCGGTGCAAACTGCCTGCCCCGCAGAGTAGCCAAGCACCGTGCGTTGACGAGCCGGAGCCCGGTGCCCTGGGGGTCGCAGATCTGCTGGCAACTGGGTTGCGCCGGGCCATGGCAGCAAGCCGAGACTCCCCTCGGACTGCTGCCGCCCCGAGGCCTTGCGCCCGAGCACCTGCTGCCGGCTGAGGCCGTCATCACGCGCATCGGCGAGCGTCTGCGTGCGCCTCCCAGGCACATAGATCACCCCTGAGCGATCGACCGTTCACGTTTGCACGGATGAAAGGTCTTACAGCTTCGCGCGTCAACAGCGCCTAAGGCGCGTTTTATTCGGGTTAGCACGCTGAGTCGGTGACATCTGCACGCGCAGTATCTGCAGCCGCAGCCTCGCGCCATCAAACGCCGCGGCTGTGAGACCGACCGGGAATGCCCTCGCATCCCAGGGGGCTTGCACGGCGGCCGCTTCTGTCCACAGACACTCAGGAGACCTGCGATGAACCACAGCTGTACGCCTAAGCACAGCCTGCCCACACGGGCATGGCGTGGCCTTGCCTGCCTTGCGCTGATGCTGCCCGCCCTGGGCTTTGCACAGAGCGGCACGCGCGCTGACTTGAACCCGCAAATCGTCGGCGGGACCGTCACGACGCCCTATTCACGCCCCTACCAGGTGGCCCTGCTGATGAACGGCCGCCAGGGCTGTGGCGGCACGCTGATCAGTGCCGACTGGGTGCTGACGGCCGCGCACTGCCTGGACAGCGCCTCAACCAGCAATCTGACCGTGCAGGTCGGCGCCCACAGCATCAGCCGCCGTGACGGCCAGAACCTGCGCGTCAGCCAGATCATCCGCCACGAGAACTGGCGCGGCGCCCAGGGGATTCAGTCGGGCTGGGACATCGCCGTGCTGCGCCTCGCCAGCCCAGCCCCTGCCAGCATCACGCCGGCCAAGCTGCCGACACTGGCGATCGAGTCGCAAGTGGCCGGCGTGGGCCGCTATGTGACCGTCTCCGGCTGGGGCTTGACCAGCAATCAGGGCAGCCCCAGCGATGTACTGCGTGAGGTCAATCTTCCCGTGATCAGCAATCCCTCCTGCAGCAGCGAGCTGGCCTTCAATCTGCCTGCATCGGTGATCTGCGGAGGCGGCACGGGAGGCGTCTCGGCCTGCAACGGCGACAGCGGCGGCCCCTTTGCGGCCGGCGCAAACGGCAAGTTCTACAGCATCGGCATCGTCAGCTGGGGCAATGCCTGCCGTGGCGCAACCGTCTTCACGCGCACAAGCAGCTATCTCGACTGGATCGCGCAAAAGACCGGCGTGAAGCCTGACGGCGACACGCCCAACGACTTGCCGCCCGTGGCCCGCTTCACCGCCACGGTGACCGGCCTGAACGCCAGCTTCGCCGATGGTTCTACCGACGACAAGGGCATCAGCCGCTGGTCCTGGAACTTCGGCGACAACAGCAGCTCGACCCAGCAATCACCGAGCCATGCCTATGCGAAGTCCGGCAGCTACACGGTGACACTGACTGTCACCGACACGGCCAACCAGACCAACACGACCTCGCAGGTGGTGAACGTCGGCGACACCAACAGCGGCTGCACGGGCGTGCCGGCCTGGAGCGCCAGCAAGATCTACGCGATCCGCGACATCGTCAGCTACAAGGGCAAGAAGTACGAGGCCAGCTGGTGGTCCTATGGCGCGGCACCGGACATCTACTCCAATGTCTGGACCCTGCAGGGCAATTGCAATTGAGCCACTGAGCTGAAGGTCCGGGTCTGCGCACCTGATGGACGCTGCGGACCCTGACTTGATGCTCACGGCGGCCGGGGCCCTTCGGCCCGGCCGCCTGGGGCGGGGCCGCCCATGCCCTATGCTTGCGTGCAACTCCAGCCGCAGCCAACCGGCCCATGCTTCGCGAACTTCAACAACTCAGCCGCTCCCACGGCCCCCTGCGTGCCGGTACCGGTCTGGTCGGCGGCATCATTGCGCTGGTGCTGAGCACGGCGGCGTCGCTGGCGGCACTGGTGTTGCGCTTCCCCGGCGCCTTGAGCACCCCAGAGCTGCGGCAAAGTGTGGAGCCCTCGACACTGCAGGCGCTGCTGATGGCCTGCAGCGTGCTGGGCGGCGCGCTGGCGCTGGCCAATGCGCTGCGCGGCCGGCTGCTGTGGCTCTCGGGCCTGAGCTTTCTGCTGATGGCGCTGGCCGCGCTGCTGGGCGGCTACCGACCGCCGGCCGAGGGCTGGCAGCTGAGCGCTGCGCACACGCCCTATGTCGGCCTGGACTGGTTTGTGCTGGATCTGCTCGCCTCGACGCTGATCTTCGTCTTCATCGAGAAGCAGTTCCCGCTGCGGCCCGAGCAGCCGGTGTTTCGCGCCGAATGGCAAACCGATCTGCAGCATTTCTTCGTCAATCACCTGCTGGTTGGCTTCGTGCTGCTGGCCACCAATCTGATGGTGCACCGCTTGTTCTCCTGGGCGATCAGCGACGCGCTGCAGGCCTGGGTGCAGGCCCTGCCCTTTGCGCTGGAGTTGCTGCTCTTGATGCTGGTGGCCGACCTGATTCAGTACGCCGTGCACCGGGCCCTGCATGAATGGCCGCCGTTATGGCGCTTCCACGCGGTGCACCACAGCATCAAGACGCTGGACTGGCTGGCCGGCTCACGGCTGCATGTGGGCGAGGTGCTGCTGATGCGCACGCTGGTGCTGGCGCCCATCTATGTGCTGGGCTTCTCGCGCGGCGTGATCGACGCCTATATCGTCATCATCGGCTTCCAGGCGGTACTGAATCACTGCAATGTCAATCTGCGCCTGGGTTGGCTGGAGTATGTGCTGGTGACGCCGAACTTCCACCACTGGCACCACTCGCAGCAGCACGAGGCGCTGGACCGCAACTACGCCGGCCAGTTCGCCTTCATTGACCATCTGTTCGGCAGCGCCGTGCGCGCGCCCGATCGCTGGCCCAGCCGTTACGGCGTGATTGACGACGCCGTGCCGCCGGGCTTCTGGCGCCAGTTGATCTACCCCTTCAGCAGAAGGACATAGTCGAAGGACAACAGGAACACGCCACAGAGCCACGGAGACACAGAGACGGCAGACTCAATGCCTTGATTGCTCCGTGACTTTCTCTGTGGCTCTGTGACTCTGTGGTCTTTTTTCGCTGTTCAGCGCTTAGTCAAAACAAGTCCTGATGCCCAGCCGCGCCAGCACCGCCTCGATACCGGCCCAGGGAATGCGGTTGCTCAAGGGATTGGCCCAGCCGCTCAGGATGCAGTAGTTGAGGCGATGCGGCGGACGGTGATGACGGCCATGGATCTGGCTGTTCAGCAGCAGATGATGGCGCTGCGCCCACAACATCCAGCCGGGCCGCCGCGCCAGCGGCAGATGCGACCAGCGGTGAAACAAATTGGACAGCACCGCAAACACGATCAGCCACAGCATCGTCAGCCGCCAGGCAAGACCTGGCACCGAGCTCGCCGCCTGTGCGGCCCAGGGTGACCACAGCCACAGCACCAGATCGCCAGCCAGCGCCGAGGCGCCGAGGTTCTCCAGCAGCGAGATGCGGGTGATCTGCAACGGATCGCGATGGTGGCGCCGAAACGGCCCGACCAGCGCCGGCCCCCACAGCGGCGTGTGCTCGTTGCCGAAGGAATCGCAGACCCAGTGGATCAAGCCGCTCAGCAGATCGGCCAAGTAGTAGGCGGCGGGGAGGGTCAGCAAGGCGAGCAGGGCCAGCCAAGCGTCCTGGCTCCGGCCCTGCGCCACGGGCCGCGCCTGCACGAGCAAATGCCAGCCCGCGTCCAGTACCATCGCCGCGAACAGCAGCAGGCCCAGTGCCTCCAGCACACAAACCGCCAGGCTGCGCGGCGCAGCGCCATGGCTCGGACGCTTCTCTTTCATCACCGGCCCCTCACGATGCAAGCACCTCTCGCTCCCCAGCTGCCGCCTGAACGCGCCCGTGCGTTGTGGCAGGCCATGCACGCCCGCATTGTGGCCCAGGGCCTGACCCGCGGCGCGGCGCCACGCGCCTGGCTGACGCTCGCCCTGCTGGCGACCGCGCTGGGCGCCACGCTGGCGTTCTGCTGGCAGCCAGAGCAAGGGCCGGCGGCGCTGGCGCTGGGCAGCCTGGTGCTGGCCCTGCTGCTGGCCCAATTCGCCTTCTGGGGCCATAACGCCGGCCATGGTGGGGTGCATCGCAGGGCGGCCTTGAACCAGTTGCTGGGCCAGCTGGCGATGACGCTGGTCACCGGCCTGGCCTTCGGCGAGTGGTGGCAGCGGCACAAGCTGCACCACAGGCACTGCCAGGACGAAGCACGCGATCCGGACATGGCCGTCAGCGTCGTCGTCTCGTTGACCACCAACTCGCTGGCCGCCAAGGGCCCCGTGGGACGCTGGATGACGCGCCACCAGGCCTGGCATCTCTGGGGCCTGAGCCTCTTCTTCGCGCACAGCCAACGCCATCTCGCGCAATGGGGCGCGCTCTGCCGGCCACGCCGCCATGCGCTGGACCTGCTGGTGCTGATCGCCCACTTCGCGCTGTGGTGGGCGCTGCCACTGGCGCTGGGTGTGCCGTTGGCGACGGTAGCGCTGGTGTACGTTGTGCCGCTGTTCTGGCTCGGCCCCTATCTGGCGCTGATCTTCTGGCTCAACCACATCGGCATGCCGCTGATTCAGCCCAGCCCGGCGCTCTCTTTTCTGGAGCACCAGGCCGCGACCTCACGCACCATCCTCAACCCGCCGGCCTGGGACTGGTTTTTCGGCGGCCTGAATTTCCAGATCGAGCATCACTTGTTTCCGCGCGTGCCCGCTTGCCGCTTGCGCGCCGTGCAGTGTGTCGTGCAAGAGCATCTGGCCACGTCATGTTTGCGTTATCACGGTGTCAGTCTGCGACTTGCACTGCTCGAGGTTGCCGCGCATTTCAAGGCTGTCTCGCGGGCCGGTTGTAATGACAGGTAACTCGATCATTGGGACTTGAGCTGCACAGATTCGGCGCGCTGCGCCCTGAAAGACTTGACATGGACAGGGCCAGCCGCAGGCTGCTAAGGTCTCAGACGAGCTGCGTCGTCCCGATGCAGCCCGGTATTTCACATAGCCATGACTAGCCATTGGCAAGAAGAGCTGCTCCACGTTGTTGACTCCGAACCTGATCAAGCCACCGTCTTTACCGCCGTGGCAGCCGCCGCGCACGCGCTGGGATTCGAACACTGCGCCTACGGACTGCGCCTTCCTGTGCCCGTCACCCAACCGCGAACCCTGCTGCTGAACAACTATCCACTGCCCTGGCAGCAGCGCTACCAGGCCGCCGGCTATCTCCATATCGACCCCACCGTGGCGCACTGCCGGCGCAGCACGGCGCCGCTCGTTTGGGATGAGTCACTGTTTCTGCAGGCTCGCCCGCTCTGGGACGAGGCACAGCAGCATGGACTCGGCGTCGGCTGGGCGAAATCGCATTTCGACGCCAATGGCGTGGGTGGCATGTTCACGCTGGCGCGCTGTGCCGATCCCATCAGCAGCTCAGAGCTGCAAACCAACCGGCTGAAGATGGTCTGGCTGACTCATGTGGCCCATATGGCGCTTTCCCGGCACATCACGCTGCAGGCCGCAAAGCCGCTCCCGGCGCTGACCGAGCGCGAGGTCGAAGTACTGAAATGGACCGCCGACGGCAAGACCACCAGTGAGATTGCCGACATCCTGGAGTTGTCGGACAACACGGTGAATTTCCACATCAAGAACTCGATCTCCAAGCTTGGCACGACCAACAAAACCGCCGCGGCGGTACGTGCTGCGCTGCTAGGCCTGTTCAATTGAGCGGGTGATCGCGCCAGCCTGAAGTCATGCGGGGCCGCGCCCGAAAATTCATCCCTTCATTTTCGCCGTTACTTTCACCACAGCCTACCAAAGCAGGTAGTTGGCGATCGGCGCGCGCCCCCCTAGTCTGCAGGGTATCCAACGGCGTTTGCAAAGACCATGGAACTCGACATTCCCGGCGTCAAGCTCATCGAGACGTTTCCCAAGCAGCATTTCCTTGCCCAGTGCACCGAGCTGACGCATGCGGTCTATCCCCACGACCGCATCTATGGCGACTACTGCACCGTTCAAGCGCATATTGACGCACCCGCCGAGGCCGTCTTTCGTTACCTCGCTCGCACCGAGTCGCTGCAGGAATGGCGCTATGCGCTGCGCCAGCCTCGCCTGCATCGTGCGCCCGATCTCTACAGTTTCGTCGACCTCTTGGGCGAACCCGGTGAAACCCGCCGCTACTGCCGTGCCGTCAGCCACGCGCAGGCGATGACGGTGGACTTCCATACCGCTTGGGATCAGGCCGATGAGCTCTGGATGGTCGACCTGATGCGGGTTGTGCCCTCATCAAGCGTGCTGGCGCGCCCCGGTTGCGTCGTGTTGTGGACTCATTGCCACCACCCCAACTACCTGCGTAATCCCTATCCAGAGACCGCCGTGGCGGAGCGGCGCTTCTGGATCGGTGATGCCTGGCCATTTGCCTATGCCGCCCACACGGTGGAGCTGGCCAATCTCAAAGCGATTGCCGAACACAGGCATCTTCTCGGTCGCCTGGCCTACCCCTGTGTGCTTGATGCAGCGTGCGCCGCATGAGCAGGCTGAGCCCCCTGAGCTTGCGCGACACTGCCAGCTATCTGCCCAAGGCCGTGATTGACAACGGCTTCTACCAGTGCGCCCTCACAGGCTCGGCGCCACATCCGCTGTTCCGCGGAACGCGGCTGCGTCATCACATCGCACCAGGCGAACGCGCCGCCGACATGATTGCCCACGCGGCACAAAAGCTGATTGACCGTCAGCACCTCGACCCGGCGCGCGATATCGACGTGCTGCTCACCAATGTTTCGCTGCCTGACCAGCCATTCACCGGTTGCGGGGCCGCGGTGGCCCAGCTGATTGGTGCCCGGCCGCGCCACATCCTTGATCTCTCCAATGGCGACTGCGTGTCCTTCCTGCTGATGCTGGAGCAGGCGCGGGCCTTGTTCACTGCCACCGGCGCGCGCTCGGCGCTGATCTGCAATGCCCAGACCGCCGGCGGGCGCATCTTCAACCATCCGGCCAGCCGATCGCTGCCGCAGTCCGCACTGCCCGGCGATGGCGCTGGCGTCGCCTATGTCGTCGCCGACGACAGCGCACCGCTGCTGTCGCTCCTGACTCAGAGCTACCCCGAAAACGCCAATGAACTACGCCTGCAGGCCGCCGACCGGGACTGGTGGGCCCCCGGCTCCGGCGCGCTGAATGTTGACTTCAGCATGCCCACGATCGCGGCCATCATCTGGCGTGCCAACCAGCTGATGCCGCGCGTGCTCAACGAGGCGCTGCAGATGGCGGGACTGCAGCCTTCCGATGTCGCCTGCCTGGTGACCAACCAGCCCAATCGCACGCTGCTACGCAACTGGCGCGAGGCCATGCAGCTGGCGCCCGAGCGCCATGCCAACACCTTCGATGAGCACGGCGACTTGTTCGGCGCGGCCCTGCCGATTGGCATTGAGCGCGCGCGGGACGACGGCGTGCTGGAGCCCGGCGAGATCCTGCTGTTGGGTGGCTTTTCGCATGCCGGCGACTATGCCGCTGCGGCAGCACTGCGTTGGCCGGATTCGCTGTGTTGCTGAAACAAGCTTCCAGCACTGAGGCGACTCGAAAGCCGCCGCAACGCAAAAGCGGCCGCCAGCACCTAGCTGCGGCCGGATGGCAGGCGCTGCGTCGCCTTCTTCAGCCGGGCGATGCGGCCGCGTCCCGCTCAGATCACCGGGATCCAGCAGGCGAACAAGGCCTTGCCGTCTATCGTGACCGGCGGCGCCGCCCGCTCGGCCCGGAAACCAGCGCGGCGCAGCAGACGCTCAATGCCGAGCGGCGAGACCGTGATCACGTGGTGTGCGCCCTGCTCCGCTGCTGCCTCAAGCGCCGCTCGCAGCAGCCCGATGGCGATCGGCGAGGAGAACTGCAGCATCGGCGAGCTGATGGCGTCACTCAAGCCGACTGCGGCGAAGCGCGACAGCTCCCACACCTCAGGCGAACAGGGCATCGCCCGACCCTGCATCAGCTCGGGAAAGACCTTGCTGAGCAGATAGGGCGCGGTCGTCGGCAGCAGGCGCGCACAGCCATTGATATGGCCCGACTCATCGCGCGACACCACGTAGCGGGTATCGGGGCGATCAAACTCGTCGAACTCCAGACCGTTTTCGCACCGCATCTGCCAGCCCAGCATCTCGACAAAGACCCGGTGCCGGTACCGCGCCAGCTCCTTGGCCATGTGTTTGGGCATATCGCGCGGTGATGCGCTGATGATTTGCATACGTCCTCCTTCTGCGTTTTTTGCAATTAGGCAAACGAAGCGGCAATCTCGCTACTACCAGGCTTGGTAGGGTTGTTGGCACCATGCTGTAACCCGCGGCTGTTAGGGATTGCGCTGAGGCTGCACCTTCTCCTTTCAGCGCGCCTGCGGCGCACGCCCTTCCAGCAGCGGCAGCCAGGCAAGACTGCCCACCTTGAGCTGCTCAATCAGCTGCTTGACCGGCGGCACCTGGCGCAGTCCCCGACGCGCAAGCAGCAAAGCTCGCTGCGCCCCTCAGACAGCGGCTCGCCCCCACAGCGCAGATCGAGATCGAGATCGGCATCGCCCAGCCGCACCCCGCTGCGCACATGCTGCAACACATTCACCAGCGGCTTGCTGCGCAAGTCCAGCTGCCGTGCCAGCCCCTGCTGGCGGCCGGCCGCGCCTGGCATCGTCACCTCGCCACCAGACAGGCAGCGCCGGGCTCGACTGAGCCCGAAGAAAAATGCCGGTCGGTGCGCGTCACTATCCCGCTAGGACATTGCCGCTTGAGCAGTGGCAGGGCGAAGCGGGCGAGACCGCCCCCCTCACCGACCTGCTTCGCCTGGATTGACGGCCCCCGTCCATTCCCCCACCGCGCGCATAGCGCCCGAGGAGCCCGGCTGCGGAGCTCATCAAGACGCACTTTAACGCCGTTATCATCAGCACGCCTCGACACCTGAGGCGACACATTGAGAGGGAGCACCCATGAGAAACCTACAGTCCATCCGTAGCGCCGCGCAGACGGCGAGTGGCTTTGCCTTGGCAACGCTATTGGTCGCATGTGGCGGATCACCCGCCCCATTTGACGCCGACGCCTTCGGCAGGGATGTCGGCGGGGCGATTGTCAACTCATTCATCTGCGCGCTGGCAAATTGCAAGGCGTCTGGCGACGTGCCGATCCAGGACATCGCGATGAACTACACCGTTCGCCAATCCGCAGGTCAGCTGCTGATCCAAGTCCAGCTGCGCCAACAAAGCAAGTCCGCACCGCTGCAGCTCACCGGAGGCGATCGCCTGACTGTGGAGTTCGCCGGCAAGGTGACCGACCTCAAGGAAGACAGCGCCGGCAGCACGACCTTCGTCGCCAGCTTTGCTGCCAGCGCGGCCCAGCCCAGTGTCAAGGTGAGTTTTGTACGCACCGGCCAGAGCTACAGCAGCATGGCCACAGTGCCGCCACGCTTCGAAGTACTGAGCCCGAGCGCGGCAGTGGCGATGAACCGCCAAAGTGCAGACCTCGACGTCGTCCTTCAACTGCCGGCCGCCAGCACACCGAGCCTGGTCGGCACGACACATTGCGTGCTGCAGAGCGGCAGCGCATGGGACGGCTCGATTGCCCTGCCTTTTGAACGTGTGGACGGCAACAACAGCCAGCAGCGCCTGCGACTGCCAGCAGCAGCGCTGGCGCGCGCGGTCGACAACGCTTTCGCCCAGTCGACCAGCAAGCCACAGGCCTGCCGACTACAGCCCAGTTGGGTACTGATCCAGGACGGCGCCGCACCAGCCGGACTGCATGCCGCAGGCACGCGTCAGGCTCAGTTCGCAGCCGGTGTGACGATCGATTTCGACGCCAAGCCTTGAAGCAGCACGTCCGTCACTTGGAGGGCTGTAGTCTGAGGACCGGCCAGCAGCTGCCAATGCTGTCGCCAGCTGGTCGCCCCGCCCGCGGGGCAGTCGCACGGTCGCGCGCGGGCGCTTGCCAGCCCCCCACTTTTGCAATGCCACGAGTTTCCTGATCACGACGGGCGCGCAAGGTCTCAGCACGTCGACGCTGCGACTCAGGCTGATGGCAAGGGCAGCCCAATGATTCGAGCTCGACGAATCAGTCGAGCAGCTCGCGCTTGAGCGTCGCCTCGTCCCAATTGCCGTTGACGCGCTTGCTGAGCTTGCCCTTGTCGAACAGCAGATAGCTCGGCAGGCCGTTGATGCCCAGGCGCTTGGCCAGCGGGCTTTGGCCGACCGTCGTCCAGGGCTGCCAACTGCTTCGCACAAACACCGTGCCCTCGGAAGCAGCGCGGCTGGACAGGGCAGCAAACACCGGGTTGGCCTTGGCACAGTGGCCGCAGTTGGCATCAAAGCTGGTGAACTGCACGAGCACCCGCTGCTGCTCATGGCCTTCAAGCCAGGCCAGCAGGGCATCGGGCGCCACATCGACGATCCTGGGCGGGCCGGCCGGTGGCTCGGCGGCCGCGGCCGCCTGGGGTGGTGGTGGCAGCGCGGCCGACTTGGGTGCAGCCTGCTGCAGCGCGATCCAGGCCTGCAAAGGGCCCAGATCCAGCGAGGCCGACTGCACCAGCTTGACCGTGGAAACGGGGCGATCACCGAACTGCCCGACCCGGACGGCGGCCACGGCATCGGGCTTGTAGGCCATGAAATAGAGCCCGCGATTGCCAAAGCGATAGAGGTCCAGCTTCTTGCCCGTCATGTCCAGCTCTTTGCGCCAGGACATCGAACTGTCGGCCGTGCCATCCGGCGCCGCACAGGGCATCTCGCAAATGGTCAGCAACTCAAAGCCGCGCGCCTTCAGTTCGCCGGCATAGTGGCGCGCAATCAGCAAGGGGCTGTCATCGTTCTTGTGGTCGTATTGAATGACGCTGACCGCGCCCTCGTAGGGCAGCCGGTACTGGCTCTTGGTCTCGCCGCCGCTGCGCACCGGCGGCGAGATCGGCAGGCTGCCCTGCTCCAAGGGATTGATATGGCGTTGGTACTCGCTGGCCCGCGGATAGGGCGTCAGCGCAGACGGTGCCTGCGCCAAGGCAGACATGGCGCTCAGGGCGAGCAAGGAAAGCAGACCGCACAGCCGTGCGGCGTCAAAACTCAACATGGCATTCTTGAATGGATGAGGGAATGCTTGCGGCACCCCTGTGCCGCATGGCGGACAAAATCTTCTCACGCCAGGGGCCGCCCCCGGCCTCAGCCCGGCCATCTCAAGGTGACAGCTTGTTGCGCTGCGGTCCTGGCCCTGGCTTGAATCGCTGAAGCGCTTCGCGACCTGGCGCGCCCGACTCAGGACTGCGCACCCTTGAATTGGTAGCGGCCATCAAAGGGCGCATCACCCCAGGCACTGGCGCAGCCTTCCGCACTCAGGCGCACCGCGCCGGCAGCACGCTTGAGCGACAGCCGGCAGCTGCCATTGCTGGCGCTCCAGCCGCCGGGGGCGTCGGTCAATTGGCCGTCGCCGGCGCCGGCGCGCGCGCCACCCGCCTTGCTGGAAACCTTCAGCTCGAAGCGCCCATTGGCCATCACCAAGAGGCTGCGCTCGAAGTTGCGGTCGCTGCCGTCATAGAGGCCTGGCGTCGGTGTATTGATGTACTCGCCCGGCTCGGCCGAGCCGCCGGACTTCGCAGCGCCGGCATCGGCCAGCACCGGCGTGGGCGCCACCTTGCCGTCGGCACTGACGCCTGACACCCAGACCCGCATCGTGTCGTGCGGGTACTCCCAGGCATAGCCCATCTGCACAAACATCGAGCCAATGTAGAAGACGCCGCCGCCGTACATGAAGTTGCGCGCCACCGGGTCTGTCGGATAGGGCTGCTTGGGTGCGACCGGGCCGTCGTCACGCACCTGACCGGAATTCTTGTTGTAGTTGAACTTGACCGGCCAGGGGCTGCGCACCGTGGTGTAGCTGATGTCAAAGGCCAGATCGGTGGCGCACATGCGCAGCTTGTCGAACTTCTCGCTGCTGCGCTCGTCGGTCCACAGCGTGACCTGGTAGTCGA
Source organism: Roseateles aquae (assembly GCF_032337115.1). Taxonomy (NCBI): domain Bacteria; kingdom Pseudomonadati; phylum Pseudomonadota; class Betaproteobacteria; order Burkholderiales; family Sphaerotilaceae; genus Roseateles; species Roseateles aquae. The sequence continues at coordinate 1,168,404 of NZ_JAVXZY010000001.1, forward strand.
CGCACTCATTCGGCGTGTTGCTTCGCGTCTCCCACTGGCCCAGGCTCTTGGCATGGCTGAGGATGCGGATCGCCACCTTGGGAAAGGCCGGCGGGTTCATATCGTCACGAACCGGATAGGCCTTGAACAGGTCCTTCAACTTGGTGTCGGTCAGCTTCTGGTAGCCGCCAGCGCTCTGCCCGTTCGCACCCGCTGCGTCTTGCTGGCCGACGCCGTTCTTGTTCAGCGCCTTCTTGACGCTGTTCATCAGCATCGAGCCGAAGCCACCCGAGTTTTCGCTTTGCGCCTGGCTGGGCAGGGCTGCGCCCAGGGGCAAGGCACAGAGCGCCAGCTTGAGGAATGCGGTCTTCATGAAAGGGCCTGTCGTTGGCGGAAAAAGTGTTTCCAGCCGCCTCTGTGCAAGGCAGCCGGGGCAAAAGTCCGCGCGATGATAGACGCGCAATATTCGCCATATGTTCGTTTCCTGTAACAGCCGCTACAACCAGCCGCCAGCACGGCGCCCTCCCCCCGGAGACAGGGGGGAGGGGTCAGGAAAGACCAGCCGGTGAACTTCGCGCCGCGGCTGCTTACTTGCCCGGCATAAAGCCCAGCATCCACGAGAAGTCCACCGGCTCCCAGTGGCTGCCGGGAATCACCGGCGGATAGACCGGCTTGCCGATCGACGGCCCCTTGCCAATCGGCCCACCGTTGCCACTGCCGGGCGGGTTCAGCGCCACATTGATGGCGGCATAGCCGTGGCAGGTGATGCAGGAGGCTTGCTGCGGCAGAACCTGCGCATTGAATTCAACGAAGGAATTGCCGAGCTTGCCTTTGCTCGCGATGGGCTGGTCGTACTGGGTCTGCGTGCCCACCAGGCGGTAGTTGCGGAACTCCGGCGCGAGGCCAAAGCGATCCATCAGATCGCTCAACTTCTTGGTCGCCGCCGTCGGCTGGCCGGTGCTGACCGGCGGATTGGAGCCCCAGGCATCGTTGCAGGCCGAGTACAGCGAGGGCTTGCAGCGATTGGGATTGGTCAGCGGCGATTGCGGCTCGAAGGTCGCCCACAGCCAGTTGGGATAGAGCTTGGACGAGATGTGCACGCCGACCAGCGCATAGCAAACCCCATCGATCTGCTGCACATAGACACCGGCCGGCTTCTTGTCGCTGCAGTTGAAGAAGCTCGCTGCATCGAGTGAACTGGCGGCAATCCAGTCAGCCTTGACCTCGACCGCCTCCTTCGGGAAGTCCAGCGGCTTGCCGGTGGCAGCGATATAGCTGGCCTGCCCGGTGCGCGTGGTCAAGTTGACGCCCGGCTTGCCACCCGGCGGCGCGGTGACAAAGGCGGCCTCGGCAGCGTTCACATAGACCTCTTCGCAAAACTGCGGCGTGGCGCTCAGATTGCCCGGCACAAAGGGCAGCAGCGATTTAGGCGTCTGGCTGGAGGCCGTGGTCATCGCCTGGCAGCCGGGCAGGCCCCCGGCGGCTTGAGGTGTCGCGCTTGATGCGGGCGCGGCGTGGGCCAGCTTGCCGCGGGTGGCCAGCAGGCTGATCGCATGGCTGAAGCGCTTCTTCTCCTCGCCGCTCTTGCAGCCTGGCGCGCCCGGCTGCAGCCAGCACGTCTGCTCGGTCCAGGTTTCCCAGTTGAGCTTTTTGCCTGCCGGCGTATTGACGCTGCAATGCGCGGCCACAAACAGCTGCCAGGCCGTCTCCTCCTGGCTGCCGGCGGGCTGCTTGGGCGGGCTGCAGTCCAGGGCGGCTGCCGCGGCGCCAGAAGCCGCGCCAGCCGGCTGCGCGGGCGCAGCCGATGCGGCCAAGGCAGTGGCCGCGACCAGCAGCAGGCCGGCGCCAGGCATGGCGGCCGAGCGCCACGCGGCAGCAATGGGCGCGAGCGAAGGGTTGAGGTCTTGCATCGATGTTCTCCCTGGTGATGAAGGCGCCTGATATGCGCAACGCCGCCCTGCCCGTTCAAGCGTGGCGAGGCCGCGGCGAGCGACTGCAGCGCCAGCAGTCGCCGATGCCCGACAAGCGCATCCGCAGGCACAGACTTGCACAGCCCCACCACGCCGAAACCTGCAAACCCTGACAGGGCCGGGCCCAGCGCCGAGGCTTCTTGCCGCCGCAGCATCAATGCCCTGCAAGGCCCGCCCCGGGCGTTAGCCCTTCGCCAGGCGGCACGGCGCGCCAGTGCAGGCCCTCACGGGCTGATGCCAAACTGATGCGCCCTGATGCTGCATTGCCCACATCCCCGCCGCGCCATCGCTCGACAAGCGCGGCAATTCAGAGCTAGCCGCATCGCGGCGCCTCGTCACTCGCTGACGCCGCCGCTAGCCCACGCCAGCACACCACCACGCCGCAGGCCACGAGACCGAGGTCCACCGAACAGAGCCGCCCCAGCCAGGTACAGCACATTACAGGCTCGAAGCACCTCGGCAAGCACGCACAATACGGCCCAGCGCATCGCGGCCGCGGTGCGAACGCGCCGGTCTGGCGCGCCTCCTCTTCAGAACATCGCCATGCTGCAAAAGAATCAAGCTCTTTCCCAAGTTGCCGCCGCCATCGGTCCGGTGGTGGTGGTTGTGATGGACGGCTACGGCCTCTCGAAAACCGATGCCGGCAGCGCCATTGCCGCGGCCAACAAGCCGACGCTGGACCGCCTGTTCGCCGAGCATCCGAACATCCGCCTGCGCGCCCACGGCACGGCGGTTGGCATGCCGTCTGACGAAGACATGGGCAATTCCGAGGTCGGCCACAACGCGCTGGGCGCCGGCCAGGTCTATGCGCAGGGCGCCGCCCTGGTGGCGAATTCGATCGCCACCGGTGAGATCTGGCAGGGCCAGGCCTGGCAGGAGATCGCCACGGCAGCCAAGAGCGCCACGCTGCACTGCATCGGCCTGCTGTCCGACGGCAATGTGCACAGCCATATCGATCACCTGAAGGCGCTGGTCACGCAGGCCAAGGCCGAGGGCATCGCCACGGTGCGCATCCATGCCTTGATCGACGGCCGCGATGTGCCCGAGACCAGCGCGCTGGACTATGTCGTGCCCTTCGAGGCCTTTCTGGCCGAGCTGAGCACCGATGGCTTTGACGCCCGCATCGCCTCCGGCGGCGGCCGACAGTCCATCACCATGGACCGTTATGACGCCAACTGGCCCATGGTCGAACGCGGCTGGAAAACCCATGTGCTGGGCCAGGGCCCGCAGTTCGCGAACGCCACCGCTGCCATCGAGGGCCTGCGCCAGCAGCACCCGGGTGTGATCGATCAGGACCTGCCCGAGTTCGTCATCGCCGAAAACGGCCAGCCCATCGGCACTATCGAGGACGGCGATGCCGTCGTGCTGTTCAACTTCCGCGGTGACCGCGCCATCGAGATCACCCGTGCGTTCGAAGAAGGCGCCGGCTTCGACAAGTTCGACCGTGTCCGCGCCCCCAGGGTCAGCTATGCCGGCATGCTGCAGTACGACGGCGATCTGAAGCTGCCGGCGCGCTTTCTGGTCGCGCCGCCGGCGATCCGCAACACCTCGGGCGAATGGTTCAGCAGGCTCGGCGTGACGCAATTCGCCTGCTCGGAAACGCAGAAGTTCGGCCACGTCACCTACTTCTGGAACGGCAACCGCTCCAGCAAGTTCGAGGGCGAGACTTACCTGGAAGTGCCCAGCGATGTCGTGCCCTTCGAGCAGCGCCCGTGGATGAAATCGGCCGAGATTGCCGACGCGATGATTGCCGCGCTGCAAAGCGGCCGGCACAAGATCCTGCGCTGCAATTTCGCTAACGGCGATATGGTGGGCCACACCGGCAACTTCCACGCGGCCATGATGTCCATCGAGGCGGTCGATCTGGCGCTGGGCCGCCTGCTCAAGGCGGTGGATGCCGCCGGCGGCGTGGCCCTGATCACCGCCGACCACGGCAATGCCGACGAAATGTATGAATTGGACAAGAAGACCGGCCAACCCTCGCTGAACAAGGACGGCAGCTTCAAGGCCAAGACCGCCCACACGTTGAACCCGGTGCCGCTGATCCTCTACCACCGCATTGCCGGCCTGCAGCTCGGCTTGAAGCAGACCGAGACCGCCGGCCTGTCCAACGTTGCCGCGACGACCGCTGCGCTGCTGGGCTATGACAAGCACGCCGATTGGGACGAGAGCCTGCTGAGCACCGCGGATTGAGGCTGGCAGCGAGCCAAGGCGATTGGGGCGTGCACGAGGCGCCCATTCAAGCGTGCAGCGTGTCGTCAGGCGCCCTGCCACAGCGGGCATGCCGCATGCGCCGGCTCGATGCTGGTGCAGGCTGGGCAGGCCCTCGTTGGCTGCTTCAGCCTTACCCTGGTGTCGATTGAATCACCCTGGCTTGCTGCGGCGGGACCAGCTACACCACACTGTTGAGGCACCCACGGGCCTCAGGACTTTCCGCTCCGCAACCGATCCTTGCCCGGTCGGGCGGGGGCGCCGGCGGCGCGCAGCACAGCCGCCAGCTCGGCGTGCCCTTCGCGGTTGGCGATTTCCAACGGAGAGTCGTCGGTCTGACCGGTGCGACGCAGGTCTGCGCCCTGCTCGATCAGGCGCCGCGCCATGGCCGTCTGGCCAAAATAGCTGGCCCAGTTCAGCGCGTGATCACCATACCTGTCGCCCTCATTGACCGCGGCGCCGGCGCGCAGCAGCGCGTCGACGATGCGCGGGTTGCCGTGGCGGCTGGCCTCCATCAGGGGCGTGCTCTGATAGCAGCTCTTGGTGTGCGTGTTGGCATTGGCCCCGGCCTGCAGCAGCACGTCGACCAGTTCGGCATGTTGCCAACGCACCGCCAGCGCCAGTGCCGTGTAGCCTGAATCGGCGCCCAGATCCGGCGCAACGCCGGCGCCAAGCAGTTGGCGCACGGCAGCCGTACGCCCCAGATGAGCCAGCAGGCGCAGCAGACCGGCCTGCAGGGCCGGCGCAGCCGCAGGAGCAACTGGCCGCGGCGTGACGTCTCCCGCCAGCAGCGCTGTCACATAGTCTTGCTGCGCAGTGCCCTCGACACTGCGCTGCAGTGCTTGCTCCAATAGCAGTTGCGCCGCCGCAGGCTGCTCGCGTTCGATCGCGTAGTCCAGCGCGTCATAGCCGTCGGCGTCCCGCTGCCACAGATCCTGCCCTAGAGCTGCGGCGCGCTTGATCAGGTCCACATCGCCCGTTTGCGCGGCCTGCCAGAGCTCGGCGGGCGTCGGCGGCTGGGCCCGGGCAGCGCCTAGCGAAACCAGGCCCGCCAACAGCAGGGCAGCGGCTTTGTGCAGCATCGTCGATCTCCTTGTGGGTGCCATGCCGGCCACTGTGGCCGAGCCCGGTGAATGTAAAGCCTTGCCATGCCGCCAAAGCTGCGGACCAGAGCCTGCCTCAGTCCTCCCCGCTCAGGCGTGCCAGCAAGCGCTCGGCCGACTGCCTCAGCGCCTCGTCATCACGCTGGCGCACGCCATCGAGAACGAACAGCGCCTGATAGCGCATGCCCAACATCGCCGCCGTGCGCTGCAAGGGCTTCATCAATTCGCTGAGGCTGTATTCATTGAAGCCGCCAGCCTGGTAGTCGTCAGCGCTGGCGCCGGTACTGAGTGCCTGCAACCAGTCCTTGCCTTTGAGCGTTTCGACACCCGGCCCGTAGGCCCAACCAAAGGTCAGCACCTCGTCCATCCACAGCTTCATCAAGGGCGGCACCGAGTACCAGTAAAGCGGGTGCATGAAAACGATGCGCTCGTGGCTCACCAGCAGTTGCTGCTCGCGTTCAATGTCGATGCGCCAGTCAGGATAGCGCTCGTAGAGGCGGTTGATCGTCAGGCCGGGCGCGTGGCTCAGGCGCTCGAGCCAGGCGCGCTGAACGCGCGAGCGTTCGGGCTGTGGATGAAAGGCTTGGATAAGGGTCTTTTTCATGTCGGGAACGATAGCCAGCCGCGCCCGCGCCGACCGCCAATAGGCTCCAATACGCCTATGAATGCTGTTCATACCCGGCCCCTCGATCTGCGCCTGCTGCAATGGCTGGACCTGCTGCTGCAGGAGGCCAACGTCAGCCGCGCCGCGCTGCGCGCCGATGTCACGCAATCGGCGATGAGCCATGCGCTGCGCCGGCTGCGCGCGCACTTCGACGACCCACTCTTGGTGCGCGCCGGCCGTGGCATGAAGCTCAGCGCCCGGGGTCAGGCCTTGCGCGGGCCGCTGCGCGAGGCGCTGCAGCAACTGCACCGCGTCGCCGAGGCGCAGGAGGCTTTCAATCCCGCCCAGGGCGCGCACCAGTTCCATCTGGTCATGCCCGACTATGGCGACATCGTGCTCGCACCGCCCTTGCAGCGCCGCCTGGCCCGGCTGGCACCGCAATCCAGCCTGCACTGCCAGCCCGGCAGCGACCCCGACCCACTGGCCCTGCTGGCCCGCGCCGATCTGCTGATTGGGCGCTTTGCGCAGGCACCGCAAAGCCTGCATCAGCGGGTGCTCTGGAACGAGGACTTTGTCGTCATCGCCAGCCGCAGCCATCCGCGGCTGCAAGGAACGGCGCTGAACCTCGACGCTTATGTCGCCGAAGCCCATGTCCAGGTGCGCTTGACGGGGCTGGGCCGCGGCGCCGTCGATCAGGCGCTGGCCGAACGCGGCCTCGCGCGCCATATCGCCTGCAGCTTCGGCCAGTTCGCCAGCGCCGCACGGCTGGTGGCCCAAAGTGAGTTGCTGTGCACGCTGCCCAGGCGGGTCGCCCGCGTGCTGGCCGAGGACGCGCCGCTCAGCCAGCACGAACTGCCACTGCCCGTGCCCAGCTACCAGGTGCTGATGCTGTGGAGCCCCGCGCTGCACCGCGAGCCACGCCACCAATGGCTGCGCGAACAGGTGCTGGCGGCGCTGCGCGATTGAGCATGCCGTCTGGCGCCACCTTTGAAGCCACGGACAATGTGCCGATGATCCCGTCGTTCTCCGCCATCACAAGGCTGCAACACCGCCCTGCACGCCAGGCCCTGAGCCTGCTGCTGCTGGCCCTGGCCGGCTGCGCCAGCGCGCCGCCACCGGTCGCGCCACCCGCCCCCGCCGTGAAGGCGGCTCTGCCAGGCCCGGCCAGCGCAGCCCCCACGTCAGCCGCACCGCCGCCGAGCCCCGCAAGCCCCGCCGTCACCGATCTCAGCGCCGAAGTGCTGCAGGCTCGCTGCCTGGCCTGGGCGCAGGGTTTCCGCCCCGAGGCACGTGCCGCCGGCATCAGCGAGGCGGTGCTCGATGCCGCCTTCGGCCCGCTGCAATGCCTGCCCCGGGTGCTGACGCTGGACCGCAGCCAGCCCGAGTTCACGCGGCCCATCTGGGCCTATCTGGACAGCGCCGTGAGCGCCTATCGCATCAAGCAAGGTCTGGCGCGGCTGGCCGACCCGGCGGCTCGTGAAGCGCTGGAGCAGGCCAGCACCCGCTATGCCATCCCCGTGCCCCTGCTCGCCGCGTTCTGGGGCTTGGAGAGCGATTTCGGCCGCGATTCGGGCAGCGTGCCGGTGATCGACGCACTGGTGACGCTGGCGGTGGACGGCCGCCGCGAAGCGATGGCGCGGCGCGAGCTGCTGGCCGCGCTGCGCATCCTGCAGGCCGGCGATGCCGACCGCGCCCGCCTGCTCGGTTCCTGGGCCGGCGCGATGGGCCAGACCCAGTTCATGCCCAGCAGCTTTCTGAGCGACGCGCAGGACGGCGATGGCGACGGCCGGCGCGACATCTGGACCAGCCTGCCCGATGTGATGGCCTCGACGGCCAACTATCTGAGCCGGCGCGGCTGGCGCCCCGACGAGCCCTGGGGCCAGGAAGTGCTGCTGCCAGCAGGCTTTGACCCGCTGCGCGCCGACGCCTCGCTGAAGCAGAGCAGCGCCGCCTGGACCGCCGAGGGCCTGCGGCCCGCAGACCCGTCTGGCGAATCGCTGGCGCCGATGCGTGAAGCCTGGGTGCTGCTGCCCGCCGGCAGCCGCGGCCCGGCCTTTCTGGTCGGTCATAACTGGCAGGTGATACGGCGCTACAACGCGTCCGACAGCTACGCGCTGGCCATCGGGCTGCTCAGCGAGCGGCTCGCCGGCCGCAGCGATGGCGTGCGCGCCGCCTGGCCCCGCGAGCTGCAGCCGCTCAGCCGCACGCAGATACAGGCCATGCAGCGCGCACTGACCGAACAGGGCTTTGCGCCCGGCGCTGCCGATGGCGTGTTCGGCCCCGCCACCCGCGCCGCGCTGCGCGCCTGGCAGCAGCGCGAGGGACTGCCGGCGGATGGCTTTCCAAGCCAGGCGCTGCTGCCACGGCTGATGCCGCAAGAAGCTGCCGCAGCCACCGCGCCTTGAGTCCGCCCTGAGCCTCGACCGCAAGATCTTGCCGCCCTGGTGTCCTGTCCCCTGAGCGGTCAAGCCTCAGGGTGCAAGCGTCGGCGCCAAGTCGATGGTTTTCAAGCCCTCATCCAATGCCTCCAGCCATGCGCGATCCAGCTGGCGTTGGCACATCAGGTGCCGCGTCGGCGATTCCGCCATGCCTGGCAATTGCACGATCTCAAGCGCCGCTGCTGCAGGTCCGAGATCCTTCAACAACTGCGTGGCCTGATCCATATCGCTGAACATGTACTCGGCATGACCGCGCAGCAGCATGTGGATCTGCCGCGCCGGCGGGGCGGCGACACGCAGCACGCCACCACCGCGACGCTTCAGCCAGGCATCCAGCTGCGGCCCATAGGAGGCGCCATCGGTCAGCAGCAGGCGCTGGCCGGGGTCTTCGATCAAGGCCTGCGCACTCTCGTGGCGCCGCATCTTTGCGGCAGCCGTGCGCGTCGCCACAAACACCGACGGCGACTCGCGATAGATCGGGCTGGAAAACCACGCAGCCGCCTCGCGCTCGGCGGTCTTGAACACGCCGATCAGGCAGATCGGCTCGCCGCTGTCGAGGATGTCGTGCACCGAGCGCTTCAAGGGAGCCGCAACCATGGGCGGCAGCGGCAACTCCGCCGGCCAGGCCTTGCGCACACGCTCGATCAGGCGGCCCGCCGCACGCCCTTGGCCATCGGTGAACATCATCGGCGGAATGTCGAAATAGTGCAGCTCGCGCGGCGGCTCGGCCCGCCCGCGCTGGCACAGCAGCAAGCTGATCACTGTCAGCCAGGCGAACAGTGCAGTTCGGGTGACGGCAATTCGGTGCACGACATCAATAGCGCATCAAAAGCCCGAGTTTGCACCTTTGGCGGCGTCTGGGCAGCCCCACAAGACGGCGACATCGGCCAGCACCGCTGACTGCTCTGGTCCAAGACGTCCTACCCTTGCCTGCTCAGCATTCCTCGCGCTTGGCCACCACAGCCTCGCGCGGGCCCGAAGTCACTCGATGATCAGCGATGAGATCGCGCGATCAAACCGGGCCTCCAGGATGCTTGCGTCAGCGCTCAGCACCAGTGCCGCGCCACTGAAGTGCTCATGCTGATAGGCCGTCAGCTTGTAGCCCGGTGGCACACGGACCGAGCGGATGCTGTCGTTACTGATCTCCAGGTTCAGCAAATCCGCCATGTCATAGCGCCCCTTCTCCAACAGGATGGCCGGACCCTCAAAGCCCGGTTCGGTATAGAACGCCAGGCCGGTACTGGCCGGTGGTACATAGGGCTGGCCACTGTGGGCGGACCACAACTCCGCCAGCGACTTGCCCGTCAGTTCGGACCACACGCTGCTGCGATAGACCACGCCTTGCATGGCACCGACTTGCAAGGCCACGGCAACCGGTTCCTTGCCCTGCCGGTAGTTTGTGTCGACCCAATTGAAGAATTGGGCCGCCGTGCCATAGCCATCGGTGTAGCGGTCGTTCGCGGCTACCACGGTGGGCAGGGCCCAGCCGATGTCCTGGTTATAGCGCCCGAGGCGATTGCGTACCCAGTCCGCCGTGCCCTCGATGATCCAGCCTGGGGGCACTTTGTGTTGTTGGCCCTGGATGATGTGTGTCAACTCGTGAACGGCGACATCGATGTCTCGCTGCATCCGCTGCAGGTAGATCGTTGAGTAGTAGACCGTCGTCCCGCCCTGAACCCAGGCCGGTGGCTTGTCCCGCTGATCAACAAAGCTATAGGTCACCTCCTTGGGTGCCTCAGTCTTCAGCAGCGCCGCCATCGCCGGGTAGACCTCGTAGAAGGTGCAAACCATTTTCTCTAGCTGTGCCGGATTGACCCGCGCTGCGTTGACGATATGGAGCGTCAGCGGGCTGGACGCACCGCATGCCGGTCGGGCCAGCTGCGGTGTCATATCGGGCTGCGCCACTGGCGCTGCCGAATCTGGCGCGCTGCCCGACCCGCCACCGCAAGCCAGCAGCAATAGCGCAGCGGTCCCGGCCGCCAGATGGCCAGCCCCCGCTCGCCCCCGAACCGCGCAGGCCGCCATCCGTCTTTCCTCCATGCCGAATCCCCTTGTGTAATGAGCGGCGCAGATTCTGTGCCGGACGGGGCGAACTCTGGAGCCGGCGCGAACAACGTCGCATCAAATGCGGCTTGAGGGCGCAGCTGATGCGACTTTCTGGCCAAGGAGCAAGACGTCGCCCCGGACACCTGCTCCTGCGCGGCGCCTTGTTTTCACGGTGCTGAGCGGTGGCAACCCTTCCGTTGCGGCGGCACAGCCGCACGGGAACGACGCGCCGGCTCGGCCGCCATGACTATGCTTTCGCCCAGTGTCGGGTGCGGGTGGATGATCTTGCCGATGTCCACCGCGTCGGCGCCCATCTCGATGGCCAGGGCGATCTCGCCGATCATGTCGCCGGCGTGGGGGCCGACGACGTGGTGCGTCTCCGCATCGAGCAGCAGCTTGGCGAAGCCCTCATCGCGGCCATTGGCCATGGCACATCCGGAAGCTGCCCAGGGGAACAGGCCCTTCTTGACCTGGAGCCTTGGCCTGCCCTGGGGCAGGCCGACCCAGGCGACTGCGGGCTCGGTGTAGGCGACGCTTGGGATCACGCGGGCGTCGAACTGGCTCTTGGCCAGCTTGGCGTCGCCCAACAGTTCACCGGCAATCACTTCGGCGGCCACATGGGCCTCGTGCACCGCCTTGTGCGCCAGCATGGCGCCGGCCGACGATGTCGCCGATGACGAAGGTCTTGGCCACATGGCTGCGCATCTGCACGTCGACGTTGATGAAGCCGCGGTCGGTCACCGCGACACCAGCCTTGTCGGCAGTGAACTTCTTGCCAGGGGGCGTGCGGCACGCCGCCTGCAGCACCGGGTCGCAGGGGCCTGGCCGATGAACAGCACCGTGAGGCTTGCGGGTGTGCCCTCGGCGCCAACGGCCTCGGTTCTCACATGAGTTTGCCAAGCCGCCACTGGCGCGGCTACTGAGGCACCGCTTCGGCATTCTCAGGGCGGGCTTGCAGGCTGAGGCGATCCAGGCGCGGGCTGGTTTGTGTCAGGCCCGGCTGGCGCGCGCCGCCAATGGCGTAGAGTTGGCCGTTCAGACTCAGCACGCCCAGGCCGTGGCGTGGCTCGGGCATCTCTCCGATCACCTGCCAACGGTCACCACCCAGTGCGCGACATTGCACCTGGCTCAGCATGCCGCCACCGTTGTCGGCAGTTTCGCCACCGATGCTGCAGATCAGCTCCTGGCCCGGACGGCCCAACAAGCCCACGCCATGGGCGGCCTGGGCGAAAGCCAACGGCGCTTCGGCCTGCCAGCGGCCAGTGACAGCATCGAATCGATGGACACTGCGCAGATTGGCGCCGTTGTACTGACGGCCACCAATGAGCCAGGCCTGTTCGCCCGCCGCCAGGGCGGCCGCACTGCTCTTGATCTCCGGCCCGTCGGCCAGGGCATGCCAGCGATCCCGCTGCGCTTCATAGACCCAGTGCCAGGCCACATCGCGATGGTCACCCCACTGCGCATTGGCCTCGCCGCGCGGGCTACGGCCACTGACCAGATGGATCTGGCCCTGCTTCACAAAGGCGGTCGATTCGGTCAGGGCCTGTGGCAGAGCGCCCAGGCGCTGCCAGCGCGCACTGCCGTCGTCCAGGCGCAATACCTCGCGGCTGGCGCACCAGTCGCCGCTGTCACAACGCACAAAGCCACCGATCAAGTACAGGCTCTTGCCCAGGCTGAGCAACTGCGCATGATGTCGCCCCTCGGGCAGCGCCGGCCCCAAGCTCCAGCGGCCGCTGCTCGGGTCGTAGATCTGCAGCGCGTTGCTGAGGTGGCCTTGCTCAGCCGGCAGTTCGCTGCTCAAACCGCCGGCGACGATCAGGCGGCTGCCATGGACGACCGGATAGATCTCCTGCACACCGATGGGCATGGGCGCCAGCGTTTCCCAGCGCAGAGGATTCGCCTCGACAGTGCTGGCTTGGGCCTGGCTGCAACTCAACGCCAGACCTGCCCATAGGGCCTGCAGGCCTCGCAATCGACGTGGTTTCATGGCGGCTCCCTCTGGCTGATACGCAACAAATCATTGGATTAGGGCGCTGGCAGCAGACTCGCTGCAGCGCCGGGCGCGCGTAGCCTAGCGCAAGGCGAGGCGTCGGTGGCCAGGAAAACGGACTGCCTCCATAGGCCTGTGCGCGCTGCAGAACTTTGCCGGCCGGTGCCAATGCAGGGCACTGGCAGTTGGGCCATCGCGTCTGCTCACAATGCAGCCGTGACCGCAAAGCCAAGCGCGTGACGCAATACAGTGCCCCGAGAAAGCTTCCCGTCCGGGGCTTTACTCAAGGCTCTTTTCGCGTTAAGTATGAATGCTCTGGAAACAGCCGAAAGCAAGCACAGAGGCACAGAGGCACAGAGGCACGGAGTCACGGAGAAAAACAAGTCGAAACCTTGTCTTCCCTGTGAATCCCTCCGTGCCTCCGCACCTCTGTGCTTGCGTTTCGAGTGTTGGTTGCCGAGCATCAACTAACGCGCAAAGAGCTCTTTTTTCGAGGACGCCGCCATGCCCTTACCCCTTGCCCGCTCATGGGCCACCCTGGCGCTTGCCGCCTTGGCCGCTGCTTCCGCACCGGCCCAGGAGAGAACCCAGAACCCGGCCCAGACCACGGCCCGGACCGGCCCCCTGTTCGACGAGCTGGCCCGCATGGACCAGGCCCTGTTCGACGCGGCCTTCGTGCGCTGCGACGCGGCGGGCTTCCGGGCCCTGTTCACCGAGGACGCGGAGTTCTATCACGACCGCACCGGCGCCGCCGTCGGTGAGGCGGCCCGCAGCATGCGCTCCTGCCCACGCGACCAGGGCGTCAGCCGCCGCCTGGTACCCGGCAGCCTGGAGGTCTATCCGATGCAGGGCTACGGGGCGATCCAGATCGGCCGGCACGTCTTCACCCGCCAGGGCGAGCCCGGCGCGGAGGAGGCCAAGTTCGTCCACCTCTGGAAGCAGGAGCAGGGCAGCTGGCGCCTGGCCCGCGTGCTGAGCTTCGATCACCGGCCGGCCGCCGCCGCCGGCAAGTCGGAATGAGCACGCGGCGGTTGGCGCGCCGCCGCCTGATCGCTCTGGCCGTGCTGGGCGCCGGTCTGCGGGCGGGGGCGGCCGAGGCGCCCGGGGCATCGAGCGTCGAGGCCTATGCCCGGACCCTGTTTCGCGACGCCGAGGTGCAGCTGCTGTCGACCGACGAGGGGGCGCCAACGCGGCGCCGGGTCTTCGGCGTGGCGCTCGGACCCGGCGAGGGCAGCCGCCAGGGCCGCGTCTTCGTGCTGGAGCGGCTTCCCGGTGGCGGCCTGAGAGAGCTGGCACGCTCCCAGGCCTTTGACTTCGCGGACGCCAGCGGCCGGACAGACTTCGAGATCGTCGAGGCCCAGTCGGATCGACGCTTCTCGCTGCAGATCAACAGCCGCTCCGCCTGCGGCGTCCATGTCACGGTCTACCGTTTCGCGCAGCTCGAGGCCGGCACCTGGGTGCTGGCCGGGATGGACACCCGCACGCCGACCTGCGGCCGCAATGGCGAGCTGGAGCTGGCGGCCACGCGCTCGACCAACTTCCTGACCGGCCAGCACATCGAGCAGGCCTATCGCAACGACAAGCCGGCGAAGCGGACCGTCAAGCAACTCGCCTTCCCGCCGTTCCCGCTGGCCGGGTTCGAACCGTTCGACAGCCGGCACAATCCCTGAGGCGTGTGCTGCGCCAGGGGCGTCGCGCTCAGCGCGATGCGGGCGGGCTCCGTGCCGTCGGCGCTCAGGTGCAGGCGGCCCGGGCCCTTGAGCGCCAATCGCGCGCTGGCTGCCGAGGAAGCGGTCCATCGGATCGCCTTTGACGGTCAGCCAGACCCGGCGCTGCAGCACGTGCAGCTCGACCGGGCCCTACGGATAGGATATTCAACCGAATGAGGAAAACTGTGGCACGGCTTTTGGGCTTCGAAACACGTTCGGCCAAGGCAGGTTGAGCGCTCGCTTGCCGCTCAATGGTGAGCGCTTGGGTGCAATAGGCGTTTGGGTCTGGCGCGCACGCCAGTAGTCCCCCGGCCAATCAAAGCCGCTCCCTTGCTCAGTCACCAATTGATGCGCTGGTCAACTTCGCAGTCGGTTGCAGGTTCTTGCCGCCAGATCCCAATCCGGCTCGCCTTGCACACCCTCATCCACCGGCGCGCCGCCGCCTTCCCACGGTGGTGGACCGTGTGCCGGGGCGATGTGCGACGGCTCGGTCTCCACCCCGATGTGTTCCAGTATTTGCCGAATGTCGGCGCCGGAAGTGATGAAACCGATGATTCGCATCTGCCCGCCACAGATGGGGTACAGCAGCGGGAGCACTTCGTAGCTGCGGGGGCGATCAGCGCCGCCCACAGCCCGTGTGCCCGGCGCATGGGCAGCGCCACCTGCGTCGGCTCAGCCAGGGTTAGAGCGCGTCGCCTGCACCGATCCTGCCCTCGCCCCCCGCTTCAAAACAGTTGTCGCCCCGGTCGATCCAAAACAGGGGCCGGCGATGAAGGACGACAGCGGCAAGGTACGGACAAGCATTCAAGGACCAGGCTGTCGCACGCATGCAGCTGCCTGAAAGCGCGCCAGTGCAAGAAGTGGCGCGGGAGGTGGGGGTTGGCGTGAGCACGCTGGAACGTTGGCACAGCGAGGCTCGGGCACAAGCGCCGAGCAAAAAGGTTTGGACGGCTGTGGGGCGGCTTGTAGAGCCTGGGCTTGGAATTTGCGGGCATAAACGCCGTGCACATACACAGCATTCTGCGGCGATTGTTTGGAGACGCAAGGCAAAAAGCCCCGGACAGTTTCCCGTCCGGGGCTTGGGTCTTGCCAGCGTTGTAGCGGACTACTTCCTTGCCGGCGGCACATCCGTGCAGGAGCCATGCGCCACTTCCGCCGCCATGCCGATGCTTTCGCCCAGCGTCGGGTGCGGGTGGATGGTCTTGCCGATGTCCACCGCATCGGCGCCCATCTCGATGGCCAGGGCGATCTCGCCGATCATGTCGCCAGCGTGGGTGCCGACAA
Source organism: Roseateles aquae (assembly GCF_032337115.1). Taxonomy (NCBI): domain Bacteria; kingdom Pseudomonadati; phylum Pseudomonadota; class Betaproteobacteria; order Burkholderiales; family Sphaerotilaceae; genus Roseateles; species Roseateles aquae. Next base: position 1,183,738 of record NZ_JAVXZY010000001.1, read on the forward strand.
TGCCGCCGCCGAGGATCTTGCCGTGGCCGTGGGCTTCGGGACTGTCGTCAAACAGCAGCTTGGTGAAGCCTTCGTCGCGGCCGTTGGCGATGGCGCGACCCGACGCCGCCCAGGGGAACAGACCCTTCTTGACCTTGATGCCTTGGGCCTTGGCCTGGTCTTCGGTCAGGCCCACCCAGGCGACTTCGGGGTCGGTGTAGGCAACGCTCGGGATCACGCGGGCGTCGAACTGGCTCTTGGCCAGCTTGGCATCGCCCAACAGTTCACCGGCAATCACTTCGGCGGCCACATGGGCCTCGTGCACCGCCTTGTGCGCCAGCATGGGCTGGCCGACGATGTCGCCGATGGCGAAGATATTGGCCACATTGGTGCGCATCTGCACGTCGACGTTGATGAAGCCGCGGTCGGTCACGGCCACGCCGGCTTTGTCAGCAGCGATCTTCTTGCCATTGGGCGTACGGCCGACGGCCTGCAGCACCAGGTCGTAGACGCCTTCGCTCTTCGTGCCATCCAGGCCCTCGAACTGCACCTTGATGCCCTCGGGCGTGGCCTCGGCGCCGACGGTCTTGGTCTTCAACATGATCTTGTCGAAGCGCGGCTTGTTCATCTTTTCCCAGACCTTGACCAGGTCGCGGTCGGCGCCCTGCATCAGGCCGTCGAGCATCTCGACGACATCCAGCCGTGCGCCCAGCGTCGAGTAGACCGTGCCCATTTCCAGGCCGATGATGCCGCCGCCGATGATCAGCATCTTCTTGGGCATGCCCTTCAGCTGCAGCGCGCCGGTGGAGTCGACGATGCGATCATCCTGCGGCAGGAAGGGCAGGCGCACCGCGGCCGAGCCGGCAGCGATGATGGCCTTCTTGAAGCGAACGACCTTGCTCGTGCCGGTCTTCTCCTGCGCGGTGCCGGTGGTCTCTTCGACGCTCAGGTGGTAGGGGTCGATGAAGCTGCCGTAGCCGCGCACGACGGTCACCTTGCGCATCTTGGCCATGCCGGCCAGACCGGTGGTCAGCTTGGCGATGACCTTTTCCTTGTGGCCGCGCAGCTTGTCGATATTGACCGTGGGCGCGCCGAAGTCGACGCCCAGATCGGCCATGTGCGAGACCTCGTCCATCACCGCCGCCACATGCAGCAGCGCCTTGGACGGGATGCAGCCGACGTTCAGGCAGACGCCGCCCAGCGTCGCATAACGCTCCACCAGCACGACCTTCAGGCCGAGGTCAGCCGCGCGGAAGGCGGCCGAATAACCGCCAGGGCCACCACCCAGCACCAGCACATCGGCCTCGATGTCGGCGGCACCGCTGTAGCTGCCGGCGGGCAGCGGGGCGGCTGCGACTGGGGCAGGTGCCGGTGCGGCTTGCGCGGCCACCGGCGCGGCGGCGGCAGGCGCAGCGGGCGCAGGCGCGGCAGCACCTTCGCTTTCCAGCAGCAGCAGGAGCGTGCCCTGGTTGACCTTGTCGCCCAGGCTGACCTTCAGCTCCTTGACCACGCCCGCGTGCGAGGAGGGAATCTCCATCGAGGCCTTGTCGCTCTCGACGGTGATCAGGCTCTGCTCGGCCTTCACCGTGTCGCCGGCCTTGACCAGCAGCTCGATGATGGCCACGTCCTTGAAGTCGCCGATGTCCGGGACCTTGACTTCTACCAATGCCATGTCTGTCTCCAATTCTCGAGGCGCCGGGATGATGGCATGCCTCGGATGATCAAGCGACGCCCGCGGATCCGGCTCTGCCGGGCCGCCGGGCGTGCCCCCTTGAGGGGGCGCGCGCAGCGCGTAGGGGGTGGTTAAAGAGCAATCCGCCTGAAGTCGGCCAGCAGGGATGCGAAGTACACGTTGAAGCGCGCGGCCGCTGCGCCGTCGATCACGCGGTGATCCCAGCTGAGGCTCAGCGGCAGCATCAGCCGCGGCGCGAACTGCTTGCCGTCCCACTTGGGCTCGATCTGGCTCTTGCAGACGCCCATGATGGCCACCTCGGGCGCATTGATGATGGGCGTGAAGTAGCGCCCGCCAATGCCGCCCAGCGAGGAGATCGTGAAGCAGCCGCCGCTCATATCGGCCGGGCCCAGCTTGCCGTCGCGGGCCTTCTTGGCCAGCTCGCTCATCTCGGCACTGATCTCGACGATGCCCTTCTTGTCGGCATCCTTGATCACCGGCACGACGAGGCCGTTGGGCGTGTCCGCCGCGAAACCAATGTGGAAGTACTTCTTCAGCACCAGCTTCTGGGCGTCGCCCCCACTTTCATCACTTTCCAGCGAGGCATTGAACTCGGGGAACTTCTTCAGCGCGGCGACGGCAGCCTTGATCATGAAGGCCAGCATCGTCACCTTGACACCGCTCTTCTCGTTCTCCTTGTTCAGGAGCACGCGGAAGGCTTCGAGATCGGTGATGTCGGCATCGTCATGGTTGGTGACATGGGGGATCACCACCCAGTTGCGATGCAGATTGGCGCCGGAGATCTTCTTGATGCGGCTGAGGTCCTTGCGCTCGACGGCGCCGAACTTCTCGAAATCGACCTTGGGCCAGGGCAGCAGGCCGGGCAGGCTGCCGCCACCCGCGGCTGCAGCGCCGGCCGGTGCAGCGGCCTTCTGTGCAGCGGTTTGAAGGCTGCCGGCCATCACGGCCTTCACAAAGGCCTGCAGATCGGTCTCGATGATGCGGCCCTTGGGGCCTGTGCCCTTGACCTCGGCCAGCGGCACGCCCAACTCGCGGGCGATGCGGCGGATGCTGGGCGAGGCATGGGGCAGGCGGCCACTCGGCGTGCTCGGCTCGTGGGCCGGCAGGGCCGCGGCTGGCGCAGCGGGAGTGGCTGCTGGTGCCGAAACTGGCGCCGCTGGCACGCTGGCGACAGCGGCGGCGGGCGCAGCCGCTGCCACGGCCGCCGCAGGCGCAGCGCCGGCCACTTCCACCAGCGCCAGCAGGCTGCCCTTGGCGATCTTGTCGCCGAGCTTGACCTTCAGTTCGCGGATCACGCCGGCATGCGAGCTGGGGATTTCCATCGAGGCCTTGTCGCTCTCGACGGTGACCAGGCTCTGTTCCAGCTTGATCGTGTCGCCGACCTTGACGAAGACCTCGATCACTGCGACCGAGTCGAAATCGCCGATGTCCGGCACCACGACTTCGACCAGGCCGCCTGATGTGGCAGCTGCGGCGGGAGCCGCGGCCGGTGCAGCCACTGGCGCGGCAGCGGGTGCTGCCATCGGGGCCGCAGCGACCGGTGCCGAGGCCGGCGCAGCGGCAGCCGCCGCGCCTTCTGCGTCAACGACGACCAGCAGACTGCCTTCGTTGACCACATCGCCGACGGCGACCTTGATCTCGCGCACCACGCCGGCATGCGAGCTGGGGATTTCCATCGAGGCCTTGTCGCTCTCGACCGTGACCAGGCTTTGCTCCAGCTTGATGCTGTCGCCGACCTTGACCAGCAGCTCGATCACCGCCACGTCCTTGAAGTCGCCGATGTCCGGGACTTTGACTTCTACCAATGCCATGTCTGTTCTCCGCTAACTCTTCGCTTGCGCACCTCGGTGGTGCGACCTTGAAGCCCGTGGCGCAGGCTGCGCTACGCCAACCGGCCTCGCGCCTGCTCGCCTCGGCGCTGATCAGGCGTACAAGGGGTTGATCTTGTCTGCGTTCAAGCCGTAGTTGGAAATCGCTTCGGCCACCGTACCGACCGGGATCTTGCCCTCGTCGGCCAGGCTCTTCAGCGCGGCCACGACGATGTAGTGCCGGTTGATCTCGAAGTGCTCGCGCAGCTTGGAGCGGAAGTCCGAGCGGCCGAAACCGTCGGTGCCCAGCACCTTGTAGCTGCGGCCGGCCGGGATGAAGGCGCGGATCTGTTCCGCATAGTTCTTCATATAGTCGGTCGAGGCAACGACCGGGCCGCTGGTCTTGCTCAGCTGCTGGGTCACGAAGGGCACGCAGGCCAGCTCGGTCGGGTGCAGCAGGTTCCAGCGCTCGGCGTTCTGGCCGTCGCGGGCCAGCTCGTTGAAGCTCGGGCAGCTCCAGACGCTGGCGCCCACGCCCCACTCGGCTTCGAGCAGCTGCTTGGCCGCCTGGCTCTCACGCAGGATGGAGCCGGAGCCGAGCAGATTGACCTGCAACTGCAGCGGCGCCGCCTCTTCGAGCAGATACATGCCCTTGATGATCTGCTCTTCGGTGCCGGCCTTCAGGCCCGGCATCGCGTAGTTCTCGTTCAAGAGCGTCAGGTAGAAGAACACGTTCTCCTGGTCCTGCACCATGCGCTTCAGGCCGTGCTGCATGATCACCGCCACCTCATGGGCAAAGGTCGGGTCGTAGGACACGCAGTTCGGAATGGTGCCGGCGAGGATGTGGCTGTGGCCGTCTTCGTGCTGCAGGCCTTCGCCGTTCAGCGTGGTGCGGCCCGAGGTGCCGCCCAAGAGGAAGCCACGCGCCTGCATATCGCCGGCCGCCCAGGCCAGATCACCGATGCGCTGGAAGCCGAACATCGAGTAGTAGACGTAGAACGGGATCATCACCCGGTTGTTCGTCGAGTAGCTCGTGGCCGCCGCGATCCAGCTGGCCATGCCGCCTGCTTCGTTGATGCCTTCCTGCAGGATCTGGCCATCCTTGGCCTCGCGGTAGTACATCACCTGGTCCTTGTCGACCGGGGTGTAGTTCTGACCCTTGGGGTTGTAGATGCCGATCTGGCGGAACAGGCCTTCCATGCCGAAGGTGCGTGCCTCGTCGACCAGGATGGGCACGACGCGCGGGCCCAGATCCTTGTCGCGCAGCAGCTGGGTCAGGAAGCGCACATAGGCTTGCGTGGTCGAGATCTCGCGGCCTTCGGCGGTGGGCTCGAGCACGGCCTTGAAGGTGTCCAGCGCCGGGGCGCTGAAGCTCTCCTCGGCCTTGACGCGGCGCTGCGGCAGGTAGCCGCCGAGGGCCTGACGGCGCTCGTGCAGATAGCGCATCTCGGGCGTGTCGTCGGCCGGCTTGTAGTAAGGCAGCTTGGGCAGCTCGCTGTCGGGGATGGGGATGCCGAAGCGGTCGCGGATGTACTTGATGTCCTCGTCGCTCAGCTTCTTGGTCTGGTGGACGGTGTTCTTGCCTTCACCGGCCTTGCCCATGCCATAGCCCTTGACGGTCTTGACCAGCAGCAGCGTCGGTTGGCCCGAGTTGTTGTTGTGCGCGGCATGGAAGGCGGCGAACACCTTCTCCGGCTGGTGGCCACCCCGGCGCAGCTCGAAGATCTCGTCATCGCTCATGTGCTCGACCAGCTTGGCCGTCTCCGGGTACTTGCCGAAGAAGTGCTTGCGGACGTAGGCGCCGTCATTGGCCTTCATGGCCTGGTAGTCGCCGTCGACGGTTTCCATCATCAGCTGTTTCAGCTTGCCGCTCTTGTCGCGGGCCAGCAGCTCGTCCCAGCCCTTGCCCCAGATCAGCTTGATGACGTTCCAGCCGCTGCCGCGGAACTCGCCTTCGAGCTCCTGAATGATCTTGCCGTTGCCGCGCACCGGGCCGTCCAGGCGTTGCAGATTGCAGTTGATGACGAAGACCAGATTGTCCAGGCCCTCGCGCGCGGCCAGGCCGATGGCGCCCAGGCTTTCCGGCTCGTCCATCTCGCCGTCGCCCATGAAGGCCCAGACCTTGCGGTTCTCGGTATTGGCAATGCCACGGGCGTGCAGGTACTTCAGGAAACGCGCCTGGTAGATCGCCATCAAGGGGCCCAGGCCCATGGACACGGTCGGGAACTGCCAGAACTCGGGCATCAGCTTGGGATGCGGGTAGCTGGACAGGCCCTTGCCATCGACTTCCTGGCGGAAGCTGTCCAGTTGCTCCTCGCTCAGCCGGCCTTCCAGGAAGGCGCGGGCATAGATGCCGGGCGCGCTGTGGCCCTGGATGTAGAGCAGGTCACCGCCATGGTTCTCGCTCTCGGCGTGCCAGAAATGGTTGAAGCCGGCGCCCAGCATCGAGGCCAGCGAAGCAAACGAGCCGATATGGCCGCCCAGATCGCCGCCGTCGGCCGGGTTCAGGCGGTTGGCGCGCACCACCATCGCCATCGCATTCCAGCGCATATAGGCGCGCAGGCGCTTCTCGATCTCGATATTGCCGGGGCAGCGCGCTTCCTGGTCAGCCGGGATGGTGTTCAGGTAGGGCGTGGTGGCCGAGAACGGCACATCGATGCCGGCCTGGCGGGCGTGGTCGATCAGCTGGTTCAGCAGGAAATGCGCGCGCTCACCACCTTCCTCGCCAATCACAGCCGACAGCGCGTCCAGCCATTCCTTGGTTTCGAGGGCATCGGTGTCGAGGGCGGCGGCGCCTGCAAAGGACTGGGGCTGCGCGGACATGCTGTCTCCTTGGGGGTTCGGGCTGGTGGGCCAGCCGTGTTTCAAGCGGAAATCACTGCCACATCAGGTCAATCCAGGCTGTACCAGACAGCCGGCTGCCGATGATCCGCCCGGAGTGTCGCACAACATGTCGGAAAATTCCAAATCGTGCGACTGCGTTTCACATCGTGATATTTGAAGGGATTGCCTGGGCCGGGCGAGGCGGGCCGGCACCGGATAATCGCGCCCATGCTTGCTCGTTTTGATGTCAAAGGCGCCTGGCGCCGTGCCCTGCTGCCGCTGCAGCGCCTGGCCACCGGTTGGTGGCGCAGCCAATCGCCCTCGCGCCAGGACCGTTTCGCCACGCTCGGGCCGCTGATCTCGGTGCTCTTGTTCCTGTCGGCCATCGTGCTGGCGGTCTGGTACCTGCGCAACGAGGAAATCGACCGCGCCAGCGAGGCGGTGCGCCGCGATACCGAGATCGCTCAACAGCAGATCCAGCTGCGCCTGATCGAGAACGAGGAACAGCTGCTGCGCATCGCCCGCGAGATCGCCACCCGCGCCACCGACGCCAGCCAGTTCAACGCCCAGGCCAAGGCCTTTGCCCGCGACCGGCCCGAGATCATCCACATCACCTGGCTGGGCTCCAAGCGCGAGCGGCTGGCCAGCGAGAGCGCCAGCGGCCTGCAGGCCGAAACGCTGATGGCATTGGGCAGCGATGACCCGTCGATGCCCGCCGGCAACCCGGCCACGGCGCCGGAGCGCGCCTTCCAGCAGGCCAAGCAGTTGCGCAAATCGGTGTATTCGCAGGCCTTCAGCGACTACAACAACACCACGGTGTTCCAGATCCAGGTGCCAGTGCTGGACCGCCACGGCTTCAGCGGCATGCTGATCGCCGAGTATTCGGTCGAGGCGCTGCTGCGCTATTACGTGAAGTCCGAGGTGTCGGCGCGGCATGCGCTGTCAATCCTCGACGACCACGATCAGATCCTCGCCAGCACCGCGCCGGCCATGCCGGGCCAGCGCATCAAGAAGCCGGTGATCTTTTACGACGCCCCGCTGGGCCGCAAGCTGGACAACGGCCTGTATTTGCGCGGCCAGGGCTACCGCACCTCGGCCGGCCTGATCGGCAACACGCTGTTCTGGATGGTGGTGGCGCTGTCGGTGCTGACCGTCTGGATGCTGCTGGGCACCTGGAAGCATATGCGTCGCCGCATGCACATCCAGAATGCGCTGGTCAACGAAACGAATTTCCGTCGCGCGATGGAAAACTCGATGCTGACCGGCATGCGCGCCATGGACATGGAGTCGCGCATCTCCTACGTGAACCCGGCCTTCTGCGCGATGACCGGCTTCTCGGAGGCCGAGCTGATCGGCCGCAAGCCGCCCTTCCCCTACTGGCCGCCGGACCGCTACGAAGAGAACGCCCGGCTGTTGCAGCAGGAAATCCACGGCCGCAGCCCGGCCGGCGGCGCCGAGGTGAAGGTGATGCGCAAGGACGGCACAACCTTCGATGCACGGATGTACGTCTCGCCGCTGATCGACCCCAAGGGCAAGCAGACCGGCTGGATGACCTCGATGACCAATATCACCGAGGCCAAGCGGGTGCGCGACCAGCTCTCGGCCTCGCATGAGCGCTTCACCACCGTGCTGGAGGGGCTGGACGCGGCGGTGTCGGTGCTGTCGGTCCAGCAGGGCGAGCTGCTGTTCGCCAACCGCAGCTACCGGCTCTGGTTCGGCGCCGATCCCAAGGGCCATGCAATGCTGGCCGGCAGCCAGCTCTCACGCAGCAAGGAAGACCCGGACGCCGACGAAGAGGTCGACGACTACGGCGGCCTGCCCTCGCAGCATCTGACCGAGGTGGGCTCCGATCCGCGCGAGGTCTATATCGAATCGCTGGAGATGTGGTTTGACGTGCGCGCCCGCTACCTGCAGTGGACCGACGGCCGCCTGGCGCAGATGCTGATCGCCACCGACATCACCGCGCGCCGCCATGCCGAGATGCTCGCCGCCCAGCAGGCCGAGAAGGCCCAGGTGACCAGCCGGCTGATGACCATGGGCGAGATGGCCTCCAGCGTCGCTCACGAGCTGAACCAGCCACTAACGGCAATCACCAATTACTGCAACGGCATGGTTTCGCGGGTGCGCAATGACGCGATCCAGAAAGACGATCTGCTCGCCGCGCTGGAGAAGACCGCCAAGCAGGCGCAGCGCGCCGGGCAGATCATTCACCGCATCCGCAACTTCGTGAAGCGCAGCGAGCCGCAGCGCCAGGCCTCGTCGGCGCACAGCATCGTCGAGGATGCAGTCGAGCTGGCCGGCATCGAGCTGCGCCGCCGCAACGTCGCCATCCACACCTATGTGGCGCAGCGGCTGCCGACGCTGATGGTCGACCCGATCCTGATCGAGCAGGTGCTGATGAACCTGCTGAAGAATGCCGCCGAGGCGATCGACAACGCCGGCCTCCCGGTCTCGCGCCGCCATATCGAGCTGCGCGTGGTGCCCAAGCACACGCCGGAGCTGGGCGGCAATATCGAGTTCAGCGTCACCGATATGGGCCCGGGCCTGCCCACCGAGGTGATCGAGCGCATGTACGAAGCCTTCTTCTCGACCAAGGCCGACGGCATGGGCATAGGCCTAGGGTTATGCCGGTCTATCGTCGAGTCGCACCAGGGCCGGATCAGGGCCGAGAATCTATACAATGGCCCGTCCATCGTGGGGTGCAGGTTCGCCTTCACGATCCCCGTAGACATTCCGCGCCCCGAGCCCTCGGGGGCGGCTCAAAACACTGCTGCGACACCATGAGCCTGATTCCGAAGAAGGGTAACGTCTACGTTGTCGATGACGACGAAGCGGTACGAGACTCCCTGCAATGGCTGCTTGAGGGCAAGGACTACCGCGTCAAGTGCTTTGACTCGGCGGAATCCTTTCTGAGCCGCTACGACCCGCGCGAAGTGGCCTGCCTGATTGCCGACATCCGCATGGAAGGCATGAGCGGCCTGGAGCTGCAGGATCGACTGCTGGAACGCCGCAGCCCGCTGCCGGTCGTCTTCATCACCGGCCACGGCGATGTGCCGATGGCGGTGCAGACGATGAAGAAGGGCGCGATGGACTTCATCGAGAAGCCCTTCAAGGAGGACGAGCTGCTGGCCCTGGTTGAGCGCATGCTGGACCAGGCCCGCGAGGCCTTCTCCAGCCACCAGGAAGCCGCCAGCCGCGACGCCCTGCTGTCGCGCCTGACCACCCGCGAGGCCCAGGTGCTGGAACGCATCGTCGCCGGCCGCCTGAACAAGCAGATCGCCGACGACCTGGGCATCAGCATCAAGACGGTGGAGGCGCACCGCGCCAACATCATGGAGAAGCTCAACGCCAACACGGTGGCCGACCTGCTCAAGATCGCCCTGGGGGCGCAAGGCAAGGCCTGAAGCCCTGCCTGAGCTGAAAGAGGCCGCTGCGTGATCAGCGGCCTTTTGCATTTCAAACTTCTGTTCAAAGGCAACCACAGAGGCACAGAGCCGCAGAGCACAAGAACCATGCTGGCTGTTCTCCGTGCCTCTGTGCCTCTGTGGTTGCATTTTTCCTGCATTCACTCGGAACTGCCATGAGCGCACAAATCATCGACGGCAACGCCCTCTCCCAACAAGTCCGCGCCGAGGTAGCCGCACGCACCGCCGCGCTGAAGGCCCAGGGCAAGACGCCGGGGCTGGCGGTGATCCTGGTCGGCGACAACCCGGCCAGCCAGGTCTATGTGCGCAACAAGGTCAAGGCCTGCGGCGATGTCGGCTTCCACTCGGTGCTGGAGAAGTACGAGGCGACGATGAGCGAGGCCGAGTTGCTGGCCCGCGTCGAGGCGCTGAACAATGACCCCAGCATCCACGGCATCCTGGTGCAGCTGCCGCTGCCCAAGCACATTGACGATCACAAGGTCATCGAGGCGATCTCGCCGGCCAAGGACGTTGACGGTTTCGCTGTTGAAAGCGCGGGCGCACTGATGGTTGGTGAGCAGGGCTTCAAGGCCTGCACGCCCTATGGCTGCATGAAGATGCTGGAGAGCATCGGCATGAAGGATCTGCGCGGCAAGCACGCCGTGGTGATCGGCCGCTCCAACATCGTCGGCAAGCCGATGGCCATGATGCTGCTGCAGGCCAATGCCACCGTGACCGTCTGCCACAGCGGCACCGCCGATCTGGCCCACCACACGAGGCAGGCCGATGTCATCGTCGCCGCCGTCGGCAAGCGCAATGTGCTGACGGCCGATATGGTCAAGCCCGGCGCCGTCGTCATCGACGTGGGCATGAACCGCAACGACGAAGGCAAGCTCTGCGGCGACGTCGATTTCGACGGCGTCAAGCAAGTGGCCGGCTGGATCACCCCGGTGCCCGGCGGCGTCGGCCCGATGACCATCACCATGCTGCTGGTCAACACGATGGAATCGGCGGAACGCTGAGGCCTGCCCGCTGCTCCTTCCACGCCGTATCGATAAAGGCCTCTGCCCGCCATGAGCAATCCGCTGCTGTCCACCGCCCCGCTGCCCGCCTTCGCGGCCATCAAGCCCGAACACATCGCGCCGGCCGTCAACACCCTGCTTGATGAAGCCCGGGCCGCGCTGGCCACGGCCACCGCCGACAGCACGCCGGCCGATTACGAGACGCTGGAGCGCGTGCTCAGCGTGGCCACCGAGCGCCTGGGCACCGCCTGGGGCGCCGTCAGCCATCTGAATTCGGTCGCCAACACGCCGGAGCTGCGCGAGGCTTACAACGCCATGCTGCCGGTGGTGACCGAGTTCTACACCGAGATGGGCGCCGACGAGCGGCTCTACGCCAAGTACAAGCAGATCAATGCCAACGCCGCGGCGCTGAACGCCGCCCGCCAGCAGGCGCTGCGCCACTGGATGCGCGATTTCGTGCTCTCCGGCGCCGAGCTGCAGGGCGAGGCCAAGACGCGTTTTGCCGCCATCCAGGAGCGCAGCGCCGAACTCAGCCAGCAGTTCAGCGAGCATGTGCTCGATGCCACCGACGGCTATGCGCTCTATGTCAGCGCCGACCAGCTCAAGGGCCTGCCCGATGACATCCTGGCCAGCACCCGCGCCGCCGCCGAGGCCGAGGGCAAGGACGGTCACAAGCTGACGCTGCAGTTCCCCTGCTACCTGCCGGTGATGCAGTACGCCGACGACCGCGAACTGCGCCAGACGCTCTACCGCGCCTACGTCACCCGCGCCAGCGAACTCGGCGCCCCCGAGCACGACAACAGCGCGCTGATGCAAGAGCTGCTGGCGCTGCGGCAGGAAGAGGCACAGCTGCTGGGCTATGCCAACTACGCCGAGGTCTCGCTGGTGGCCAAGATGGCCGAGTCGCCCGCCCAGGTGATGCAGTTCCTGCGTGAACTCTCAGCCAAGGCGCGCCCCTTTGCCGAACGCGACTTGAGCGAGCTGCGCGATTTCGCCCAGGCCGCGCTGGGCCTGGCCGATCTGCAGGCCTGGGACGTGTCCTACGCCTCGGAAAAGCTGAAGTTGGCCCGCTATGCCTTCAGCGATCAGGAGGTCAAGCAATACCTGACCCTGCCGCGCGTGCTCGATGGCCTGTTCGGCATCCTGCAGCGCCTCTTCGGCGTGCAGCTGGTGGCCGACCAGGCCGAGGTCTGGCACGACTCGGTGCGCTTCTGTCGGCTCGAGCGTGCTGGCCAGACCATTGGCCACGTCTACCTGGACCTCTATGCCCGCAATGGCAAGCGGCCCGGCGCCTGGATGGACGAGGTGCGCGGCCGCTGGCTGCGCCCGGACGGCCAGCAGCAGCTGCCGGTCGCTCATCTGGTCTGCAATTTCGCCAGCCCGGTCGGCGATCAGCCGGCGCTGCTGACCCGCGACGACCTGACCACGCTGTTCCACGAGTTCGGCCATGGCCTGCACCACCTGCTGACCCAGGTCAACGAGCTGGGCGTGGCCGGCATCTCCGGCGTGGAATGGGATGCCGTCGAGCTGCCCAGCCAGTTCATGGAGAACTTCTGCTGGGAATGGGAAGTGCTGCAGCAGCTGTCCAGCCATGTCGAGACCGGCGCCGCGCTGCCACGCGAGCTGTTCGACAAGATGGTCGCCGCCAAGAACTTCCAGTCCGGCCTGCAGACGCTGCGCCAGATCGAGTTCGCGCTGTTCGACATGCGCCTGCATGCCGAGCTCGGTAGCGAGCAGCGCATCCAGGCCGTGCTGGACGAAGTTCGTGCCGAGGTTTCGGTCAACCCGCCGCCCGCCTTCAACCGCTCGCAGCACAGCTTCTCGCACATCTTCGCGGGCGGCTACTCGGCCGGTTATTACAGCTACAAATGGGCCGAGGTGCTGTCCGCCGACGCCTGGAGCGCCTTCGAGGAAGAAGGCGTCTTCAACGCTGCCACCGGCGCCCGCTATCTGCACAACATCCTCGAGGTCGGTGGTTCGCGCGATGCGATGGACAACTTCAAGGCCTTCCGCGGCCGCGAACCGAAGATCGACGCCCTGCTGCGCCACCAGGGCATGGCCTGAGTCGCGCTCAGGCCGCGCGGCCGAGCTCGGCCGCGTCAGCCACGCTCCAGAACATCGCTTCGGCGCGCCCCAGGCCCTGGGGATCACAGCGTGCCAGCAGCTCGCGCACCGGTTCCTTGACCCGTGCCAGCAGCAGTTCACAGCCCGCCTGGCGCAGACGCTGGCGCAACTCCAGCAGGCATTCCAGCGCGGTCACATCAAGATCGCCGCTCTCTTCCAGACTCAGCACCACCGCGTGCAGTGCTTCGGCACTGGCGCGGCGTTGCTGCACGCGGGTCAGCACCTCGGCGACCACGCGCTCGGCGCTGGCGAAGAACAAGGGCTCCTCGGGTCGCAGGATCAAGAGCCCCGGCCGCACCAAGGCCTCGGGGTGCTCGTCGCGAACGACGTAGTTGCGCGTCTCGTCCAGCTGCGCCAACTCGTGAACCACCGGCTGGCTGAAGCGCCGCAGCGCGCCGATCAGCGACAGCGCTATCGCCGTCAACATGCCGTGCAAAACGCCTAGCAAAAGCACCGCCAGCACCGCGGCCACGATCAGCCAGCGGTCGCGGTCCAGCCGCCACATCGCCAGCAGCGGGCGCGGCGACAGGCTGTGCCACAGCGCGCTGATCACCGCCACCGCCAGCACCGGGCGGGGCAACAGATGCAGCGCCGGCAGGGCCAGCCACAGCGCCAGCACGATGGCCAGCATCGCAAAGGCACCGGCCCAGCGGCTTTTTGCGCCCGCCGCCTCATTGGCCGCCGTGGCCGAAAAGCCAGCCCCGACCGGCAGCCCCTGCAGCAGCGCCGAAGCGATATTGGCCAGGCCCAACGCGGCCAGTTCGCGATTGGCATCGGGCCGCTCGCCATGGCGCAGCGCGAACGTCCGCACACTGCCCCAGGACTCGGAAAAGATCAGCACCACCAGGCCGAACGCCAGCTCACCGGCACGCAGCCATTCATCGGCGCTGAGCTGCGGCCAGACCGGCCTGAAGTCGGGTCGGGCCAGCGCCCCCACTTCGTGAACGCCCAGGCCCCGCAGGTCCAGCCCGCGCGCCGCGGCAATCGCCAGCACGATCACCAGCAAGGAGGCCGGCAGCTGCGGCCAGCGGCGCAGCAGCGCCAGGCCGAGCGCCGCCGAGAGCGCCACGCCGACACTGGGCAGATGCAGCTGCTGCAGATGGCTGCCCAGATGCAGCAACAGGCGCAGGGGATCGGCGCCGGGCTGCGGCGCCAGGCCCAGCGCATCGGGCAGCTGCTTGATGACGATGCTGATGGCCAGGGCAAAGGCAAAGCCGCGCAGCACCGGCCGCGACACAAACCCCGACAGCTGCCCCTGACGGCCCCAGGCCAGCAGCAGCAGGATCGCGCCGGCCAGCAGCACCAGCGCCGTCAGCGCCGCGCCATAGCCGGGCGCCAGCGCGCCGGCCGCCGGTATCGACAAGGCCGCCGCAGCCGCCAGGCTGGCGCTGGACGAGGTCGGCGCCACGATGGCAAAGCGGCTGCCGCCACAGCAGGCATAGACCAGCAGGCCGAGCAGGCAGGCGGTCAGCGCATGCGCCACCGGCACCTGCGCCAGGCCGGCATAGGCGACCGCCTCGGGCAGCAGCAGGCCGGCCACACAGAGGCCCGCGACCAGGTCGCGGCGCAGCGCGCGACTCAGCTCGGGGCTCACGCTCGGCCAGGCCGCACAGCCTACTTGCCGGCGGCGCCGGCAAAGTCACCGGCAGTGGTGACGACGAAAGCCTCGGGGCGGATCAGCCGGCGCCAGGCGGCGCGCAGCTGCTCCAGCGTTACCGCCTGCAGCTGCGCCTCGCGCTCGGCCTCATAGGGCCAGGTCTTGCCCAGCTCGGCATACCAGAGCAGCGCGCCGCCCAAGCGGCCATCGTCGGCACGGCCCTGCTTCCAGCCCTCCAGCACATCGTGCTTGGCGCGGGCCAGCTCGGCCTCGCTGGGGCCCTGCTCGCTCATCGCCAGCACTTCCTCGCGGATCACGGCCAGAATCTTTTCGCGGTTCTGCGGCGCGTAGCTGCCCGAGATTTCCAGGCTGGCGCTGCGCCCAAAGTAGTCGGCACTGAGGCCTGCACCAACGCCATAGCTCAGCCCCTCCTGGCGACGTACCCGGGTGCTCAGCCGGCTTTCCATGCCACCGGCGCCGAAGACATGAACGGCCAGCATCATCGGCAGGTAGTCGGCATCCTGGCGGCTCAGCTCGAAGCTCTGCACCATCTGCAGCGTCGCATTGGCCTTGTCTGTGGCCTGCACGTCGAAGCGGGCCGGCGGCAACTTCAGCGCTGCGGCGATATGGCGCTGGAAGCGCGGCGCATCGGTCTTTTTCCAATCACCAAACAGCTGCTCGATGGCCGCGTCCAGGCCCGCCGGCAGCGTGCCGACGACGGCCACCCGTGCCGCATCGGCCGACCAGTACTGGCGATGGAAGCGCTGCACATCGGCCAGCGTGGTGCGGCGCAGCTCATCAATCCGTTCATCGAGGCTGGGGCGGTAGTCCGGGTCGCCGGGGTGGTAGCCACCGGCTGCATTGATATGGGCGCGGTTGGCCTCGGCAGCCATGGTATGGAGTTCCTGTCGCGAACCTTCCAATGCGGCCAGGCCCTGGCGCTTCAGCCGTTCGAAGGCATCGGCAGGCAGGCGCGGCTCGCGCATCAGCTCGGCGGCAATGCGCAGCGCCTCGATCAGCGTGTCGCGCTCGGCGCTCAGATAGAGCGTGGCGCCCTGATTGCCCGCACTGACGTTCAGATTGGCCTTCAGTCGCACCATCTCGTCGCGCAGCTTCTGCTTGTCCCAATGCGTGCTGCCCTCGGCGAGCAGCTGGCCAACCATCGTGGTGCCCAGGGCGGCCGTGGTCGCCCGCGGCTCGCCCCAGCGCAGCTGCAGCTGCAGCGTCACACTATTGCCGCGGGTCTGCTTGGCCAGCGTCTGCAGCTCGATGCCGCTGGGCAGGGTCTTGCGCTGGGTGCGCGACTCCAGCGCCTGCGGTGTCGGTTCGAAGCGCTCGCCCTGCTCCACCACCGGCGGCGGCTTCAGCAGGGCCAGGCGCTCGGCCAGCGGCGGTGCGGCCGGGATCTGCACCCGCTCGACCTCGCTGGCCGGCAGGTAGCGGCCCAGCGTGCGATTGGCCGGCTTGAAATAGGCCTTGCGCACCCGCTCGACGTCGGCCAGCGTGACCTTGGGCAAATCATCCATCAGCTGGAACAGCAGGCGCCAGTCGCCGGCGCCCAGCAGCGATGAAATCTGCTGGATCAGCCCTTCGGGGCTCTTCATCTGCTGCCGGTAGGACAGCAGCGCCACCTCGCGCACCCGGGCCAGCTCCTCCTCGGTGAAGGGCTGGCCGGCGCGGCCTTCGACCAGTGCAAGCAGCTTGTTCTCAACTGCAGACACATCGGCACCGGGCGCCAGCACCGCGATCGCCTGCGCGCTGCCGGGCGCCTGCCCGCCCAAGCCGCCCAAACCGGCGCCCAGCGCCAACTTGCTCTCGACCAGTTCCTTGTACAGATGGCCGCTGGGCTGCATCGACATCAGCAGGCTCAGCACAAGCAGCGGCGCGCTGTCGGCATGGGCAATGGCCGGCACATGGTAGTGGGCCAGCAGCGTCGGCTGGCCGCCGATGCGACGCACGACGACGCTGCGCTCGCCGTCCTGCGCCGGTTCTTCGGTATAAGGCTCGGGAATCGCTTCGGCCGGCTTGGCGATGGGGCCGAAGCGCTCGGCAATCAGCTTCAGCGTGGCCTCGCGGTCAAAGCGGCCGGCGACCAGCAGCGTCGCGTTATCGGGCCGGTAATAGCGCCGGTAGAAGGCCTGCAGCTTCTCGATCGGCACATTCTCGATATCGCTCTTCGGACCTATCGTCGAATGGCCGTAGGCATGCCAGTCGAAGGCGACCGCCTGCACCCGCTGGCTGAGCACGCGCATCGGATCGTTCTCGCCGCGCTCGAACTCGTTGCGCACCACGCTCATCTCCTTGTCCAGATCGCTTTTGGCGATGAAGGAGTTGCGCATCCGGTCGGCCTCCAGGCCGAGCATGAAGGCCAGGGTGTCGGGATTGGCGTTGAAGCTGGCGAAGTAGTTGGTGCGGTCGTTGGTCGTCGTGCCGTTGAAGCGCACGCCGCGCTCGGCCAGCGCCGTCGGGATGTCCTTGTTCGACGGCGTACCCTTGAAGACCAGATGCTCCAGCAGATGGGCCATGCCGTACTCGCCCTGCGATTCATGACGGCTGCCGACGCGGTAGGTGATGTTGACGGTGCTGGTGCTCTGCGCCTCATCCGGGAAGAGCAGGATCTGCAGGCCGTTGGGCAGGCTGTATTCGCTGATGCCGCCCAGCTCGCGCACGAACTGTGCCTCGATCATGACTGGAGCGGCTGGCGCGGCCGGCGCCTTCTTGGCTGCCGGCTTGACCGCGCCCTTCGCCGCAGCCCCCGCCACGGGCTTGCTCGGCTCGGCGCCAGCCGCGGCCAGCGCGCCGCCCGCGAGCGCCGTGCTGATCAACACGGCCAACAGCTGTTGATTCAGAGGCTTGGGGCTGAAATGAAGCACGAACATGAAAGCTCTACCTTTTTTGCGGGACAAGTGATCGATCGCGGCCCAAGCCCATCGCCCGGCCGCTCCGCATTGTGACGCCGCCTGCGGTGCATCAGGCAGTACCGAAAGTGTCGTGCCGCGCTACCACGCCGGGCTTGGGCACGCCACCCCGCCCGCCCGCTCCCACAATGCGCGCCATGCCTCGCCTACACCCACTCACGAAAACCATGACCCGCATTGCCCTGCCCCCTTGGCTGATCGCTTTGCCGATCGCCACAGTGGTGCTGGCCGGCTGCGCCAGCAATCCCCTGCGCATGGCCAAGCCGCCCGAGCTGGCCGGCCGCGCGGCGGTGCTGGAGGTCAGCGATCGCAGCAGCGCCCGTGGCCTGCTGGTCGACGAGTCCTTCAAGCTTGGCAGTGACCAGGTCAGCCAGGTCAAGCGCGACTGGGACTCAGGCGGCGGCCTGGCGATCGGACCGCTGAGCACACGCCAGCAGCGCGAGGGCTTTCGCTACCGCTACCTGGGGCGCGAAGACTGGGACGCCCAGTGCGAATACACCAGCCAGGAGCGCGGCCTGCAACTGTTCAAGAGCCTGGCGCTGGAGGACAACAAGGCCCACCTCAGCTGCGCCTGCCGCAGCGGCAGCGAACAGGTGCAGATCGATCTCGATGATGAATGGAAACCGCTGCAGGGCAGCGCGCGCATCGGCAGCTCGAGCTACCGCATCAGCCAGATCGCCGAGCGGCGCACGGTCAACGGCATGGCCGTCGAACAGGGCCTGAAGTCGCCGGCGCTGGGCTATCGCCTCGATGACGCGGCACGGGGCCAGAGCGTGGCAGCCGTTGAAGTGCTGCACCCCGGGCGGGTCTGGCTGGCGCACCAATTGCCAGCCTCCGAGCGTGAACCGCTGGCCTGCCTGATGGCCGGGCTGATGCTGTACGGGCCGCAGCAATAGGCGCCCGACCGGCTAAGGCGCCGCCGGCCAAGGCGTTTCGCGCAGCTCAGTGCCGCTCGACCACCTCACGCGTGAGCGCCCTTGCCGGCCATTGCGCCAGCACGAGCAGGCCGGCCATCAGCCACATTGGCGCCGCTGCCGTGGTCGCGCCAGCCAGCAGACCAAAGCCCAGCGGCATGCCGACCGTGGCGCCATTGCTGGCCAGCATGCGCAGGCCCAGCGCCTGGCCATGGCGGTCCGCCGGCGTGACCTGGTGCAGCACGGCCAGCGCCATTGGCTGCACCGAGCCCAATGCCACGCCCAGCAAGGCTGAACCCAGCATCAGCCCGGCCGTCCCCGGCAACCAGGCATAGGCCAGCAGCACCAGCGTGGCCAGCACCATTGCAAGCCGCATCGACTTCATCTCGTCCAGCTGCGCCGCGAACCGGGCAATGGCCAGGCGCACCACCGTGGCCGCACAGGCAAAGGCACCAAGCACCAGGCCAATCTCGGACGCGCTCAGGCCCTTGGCATGGCCGACCACCGGCACGACGAAGCTGTGCGCGTCCCAGCAGGACGAGAGCACGATATTCAGAATCAACAGCCGACGCAGCGGTGCCAGGCGCAGCAAATCCCAGGCCGGCCGTGGGCGGGCGTGGGCATCGTGGGCCTTGGGCGCATGGCGAGGCACTTTGCTGGCCAGTGCCCAGCACAGCAGCGGCAGCAGCGCGGCCAGCACGAAGGCGGCGCGAAAGCTGATGTGGTCGATCAAGAGCCCGGCCGCCACCGGCGCCAGCGCATTGGAAATGGCCGGCCCCAGCGCGACCCAGCTGAAAACGCGCTTGAGCTCACCGGGCTCATCGGCCATCAAACCGGCCTCGCGCTGAATGGCCACCGCCGCCACCGACAGCGCCCCGCCACTGAGCAGGCAGCTGAAGAAAATGGTCGGCAGCGTTTGCCAGGCCAGCGCCGTCAAGGCGCCGCACAGCGCCATCAGCACGGCAATGCCAATCGGGCGATGAAAGCCATGCCGGTCGGAGAGTTGCCCGGCCCACATCGCCAGCGCTATCGGCGCCACCGCAAACAAGCTCAGCAGCAGGCCCACCGTCCATTCACCATGGCCCTGGCGCAGCACCCAGAGGCTGGCCGCCACCCGGGTCACGGCCATGCAGGCATGGACGGCGATCAGCGTGGCAATGACCCAGGGAAAAGCGCGCCTGAAACTGCCGGCTGCCGCCCCCGGGCCGGCGCTCATGCCTCGCCGTCCTCCGCCTCGCCAGCCCCCAGCTGCAGCAGCTGCTGGCTGCTCTCATCGGGCAGCGCCTCGACGCTCTTGAGCTTGCGCGACATCGCGCGGGTGCGCACCTCGGCGGCGTCGATGGTGTTGCTGGCTTCCTCCAGCTTTTTCTTGGTCTTGGCCAGCACATCGCCGAACTTGCCGAACTCGGTCTTGACCGCGCCCAGCACCTCCCAGACCTCGGCCGAACGCTTTTCCAGCGCCAGCGTGCGAAAGCCCATCTGCAGGCTGGTCAGCGTGGCCAGCAGCGTGGTCGGGCCGACCAGCATCACCTTGTGCTCGCGCTGCAGCGATTCGACCAGGCCCGGGCGGCGCAGGGCCTCGGCGTAGAGGCCCTCGGTCGGCACGAAGAGCATGCCGAAATCGGTGGTGTGCGGCGGGCCAATGTATTTCTCGCGAATCGTCTTGGCTTCCAGGCGCAGGCGCGCCTCGATGGCCTTGCCCGCCGCCTCGACACCGGCTGCGTCGGCGCGGTCCTGCGCTTCGAGCAGGCGCTCGTAGTCCTCGCGCGGGAACTTGGCGTCGATGGGCAGCCACAGCGGCGCACCACCGAGTTCTTCGTCGCGACGCTGGCCCGGCAGTTTGATCGCAAACTCCACCCGCTCGGTCGAGCCCGGCAGCGTGGCCACATTGGTGGCGTACTGCTCGGGCGTGAACACCTGTTCCAGCAAGGCGGCCAGCTGCACCTCGCCAAACACGCCGCGGGTCTTCACATTGGTGAGCACCCGGTTCAACGAGCCGACATCGCGGGCCAGGTTCTGCATCTCACCGAGGCCCTTGTGCACCTGCTCCAAGCGCTCGGCCACCTGCTTGAAGCTCTCACCCAGGCGCTGCTCCAGCGTGGCGTGCAGCTTTTCGTCGACGGTGGCGCGCATCTGTTCGAGCTTCTTCTCGTTGTCCTGCTGGATCGCCAGCAGGCGCTGCTCGACGGCGCCCTGCACCTGCGCCAGGCGCTGCTCATTGCTTTGCTGCAGCGCTTGCAGCTGCTCGCGCATCGCATCGCTGAGCCGCTGCATCGCCTCGTTGATCGACTGGCTGCTGCGCAGCGCGGCGGCGTCCTGGGCTTCGCGCGCGGCCAGCGCCTGGGCAGCCAGCGATTGCGTCGTCTGCTGCAAGCCCTGGGCCAGCGCCTGCTGCAGGCTGCCCAGCTGCACGCGGAAGCTGTCGATCTGTTCGTTCTGGGTGCGCGCCACATCGCCGCTTTGCGCCAGCAGCGTCTGCTGGAACTGGGCCAGCTGGGCCAGCATGTCCTGGCGTAACCCGGCGCTGCCGCGCTGCGACTCCTCGCGCAGCTCGCGCTCCAGGCGGGCCAACGCATCGAGCTGGCTCTGTGCCTGGGTTTGGGCCTGGGCTTGCGTCTGCAGCGCGGCAATCTCGCCGCCCCCCTGGCTGCGCCGCAGCAAGACCAGCAAGAAGATCAGGACCAGGGCCAGCGCGGCCAGCAGCAAGAGTTCAACAAGCGTCATGCGAACCATTCTCGCAGGGCCGCGAGCGCAGCCGGTGCGGCCCGCATCGCCAGGCGAACAGCGCTCGTAGAATCCGCGCCTTGGAACCCGTTCATGATCTCTATCCCCAGCCTCTCTGATTTGCGCGAGCAGCTTCGCGCCCTGGGCGCCCTGCCCAAGCACGAGCAGCGGGTGCTGCGGCTGTGGAGCCAGGCGCTGCCGCAGACCAGCGGCAAGCGCCTGATCGAGGACTTCCTGCCGCGCAGCCTGCGCGAGGGCCTGCCCGCCTTCGAGGCCGCGCTGGCGCAGCTGGCCCGGGTGCAATCGGCCCATCCCGGCGAGGACGGCTCCCAGCGCCTGCTGGTGGCGCTGGCCGATGGCATGACGGTGGAATCGGTGCTGCTGCCACGCGATGGCCTGTGCGTCTCATCGCAGATCGGTTGTGCGGTCGGTTGCCAGTTCTGCATGACCGGGCGCGACGGCCTGCTGCGCCAGGTCAGCAGTGCCGAGATCGTCGCCCAGCTGGTGCTGGCGCGGCAGCGCCGGCCGGTCAAGAAGGTCGTCTTCATGGGCATGGGCGAACCGGCCCACAACCTCGACGCTGTGATGGAGGCCATCGAGCTGATGGGCACGGTGGGCAATATCGGCCACAAGAATCTGGTCTTCTCCAGCGTTGGCGATCCGCGCGTGTTCGAGCGGCTGCCGCAGGGGCCGGTCAAGCCGGCGCTGGCGCTGTCGCTGCACACCAGCAAGGCGGCCCTGCGCGAGCAGCTGCTGCCACGCGCGCCGCGGCTGACGCCCGAAGAGCTGGTCGAGGCTGGCGAACGCTATGCGCGCCAGGTCGGCTATCCGATCCAGTACCAATGGACGCTGCTCGACGGCGTCAACGACGGCGAGGACGAGCTCGACGGCATCGTCCGCCTGCTCAAGGGCAAGTACGGCGTGCTGAACATGATTCCCTACAACAGCGTGCCCGAACTGCCGTTCCAGCGACCCAGCTGGGAGCGCGCCGCCGAGATTGCCCGCCAGCTGCACCGCCGCGGTGTGCTGACCAAGCTGCGCAACTCGGCCGGCCAGGATGTTGATGGCGGCTGCGGCCAGCTGCGCGCGCGCAGCCTGGCCGATGATGGCAGCCGGCCGGTGCGTCTCATCCGGCAGCGCCGTCCATGAGTGCGCCCCGCTTCGTGCCGGCGGCGCTGCAGCCGACCGATGAACAGCTGGCCATACAGACCAGCCGCGAGACCCGCATCCTGATCGAGGCTGCGGCCGGCGCTGCCAAGACCACCACGCTGGCGCTGCGCATCGGCGAACGCCTGGCTGCCGGCAGCCCGCCGCAGCGCCTGCTGGCACTGACCTTCACCGACACCGCCTGCCAGGCGCTGCGCGACAAGCTGGAGCAGCTCGGCCTGCCGCGCGCCAGCATCCAGCAGCTGCGCATCCACAGCGTGGAGGACTACGCCAGCCGCGTGCTACGCCATCTCGAGGTGCAGCAGGGCCGCGATCCAGTGCAGTGGCTGCAGCGTGCCGAGCAGCTGCGCCCACATCTGTGGGACGCTATCGAGCAGCTCAGCCTGAATCCCGACGAACGTCACCGCGAGGCGCTGGCCCTGCCGGCCTTCAACAGCGATGCCGCCGTGTCCGCCTATCTGCGCCAGTTCCGGCAGCTCAAGGGCCGGCTGCTGCTGGAACAGCAGCCCAGCCATGACGGCGATGGCGGCCACGACAGCCCCGACTACGCCGAGGATCTCGGCATTGACTACACCTTGCTGCGCGTGCTGCGCAGCTACGAGGCGCTGCGCTGGAGCGTCGGCGATGCCCACCCGCTGTTCCGCGGCCCTTACGACGCCACCTACGACCTCGCCCGGCTGCTGCTGGCCGAAGAAGAGCTGGTGCCGCTGGACTGGCTCTTGGGCCGCTACGACGAGTTGCTGATCGACGAGATGCACGACTGCAATGCGGCGATGTTTGCGCTGCTGCAGGTCTTCATGCGCGACAGCCGCCTGGTGATCTGCGCCGTCGGCGACCGCGATCAGGTGATCCACCGCCAGCATGGCGCGGACGCCCGCTTCATGGGCCGCTCGCTCGACGAGGCCGCCGGCCGCCCCTGGGCGCGGCCGCGGCTCTCGGCCAGCTACCGTTTCGGCCAGGACCTGGCGCAGTGGATGAGCCAGCTGAGCAACAAGCCGATCCGCTCGGCCGAGGCCCTGCTCGGCGCCGAGCGCCTGCACACCGACATCGTGCCACTGCACTACGAGCGCAGCGACGAGGGCTGCGACGTGGGCTGCGTCAACGCGGTGATCGCGGCGCTGCGCGACTGGCGCCGCCAGCGCGGCAGCGAGGCCGCCTGGAGCGAGAGCGCGGTGCTGCTGCGCCATGAATCGCAATCGGTGCTGCTGGAGAACGCGCTGCACAGCGCCGGCATTGCCTACCGCTGCCAGGGCTTTCCCAGCTATCTGCGCCGGCCGGAGGTGCTGTTCGTGCGTGCCGTCTATGCGGTGGCCAGCCAGCGCTGGGATGCGCTGGGCGGTGCCGCCACACGGGCACTGATCCCGGCCGCGCTGTTCGAGATGACGCAGACCCCGCCGCGCCAGGCGGACGACAGCGAATACGCCAGCGATGCCGACTACCTCGCCGAAGCCGCCCGCTATGCCGCCGACAGCGCCATGGTGATCGGCGATATCGTCAATAACACCCTGATGCAGCGCGCCAGCCCTGGCATGCAGCGCCGCCTGCAGCGCGCGCTGGCCGCCGTGCAGAAGAGCAGCGAGGCCTGCGCCTTTGCCGATTTCCTGCAGGCGCTGGACATGCCCGGCATCGCCCGCGAGGTCTTTGTCGAGCCCGAGCGGCGCGCCGAGTTGCAACGGCATATGGAAGGACTGCAGGCCTCGGCCGCGCACTTCGAATCGGTCGAGGCCTTCTTCCGCTCACTGCAGCAGCACGACGAGGCCAATGAGCAGCGCCAGGCCGCCCGCGCCGCCGGCCGCCAGTACGGCGTTCGCGAGGCCCGCCATTGGCTGACGCTGGCCAGCGTCGAGCAGGTCAAGGGCCTGGAGTACGGCCATGTGCTGCTGCCCTGGCTGGCTGACGGGCTCTTCCCTGAGCGCAGCCAGGCGCTGGCCGATGAGCGCAATCTGTTCTACGTCGGCGCCACCCGGGCCCGGCAGCGGCTGAGCCTGATCATCGACGCGGCGCGGCCCAGCGCCTTCATCCAGGGATTGAAGCGCTGACGCGGGCGCCGACGCAAGACCATCGGGCTTTCATCGCCGTGCCCTCTGGCACTGACCATGGCACGCGCATGGCGCCTACAGTCACCGCATGTTGCCGCTGACCCGCCCCCGCCTGCTCGAACACCTGCACCAGCTGGTGCCCACCATCCCCGCGGTGGTCGCCGCCTGGGAGGGCGGCAGTGCCGCCTTCGACTACCGCGATGAACTGTCCGACATTGATGCGGTGCTGGTGGTGGAAGACGATGCAGTCGAGGCGGTGTTCACGGCCGTCGAGCAGGGCCTGCAGACCTTGTCGCCGCTGGCGCTGCGCCACGATGTGCAGGGCAGCGTCGGCTACACGCAGCGCTTCTACCGCTTGGAGGGCTGCTCGGAATTCCTGGTCATTGATCTGGTGTTGATCAGGCGCAGCGACCCGCTGCTGTTCCGCGAGGTCGAGCTGCACGGCCAGGGCCACACCTGGCTGGACCGCGCGGGCCTGCTGGTCGAGGCCCATATCGACCCGCTGGCCGACCGCGCCGCGGCCCGCGCCCGGCTGGCACCGCTGCGCAGCGGCTTCGAGATGTTCCAGCACATCGTCAAAAAGGAGCGGCTGCGCGGCCGCGCTGTCGAAGCGCTGCAGTTCTACCAGGCGATGTCGCTGCGTCCGCTGGTCGAGGCCCTTCGCCTCTTGCACTGCCCGGCCCGGCGCGGCTTCGGCCTGCGCTATCTGGCCCGCGATCTGCCGGCCGAGGTGCATCAGCGGCTGATCCCGCTGGCCTTTGTCCGTGATCTCGACGATCTGGCCCTCAAGCACGAAGCGGTGCAGGCCTGGTTCGCCGAGACGATGGCGCTGCTGGCGCTGGACGCAGGCGACACCAGGCTCAGTTGAGCGCCGTGCGCATCACCCCGCCGCACAGGGCGGCGATCAGGTTGTCGATCGCCAGATTGCACATCGCCCGGCGCGTCGGCACCGAGGCGCTGGCGATATGCGGGGTCAGCACCACATTCGGCACGGTGAGCAGATCCGGGTGCAGCCGCGGCTCGCCCTCGAAGACGTCGAGCCCGGCCGCAGCGATGCGGCGCTCGCGCAGCGCCTGGGCCAGCGCCACATCGTCAACGATGCCGCCACGCGCGATATTGCTCAGCGTGGCGGTGGGCTTCATCTGCGCCAGCTCGGCCGCACCGATCAGGTGGTGGGCCTCGGGGCTGTAGGGCACGACGATGATCAGATGATCGGCCTCGCGCAGCAGCGTCTCCTTCTCGACCCAGCGGGCGTTCAATGGCGCTTCCAGGGCCGGATCGAGCCGGCTGCGGTTGTGATAGATCACCTTCATGCCAAAGCCCAGCGCACCGCGCCGTGCAATCGCCTGGCCGATACGCCCCATGCCCAGAATGCCCAGCGTGGCGCCATGGATGTCGGCGCCGACCAGCAGATCCACATGCCACTGCCGCCACTGGCCGCTGCGCAGATAGTGCTCGGATTCGCTGATGCGCCGCGCCGCCGCCATCATCAGCGCAAAGCCGAAATCAGCGGTCGTCTCGGTCAGCACATCGGGCGCATTGCTGACGCGCACGCCGCGCGCCGTGCAGGCGGCCAGATCGACGTTGTTGTAGCCCACCGTCATCAGGCAGACGGCGCGCAGCGCCGGGCAGGCATCGAGCAGCGTGGCGTCGATGGTCTCCGTTCCAGTCGCAAACAGCCCCTGCTTGCCCTGCAGCCGGCGTATCAGCTCCGGCTGGGGCAAGGGCTCGTCATCGAGCGGCTCCTCGACGTCGACATGGGCGCGCAGCCGCTCGACGATGTCGGCGAATATCTTGCGTGCCACCAGCACTTGGGGTTTGGCGCTCATAGAACTCTTGAAAGTCAAACGAAAAAGAACAGCGTCATCAGCAGAAACAGCGGGATCAGCACCGCGCTCGACCAGGCCATATAGCCAAAGAAGCTGGGCATGCGCACCCCGCGCTCCTCGGCAATGGCCTTGACCATGAAGTTGGGCGCATTGCCGATATAGCTATTGGCCCCCATGAAGACCGAGCCGGCAGAAATTGCAGCCAAGGTGCTGGCCAGCGGACCCATCAGGCTGGCGGCGTCGCCACCGGCCAGATTGAAGAAGACCAGATAGGTCGGCGCATTGTCGAGGAAGGACGACAGCAAGCCGCTGAGCCAGAAATAGGCCCAGGGCAAGGCCTGACCCTGCTCGCCGCTGACGGCAGCCGCCACCGCATGAAAGGCGCCGGCCGGGCCGGCCTTGAGCATGGCCAGCACCGGCAGCATGGTGACGAAGATGGCCGCAAACAACTTGGCCACCTCCTGCATCGGCGCCCAGGAAAACTGGTTCTGGCTGCGCAGCGTCAGCGGCGTCAGCTGCACCGAGCAGACGATGACGGCCAGCAGGCCCAGATCGCGCAGCAGGGCCGGCGCTGCCAGCCACTGGCCGCCCAGGTGCAGCCCGGCGTCGGTCTTCCACAGCCCGCTGATCAGCACCAGCACCATGACCACGGCCAACAGGGCGACGTTGAGCCCCCCCTCGATGCCGAAACCATGATCGTCCGGGGTCGGGTCTTGCGGCAGCACGCCCTCGCGGCGGTACCAGTAGCTGTCAATCAGCCAGAACAGTGCCAGCAGGCTGCCGACCAGGAACAGCGTGTGCGGCCACAGGTGGCGCAGCGTCCAGAAGAAATCCACGCCCTGCAGGAAGCCGAGGAACAGCGGCGGATCGCCCAGCGGCGTCAGTGCCCCACCGGCATTGCTGACGATGAAGATGAAGAACACCAGCACATGGGCCTGGTGGCGGCGGTTGTCGTTGGCGCGAATCAGCGGCCGAATCATCAGCATCGAGGCGCCGGTCGTGCCCATCACGCTGGCCAGCAGCGCACCTATTGCCAGCAGCGCCACATTGGTGCCCGGACTGCCGTGCAGATTGCCGCGCAGATAGATGCCGCCTGCGGTGGTGAACAGTGCCGTCACCAGGATGATGAAGGGCAGGAACTCCTCCAGCAGCGTATGCAGCAGCAGCCCGGCGCTGGCCGCGGCGCCCTGTTGGAATGCGTGGGGAACGACAAAGGCTGCGGCCCATGCCAGCGCAATCTTGCCGAAATGCCGATGCCAGAGATGGGGCCGCAGCAGTGGCAACAAGGCGATGGACAGCAGCAGGCCGGCAAAGGGCAGGCCCCATTGCGGGCCGAGGCGGGCCAGTGCTTCGGCGGACGCGCTCATTCGGACAGAAAGCGACTGAACTCTGCCACCGGCGCCCGCTCGGTGACCAGGCTGTTCTCCACCGCGGCCGGGTCGGCATGGCCCAGTGCCATGCCGCAGACCAGCATCTGCGCGGGCGCGAACTTGAGTTCGTCGGCGATCAACCGGTGGAACTGGGTGAAGGCCGCCTGCGGGCAGGTGTGCAGACCATGGGCGCGGGCGCTAACCATGATGTTCTGCAGAAACATGCCGTAGTCCAGCCAGGAGCCCTGGCACATGATGCGATCGATGCTGAAGATCAGGCCGACCGGCGCATCGAAGAAGCTGTAGTTGCGCGCGTGCTGTTGCTGCATCCGCGCCTTGTCGGTCTTGGCGATGCCGAGCAGCCCGTACAGATCCCAGCCGACCTTGCGGCGGCGGTCGATATAGGGCGAGGCCCATTCACGCGGGTAGTAGGCGTATTCCTCCTGGTGGCTGGCCTGCTCGGCCGGGTCCAGATAGGCGGCCTGGATGCGGGCACTGAAGCGGGCCTTGGCGGCCCCGGTCAGCACATGCACCTGCCAGGGCTGGGTATTGGTGCCCGAGGGCGCGCGGGCGGCCACTTCCAGGATCTGCTCGATCACCTCGCGCGGCACCTCGGTCGGCAAGAAGGCGCGCATCGAATGGCGGCTGGTGATGGCGGCTTCGATGGCGGCGCGCTCGGCGGCGCTGGGCGTGTCGTAGAGAGTCAAGGCTGTGGTCCTTCCAGGGCTTGCAAGGCGGAGAGATAAGCATCGGGCAGCGCGGCGACCGGGCGGCGGCTGTCGCGCTCGACATAGACATGAACAAAGTGGCCGCGCGCCGCGCAGCGATCCTGGCCCGGCGCGAACAGCCCGATCTCGTAGCGCACGCTGGAGCGGCCGCGCTGGCTGACGCGCAGGCCGGCCTCGATGGTCTGCGGAAACGCCAGTGATTCGAAATAGTTGCAGTGCGTCTCGACCACCAGGCCGATCACCGCGCCGCCATGGATGTCCAGCGCGCCGGCGGCGATCAGGTACTGGTTCACCGCGGTATCGAAGAGGCTGTAGTAGACGACGTTGTTCAGATGGCCGTAGATGTCGTTGTCCATCCAGCGCGTGCCCAGCGGCACGAAGCGGGCGTAGTCGGCACGGGTGTCGGGGGCAGGTCTTGCGCTCATGCCTGCATTCTTCCATCGCCTTGCTGCCAGCGCTGCCACCAGCGCGACGCGGCGTTCAGGGTATTCACCTGCACGGCCACCGTGGTGGTCAGATCGTGGCCATAGCCGCCGGCCATGGACAGCGCCACCGGGATGCCGCGCTGGTGCAGCTGCGCGAGCACCCGCTCGTCGCGCGCCAGCAAGCCGGCATTGCTGAGCTTGAGGCGGCCCAGGCGGTCGGCCTCGTGCGGGTCGGCGCCGGCCAGGTAGAAGGCCAGCCCCGGCGGCTCGGCCCCCAGACGCGCCCAGATCGTTGCCAGCGCCTGGTCCAGCGCGGCCAGGTACTCGTCGTCGCCACAGCCATCGGGCAGCTCGACGTCCAGGCTGCTCGCCTCCTTGCGGAAGGGAAAGTTCTTGGCCCCGTGCATGGAGAAGGTGAAGACCGTCGGGTCGTCGCGAAAGATCGCCGCCGTGCCATTGCCCTGGTGCACATCCAGGTCGATCACCAGCACGCGCAAGCCCGGCGCCGCAGCACCGTGGCGGCGGTGCCATTCCAGCTGCATCAGCCGGGCGGCCACCGCCACATCGTTGAACACGCAATAGCCGCTGCCCTTGTGGGCATAGGCGTGGTGGGTGCCGCCGGCCATATTGGCGGCCACGCCCTCGGCCAGGGCAGCCCGCGCGGCCGCGATGCTGGCGCCGACCGAATGGCGCGAGCGCAGGGCCATCGTCGGCGACCAGGGGAAGCCGATCTCGCGCTGCTCGGCGGCGCTGAGCCGGCCCTGCTGCACGCGATCGACATAGTCCTGCTCGTGCACCAGCGCCAGCTCGGCATCGCTGGCCGCTGGCGCCGCCTGCATGCGCAAGAGGCCGGGTTCGCGCTCGAAATGCTCGCGCAGCAGCCGGTATTTGGACTGCGGAAAACGGTGCCCCGGTGGCAGGGCCAGCGCGTGGGCGTCGGAATGAAAGGCCAGCATGCCCGGCACGATAGCCGCTTTGTGAGCGGTCTGCCGTCATCGGGCTGTCAACACCGTGTCACCGGCCGCGACGAGGCTCCAACAGGCCCGCGGCAAATTTGCACAGGCTCGAGTGCTTATTTGCAATTCTTTGCTGCACTGCACAAAAAGTACTTGCAATCCGATTTCCCGACCCTATACTTCGATTCATGTTGCAGTGCACCATAAACACTGTGAACGAGGTCCACGAGGTTTCCCCGCGGTAATCCGCTCAGTTTTTTTGGAGAACTACCATGTCCGTACTGACTGCTGATCAAATCTTCGCTGCCCACAAAGCCAATGTCGAAACCCTGTTCGGTCTGACGAACAAGGCCTTCGAAGGCGTGGAAAAGCTGGTCGAGCTGAACCTGCAAGTGGCCAAGGCCGCGCTGAGCGAAGCCGCCGAAACCACCACCGCCGCCCTGTCGGTCAAGGACGCTCAAGAGCTGCTGGCCCTGCAAGCCGCCCTGCTGCAACCGTCCGCCGAGAAGGCCGCTTCGTACAGCCGCCATCTGTATGACATCGCCACCGCCACCAACGCCGAAGTGGCCAAGGTTGCCGAGGCTCAGATCGCTGAAGCCCAAGCCAAGTTCAACGCCGTGGTCGAAACCGCTGCCAAGAACGCCCCGGCTGGCACCGAGAATGCTGTGGCCCTGGTGAAGTCGGCTGTCGCCGCTGCCAACAACGCCTTCGAGAACGTGCAAAAGGCTGCCAAGCAAGCCACCGAAGTGGCCGAAGCCAACTTCAACGCCGTGACCAACACGGCCGTCAAGGCTTCGCAAACCGCTGCCCGCAGCAGCAAGCGCGCCGCCGCCTAAGACTGCAGACCGCGGGCCCAAGAGGCCCGCGACTCGTCAGCCGACGATTGTCTCCTCGGCACCCACCAAGGCGCAGGCCTTGAAAGTGCCCTTGATGCCCGATGCCACAAGCCTCGGGCTTTTTTGTGTCTGCAGCACGAGCGGTCCAGCGCCGGCAGGGCATGAGAAAGGCGTTAGCATCCCGGCCCGACTCCGCCCATTTCCTGCCTGACCTTGCCCTCGTGAGCCAAGCCGCCCTGCCCTGCTGCCCCAACTGCGACCAGCCACTGCTGCAGGCCGAGCAGCGCTTTTGCGGCCATTGCGGTCAGGAGACACGGGTTCGGGCGCCGACCCTGCTGGAATTCCTGCAGCAGTTCGGCGGCGCCTATTTCTCCACCGAGGGCGCGCTGTGGCGCAGCCTGAAGCTGCTGCTACTGCCCGGCGCGCTGACGCTGGAGTATTTCCGCGGCCGCCGGCGCCACTATGTGCTGCCGCTGCGGCTGTACCTGACGATCAGCGTGTTGCTGGTGCTGGCGACCTCCTTGCTGGGCGTGGCGCAGCTCTCGCCCGAGCAAGAGCAACGGCTGGCCAAGAGCATTGCCGATGGGGGCAGCTTCTATCTCACCAACGTCGGCAGCTACATGGCCGGCATGGAGAAGCGGCAGTTCATCTGCACAGGCTTTCCGGTCTGGATGTGCCAGCGCTTCCAGCAAAAGCTCGACACCGATCCGCGCGGCATGGTGCGCTTGCTCAACGACACGCAGACCCGCGCGTTCAGCCATATGAGCCGGGCGATGTTCGTGCTGCTGCCCTTGTTTGCGCTGTGGCTGAAGTTGCTGTACTGGCGCCGCGGACTGCGCTACACCGAGCATCTGGTGTTCACCTTGCATCTGCACAGCTTCTGGTTCTTGATGCTGTGCCTGGCCGAACTGCCAGTGCCGGGGCTGCCGCTGGCCGCCGCCGCCCTGATGCTGGGCTACACCCCGCTGGCGCTGCGCCGGGTCTATGGCGGCGCCTGGTGGCGCACGCTGCTTGGCACCGCGCTGGCCATGGGCCTGCAGGCCGTGGCCCTGTTGGCGGCGCTGCTGATTGCCTTGTTCTGGGCCTTGCTGTCATGAAACTCATGTCGTTGCTGCGCCCCTATATGGTGGTGCCCACGCCCGAGCCCGGCCACTGCGCCAACTGCCGCGCGCCCTTGTCCGAACCGCTGCCCAAGTTCTGCGGCGCCTGCGGCCAGGAAACCAAGATCAAGGCACCGACGCTGTGGGAGTTCCTGCAGCAGTTCGGCGGTGCCTACATCTCCACCGAGGGCGCGCTATGGCGCACCCTGTGGCGCTTGTTGCTGCTGCCCGGGCAGCTGACGCTGGAATACTTTGCCGGCCGGCGGCGCCACTACGTGCTGCCGGTGCGCCTCTACCTGACGATCAGCGTGCTGGCCCTGGTGCTCCTGAAGTTGACCAGCCATCTGGAGCTGGACGAGAAGGCGGCGCAGGGCATCATGCAACTGGACCGCAGCGAGAAGCGCGAGGTACGCATCGGCATCCTGGACAGCCATGCCTTTGGCTTGCATGAGGGCAAGTTCTTCTGCGAGGGCCTGCCCGATTTCATCTGCCAGCGCGCCGAACTGCTGTCCAGTTCAGACAACGCCGCCATCGCCCGCCAGATGCGCGAGCTGCCGGCGCGCTTCGTCAGCCACCTGGGCTCGGCGATGTTCCTGCTGCTGCCGGCCTACGCCTTCTGGTTGAAGCTGATCTATTTCGACAAGCGGCGCCGCTACACCGAGCATCTGGTTTGCTCGCTGCACCTGCATTCCTTCTGGTTTGCGATGCTGGCGCTGATCGTCAGCGGTTCGGGCCTGCTGACCTTTCTGGCCGTGCTGGGGGCCATGATCTACCCGGTGATTGCCCTGCATCGCGTCTATGCCACACGCTGGTGGAGCACCGGCTGGCGGGTCTTCAGCGTCGCCATCCTGTACCTGACGACGCTGACCATGGTCCTGATGCTCTTGGGCATCTACGCCGCGCTCACTTGAGCGGGGCGGCTGTCCCACGCGATTTCCACACGATTTCAGCGAGATTTCGCCGCCAGACGCTGGCGCAGCTGGGTCAGCATGGCCTGGGCCGCGTCGCGGCCGGCCTGAATGCTGCGCCGGCGGGCCGAGAAATCGGCGCTGCCGACGCCATCGAGCTTGGGCCGGATCACGACATCGGCCTCGCGCAACTCGAAGTTGTTGATCGAGCGGCCCATGATGGAGAAGGTCTGCAGCAGCATGCGCATCGCATCGCCGGGCGGCTTGCTCTCGGGCGGCTCGGAGATGTCGACCGCAATGATCAGCTCGGCCCCCATCTGCTTGGCATAACGCACCGGCACCGGCGCGACCAGCCCCCCGTCGACATACTCGCGGCTGCCGATCTTGACCGGCTGGAACACGGCGGGCACGGCACTGGAGGCACGCACCGCCGCGCCGGTGTCGCCGCTGCGGAACAGGATGGGCGAACCGTCCGAGAGGTCGGTGGCCACAATGCCCAGCGGTAGGCTCATCTGCTCGATCAGGCGGTTGCCGGTCTTGTCGCGAACAAAGCGGGCCAGCGCCTCACCACGGATCAGGCCGCGCGTCGGGAAGGCCCAGTCGGTGATCGCGCCCTCGTCCATGGCCTCGGCCATGCTGGCCAGTTCCTTGCCGTTCTTGCCCGAGGCATAAAGCGCGGCGACCAGGCTGCCGGCCGAAGTGCCGGCCACCAGATCAACCTTGACGCCCTGTTCCTCCAGCACCTGAATCACGCCGATATGGGCAAAGCCGCGCGCCGCGCCGCCGCCCAGGGCCAGGCCAATCCGCGGCAGACGCAGCGGTCGCACCGGGGCAGGCAGCTCGGCCACTGGCGCCGGACTGGCGCTGCCAGGGCTGGGCGTCGCACCGCTGGAGGGAGAACTGGCTGGCGGCGGCGGTGCACTGACGCTGCCCGGCCGAGCGGCTTCGACCGGCGCCTGGCTGGTCGTTGTCGCGCAGCCGGCCAGGATCAGCGCCAAGCACAGCCAGGCCAGATGCCGCAAGGGCTTGAGGTGGGTTCGATCAGACATGGGGGCGGATTCTAGGTTTCAGTGGCCGGCAGCACCGCTAGACTGGCCACATGGATCAGCCCCAGCGAGTCCGCGACCGCAGCGCCGACGCCTTGCGCGCCAGCGCCGTCTTTGGTTCGCTGCCCGAGCCGGTGATCGCCGAGCTGACCGAGCTGATGAGCTGGCGCCATGTGCACGGCGGTGAGACCGTCATTGTCGAGGGTGCCGAGTCGGACAGCATCATCTTCGTCATCAGCGGTGCGCTGCGCGTATCGCGCCGCGACCGCGATGGCAGCCTGCTGCTCTACAACCAGATCCATCCTGGCCAGAGCATTGGCGAGTTAGGCATGATTCTGCAGCAGCCGCGGGCGCAGGATGTCAGCGCGATCCGCGATTCCACGCTGGCCCTGCTGGACCGCCAGGCCTACGAAACCCTGCTGCTGCGGCACCCACTGGAGTTGAGCCGCGTCTTCATGCGCGCCGTCTATGACCGGCTGCGCCACGGCAGCGAGGTGCAGGAGCAGCGGCTGGCGCAAACCTTTGTGTTGGTGCCGCTGCACGAGGGCGCCGGCGCCGGTGCGCTGGCCGCGGCGCTTGTCAACGCCTTTGTGCACAACCAGGGCATGGACCCGCGCCGGGTCGGCCATCTGGCCGTCGAGCCGCATGGCGGCCGCACCGTGCTCAACGGCGAGCTGCTGGACGGCACAGATACCCGCGCGCTGGAAGACAGCCACGAGATGCTGGTCTACGAGGCCGAGGAGCGCGACAGCGCCTGGACCCGCTACGCCTTCCGCCAGGCCGATCAGGTGATCTTCGTCGCCTCGGCCGGCAGCTCCAGTGGCCTGGGCGAGATCGAAGCACTGCTGCGCCAGGAGCCAGGCTTTGCCTTCAAGCGCAAGCACCTGGTGCTGATGCACCCGCCGGGCGCGGCGCAGCCCGAGCATCCGGCCGCCTGGCTTCATGGTCGCGAGCTGGAGCGCATCTACCCGCTGCGCCAGCATTCGCAGGCCGATGCCGAGCACCTGGCCCGTTTCCTGACCAGCTCGGCCGTCGGCATCGTGCTGGGCGGTGGCGGCGCGCGCGGCTTTGCCCATCTGGGCGTGCTCAAGGCGCTCAATGAATGCCATATCCCCGTCGACCTGATCGGCGGCAACAGCATGGGCGCACTGATCGGCGCCCAGCTGGCCTGCGGCCACGGGCTGGACCAGATCCTTGAGCAGACGCGGCGCTTTGCCTCCGGGGGTGAGCGGCTGACGCTGCCGCTGGTGTCGCTGGTGGGCGGTCGGCGCGTCGAGCGCGATCTGCGCCGGCTGTTCGGCGAGCAGCTGATCGAGCAGCTCTGGCGGCCCTTTTTCGCCGCCGCCTGCAATCTGAGCCGCGGCAACACAACGGTGCAGGACCAGGGCCTGCTCTGGCGCGCGGTGCTGGCCAGCAACTCGCCGGCCGGCCTGCTGCCGCCGGTGCTGCAGGGCGGCGAACTGCTGGTCGACGGCGCCATCCTGGAAAACGTACCGGTGCAGCCGATGCGCATGCGCCTGGGCACGCCGCTGGAGCGTCGGCGCGGCAATGGCAAGATCATCGCCATCGACGTCGATGTGCGCGCCCATCTGCGCGCCGACGCCGAGCTGCAGCGGCTGACGCCCTGGAGCACGCTACGCGCCAAGCTGCGCGCCAACGCTCCGGCATCGCCGGGCCTGGCGAATATCCTCTACAGCGCCGGACATATCGGCGGCAGCAGCCAGCGCGGCCGCACCATTGCCCAGGCCGATTTGTATCTGGAGCCGCCAGTCGCTGAATTTGCGCTAATGGCCTACCAGCGTGGTGCCGATATCGCAGAGATCGGCTACCGCTATGCGATGGAAAAGATAGCTCAATGGGATCGACAGAAGATGCTGCCCTGAGTTCTCCCCTGCTGCCCTTGGCGATGAGCCAGCGCGAGGTCTGGCTGGATCAGCGCGCCTGGCCGGGTAGCACCCATCTGAATATCGGCGGCGGCGGCTATCTGGTCGGCCCGCTTGATGTGACACTGCTGCAGCAGGCGCTGTGGCAGTTGATCGATGAAACCGAGGCCTTGCGCCTGGTGCCGCTGCCCGAAGGCGGCCAGCGCCTGCTGTCGCACTACCGGCCGCCGCTGGAGCTGCGCGAGCTGCCTGACGGCCCCGAGCTGCGCCGCGCGATGCGCGACTGGTCGCAGGCCCAGCTGAGCGAGCCCTTCGAGCTGGGCAGCGGCCCGCCCTGGCGCTTCACACTGCTGCGCGGCCGGCCCGATCTGCACTGGATCAGCGTCCAGTACCACCATACCGTGATGGACGGCTGGGGCACCACCCAGGTGATGCGCCGCTGGGCCGAGCTGTACAGCGCCTTGATCGATGGCCAGCCCGCCCCGGCGGCCGACGACGCCCCCTATCTCCAGCACATCGAGGACAGCACCAGCTACCGCGCCAGCCCGGCCTTCCAGCGCGACGGCGCCTTCTGGCTGGAGCAACTGGCCGAACTGCCGGCGCCGGTGATTGCCAGGCGCCATGTCCAGCACCAGGGCGGCCTGGCCCATGCGCACCTGGTTCAGCAGCTGCTGCCGCGATCCGATTACGCGCGCTTCACCGCCCAGGCGGCCGGTCTGGGCTGCACGCCCTTCAGCTGCTTTCTGGCCGCGCTGGCGCTGTATTTCTGGCGCAGCAGCGGCCGCGATGAACTGCTGATCGGCGTGCCCAGCCTGAACCGCAGCGGCGCGCGCTTCAAGCGCACGCCCGGCATGTTCGTCGGCTTGCTGGCGTTGCGGCTGAAGATTCAGCCGGGCATGACCGGCGCCCAGCTGCTGGCCCATGCGAGCCACCAGATGCAGGCGGCGCTGCGCCACTCGCGCTATCCCTTGAGCGAGCTGGGCCACCAGTTGCAGCTGATGCGCATCGGCCGCGACAGCGTGATGGATGTGCTGCTCTCCTTCGAGCGCCAGGATTACGCGCTGCGCTACGGCCAGGCCCGGCTGGAAGACTCGCGCCAGGTCTTTGCCGCCTGCGCCCGCTATCCGCTG
This sequence comes from Roseateles aquae, assembly GCF_032337115.1. Lineage (NCBI taxonomy): Bacteria > Pseudomonadati > Pseudomonadota > Betaproteobacteria > Burkholderiales > Sphaerotilaceae > Roseateles > Roseateles aquae. The sequence continues at coordinate 1,220,161 of NZ_JAVXZY010000001.1, forward strand.
GCCATCACCATCTGCGAGTTCGATCCCGAAGGCGATCTGGAGCTGGCGCTGGAGGCCAGCGCGGACTGTTTTGCCGCTGACGAGTCCGAGCTGCTCGGCCGCCGGCTCTGGAGTCTGGCGGCCGATCTCGCCGCGGCGCCCGAGACCGCACTGGCGGACTATGAAGTGCTGCCCAGCGAGGAACGCTGGGCCCTGGTCGAAGGCCTGCACAAGGATCTCGCCCATCTGGACGCGCCACCGGCCTTCGTCCAGCTGTTTGCCCGCCAGGCCGCGCTCTACCCGGAGGCCACCGCCCTGCTCTGGGACAGCGACAGCGGCGTGCAAACGCTCAGCTATGGGCAGCTGGCCCGCCAGGCGGCGGCGCTGGCCGCGCAGCTGCAGCGTTTGGGGGCCGGCCCGGAATCCATCGTCGCCCTGGCCCTGCCGCGCTCGGCCGAGCTGATCGTCGCGCTGCTGGGCTGCGCGATGACCGGCGCCGCCTTCCTGCCGCTGGATGTCGAGGCACCGCGCACCCGGCTGATCGACATCATCGAAGACAGCGGCGCCATCGCCGTGCTCTATGGCGAGCAAAGCCCGCCCGCCGCGGCGCTGCTGCACCGGCAGAGCCTGGCGGTGCCGACACTGGCCCCGAGTGCGCTGGCCGCTGCCGCCGAGAGCGGCCCGCAAAGCTGGCCCGAGCCGCCGGCCTGCCATCCCGAACAGCTTGCCTATGTGCTCTACACCTCGGGCTCCAGCGGCCGGCCCAAGGGCGTGCTGATGTCGCATGGCAGCCTGTCGCGCCGGCTGGCCTGGCTGGCCAAGGCCTGGGCCATCGATTCGCGCGACCGCGCGGCGCAGACCACCCAGCTGGTCTTCGACCCGGCGCTGATCGAGCTGCTGCTGCCGCTGAGCCAGGGCGCCAGCATCGCCCTGCCGCCACCGGGGCGGCTGCATCCTGAGCGCCTGGCGGACTTCATCCTGCGCCACGGGGTCACGTTTTGCGCGCTGGTACCCACCACACTGGCCGGCTTTCTGGCCGGCCTGCAGGGCCTGCACAAGGGCAGCGGCCGACGCGCCGAAGATGGTCCAGCGGCCCGGCGCCGCGATGCGCTGAAGCTGCGCGTCGTCTGCAGTGGCGGCGAGGTGCTGCCCGCCGAGCTGGCCAACCGCTTTCTGGCCGATACCGGTGCTCAGCTCTACAACGTCTATGGCCCCACCGAGGCGGCCATCTTCGCCACCGCCTGGCCCTGTGTGCCAACGCCGGGCGAGCAGACGCTGCCGGTGGGCCGCCCGGTCGACGACACCCGGCTTTACGTGCTGGATGAGCGGCTGCGGCCCCAGCCTTTCGGCGTGCCGGGCGACATCTACATCGCCGGCAGCACGCTGGCGCGCGGCTATCTGGGCCGGCCCGAGCTCGATCGCCAGGCCTTTGTGCCCGACCCCTTTCAGCCCGGCCAGCGCATGTACCGCAGCGGCGACCGCGGTTGGCTGGACTGTCAGGGCCAGCTCCACTTCAGCGGCCGCGCCGATCGCCAGATCAAGCTGCGCGGCTACCGCATCGAGCTGGGCGATGTCGAGGCCGCCTGCCTGGGCGTGCCCGGCGTGCGCCAGGCGGTGGTCGCGCGCATCGAGCCCGATGGCCAGGCACGCCTGCATGCCTGGCTGGCGGTGCGGCCCGAGCTGGAAGCGGCGCACATCCAGGCGGCGCTGCGCGATCGCCTGCCCGACTACATGCTGCCCAGCTCGCTGAGCCTGCTCGATGCCCTGCCGCAGACCAGCAACGGCAAGATCGATATGCGGGCCTTGCCGGCACCCAGTTCCGGCGCCCCCAGCGAAGGGCGACTGGAGCCGGCCAACGATCTGGAACGTGAGCTGCTGAAGCTGTGGGACGAGGCGCTCAGCCACCGCAGCGAGCGCCGTGCCATCCGCATGCAGGACAACTTCTTCGATCTCGGCGGCGACTCGCTGGCCGCGCTGAGCATTCTGGCGGCGATGGAGCCCCGCGTCGGCCGCGCACTGCCGCTGCAGACGATCAGCGAGCACCCGACCATTGCCAGCCTGGCCGCCGCACTGGCACGGCCGCTGGCCCTGCCTGGCGTGCTGCAGCGGCTCAGCAGCGGGCGCCGCGCCACACCGCTGTATCTGGCCGCCTCCGGCCATGGCGATGTGCTGCGTTTCAAGACGCTGGCCCGCGCGCTCGACGGCATCCTTGACGTGCAGATGCTGCAGCCCCCGCATGGCGAAAGCCCGGCCGGCATCGGCGATCTCGCCGGGCTCTATGCCGACTGCATCGCCGCGCAAGACCTGGCCCCCGGCTGGGTGGCCGGCTTCTCGGTCGGCGGCGTCACCGCCTTGGAAACAGCATGCGCGCTGCAGGCACGCGGCCTGCCGCTGCGCGGCCTGATCCTGCTGGACACCATCTACCCCGAGGCGGTGCTGGGTGGCAGCAGCTCCTGGCGCACGTTGGGCTGGCTGGTGCGCAAGCTGCATATTCAGGAACTCAGCATGAACGGCCGCCGGCTCGGCGCGATGTTTTCCGACCCCGGCCTGATCGCCCAGGTGATGGCCTTGCGGGGCTACAAGTCGCGCGGCTTTGACGGGCCCTGCCTGCTGGTCAAATCGTCGGGCCTGGCGCCCTGGGACCGCCTGCTGTTCAAGCCCTGGCGGCGCTTGATGAGCGGGCCTTTCGAGGAACAGGTGGTCAGCGGCTTGCATGGTTCGATCTTTGAGGCCGCCCATGTCGCCGCGCTGGCCCAGTGCCTGGGCGGCTTTGTCCAGCGCCCGCCAGCGCCCATGGCCACATTGCCGCTGCAAGCACTGCGGGCATGAGCAGAACCGGCGAAGGCGGCCTCATCGACGCGCGGCTGCGGCGCCGCTTGCGCCTGCTCTGGCTGATACTGGCCCTGCTGCTGGCGCTGACGGCCGCCTGGCGCTGGTCACCCTTGAGTGCCTGGCTCGATGCCGAAGGTGTGGTGGCGGCCCTGCGCGCCAGCGCCGCACTGCTGGGTGCCCCGCTGTCGGTCCTGCTGATGGCGCTGGCGCTCAGCCTGGCCCTGCCCTTGATCGTGCTGACGCTGATGAGCATGCTGGCCTTCGGCCCGCTGATGGGCAGTGCCTGCGTGTTTGCGGCCGCACTGCTGTCGGCCAGCGTCAGCCACCGGCTGGGCCGCTGGCTGGGCCACGAGGCGCTGCTGCGCCTGGGCGGACCGCGCTTGCAGTTGCTCAGCCAGACGCTGGCGCGGCGCGGCTGGTTGGCGGTGCTGCTGATGCGTCTGGTGCCGGCGGCACCGTTTGCGCTGGTGAATATGCTGGCCGGCGCCACCCATCTGAGGCTGCGCCATATGCTGCTCGGCACGGCACTGGGCATCACGCCCAGCACGCTGGCGCTGGCCCTGTTTGCCGAGCAGCTGCGCGCCGCGCTGCAGCATCCCGGGCCGCTGGCCTGGCTGGGCCTGGCGCTGATCGTGCTGCTGGTGCTGGGCGCCGGCCTGGCCGTGCGGCGCTGGTTGGCGCGCAGCGTCGATTCAGAGCCCTAAGCGCACACTTTGCGCCCACGCTGCGGCCACAATGCGCGCCATCGACGCTGCATCCGCGCCCTGCCGCCCATGACTGTCATGACTGCCCCCCGCACTCGCACCCACACCTTGCGCCGCTGGGCCTTGCGCCTGCTGCTCACGCTAACCGCACTGCTGCTGGCCCTGCTGCTGGGCGCCTACGGCCTGCTGCGCGCCAGCCGTCCGCAGCTGGACGGCGCGATCAGCCTGCCGGGCCTGCAGGCCGAGCTGCGCCTGCAGCGTGATGCGCTGGGCACCGCCACGCTGCAAGGGCAGACCCGGCTGGACCTGGCCCGCGGCCTCGGCTGGCTGCATGCGCAGGAACGGTTTTTCGAGATGGATCTGACCCGCCGCTCGGCCGCCGGCGAGCTGTCGGCGCTGTTCGGGCCGCGCGCCGTCGAGCGCGACAAGGAGCGCCGCCAGCACCGCCTGCGCGCCCGGCTGAGCGCGCGCTACGCCAGCCTGCCCGCGGCCGACCAGGCACTGCTGCAGGCCTATGCCGATGGCGTCAACGCCGGCCTGCACAGCCTGGCCGTGCGGCCCTGGCAATACCTGCTGCTGCAAGCTCAGGCCGAGGACTGGCAGCCGGTCGATTCCCTGCTGGTGATGGGCGAGATGTTCTGGAAGCTGCAGGCGCAAGCGTTCGAAACCGGCTTGCAACGCGCCCTGCTGCGCCGCGAGCTCGGCGATGCGCTGTTCGATGCGCTGCATCCGCGCGGCGGCCGCTGGGATGCACCGCTGGACGGCAGCGCGCTGACGCCGCCGGCGCTGCCCGGCCGCGAGCTGATCAATCTGCGCAAGCAGGCGGCCGCGGTCACCACGCTGGGCAGCGCCGCCGGACGCGAGGAAGCGCCGGTCTACGGCAGCAACAACTGGGCCGTGGCCGGCAGCCGCAGCGCCGATGGCGCGGCCCTGCTGGCCGACGATATGCATTTGGGCCTGGGTGTGCCGAGCATCTGGTATCGCACCCAGTTCGAGCTGTCGGCCCCGGGCCAGCCGGCACTGCGCGCCGCCGGCCTGTCGCTGCCCGGTGCGCCAACGCTGGTGGTGGGCAGCAATGGCGCGGTCGCCTGGGGCTTCACCAATGCCTATGGCCAATGGTTCGACTGGCTGGCGCTGGACGAGGGCGGCGCGCTGGACGCTGCCGCGCTGCAAACCCATGAAGAGAAGATCGCCATCAAGGGGGGCGCGAGCGTGAGCCTGCTGGTCAGCGAATACCGGGGCGCGCCGGTCTTCAAGCGCGCTGGCAAGCGCTACGCGCTGCGCTGGGCAGCCCACGAAGGCGAGGCCTACAACCTGCTGCTGGACCAGATGCTGCAGCAGCGCAGCGCGGCCGATGCACTGCGCCTGCTGCAAAGCGCCGGCTTGCCGCACCAGAACGCGCTGGTGGCCGACAGCCAGGGCCATATCGGCTGGACCCTTGCCGGCCGCCTGTGGACTCAGCCAGGCATTGCAAACAGCCGCTGGCGCCTGCAAGCGCACGACGCCCCGGCGCACCAGTGGCTGGCGCCGGCTGACTATCCGCAACGCCTGGACCCGGCCGATGGCCAGCTGTGGACGGCCAACAACCGCCAGCTGGGGGGTGCCGAGGCCGAGCTGATTGGTGACGGTGGCTTTGACCTCGGCGCCCGCGCCCAGCAGATCCGCGACCGCCTGGCCGAAACCCAGAAGCACGATGAGGCCAGCCTGGCCCGCCTGCATCTGGACGACGAGGCCCGCTTCATCAAGAGCTGGGCCGTGCGGCTGCGCCGCGTCGCCAGCAGCAGCCCGGCGCATGCCGAAGCGCTGGCCGTGCTGCAGGGCTGGAACGGTCGCGCCGATGCCGACCAGGCCGGCTACCGGCTGGTGCGTGCCACCCGGCTGCGCACGCTGGACCTGCTCTGGGCCGCGTGGACGCGTCGCCCCGGCACCGAGGCGCCAGACACCAGCAGCGCCAGCAAGGAAGAGGCGCTGAGCTGGTCGGCCCGCTTTGAATACCCGGCCGCCGCAGCCTTGGATCAGCAAGCCGCTCATCTGCTGCCGACCAGCTACAGCAGCTGGGACGCGCTGCTGCTCGACCAGATGGACGGCGCCATCCGCGAGCTGACGCACGAGGGCAAACGACCGCTGGCTCAGGCCGTCTGGGCCGAGCACAACCGCAGCCGCATCCAGCATGTGCTGTCCAAGGCCTTGCCACCGCTGGCGCGCTGGCTGGACATGCCGGCCCAGGCGCAAAGCGGCGACTCGCACCTACCCCATGTCGCCCAAGCGGCGTTTGGCCAATCACAGCGCCTGGTCGTCGCGCCTGGGCACGAAGAGCGCGGCAGCCTGAGCATGGCCGGCGGGCAAAGCGGCCATCCGCTGTCGCCGCATTACGGCGCGGGCCATGCCCAGTGGGCGGCCGGTGAACGCACGCCGCTGCTGGCCGGCCCGGCCGAGCATCAGCTCAGCGCGACGCCGCGCTGACTGCGCTGGCGAGGCTGTGCACCATGAGCCCCGGGGCGGTTCAGTCGCCCAGCAGCGCCGGGTCGTAGGCATGGACCTGCAGGCGCTGCTCGCCGAGGCCGGCAATGCCTAGACGCAGCTGATCGCCAGGGTGCAGAAAGCGCGGCACCGGCTTGACGCCCATGCCCACACCGGGTGGCGTGCCGGTGGAAATCAGGTCGCCCGGGTACAGCGTCATGAATCGGCTGACATAGCTGACCAGTTCGGCCACACCGAAGACCATGGTGGCCGTCGAGCCGCGCTGCTGGGGCTGGCCGTTCAGATCCAGCCACAGCGACAGCTGCTGCACATCGGCAATCTCGTCAGCCGTCACCAGCCAGGGGCCCACCGGGCCGAAGCTGTCGCAGCCCTTGCCCTTGTCCCAGGTGCCACCGCGCTCGAGTTGGTAGCTCCGTTCGGAGACGTCGTTGACGACGCAATACCCGGCCACATGCTGCAGCGCCTGCTCGACGCCGACATGCCGTGCCATGCTGCCGATCACCACACCCAGCTCGACCTCCCAGTCGGCCTTTTCGGCACCAGGCGGCAGCACCAGTGCATCCTCGGCGCCGATCACGCAGCTGGGCGGCTTCATGAACAGCACCGGCTCGGCCGGCAGCGGCATGCCGGCCTCGGCGGCATGATCGGCATAGTTCAAGCCCACACAGATGAATTTGCCCATGCCCGACCAAGGCGGCGCAATGCGGTGCCCGGCGGCCTCCAGCAGCGGCAATGGCTCAGCATCCGGTGCCACCGCCCGGGCCAAGCCGGCCAGCACGGCCGGCGCCAGCGTGGCCGCGCTGATATCGGGCAGCAGTGCAGACAAATCTCGCCAGCGGCCCTGGCTGTCAATCAGGGCCGGTTTCTCGGCCCCACGGGGGCCATAACGGAGCAGCTTCATCGCATCCCCTCGTCCGCCGCCCCGCTCTTCAGCGCGGCTCGGCGATCTTGAACACCTGGCGCAGATAGGCCAGAAAGGTCTGGTCGTCGCACAGGGTTTTGCCCGGGCTGTCCGACAGCTTGGCCACCGGCTGGCCGTTGACATGGCTCAGCTTCATCACGATGTTCAGCGGCACAAGGCCCATGTCGTTGCTGAAGTTGGTGCCGATGCCGAAGCCGAGCTGGGTGCGGTCGGCAAAGTGGCGGTACAGGGCCAGCGATGTGGGCACATCGAGGCCATCGGAGAACACCAGGCGTTTGGTGTGGGCGTCGATGCGCAGCCGCGCATAGTGAGCCAGCGCCTTCTCGCCCCATTGATAGGGATCGCCGGAATCGTGGCGCAAGCCATCGAAGAGCTTGGCGAAGTAGAGGTCAAAGTCGGCCAGAAAGGCCTCCATGCCAACCACATCGGTCAGCGCCACGCCCAGATCGCCGCGGTACTCCTGCACCCAGTCTTCCAGCGCCGCCTTCTGATGATCGCGCAGGCGCACGCCGGTAGCCTGATAACTCTGCAGATACTCGTGCGCCATCGTCCCGATCGGCACCAGGTCCAGATCGCGGGCCAGGAGCACATTGGAGGTGCCCTTGAAGTACTGCGGCAACTCGCGCTTCAGCGTCGCCACGACTTCACGCTGCCAGGCCGCCGAAAAACGCCGGCGCACGCCGAAGTCAAAGACCTCAAAGGGATGGCGTCGCGGCACTTCGTCGCCCAGCCCGCGCAGCTGGGCGATCTTGCTGGCCAGCCGGCGCCGCCCCTCGGCCAGCGCGGCCGCGGCATCGAAGCGACGGAAATACAGCTCATTGACGATGGCCAGCACATAGATCTCGAAGCCCATCACATGGACCTGCGGCCCGCGAGCCACGATTTGCAAGACCTGACCCTCGACGCTGGCCGAGATGAAATCGCGCTGGAAGCGGAAGATGCGCAGGAAATCGATGAAGTCCGATTTCATGAAACGCAGCCCCGCCAGATAGGCCAGCTCGTCCGGCTGAAAGCTCAAGCCGCACAAGGCATCGAGCTCGGCATTGATCTCGGGCAGCAGGTCCGCCAGCGGGAAGGCCGGCGCATTGCGGCAGACGAAGCGGTACTCGGCCTGCGCCTGCGGGTGCCGATGCAGCATGGTCTGCCACATCGTGAACTTGTAGAGATCGGTCTCCAGCAGGCTGTGGATCACGGCGGGCATCAACGACCTCCCGCCAGCAGCGCCAGCGCGGCGTGGCTGCTGCACAGGCGCAGGCCGCGCGCCTGCATGGCGGCGAAGAACTCGCGCTGCTGAGCCTCGAACCCGGTCACCGGGCTCATGCAGTCCTCGATCAGCACCAGGCGCTGGCTCTGCCCGGCCGGCCAGTGGGCGAGCAGATGCTCGACGCTGGCGCGCACGCAGTGGCTGGACGCCTCGCCGGCAATCAGCAGCAGTTCGGCCTGGGTAAGTTCTTCCAGCAGCGGCTGGTTCAGCAAGGTGCGCGCATCGTTGGCGTCAGGCACTTCGGCCTGCAAGGCGCTGTAGTGCTCGGTCCAGCGGTTCTCGCCCTTGCTGAGCTTGTACACGCTGCGCTGCCGGCCCTCTTCCCAGCGCTGGCAGGCCGCCAGCACCGCGGCATGCACGCCCTGCCCCCAGCTGCCGATTTCGCAATGCACCGGCCAGACCATCAGCTGGTAACGGCCTGCGGCCTCCAGCGCATCGAGATAGGCCTGGCAGCGGGCCAGCACGGTGCCCTCAGCATTGGTTTCGCGCGGCCGGTAGCGGCCCTCGCGCAGCTGCGCCGCCGTGATGGTGGTGAACGGCGCCACCGCGCTGCCGTCGGCCTGCTGCCAGAAGCCGGGATGGGCAATGTCCAGATGCTGGTGGGCATCCAGCGTCAGCGTGATCGCATCGAGCCGATCGCGCGCCGCGTCGATGAAGCCGGCCAGGCGCAGCATGTCCTGATGGGCGCCGCTGACCGGGAGCGAGGGTCGCAAGACGCCGCCCTGCAGCGGGTCCGGCGGGCACCAGGCCTCGGGCAAATCGCAGAAATCGTTCTGCGGGTCGATGATCAGCAGCTGGGTATTGGCGGTTGCGGGCATGAATGCTCTGGTGTGGTGAACAGGATGCGCAGTCTTCCCCGCGGGCGCTCGGGGGGCCGGTCAGGCAATGTAGCGCCAGACGAGGCTTGATCAGCCGGCCTTGTAGGTCTGCAAATGGATGCTGGTCTCGGTAGCGCCTATGCCCTTGATCAGGCGCACCCGCTCCAGCACCTCGGCGAGTTCGTTCAAAGTGCTGGCGCGCAACTCAGCCAGCAGGTCCCAGCGGCCATTGGTGTCGAACAGGCCGGCCACACCGGGCTCGCCGAGCAGGATGCTGATCACCTCGCGGGTCTTGTTGCCCTCGACGGCAATGCTCATCCAGGCGGTGATCTGGTTGGGCGTGACGTCGGGCCGCAGCCGCACCGTGTAGCCGACGATGACGCCGGCATCCTCCAGCTTGGCAATGCGATTGGTGATGGTGCCGCGCGACACCTTCAGCTTGGTGGCCAGCGTCGCCACGGTGGCGCGGGCATCGAGGCGCAGCAGCGCCAACAACTGTTGATCGAGCGTGTCCATGCGTTCAGGCCGGCTTTGCGTTCAGGCGGGCGAATTCCGCCCAGTCGTCGCGCTCTGCCCCTCTGTTTTTGCCATTTCGGCAATATAGCCTATCGAAATGACAGGACTTGATGAGTTTTTGATCATCTCTTGGGCTTCTCGCTAACACGCCGCTTGAGAAGAATCTAGGCATCGAAACAACGAGTGCCGCCTATGACGACCTTGCTGAACATCCACGACATCGCACGCATCGCCCAGACCCTGGGCATGAAGGCCTGCTTTGAACGCCTGGTCGGCTATCTCGAAGCCGATTTCCAGCGCTGGGCCGAGTTCGACAAGACCGCCCGCGTCGCCGCCCACTCCGCGGATGGCGTGATCGAGCTGATGCCGATTGCCGATGCCGAGTTGTACAGCTTCAAGTACGTCAACGGTCACCCCAAGAACACCCGTCAGGGCCTGCCCACGGTGATGGCCTTCGGCCTGCTGGCCGATGTGGCCACCGGCAGCCCCGATCTGCTCGCCGAGCTGACGCTGACCACCGCCATGCGCACCGCCGCCACCTCGGCGATGACGGCACGCAAGCTGGCCCGCCCCAATTCGCGCCGCATGGCGCTGATCGGCAATGGCGCCCAAAGCGAGTTCCAGGCCTTGGCCTTCCATTACCTGCTGGGTATCGAGGAAATCCGCCTGTTCGACATCGACCCGGCAGCAACGGCCAAGCTGATTCGCCACCTGCAAGCAGTGCCAGGTCTGCGCCTGATCGCCTGCAGCAGCACGGCCGAGGCGGTGCGCGGCGCCGATATCGTGACCACGGTGACGGCGGACAAGACCAACGCGACCATCATCACGCCGGAGATGATCGAGCCGGGCATGCACATCAACGGCGTAGGCGGCGACTGCCCGGGCAAGACCGAGCTGCACCGCGGTGTGCTGGAAGCGGCCAAGGTGTTTGTTGAGTACGAGCCGCAGTCGCGGATCGAAGGCGATATCCAGCAGATGCCGGCCGAATTCCCGGTGACCGAGTTCTGGCGCGTGCTCAAGGGCGAGGCCAGCGGGCGCGACAGCACCGAGCAGGTCACCGTGTTCGACTCGGTCGGCTTCGCGCTAGAAGACTTCTCGGCACTGCGTTTCCTGCGCGACAGCGCCCGCGAACTCGGCCTGGGCACAACGATTGACCTGATCCCGCAGATGGCCGATCCCAAGGACCTGTTCGGCCAGCTGGGCATCCAGAGCGCCCCGGCCGCACGCCTGGCCGCCTGAACAAGCCTCAGCCGCGCAGGCGGAAGCTGAACACCGCGGTGACCAGCTGAGTGGTCAGGTCGCGCCGGCTCTCGGCCGCCGCCGCCGACTGCTCGACCAGCGAGGCGTTCTGCTGAGTCATCTTGCCCAACTGCGTCACGGCCTGACCGATCTCGCCCAGCGTCAAGGCCTGGGTCGAGGTCGATTGCGAGAAATCGGTTGCGATGCGCGCCACCCGCTGCATGCTCTGCACCACCTCGCCGATGGTGCGGCCGGCTTCCTGCACCAGCTGGCTACCGCGCTCGACCTTGTTCACCGAGACAGTGGTCAGCGTCTTGATTTCGCGCGCCGACTGTTCGCGGCATGGGGCCAGCTCCGGCACTTCGGCAGGGCAAGGGCATGGGTCGATCAGCACCAAACGGGCCGCCATCACGACGGCCGGAGCCTAGACGCACCGCGTTTGCCTAGCGCCTCAAGCCAGCGCACCCCGCCTCGTGCGAAGCCCGCAGCATCAAGGCCGCGCCGAGGGCGAGTCAACAAATGGCCAGACGATAAAAAGCCCATGGCGACTGTAGCGTCGCCATGGGCTGAGCCTGTCAGGCTTGTTCAGCCAGCCAGGTTTTCATTTCGGCGCGCTTGGCACGCGTCGCTGCGCGGCGGTAAGCCTCTTCGGCCTCCTGGCGCAACTCCACAGCTTTTTCGAGCGCCTGGTAATAGCGTTCGACCGTGTAGGTGCTCTCGGAAGCGATGTAGACGCTGCGCCGACGCGGAGCCTCGCCAAAACGCGGCAGCAGCACCGTGAAGCTGCAATCGCGCACATTGGCGCGACGCTGCCTGACGATGGGGCCAGAGATGCCGACCGGCAGTTCGCTGGTCTTGTTGCCGTTGGGACCGGGCTTGAGCCGGGTCGGTGCAGGCAGCTTGGCAATGCGCTTGGCGAGTTCCTTGGTGGCGGCCTTCAAGGCCTCACCGGGATCTGCGGAAAATTTGCTATCGGAGTAAAACTTGGTGCCACCGTAGCGGAGCTGCCACCCATGGGTTGATCGTGAATCGATGCGTTGAATGCCTTGCGGCACTTCGTAACGCTGCCCTGTATAGATCTCGACGTCTCTTAGTTTCATGAGTCCCCTCAATACTTCTGGATGACTCCCTGACGGCGCAAGTGTACGGCTTGACGTTGAGCTTGGCACGCCCCCCGAGCAAGGGACAAGCAGTGCGCCTGTGTGGAGTGTGCCACGTACTGTGCCGGTTGATGGCGCAGCCGTTGATACAGGAAAGCCCGATCGGGTCGGGGTGTCGCATTCATGCAGAATGCGCGCCTCAAGCGTGCTTTGCCGACAGTCTTGGCGACTTTTGGCACAACGCCCGGAGCCCGCTATCGTTCGCGCCACTGCCCCACCCAGAGCCCTTAGGCCCCCACGTCAATGAAACGCCGCACCTTCTGCACGACCAGCCTCACCGCCCTCGGCCTCGGCGCGATGGGCACTCGCAGCCAGGCTCAGACCAAGCCCATCGAGGGCAAGCACTATCGGCGCTTGGCGCCGCCGCAGCCCGTCTCTAACGACAAGGGCGAAGTGCTGGAGTTCTTCTGGTACGGCTGCCCCGCCTGCTACCGGACCGAACCCTCCGTCAAGCAATGGTTGGCGCGCAAACCGGCCCAGGTCTCATTCAAGCGCAGTGCGCAGATCATTCACACGATCAGCCGATCGCATCAGCGCATGTTCTTCACGCTGGACCAGCTGGGACTGAGTGATTCACTTCATACACCGGTCTTTGATGCCGTGCAGAAGGACAGCTCGGCCCTGCAAGAGCTGCCGGAAATCCTGGCCCTGATGGGCAAGCTGGGCGTCGACACCGCCAAGTTCGGCCAGGTCTATCAGTCCTTCGCCGTGGCATCGCGATGCCGCCAGGCTGATCAGATGATGAGCACCTACGGCCTCAACAGCGTGCCGAGCTTTGCCGTCAATGGACGCTACGTCACCTCGCCAAGCATGGCGGGCGGTGAAGCCGCCTGCATGGCCGTGGTTGACTATCTGCTCAGCCTGCCCACAGCTTGAGCCTGCGCCGCTCAGTCACCTTCTCTATAGGCCTGATCCAATTTGCGCATCGCATGGGCGTAATAGGCAACGATCAGGCCATAGACGAGCAATGCCCCCTGTGAGGCGATCCAGAAGCTGAAGGGCCAGCCAAAGAAGCTGAAACTGAGCTGCCGCGCAAAATAGATCAGGCCAAAGCTGACCACCGACCAGATCAAAAGCAAGGCCACCGTCAGCCGACAGGTCCGGCGCCAGTAGTGCTGGCGCTGCAGGCTGGCAAAGCTGGTCTTGGGCTTGAGGTCAGGAAATTCCATGGGCTGAACGGCTGAGCCGCCCCAGTGTGCCGCAAACCGCGACCGCGCCAACCCGCGGTTTGCCCTCAGACCCTGCCCCTGCGCGGACAGCCGCATGGCAAAATAGCGGGTTGCCCACCTGCTGCGAAGCCTGCGGCAGGCACACCCTGGACCGACTCCAGGCGACCATACAGGATCAGTCATGGACATCGAACGAATCAATGCCATCGGCACCACCCTCGCCGATCTGACAGCGCGTACCGACGCGCTAAGGGGGTATCTTTGACTACGACCGCAAAGCACTGCGGCTGAACGAGGTCAATGCCGCGCTGGAAAACCCCAACGTCTGGAACGAGCCCAAGCGGGCGCAGGAACTGGGCAAGGAAAAGCGCACGCTGGAAAACGTCGTCGAGACGATCAATCACCTGACCAGCAACCTCGCTGACAACAGCGAGCTCTACGAGATGTCGAAGGAGGAAGGCGATCTGGCCGGCCTCGAGGCCATCGAGGCCGATGCCGCCAAGCTGCGCGAGATCGTCGAGCAGTTCGAGTTCCGCCGGATGTTCAACAACCCGGCCGATCCGAGCAACTGCTTCATCGACATCCAGGCCGGTGCCGGCGGCACCGAGGCCTGCGACTGGGCCGGCATGCTGCTGCGCCAATACCTGAAGTATTGCGAGCGCAAGGGCTTCAAGGCCACGCTGGAAGACGAGACCCCGGGCGATGTGGCCGGCATCAAGAGCGCCACCATCAAGGTTGAAGGCGAGTACGCCTTCGGCCTGCTGCGCACCGAGACGGGTGTGCATCGGCTCGTGCGCAAAAGCCCCTTCGATTCCTCCGGCGGCCGCCACACCAGCTTTGCCTCGCTGTTCGTCTACCCGGAAATTGATGACTCGATCGAAATCGACATCAACCCGGCCGATGTGCGCACCGACACCTTCCGCGCCAGCGGCGCCGGCGGCCAGCACATCAACAAGACAGACTCGGCGGTGCGGCTGACCCACATCCCGACCGGCATCGTCGTGCAGTGCCAGGATGGCCGCAGCCAGCACAGCAACCGCGACGTCGCTTGGAAGCGCCTGCGTTCGCGCCTGTACGACCACGAGATGCGCAAGCGCCAGGAAGAGCAGCAGAAGCTGGAAGACACCAAGACCGATGTCGGCTGGGGTCACCAGATTCGCAGCTATGTGCTGGACCAGAGCCGCATCAAGGACTTGCGCACCAACTACGAGACCTCGGCCACGCAGAAGGTGCTGGACGGTGATCTGGATCAGTTCATCACCGAGAGCCTCAAGCAAGGCGTGTGATCCCCCCCCCTACCGACTGCGCCGGCCCCCTCGAGGGGGCGATCCCGGCTGACCGGCGGAGCCGGATCAGCGGGATCCGCTGGGGGAATACATCCGCTGCCTGTGCTGATTGACCACTCGCCTCGAACCACACCGAGGCATTGAACGACACACCTAAGGAAGACCGCCATGATGCGTGAAGGCTCTGCCACCCTGATCCGCCGCGAAGACTATCTGGCTCCGGCCTTTTGGATTCGTACCGTTGACCTGAGCTTCGACCTGGACCCGGCCAAGACGCTGGTGACCAGCAAGATGCAGATCGAGCGCAATAGCGCCGTCGCCCATGGCCCGCTGCGCCTGCATGGCGAAGAGCTGAATCTGTTGCGCGTGCTGATCAACGGTGAAAGCGTGTCCTTCCGCCAGGAAGGCCATGAGCTGATCATCGAAGGCGCGCCTGACGCCGACTTCCAGCTCGAGATCCGCAACACCTGCGCCCCCGAGAAGAACACCACGCTGTCGGGCCTCTACACCTCGGGCGGCAGCTTCTTCACCCAGTGCGAGGCCGAGGGCTTCCGCCGCATCACCTACTTCCTCGATCGCCCCGATGTGATGGCCGTCTACACGGTGCTGCTGCGCGCCGACAAGGCCAAGTACCCGGTGCTGCTGTCCAACGGCAATCTGCTGGAATCTGGCGAGCTGGAGAACGGCCGCCACTTTGCCAAGTGGCACGACCCCTTCCCCAAGCCCTCCTACCTGTTTGCCTTGGTGGCCGGCGATCTGGTCGCACGCGAACAGCGCATCCGCACCCGCGCCGGCAAGGATCACCTGCTGCAGGTCTTCGTGCGCCGTGGCGATCTGGAGAAGACCGAGCATGCGATGAACTCGCTGATCGCCTCCATCGTCTGGGACGAAGCGCGCTTCAAGCTGCCGCTGGATCTGGAACGCTTCATGGTCGTCGGCGTGTCCGACTTCAATATGGGCGCGATGGAGAACAAGGGCCTGAACATCTTCAACACCAGCGCCTTGCTGGCCTCGCCGGCCACCGCGACCGACGCCGACTTCTCGCGCATCGAATCCATCGTGGCGCACGAGTACTTCCACAACTGGACCGGCAACCGCGTCACCTGCCGCGACTGGTTCCAGCTGTCGCTGAAGGAAGGCCTGACCGTGTTCCGCGATCAGGAATTCAGCATGGACATGGCCGCCACGCCGAGCGCCCGCGCGGTCTGCCGCATCCAGGATGTGCGCCAGCTGCGCGCCGCTCAATTCCCCGAGGACTCCGGCGCCATGGCCCATCCGGTGCGGCCTGACTCCTACGTGGAAATCAACAACTTCTACACCGCCACCGTCTATGACAAGGGCTCGGAAGTGGTCCGCATGTACCAGACCCTGGTCGGCCGCGCCGGCTTCGAGAAGGGCATCAGCCTCTACTTCGAGCGCCACGACGGTCAGGCTGTGACCTGCGACGACTTCGCCCAGGCCATCGCCGATGCCAACCCGGGCTCCGAACTGAGCACCCGCCTGGACAGCTTCAAGCGCTGGTACTCGCAGGCCGGCACCCCCCGCGTGCAGGCGCGTGGCAGCTATGACGCCGCCAGCCAGAGCTACACACTGACGCTGAAGCAGACCACGCCGGCCACGCCCGGCCAGGATCACAAGCTGCCCCAGGTGATTCCGGTTGCGCTGGGTTTGATCGGCGCGGAGGGTCAGGCCTTACCTCTGCAGTTGCAAGGCGAAGCCACTGCCAGCGGCACCGAGCGCGTGCTGGTTCTGGATCAGGCCGAGCAGAGCTTCGTCTTCGTCAACGTGGTCAGCCAGCCCGTACCCTCGCTGCTGCGCGGCTTCTCGGCACCAGTGGTGCTGGACGATGGCCTCAGCGATGCTGAGCTGCTGACCCTGCTGCAGCACGACAGCGACGCCTTCAACCGCTGGGAAGCCAGCCAGCGCCTGGCGCTGAACCGCATCCTCGCCGCCGTGCGCAGCGGCAGCGCCCTGCAGCTTGACGATGCCTTCATCGAAGCGATGCGCGCCGTGTTGCGCCACACCGAGCTCGATCCGGCCTTCAAGGAACTGGCCCTGACCCTGCCCGGTGAGGCCTATATCGCCGAGCAGCTGGATGTCGTCGACCCGCAAGCCATCCATGCAGCTGTCGAGGCAGCACAGGCCCAATTGGCCGCCGCACTTCGCGACGATTGGCAAGCGGCCTTCGAAGCCTGCCAGATCAGCGCCGGCTACGCCCCCACGCCCGAGCAGTCGGGCAAGCGGGCACTGGCCAATCTGGCCCTGTCCATGCTGGTGCTGGATGCGACACGCAGTGGCGACAGCGTCTGGCCCGGCCGCGCCTATCAGCGCTTCAAGGATGCCAGCAATATGACGGACCGGCTCGGCGCGCTGTCGGCCCTGGTCAACGCCCATGCCGAGCTGGCCGAGCCGGCGCTGGCTCGCTTCCATGCTCTGTTCAAGGGTGAAGCCCTGGTGATCGACAAGTGGTTCGCACTGCAGGGCCGCACGCCCGAGCGCGATGGCAAGAGCTTTGCCCGTGTCAAGCAGCTGATGCAGCACCCGGACTTCACGCTGAAGAATCCGAACCGTGCGCGCAGCCTGATCTTCTCGCTCTGCATGTTCAACCCCGCCGCATTCCACCGCACTGATGCTGCCGGTTATGTGTTCTGGGCCGAACAGGTGCTGGCGCTGGACGCCATCAATCCGCAGATCGCTGGGCGCCTGGCCCGCGTGATGGACCGCTGGAGCGTGCTGGCCGAACCCTATCGCAGCGCCGCACGCGAAGCCGTGGCTCGCGTCGCCGCCAAGGCGGACCTGTCCAGCGACGTCCGCGAGATCATTGAACGTGCCCTGGCCTCGGGAGAGCAAGCATGAGCCGCCGCATCAGCCTGACCCAATACCTGATCGAACAGCAGCGCCAGCATGGCCATATTCCGCAGGAGTTGCGCCTGCTGATCGAGGTCGTCGCGCGCGCCTGCAAGCGCATTGCCATCAGCGTCAACAAGGGTGCGCTTGGTGATGTGCTCGGCACGGCCGGCAGCGAGAACGTGCAGGGCGAAGTCCAGAAGAAACTGGACATCATTGCCAACGAGGTGCTGATCGAGGCCAATGAATGGGGCGGCCACCTGGCCGCCATGGCCTCCGAAGAAATGGAAGGCATCTACCTGGTGCCCAACCGCTTCCCCCAAGGCGAATACCTGCTGATGTTCGACCCGCTCGATGGCTCGTCGAACATCGACGTCAATGTCTCGATCGGCACGATCTTCTCGGTGCTCAAGAAGGTCGAAGGCAGCAAGGGCGTCAGCGAGGATGATTTCCTTCAACCCGGCAAGCAACAGGCCGCGGCAGGCTATTGCGTCTACGGCCCGCAGACCACACTGGTGCTGACCGTTGGCGACGGCGTCGCGATGTTCACGTTGGATCGCGAGCAAGGCTCTTTCGTGCTGACCCAGGAAGGCGTGAAGATCCCCGAGGACACCAAGGAGTTCGCCATCAATATGTCGAATATGCGCCACTGGGACGAGCCGGTGAAGCGCTATATCGACGAATGCCTGGCTGGCGCCGAGGGCGCGCGTGGCAAGGACTTCAATATGCGCTGGATCGCCTCCATGGTCGCCGACGTCCATCGCATCCTGACCCGTGGCGGTGTGTTCATGTACCCCTGGGACAAGCGTGAACCCAACAAGGCCGGCAAGCTGCGCCTGATGTACGAGGCCAACCCGATGGCTTTCCTCGTCGAGCAGGCCGGCGGCGCAGCCACCAATGCACGCCAACGCATCCTGGATCTGCAACCCAGCAAGCTGCATGAACGCGTTTCTGTTGTGCTGGGCTCAAAGAACGAAGTTGAACGAATTACTGCTTACCATCTTGAAAGCGGCAAATAAATCCTGCTAGAATAGCGGGCTTACACGCCGGTGTAGCTCAGTTGGTAGAGCAGCGCATTCGTAATGCGAAGGTCGGGAGTTCGACTCTCTTCTCCGGCACCAAAACAAGAAGGGATCTGGTGAAAGCCAGATCCCTTTTTCATTGGCAAGTCCGGTTACGTAGCCGGCCATCCCATCAATCGCTGCGCCACAGGAGTGGACAGCCCAGCACCGGCGACGCTGCAATACGCCTTCGGCCGGACGGTCGCGAAACGTATGCCACGCTCCGATTATTCGACACCGCCCTTTGGCGGTTTCTCCAGCAGATCGATCAAGGTATCCCAAGGCTCACTCGAAGTTCCATCGCCAGTCATCTGCAGGCGCTGATCCTTCAAGTAAGTGGCTACTGCCGACGCACTGCCAACCGAGCGCACCACGTGCGCCAGAACCTGCTCATGCACTAGGGCACGCAGTTGCAGCATGCCGATGGCTTCCTGCAGGTCGAGCAGCACTTTCTTGTCCATGGGTGTCCTTGCCTGTTGCACTGATCACATCAACATGATGCCCACTACGGCGCGAGTGCAGCCACGTGACACCAGTCAAGCGAACTAGATAGTCGCCTAGCATGCCCGAACGCTGTCTGCGGCGTCGTCAAAACTGCTGCTGCTTTACAGCCTTCTTTTGCCTGATGCAGCCACAGATGAGGCGCTTGCTGTCGCCAATAGACTTCATGCCTTCATCGACGACTCAAACCGTAAGCTCCCCCACCAAGTAGACAGCTGAGATCAGAGAATGCGGCCCAACCCCGGAAGGAAGAGGCCGATGAGGAAGAGCAAGTTCACGGAGAGCCAGATCGTGGCGATCCTCAAGGAAGGCGAAGCCGGCGTGCCGGTGGCGGAGGTCTGCCGCAAGCACGGCATCAGCTCGCCGACGTACTACGCTTGGAAGAGCAAGTACGCGGGCGCGACGGTTTCGGACCTGACGCGCATGCGTGAGCTGGAGGCGGAGAACGCACGGCTCAAGCGCATGTATGCCGACCTGGCGCTGGAGAACGCGGCCATCAAGGACGTGCTGACAAAAAAATTCTGACGCCGTCCGCGAAGCGGCAGGTGGTCGAGGTCATGGTGACCGCACCGCTTGCCGATCACGCGAGCCTGCGGGGCTGCAGGCTTGTCGCGGGCGGCGTCTACAAGGTTCCGGCGCTGCCGCAGGAGAAGGATGCCGAGGTCATCGACGCGCTCAACGGTGTGGTCGAGCGCAATGGCCGTTGGGGCTTTTGGAAGTGCTTCGACCGGCTGCGCCTGGATGGCCGGCCGTGGAATCACAAACGGGTCTGGCGGGTGTATTGCGAGCTGGGGCTGAATATCCCTCGCCGCACCAAGCGCCGAATCCCCAAGCGCGAGCCGGTGCCGTTGGCTGCGGGGTCGTTCGTCAATCAAGGCTGGGCGCTGGATTTCATGCATGACGTTCTCTACGACGGCCGTCGATTCCGAACCCTCAACGTCATCGACGAGGCTAACCGCGAGGCGCTGGCCATCCAGGTGGCCCAATCGCTGCCGGCCTCGATGCTGATTCGAACAATGGACCGCCTGGTGGATTGGTACGGCCCGCCGCTGTCGATCCGCATGGACAACGGGCCTGAGATGACCAGCCATGACTTCGTCGAATGGGCTCAGCGCCGGGGTATCGCGCTGAACTACATCGAACCCGGCGAGCCCAACCAGAACGCCTATATCGAACGATTCAACCGGACGTTCCGCACCGAGGTGCTCGATGCCTACCTGTTCAATTCCATCGAGCAGGTGCAGGCCATCGCCGACGACTGGCTGACCCAATACAACGAGTACCGACCGCATGACTCGCTGGGCGGCGTGCCGCCCAAGCAGTTCATGCCCCGACTGATCAACACAACCGCCGCAGACTCTAGGAATCAGCTGTCTGCTTGACAGGGGAGCTTACGAAACCACGCGCATTGCTGGAACGCATGCGCCGGCTTTGCCCAAGCTAGAACCAGCCGGACGAAGATCCAAGCAGCCGGAGCGAGCAGGTGTTTGACCAACTTATGGCTGGCGGGCAATTGAAGGCCGAAGGTGAAGTGATCCGAATCACTGCCTAGTCGAGTGTTGCGCTGTATCGGTCTCATTCGGCACAGCTCTCCGCGGTGAACCCAAATGCAAAAACCCCCGCTTCGTACGAAGTCGGGGGTTTTGAACTTGCAGGTCTCACTGTGG